>CAVRZZ010000011.1:0-183954 GCA_963725875.1 uncultured Chloroflexia bacterium | reverse complement strand
TCCGGCGCCACCTCGCCCGCCAGGAGGCCGCGGCCGAGCAGGTGGCCACCGCGGGCGACGTTCGCGACGGCTCCGTGCTGCTCTACCGCGGCCGGCCGCACCGTGTCCGGGTCGTCGCGGGTCGGATCGGGAGCCGGCGATCGCGCGTGGAGCGGGTCGGCGACGAGCACGAGGACCTCCTGGTCGTGACGCTGGCCCCCGCCGAACGGCGTCCGCCGCCGGCCGTCCTCGAGGCCTGGCTGCGCGTCCGGGCCCGCGAGGCGGTCGAGGCCGCGATCGCCCGTCACGCCGGGCCCCTGGGCGTCACCCCGACGGCCGTCGCCGTGCGCGACACGCGGAGCCGATGGGGAAGCGCCTCCCGGCAGGGGCGCGTGATGCTCGCGTGGCGCCTGGTCCTCGCCCCGCCGGCGGTGCTCGAGACGGTCGTCGTCCACGAGCTGTGCCACCTGCGCGTCTTCGGCCACGGGCCGCGCTTCTGGGACCTCGTGGCGACCCGGGTCCCCGATCACGCGGCCCACCGTCGCTGGCTGCGAACGCACGCCGCCGCGCTCCACGCGGCGCCGGTGGTGCGTCCGCGCACCTGAGGTTACGAGACACGGCGCGAACGCCCATCCGTGTGCGTGACAGCACGGGTCCCCGGTGGCATGCTGGCCGGAGTCGCACCCGGCGCACGCTGGGCGCTGCCCGGTCATCCGCAGGCCGGGCAAGGGCGGAGGATCAGTCCGATGACCGAGGAGACGACCACTTCCCCGCCGCCGCGCCGATCCCGTTGGCCCGTCGCCGCCGCGCTGGCGGCCGTTGCCGGGGTCGCCCTCGTCGCCACCCTCGCCGTCGCCGGCGGCCTGCCCGCCTCCGATCCTGGTGCTGCGTCACCGCCCGAAGCCGCCGCCGCGCCGGCTGGCGCCCCGTCCGTCGACCAGGGTGGCATCGTCGACGCAGGCTGGGTTGCCCCGACGGGCCGGGCCCTGCCGAACGCTCCCGCCAACGGCAACAATCCCGGGCGGGCCTCGAAGCTCGGCCAGATCACGATCACGAAGATCGACGGCACGAAGCTCTCCCTCGAGACCGAGGACGGCTGGACGCGGACGATCGATGCCGCCGGCGCCACCATCACCCGTGACGGCACGACGATCGCGGTCGGCGACCTCGCCGTCGGCGACGAGATCGTCCTGCGCCAGGAGCGCCAGGCCGACAAGACGTTCAAGGTCACGGAGATCCGGGTGATCCTGCCGAAGGTTGCGGGGACGATCACCGCGATCACGGGCTCCGGCCTGACCCTCACCGCCCGCGACGGGACGAAGGCGACCGTGAAGCTCACGTCGACGACGACGTACCGGCTCGGCAAGGACAAGGCCAACCAGTCCGTCGTGAAGGTCGGCATGCAGGCGGTGGCCACCGGCACGAAGGCTGCCGACGGCTCGCTGACGGCCACGTCGATCGTGGTGAGCCCCTCGAAGGCCTCGGGGACGATCACCGCCGTCGCGTCCTCGAGCCTCACGCTGGCCGCGAAGGACGGCACCAAGGTCACCGTGAAGCTGACGTCCTCGACGACCTACCAGCTCGGCAGGAACAAGGCCGACGCGTCCGCTCTCAAGGTCGGGATGCAGGCCGTGGCGTCGGGCACGAAGGCCGCCGACGGCACGCTGACCGCCACGTCCGTCGCGCTCAAGGTATCCCGCATCGCCGGAACGGTGACCGCGACGACCGCGACCTCGATCACCGTGACCGATCGGAAGGGCGCCAAGACGACCGTGAAGGTCACCTCGGCGACGACCTACCGGGTCGCGGGCGTCACGACTCCCACGCTCGCCGACGTGAAGGTCGACATGTGGGTCGTCGCCGAGGGCCTCCGCAACGACGATGGCTCCTTCACGGCGTCGGCGGTCCAGGCGGCCGCGGCCGGGAAGCTCAAGGGCTGGGGCGACTGGAAGCCGAACCGCGGCGGGCCCGACAAGGCGTCGCCGGCGCCGGCCGCGACGCAGCAGCCCGCGTCGAACGGCTGACCCCGGGCGGGTCCCGGGCGGCACGAGAGGCTTCTCCCGCCGATCCCACGGGGCTGAGCCTGCGCCGCCGGGCGGCGGCGACCGATATCCTGTCGCTCGTGATCGGGATCGGATCGTGAGACGGACGTCCGGCGGCCGGCCTGCTCGCGCGGCATGAGAGGTTCCTCACCTTCGTCTCATGTCCGCGGCGGCTCCGTGCCGGACCCTCGAGATCATGAAGACCGTCGCCGGCGCCGGGCCGGGGGACGACGTGACCACACGCCTGCCGGCCCCGCCTTTGGTGGCCGCGCCCGCGGCCGCCGACCTCGCGGCATCCGAGGATCGTCGGCCCCGGGTCGGTCGTCGGCCGTGGCCGCCGCGGCTCCCCGGCGGGATTCGGACGAGGATCCTCGCCTGGTACGTCGTCCTGCTCCTGCTGTCCATCGGCGTCACGGTCGTCGGGCTCCGCCACATCCTGACGACCCAGCTGGCATCCGACATCGACGCGGCCCTGGCGCAGGAGGTCGAGGAGGTCCGCCGGCTCGCGGGCGGCGTGGATCCGGCCACCGGCGCGCCGTTCGGCGGGGATGCCGCGGCGATCTTCGACACGTTCTTCCTGCGGAGCGTGCCCAACGAGTACGAGGCGCTGTACGCGATCGTCGATGGGCGGCCCTACAAACGGACGGTCGCGCCGCTCTCGCTCTTCGATGATCCGGCCGTGCTCGCGACCTGGCAGGCGGCGACCGAACCCGTCTGGGGACGCTCAGAGACGGGCGCCGGACCGGTGCGCTGGCTGGCCGTCCCGCTCGGCTCCGGCGCGCGCCAGGCCGGCGTGTTCGGGGTTGCCTTCTACGAGGCGGAGCGACGCAGCCAGATCGACCAGACGGTGCAGGTCATGCTGGGGTTGTCGGCAGCGGTGATCCTCCTGGCGTCCATCCTCGCCTGGGGTGCCGCCGGCCGCGCGATCGCCCCCCTTCGGACGCTGACCACGACCGCTCGCGGGATCGGCGGGCGCGATCTCGCCGCGCGCATCCCGGTGGAGGGGACCGACGAGGTGGCCGAGCTGACCGCGACCCTGAACTCGATGCTCGAGCGCCTCGAGACGGCGTTCGCCTCGCAGCGCGACTTCCTCGACGATGTCGGCCACGAGCTGCGCACGCCGCTCACGATCGTCCGTGGCCACCTGGAGCTGCTCGACGACGACCCGGTCGAGCGCCGGCAGACCGTCCAGCTCGTCCTCGACGAGCTGGACCGCATGAGCCGCTACGTCAGCGACCTCATGCTCATCGCCCGCGCGGAGCAGCCGGACTTCCTGCGTCGCGAGCCGCTTGAGCTGGCCGAGTTCGTCGACTCCCTGGCGGCGCGCGTTCGGCCGCTGGGTGAGCGGGCCTGGGCGGTGGCGCCGGTCCGTCCGGCGATCATCCTTGCCGACGCCGACCGCCTCGGCCAGGCGGTCGTGAACCTCGTCTCGAACGCCGTCCGCCACACTGCCCCGGGAGCCGTGATCGAGCTCGGTGCATCCGTGAAGGGCGCGGACGCCCGCCTGTGGGTCCGCGACGAGGGGACCGGGATCGCGCCCGAGGAGCAGCAGCGCATCTTCCACCGGTTCGCGCGGGGCCGCGACCGGCTGACCAGCGCGAGCGAGGGAAGCGGCCTGGGGCTCGCGATCGTCGACGCCATCGCCGTCGCCCACGGTGGCCGGACGGAGCTCGAGAGCCTCCCCGGCCGGGGGTCGACGTTCACCCTCGTCATCCCGATCTCGCCACCACCGGAGGCAGCCGCGCCATGACCCGAATCCTGATTGCCGAGGACGAGGGGCAGATCGTCGCGTTCCTCGAGAAGGGTCTCCGGGCGAACGGCTTCGCGACCACCTCCGTGGCGGACGGGATCGAGGCCGCGGAGATGGCGCGCGACGCGGACTTCGACCTCCTGATCCTGGACCTGGGGCTCCCGCGGCTCGACGGCCGCGAGGTCCTCCGTCGCATCCGCGCCCGCGGGGACCGGCTGCCGGTCATCATCCTGACCGCGCGCGACGGCGTCGACGACACCGTGGCGGGGTTCGAGGGCGGCGCCGACGACTACGTGACGAAGCCGTTCCGGTTCGAGGAGCTGGTGGCCAGGATCCGCGCCCGGCTCCACGACGACGTCGCAGGGGAGGCGACCGTCCTGCAGGCAGGCGGCGTGTCGCTCGACCTGCGGACCCGCAGGGCGAAGGTCGGTGGGCGCTGGGTCGAGCTGACGGCCCGCGAGTTCGCCCTCGCCGAGACGTTCCTGCGCCACCCGGACCAGGTCCTGAGCCGGGAGCAGCTCCTCAGCCACGTCTGGGGCTACGACTTCGAGCCCGAGTCGAACGTGGTGGAGGTCTACATCCGCTACCTGCGTCGCAAGATCGGGGCCGAATCGATCGAGACGGTCCGCGGGATGGGCTACCGGTTCCGAGCCCCCGACGTCTCCTGACGACGTTCTCCTCTCGCTCTCATCCCCGACTCATCTCCGCGTGCGGAGATAGGAGGCGAGCGTGGAGCGCGAGGCAGGTCGGGAGATCGGGCCCCAGGGCGCGACGGCTCAGGGAGGCGACATGTCCCTGCTTCGTTCGGTCGGCGCGGTCTTCCTCGCCGCCGCTCTCATCGCCGGTGCCGCGGTCTTCCTCGATCCCGGCGTCGCCAGCGCCGACGGCGACCGCACCTGTCGGGGCACGCTGGGCAGGGTCACGATCCACGGCAACCTGACCGTCCCGCGGTGGGCCACGTGCACCCTGAACCGCACGACCGTGGACGGCAACGTCCTCGTCCGGTCGAACGCGCGGGTCGAGATGAACCGCGCTCGGGTGGACGGCAATGTCCAGGGCTCCGGGCGTCTCGTGATCGTGCGAAGTGGCTCGGTCGTCGGCGGCGACGTCCAGATCGACTACGGCCGCCGGGTGATCGTGACGTCGTCGCGGGTGGACGGCAACATCCAGCTCAAGGGGAACCGGGGGCTCAGCTCCGTCCTGCGCAACACCGTCGACGGCGACGTGCAGCTGTTCTCCAACCCCGGCGGGTTCTCGGTGTGGAGCAACCGCATCGACGGCAACCTGCAGTGCAAGGGCAACGGCCTGCCCCGCACGGGTGACCGCAACATCGTGGAGGGCGACAAGGAAGGTCAGTGCCGCTACCGCTGAGGTTCGCGGGCAGCGGCAGGCAGGCCCGGGGTCCGGCTCCCGGGCCTGCCTGCGTGCGGATCCTGCGGCCGATGCCCGTCGACGTCTCCTGACAACGTTCTTCTCTCCCTCTCATCTCCGGCTCATCTCCGCGTGCTGAGATGGCCGCATGGCGATCCACGACGAGCTGCTGCCTGCCCTGACCGTGTTGCTCGGGGCTGGCGCCCGAGAGGTCGTCGGCGCTGCGGTGCACGCCGCTGGTGGCGAGCTTGCCACGCTCCGCCGCCGGGAGGTCCTCTACCGGCCGGGTCGACGGGCGTCCGTGCGCTACGACGCGACCGTCCGCTGGGCCGGCGGACCCGCCGTCCCCGAGACGCTGGTCGCGATCGCCGACGTGGACGGCCCGCCCGCGGGGACGCTGGTCGTCAGCGCCGGCGACCTGGCCGTTGGACTGCTTCGCTACCCGGAGGACCCGGTCCTGCCGGGCCTTCGGTCGGCGGTCTCCGCGGCGGCGGTGGCGGCGCGCCTTGGTGTTCCGGAAGAGGGCGTCACCCTCGACGTGCGGACCTACCGACCCGGGCGTCGCGCGGTCGTCCGCGTCCGCGTCGGCGAGCGAGGCCGGGGTGGGGCAGGCTTCGAGCGCTACCTCAAGGTCGTGCCCCTCGACGAGCTGGCGTCGCTCACCGGGCGGTTGGCCGCCCTCGACGGGCACGTGCCGGTGCCCCGGGTGGTCGCGACCTGGCCGGAGGCCGGGACCATCGTCCTGGCCGCGCTCGCCGGGCGGACGATCCGCGAGGTGCTGCTCGCCGGGGACCGCGCGGC
Organism: uncultured Chloroflexia bacterium; assembly: GCA_963725875.1. Classification (GTDB taxonomy): domain Bacteria; phylum Chloroflexota; class Limnocylindria; order Limnocylindrales; family CSP1-4; genus CTSoil-043. Next base: position 178,011 of record CAVRZZ010000011.1, on the reverse strand, counting down.
CGTCGACGCGCTTCCGGACGGCGGTGCGATCGTCGATCTCCTCGACCGCCTGCCGGCCCCCGCCACGGGGCCGACCGTGTCGGTCTCGAGTGGACCGCTGGGCCGTGCCGCGGGCCATGCCGGGCTGCTCGCGGCCGTCATGCCGGACGAGCGGGAGCGCCTGGAGACGCTGGTGGCACGCATCGGCGGGCCGCCGAGCGCGGGTCCGGTCGTGGCGATCCACGGCGATCTGCACGAGGCGCAGCTGCTCGTCGACGGAAGCCGGGTGGTCGGCATCCTCGACGTCGACGGTGCCGGCCCCGGCCGGCGCGTCCACGACCTGGCCACCCTGCTCGGCCATCTCGTGGCGCTCGGCGACGCGGTCCCACGCCGGCGGGTCGCGATCGACCGCTGGCGCGGTCGCCTGGAGCCGGCGTTCGAGCGCACGGTCGACCCGGTCGAGCTCCGCCGGACGACGGCCGCGGCACTGGTCGGGCTCTCGACGGGACCGTTCCGGGTCCAGGCGCCCGCCTGGCGCCGCCAGGTGCGCCGGCGGATCGCGTCGGCCGAGACCTGGGCGGCGTCGGCCGAGGCCTGGCCGCGCCGGCCTACGGCGCGAGGAGCGACCGGCGCGTCTCCATGACAGCAGGCCCGCAGACGGAGTGGCGGGGCGAGCGAACCGCCGGGGAGCGATCACCATGAAGCCTCCAGACTGGAAGATCACCGGGGCCGCGGGCCTCGTCGTCGGCCTGGCGATCAGCGGGCTGCTGCTCGGCTCGCCACCCGGCGTGGACCTCGCCGTGCAGCCGATTGAGCTCCGCGAAGGCCAGGCCCAACCGTCCGTCGATCCCATGCTCCCTGTCGACGACGTCACGGGGCCGACGCCAGCGGACGGCGCGTCTCCCTCGCCGGCCCAGACGGCCGATGACGCTCCGTCGAGCGCGCCCATCGTGGTCGCCCCGCAGGTCGTGTCGGAGCGTCAGAAGGCCACCCCGAGGCCCACGCCGAAGGCGACTCCCAGGGCGACGCCGAAGCAGGACGCCACGGACGACGACGACGACGAGCCCGACGACGACGACGAGCCCGACGATGAGCCCGACGAGCCCGACGACGAGCCCGACGACGAGCCGGACGACGACTGAGCCCCGCCGCTCCGCCGGCGATCGCGCCGCCCCCGGCGTTCCCCGACCGCGGGCGGTGTCCGTGCTCGTGTCAGCTGGGCATCCGGACTGGCAGAGCGGTGCGTTGGTCGACGTCGGAGCGGGGATCCGCGGGGTCGCGGCGACGCCGGGGACAGTCGGGACGCCTGAGAGGGTTCTCACGATCACCTCACCGCGGCATCAGGGCCCGCCGCGAGGATGGAGCCAATCCGGTGACGCCCGCCGGTGAACGAGCGAACGAACAGCGAAGGAGATCACGATGAAGCACATCGACTGGAAAGTCGCCGGAGCCGCCGGCCTGGCAGCCGGCCTCACCGTCGGCGGGTTCTCGTTCGTCTCGGCGTCGAGCGTGGAGCGCGCCGTCCGGACGATCGAGATCCGCGAGGGCCAGGCCGCCCCGACGGACGACGTCATGCAGCTGGTCCTGAGCAGGGCCGCGGCGGACCCGACCCACTCCCTCGACTCCGTGTCGGGTGATCAGCCCGAGGTCGTGGCGCCGCCGGTGGCGCAGGAGGCAACCCCAAAGCCCGCCCCCGAGGCCACGCCCAAGGCAACTCCGAAGGCCACGCCCAAGGCAACGACCAGGGTGACGACGAAGGCAGCCCCCACGACCACCAGCCATGACAGCGTCGACAGCGTGGCGAGCGTCGACAGCGTGGCGAGCGTGGCGAGCGTGGCGAGCGTGGCGAGCGTCGCCAGCGTCGACTCGGACGACTAGACCGAACGGCCGGTCGAGACCTGGGGATCCATCTCGGTTACCCGGGCCGCATCCTCGGACCCCCGCGGACAACCTCCGCGGGGGTCCGTTCCTTCGTCTTGCACCGGGGCGTCGCACGGCACGTCAGTCCGGCGGGCCCCGGCGCCGCTGGCGCACGCCTGACGGCCGCGCCCGGACGGTCAGCCGCCGTTCGACGCTGATAGCGCGAGGGCGATCTCGCCCGCCCACGCCCGAATCCGATCCCAATCGCGGAAGTCGCCGACATGGTGGGTCGCCAGCAGCGCATCGTCGATGCCCGGGGTCCCCTCGAGCAGCCGCCCTCCGAAGGTCCGGTGGCCGCGGGCGCCGATCGGCGCCACGATCGGCTCGACGTGCTCGGTCAACGGGATGTCGTCGAACTCCGCGGAGTGGTCGAGCGGGCCGCTGGAGAAGAGCCAGACCGGCCGGAGCTGGAGCTCGGCGAGGTGGCGCTTCACGAAGCGGTTCGCGGTGCGAAGCCAGTGGGCCGAGTAGAGGCCGCTCCCCAGGATGACGGCGTCGTACGCCGTGAGGCGCGGGACGTCGCGCGCCCCACGGACGTCCACCTCGTGGCCGGCCTCGCGCAGGACCTCGCCGATCGCCTCGGCGATCTCGGCGGTGGAGCCGTACTTCGTGGCGGACGCGACGAGGACGTGCATGGCCATCGGGGTGGAGGTGGTGGAGATGAGGGGACTCGAACCCCTGACCCCCGCGATGCGAACGCGGTGCTCTTCCAGCTGAGCTACATCCCCACGCCGGGCCGGACCCGCGCGCCGGGGCGGGAACGCCGGGCGGAAGTGTAGCACGGGCCCTCGTGCCGTCCCGGGACGCCCGCCCGCTCCGTCCCGGGACGCTCGCCCGGCGCCCGAGGGGTCGCCGGGCCCCGTACCCTCGCCGGGTGCACGACATCGCGGGCATCCTCCTCGGCCTGACGGCAGCCCTGGCCTGGGGCCTCACCGACACGGTGGCCACCGTCGCGAGCCGCCGCGTCGGGAGCCTGCGGGCGACTGCCGGCACACAGCTGACGTCCGTGCTCGTGCTCGCGTCCCTGCTCCTGGCGTCCGGAGCGAGGCTTCCCGCAGATCCGGTCGTGGCGCTGACCTCGCTGTTCTGCGGCGCGGTTGCCGCGGTCGCCTACCTCGCATTCTTCACCGCCCTCCGGCACGGGCCGATCACGGTCGTCAGCCCGGTCGTCTCCACGTACGGCGGCCTCACCGTGGTCCTGTCGGTCCTGCTCCTCGGCGAGTCGCTGGCAACCGGCCAGGTGCTCGGCGTGGTCGTCGCGACCACGGGGGTGGTGCTTGCCTCGGTCACCTTCAGCGGGGGCCTGCGCGGGGCACGCCCCGCCGGCCAGGGCGTTGCCTACGCGATCGTCGCCCTCGTGGCGTTCGCCGTCCTGACGGTGGTGATGTCGGGCCCGATCCGCGTCGCGGGGTGGCTGCCGGTCCTCCTGCTGGCGCGGATCGCCAACGCGGGGACGGTGTGGCTCATCCTTGGCGTCTCGCGCCGGGTCCGGCCGGCCGACCCGGCGTCGGCGGAGGGCCGGTCGATGGACCGGCGGGCGATCGGCATGGTCCTGGCGGCCGGGCTCCTCGACATCGGCGGGTTCATTGCCTTTGCGGTCGGCCTCGAGATCTCGCAGACGTGGTTGATCGGCATCACGAGCTCGTTCGGGCCGGTGGTCGCGGTGACGGCCGGCGTGCTGCTCTTCGCGGAGCGGCCGCGACCGGTGCAGTGGCTCGGGCTGGGACTCGTTGGGGTGAGCGTCTTCCTCATCGCCCTGGGGTAGGGGCGCGGCGGTCGGACCCGGACGATCCGCCGATGCACGCCGGACTCAGGCGCTGCTGCGTGCTGCACGAGACCCAGGCCCGGACCCGCCGGTATCGGGTTGTGAGCGGGGGTTTCGTGGGCGCAACGACTCCGGCTGAGTCCCGGGAGACTCTGGGCGGGCCTCGCTCGGCACCGGTTCGAACGGGGCCACAAGGCCCTTCCCAACATCGAACATCTGTTCTATTATTGGACGTCCGATGGACCGTCACGCCGACCGTGTCGCCGCCCTCGCGAGTCTTCAGGCTCGGTGGGGTGCGGCTGCGCCGCGGCCGGCGGTGGAGGTCTTCGGGGCGCTCGCGGCCGTCCCGCTGCCGGCGGAGGCCGGGGCGGCCAGGGTGCTCCCCGGGTTCGGCGGAACGCGTCCCCGGATCGGTGGAGCGCTCCCTGGGACGGCTCCCGCGCCCCCCGGGGGTCCCGCGCAGCCGGCTCGTCCCGCCCTCGTCCCGCTGCCCGGCGGCGCCGAGCCGCTTCCCGCGGGCCGGCCGCTTCCCGCGGGCCGGCCGCTTCCCGGCGAGCCGGCACGCGACCCTGCGCGCGCCCCGGCACGGGACGCGGAACGGGTGATCCCCACCGGCTTCGCCGAGCTGGACGCCCTCCTCGCTGCCGGCGGCCTGCCGCGGGCCGGCACGGTGACGCTCCGGGGTGCCGGGTCGAGCGGCGCGACGACGCTGGCTCTGCGGACGGTCGCGGAGGCCCAGGCCGGCGGCGCGCTGGTCGCGTGGGTCGACCTCCCCCGGTCCCTCGATCCGGTCGAGGCGGCCGCCCGTGGGGTTCGCCTCGAGTGGCTCGCGGTCCTGGTCCCGAGATCGGCCGGGGAGGCGCTCGTCATGGCCGGCAGCCTCCTCCAGGCGCGGGCGGCCGACGTCCTCGTCCTGGACCTCGCGGGCGCCCGGGCACGCGCTGCCGCCGCGCCGCCCCCCGCATCGGCGCAACCCCCCGCATGCACGCGACCGGCCGCGCCACCGGCCGCGCGCAGCCGGCGCGCCCCGAGCCTCGTCGACCAGCTCGCCCGGCTCGTCGCGTTCGCCCGGCGGACCGGGGCGCTCCTGCTCGTCCTGGAGCCGGCCGATGCCGCCGGGCCCGTCCAGGCCGCCCTGGATGGCGCCGGGCTCCGGCTCGAGCTGCGGCGGACCGGCTGGATCCGGCTCGGGCGGGAGGTCGTCGGCCAGCGGACGGAGGTCCGCGTCGCGAAGGACCGCCACGGGGCGCCGGACCGGCGGACGACCCTTCGCCTTCTCTACGCGGAGGGCGGGCCGCGCGACCGCTGCCTCGCCCGCGACGAGCTCCTGGCGGAGGAGCCCGTCGCCGAGGGCCGCTACCGACTCGCCGGGGCCGTCGTCCGGCCCGCCGGGGCCGCCGACCGACCCGCCGCTCCGCCCGGCCACGTGACCACGGCAGCCGTCCAACCCACCCGCTCGCACGAGCCAGATCGATCGACCGATGCGCCTCCTCCACCTCGCCTGGCCCCATCTCGCACTCCAGCTCGCGCGGCAGCGCGATCCCGCGATCCCCGGCAGCGGGCCGCTGATCCTCGGCGGGCGGCCGTGGGATGACGGCGTCGTCCTCGACGCCAGCCCCGCCGCGGTCGCGCTGGGGGTTCGGCGGGGGATCCCCCTCGGGCAGGCCCACCGGCTCGCCCCCGAGGCCGCCTTCCTGGCGCCCGATCTCGCCGCCGACGCGGCCGCGGTAGGGGCAGCCCTCGACGCCCTCGCGGTGTTCAGCCCGGGGATCGCCGGCCCCACCGACCCGGCCGACCGCGCCTTCGGCTCGCTGGAGGTCCAGGTCGACGGCCTCGAGGCACTCTGGGGCCCCGAGCCGGATCTCGTCGGGAAGATCCGGGCCGCGCTCGCCGCGCTCCTCCCGGGGGCGCCGCGGGCGGGGATCGCCGGCACCCGCTTCGCCGCCGCGCTCGCCGCCGCCACCGGACCCGGCTCGAGCACCGTGCCCGCCGTCCTCGTCCCGGCCGGGCAGGACGCCGCCTTCATCGCCCCGTTCCCGGCCTCCTCCCTCACCCGCGACCTCGAGGTGCGCGGCCGGCTCGCCCGCTTCGGCCTCATGACGATCGGGTCGGTGGCCGCGCTGCCGCGCTCGGCGCTCGTTGCCCGTTTCGGGGTGGAGGAGGGAGGCCGGCTCCACGACCGGGCCAACGGCCGGGAGGCCGACCCGTTCCGCCCGCGCCGCAATCCCGAGCGCCTGGCCCTCGGGATTGCCCTCGACGAGCCGGTCGCCGACCTCGAGGCGCTCCGCTTCGTCCTGCGCCGCCTCGCGACCGCCCTCGGCGCCCAGCTCGACGCCCGGGGCGAGGCTGCCGGTCGAGCCCGGCTGGCCGCGACGCTCGACCCGACCTTCGCCCCCGGCCGCCTCCCGCTCCGGGGCGCCGGCCTCCCGACGATCATCGTCACCCAGCGCCTCCCCGAGCCGACCGCCGACCCCGAGGCGCTCGAGCGGCTCCTCCTCGAGCGCCTCGAGCGGGAGCCGCCGACTGCGCCGGTCACCCGCCTGGAGCTGGAGCTGCTCGACGTTGCCCCCGCGACGGGCCAGCAGCTCGCGCTGTTCACGCCCCAGGCGAACGCGGCCGCGCGCCTGGGCTGGCAGCTGGCCAGGCTCGCCGTCCGGTTCGGGGAGGGGAGCGTCGGACGGGTCGCCCTCGCCGACCCCGAGGCGTTGCTCCCCGAGACACGCTGGACGTGGCACCCGGTCGCCGCCGACGGGACGGGGGCGCCGGGAGCTGCCCGATGACGGGGCCCCGGGAGGAGGCCGCCAGATGACCCGGCTTCTGCGCGAGCACCCCGAGATCGAGGTCGAGCTCGACCCAGCCGGGCGTCTCGTCGCGATCAACTGGGCCGGCCGCCGCGAGCCGGTGGAGGCCTGCGCCGGCTGGCGGGTCGAGGAGGCCTGGTGGGGCCGCCCGATCGCCCGCGACTACGTCAAGGTCGTCGGCGCCCGCTGGCTCGCCCTCGTCTACTGCGACCGCATCGCCGGCACCTGGCACCTCGAGCGCCTCTACGACTGAACCCGGCGCGGGTCACCGCGACGGCGACGGCGGAGCCCCCCAGAGCCGTCAGGTGCGCCGCAGGAGCCGGTCGCCGCTCCAGATCCTCCGATCCGCGAACGGCGGCGGCGTCGACTCGCGAAGCCACTCACGCGATGGTGAGCTCGTCGCCGGCGGTCGCCATGCGAGCGGGCGCGAGCGGGGCTGCCGGGCAGGCAACGGCAGCGATCAGACGGGGTGCGGCGGTGACGATGCGGAGGCGAGGCGTCCCGTCCGGGAGCGCCGGCCAGAGAGGGGTGAGTCGGAAGGTCGCCGCAGGAGCACGACCGTGCCGACGGCGAGGATCGCGATCAGGCGCGTTCGGACCCGCATCGTGCAAGCAGGATGTGGGTCGTGCTGATCGCGGTCAAGACATAGCCGACCCTGCCGGGCGGTTGCGCAGCAGCCGCAGGACCCGGTCGTTCGACGCGGCGTAGTGCCCCACCATCACGGCGCCGATCAGCAGCGCGGCGGTGTCGTGGCCGGCCACGGCGTAGCCGAGGACACCTCCGCCGAGGACGGCGATCTCGAGCACGAGTCGCACCGGGCCGGGAACCGCCACCGGTGCCGGTCCGGGGTCGTTCGGGATACGGAGCGTACCCCACGCCGCGGCGGCCAGGACGGGAACCGCTATCGCGGGGACCAGCCGCCACCCCTCGCCGCCGAGCGTCCAGCCGAGCAGGGCCAGTCCGCCGAGCGCGACGAGCTCGAGGATGAAGCGCAGCGCGAGGTTGAGCGGGTTGTTCGCCATCGGACGCCGCCCGGTCAGGCCGCGGCCGACGCGAGCGACGGCACCGACGCGCGGACCATCCGCACCGCCTCGGCGAGCGAGCCGCGCCAGGGCTCGCCGTGGCCCGGCAGGGCAAGGCTCGCGTCGAGGTCGGCCAGGCGGTCGAGGGAGGCGAGCGCCTGGAGCGTATCGGCGTTGAACTGCGGGACGGTGAGCGGACCGCGCGCGCCGGTGAGGGCGCTGCGGGTCGCGAACGCGTCGCCGACGAAGATCGCGTCACGGGCCGGCACCTGGAGCGCCGCGCTCCCCGCCGTATGCCCTGGGACCAGGATCACCCGCGGCGCGCCGGGCACGTCGAGCGTGGCCCCGTCGCCGAACGTCGCGACCTCGCGGATCGGCGGGATCCGCAGCATCCCCTTTCGCACCGAGTAGGCGAGGAAGCCGAGCAGCGGGATCGGCCGGGGACGCCGCCCCTTCGTGGCCTTGTCGCGGACCGGTCCGACCTCGCCGGTCGCCAGCGCGCGATCCGCCTCGTGGACGCTAACGGGAACGCGCAGCTCTCGGCGGGCGCGCTCGGCGAAGCCGATGTGGTCCGAGTGGCCGTGGGTCAGGACGACGGCGCGGATGTCGTCCAGCGAGCGCCCCATTGCGGCGAGCTCGGCGAGGAGCTCCTTCCACTGGCCCGGCGCGCCCGCGTCGATGATCGTGAGCTCGCCCGCCTCCTCCAGGAGGTAGACGTTCACCAGGCCCTCACCCAGCCGTCGGATGCCCGGCGCGATCTCCATGGCGTGTCCCCCTTGCCCGGCGCGCCGGTCAGTCCGGCGTCGCCCCTCTTGGCTACGTGTCGTAGCCATCATGCCGGGTTGGTAGGCTACTGTCAATAGCCTATACTCGAGCCATGAGCCCGGCTCCCGCGCGCACGTCCGACCAGGCGATCGTCGCCGCCGCCCGCGACCTCCTCGAGGCCGGCGGGCTTGACGCGGTCACGATGCAGGCCGTCGCAGCGAGCGTCGGCGTGCGCGCCCCGTCGCTCTACAAGCATGTCGCCAGCCGGTCGGCCCTGTTGCGGGCTGTTGCAGAGGACGCGATGGCGGAGATCGGCGCGGAGCTCACGGCGGCGGCCCGGACCGGCGACCCGACGGCCGATGTCCGCTCCATGGCCGCCGCCTTCCGTGCCTGGGCGCGGCACTCGCCGAATGCCTACCGGCACCTGTTCGGGCCGTCTCCCGACGAGCGGCGACCGTCGACCGGGCTTGGCGCGACCGCCGTCGCCCCGCTCCTCGACGCCTGTGCCCAACTCGTCGGCCCGGTCCGCGCGCTCGATGCGGCGCGCCTGCTCACGGCATACGTGCACGGCTTCACGAACATGGAGCTGGCCGGCGCGTTCGGCCTCGGCGGTGACATCGACGGCGCGTTCAGCTGGGGCGTTGAGACGCTGGCCCGGGCCTTGCGTGACGCCGAGCCGCAGCTGCCGGTACCGGAGTCGCTGGTACCGCAGCGGTCGCCGCCACGGGAGTCGCTGGGACCGGAGCGGTCGCCGGGACGGGAGCCGTCGCCGGGACCGGGCCTTCCCCCTGCACCGGAGTTGCGCCATGCACCGGTGCTGTCCGTGGCGCCCGAGCCGACCCCTGCACTGGAGCCGGCCCTCGCCCCGGAGTCGTCACCCGTGGTGGCACCGTCACCAGCGGAGGCACCCAAGGCGTCCTCCCCGGCCGAGAGCCGGTAGCCGCCCGGCGCGCTGCGCCCCTTGCGTGCCGTGCATCCAAGCGACATGCCAGCGTGATGCGGGCTTCGCGGGCGGTCGCGTCTCGTCGTCGCATGCAACGGGTGGACGTCGTCGGTTGCACCCTGCGCCTTGGCCAGTCTGACCGTTACGTCGCGCGCAAGGCGACGACGCCCAGGGTTCTTCCCGTATGGACGGGCGTCGACCTCTGGTCGCTTGTGTGCATCCCGTGCAAGGGCGGGTCGGACGCTGTGCATCAGGTGCGACGGCGCGACCTCCGGGCCGCTCGGACACGGGCTCCCAAGTCTGCCCTGCTGGAGGCCGGGCCGGCGTCGGGGTGCCGCGGGGTCGGTTACGGCCGCCGGGTCGGGTCAAGGCCCCCTGGGTCGGGTTCCGGTCACCGGGTCGGGTTCCGGCCACGGGGGCCTGACCCCCAGGTCCGGGCGGCCCGCTCGTCAGGCAGCCGGCCGCACGTCGGGGCCTCAGCTCAGGGCGCGGACCACCGCCTCGGTCGCCTCGTCGGCGCCCATGGCGGTCGTGACCAGGACCACGATCAGGGCCACGAGGACGAGCGCGAGGACGCCGGCCCCGACCCAGTCGCGCGGCGTCGGTCCCATCGTCGTTCCTCCTGTGCCCGGTGCGTGGCGTCCGGCATCCGCCGGGCCGTCCATGCGGTCAGCCCCAGGGGCACGCGGCCCCATAGAGGACCGTGAGCATCGTCGTCCCGCCGAGCGGGCGCACCGTCGTCTGGACGCGGCACGCCGGATCCCCGCCGATCGAATCGATCACCAGCGCCCCGTTCTCGGATGGCCCGCTCAGTGCCTCCGTACTGTAGCCCGCCGCGGCCAGGCCCACCTGCTGCAACGCGGCGGCATCCTCGGCCGAGAGATCCAGGACGAACGCGCCGGAGACGGGGCCGTCGGCCGGGTCGCCGGGATCCGCGGGGGTGGCGCCGGGTGGCACCGGGAAGCCTGTTGGCAGCGCGTCCCACGCCTCCCCCCACGCGGTCTCGAACGTGCCCGGGCTGGGGAGTGGCGTCCGGTCGTCGGCTCCCGGGACCTTCGTCGGGGCGGGTGGCACTGGCGTGACGGGTGGCGTGGGCGTGGTGGCCGGCGTCGCGGCTGCCGCCGGCGTCGCGGCGGTCGACGAGGGGAGCGGCGTGGAGCCCGCCCCACCGCACGCCGCGGCAACGAGCGCGACGAGACCTGCGGCCAGGGCAAGACGCATGGAGGAGCGTGGCATGCCGTGATGGTAGCCGGGAATCTCGCGGGCCCCGTCGCGGCGCGGCGCGACGGGGCCCGGAGGGAGTCGCCGTCCCAGGTCCCCAGTAACCGGGACGGCGCGAGGAATACGGCTCAGGTGGCCGTCCCTCCGGCGGCCGCGAGGACCGCCGGGAGGACGACGAGGACGAGCACGCCGACCAGCAGGATCAGGAGGAGCGTCGGGAGGAGAGACCGGGTGCCTGTGAGGAGCGTGCTCATCGCCTGATAGACGCTGAATGGGGGCGATTTGTTGCGCGTCTGGGGGCCGGATTCGCGGCATGCTGCGACTTGACATGATCAGAACATATGTTCTATTCTGAAACTGCCCCGCCGCCGCGACGGCCGTGCCGCCGTCCTCCTCCCCTTGCCCGGGGTTCCCTCATGCCCGCGCAGGCCTACGCCGAGCTTCACGCGCACACGAGCTTCTCCTTCCTCGAGGGTGCCTCCGGCCCGGCGGACCTCGTGGCACGGGCCGTCGAGCTGGGTCTCACCGGCCTTGCCGTCACCGATCGCCAGGGCCTCTACGGCGTCGTTCGCTTCGCCGCGGCCGCGGAGGAGGCGGGGCTCCGACCGGTCATCGGCATCGAGCTTGAGCTCGCCGACGCGCTCGTCCCGGACCCGCACGGGCTCGTGATCCCGGCACGCCGCGCGCCGTCCCGCGGCCGGCGCCGGGACCCGGCCACGACGGCCGTCCCGGCGACCCCGCACGACGGACTTCCAGACCGCCCGCAGCCGGGGCGCACGAGGCTGCCCGGGCATCGCGCGGCGGTGAAGGAGGACCACCGCGGCGTGGGGGCGGGGGAGCGTGGACCGCACCTCGTCCTCCTGGCGCTCGATGGGACGGGCTACCGGAGCTTGTGCCGCCTCGTCTCGCGGGCCAACCTCGCCGGCACGAAGGCAGCGCCGCGCGTCACCCAGGCGCTCCTCGCCGAGCACGCGGAGGGGCTCGTCGCGCTCTCGGGCTGTCGCCACGGCGAGATCGCCCGGCGGCTCCTCGCGGGCGATCGCGTGGGTGCCCGGGCGGTCGCGGAGGGCTACGCGCGGCTGTTCGACGCAGGCCTGCCCTCGGCAAGCCCGGGGTCGGCCGCCGTCGCCCGGGCAGGCTTCGTCCTGGAGCTCTTCCACCACCTCCTGCCAGGCGACGACTGGCTCGTCGCCGAGATCGCGCGCCTGGCCCGGGAGGTCGGCCTCCCGGTCGTCGTCACGAACGACGTGCGCTATGCCCGCCCCGATGACCGCGAGCTCCACGACGTGCTGACCGCGATCCGCCACGGGCGCTCGGTCGAGACGCTCGCCGAGCTGCGGACCCCCAGCGGGGAGCACTACCTGAAGTCGGGCGCCGAGCTCGCCGCCCTGCCGCCGGGCGACGAGCGGGCCGATGCCGCCACGGCGCTGGCCTGGCGCGAGGGAATCGCGAACGCCGGCGAGCTGGCGGCGACATGCCGGGTCGACCTCGGCTTCGAGCAGTACCGCTTCCCGGGCTTCCCGGTGCCGGCCGGCGAGACGGCCTTCTCGTACCTGGCAGAGCTCTGCCACGGTGGGATCCGGCGGCGCTATCACCCGGTGACGCCGCCGGTCGTCCGGCAGCTGGCCCACGAGCTCGACGTCATCGAGCGGACCGGGCTCGCCGAGTTCTTCCTCATCTGCTGGGACCTGATGCGCTTCGCGAAGGAGCGCCGGATCCCGGCCCAGGGGCGCGGCAGTGCTGCCGACTCGATCGTGGCCTACGTGCTGGGGATCACCCGGGTCGATCCCATCCGCCACAACCTCCTCTTCGAGCGGTTCATCAACGAGGGCCGCACGACCTACCCGGACGTCGACATCGACTTCAGCTCGGAGCGCCGGGAAGAGGTCATCCAGTACGTCTACGAGCGCTACGGCCCCGAGCACACGGGGATGGTCTGCAACCTCGTGACCTACCGGGCCCGGAGCGCGGTCCGCGAGGTCGGCTCCGCCCTCGGCTTCCCGCGGCCCCTCGTCGACCGAGTGGCGAAGGCGCTCGAGACGTACGACTCGGTGATGGTCCGGCGTGACCTCGAGGCGGACGGCGGGTTTGCCGAGTTCTTTCGGCGACCCGACGAGCCGGGGGCGGGGAGGGCCGCGTCGGGATGGGCGGGGAAGGCGGCGGCGGCGTGGGCGGTGGACGGCTCGGCTGAGCGCGCGGGTGACCGCGGGCTGGTCGACCGGATGGGCCAGCTCGACCATGCCCGGGGTGGCCGGATCCGGACCGGCGGGGCCGGTGAGGCCGGCAACGGCCGGCTGCCACGGCCCGAGGACGCGCCACGGCCCGGGCGCCCCGAGGAGGTCGCCCTCGTCGAGCGGCGGCCCGGGTGCCCCGAGGAAGTCGCCCGCGGCACCGGGATCCTGCCGGGGACGGGCTCGGCCCCCGCGATCCGGGCCGGAGGCGCATCGGACGACAAGGGCGGCCCGGGCGACTCGCCGGCGAGCGTGGCATGGCTCGTGCGGGGCGGCCCGCCGACGGCGACGGCGCCGGCCGAGGCGGGCCACACCTTCGGCCCGGGCGCGGGACCGCCACGGACCTCCGGGCGCCCCGGCACGATCGACGGCCGGCCGCTCGACGCGGAATCCGGCGTCCTCGCGCCGCCGGCGCGGAGCGTCGACCGGCTCGGACGACCGAGGCATTGGGACCCGCCATCGCCGACGGCGGTCACCGCGCCCGGGCGGGGCGGCAGCCCAGCACATTCGTCGGTCGCGCGCCTCGGGCCCGAGGCGCCACCGGCGCCGCGCGGAGGGAGCACCGTCGGGATGTCGCCGTGGGAGCGCTGGCTGGAGCTGTGCGCGCGGATCGACGGCTTCCCGCGTCACCTGTCCATCCACACCGGCGGGATGCTCGTGACGGCCACCCCGCTCATCGACATCGCTCCCCTGGAGCGGGCGACGATGCCGGGCCGCGTCGTGGTCCAGTTCGACAAGCGCGACGTCGAGACCCTCAAGCTGATCAAGCTCGACCTGCTGGGGCTCGGGATGCTCGCCGCGATCGACGAGACCATCCAGCTGATCGAGCACGACTGCGCCGTATGCGTCGATCTCGACCGGCTCCCGGAGGAGGTCCCCGAGGTCTTCGCGATGCTCCAGGCCGCCGACACGGTGGGCGTCTTCCAGGTCGAGAGCCGGGCCCAGATGCAGACGCTCCCGAAGTCCCGGCCGAGCTGCCTCGACGACCTCGTCGTGGAGGTGGCGATCATCCGCCCGGGCCCCATCCAGGGCAACGCGGTCCACCCGTACCTGCGCCGCAAGCAGGGCCTGGAGCCGGTGACCTACCTCCACCCGAGCCTCGAGCCGGTCCTGCGCGATTCGCTGGGAGTGATCCTCTACCAGGAGCAGGTCATGCGGATCGCGATCGAGGTCGCGGGCTTCACCCCGGCCGAATCCGACGGCTTCCGGCGGGCGATGGGGACCTGGCGCTCGCCGGCCGAGATGGAGAAGCTCCACGGCCGCTTCGTGGACGGCTGCGTGACGGTCCAGGGGATGTCCCTCGCCGATTCGGAGGAGCTCTACCGGCGCGTGGCGGGGTTCGCCAGCTTCGGCTTCGCGAAGAGCCACGCGGCCGCCTTCGCCCGCACGGCCTACGAGTCCTCGTTCCTGAAGCTGTTCTACCCGGCCCAGTTCCTCGTCGGGCTGGTCAACGCCCAGCCGATGGGCTTCTACCCGGTGGAGGTCCTCGTCAACGACGCGAAGCGCCACGGGGTCGCTGTCCTGCCCGTCGACGTCAACGCCTCCGCATACCGGACGACGACCGAGTGGGTCGGGCGGCCGGGCTGGGCCACCGCGGGAGAGGCGGGTAACGACGGGAGCCACGATCGCGACTTGGGCGAGCCGATGCCGACGGGGTCCGGGATCGCCGCTCGCCCCCGCCCGGTCCGCTCACCGGCCTGCGTGGTCCCGGACCATGCCGCGCGGGAGCGCTGGACCCCGGAGGCCACCGTGGGCTGGGGCGTCCGCCTGGGGCTCCACCTCGTGAAGGGGATCGGCACGGAGCACGCGGCGCACCTCGACGCGGAGCGGGCGCGCGACCCCTATGTGTCGCTGGCCGACGTCGTGGAGCGGACCGGCCTCGCCGAGGAGGTCGTCGAGCGGCTGATCCGGGCCGGGGCGCTCGACTCGCTGGGGCGCCCGCGGCGCGAGCTCCTCTGGCAGCTCCGCGAGACGGCCCGCCCGGCGAAAGGGGTGCCGAGGGGCGGCGGACGGGTCGCGGGGCGGCCGCTCGACCTGCGCCTGCCGGCGACGCCGGCGCCAGACCTGCCACCGCTGTCGGAGCTGGAGCGACTGGGCGATGCGTATGCGATCCTCTCGCTCGACGCCCGGCGCCAGGTGGTGGCGCTGTTCCGGCCGGCGCTGGACGCCCTGGGGGCCGTCACGAGCGCGACGCTCGCCGAGCGGCGGCCCGGGCCGGTTCGGATCGGCGGACTGGTGGTGACGCGGCAGCACCCGATGACGGCGAAGGGGACGGTCTTCCTGGCCCTCGAGGACGAGACCGGGATGGTCAACGTCACGCTCTGGCCGGATGCCTGGGCTCGCCTGCGGGGGGTGGTCCGCCGCAACGCGCTCCTCGTCGTGGAGGGGGCGCTGCAGCGGGAATCGAACGTCGTGAACGTGGTTGCCCGTGATGTCCGGCCGCTCGTCGACGAGGTCCGGCGCGCCGGCGGGCCGGGACGCCCGGACGGAATCCGGCAGCTCGGCTATGCGGGGATGCGCCGCTCGGGCTGACGGCCGCCGGCGTCAGAAGTGCCGGCCCGCGTCACGTGGCGGGATCTCCCGGGCGCGCCAGACGCCGCACAGCCCCGGCGAGGGCCACGGCGGCCCTCCCGTGCGGCCCGAGCTTCCGCGAAGGAGGGAAGTTCGCCGCGACCCTCACCGGGGCCGTGCACTCATCCGTTCGCGAGTCGACGGGGGCCGGATTGCGCAGGGCCGCCGACGGCGCCCGGCGCCGCCGACTGCGCCCGGCAGCCCGCGGGGCCTCAGCGCCGCCGCGTCGCCTGCCGCTGGGGCGCCGACATGTTGAGGAAGCGCCGGTAGAAGCCGGCGAACGCGCCCACGGCGACGCCGAACACCGGGGCCATGATCAGCACGCTCTGGGCGTAGGCGAGCTTCTGGTCGGACGTGACGACGTAGGTGAACCCGAGCGGCGTCATGACGATGTTGGTGTTGATGGTGACGACGACCACGTACGCGATGCCCGCGAGGAGGCTCAACAGGCCACCCATGAGCCAGGCCCCCCGCGGCGCGAGCATGCCGGCCAGGAACGCGATGATCATCGGCGGCGGCTGCAGGATGACGTTTCCGGCGAGCACGACGAGCTCGTTCGAGGCCAGCGAGGGGATCATGAGGGCGGCCGCGGTGCCGAGGATGACCAGGGCAGGGACCCATCCCGCCTTGGAGTGCAGGAGGATCGAGGGGAGCGCCCGAAGGTCGCCCGGGATGTCGACGGGGCCGGCCGCAGCACGCAGGGCGCCTACGAAGCCCGGGCGTGCCGCCGAAGCAGCCGCCGGACCGCTGCTCGACGCCGGGCGCCGGTCGCGGTAACCCCGCGGCAACGCGGCCGCGGGGACGGCGGGCAATTCGAGGGCGGCATCGCCCTCCACCGGCGCATCGACTGTGGCCGCCCGGTAGCGGCGGCGGGCCTCGGCACGCTCGGTCCTCTTGGCGCGGGCCACGGATCCTCCTCGGGCTTCTCATCCTGGATGCGCTCGACCGCCATCGGAGCCGCGGCTGCGCGGCGTGAATGCTACCGCGGGCGACCCCGGGGCGCCTGGTGTCCGTCGTTGCGTGAAGCCGGCCGTGGCCCGCCGATTGAGCCGCCGATGAGCGGCCGATGAGCGGCGGGTGAGCGATGGTTGAGCCGCCGGTGGGTGGTGGATGCGCCGCGCGTGGTACACCCCCTGTCGTCACGCCCGCCGGCAGCTCCCGCCCGGAGGTGTCCATGCGCGCGCCACGGAGCGCCTTTGCGGGCGTGCTCGTCACCCTGCTCATCCTCGCATCCATCGGTCGCGCGGCGCCTACAGGCGGCGCATCGCCGGTGCTGGCCCCGGCTGCGGCGGTCGGCTGGGCGCCGTCGTCGGGCCTGGTCGTCGCCGAGGTCGTCACGGGCGGCACCTCCGCCTCCGACGAGTACGTCGAGATCGCCAACGCGGGGCCGGTCAAACAGGATCTCGCCGGCCACGAGCTCGCCTACGTCACGGCCTCGGGGGCGACGGTGACCCGCAAGGCAGGTTGGACCACGTCGCTGATCGTCGAGCCGGGTCGCCACGTCCTCGTGGCGAACGTGCTCGGCGCGTTCTCCCCGGCTGCCGATGCGACGTACTCGGGCGGCCTGGCGGCCACGGGCGGCGCGATCGTCCTGCGGCGCACGGATGGGCAGGTGGTCGACGCGGTCGGCTGGGGCGACGCGACGACCGAGTACGTGGAGGGTTCCGCCGCTCCCGCGCCCGCAGCCGGCAGCTCGATCGAGCGGCTCCCCGGGGGTGAAGCGGGGAACACGATCGACACGAACGACAACGGGGCCGACTGGATCATCACCGCTGCGCCGAGACCACAGAGGCTGGCGGACGTTCCGACGCCCACCCCCACCCCCACGCCGACGCCCACCCCCACCCCCACGCCGACGCCCACCCCCACCCCCACGCCGACGCCCACCCCCGACCCCCACGCCGACGCCCACCCCCACGCCCCACGCCGACGCCCACCCCCACCCCCACGCCGACGCCCACCCCCACCCCCACGCCGACGCCCACCCCCACCCCCACGCCGACGCCGACGCCCACCCCCACGCCGACGCCCACCCCCACGCCGACGCCCACGCCCACGCCCACCCCCACGCCGACGCCCACCCCCACGCCGACGCCCACGCCCCCCCCACGCCGACGCCGACGCCGACCCCTGTCCTCGATGTGGGCGTCGCCCGCTCGGCACCCGACGGAACGCCCGTGACGGTCGAGGGCGTCCTCTCGGTGCCGCTCGGCAGCCTGGAGGAGGGCCGCGGCGGCTTCCTCCAGGACGCGACGGGAGGAATCGCACTCCTCCTGCCCGAGGCGGCCACTGAGGTGCTCGCGGAGGGGATCGTCGTCCGGGCCGCCGGCACGCTCGACGACCGGTATGCCCAGCGCACGATCCGACTCGATGGATCTCCGCAGGCCCTCGGCGTCGCGGACCTCCCGGCCGCCCTTGCGATCACGACCGGCGCTGCGGGGGAGGCGCTCGAAGGCCGCACGGTCACGGCAACCGGCGTCGTGGCCGAGACGCCGAGCGCCCTGACCGGTGGCCTGTCGCTGCTGATCGACGACGGGACGGGGCCGCTCCGGGTCGTGGTGTCGTTCACGGGTGCCGTGGCGCCGGCGAAGGGCACTCGGGTGACGGCCAGCGGTCCCCTTGGCCAGCGCGACACGACCGGGACAGGGTCCGGGGGGTATCGCATCCACGTGACCAGCGCTCGGTCGATCTCGATCGTCCCGACGCCGACGCCGACCCCGACGCCGACTCCGACTCCGACCGCGGCGCCGACCGCGGCGCCGACGCCGACCGCCGACGCCGACGCCGACGCCAACTCCGACGCCGACGCCGACGCCGACGCCGACCCGACGCCGACTCCGACGCCGACGCCGACTCCGACGCCCACCCCGAGCCCAACTCCCACGCCCGCCCGCGATCCGGTCACGATCGCGGCTGCGCGAGCGGCGCCCATCGGATCCCGTGTCCTCGTCGAAGGCGTCGTCACGGCCGAGGCCGGCCGCGTCGGGTCGCCGTCGCTCGTCGCGATCCAGGACGCCACCGGCGCCGTCCTCGTCAAGCTTCCCGACGGCGCTCCACGGCCCGCACGCGGAACGGTGCTGCAGGCGGCCGGCAAGCTCGCCGACCCGTACGGGCAGCTCGAGGTCAGGGCGGCCGCCGCCGACCTGGTGATCCGCTCCTCGGCCGCCCCGCCCGACGCACTTCCAGTCTCTGCGGCAGTGCTTGGCGAGGGCGTCGAGGCACGCCTCGTCGTCCTCGAGGGTACGCTCGAGGCTCCCATCACCCGCGAGACGAGTGGCGATCTCGTTCTCCGCCTCATCGATGCCGCGGGGGTTCGGTTCCGGGCCCGTGCCACGCGTGGGAGCGGCATCCAGCCGGCCGTCGCGCGCCCCGGGGCACGCCTCCGCCTCATCGGGGTCGTCGGCCAGCGCGCCTCCCGCAAGGGAGCCCACGACGGCTACCGCGTCTGGCTCCGCGCCGCCGCCGATCTTGTCGCCATTGCCGCCCCCTCCACGTCTCCCTCGCCGAGGCCGAGCCCCACGCCACGAGCATCGGGCGACCCGGGGCCGGCTGTGGTCACGATCGCCACCGCGCTTCGATCGAGCAGCGGGCCGGTGCGCGTCGAAGGCGTCGTCACGGTGCCGGCAGGGCTGCTCGACGGCACGGGACGGCGGGTGATCATCCAGGATCGCACTGCGGCCGTCGAGGTCCTGCTGCCGGCCGGAGCCACCGCACCGAAACCGGGCACCCGGCTGCGGGTCGACGGGGAGCGGGGGACCGCCTATGGCGCCCCGCGGATCCGCGTCGAGACGTTCGCCGTCCTCGGTGCGGGCGCGCTCCCAGCGACCCGCGAGCTCGTCCGGGCGCCGGGGATCTCCGACGAGGGGGAGCTGGTCCGGGTCACGGGGCGGGTGGCCGACCTGCAGCGCCTCGGCGACCGCTGGCGGGCGGAGGTCCGGACGGCCGGTGCCACGATCGTCGTCGCAGGCCTTGCCGGAGCGGCCATCCCCGCGGCCTCGATGGCCGAGGGGTCCACCGTGGCGGTGGTCGGGGTGGTCCGGCGACCGCATCCCTCCGCGACGGACCGTCGCTTCGCAGTTGCCCCGCGCACACCCGCCGACGTGCGGGCCGTTGCGGCGACGTCGGTCGGGTCCACCCCTGGCTCCGCCGCCGGCGCACCGACCAGCACGGCAGGCGGCACGCCTCCGCCGGCCGGGGCGGGGACGGGCGATCCCGGGGCCGGCCACGGGGCCGGTGTGGTCGACGCCGATCTCGCGGCGCTGCCCGTCGCCGGGACGCTGGTCCGGGTGGGCGGCCTGGTGACGGCGGTGCGGGACGACGGGATGCTCGTCGACGATGGGACCGCGACGGCAAGCATCCGCCTCGCGGGCGAGGCGGCCGACCTGCTTGCGCTGCTCGAGCCCGGCGACGCGGTGAGCGCCGTCGGGCGCGTCGTAGACCGGGCGCCGGAGGCGCTGGTCGAGGTCGATGCGGCCGGCAACCTCGTCCGCCTCGGCGACCTTGGTGAGGCGCTGCCGCTCGTGCCGGACGGCGAGGGTCCCCACGGCGCGGGAGCGGACCTCGCATCACCGGGCTCGGGGTCGCCTGCCGACGCCGCCGACGACCCTGGCCCCGGTTCCGGCGCGGTCCCCGCCGGGACGCCCGCGGTCGCTTCAGGATCCAGCCCGGACGAAGCGGCACCTCCGCTGGCAGCCGGGGCGAGTGTCTGCCTGCTCCTCGCTGGGTGCTGGGCTGCGATGGTCGCCGGGCGGCGCGCGCGAGATCGTCGCCGCCTCGCCGGCCGCATCGCCGCCCGGGTTGCCGCCGTCACCGGGGGGTCTCCCGGCCCGGCGCTCGGCGGCCCGCAGGACGTCCCGGGGGCGGCCCTGCCGGGTGAGCACGGGCGGAGCGTGCGCGATCCGGCTTGACGCTCGTGATCGAGCGTGCCTATGCTCGCGCGAGTTTCGGGCCGCCGGAGGGTGGGACCGCGATGCGCGGAGTTAAAGCCGCCCCGGCCGCGAAGCAGAGACTGGCTCCTGGACGAGCGCGGGGCGACAGGCCCGGCGACGTCCGCGCTGGTGAAGGGAGGCTCCTGGAGTGGCCGAGGCCTACTGCGTCAAGTGCAAGGCGAAGCGGGAAGTCAAGAACCCGCAGCAAATCACGATGAAGAACGGCAAGCCGGCGCTCTCGGGCGTGTGCCCGGTGTGCGGCACGAAGGTCTTCAAGATCGGCGGCTGATCGCCTGCTCGTCGACGCAGAACGAGCCCCCGCCGGCGACGGCGGGGGCTCGCTGATTCCCCGGCTCGGCGCCGGGAGGACGTTCGGACCGCGACCGCGTGCCGCTCGGCCCGGAGGACCGCGCCGGACACCTTGCTAGAATGGGTGCGGTTCCCGCCGCAATGACGAGGTCCAGTGTCCCCACGGCACAATACCGCCCCTGACCTCGGCGGCCCGCAGGCATCCGCTGCCTCGGTCCGCCTCGACGGGATCCCTGTTCCCCGGGACGCCCGTGCGATCCCCGTGGCGCCACTTCCGTCCCCGGCTGCCCGCGCGGCAGCCGCTCCCCTCTGACCAGTCAACCCGCACAGCGGAGGTCTCCTTCCATGTCCGTTCGCGTCGGCATCAACGGGTTCGGCCGCATCGGCCGGCAGTCTCTCAAGGCGCTCATCGAGCGCACACCGGACGCGGAGGTCGTTGCCGTCAACGACATCGTCGACGTCCCGACCAACGCCCTCCTGTTCAAGCACGACTCGACCTACGGCTCCTTCCCCGGCGAGGTCTCGCACACCGCCAATTCGATCGTCGTCGACGGCCGGGAGATCAAGGTGCTCCAGGTTGCCGACCCGGCCGAGCTGCCGTGGAAGGACCTCGGTGTCGACATCGTGATCGAGTCGACCGGCCGCTTCACGGACGCGGACAAGGCCCGGGTCCACCTCCAGGCCGGCGCGAAGAAGGTGCTGATCAGCGCCCCGGCGAAGAAGGAGGACGTGACGATCGTCCTCGGCGTCAACGACGACGCCTACGACCCGGCGAGGCACCACGTGATCAGCAACGCCAGCTGCACGACCAACTGCCTGGCCCCGGCGGCGAAGGTCGTCCACGACGGCTGGACGATCAAGCGTGGCCTCATGAACACGATCCACTCGTACACGAACGACCAGAAGATCCTCGACGTCGCCCACCGGGATCCCCGGCGCGCCCGCGCGGCCGCCCTGAACATCATCCCGACGACCACGGGGGCGGCGAAGGCGCTGGCCCTCGTGATCCCGGACCTCAAGGGCAAGTTCGACGGCTTCAGCCTGCGCGTGCCGACGCCGACCGTCTCGGTCGTCGACTTCACCGCCGAGCTGGAGAAGGACGCCTCCGCGGAGGAGCTGAATGCGGCCTTCCGCGCCGCCGCCGCCGGCCCCATGAAGGGGATCCTGGGCGTCTCCGACGATCCGCTCGTCTCGTCCGACTTCCGGGGTGACACCCGCAGCTCGATCATCGACTCGGCGTTGACCATGTCGATGGGCGGCAACTTCGTGAAGGTCATCGCCTGGTACGACAACGAGTGGGGCTACAGCTGCCGCGTCGCCGACCTCGTGAAGTTCATGATCGACAAGGGCCTCTAGGCCGCCCGATCGCCCCGACAGGAACGCCACCATGGACAAGCGATCCGTCCGCGAGCTGGAGCCGTCCGGCAAGCGCGTCTTCGTCCGCGTCGACTTCAACGTGCCGCTCAAGGACGGGCAGGTCACGGACGACACCCGGATCCGGGCGGCCCTCCCCACGATCAAGTACCTCCTGGACCAGGGCGCGCGGGTGATCCTCGCCAGCCACCTCGGGCGTCCCGACGGCAAGGTCCAGGACGGCCTTCGCCTCCGCCCGGTCGCGGAGCGGCTTTCGGCTCTCCTCCGCATCAACGTCCCGTGCACCGGCGACGCGCTCGGCGTCGGGACCGAGGACGCCGTCCGCCGCCTGCGGCCCGGCGAGGCTCTGCTGCTCGAGAACCTGCGCTTCCATCCGCAGGAGGAGAAGAACGACCCCGCGTTCGCGAAGGCGCTGGCGGCATACGCCGACGCCTACGTGAACGACGCGTTCGGGACCGCGCATCGCGCGCACGCCTCGACGTACGGGGTCGCCGAGCTCCTCCCGGCCTACGCCGGCTTCCTGATGGAGCGCGAGATCAAGTATCTGACCCAGCTGGTGGAGGACCCCGCCCGTCCCTACGCCGCGATCATCGGCGGCGCCAAGGTCTCGGACAAGATCAAGGTCCTCGAGAACCTCACGAAGAAGGTCGACATCCTCATCGTCGGCGGCGGGATGGCCAACACGTTCATCCTCGCCCAGGGCAAGAGCGTCGGGAAGAGCCTGGCCGAGCCCGACCGCGTCGAGGACGCCCGCCGGATCATGGCGGCGGCCGAGGAGCGGGGCGTGACGCTCGTGCTCCCGACCGACGTCGTGATCGCCAAAGAGGTTACGCAGGGCGCGGAGTACAAGACGCTCTCGACGGAGAAGCTCCCCGCCTCCTGGCACATCGTCGACGTCGGGCCCCAGTCCCTGGCGGCCATGGAGGCCGTCCTCGCCGACGCGAAGACGGTCTTCTGGAACGGGCCGCTCGGCGTCTTCGAGATGCCGGCGTTCGGCGCCGGGACGCGCCAGATGGCGCGCTTCCTCGCCGACCTCGCCGACCGGGGGGCCACGGTCGTCGTCGGCGGCGGCGACTCGGTCGCGGCCGTCACCCAGCAGGGCCTCGCGCCCAAGATGACCCACATCAGCACCGGCGGCGGCGCCTCCCTCGAGCTGCTCGAGGGGCGGACCCTGCCGGGCATCGCGATCATCCCCGACGCCGAGCCGGCCGCCGGGACCCCCGGAGGAGCCGCGTGAACACCGAGATCGAGTACATCGACGCCCGCGAGATCCTCGATTCGCGGGGCAACCCGACGATCGAGGTCGACGTCATCCTCGCCGACGGATCCGTGGGCCGCGCCGGCGTGCCGTCCGGTGCGTCGACGGGTGCCAACGAGGCTGTCGAGCTGCGGGATGGCGACCCGGCCCGCTTCGGCGGCAAGGGCGTCCTGAAGGCCGTCGAGAACGTCCGCGAGACGATCGCGCCGGCCCTCATGGGGGCCGACGCGGCCGACCAGCCGGACATCGACGCGGCCCTCATCGAGCTCGACGGGACCCCCAACAAGGGCAACCTGGGCGCCAACGCGACGCTCGGCGTCAGCCTCGCCTGCGCCCACGCGGCATCGGCTGCCCACGACCTGCCCCTCTACCGCTACCTCGGCGGCGCGGGTGCCCGGATCCTGCCCGTGCCCTTCTTCAACATCCTCAACGGCGGCAAGCACGCCGTGAACTCCACGGACTTCCAGGAGTTCATGGTCGCCCCGATCGGCCGCCCGACCTTCGCCGAGGCGTTCCGGGCCGGCTCCGAGGTCTTTCACGCCCTCAAGGCCCTGCTTCACGAGGGTGGCTACTCGGTCGGCCAGGGCGACGAGGGCGGGTTCGCCCCGTCGCTCCCGTCCAACGAGGCGGCCGTCGAGGTGATCCTGCGGGCGATCGAGAAGGCCGGCTACCGGCCCGGCGAGGACGTGGCGATCGGCCTCGACCCGGCGGCGAGCTCCGTTCTCGTCGAGGGTACCGGGACCGGCGACGTGCCGGGCCGCTACTTCCTCGAGCGCGAGGGCCGGACGCTCGACGCGGGCGAGATGGTCGACCTCTGGGAGAGCTGGACCTCGAAGTACCCGATCATCTCCCTCGAGGACGGCCTCGGCGAGGACGACTGGGCCGGCTGGAAGGAGCTGACCGCCCGCCTGGGCGGCAGGGTCCAGCTCGTCGGCGACGATCTCCTTGTGACGAACCCGTCGTTCATCGCCCGCGGCATCGCCGAGAAGGCGGCGAACTCGGTGCTCATCAAGCTCAACCAGATCGGCACCGTCACGGAGACGATGGCGGCCATCGAGATGGCCCGGCGCGCCGGATGGACGGCGATGGTCAGCCACCGCTCGGGCGAGACCGAGGACACCACGATCGCCGACTTCGTCGTGGCGATGGGCACCGGGCAGATCAAGACCGGGGCCCCGTCGCGCTCGGAGCGCGTTGCCAAGTACAACCGGCTCCTCCGCATCGAGGAGGAGTTGGGCGCTGGAGCCGTCTACCTCGGCCCGGCAGCCCTCGCCGGCGCCGCGCCGTACCTGCCCGCGTGATCTTCGCGTCCGTCTCGGCGCCGGCCGGGCAACCGGCCGGCGCCGCGTCGTTCCCGGGCGGCCGGGCATCGTTCAGGCCGGGATGCGCCGCGGAGGTCGTTCTCGTGAGGCTCGGCGCGTGACGCGCTGGGTCGACCGCGGCGCGGTCTACGCGGGCTGGGTCGGCGTGGGCATGGCCGTCACGATCGCGGTGAGCTTCCTGCTCGTCATCCCGATCGAGCCCGTGCTGTGGATCCTCGCGCTGCCGGCCGGCCTGCTCATCGGCTACTACGCGAATGCCCGCTCCAACCGGCAGGCCGGTCCCTGGTCTCGGATCCTGGCCAACGGGGCGTACGCCGGCCTCCTGACCGCCGTCACCCTGGCGCTCTGCTTCCTCGGCACGA
Organism: uncultured Chloroflexia bacterium; assembly: GCA_963725875.1. Lineage (GTDB taxonomy): Bacteria > Chloroflexota > Limnocylindria > Limnocylindrales > CSP1-4 > CTSoil-043. The sequence continues at coordinate 153,240 of CAVRZZ010000011.1, read as the reverse complement.
AGGCGATCTTCTTCTCGGCCGACAACGGCTACCGGAGCACCGCCGACGGGGGCCCGATCCCCGGCTGCCAGGCCGGCGCCGACTGCGTCTACGAGCGCTACCTGGCCGAGGGGAAGGGACCGGACTTCGAGGCGGCCGGGATCATGAACGTCGATGACTTCACGGCCTTCTACTGGCGGGAGCAGCTGGGCACGGCCGCCACCGTCTTTGTGCTCGGCGTGCTCGGGGGCCTCGGCGGCGCCGCGATCTACGGCATCGCTCGACCGAGGGCGGCGGGGCCGGCAGCGACGGGCGGCGGTCGCCCGGCGTGACCCCGAGGAGGGCCGCGGGACTCTCCAAGCGCATGGGGATCCGACCGCACGCCCGCCCTGCTCGCGCGACCCCCCTTCGTCAGCCCCCCCATGCCAGCAGGACGGCGCCGACCGCTACGGCGGCCGCTGCGGCCAGGCGGACGCCTGCGCGGTCGCGCTCGCCCAGCGCGACGACTCCCCAGGCGGCCGCGAGGATCGTGGTGGCCTCACGCAGCGGAGCCACGCCCGCGAGAGGAGCGATCTGGAACGCCAGCAGGATCAGCATGTACGTCCCGATGATGAGGAGCCCGGCCGCCAGCGAACGGCGAAGGTCGTCCGCGCCATTGACGGCGGGGGCCGGCACGCTCGCCGCCCCGGACAGGACAGGGTTCCCGGGCACGCGGGCCGAGGCGCGGGCGGAGCGCCAGAGCATGGCCCGTTGCCAGGCCAGCAGGCCGATCGCGCAGACGGTCCAGAGCGCCCACGCGTAGAGCCAGGCCGGGCCGGTCCGGACGCCCACCCGGTCGAGCGCCGAGTAGCCGGCGACCGCGCAGCCGGCGAGGAGCGCGGGGGCGACGGTGGAACGGGTGGCAGTGGCCGCGGCGGCCGTGAGCGTCCCGCCCAGGAGCAGCACGACGCCGAGTGTTCCCGCCGGCGCCAGGCGCTCGCCGAGAATCACGACCCCGGCGACGACCCCGAGGAGCGCTCCCGAGCCCCGGGCGACGGGGTAGACGGAGGACAGGGCACCACGTCGGTAGGCCGCCGAGAGCGGGACGAAGTAGGCGGCGGAGACGATTCCCGACGCGAGCGCGATGAGCCATCCCTCCACCGTCAGCATGGGGAAGCCGGACGCGATCCAGGCCACGGCCGCGACGGGGGTGACCGCGAGCACGCCGAGGCCGACGGCGTGGGTCGAGGTGGCCAGCGGATCCCCGGAGGTCTTGACCAGCGAGTTCCACGCGACGTGGAAGATCGACGACGCCAGGACCAGGAGCACCGCGGCGATCGGCACCGCGCCAGTCTATCGACCGGCCGGTCCCCGCCGTCGGCCCGCGAGCCCCTCGTCGGCCCGGACAGACGAACGCCCCCAGGCCAGGGGCCCGGGGGCGTGAGATCGCGAGGATGATCCGGGCGGTGCCCGGAGGCCTATTCGGCCTTCTTGGCGGGTGCCTTCTTTGCCGGCGCCTTGGCCGCGGCCTTGGCGGCCGGCTTCGCGGCGACCTTGGCGGCGGCCTTGGCGGGTGCCTTCTTTGCCGGGGCCTTGGCCGCGGCCTTCGCGGCCGGCTTCTCGGCGGTCGCCGGGGCGGCGTCCGCCGGCGCCGCGGCCCTCGCGCGCGGGGCGCGAGCCTTTGGCGCGGCGGTGGCATGGGCAGCCGCGGGGGCGGCCTTCGCCTTCGCGGCTTCGGCGTCGGCGCGGCCGGCCTTCGCGAGCGCGGCGCGCGCCTTGCCGGCGGCCGTCTGGGCGCCCTTCGCCTTGACGGCCTTGCCGGCCGCGATGCGGGCCTTGGCGGCCTTCGCCGCGGCGGCAGTCCCGGTGGTCTTGGTCGCCTTCGCGCCGGCCTGGACGGAAGCGCCGGCGAGTGCGGCCTCGACGTTCTTCGCGAGCCGCGACTTGCGGCGGGCGGCGGCGTTCGGATGGATCGCGCCGGCCTTGGCGGCCCGGTCGAGCGCGGCGTAGGCCTCGGCGAGGGACGCGGTGGCGTCGCCCTCGACCTGGCCGGTGGCGATCTTGATGGTCTTGGAGACGAGCGTCTTGGCCTTGGAGGCGCGGGGGCCGTTGACGGCGGCGCGCCGCTCAGCCTGGCGAACCCGCTTCTTCCCGGACGGCGTCCGCGCGCCGGTCCAGCCGCGGGGGGAGTGAGCCACGGTTCAGTCGGTCCTCTAGGGGTGTCGGTGGTGTGGACGGGTCTTCTCGTGGGCGGCGCAGCGGGAGAGGACACCGCGACGGCGCGACCGCGAATGTTAGCAGATCCGTTCGTCGGACCGGCCCCGCCCAGTCGGGGCCGACCTCGTCAGCGCCCGACGGGCTGGCGCGCGCCGAGCGCGCGGGCGACGGTCCCGACCAGCAGCGTCAGCCCGATCGCCAGCGGCACGACGCCGACGGCGATCCAGAACGTGGCGTTGTCGAGCGTGCCGCCCGACGAAAGCTGGCGCGCCATCAGCAGCGACCAGAACCCCCCGAACCCGGTCAACAGACCCGACAGCGCCACCAGCCGGTCGCCTCGGATGACCAGCGGGACCGCCAACAGCAGGAACAGGATGGCGGCGAGCAGACCGAAGCTGGTCATCAGGGTCGCCGCGGCCCCGAGCACCGCGGTCGTGATCCAGAGCAGCCACCGGCTCATCGTCTTGCACCAGTACGTGTGCCCGTCAGGCAGGAGTGTAGTCCCCGGCCGCTCACCGGCAAGGATGGTGGGTTCTCGGCCGAGCCTGTCCATTCACAGGCTCCCGTCGTCCCCGGCTACACTCCCGTTTCGTGGCCATCCCGCAAGACCGCCTGCGCAACTTCTCGATCATCGCCCACATCGATCACGGGAAGTCGACTCTCGCGGATCGCCTCCTCGAGTTCACCCACACGATCGATCCGCGTCAGATGACGAGCCAGGTCCTGGATTCCATGGACCTGGAGCGCGAGAAGGGGATCACGATCAAGGCGCGCGCCGTGCGGCTGGAGCACACGGCGGCCGACGGCCTCGTCTACGGCCTCAACCTCATCGACACGCCGGGCCACGTCGACTTCAGCTACGAGGTCAGCCGCAGCCTGCAGGCGTGCGAGGGCGCGATCCTCGTGGTCGACGCCGCGCAGGGGATCGAGGCCCAGACGCTGGCCAACGTCCACCTCGCCCTGCGGCAGAACCTCGTGATCATCCCGGTGGTCAACAAGATCGACCTGCCGTCGGCGCAGCCCGACCTCGTGATCGAGGAGCTCGAGAACGTCCTGGCGATCCCGCGCGAGGAAGTCATCCTCGCCTCCGCCAAGGAGGGGATCGGCATCGTCGAGATCCTCGAGGCGATCGTGGCCCGCGTCCCCCCGCCGAAGGGCCTCCCGACGTCACGGCTTCAGGGGCTCGTCTTCGACTCCCACTACGACCAGTACAAGGGCGTCGTGACCTACGTCCGATTGGCCGCAGGGACGCTCCACGAGCACGAGCGGATCCGCCTCATGGGCTCGGGCGCCGAGGCCGAGATCCTGGAGCTCGGGTTCTTCCGTCCCCAGCTCGTCCCCGTGAAGGTGATGACGGCCGGCGAGGTCGGCTACATCGCCACGGGCCTCAAGAGCGTCCGCGACGCCCAGGTCGGCGACACGGTGACCAACGCCGCCGCGCCAGCGGCCGAGCCGCTGCCCGGGTACCAGGCGGCCAAGAGCCTCGTCTTCGCCGGCATCTACCCCATCTCCGGCGAGGACTACCCGCTCCTCCGCGACGCCATGGAGAAGCTCCACCTCAACGACGCGAGCTTCACCTTCGAGCCGGAGAGCTCGATCGCGCTCGGGTTCGGCTTCCGCTGCGGGTTCCTGGGCCTGCTCCACATGGAGATCGTGCAGGAGCGCCTCGAGCGCGAGTTCAGCGTGGACCTCATCGCCTCGGCGCCGTCGGTGGAGTACCACGTCACGCCCATGGTCGGCAGGAGCGTCGTGGTGGTCGACAACCCCGCCCTCATGCCGCCGGCCGGCGAGATCGAGATGATCGAGGAGCCCTGGGTGACCCTCTCGGTCATCACGCCGTCGGCGTACATCGGCTCGCTGATGGACCTCTCGACCTCGCGCCGCGGGACCTTCCGGACGATGGAGTACCTCGACCCCCAGCGGGTGCTCCTGTCGTTCGAGATGCCCCTGGCGGAGCTGATCGTCGACTACTTCGACCAGCTCAAGAGCCGCAGCCAGGGCTACGCGTCGATGGACTACGAGGAGGCCGGCTACCGCGAGGCACGCCTGGTGAAGCTCGACGTGCTGGTCAACGGCGAGCCGGTCGACGCCCTGTCGATGATCGTCCACCGCGACAAGGCGCCGGCTGTCGGGAGGGCGCTGACCGCGAAGCTGAAGGAGCTGATCCCGCGCCAGATGTTCGAGGTGCCGATCCAGGCGGCGATCGGGTCGAACGTCGTCGCGCGCGAGACCATCCGGGCCATGCGCAAGAACGTCCTCGCCAAGTGCTACGGTGGCGACATCACCCGTAAGCGGAAGCTGCTCGAGAAGCAGAAGGAAGGCAAGCAGCGGATGAAGCGCGTGGGCTCGGTCGAGATCCCGCAGGAAGCCTTCCTCGCCGTCCTGAAGATGGGAGAGGATGCCTGACGTGGAGGACTGGGTCGATCCGATCCGTGTCCTGATCGCGCTCGCCATCACGTTCTTCCTCGTCATCCTGCGCTTCGAGGCCGAGAAGTTCGGCGCGGCGGAGTACGACGAGCCGACTCGCGACGGCCACCGGGCATCCTTTCTTCGCCGGCTCAGCTGGATCCTCCTCGGGTTCGCCCTCGTGGGTGCGCTCCTGCTCGTCCATCCCAACCCGGCCGGGGATCTCGGCATCTCGCTCGGCAATCGCGCCGAGGCCCTCGTGCTGGGCTTCGGTTTCGGTGCGCTGGGGACGATCCAGGCGATCGCCTACGCCCTCTACCGGTACGGGCGGATCCGCTTCCCTCCCAGCTGGACGTACCCGGGCGCGGTGCTCAACGCGATCGGGACGGCCTTCCTCGACGAGGTCACGTTCCGCGGCGCGGTCCTGGGGCTGCTGCTCCTGGTGGGGCTCAACCCGGTGACCGCGGTGATCACCCAGGCCTTCTTGTACACACTGGCGACGCGGACGGGCGCCCGGGGGCGCGGCCGCTACATGTTCCTCCTGACCCTGATCGGCGGGCTCGTCACGGGATGGCTCACGATCGCGACGGGTGCCGTCGGCGCCGCCTTCCTGGCCCACGCGATCACGCGGACCGCCGTGTTCGTCTGCACCGGTCACGCGGGCCAGCCGGCCCCGCGCGGCCAGGAGATCGAGGAGACGTGGGAGTACCGCCGGCCGCCGCAGGGCTGGCGGCTCCTCGACCGGACGGACGACCGGGGGTCGGGCGAGCCGTGAGCGCCCCGGGCGCGGCAGAGGATCCCGTCGGCCCGGCGCCGGATCCCGCCGGCCCCGCGCCCGGCTCCGGGTCGTCGTCAGCCGCGCGGTCGACGTCCCGGTCGCGCCCGTCTCCGAAGCCGCGCCGGTCGCGGGCCCCGCGACCACCGGCTGCGCGACCGCCCGAGGCCCTCTACGTCCACGTCCCGTTCTGCCGGTCGCTGTGCCCCTACTGCGACTTCGTCGTCTACGCCGGCGCCGACGCGTTCGGTTCGAGGAACCGCGTGGGCAGGTTCATGGTTGGGCTGGGCCGCGAGCTCGACCTGCGCGCCGACGCGCTCGATGCCGCCTTCGGGCCGCCCGGCAGCCCCGGCAGGGTTCCGCTCGCCACGCTCTACCTCGGCGGCGGCACGCCCTCCATGCTGCCCGCGGACGCTGTCGGCCGCCTCGTCGCCCGGGTCCGCGACCGGTACGGGCTCGCGGAGGGCGCCGAGGTGACGCTCGAGGCGAACCCCGGCCCGGCCGATCGCGGCGACCCGGACGGCTTTGCCGCGGCCGGCGTGACACGGCTCTCGCTCGGGGCCCAGAGCCTCGACGACGGCGAGCTGCGCGCCCTGGGCCGTCGCCACCGGGCGGGCGACGTCGCCGACGCGGTCGCCGCGGCCCGGGAGGCCGGGATCGCGCGCGTGAGCCTGGACCTGCTGTACGACGTGCCGGGGCAGCGCCTCGCGACGTGGGCGGCCACCGTCGAGGCCGCCCTGGCCCTGGGTCCAGACCACGTCTCGTGCTATGCACTCACCCTCGACGACCCCGACGCGGAGGGACTGACCGGGCCGTTGGGCGACCACCTGCCCACCACGACGGGTGCCCGGCGATGGCGCGAGCGCGCCAGGCTCAGGCAGGACGAGGATCGCGCGGCCGCCGCCTACGCCCTGGCCGACGCCGCCTTCGAAGGGGCCGGGATGCCGTGGTACGAGCTCTCCAACTGGGCTCTCCCGGGTGCGCAGAGTCGCCACAACCTGGCGTACTGGACGCGGGACCCGTACGAAGCCGCGGGACCCGGCGCCCACGCGTTCGACGGAGCGTCGCGCCGCTGGAACGCCGCCCGGCTCGACGCGTGGCTCGACGCCCTCGACCCGGGTGACGGGGGAGCGGCCGTGCTTCCGCCGGGCGGCCTCGAGACGATCGACGCCGCGACCGCGGCGTCGGAGGCGCTGATCCTGGGCCTGCGGACGGCCCACGGGATCTCCCGCGAGCTCGCCCTGACGCGGCCCGAGGACGTCACGTGGGCCCTCGAGGCCGGCCTCGTCGAGGAGACGCCCGAGCGGCGTGTCCGCCTGACGCTCCGGGGCCGCCTGCTCTCGAACGAGCTCTTCACGCGCCTGGTCTGACGCCAGCGTGCGAGGACGCCCCGCGCGGGGACGGCCCGCCGGCCCGCCAATCGGCCGGCCCCACCCGCCGATCGGGGCTCGTTGACACTCGAGGGGGGAGACTGCTAGGATTTCGGCGTATTCGTTAGCACTCCATGTCACGGAGTGCTAACCGCAGCGCAGGCGAGCCGCCATGCGGAACGCCCAGGGAGCCATGCCGTGGTGCGAGGAGTCCGCCGCAGCAGCGGCCCGCTCGACGCCAGGGCGCAGGCGATCCTGCGGGCCGTCATCGAGGAATACGTCAGCACCGCGACCCCCGTCGGCTCGCAGACGCTCGTGCAGCACTATCCGTTCGGCGTGAGCTCGGCCACCGTTCGCAACGTGCTCGCCGAGCTGGAGGCCGAAGGGTTCCTCAGCCACCCCCACACCTCGGCCGGGCGCGTGCCCACCGACGAGGGATACCGGTTCTTCGTCGAGGCGCTCATTGCCGGGAAGCCGCTTCCGCCGATCGAGCAGCTGATGATCCGTCACCAGTTCGGCCAGGTGGAGTTCGCGACCGACCAGTGGTTCCGGCTCGCCGCGACGACGCTCGCGTCCGCCACGCGCGCGGCCGGGCTCGCCACGCCGGCCAAGCCGCGTGCCGCCCGGATCCGGCGCCTGGAGCTCGTGCGGATCGGCGAGCGCATGGCCAGCCTGATCGTCGTCCTCAACGAGGGCTCCGTGAAGCAGGCACTCCTGACGATCGACGCAGGGACCGCCGACGGTGAGCTCGAGGAGGCCGCCCAGCGGCTCAACCGGAGCTGCATCGGATTGGCGGCGGCGGACCTCGCCGAGCGGCTGCGCTGGTTCGAGGACGCGCCGGCCGATGACCCGGTCTTCACCCTTGTTCGCCGCGCGGGCGAGCGTGCGCTGCACCTCCTCCGCGACTTCGACGCGACCACCGTCGAGCAGCTCTTCAGCGACGGGCTCCTCCACGTGATGGCGGAGCCGGAGTTCGCCGTGTCCGAGAAGCTGCGCCGGGTCTTCACCGCCCTCGAGAACCGCCAGTACCTGGGCGAGCTCGTCGACGACGTGACCCGCGCCGGCGACCTGCGGGTCTACATCGGGCGCGAGAACCGCACCGCGGAGATGGCCGACGTCACCCTCGTGCTCGCACCCTACGGGCGCCCCGGCGCCGCCGTCGGCGTCGTCGGCGTGCTCGGGCCGACGCGCCTCCGGTATGCCCAGGCGATCGGCACGGTCCGTTTCGTCTCCGGCCTCATGAACGACCTCGTGGACCACCTCTATGCCTGAAGCACCGGGGAGCCGCATGCCGCACCAGCCGCACCAGCCCGACCAGCCGTCCCAGCCCAATCCCCTGGATCAGCCGGATCAGCCGGATCACTCCGCGCCCGCGCATCGAACGCGCGCGGAGGAGCGGGTCGCGGCGCTCGACACGAGCGCCACCACGCTGCTCGCCCAGGTAGAGGCGCTCACGGCCGAGCGCGACGCCGCCCTCGCGAAGGCCGACGAGCACGTCGCCCTCGCCCAGCGCGCCCAGGCCGACTACGCGAACCTCAGGCGCCGCACCGCCGAGGAGCGAGAGCAGATGCTGGGACTCGCGAACGAGCTGCTGCTCGGGAAGGTCGTGGCCCTCGCGGACGACTTCGACCTCGCCATCGAGCACGTGCCCGCCGAGGCCCGCGAGACCCCCTGGCTCGAGGGGATCGCGGCGATCGACCGGAAGCTCCGGGCGCTCCTCGAGAGCGAGGGCGTGACGCCGATCGAGGCGCTCGGCCGCCCGTTCGATCCTACGGTCCACGAGGCGCTGAGCCACGTGCCCGGAACCGGGCGACCCGAGGACGAGGTCGTGGCCGAGATCCGCCGGGGGTACCGCGTCCGGGACCGGGTCCTCCGGCCCTCCCTGGTGGCCGTGAGCGACGGCTCCAGCCCCGCCGACCGCCAGAACTGACCCACCGCCCGAACCGACCACCGGCCAGCAGTCCGACACCAATCCGCAGGACGACACCCACCCGACACCCCCCGCGAGAGGAGCAACAGCACCCATGGGCAAGATCATCGGCATCGACCTCGGGACGACGAACTCGGTCGTCGCCGTGATGGAGGGCGGCGAGCCCATCGTCATCGCGTCCGCCGAGGGCGGCAGGACCGTCCCGTCCGTGGTCGCCTTCACGAAGACCGGCGAGCGGCTCGTCGGCCAGCTGGCCAAGCGCCAGGCCGTCACGAACCCCGCCAACACGGTCTACTCCATCAAGCGCTTCATGGGCCGCCGCTGGGATGACCCGGAGGTCCAGCGCAGCAAGGGGCTCGTGCCCTACACGGTCGAGAAGGACGCCAAGTCCGACGGGATCAAGGTCCAGATGGGCGAGGGCCGGAGCTACACGCCGCCCGAGATCTCGGCGATGATCCTCCAGAAGCTGAAGGCCGACGCGGAGGCCTACCTCGGCGAGAAGGTGACCGATGCGGTCATCACCGTCCCGGCCTACTTCGACGACACCCAGCGCCAGGCGACGAAGGACGCCGGTCGCATCGCCGGCCTCGACGTCAAGCGGATCATCAACGAGCCGACGGCGTCGTCCCTCGCCTACGGCCTCGACAAGAAGCACGACGAGAAGATCGCCGTCTACGACCTCGGCGGCGGCACCTTCGACATCTCGATCCTCGAGCTGGGCGAGGGCGTCTTCGAGGTCAAGTCGACCAACGGCGACACGCACCTCGGCGGCGACGACTTCGACATCCGGGTCATGGACTGGCTCCTGGCCGAGTTCAAGAAGGACCAGGGGATCGACCTCCGCAACGACCCGCAGGCGCTCTCCCGGGTCAAGGAGGCGGCCGAGAAGGCCAAGATCGAGCTGTCGTCCTCGATGTCGACCGAGATCAACCTGCCCTACATCACCGCGGACGCGGCCGGCCCGAAGCACCTCGTGGTGACCCTCAACCGGGCGAAGCTCGAGGACCTCGTCGGCGACCTCATCCAGCAGACCGCGGAGCCGGTCGCGAAGGCGCTCAAGGACGCCGGCCTCTCCGCGAGCGAGATCGACGAGGTGGTCCTCGTCGGCGGGATGACCCGCATGCCGGCCGTCTTCGAGGCCGTGAAGGCGATGTTCGGCGGCAAGGAGCCGAACCGCGGCGTCAACCCGGACGAGGTCGTCGCGGTCGGCGCGGCGATCCAGGCCGGGGTGCTGGCCGGGGACGTGAAGGACGTTCTGCTCCTCGACGTCACGCCGCTGTCGCTCGGCATCGAGACCCTGGGCGGGGTGATGACCCGGCTCATCGAGCGGAACACCACGATCCCGACGAGCAAGTCGCAGGTCTTCTCGACTGCGTCCGACAACCAGCCCCAGGTGGAGATCCACGTCCTCCAGGGCGAGCGCGAGTTCGCGGCCGACAACAAGACCCTCGGCAAGTTCATCCTCGACGGGATCCCTTCGGCCCCGCGCGGCGTGCCCCAGATCGAGGTCACCTTCGACATCGACGCCAACGGGATCGTCGAGGTCCGGGCCAAGGACCGGGCCACCGCCAAGGAGCAGAAGGTCACGATCACGGCGTCTTCGATGCTCGACAAGAAGGACGTCGACCGGATGGTCCGCGAGGCGGGCGAGCACGCCGAGGACGACCGCAAGCGGCGCGAGGAGGTCGAGGCCCGCAACCAGGCCGAGGCCCTCACGTTCCAGGCCGAGCGCACGCTCAAGGATCTAGGCGACAAGGTGTCGGCCGAGGACCGCGCGGCGGTCGAGGGCAAGGTCTCGGACGTCCGCAACGCCCTCAAGACGGAGTCCGTGGACGTCGTCACGTCGCGGGGGACCGAGCTCGCCGAGGTCCTCCAGCGGGTTGGCTCGGCGGCGTACGCCGCGGCCGCGGCCGCCGGTGAGGCGGGCGAGCCCTCCGCCGACGGCACCGGCGACGCCGGACCCTCCGACGACGGCGCCGCGCCCGAGGACGAGACGGTCGAGGGCGAGTTCAAGGAGGTGTAGCTGCGGCGCGTGAGCGCGCAGCCACACCGCCGCACCCGAGGCCCGGGCATTCGCCCGGACCTCGCCGCGTCCCGCGCCGGCGACGGGCGACGGGGGCCCCGCGGACCCGTGTGGCGCGAGGGTGTACAACTCGCCGATGGGAAGGGACCCGGCGCGCGACGGTCCGGAGATCGACGAGCTCGCCGCGGTGCGCGGTGGCGCCGGGCGCACGCGCGGTGGCGGCGCCGGTCGCTGGCTGCCGGTCGCCCTGGTTGGCGCGCTGGCGATCGTGATCGTCGTCGCCGGGCTCGCCGGTCCCAAGGTGCCGGTCACCGACGACGCGAGCCGGACCGCCGGCCCCGGCGCGACCTCGACCCCGGTCGCGGCTACTCCGGCCGCGGCCGCGACCCGGGTTCCCGGCGTGCGATTTGCAGGCGCTCCGCTCGAGGACCCGGCGCTGCTGCTCGGCGGGCGGTGGGTCGACCTCGCGACCGGGACCGCGATCCAGGACGAGTCCGGCTGCGAGCTCGCGCGTCCGCTCGTCCTCGCCGGCGGCCGGATCGTCTGCGTCACCGACGAGGTGGTCCGTCCGCCCGGATCGACGCTGGCGACCTACGACCTCACCGTGCTCACCCTCGGGCACGCGCGGACGCCGCCCGCCGAGCCGTGGCGAGAAGCCCCGCCGGCGCCGCCCGCCGAGCCCGCTCCCGCGTCCCACCTCATGGCCCTCGTCGGCCGGCGCGACCTCGCCTTCGGCGATCCGGTGGCGATCGCCGTCGCCCCTGGTGGGCAACCCGACGGCCTGGTCCTGGCGTGGGCCGCGCTCGGGGACGACGGCTACCGCGTGGGGCTGTCCACGTTCACGGTCGAGGACGCGCCGCAGGCCCGCGGCACCGGGTCGCGCGAGGTGTTGCTCGTTCCCCTCGGCCGCTTTGGGCCGGCATCGCTGGCGGACCTCGCCCTGCACGTCAGCCCCGACGGTTCGACGGCCCTCGTCGGGGTGACGGTCGCCGCGGCGACCGGCAGCCCCGCCGAGCGCCGCCTCGTCACCGTGCGGATGGACGGTCGGGCGAAGGATGGCGGCGTCCTCGCTGCCCCAGTTCCGCTGCCGATCGCCGTCACCGCGAGCCCGGGCGCTCCGGCGGTGGAAGGGGGCGACGGGCCGGCTGCCTGCGGCGGGCACCTCGACGAGGGTTGGGCCGCGGACGACACCCTGTTCGTCGTCTGCGCCGGGCGGCCGTCCTTCCTTCGCCGGATCGCGCTCCGCCCCGACCCGGCGGGCGGCGCGCCCTCCCCCGCGGCGCGGGTGCGCCCGTCCCGGCGGGCGGCGCGGGTGCGCCCGTCCCGGCCGTCCCGGCGGCGATCCTCGACGAGATCGCGCTTGCTCCCTCGGGCTCCTCGAAGGAGAACCAGCTCGTCGCCAACGGCGCCGCGATCGACCGGGAGCGCGGCCGCTACTACCGCTGGTCGCCCTGGTCGCGGACCCTGTGGGCGATCGACCTCGGGGAGCCGGCCGGCGCGCACGTGGCTGCCGAGTCCATCACGCTGCCCGCGGCCGGCGGGCCCGGCTTGGAGGAGGTCGTGCCCGGTGTCGCGGGGACCGGCATCATCCGGATCGCCGCCGTGGATCCCGCGTCGGATCGCCTCTACCTCCTCCTGCCCGGCGACCGGCCCGGCGGCGGCGCGACGATCTTCGCGGTGGCGGGCTCCGACCTTGCGCCGGTGGCGTCCTTTGCGACGGCGCCCGAGCCCTTCGCCACGCTGGCCCTGGGCCCAGACGGAACGCTGCTCTACGTGGCGACGCCGCCGCGCGGCGTGGCCGGGGCGTCGATTCCCGTGGTGGCCGCCGAGGTGCTCACCACCGACCCGCTCGCCGAGCGCCTCTTCGCGGGACGCCTCCCGGCCGGCGCCTGGGACCCCGCCCAGCCGCTCGTCGTCCGCTGAGCGGTACACTCCGCGTCCCATGATGGTTCCCCCGAGCACCTCGCTCATCCACGCCCGCGGCCTGACCAAGAAGTTCGGCGGCCTCACGGCCGTTGACGCCATCGACTTCGACGTGGCGCCGGGCGAGTCGTTCGGCTTCCTGGGCCCGAACGGCGCGGGCAAGACCAGCGCGATGCGGATGATCGCCTGCGTCTCGCCGGTGACCGGCGGCACCCTGCGCGTGCTGAGCATGGACCCGCTCGCCGACGGGCCGCGAATCCGGGCCCGGATCGGCGTGGTGCCCCAGCAGGACACACTCGACATGGAGCTCACCGTCCGCGAGAACCTGACGATCTATGGGCGCTACTTCGACCTGCCGCGCCCGGTCATCCGGCAGCGGGTCGACGAGCTCCTGGAGTTCGTCCAGCTGACCGAGCGCTCCAACGACCAGGTGGAGCCGCTCTCGGGCGGCATGAAGCGGCGCCTGACGATCGCCCGCAGCCTGGTGAACGAGCCCGACCTGCTCCTGCTCGACGAGCCGACGACGGGGCTCGACCCGCAGGCCCGGCACCTCCTGTGGGACCGCCTGTACCGGCTCAAGCAGAAGGGCGTGACGCTCGTCCTCACGACCCACTACATGGACGAGGCGGAGCAGCTCTGCGACCGGCTGGTCGTGATGGACCACGCGAAGATCGTCGCCGAGGGCAGCCCGCGCCAGCTGATCGAGCAGCACTCCACCCGGGAGGTCCTCGAGATGCGCTTCCCGGTCGGCGTCCAGGAGACCCTCGACGGGCAGCTCGACGGCCTGGGCGAGCGCGTCGAGCGCCTGCCCGACCGCGTCCTCGTCTACGCCGACGACGGGGAGGCGGCCTCCGACCTCGCGCACGCCCGCGGGCTCCGGCCGGAGATGGTCCTCGTCCGGCGCTCGTCGCTCGAGGATGTCTTCCTGCGGCTCACCGGCCGCAGCCTGGTCGACTAGAGGGCGCGGGGATGGCGGCGCCGGCGGTCCGGGTCCTCGAGCACGAGCTGCTCGTCTACCGCCGTGCCTGGCGGGGGAGCATCGTCAGCTCGTTCCTCTCCCCGGTCCTGTTCCTGACCGCGATGGGCCTCGGCCTCGGGAGCCTCGTCGACGCGAACGCGGCCGCCGGCACGTCCACCGCACCCGCGAACGCCGCCGCGCTGGCGGGCGTCTCGTACCTGGCGTTCCTGGCGCCCGGGCTGCTGGCCTCTACAGCGATGCAGACCGCGGCGGGGGAGTCGACCTTCCCGGTCATGGCCGGCCTCGTGTGGATCAAGAGCTTCCACGGAATGACGGCCACCCCGATCCGGCCGTCGGACGTGGTGGTCGGGAAGCTGACCTACATCGGCCTGCGCCTCCTCCTCGTGCTGAGCGTCTTCTTCGTGGTGACGGTCCTCTTCGGTGCCGTGTCGGGCCCCGAGGCGATCCTGGCCGTTCCCGCGGCGCTCCTCACCGGCCTCGCCTTCGCCGCCCCGATCGCCGCCTACTCGGCGACCCAGAAGGACGGTAACGGGTTCAACGCGCTCTTCCGCTTCGGCGTCATCCCCCTCTTCCTCTTCTCGGGGACGTTCTTCCCGATCAGCCAGCTCCCGGACATGCTGCAGGTGGTCGCCATGCTGACCCCGCTCTGGCACGGCGTGGACCTGTGCCGGTCGCTGGCGCTGGGAACCGCGGAGCCGCTGCCGACCGTGATCCACGTCCTCTACCTCGGCACGATGGCCGCGGCGGGGGTCGCGGCTGCCTTTGTGACGTTCCGCCGGCGGCTCGTCAAGTGAGGCCCGGCCGGTGACCCTCCTCGCCCGCGTCGCCCCGCCCGTCCTCTTCGGCGGGCGCCGTGCCGGCCTCCTCATCGAGCGAAACCTGATGGTCTACCGGCGGGGCTGGCTGGTCATCGTCTCGGGCTTCTTCGAGCCGCTCTTCTACCTGCTCTCGATCGGCCTGGGCATCGGCGCGCTCGTGGGCGGGGTGGTCGTCGACGGCCAGGAGATCCCCTACACGGCGTTCGTGGCTCCGGCGCTGCTGGCGTCCTCGGCGATGAACGGGGCGATCTACGACTCGACCTTCAACGTCTTCTTCAAGCTCAACTACGCGAAGACCTACGACGCCATCCTCTCGACGCCGGTCGGCGTGGGTGACGTCGCGCTCGGCGAGATCGGCTGGGCGCTCATCCGCGGCGGCATCTACGCGGCGGCGTTCCTGTTCGTGATGGTCGTGCTGGGTATGGTCCTCTCGCCCTGGGCGATCCTCGCCTTCCCGGCGGCGCTCCTCGTGGGCTTCGCGTTCGGGGCGGCCGGCATGGCCGCCACATCCTTCATGCGCACCTGGCAGGACTTCGACCTGGTCCAGCTGGTGATCCTGCCGCTCTTCCTCTTCAGCGCGACCTTCTACCCGATCACGACCTACCCGGAGCCGATCCAGCTCCTCGTCCAGCTCACGCCCCTGTACCACGGCGTCGACCTGATCCGCGGCCTGACGACGGGCAACGTCGGGCCGGGCCTGCTGGTCCACGTGGTGTACCTCGTGACGATGGGACTCATTGGCCTGGCGATCACCTCACGGCGCCTGGAGCGGCTGCTCCTGAAGTAGCGGCGCGGTACCCTGCGCGGGATGCGCAGCCGGATCCTCGCCCTCCTGGCAATCGCAGCCGTCCTGGCCGCTGTTGCCAGCGCACCGGCGGCCGCCTTCACGGGTGCGCCACCGACCCCGGCTGCCCGTGCCCTGGCGGCGACCGGCAGCGTCGACGCCTTGGTCGTCGGCACCTTCCAGCCGGCCGTGTCGGGTGGCGCGTGCGAGGCATGGTCCGAGGACTGCGCCGCGACCCGGATGGTCGGGGAGGGGGAGCAGGTCTCCGTCACACTCCCGATGCCGGCCGGCGAATGGCGCTGGCGTGTCGCCACCGTCCCGACTGGTGGCGGGGCGTCGACGTCGATGGGCGCCGGGACGAGCCCGGACGGCGAGGACCGGGTGATCCAGCTCGGGTCGCCGCGCGAGGTGACCTTCGTGTTCGACCTCCGGCGCAACGTCGCGGCCGCCACGACCGACGAGGCGTTCGGGTTCGCGTGGCACCTCGCCGCTCCGTGCAGCGCCGAGGGGCCGCCGCCCCCTCCGGTGGACCCGACGACGGTCCTCTTCGACCCGGACGGCGACGGAGTCGCGACGGCCGTGATCGACGGCCAAGCCGGCGGCTGCCTTCGCGTGGCGAACGGCGATCGGAGCCGGGCATGGGACGTAGAACCGCAGGGCCTCACCGGCCCGCTCGAGGTTGCCTTCGACCCCCGCGCGCAGGTCCCCGCCACCGCCCGGCCGGCAGGCCCGCCGGCGGCCGACGGGCGCCTCGACCCGCTCGGGTTCGCGCACGACAGCCGCGATCTGGCGTACCGCTCGCCGCCCGGTGCTTCGCCGGCCGGCAGCCCCATCCGGCTCCGCTTCCGGACGTTCCACGCGGATGCCACGGGCGTGGAGCTGGTGGTCTTCGACGCCGCCGCGAACCAGCGGACCCGGACGCCGATGCAGGTCGCCGCAGCCGGGGCCGCCTGCGGCGAGGAGCCGGTCGACGCGGTCGCCCCGTGCGACTGGTGGGAGGTGACCGTGACGCCGCCCGACCCCACGACGCTGGGCTACCGGTTCGAGGTCGCCGACGGCGACGCTGAGGCCTACTACACCGATGACGCGCTGCTGGACGGGGGCCGGGGCGTCCCGACCCGGGCCGCCGTCGACAACGGGTTCGTCGTCACCGTCCACGTGCCGGGCATCGAGCCGATCCCGTGGCTCGACGGTGCGGTCGTCTACCAGGTCTTCCCGGACCGCTTCCGCAACGGCGACCCGTCCAACGACGTCGACGTGGACGCGCCCCGCTATGCCTGGCCGGACGACGAGACCGACCGCAACGAGCGCCGGGCCTGGGACGACCTCCCCGAGTCGCCCGGCCGCGGCCGCGACTGGTTCGGCGGCGACCTGGCCGGCATCCGGGACAACCTGCCGTACCTCGCCGACCTCGGCGTGGACGTCCTCTACCTGAACCCGATCTTCGCGGCCGCCTCCAACCACCTCTACGACACGCGCGACTACGCGGCCATCGACCCGCGCCTCGGGACGCTCGCCGACTGGGACGCGCTCGTCGCCGACGCCGGAGAGCGAGGCATCCGGGTCATCGTCGACGGGGTCTTCAACCACGTCTCCTCGGACTCCCCGTACTTCGACCGGTACGGCCACTTCGACGGGCCGCCGGGCGCCTGCGAGAGCGTCGACTCGCCGTACCGCGCCTGGTTCACGTTCCGTCCCGCAGCCGGGGCCGCCTGCGCCGGCCCCGACGGGCCGAACACGATGGAGTACGTCGCCTGGGCCGGCTACTCGTCGCTGCCCGTGCTCGTCAAGGCCGAGGCGGCGGTGCGCCAGCTCGTCTACGAGGGCGACGACGCGGTCGCGCGGCAGTGGCTCCGCGCGGGCGCGGCCGGCTGGCGCCTGGACGTGATGATGGACGCCAGCTTCCCCGACGACTTCTGGCCGGCGTTCCGGGCCGCCGTGAAGGCGACCGACCCCGAGGCGGCGATCGTCGGCGAGCTCTGGCAGCGCGACCAGGTCCTGCCGAAGGTCCGCGGCGACACGGCCGACACGACGATGGACTACCGGTTCCGCAACGCCGTCCTCGGGTACCTGGGCCGGATCGACGGCGAGGGCTTCCCGGATTCGGGGGAGAGCGACCAGCCGCCGAGCCGCCTCGCCCGCAAGCTGCTCTCCATCGCGGAAGACTACCCGGCGTTCGCCGCGCGGACGGCCTGGAGCCTCCTCGGGACGCACGACACGGAGCGCGCCCTCTGGTCGCTGACGCCGGGCGAGCCGGAGGAACGCGAGACGCCGGAGAACCTGGCCGTCGGGAAGGCGCGGTTGCGCCTGGCGAGCCTGCTCCAGTTCACGCTCCCCGGCGCCCCCACGATCTACTACGGCGACGAAGTGGGGATGACCGGGGCCGACGACCCGGACGACCGGCGCCCGTTCCCGGTGCTCGCCGCCGACGGCTCGCTGCCCGCGTCCGCCGATGCGCCGCTGCACGACTGGTACCGGGAGCTGGCCGACGCCCGGCGGACCACCGCCGTCCTGCGCGACGGCGCGCTGCGCTTCCTCGTCACCGACGACCGCGACCGGACGGTGGCGTTCTCGCGGTACGACGACGCGGGTGGGCTGGCGATCGTCGCGCTCAACCCGGACCCGGGGCGCACCGCAACGGTCTCGATCCCGATGGCCGACGCGCGAGGCGCCGGCGTCCCGGTCCCGGACGGCGTCCAGCTCACCGACGTCTCCCCGGGAAGGCGCGCCGGGGCTGCGGTGCTCACCGTCGCTGATGGCCACCTCGGCGTGACCCTGCCGCCGCTGGGTGCCGCAGTGCTGGTGCCGGAGGTCGGGGCTGATCTCGTGCCGCCGCCGGCGCCGACCGGCCTGACCACCGCCGCTGGGGAGCTCCGCCTCTCCTGGAACGCGGTGGCCGGCGCCGCAGGCTACCGGGTGGAGCGCGCGGCGCTCCCCGATGGCCCCGCCACCCTGGTTGGCCTGACGACCGCCACAGAGATGGCCGACCCGGACGCGCCGGCGGTCGCCCCCGTCTACCTGGTCCGCGCGATCGACGCGGCCGGCAACGTCGGACCGGCCGCGACGCTCGAGATCCGGCTCGCGGGTCCGTCGGCCAGCCCTGGGCCGAGCGCCGCGCCCGGCGATGGCGGGAGCCACGGCGACGGCGGGACCGGCGCCGTCCCGTTCGTCCTCACCGCGGCCGGCGGGATCCTCCTCGCGGGAGCCGTCATCCTCGTCGTCCGGCGCCGCGCGACGCGGGCGTGAGGGGCGCTATCCTGCCGATCATGAGCGAGACCGACGCCCCCGCGATCGCCGAGACGGCCCCGGCCGAGCCGGCGGGCGACGCCCCACCAGGCCCGCACCGCCGCGCGATCGGCGTCGACGTCGGCGGGACCGGCGTGAAGGCGGCCGTCGTCGACCTCGCCACCGGTGAGCTCGTCTCGCCGCGCATCCGCCACAAGACCCCCCAGCCCGCGACCCCCGAGGCGGTCATCGAGACCGTCGGCGCGATCGTGGACCAGCTGGCCGAGGGTGGGCACCTCGACGCGACGATGCCAGCCGGGGCCGGCCTTCCCGGCGTCGTCAAGCACGGCCGCCTCGTCACCGCCGCGAACATCGAGAAGAGCTGGATCGACTACCCGGCCCAGGACGCGCTGGAGGCGCGGCTCGGGCGCCCCGTCCGCCTGATCAACGACGCGGACGCGGCGGGCCTCGCGGAGGTCGCCTTCGGCGCGGCGAAGGGCGTGCCGGGCACGGTGCTGTTGCTGACCCTCGGGACCGGCATCGGCAGCGCCCTGCTGATCGACGGCACGCTCCTCGACTCGACCGAGTTCGGCCACATCCCCTATCGCCGCAAGGACGCGGAGCTGTCCATCTCCGGTGCCGCCCGCGAGCGACGCAGCATCGGCTGGCGCCGCTGGACCGGCGAGTTCAACGCGTACCTTGCGATGCTCGAGGCGTGGTTCTGGCCCGACCTCATCATCCTCGGCGGCGGCGTCAGCAAGGAGCATGCCAAGTACGCCAAGTGGTTGAAGTCGCGCGCCCCGATCGTGACCGCGCGCTACCTCAACACGTCCGGGATCATCGGCGCCGCCCTCGCCGCGGGCGGCCACGAGGACGCCCCGGCCGACTGACGTGCGGCGCCGGGCCGGTGCGACCCCGCCGGCACGATCCGCGCGCCGGCGGATCCCGGCCGTGGGGGGCCACCCGGACCACCGCCGCGCCCGACCGGTACCACCGTGGGCGTTGCGCCGGAGCGCCGCGCGCGTCACCGTCGTCTCCTCGGCACAGGAGACCGGCATGCCCCTGCTGCGCACGCACTTCCACCTGCACCGGCGCGAGCACCTCTCGGACGCGGGTGATGTCCATGCCGCGCCACCGGACCTCGCGCCGGACGGCTCCGCGCCGGATGTGGTCGGGCCGGACGGCCCCGCGCCCGATCCCGCGCTCCGCCTGCTCGATGGGGGCATGGCAACAGGCGAGCCCGACGACGGTTGGGCGGCCCCGAACCACTCGGGGCCGATCCTGCTCCAGCCCGCCCCAGTCCGGCGCGCGGCCGCCCCCGACCAGCCGGTGCCGCGCCGCCATGCCGCGGAGGTGGCCGAGGATGCGCCGGTCGGGCTCCTGCCCGATCCGCCCGAGACGGCGCCCGACGATGTCGCCCAGCCGCTCCGCCTCGTGCTCGTCGAGGAGATGCCCGAGGTGGCGTCGCACGTGCGCGAGATGCTGCGTGGGCAGCCGTCGCTGCGGCTCGTCGAGGTGGTCGCCGACGGACGCGAGGCGGTCCGCGAGGTCCGCGAGCTGCGGGCCGACGTGGTGCTCGTCGACGTGCTCCTCCAGGGCCGAGCGTCCGGGATCGACGTCCTCGAGCGGTTCCGCGCGACCATGCCGGGGACGGCCGTCGTCGCCCTCGGGGTGCCGCCGGACGCGGGCCTCGCCGAGCGCGTCGCCGCCAACGCGGACGCCGTCGTCGCCCTGCCCTTCGGCACGATCGATCTCGCCCGTGGCATCCGCGATGCGCACGCGAGCCGGTACCGCCGCGACCCGGCCAGCGCGACCCGCGTGGTCGCGGTCTACGCGGCCAAGGGGGGCGTCGGCAAGACGACCCTGGCCCTGAACCTCGCCGTCGCCCTGGCCGCGTCCGGGGTTCGGACGGCCCTCGTCGACGGGAGCCTCCAGTACGGCGACCTGCGGCGCCTGCTGCGCGTCGACGCCGCCGAGCCCTCGATCTGCGACCTGCCCACGGACTGCGTCCGGGCCTCGGATCTCATGGCGACGATGCGGCGGGGCCCCGCGGGGATCGACATCCTGTTCGCCCCACCTCGCCTCGAGATGGCCGACATGGTGACGGCGCGCGACCTCGACAAGATCCTCGATCTCCTGCGGCGGACGTACCAGGCCGTCATCGTCGACACGCCGAGCGCCCTCAACGACACGACCCTGACGGTCCTCGACACGGCCGACGTCATCCTCCAGGTGCTCACGCCGGAGCCCGCCGCCCTCGACAGCACCCGGGCCGCCGCCGCTGCGTTCGCCGCGATCGGGTACCCCCCGGCGAAGGTCCGGGTCGTGATCAACCGCGCCGACGCGATGGGAGGCCTCCGGCCGGACCAGCTGCGGCGCGCCCTGGGCCGTGAGCCCGACCACGTCGTCGCGTCCGACTGGCAGCTGGTCTCCGGGTCGAACCAGGAGGGCGTCCCGTTCGTCGTGGCCCGCCCGGACGCCAAGGTCAGCCGGGACCTGGCGGCGCTCGCCGGCTCGCTGATGACGGTCGTCGGCACCGCGCCCTCGAACCTCCCGGTGCGGGTCCGCGGGCGTTCCGGGGTCCGGTCGCGGGCCGCCGGTTAGGCTCCGACGTGGTCGGCCACGGGGGCCGGCGGCCGAAGGTGCGGAAACGCCGGGTCGTGGACGGGCCGGCGAAGCCGCGCGGCGCGCCCTGACCGTCCGGCCTGCTGCCCGTAGACTTCGCGTCGCACATGACGACGCAGCGCGACTACTACGACATCCTGGGCGTCGAGCGCGGGGCGACCGACGCCGACATCAAGAAGGCCTTCCGCAAGCTCGCCCAGCAGTGGCATCCCGACGTGAACCGGGACGCCGGCTCCGACGACCGGTTCAAGGAGATCAACGAGGCCTACCAGGTCCTCTCCGACCCGCAGCGGCGCCAGGCCTACGACATGTTCGGCCGGGCCGGCGCCGGCGGCGCCGGTGGCTTCGATCCGGGCGCCGGGGCCGGGTTCGGCGCCTTCTCCGACCTCTTCGACGCCTTCTTCGGCGGGAGCGCGGCCGGCGCCGGGGGCGTCCGGCGCGGCCGGCCGGCGGTCGGGTCCGACCTGCGCTACGACCTCCGGATCACGTTCGAGGAGTCGATCCGCGGCACCGAGAAGGAGATCGAGTTCCCCGTCCTCGACCGCTGTGCGACCTGCTCGGGGTCCGGCGCGAAGCCGGGCTCCGCGGCCCAGACCTGCCCCCAGTGCGGTGGCCGGGGCGAGATCCGCCACGCCCGCCAGACGATGCTGGGCCAGATGGTCAACGTCGTCACCTGCCCGCGCTGTCGCGGCGAGGGCAAGATCGTCGAGTCCCCCTGCGAGGAGTGCGGCGGCGACGGCCGGAAGCAGCGCACGAAGCGGCTCCGGATCTCCGTCCCGGCAGGCATCGACGACGGCCACCAGATCCGGCTCTCGTCCGAGGGCGAGGTCGGGCCCCGCGGGGGTCCACCCGGCAGCCTCTACGTTGCCATCCACGTGGCGGCCCACCCGCACCTTCGGCGCGAGGGAACGGAGCTGTACCACGAGCTGAACCTGTCGATCGCCCAGGCCGCCCTGGGAACGACCGTGCGCGTCCCCACGGCCGACGGCGAGGAGGATCTCGAGGTCAAGCCGGGGACCCAGCCGGGCACCGAGCTTCGGCTCCGCGGTCGGGGCGCGCCCCACCTCCGTCGCGCGGGCGCCCGTGGCGACCTGCACGTCCTCGTCGACGTGACGATCCCGACGAAGCTGTCGAAGGAGCAGCGCGAGGCGCTCGAGGCGTACGCCGCGGCCTCGGGCGAGGCCAACGTCGGCACCGGCAAGGGTGGCGTGCTGGACCGGATCAAGGACGCCCTGGGGTGAGCGCCGGGTCGGACCCGGCTGCCGACGGGCTCGTCGGCGACGACGCGTGGCTCGAGCTCGCCGTCGCGTGCGACCCGGAGGCCGTCGAGGCCGTCAGCGAGATCCTGTCCCGGGTCGCCCCGGGCGGCGTGAGCGTGGAGCCCGGCTTCACGCTCGTCGACGAGGGCCTCGGGGCGGCCGTGGACCCCGCGGCCCCGGCGACGGTGCGGGCCTACCTGCCGGCGCGCGACGCCAGGACCGTCCGCAACGCCACCTCCGAGGTGGAGCGGGCGCTCGGGCACCTGCAGGCGTTCGGGCTCCGCGAGATCGGCGACCTGCGGACGCAGGTCGTCCACGAGTCGGACTGGGCGGCCGCGTGGAAGCGCCATGTCGGCGTGCTGCGGATCGGGCGGGGGATCGTGATCCGGCCCACCTGGCGCCGCCATCGCCGGGGCCCCGGTGACGTCGTGATCGCGATGGACCCGGGGATGGCCTTCGGCACCGGCCTCCACCCGACGACGCGCCTCTGCCTGGCCGGGATCGAGCGCTGGGCCGACGAGGGGCTCGTGGCACGCGGCCGGGCCCGCGACGGGAGCGCACGGCTCCTCGACGTCGGCTGTGGCTCGGGCGTCCTCGCGATCGCGGCCGGCCTTCTCGGCGCCGGCGAGCTGGTCGGCATCGACACGGACCCCATCGCCGTGGAGGCCACGCTCGCCAACGCCCGCCGCAACCGCGTGGCGCGGCGTCTCCGGGCGTGGCGCGGCTCCGTGCCCTCGGGCGCCGCCCCGTTCGATCTCGTCGCCGCGAACCTGATCGCCTCGGTCCTCGTGGCTCTCGCCGCCGACCTTGCCGGCGAGCTGGTCCCCCGGGGGCGGATCCTGGCCTCCGGCATCTTCGTCGACCGCGAGGCGGACGTGCGGACAGCCTTCGAGGCCGCCGGCTTGCGCGTGCTGCACCGTGACGCCGAGGGCGACTGGGTCGCCCTCGAGGCCGAGCGGGGAGCGACGCTCCTCGGCCCTCCGTGAGCGCCGGCGGTCAGGTCAGGCAGACCCGCCGATCGGCAGCAGGCCCACGACGAGCCCGATCACGCCGCCGCCCGCGAGGGCGACCAGCGGGCTGAGCGCACCCACGGGCACGACGCCGAAGACGACCGCGAGGATCCCGGCGCCGAGGCCCAGGACGAGCCCGAAGAGGAGGCCGCGGAACGGGTGGCGGCCCGGGATGGCGCTCAGGACGCCGACGAGCCCGAGGATCCCGGCCCCGATGCCGACGAGCCCCGGGATCGACGTCACGGGATCGCCGTTGATGCGGATCCACGCGCTGCCGCTGCAGGAGCCGCCGGTGCCGCTCACGCTGCCACCGACCTCGATCACGCCGACGACGTCGATCGGAAGGATGTCGGCGAGCTGGATGACCCCGTCGGCGCTCGTTTTCCCGTCCGGGTTGTCGATGTCGCCCGACCAGATCGGGAGGCCGTAGACCGTCAGCTGGTACGTGCCCGACGTGATCGCGGGACCGGTGCCCGACCAGGTGACACTGCCGTTGCGGTCCACGTCGAACGGGTTGTTGGGATCGCTCGTCGCCGGACCCATGAGCGTGTCGGGCTCGCCGGTCGTGCTGGTGGAGGTCGCCGTGAGGGTGCACGGCCCGGTGATCGCCGCGCCCGAGGGCGGGTCGGCGGCGCGCGCCGTTCCCGCGAACGCGATCAGCAGGAGGAGCGTGGCCCCGCCCAGCACCAGGAGGCGACGCCGACGGACGCGAGCAATCACCGGTCGATCCCTCTCCGCCCGGCGGCGCGCCCGTCCACGGTCGCCGAAGGTCCGCCGGAACGCTGGCGCCACCGTAGTCGGCGCCGGCGGCTCCCCGGAACGGCCGTTCGGCACGGCTGCGCTACGATCTTGGTCCCGAACCGCCGACCCGGCGAGCACCCGCACGGGTGGCCGGACCTCCACCGAGATGCCGAACCTCGCGCCCCTCTTCCCCTACATCCTCGCGATCCACGTGACGCTCGCGATCTCGCTCTTCGTGCCCAGCCTCCTCCTGCCGTTCACCCTGCGCAACCGCTCGGTCGAGCGCGGGTACGCGGTTGTGGAGCCCGGGCGGCTCGTGCGCGGGCTCCAGTGGCTGCAGGCCCACGGCACGGTCGTGATCGGGACCGGGCTGGCCCTCACGGGCCTCGCCATGCTGGCCGTCCTGGGGCCGCGGATCCTGGAGCAGCCGTGGCTGATGGTCAGCCTCGCGACGTACGCGATCACGGCCGTCGTCGCCTTCGCGATCCAGCGTCCGGGCCTCCGGCGCCTCCAGGCGCGCGAGGGGATCACGACGGACGCCGACCGAGATGCCTGGCGCGCGAAGGCGCGCCGGCAGCGGTACGTCGCCTACGCGATCACGACGGCGGTCGGCCTGATCGCCTTCCTGATGTCGACGAAGCCGGCGCTGTGGTGAGCCCGCGCCGGGACGGCGTTCGATGACGGCCCGCCGGCCGGGTGAGGCGGCGTCTCGGGCGGCGGGGATCGTCCGGCGCGCCGCGATCACGAACCTCGGCTGCAAGGTCAACCAGTCCGAGATGGACGCCGTCGAGCGGCTCCTGCGTGCCCGCGGGGTGACGCTCGTCGCCGACGGGTCCCCGGCCGACCTCCACCTCGTCAACACGTGCACGGTCACGGCCGTCGCGGACGACAAGTCGCGGAAGGCGGTGCGGCGGGCGCGGCGGACCAGCCCGGAGGCGGCCCTGGTCGTCACGGGATGCGGCGTGCAGGTGGACCGGGCGAGGTTCGCGGCCGT
The DNA here is from genome assembly GCA_963725875.1 of uncultured Chloroflexia bacterium. Lineage (GTDB taxonomy): Bacteria > Chloroflexota > Limnocylindria > Limnocylindrales > CSP1-4 > CTSoil-043. The sequence goes on along the minus strand of CAVRZZ010000011.1, from coordinate 128,203 downwards.
CGACCCGGCTGCCCGGCTGGCTGGGACCGACGAGAAGGACGGGCTGCTGGCCGACGTCGAACGGCTTCTCGGCGCCCCGGGGCGGTCGGGCGACGGCGCCGAGGCGGTTCACGGCCCGCTCGCGGCCGCCCTGCCGACGCTTGCCGGCGTCGAGATCGCCGGGATCGCCGACGACCGGACCCGCATCGACCGCACGCGGGCCTACGTCAAGGTCCAGGACGGCTGCAGCTTCTTCTGCACCTACTGCATCATCCCGCGCGCCCGGGGCCCGGAGCGCTCGCTGGCCCCCGAGGTGGTGCTGGCCGACACTCGCCGCGCGCTCGCCGCCGGCCACCGCGAGATCGTGCTCACGGGCATCAACATCGGAACCTACGACGGCGGCTGGTCGGAGCGCGGCGCGCGGGGCGCCCATGCGCGCGCGGCGCTGTCGCTGGCGGGGCTCGTGCGGCGGATCCTCGCGGAGACGCCCGTCGAGCGAATCCGGCTCTCGTCGATCGAGCCGCAGCACGTCGACGACGACCTGCTGGCCGCCTGGACCGGCGAGGGCGCCGGGCGCTGTCTGCCGCACGTCCACCTGCCGCTCCAGTCGGGCGACGACGGGGTCCTGCGGCGGATGGGCCGGCGCTACGACGCCGCGGCGTATGCCCGCGTCGTGGAGCGGGTCCGAGCGGCGATCCCCGGGGTGGCGGTCCACGCGGACGTGATCGCGGGCTTCCCGACCGAGGACCAGGCGGCCTTCGAGCGGTCGCTGGCGTTCATCCGGGGGCTCGACCCGGCCGGCCTGCACGTCTTCCGCTACTCGGCGCGGCCCGGGACGCCGGCCACGCGCATGGCCGGCCAGGTGCCCGACGCGGTCCGCCGGGAGCGCTCCGTCGTCCTGCTCGCCGAGTCGGCCGCCGCCCGGGCGCGCTTCGCCGCGCGGTCCGCCGGCTCTCGCCGGCTCGTCCTGTTCGAAGAGCCGGCCGACCCGGCCGACCCCGCCGCCGGCTGGCTCGGGCACGCGGAGGACTACGTCGTCGTCCGGGTCCCGGCACCGGGCCGCCGGCCGCTGGAGGGCGAGATCGGCGTCGTCGCGCTGGCCGGGCCCGACCCGTCCGACCCGGAGCGTGCGCTCGGGCGGCTCGAGCGGCTCCTGCCGCGGCCCGCCGGCGCCGGCCGCGTGCTCCCCGTCGTACCCTTGCCGGCATGAGCGCCGACTGCCTCTTCTGCCGGGTCGTCGCCGGGGAGATCCCGGCCACCGTCGTGCACGCGGACGACCTCGTGGTCGCCATCCGTGACATCGCCCCGCGGGCGCCGACTCACATCCTGCTGCTGTCGCGCGAGCACGTCGCCTCGGCCGCGGACCTCCGCGAGGAGCATGCGCCGCTGCTGGGCCGGCTCTTCGCCGTCGCCGCCGACCTCGCGCGTGCCGAGGGGATCGTCGATCGCGGCTACCGGATCACGACGAATGTCGGCGCCTGGGGTGGCCAGTCGGTGCCGCACCTCCACCTCCACCTCATGGGGGGCCGGGCCTTCGACTGGCCTCCCGGATGAGCCGACCCCGGCCCCGCGCCGGGCGCCGGGCCGGGGTCGCCGCCGGCGGGTCCGTCGCGGTCGCGGTGGCTTGGCGGCGCCTCGTCCTGGTCACCGTCGCGGCCCTCGCCCTCGTCGGGTGCCGCGCTGCCGCGACGCGCCCGCCCGAGCCCGCCTCGACGCCCCGCCCGACGATCTCCCCGGCCGTCGCCGCCACGCGGGTGCAGCTCGACGGGGCGCTCCGGGCCCGGGGCCTCGTGGTGGAGCCGACCGAGCTGACGGTCCGCCCCGGGGAGCCGCCGTCGTTCGCCGGTGTGCCCCGGACGGCGTTCCGGGCCATCCTGCCCGACGATCCCGCGGGCGGGCTGATCGTGGTGTACGAGCTGCCGGACGCCGGGGCCGCCGCCGCCGCGGCCACCGAGCTGGCCACCCACGTCACGAGTGGGCCCGGCCGCGTCCAGTACCCGCCCGACGTGCGGTTCGTCCTGCGCCAGGTCGGGTCCACGCTGGTCTTCTACCCGTGGTCGCCGGGGTCCTCGTTGGATCCCCGCACCGCGGACGTGGCGGCAGCGGTCGCCACGGTGGGCACCGAGGTGCCGATCCCGCGCGGCTGACCTCCCGTCCCCGGCCGTCCGCGCCTGGGACGCGGAGGACGCCTGGCCGGGTGCCCGAGCGGCGCGCCCGGCCGTCAGGCCCCGTCGGTCACCGGCAGCGGGGCGGCGACCGACGCCCAGCCCCGGATCTCGTTGCGCTTCACCTTCATCGTGTGGGTCCGCGGGAAGTCGACCTCGGGCCAGAAGCGCCAGGCGGCGATCCGCGCGTGGACCGCGAGCGTCGCGTTGGCAGCCTTGACCGCCGCGTCCACCTCGGCCCGGATCCGCCCCAGGTCCACCCCGTCGGCGAAGGCACCCTCCGCCGACACGGCCGTGCCGCCGGCCGGTCGCGGCGCGGCGTTCGTCGGGGCCAGCACGACGGCCTCGATGCGTCCCGGCTCGGTCTCGAGGACGACGGACTCCCGGATCCCCGCCATGCGCAGGGCGTTCTCGATGTCCTCCGGGAAGACGTTGAGCCCGTTGGGGAGGACGATCATGTCCTTCTTGCGGCCGTGGAGCACCAGCCGGCCCTTCGCGTCGAGGTGGCCCAGGTCGCCGCTGCGGTACCAGCCGTCCTGCGTGAAGGCGGCGGCCGTCGCCTCCGGGTCCTCCCAGTAGCCGCGCGTCACGGTGGGGCCGCTGAACTGGACCTCGCCGTCGTCGGCGATCCGCATCTCGACGCCGGGGATCGGCCAGCCGACGCAGCCGAGCGGGTGCTCCCGCCACGTCGTCGCCGCGCCGGACCCCGTCTCGGTCGCCCCGTAGCCCTGCATCACGACCACGCCCAGGTCCTCCCATGCCTGCTGCACGGACGGCGGCAGGAAGGCACCGGCCGAGACGAAGAGCCGGAGGCCTCCTCCGAACTGCGCGTGGATCCTGCGGAACGGCGGGAAGTGGCGCCGGACCCCGATCGGCAGGCGCCGCGCGATCGACCGGGCGCGGGCGAAGGGCGCCGTCCGGCCCTGCTTCTCGATCTCCCGCTCGAGCGCCGACCAGACGAGGTCGAGGAACTGGGGGACCACGATCATCCCGGTCATCCGGTGATCGCGCATGGCGGGGACGAGGACTCGCGGGTTCAGGGTGCGGACGTACAGGATGTCGGCGCCGAGGTCGAGAGTCAGGTAGAGCCCGATCGCCTGCTCGAACAGGTGCGACATCGGGAGCAGCGAGACGATCCGGTACTCGATGTCCGGGACGATAAGGTGGAAGCCGTCCACGCCGGCCACCGTGTTCCCGTGAGTCAGGATGACCCCCTTCGGGGTGCCGGTCGTGCCCGAGGTGTAGATCAGGAGGTAGACGTCGTCCGGGGTCGGCCGGGCCCAGGCCCCGACCTCCGCCTCCCACTCGGCCGGGAAGCCGGCGCCGGGCTCGGCGCACAGGTCCTCGGTCGTGATGAGCGGCAGGTGGTCCAGGTCCACCTCGGCAGGGTCGGGGGCGTCGCGCCCGGTCCCGATCACGAGCTGGCGCGCCTCCGAGCGGTCGGCGATCCGGCGGATCGCGTCGGGCGCCATGCGGAGGTCCAGCGGGACGAGGATGAGGCCGGCCCGCATCGCCCCGAAGTAGACGGCCGCGAGGTCCGGCCCGGAGGGCGACCAGGTCAGCAGCCGTTCGCCGGCCTGGAGCCCGCGCGAGCGGAGCCGCCACGCGACGAGCCGGCTCCGGCGATCCAACTCGCGGTAGGTCCACGCCTGCTGGCTGCCGTCGTCCAGGCGCAGCCGGACGGCGGTCCGGTCGCCGTAGCGCGTGACGGCGCCCTCCAAGAGGTCGACCAGGGTGCGACCGGACGGCTGGAAGTCGCTCATGCCCGCATCGTGAGCGGCGGCGCGGTCACGCGCAATGGTCTTCCGGCACGGCGACCTATCCGGGGTGCACCCGGGGTGCACCCCGGGGGTGGCTCCGCGGCGTACCGTACGCCGCGGAGGTGCCGTCCGTGATCGAGCCAGCCCTGTTCTTCGCCGACCTCGCGGCCGAGGCGCCGCCGGTCGACCGCGGGATCCACAGCCAGACGCTGTACGACGGGCCCGACCTGCGGCTCGTGCTGTTCTCGTTCGCCCCCGGCGAGGAGCTCTCCGAGCACACGGCAGCGCGCCCGGCGGTCGTCCACGTGCTCGACGGCGACGGCGACGCGGTGGTCGGCGGCGAGCCGCACGCGCTGGCCCCCGGGACCTGGTTCCGGATGCCGGCGCGGATGGCGCACTCGATCCGGGCCCGGACGCCGCTTCGGGTCGCGCTCTACCTGCTTCCGGCCGCCGAGTGAGGCCAGCCATGTCCGCGCCCCCGGTGCGCACGGCCCGCACGGGCAGGGGAGTCCGATTCCGGGACCTTCGGCACGTTTGACCGCCCCGGGCGGCCGGTCTATGCTCCGCCGGGCTCGCCGGCGCGCGACGGAACCGCGCGTCGGTGGGCGTACGCGCCTGCCGACCTCGCCCGGCGGCCGGCGTCGGAACGTCAATCCAGGGCGGAGGAGGTGATCCCGGCATTGGCAGAGATCCGCGTTGGTGAGAACGAGACCTTCGAGAGCGCCCTGCGTCGCTTCAACAAGAAGATCCAGCAGTCTGGCATCCTCGCCGAAGCTCGTCGTCGCGAGCACTACGAGAAGCCGAGCGTGAAGCGCAAGCGCAAGGAAGCCAAGCGCAAGAAGGCCACCCGCCAGCAGGGTTAGCCGCCGGGATCGGCGGCCAGGGGCCCGTCACCGCCCCGATCCGTCGCCGGTCCACCTGCTTCCCAGGCCCGTCCCCGGGCCCCGGAGGCCCGTCGCAGCCGGTGCCGCATCCAGGGGATGCAGCACCCCAGCGGAGGAGCCACCCCGGTGTCCCTACGAGACCGCCTCCACGACGAGATGACGGCCGCCACGCGGTCGGGTGACGTGCTGCGCCGCGACACCCTCCGGATGGTCTGGAGCGCCGTCTACGCCGTGGAGAAGCGCGACCACGTGACCCTCACGGACGAGCAGACCATCACCGTGCTCGCCCGCGAGGTCAAGATGCGTCGCGAGTCCGTCGAGGCCTACCGCACGGGCGGCCGCGAGGACCTCGCCGCGAAGGAGGAGGCCGAGATCGCGATCATCGCGGGCTTCCTGCCGCAGGCCCTGACGGAGGAGGAGCTCGCCGCGCTCGTGGCCGACGCGATCGCCGCGACCGGCGCCACGTCCGCGCGCGACCTCGGCATGGTGATGGGCTGGCTGAGCCCGCGCACCCGAGGCCGGGCCGACGGCAAGGTTGTCTCCGGCATGGTCGCGGCGGCCCTCGCCCGGGCCGACCTCGCCGCCCACGACGCCGGTGGCCACGGAGGAGTCGGCCCGGGCTAGGCCCGGCCGGGATCGCGATGCTCTCCCGACGCCTCGACCGCGTCGCCGCCTTCACCCGGCGGGATGCGGTGCGCCTCGGGGTGGCCGCCGCGCTGCTCATCACCGGCCTCGCGGCGATCCTCTCGATCGACGACCTGCCGAACGCCGTCGACCTGCAGGTCGGCGACCTCGCGACCGCCGACGTGCTCGCGCCGCGCACGCTCGTCTTCAACAGCGAGATCGAGACCGAGGAGGCTCGCCAGGCGAGGCGCGACGACGTGCCCCCGCAGTACGACTACAAGGCGGAGACGGCGGCGGCGCTGACGGCGCGCCAGCTCGACGCGCTTGACGCCCAGCTGGCGCCCGTCGACGCGGCCTTCGCCACGGGCGTCTCCCCCGAGGAGCGCCAGGCGGCCCTGTCGGAGACGCTCCCCGAGCTCAGCCTGGGCTCGCGCAAGACCCTCTACGCCCTCGCCCCCGAACGCTGGACCCTGACCTCCGCGGAGGCGACCCGGGTCCTCGGCCTGGTCCAGCGCGACCCGCTCCGCGACGCCGAGCTGGAATCCGTCCGCCGCAACGTGGGGGAGCGCTTCTCGGCCGCCCTCACCGACGACGAGCGCGGCCTCGCGACCGAGATCGTCGCGCCGCTCCTCGTCCCCAACGCCACCTACAGCGAGGCTCTCACCGCGGCCGCCCGCGACGCTGCCGCCGCCGCCGTCCAGCCGATCAGCTACACGATCCGCCAGGGCGAGGTCATCGTGGAGGCGGGCCGGCAGGTGACCCCGCTCGAGATCGCCAAGCTGGAGACCTTCGGCCTGACCGAGGCGCGCCTCGACGTGGCCCGTCTTGCCGGCTGGTTCCTCCTGGCCGCGCTCGTGGTCGTCCTCCTCCTGGCCTGGACCTGGCGCTATCGCCAGGAGCTCTGGCACCGGGCGCGCGCGCTGGCCCTGCTGGGCCTCGTCCTGCTTGTGACCGCGCTGGCCTACAAGCTGACCGCGGGCCGCTCGATCCTGCCGTTCTTCGTGCCCGGCGCGGGCGCCTCGATGCTCGTCGCGATCCTGCTCGGCGCGGGCCCCGCCACGATGATCACGGCATTCCTGGCGATCCTGGCGGGCGCCGCCAACGGGCTGTCGCTGGAGCTCGCCGCCTACGTCTTCGTCGGCGGCGTGACCGGGATCATCGCCGTGCGTCGGGGCGACCGGGTGGGGGTCTTCCTCCAGGCGGGGCTCGCGATCGTCGTCGCCAACGTCGTCGTGGTCACGATCTTCTCGTTGCTGGGGACGCGCGACATCACCGGCATCCTGCAGCTGTGGGGTGCCTCGCTGGCGGCCGGCATCGGCGCCGCGATCGCCGCCGTCGGCACCTTCCAGGCCGTCGGCAACCTGTTCGGGATCCTCACGGTCTTCCAGCTCATGGAGCTGGCGAACCCGTCGCAGCCGCTCCTGCGCCGGCTGCTGCTCGAGACGCCGGGGACCTACCACCACTCGCTCATGGTCGGGAACCTCGCCGAGCGGGCCGCCGAGGCGGTCGGCGCCGACCCGCTCCTGGCCCGCGTGGCTGCCTACTACCACGACGTCGGCAAGCTGGCGAACCCCGCCGCGTTCATCGAGAACCAGGCCGCGGCCGGCAACGTCCACGACGAGCTGCCGCCGGAGGTGAGCGCCCAGGTCCTCAAGCAGCACGTGGCCGACGGGATCGACATCGCCTACAAGGCGAAGCTCCCCAAGCCGCTCATCGCCTTCATCCCGCAGCACCACGGCACGACGCGCATGGCGTACTTCTGGGCCAAGGCGCGGGAGCAGGCGGCCGCGCCCTACGGGGGCCTCGAGACGGCGGCCGGGAAGGCCGCCGCGGATGCCCTCGACGAGCGCCGCTTCCGCCACAATGGGCCGCGCCCCCAGACCCGGGAGGCCGCGATCCTCATGCTCGCCGACGGCGTCGAGGCGTCCGTCCGCTCCCTGGCCCAGCAGGACGAGCCCAAGATCCGGGCGATGGTCGGGCGGATCATCGAGGAGCGGCTCGGCGACGGCCAGTTCGACGAGTGCGACCTGACGCTGCGCGACCTGGAGCGGATCCGCGAGGCGTTCGTGGCGCAGCTTCTCGGCATGTACCACCAGCGCATCGCCTACCCGCAGAACAAGGTCGTCGAGCTCGAGGCGCGCCGCAACGCCGTCGGGCCCGGCGCCTGAGCCGGGCCGGGGCCGCCGTGCCGACGCGAGCCCTGGCCCCGCGCCGTCCCGTCGTCGGCCCCCGCCCGATCTACCGGCCGCCCTTCCGCATCGACCTCGAGGTCCGGCCGGGGGTCATCCGCCCGCTGCCGGCCGCCGAGCTGGCACGCGTCCTGCGGGCCGCGCTGCTCGCCGGCGGCGCGCCCGAGCCGGCCGCAGTCGGGCTGATCCTCGCCGACGACGCGGAGCTCGCCGCGCTCAACGCGGGGCACATGGGCAAGGACGGCCCCACGGACGTCCTCTCCTTCCCGCTCCTGCCCCCGGAGGCGTACCCGCCCCACGCGGGCGGGCCGCAGCACGCCGTTGCCGACGACGGCCCGGTCCGCCGCGTCGACCGCGAGCGCGCCTTCCTCCTGCCGCCCGGCACGCGGCTCCACCTGGGTGATGTCGTCGTCTCGGTGGAGCGGGCGATCGCCCAGGCCGAGGCCGGCCGTGGCGGTCAGACGGGGGACGTCCGCTGGTCGCCGGCCGACGAGCTGCGCCTGCTGGTCGTCCACGGCGGGCTCCACCTGTGCGGCTGGGACCACGCAGAGCCCGCGGAGGAGGCGGCGATGCGCGCGCTCGAGCAGGGGGTCCTGGCCGACCTCGCGGGCGGCGCGTAGCTCGGCCCCCGCCGCCCGGCGGCCGAGCTGTTCGTCCCGGCCGACACCCGGGTTCCCGGGTACCATCCACGACGAGGCCCGATCCGCGTCGGATTCGGGCCGTTCGGCGTGCCGTGGGCGGCGGGCCGACGGAGGGAACGTGAAGGTCGTCGTGGGGCTCGGGAACCCGGGTGAGCAGTACGCGAAGACGCGCCACAACGTCGGCTGGATGACGCTCGACCGGCTCGCCGATCGGGCCGGCTGGGCCGGGCGGGGCCGGACGCGCGACGCCAGCGCCGTGGTCCAGGGGCGCTACCGCGGCCTCGACCTCGTGCTCGCCAAGCCGCTCACGTACATGAACGACTCCGGGCTCGCCGTGCGGAAGCTCATCGCCCGCGAGCGGGCCCCGCTCCACGAGGTGCTCGTGGTGACCGACGACTTCAGCCTCCCCTTCGGCAAGATGCGCTTCCGCGAGGGGGGCAGCCACGGGGGCCACAACGGCCTGCGCTCGATCATCGACGAGCTCCACACGGAGGCCTTCCCGCGCCTGCGCATCGGGATCGGCGAGCCGGGCCGCGACGCCGTCGACCACGTCCTCTCGGTGTTCCTGCCGGACGAGCGCCAGCGCCTCGACGAGCTCCTCGACGCGGCGGCGGATGCCGTGGAGGCGTGGGCGCGCGACGGCGTCTCGAAGGCCGCCAACCGGTTCAACGCGTTCCAGCTGCGTCCGGCCGACGAGACCCGGACGGCACCGCCCGGCGAGGTCGACGGGCCGCCCGGGGCCGACGGCGTGCGCCGCACGCAGACTGGCTGGCGTCGCATCCGCCCGCCCTCCGAGGACCGATGACCACACCGGCCGCGGCGCGCAGGATCCCGGACCTCTCGGCGCTGCCGCCGCTCCTCCGCGAGACGCCGCCCTTCCGGACCCTCGGCGCGACGCTGGCGGGCGAGCCGGGCGTCTTCGGGCACCACGCCGCCGTCACGGCCGTGCCCCACGGCGCCAAGTCGTTCCTCGTCGCGGCCCTGGCGCTCGGCACGGAGGAGCAGGTCTGCTGGATCGCGCGCGACGCCGAGATCGGAGACCGCGTCGCCGACGAGCTGGTGGCGTGGCTGGGGGATCCCGGCGCGGTGGCCATCCTGGAGCCGCGCACCGCGCTGGCCTACGAGCGGAGTGAGCTGATCCGCGACGAGTCCGCCGCCCGCGTGGCGACGCTCGCCCGCTGGCGAGCCGGCCGCACCCGGGTCCTCGTCGCCAGCGTCCAGGCGCTCCTGCAGCCGACGATCCTCCCCGGCGACCTGCCGGCCGCTCCCCGGGCGCTCCGGCGGGGCGACCGGGTGCGCCAGGACGAGCTCCTCGCGGACCTGCTCCGCCTGGGCTACGACCCGGTGCTCGAGGTGGCCGGGCGGGGCGAGATGGCCCGTCGCGGCGGCCTCGTCGACGTCTTCCCGGCCGGCGCCGAGCTGCCGGTGCGCATCGAGCTCTTCGGCGACGAGATCGACGAGATCCGCGTCTTCGACCCGACAGACCAGCGGACGATCCGGGCCGCCGACGCCGTGGAGCTCCTGCCGGCCACCGAGTTCCTGGTTCCCGGCGGCGGCTCCGCGGACATCCGGGCCCGGCTCGGCGGGCTTGCCGGCCGGCTGCCGGAGCGCCTCGCGGCCGACCTGGCCCGGCTCGAGGGCGACCCATCGGATTCCGCCGCGCGCCGCGCCGCGCCGGCGCCCGGGGCACGCGCCCTCGACGTGGGGGACGCGGCGGAGGTCTGGGCGGCCGTCCTGTGCCCGGCCACCGGCCTGGACCACGTCCCGCGGGGCGCCCTGCTCGTGGTGGACGAGCCGGGCGAGATCGCCGCGGCGGCCGACTTCCTGTGGGACCAGGCCGCGGAGCGCCGGCGCGATCTCGTGGCGGCGGGCGAGCTGCCGGCCGCCTGGCCCGACGCCTACCTGGCGCCCCGCGACTGGAAGGCGCGCCTGCTTGGCGGCCGGACCCTCGAGCTGACGTGGGAGCCGGGGCCGGTCGCGGCGATCGGCGGCTCGCCGGCCCTCGACGACGTCTTCGCCTGGCGCGAGCCGGTCCTGCCGCCGGGCCGGAGCGCCGGCCTGGCCCGGGCGATCGAGCGCTGGCGCGCCGGGCGGCCGGCGTCGATCCCGCTGGCCGAGGAGGAGGCCGACGACCCGCGCCGAGTCGTGCCGCCGGGATCCGTCGCCTCCCGCAGGGCACCGGGCGGCTCGGCATCGTCCGTCCCGCGGATCGTGCTGGCCTCCGACCAGGCGACCCGCCTCGCGGAGATCCTCGGTGACGCCGGCATCCCTGTCGGGGTCACGATGCGCCCCGGTGCGCCGCCGCCGGGCGCCGTCGCCCTCGTCGGGCGCAGCCTGAACGCCGGTTTCGCCGGCGGGCCCGACGGCCTGGTCGTGGTCACCGACCGCGAGCTCTTCGGCACGGTCCGGGTCCGTCGCCCGAAGGCGCTGCGCCGCGTCGTGCCCCGCGACATCCTCGAGCGCCTCGTTCCCGGCGACCTGGTCGTCCACGTGGACCACGGCATCGCCCGCTACGAGCAGATGATGCGCCGGGGCGGGGCGGGGGAGGAGCGGGACTACCTCGAGCTCTCGTTCGCCGCCGGCGACCGCATCTACGTCCCGGTGGAGCAGATCACGCGCGTCAGCCGCTACGCCGGCGCGGAGCGGCCCTCGCTCTCGCGCCTCGGCGGCGGCGAGTGGGCCCGCACGAAGGCTCGCGTCCGGAAGGCCGTCGCCGAGCTGGCCGACGACCTCCTCCGCCTGTATGCGGCGCGGGCGGCGGCGGAGGGCCACCCGTTCTCCCCGGACACGCCGTGGCAACAGGAGCTGGAGGCGTCCTTCCCGTACGAGGAGACCGTCGACCAGCTGCGCGCCATCGACGAGGTGAAGGCCGACATGGAGGCGGCGCGGCCGATGGACCGCATCGTCGTCGGGGACGTCGGCTACGGCAAGACGGAGGTCGCCCTGCGGGCTGCCTTCAAGGCGATCCAGGACGGTCGCCAGGTGATCGTCCTCGTGCCGACGACGGTGCTCGCCGACCAGCACGTCCGGACCTTCGAGCAGCGCTTCGCCGCGTTCCCGGCGACCGTGCGGCTCCTCTCCCGCGCAGTCTCCGGGAAGGAGCAGGCGGCGACGCTCGCCGGGCTCGCCGCCGGCTCGGTCGACCTCGTCGTGGGCACCCACCGGCTCCTCTCGAAGGACGTCCGCCTGCGCGACCTCGGCCTGCTCATCGTCGACGAGGAGCAGCGCTTCGGGGTCGCCGCCAAGGAGCGCCTCAAGCAGCTGCGCACCGAGGTGGACGTGCTGACGCTCTCGGCGACGCCGATCCCGCGGACGCTCAACCTCGCGCTCGTCGGGGTCCGCGACCTGTCGGTCATCGAGACGCCGCCGGAGGATCGCCTGCCGATCCAGACCCGCGTGGCCGAGGCGTCGGCGGGACTCGTCAAGGACGCGATCCTGCGCGAGCTGGACCGAGGCGGCCAGGTCTTCTTCGTCCACAACCGGGTGGAGACGATCGAGGCCCAGGCGGACCAGCTGCGGCGCCTCCTGCCCGCCGCCCGGATCGTGGTCGGGCACGGCCAGATGAGCGAGGGGGCGCTGGAGCGGGTCATGCGGACCTTCGCCGGGGGCGACGCGGACGTCCTCGTGTGCACCACGATCATCGAGTCCGGCCTCGACATCCCGAACGCCAACACGATCGTCATCGACCGGGCCGACGCCCTCGGCCTGGCCCAGCTCTACCAGCTGCGTGGGCGCGTCGGCCGCAGCAACCGGCGCGCCTACGCGTACCTCCTGTACCGGCGTCGCGACCGCCTCTCGGACGAGGCCCGCAAGCGCCTGCAGGCAATCTTCAACGCGTCGGAGCTCGGGGCAGGCTTCCAGATCGCCCTGGCCGACCTCGAGATCCGCGGCGCGGGCAACATCCTGGGCGGCGAGCAGTCGGGCCACATGGCGGACGTCGGCTTCGACCTGTACACGCGCCTCCTCGCCGAGGCCGTGGAGGACCGCAAGGCCAGCTACGAGGGCCGCGAGCCGGTCCGGGCGGCGGTCGGGGCCACGGTCGACCTCCCGGTGGACGCCCACCTGCCGTCGACGTACGTGCCCGACGAGGCGCAGAAGCTGGAGCTGTATCGCCGCCTGGCCCGCGCCCGGACCACCGGCGACCTGGCCGCCTTTCGCCAGGAGGTCGGCGACCGCTTCGGCCCGATGCCCGCGCCGGTCCTCCGGCTCATCGAGGTCGCCGAGCTGCGGCTCGCGGCGGAGGCGGCCGGGATCACCTCGCTCGCCCGCGACGAGGGCCAGCTGGTCGTGCGCTTCGGCAGCGGGCTCTCGCGCGGCGAGGCGATGCGGCTCGTGGCCGGGGCGCCGCTGCCAGGTGTGCGGCCCGGCGACGTCACGTTCGGGGCCAGCCAGGTCCGGATCCGCGTGCCGCGTGATCCCGCACGGGCGTGGCCGCTGGCGCAGGCGCTCGTGGCGCGCGTGGCGGCGGCGCGGGAGGCGGTCGGCGCGCGCACCTGACCGCCCGGCGGCCCTGGGCGTGCCGAGCTCAGCGCGCTGCGTCGACGGGGCGTTCACCCGTAGCGAAGCGGTAGCCCAGCCCGTACTCGGTCTCGATGAAGCGTCGCCCCGGGGCCGCCGCGGCGAGCCGGGCGCGCAGGTTCCGGATCGTCACCCGCAGGAGATGCTGGTCCTCGCGGTAGCCGCTGCCCCAGACGGCGACGAGAAGCTCGGCATGCGGGACGAGGACGCCGGGGCGCTCGGCCAGGTGGCGGAGCAGGCGGTGCTCCGTCGGCGTGAGGTGGATGGGCACCCCGTCGACCTCGACGCGGTGGCTGGGACCGTCCAGGCGGAGGCCGGGCAGCTCGATCGTCGTCGCCTCACGGGCGGTGCCGGCCATGCCGCGCGTCCGGCGGAGGGCGGCCGCGACGCGGGCGACGAGCTCCGGAAAGCTCAGCGGCTTCGTCACGTAGTCGTCAGCGCCGCTGGCGAGGCCGCGGACCTTGTCCGCCTCGGAGCCTCGCGCGGTCACCACGATGATCGGGACGGGGCTGTGCCGGCGGACCCGCTCGATCACGTGCCAGCCGTCCACCCGGGGCAGGCCCAGGTCCAGGATGACGAGGTCGGCCGGGTCCTCGTCGAACATGTGCAGCGCGTGGGCCCCGTCGGGCGCAATCTGTGGCCGCCAGCCGTGCCGTTCCAGCCACAGCGCGATGAGCTCCGCGAAGGCCGGCTCGTCCTCGACCACGAGGATCCGCTCGCCGTGTCCGGCGATGGGGCCCTTCGGGGCCGGGGTCACGCGGGCTCCCCGGGGGCGAGGCCGCTTCCGCCGCCGATGATCGGCGCCACCGGCAGGCCGACCGAGATGGAGGTGCCCCGGGTGGTCGCGTCGAGCCGGATCCAGCCGCCGTGCGCCTCGACGATGCGGCGGCACAGGTAGAGCCCGAGGCCGCTCCCCTGCACCTGCGCCTCCCGGGCGCGCCGGCCGCGGTAGAAGCGCTCGAAGACGTGGTCACGGTCCTCGGGGGCGATCCCGTGCCCGCCGTCGACGACGGACACGACGACGGTGGCGCGGTCTGACCGGCGGGCGCGGATCTCGATCGGGGCCCGCGGCCCGGCGTGCTTCTCGGCGTTCTGGACGAGGTTCGCCAGCACCTGGCGGAGGCGCGTGGCGTCGACGTCGACGAGCGGCAGCGGGCGCGAAAGCACGAGGTCGATCGGGCGCGCGCCGGGCCCGTCCGTCCGCTCGGCAACGACCGCGCGCAGCAGCCCCTCGACGGCGACCGGCGTACGGCGCAGGACGAGCGCGTCGCTCTCGAGCCGGCTCACGTCGATGATGTCGTCCACGAGGGCCGTGAGACGGTGCGCCGCGTCGGCGATGCGCTCGATGTGCCGGCGGGTCGTCGGGCGATCCAGGTCCAGGTGGAGGAGGCTCTGCGTGTACCCGTCGATCAGCGCGAGGGGCGTGCGCAGCTCATGCGACACGGCGGCGACGAAGCTGGTCTTCGCGTCGTCGAGCGAGCGCGCGGCGCGGAGGTCCCGGAGGACGGCGACGGCGCCGCCGTCCGGCATGGGCATGCGCGACACGCTCGCGGCGACCGGGATCGCCCCGCCGTCGCGTCGCCGGACGGCCAGCTCGCGGGCGACGATCGGCTGGCCATTGTCGAGCACCTCGGCGAACGGGCATCGCTGGCCGCACAGCAGGTCGCCCGCCTGCCCCCCGGCCCCGGGCTCGTCCTCGTGCGCGTCATCGGCGCGAAGGCGCCTGCAGCCGAGGAACTCCGAGCAGCGCATCCCCGTCCCGACCCGTGCCGGCGTCCCGACCAGCGCGGCGGCGGCAGCGTTCAGGCGGACGATCCGGCGATTACCGTCCACGGCGACGATCGCATCCGTCGCGCCCTCCAGGATCGCCGCCAGCGTCCCCTGCTCGCGCGCGAGCGAGGCCCGGAGCTGGGAGGCCCGCAGGGTGATGGCCAGCTCCAGGCGAATCGTGGCCAGGTATCGGTCGTGGTCAGGCTCCAGGGCCCGGGTCTCGCTGGCCCGCACCGCGAGGTAGCCGACCGCTCCCGTCCCGCCGATCGGCGGCGCGCCGCCGCCGAGCGAACGACCCTCGGGAAGGGAGATCCCGCTCCAGCCCCCGGCCACGGCCCACGTGGCGGCCGCCGCCGCATCGGCGAAGCGTCCTGGGACGGCCGCCCAGCCCGGGCCGACCGGCTCCCGTCGGTCGCCGGGGAACGTCGTCACCAGGCGGAGCTCCCGGCTCCCGGGGCTGGTCAGCCAGAGGGCAGCGCCGGCGGCGCCCGCCGCGCGGGCGACCTCCGCCAGCACGGCCGCCGCGATCTCGTCGACGCTGCCGCCGGAAGCCAGCAGCTGGCTCAGCTGGTACTGCGCGAAGACGGCGTCGGCCTCCCGTTGGGCGTCCTCGAAGACGCGCCGCCGCTCCGCCTCGAGCTCGCGGACCCGGGCCTCGAGCTCCTCGAGACGCGAGAGCGCCGCCGCGGGCGAGGAGCGTGCCGCGCGCGAGGAGAGTGCCGCGCGCGCGGCGCCGGCCCCGCCCCGGATCTCCCCGGTCATGCCGTGCCCTCGTCGCCGACGGCACGGGCCATGGCCGCGAGGAGGAGGAAGCAGGACGTCGCGCCCGGGTCGCGATGCCCCCGCGACCGCTCGCCGAGGCGCAGGGCCAGGCCGCGCCGCGCGACGAGCGGGATCGTCGCGCGCATGCCGGCTGCGGCCGCGCCGGCCGCGACGGCGACGCTCGTCCCGAGCGGCAGGCCCGCGTCCGCGGCCTCGCGGAGTGCCCGGACGGCCGGGTCGAGCGCGTCCAGGATCGTCTTGTCGCCCACGGTGCAGCGGCCGCGGCGAGCCAGCCCGGCCCGGCCGGACTCCAGCCCCGCTGCGAGCTCCCGAGGGCCGGCGGACGGCTGCCCGGCAAGGGCGAACCCGGCCTCGATGAACGCGGTGCCATACAGGGGCCCGCTCGCGCCTCCGACGCTCCCCACCAGGCTGTGGCCGAGGATGCGGAGCAGCTCGCCGACGTCGTCGGGGCGCTCGGCGAGCCCGGCACGCGCGATCGGGACGGCCGCCGCGAAGCCGATCCGCATGTTCGAGCCGTGGTCGCCGTCGCCGAGGGCCGCGTCCAGGCGGTCGAGGAGCGCCTCGTGGCGGGCGAGCGTGGCGGCGGCGCGCTCCACGAAGCCGAGCACGTCGGGTGCGGCCAGCGCCTGGCGCTGGGCGTGAGCGGCATCGGTGCGCGGGCGGGACGCCGGGGATCCTATCCTGTTCATCGGCCGCCTGAGTCTACGGCGGCAGGCGCTGTCGCGTGGCGTCGGCGTCCAAGGAATCGGTGCGTGGGAGTCGTCGCCATGGTCTCCCTGGTGCTCGTGGGCCACAGCCCCGAGCTGTTGCGCGCGCTGCGAGCGATGGTCGCCCAGGCCGCGCCCGAGGTCTCCGTCGCGACCGCCGGGGGGACCGCGGTCGGAAACCTCGGGACCAGCAGCTCCGGGATCCGGGACGCCCTGCGGGCAGGCCTTGCCGCGTCGGGTGGCGCCGGGGTCGTGGTTCTGTTCGACCTCGGGAGCGCGGCGATGGCGCTCGAGATGGCGCTCGAGGAGCTGCCCGCCCCGGACCGGGCGCGGGTCGCCGTGAGCGAGGGCCCCCTCGTGGAGGGTGCCGTGCGGGCCGCCGTCGAGGCCGCCGGCGGCGCCACCCGCGAGCAGGTCCGGATCGCAGCCGATGCCGAGCGCCTCGTCCCGAAGCTGCCGCCCGACTGGCTCGCCGGCAGCGCGTGATGGAGGAGCTTCTCGTGCGCTGGCTCCGGCTGGCCGCGGCGCGCGTCGCGGGCGACCGGGAGCGCCTCACCGATCTCGACGCGGCGATCGGCGACGGGGATCACGGGATCAACCTGGACCGCGGCTTTCGCGAGGTGGTCCGCCGCCTCGACACGGGCGCCTGCCCGACCGAGCCGCCGGCTGCCGTCCTCGAGGCGGCCGGGCGAGCCCTGATCGGCACGGTCGGCGGTGCCAGCGGGGCCCTCTACGGGCGTGGCTTCCAGCGGGCGGGCACCGCCCTGGGCGCGCTCGTCGGGGTCGACGACCGGGCCGCGACCGGCGGCGGCCCCCTCCCTCCCCGCGAGGCCCGGGCCCTGGTCGCGCTCACCGCGGCCATCGAGGCGATCGCGGCGCTCGGGCGGGCGGTGCCGGGCGAAAAGACGATGCTCGATGCGCTGGTGCCCGCCCGCGAGGCATTCGGCGACGCGGCGGCCAGCGGCCTCCCGCTGCGCGACGCCGTGGCCCGGGCGGCCGCGGCGGCCGATGCGGGCGCGATGGCCACGATCCCCCTGCTTGCCACCAAGGGCCGGGCGAGCTATCTCGGCGAGCGCTCGATCGGCCACCTGGACCCCGGCGCGGCGTCGAGCGCCCTGCTGCTGCGTGCGCTTGCCGACGCAGCCGCCGAGGACTGAGCGTCCCGCTCGTCGGCCTCCCGCCCCGCCGCCGATGCCGCACGCGCTCCACGACCTCACGAATCTGGACAATGTCTTGACGATTCCCGGCCGTCCCCGGTCGTAACCTTGCCGCAACGGTGCCGGCGGGCACCGTGCGCCGACCGCGCCCAGACGGTCGCGCGGCCAGAGGCCGTGGCTGCGACATCAGGGGAGGGACGAGCCCCGAGCAGATCGTGCTGTGCCCTGCCCGGCGAGCCCGAAACCGGGTGCTCGCTCGCCGGATCCTCGGTTCGATCGGCGACACGGTGTCGCCCCTCCGCGCGAGTGGCGCACTTCCTTCAATCCAGAGGGAGAGAGCATGCAACTTGACATCTTGATGGCCGAGATCTTCGGGACCATGATCCTGATCCTCCTCGGCGACGGCGTGGTCGCCGGCGTTCTCCTCGCCAAGTCGAAGGCGAATGCCAGCGGCTGGATCGTCATCACCATGGCATGGGCCTTCGCGGTCTTCGCCGGCGTCGTGGTGGCCGGGCCGTTCAGCGGCGCGCACCTGAACCCGGCGGTCACGATCGGCCTCTACGCCAACGACATCCTCAAGGGCACGGCGATCGATGTCGCCCTCTTCGGCACCTACATCGTCGGCGAGATGGTCGGCGCGATGTTGGGCGCCTTCCTGGTCTTCATCCACTACTACCCGCACTGGGCCGAGACCGAGGACCCGGGCCTCAAGCTCGCCGTCTTCTCGACCGGGCCCGCGATCCGCAACACCACCTTCAACTTCATCTCCGAGGTGATCGGCACCTTCGTGCTGGTGTTCGTGATCTTCGCCTTCGGCAACTGGGGCGATGCGGCCGCCGCGACGCCGGCCGGCCTTGGCGCCCTGGGCGCCGTGCCCGTTGCCTTGCTCGTCCTCGTGATCGGCCTCGCCCTCGGCGGGACGACCGGGTACGCGATCAACCCCGCCCGCGACCTCGGGCCGCGGATCATGCACCAGATTCTCCCGATCCCCGGCAAGGGCAGCTCGGACTGGGCCTACTCCTGGATCCCGGTGGTCGGCCCACTCGTCGGCGGCGTGGTCGCCGCGATCGTCTACCAGCTGATCTTCGTTCCGCTCATCGTCAACGCCACCTGACGGCCTGACAACGCACGCACCGCGCGCCGGCGGCACGACGGCCTCGCCGCCGGCGCGCACCCGTCTACAGAACGTTCCCGAGCACCCGGCGACAACACGCAACTGGAGGAACGGATGAAGAAGCTGATCAACGCCCCCGAGACCGTCGTCGACGACGCCCTAGCCGGCGTCGTGGCGGCCCACGGGGATCTCGTGCGCGTCATCGAGCCCAACGTGGTCGTGCGCGCCGACGCCCCGAAGGCCGGCAAGGTGGGCGTGATCTCCGGCGGCGGCTCCGGCCACGAGCCGATGCACGGCGGCTTCGTCGGGATGGGCATGCTCGATGCGGCCTGCCCCGGCGCGGTGTTCACCTCGCCGGTGCCGGACCAGATGCTGGCCGCGACCAAGGCGGTCGACGGCGGCGCCGGCGTCCTGCACATCGTCAAGAACTACACCGGCGACATCATGAACTTCGAGCTCGCGGCCGAGATGGCCCGGGCCGAGGGGATCGAGGTCACCAGCGTCGTCATCGCGGACGACGTGGCGGTCAAGGACTCGCTCTACACCGCGGGTCGCCGCGGCGTCGGCGGGACCGTGCTCGCCGAGAAGATCGTCGGCGCGGCCGCCGAGGCCGGAGCCGACCTGGCAACGGTCACGGCGCTCTGCCAGAAGGTCCAGGACAACGTCCGCTCGATGGGCATGGCGCTCACGAGCTGCACCGTCCCGCAGGCCGGCAAGCCGACCTTCGAGCTCGGCGACGACGAGATGGAGATCGGCATCGGGATCCACGGCGAGCCGGGCCGCACCCGGATGAAGGTCGCCACGGCGGCCGAGGTCACCGGGATGCTCGCCACGCCGATCCTCGACGACCTCCCGTTCAAGGCGGGCGACAAGGTGCTCGCCTTCGTCAACGGCATGGGTGGGACCCCCCTTATCGAGCTCTACATCATCTTCGCGGAGCTCAAGAAGATCCTCGATGCCCGCGGGATCACGATCGCGCGCAACCTGGTCGGCGACTACATCACCTCGCTCGACATGGCCGGCTGCTCGATCACCCTGCTCCGCCTCGACGACGAGCTCACGAAGTACTGGGATGCGCCGGTCCTGACGCCGGGCCTCCGCTGGGGCCTCTGAGCCGGACGCCACATCGTTACTGCCCGTAGCGCGGGAACGGAGCCACCGATGATCTCGTACGACGACATCCTTGCCTGGGTCCGCCGGTTCGCCGCCGTGGTGGCGGAGAACAAGACGTACCTCACGGACCTGGACTCGGCGATCGGCGACGCCGATCACGGGATCAACATGGACCGCGGCTTCACCGCCGTGGCCGGCAAGCTGGACGGCCTCGCCGGCGCCGGCCCCGACATCGGGGCGGCCCTCAAGACCGTCGGCACCACCCTCGTCTCGACAGTCGGGGGCGCCAGCGGCCCGCTCTACGGGATGTTCTTCATGGGAATGGGAGGCGCCGTCGCCGGGAAGGAATCGCTGACCCTGGAGGAGTTCGCCGCGGCCTTCGAGGCCGGTCTTGGTGGGGTCCTCCGGATCGGGAAGGCCGAGCCCGGGGACAAGACGATGGTCGATGCCCTCATCCCCGCCCGCGACGCTCTCCGGGCCGCGATCGCCGACGGCGCCGCCGTCGGCGACGCCGTCACCCGGATGGCCGATGGGGCGGAGCAGGGCATGCTCGCCACGGTCCCGCTCGTTGCCCGCAAGGGCCGGGCGAGCTATCTCGGCGAGCGGTCGGCCGGCCACCAGGATCCCGGCGCGACGTCCACTCATCTCCTGCTGCGGTCCGCCGCAGAGGTCGTTGCCGGGCGCTAGCCCGGCCTATCGGGTCAACCGTTATTGGGAGACACAGATGGCAAAGGCATTCGTAGGGGCCCTCGACCAGGGAACCACGAGCACCCGCTTCATGATCTTCAACCACGCCGGTCAGGTGGTGGCCGTCGATCAGATGGAGCACGAGCAGATCTATCCGAAGCCCGGCTGGGTCGAGCACGACCCGATGGAGATCTGGGCGCGCAGCCTGGACGTCATCAAGGGTGCGCTCAAGAAGGCCAACCTCAAGGCTGAGGACCTCGCCGCGGTCGGCATCACCAACCAGCGCGAGACGACGGTCGTCTGGAACAAGAAGACCGGCAAGCCCGTCTACAACGCCATCGTCTGGCAGGACACCCGCACCAAGGACATCTGCGACGCCCTCGAGAAGGACGGCGGCCCGGACCGCCTCCGCCCGAAGACCGGCCTGCCGCTGGCGACCTACTTCTCGGGCCCGAAGGTCAAGTGGATCCTCGACAACGTCGACGGCGCGCGCGCCGCAGCCGAGGCGGGCGACCTCCTCTTCGGCAACATCGACACCTGGTGCATCTGGAACCTGACCGGCGGCACCGTCGGTGGCGTCCATGTGACGGACGTCTCCAACGCCAGCCGCACGCTCATGTTCAACTACACCACGCTCGAGTTCGACCCCGAGCTTACGTCGCTTCTCGACGTCCCGCGGTCGATGCTCCCGGCCGTCAAGGCCTCGTCCGAGGTCTACGGCACGGCCGTCGGCGACCTCCTCGGCGTCCCGGTGGCGGGTGACCTGGGCGACCAGCAGGCCGCCCTCTTCGGGCAGACGTGCTTCTCGCCCGGCGAGGCGAAGAACACGTACGGCACGGGCTGCTTCATGCTCCTCAACACGGGCACGAAGGCGGTCCCGAGCAAGAGTGGCCTCCTCACCACGCTCGCGTACAAGATCGGCGACCAGCCGGCCGTGTACGCGCTCGAGGGCTCGATCGCCATCACCGGCGCCCTCGTGCAGTGGATCCGCGACAACATCGGGCTGATCGCAGCGTCGCCCGACATCGAGGCGCTTGCCGCGACGGTCGAGGACAACGGCGGCGTGTACTTCGTGCCGGCGTTCAGCGGCCTCTTCGCGCCGTACTGGAAGAACGATGCGCGCGGCGTCATCGCCGGCCTCACCCGGTACGTCAACAAGGGCCACATCGCGCGTGCCGTCCTCGAGGCGACCGCGTGGCAGACCCGCGAGGTCCTGGACGCGATGAACGCCGACTCCGGCGTTCCGCTGACGGCCCTCAAGGTCGACGGCGGCATGGTCTTCAACAACCTGCTCATGCAGTTCCAGTCCGACGTCCTGAAGGTTCCGGTCATCCGGCCGAAGGTCGCCGAGACGACGGCCCTCGGGGCGGCCTACGCGGCCGGCCTCGCCGTCGGGTACTGGGCTGAGGTCGAGGACCTCCGCGCGAACTGGGCGAAGGACCACGAGTGGCATCCGACGATGGATCCCGCGAAGGTCGACGCCGAGTACGCGCAGTGGAAGAAGGCCGTCACCCGCACGTTCGGCTGGGTCGACTAGCCACCATCCTGTTGCCCGGGGCCCCGTCGCGGGGCCCCGGGCAACACGTCCCGGGCGCGGAGCGCAGCACATGACCATCACCCGACTTCCCCGACAGCCCTTCCACGTCGTGATCGTGGGGGGCGGCGGCACCGGCGGCGCCCTGGCCCACGACCTGATCCTTCGCGGGTTCCGGGTGACCCTCGTCGAGCGTGGCGAGCTCACCTCGGGGACCACCGGCCGGCACCACGGCCTGCTCCACTCCGGCGCCCGCTACGCGGTCAAGGACCGCGAGTCCGCCGTCGAGTGCATCGAGGAGCGCCGGATCCTCGGCCGAGTCTGCCCCGGCTCCTTCGAGGAGAACGACGGCCTCTTCGTCGCCATCACCGACGAGGACGTGGCCTACGAGCCGGCCTTCTACGAGGCCTGCCTTGCCAGCGGCATCCCGGCCCGGCGGGTCTCGCGCGAGGAGGCGCTCCGCCTGGAGCCGCACCTCAGCCCCGAGCTCAAGATGGCCGTCCAGATCCCCGACGCGACCATGGACGCGATGCGGATGCCCCTCCGCTTCTTCGCGAGCGCAAAGGCCGGCGGCGCCGTCATCCGCCCCTGGACCAGGGTCACCGAGCTGGTGGTCGCCGACCACCTCGTCTCGGGGGTCCGCGTCCGCGACCTGACGAACGGCGTGGACGAGGAGATCCGCGCCGACCTCGTGGTGAACGCGACAGGCCCGTGGGCCGAGCAGATCGCGGTCATGGCTGGCTGCGACGTGCCGATCCGCCCCTCGCCCGGCGTGATCCTGGCCGTGCGCGGCCGCTGGTGCAACATGGTCGTCAATCGCCTGCACGCCTCCGGAGACGGCGACATCGTCGTCCCGCAGCGCGGCCTCTCGGTGGTCGGCACCAGCTCCTGGGTCGTGGAGGATCCCGACGACCTCGGGGTGCCCGAGGACCACGTCGAGCGGATGTACTCCGAGGGCGCGAAGATGATCCCGGCGATCCGCACGGCCGAGCGCCGGGCCGCCTGGTCGGCCGCGCGACCGCTGATCGGTTCGCGGGACGCGGATTCCGGACGCGAGCTGAGCCGCACCTTCAAGTGCTTCGACCACCGCGACACCGACGGCGTCGAGGGCTTCGTGACCATCTCGGGCGGCAAGGGGACGACTCTCCGCGCGATGGCTGAGGCGACCGCCGACGTCATCTGCCGCAAGGTCGGGGTGGAGGCGCCGTGCCAGACGCGGGAGGTCGTGACCCTGCCGCACACCGCGTACTACGCGGCGTAGGAGCGGATCGATGACCGACACGGCAACCGACCTGCGCACCACCCGTTTCGTCGTCGCCCGCCGCAAGGAGGGCGACGATCCCGGGGAGCTGCGCTACGACACCTTCGACGTGGCCGTGGGGCCACGCACCACGATCCTCGATGCGCTCGTCGCCATTCGCCGCGAGCTTGACTCCACGCTGACGCTCCGTCACTCCTGCTTCCACGCCTCGTGCGGCACGTGCGGCATGAAGGTGGACGGGCGGGAGGGCCTCGCCTGCGTGACGCCGGTCCCGGCCGGCGCCGAGGTCACCGTCGAGCCGCTCGACAACCTGCCCGTGGTCTCCGACCTCGTCGTCGACATGAATGTGTTCTACGACGAGTTCGACGAGGCCGGGCGGCCGCTCGTGCGGGCGTCCGAGGCGATCCCCGGCGCCGCGACGGCCGAGGGGATCGACGAGCTCGAGCGCTACGAGGACTGCATCGAGTGCGGGATCTGCCTCTCCGCCTGCCCCGTGGCCGGCAGCGATCCGCGCTACGTCGGCCCCGCGGCGCTGGCCGCGGCCTGGCGCGTCATCGAGGAGCCCCGCGGACTCGACGCTGGCCCCGTGCTCCGGCTCGTGGACGACGAACAGGCCGCGTGGCGCTGCCACCTGGCCTGGGAATGCTCGGAGGCGTGCCCGTCCGGCGTCGACCCGGCGGCCGCGATCATGCGGCTCAGGGGTTCCGCGGCGGCTGCGCGGGCGCGACGCCTCTTCTCGTTCGGAGGGAACCGCTGATGGCCAGCACGACCGTCGAGCGGCCGCGGCCGGCCATGGGCCCGGCGCGTCGCCGGGGCATCGCGGGCTGGTTCGACCCGCGCGGCCGGCGCCTGGGCGGCCTCGCCTTCATCCTGAACCGCCTGACCGGGCTCGGCCTCGTCGCCTACCTGTACCTCCACCTGCTGATCCTGTCGATGCTGGTCCAGGGCCCGAATGCCTGGGACGACTTCGTCGACATCGCCCTGAGCCCGCCCTTCCTGGCCCTCGACGTCGTCCTCCTCACGGGGATGCTCATCCACGGCCTCAACGGGATCCGCGTCGGCCTCGTCGGGCTGGGGCTGGTGGCGAGCCGCCAGAAGGCGCTCTTCATCGCGGCGATGGTCGTGGCGATCCTCGTGGCGCTCGTCGGGGCGCTGCGGATCTTCACGGGCGAGTAGGGAGAGAGAGATGGCCACCGAATCGCGGCCGGTCGATCGCCCCGCCGCCGGCGCGCGCAGCATCCCGGCCTTCGTCGGCCAGTTCATCAGCGGCATCGCGCTGATCGCGCTCCTCGGCCTCCACATGATCGCCCAGCACTTCATCGTGCCCACGGGCCTGCGCTACTACGAGGACGTCATCGAGTGGCTCCGCAACCCCGTGATGATCGTCGTGGAGGTGAGCTTCCTCGTCTTCGTCACGTACCACGCCCTCCTCGGCGTGCGGGCCATCCTGTTCGACTTCGGCTTCTCGGAGCGGACGGAACGCCGGATCACGAACGTGCTCTGGGTCGTGGGCCTCATCACCGTGGTCTACGGGGTCGTCCTCTTCGCGGCGATCCTCAACGCCGCGTAGGATCTGGCCATGGAACCGCTCGTCGGGATCGTGATCGTCAGCCACTCCGCGCAGATCGCGGCGGGAACCGTGGAGCTCGCCCGCCAGATGGCGGGCGACGACCTGCGGATCGAGTGGGCCGGGGGGACGGCGGACGGCCAGCTCGGGACGGATGCGGCGGCGATCATGACCGCGATCACCACCGCCGACACCGGCGCCGGCGTCGTCGTCCTGCTCGACCTCGGGAGCGCGGTGCTGGCCACCCAGACAGCCCTGGAGCTCCTCGGCGAGGAGGCCGCCGCGAGGGTCCGCCTGTCCCGCGGCCCGCTCGTCGAGGGTGCCGTCGTGGCCGCCGTCCAGGCCAGCGTCGGCGACGACCTCGCCGCCGTCCTCGCCGCGGCGGAGGAAGCCGCCAGCCTGCCCAAGATCCCCGAGTGAGCACGCCCGCCGCGGCGGGCGTGCCCGGTGCGCCGCGGCACGTGGCGGTGCTCGGGGCGGGCGCCGTCGGGACGCTGCTCGGCGGCCTGCTCGCGGCGTCCGGCACCGACGTCGTCATGCTCGATCCGTGGGTGCCCGACGCCGGCGACGAGGTCGTCATCCACGCGCCGTCGGGACGTCGCGTCAGCACGCGCGTGCGCCGGGCCGCAACGCCCGCCGAGGTCGGGGCCGCGCCCGACCTCGTCGTCCTCGCCGTGAAGACGTTCGACCTCGCGGGCGCCCTCGACGACCTGCGGGCGTGGCCGGGCGCCCCGGTCCTGACCATCCAGAACGGCGTCGGCGCGGAGGCCCTGGTCGCCGCCGCCCGCCCCGGGGTGCCGCACATCTCGGGCTCGCTGACCGCGCCGGTGGAGCGCATAGGCCCGCAGGAGGTCGCGTGGCGTGGCCGCGGCGGGATCGGCCTGGCGCCGGTCACCGGGCCCGTCGACGAGCTGCTCGCGGGCCTCGCGGGTGCCTTCGCCGCCGCCGGCCTGCCCGCCCAACGCAGGCCCGACGCGCGGGCGATGAAGTGGTCCAAGCTGCTGGCCAACCTCGTCGGGAACGCCCTGTCGGCCCTGGCCGACCGCGACCCGGCCGCCATCTACGCGGATCCCGCCCTCTTCGACCTCGAGCGTCGCCAGCTGCTCGAGGCGCTGGCGGTCATGCGTGCCCAGGGACTCCGGCCGGTGGCGCTCCCGGGGGCGAACGTGCCGCTCCTCGCCCTGGGCGTCCGCCTCCCGGGGCCGCTGTCGCGGTTCGCGCTGGGCCGCGTCGTCGGCGGCGCGCGGGGCGGCAAGTCGCCGTCCCTCCGGCTCCACCTCCGGGGTGGGGCGGAGGGACCCTCGGAGGTGGCCTGGCTCAATGGTGCGGTGGCCCGCGCCGGCCGCGAGCACGGCGTCCCGACCCCGGTCAACGCCGCCCTTGCCGCGCTCGTGGACGCGGCCACGGTGGACCCCGTGCTCGCGGCCGACCTGGCGGCCGATCCGGCAGGCATCGTCGACCTCGTGAGCGCCGGCGGGCCCGCGGGTCCTGCCCCGTCCCCCGCCGACCCAGGTCACCCACGCCGCCCCGCGCCCTGATCCCCGGGAGGACACCCGTGCAGACGCTCGAGATCGAGATCAGAAACCCGAACGGCCTCCACCTCCGCCCGCTGGGCCAGTTCGTCCGCACGTGCGGCAAGTTCCGCTCCGACGTGACCATCCAGAACCTGGCCACCGGGGCCGGCCCGGTCAACGCCAAGCAGATGCTGCGGGTTCAGCCGCTGGGGGTCCGCCTGGGCCACGCGGTCCGGATCACGGCGGAGGGCGAGGACGAGGTCGAGGCGATCACGACCATCCGGGCCGCGATCGAGGCCGGCCTCGGCGAGGAGGTCCCGGAGGCCGCCGCGCCGACGCCGGCGGCACCGGCCGCGCCCGTGCCCGCAGCGGGAGCGCCATCCCCCGGGGCCACCCCCGTGCCGCCCGCGCCGGGTGGGGCCGCGCCGCCCGCACCGCCCACGCGGCCCACACCGCCCGTGGTGCCCCCGCCGCCGGTGCCCCGAGTGCCCCCGCCCGCGCCCGCCCGCGCCGCAGTCGTCGACCCGACGGCCCGTCGCCTGCAGGGTCTGGGCGCCGTCGCCGGCGTCGCCACGGCCCCGGCCTGGCGCTACCGGGAGCAGCCCGCCGGCGCGGTGGCACCGGCCACGGCCGACCCCGCCGCCGCGATCCGCGCCGCCGCGACGGCCGCCGAGGAGCAGCTCGAGGCGCTGGCCTCCCGCATCCGCGACGCCGGCCGGCCCGACGACGCCGGGATCTTCGAGGCACAGGCCGTGCTCGCGACCGACCCGACCATCGTCGACGGGGCCATCGAGCGGGTCGCGGCCGGCGCCGACCCGGCGTCCGCGGTCTCGGCGGCGGCGGACGAGGCGGCGCAGGCCATCGCGAGCCTGGGCGACGAGCTGCTTGCCGCCCGCGCGGCGGACGTCCGCGACGTCGGCGCGCGGATCGCGCGGATCCTGCGCGGCGAGACGCTGGCGCTCCCCGACGCCCCGGTCATCGCGATCGCCGACGACCTGCCGCCCTCGGTGACGGCCGAGATCCCCACGGCGTTCCTGCGCGGCATCGCCCTCGCCGGCGGGTCACGGACCGCGCACGCCGTGATCCTCGCGCGCGGGCTCGGGATCCCGTGCGTCGTGGGGTGCCCGGGGCTGCTGGAGGCGGTGGACGACGCCGCCTCCACGGGCGGGCCGGTCGAGATCGCCCTCGACGGGGAGGCCGGCGAGGTCCTCGTCGACCCGGATGCCGCGGCGAAGGCCGCCCTCGCCGGGCGGGCTGCCGCCCTGGCCGCGCGGCGCGCCCGCGCGGCTGCCGTCCGCGGCCGCCCCGGGGCGACCGCGGACGGCGCGCGCGTCCTCCTGCTGGCGAACATCGGGAACCCCGACGACGCACCGCGCGCGCTCGAGATGGGCGCCGAGGGCGTCGGCCTCTTCCGCACCGAGTTCCTCTTCATGCAGCGCCAGGTGCCGCCGACCGAGGATGAGCAGGTCGCCGCGTACCGGCGCGCCTTCGAGGCTTTCGGGCCCGAGCGCCCGGTCGTCGTGCGCCTGGCCGACATCGGGGGCGACAAGGGGATCCCGTACCTGGGGCTGCCCGCCGAGGCCAACCCGTTCCTCGGGGTCCGCGCGATTCGCCTGGCCTACGCCGACCCGGAGCTCCTGCGCACTCAGCTCCGGGCGATCTGGCGCGCCGGCGGGCTGGCCGGCGTCATCCCGCACGTCATGGCGCCGATGGTCGCGACGCTCGGCGACGTGGATCTCCTCGAGACGCTGCGCGACGAGGCCCGGGCAGCCGTGCTGGCGGCCGGCCAGCCATGCGCCGGCGCCATGAAGACGGGGATCATGGTGGAGGTCCCGTCGGCCGCCCTCCTCGCCCCCGAGCTGGCCCGGCGGGTCGCCTTCTTCAGCATCGGCACCAACGACCTCACCCAGTACCTGATGGCCGCCGACCGCGGGAATGCGACGCTGGGACGGTTCCAGGACGCTCTCCATCCCGCGGTCCTGCGGGCCATCACCGGCGTCGTTGCCGGCGCCGACGCGGCCGGGATCCCCGTGGCCGTGTGCGGTGAGCTGGCCGGCGACCCGGCGGGCGCACTCGTCCTCGTGGGGCTCGGCGTGGACGAGCTGTCGGCCGACGCGGGGTCGCTCGACGACGTGCGCCTGGCGCTCGCCGGGAGCACGCTCCCGGAGCTCGAGGAGCTGGCCCGTGGCGCGCTCGTCGCGCACGACGCGACAGCCGTGCGAGAGATGGCGGCGCGGCTCCTCGGGCGGGGCGCCGGGGGGACCGGGGAGGGCGGATCGCCGGCCTGACGGAGCCTATACTCCCCGGCCATGGATCCCATCGCCGCCGTGCGCGCCGTCGCGATCGTCGTCGTCGCGTACATGATCGGCGGGATCCCGTGGGGTGTCATCGTGGCCCGCCTGACGGGAGGCCCGGATCCCCGCACGATCGGCAGCGGCCGGACCGGCGGAGCGAACGTCATGCGGGCGCTCGGACCCCGTCTCGCCCTCCTCTCGGGCATCCTCGACATGCTCAAGGGGACCGTCGCGGTGCTGCTCGCCCGCGCCCTCGGCGCGGGCGTCGAGGTGGAGGTCCTGGCCGGCCTGGCCGCGATTGTGGGCCACAGCCGATCGCCGTTCCTCGGCCTCTCGGGTGGGCGCGGCGTGTCGGCGGCGTTCGGGGCCGCGCTCGTCCTGGCGCCGATCCCCGCCGTCGTCATCCTGGTGGTCTTCGTCGTCACGCTCCTGGTCACCCGCTACTCGTCGGTGGCCTCGCTGACCGGCGCCGCTCTGGGTGGCCTCGTCTTCACCGTGCAGATCCTGGCCGCTCCCCTGCCGTATGCGCTCCTCGGGTTCTCGATCGGCGCGCCGGCCCTGATCTGGTTCTTCCATCGCGACAACATCGGGCGCCTGGTGCGCGGCGAGGAGCGGAAGTTCGGGGCGAAGTGACCGGCGGGCCCGCGTGGCCGGCCCGGGGACTTCCTCGGCGGGCCGCCCGTCGTCCCGGCGCTCGCGGAGTGGCTTCGACCGCGCCGGAGGGTCAGGGTGTCGCCCGCCTGCGGTAGACTCTCGGCGGGCGGCGCCGGCCGTCCGTGCCTGGCATGTCCCGACGCCGTGACGGCGCCCTGGAGGTTCCCGCGATCATGACCCCCGACGAGCTCCGCGCGAAGATCCGCGAGATCCCGGACTTCCCGAAGCCGGGGATCCTCTTCTACGACATCACGACCCTGCTGAAGGATCCGCTGGCGTATCGCGCCGCGATCGACGCGATGCTGGCCCCGTACGCGGGCAAGAAGATCGACGTCGTGGTGGGGATGGAGTCGCGCGGCTTCATCTTCTCGGCCCCGATGGCCTACCTCCTGGGCGCTGGCCTGGTCCCTGTGAGGAAGCTCGGCAAGCTGCCGGCCGAGACCATCAGCGTGGAGTACGCCCTCGAGTACGGCTCGAACACGCTCGAGATCCACCGCGACGCGATCCAGCCCGGCCAGCAGGTCCTCATCGTCGACGATCTGCTCGCGACGGGTGGGACCGTCCGTGGGACGGTCGAGCTTGTGCAGCGCCTGCAGGGCGAGATCGTCGGCCTGGCGTTCCTCGTCGAGCTGGCCTTCCTCAAGGGCCGCGACCGGCTGGTCGAGCACAAGGTCACGTCGGTGGTCCAGTACTGAGCGGCCGTCAACTGCCTGCGCCACGCGTCCCGCCACGGATCCGATGAGCGACGCCGAGCGCGCGAAGGGCCCTGCTGGGCTCGGGGTGACCGCCGGGGACACGGGCGAGACCGGCATGGGCTCCGCCGCTCCCGGAGCGGCCGACGCCCCCCCGTCCGACGCCGACGAGGCCCTGCGCCTCGCCCGCCGGCGCTTCTTCCGGGAGATGGCGAGCGACGCCGTGCGGACCGCCGCCACCCTCGTCGGCGCAGCCGGCGCCCTGCGCGAGACGACCAAGGAGATGGCCACCGCGGTCATGGCGGACCCTGCGGCGATGCCCACCGGCGCGACCGGGCCGGCCGTGGGCCCGGCAGCTCCACCGCCCGGCTTCCGAAGCCCGTTTCGACTGGAGGGCGAGCGCCTCGTCCTCGTCGACCAGCGGCGGCTGCCCGACGAGCTGGTCGAGGTGACCTGCGAGTCGGCGGGGGACGTTGCCCAGGCCATCCGCGAGATGGTGGTCCGCGGCGCACCGGCCCTCGGCCAGGTCGCCGCGGCCGGCCTGGCCCTCGCGGCGGGCCGCGCGAGGCTGACAAAGCCGTATGCCCGCCGGGCGATCCTCCGCGGCTCGGCGAATGCTCTCGTCAACGCCCGGCCCACGGCCGTCTCCGTCCGCTGGGCGACCAACCGGATGCTGGCGCGGTACGCCGCCGTCGGCGAGCTGCTCGACGACGGGCCGGCGATCGCCGCCGCCATGCGCGCCGAGGCCGAGGCGATCATCGCGGAGGCGACCGTCGACCATGCCGTGATGGCCCGCCTGGGCGTCGGGCTGCTCCCCGTGCCGGAGGGCCGCCCGCTGCGCCTCCTGACCCACTGCAACACCGGGCCGCTCGCCTGCGGCCAGGTCGGCACGGCGCTGGGCGTCGTGCAGGCGCTTGCGGCCGACGGCCGGGAGATCCACGTCTACGTGGACGAGACGCGACCCTGGCTCCAGGGCGCCCGCCTCACGGCGTGGGAGCTGGGCCAGGCGGGGATCCCGTACACGCTCCTCGCCGACGCGGCGGCGGGCTGGCTCCTCGCCTCCGGCGAAGTCGACGCGATTCTCGTCGGGGCGGACCGGGTCGCGGCCAACGGCGACACCGCGAACAAGGTGGGCACGTACCCGCTCGCCGTGCTGGCCGCGCGCCACGACGTTCCCTTCTACGTGATCGTCCCGACCGCGACGCTCGACGGCGAGGCCGCCGACGGCGGACAGATCAGGGTCGAGATGCGCTCGGCCGGCGAGGTCACGTCCTTCGGTGGCCGCCGGATCGCGCCGGCCGGTGCCGCGGCCGTCAACCCGTCGTTCGACATCACGCCCGCCGAGCTCATCACCGCGATCGTCACCGAGGCCGGCGTCATGCGCGGACCGTACGGCCCGGCGATCGCGGAGGCCATCGCCGCTCGCGAGGCGCGCCGGCCGGCGCCTTTGCCGGGCCCGGACGGACTCGTGTCCGCGCCGGATGCTCCCGCCACCCGGGATGACCCGGTCGCCGCGGCGCCGGATGCTCCCGGCTCCTCGGAACCGGCTTGAGATGGCCACCTCGGCCGCGTCGTCCTCGCTGGCCGCCCGCGGGCTGACCGCGCGGACGACGACGGACCGCGGCCTCCTCCGCTCGTTCCTGGAGCGCGATCGGCTGTTCGCGGCATACGCGATCTGCGACCTCGACGTCCGCGAGTTCGCCCGGACGCGCTGGGGCGTCGCCCTCGCCGGCGACGATCCGGTGGCGGTGGTGCTCGAGTACGCCGGCTACGCCCCGCAGCCGATCTTCGTGATGGGCGAGAACGCCGGCATCTCCGCGGTCCTGCGCGACGTCATCCGGCCCCGCGCGGCGTACGCGGCCGCGCTCCCGGCGAGCCTCCCGGCGCTCGAGGCGCACTACCGCGTCGAGCCCGGGCCCCAGATGGTGCGGATGTGGGTGGATCGGGCGTCGTTCCACCCGTGCCCGGCCGACGTGGCCCGCCTGCTGCCGGTCGAGGTCGCCGACCTCAACCGGCTCTACCAGCTCGGGTTCACCGCCTGGCTCCCGCCCTCGGCGATCGGCGAGGGGGTCTACTACGGCATCCGCGTCGGTGGCCGCCTGGTGTCCGCGGCCGGGACCCATGTCGTGTCGCCGGAGGCACGCCTGGGCGTCGTCGGGAACGTGATGACGCACGCCGACTTCCGGGGCCGCGGGTACGCGACCGAGGTCACGGGCGCCGTCACCGCCGAGCTCCTTCGCTTCTGCGACCAGGTCGTGCTCAACGTGCGGGCCGACAACCCGCCCGCGCTGCAGGCGTACCGCAAGCTCGGGTACCGCGAGCACGTCCGCTTCGAGGAGCGGCTGGTCCATCGCGACGCCGAGGGCGGCGGGCTTCTCCTGGCGCTGACGGCACCGCTGCGGCGCCTCCTCGGCCGCGCCGGGCAGGGCTAGCGCTGGCGGGCGCCCGGCCTGCCGTGGTCAGCCCTCCCGGACCTTCGCCCGGAACTCGTCCCAGATGTCGACCCGCTGCGTGCTCGCGGAGGTGTCGACGGCGCACTCCAGCCGCGGGAGGACGTCGGCCGGGGGGAAGATCGCGGGGTCCGCGAGGAGCGCCGGGTCGACGAGCGGCTTCGCGGCGTCGTTGGGGGTCGCGTGCCCCGTGTAGCTGGTCTCGCGGGCCTGGACCTCGGGCTCGTGGATGAAGTCGAGCCAGGCGTAGGCGGCGTCGACGTGCGGGGCGCCCGCGGCGAGCACCCACGTGTCGACCCAGACGAGCGTTCCCTCGCCGGGCACGACGTACCTCGTGTCCGACGCGTGGCGGTCCGCGCGAAGCGTCGCGAGCGGCGCGGGCCAGCCCAGCGCCAGCACGGCCTCGCCGTTCCGGAGCCGCTCGCCGTACGTCGTCGAGTCGAGGGCCAGTACGTGCGGGGCCACTTCGAGGAGGATCGAGCGGGCCGCGTCGAGCTCGCGCTTCAGCGCCGTGTTGACCGACGCCCCGAGCAGCTTCAGCGGGAAGGCGAGGACGTCGTCCATCGAGTCGACGAAGACGCTCCGCCCGCTGTACCGGCTGCTCGTGACCAGGGCGCGGAACTCCCGCCACGTCGTCAGCGGCTCATCCACCTGCGCGGCGCGGTACAGGATCCCGGTCGTGCCGTAATCCTTCGGGACCTGGTACTCGTCCGCGGGGTCCCACGCGAGGCCCCGGAACGCCGCGCTGATGTGCCTCGCCGTCGGGATCCGGGACCGGTCGAGCTTCCGGATCAGTCCGGCCTCGACGAGGCGAGGGACCTGCCCTGCCGCCGGCGTGGCCACGTCGATGCCGGAGCTCGATGCCCCGAGCATCGCGACCAGCTCCTCCGCGGTGACGCACGTGTCGTAGCGGAAGGAGGTGATCCCGAAGCGGGCCTTGAAGCGGTCGATGGTGTCGGGATTCACGTCGTCGGGCCAGGCGCACAGGGCCAGCGCGCCCTCCGTGGCTCCCGAGGCGGCAGGGACCCCCGAGGCGGCAGGGACCCCCGGGGCGGCCGGCGTCCCGGCCCGGGGCGCCGGGGACGGTCGCGCGCCGCCACACGCCCCGAGGATGGCGGCCACCCCCGCCAGCCCGAGAGCGCCGAGGAGGCTGCGCCGGCTCAGAGGCGCCGCCGTCACGAGCTGCTCGAGGACCACGATCCCGTTCCTGCCGCGTGGGGTCGCCCGCGGCCCACCGTGTCGGTCGACCCGCAGCCTGACGGTACTCCGGGCGGCGGCGCGGGCAAGTGCCCTCTGGCACGTGCGTCGCTCCGCGGGCGCCGCCGGGCCGGCATCGCTCCGCGGGCCCCGGCGCCGCCGGGCGTCGCGCCGCGGGCCCGGGCGCCGGACCTCGGGCATAATCGGTCCGCCGCCCGCCCGAACCGCCCCCCGCGGCCATCCCCGGAGACCCGATCCCCATGACGACCCCGACCGCCCTCCCCTCCCACGATGTCACTGACCTCGGCCTCGCCGACGAGGGGGTCCGCCGCATCGAGTGGGCCGAGCGCGAGATGCCCGTCCTGCGCCTCATCCGCGCGCGCTTCGAGCGGGAGCGGCCGCTGGCCGGGATCCGGATCGCGGCCTGCCTCCACGTCACGACCGAGACGGCGAACCTCGTCCGGACGCTGGCGGCCGGCGGCGCGGACGTGGCGCTCGCGGCGAGCAACCCGCTCTCGACGAAGGACGACGTCGCGGCGGCGCTCACGGCGCGCTACGGGATCGGCGTCTTCGCGCGGCGCGGCGAGGATCGCGACACGTACTACGCGCACCTGAACGCGATCGCCGACACCAAGCCGCAGATCACCATGGACGACGGCTGCGACCTCGTGAGCCTGCTCCACGACGCCCGGACCGAGCTCCTCCCCGGGGTCCTCGCAGGGACGGAGGAGACGACGACCGGCGTCATCCGGCTGCGGGCGATGGCGAAGGACGGCGCCCTCCGCTTCCCGGTCGTGGCAGTGAACGAGGCCGAGACGAAGCACCTCTTCGACAACCGCTACGGGACCGGCCAGAGCACGCTCGACGGGATCCTGCGGGCGACGAACATCCTCATCGCGGGGCGCCGGGTCGTCATTGCCGGCTACGGCTGGGTGGGCAAGGGGATCGCGGCCCGGATGAAGGGCCACGGCGCGCACGTAGCGATCGTCGAGGTCAACCCGGTCCGCGCCCTCGAGGCGCTCATGGACGGCTTCGAGGTGAAGACGGTCGACCAGGCGGCGCCGTGGGGCGAGGTCTTCGTGACGGCCACGGGCAACGTCAACGTCTTCCGCCGCGAGCACTTCGTGGCGATGGCGGACGGCGCGATCATGGCCAACAGTGGCCACTTCGACGCCGAGCTGGACCTCGTCGCCCTGCGCGCGCTTGCCGAGGGCCACGTCCGGGAGGTTCGCGAGAATGTCCAGGAGTTCGACCTCGGGCCCAAGAAGCTCCACCTGATCGCCGAAGGCCGGCTGGTCAACCTGGGCGCCGCGGAGGGGCACCCGGCCGCGGTGATGGACATGAGCTTCGCGAACCAGGCGCTCTCCGCGGAGTACGTCGTCGCCAACCATGCCGCCCTGGAGCCGACCGTCTACGTCGTCCCCGAGGCCATCGACGCCCAGGTCGCCCGCCTGAAGCTCGAGGCGCTCGGCGTCCACATCGACGACATGACGGACGAGCAGAAGGCCTACATGGCCTCCTGGCACACCGGCACGTAAGCGAAGACGAACGGAAGCAATGACGAACCACGAAGGCGACCCGACAGTCGCGCCGTACGGGACCTGGCGCTCGACGATCACGCCCGAGGCCCTGGTGGCCGGCGTCGTGCGGCTCGCCGAGGTGCGCTGGGACGGCGAGGCCCTGCTCTGGCTGGAGGGACGGCCCGACGACGACGGCCGGGCGACGCTCGTGCGGCTCCGGCCGGGCGACGCCCCGGTCGACGTCAGCCCCCCCGGGGTCAACGTCCGGACGCGCGTCCACGAGTACGGGGGCGCGGCGTACCTCGCCGTCCGAGACGTCCTGGTGGTCTCCGACTTCGGGACGGGGCGGCTCCTGCGCGTGGCGCCCGACCGGTCCGCGACGCCGATCACCCCCGAGGGAGCGTTCCGCTTCGCCGACCTGGAGCTCGACCACCGGCGGGGCCGGCTCCTCGCCGTGCGGGAGGACCACTCGGGTCCGGGCGAGGCGGTCAACAGCCTCGTGGCGATCCCGCTCGACGGGTCCGCGGCCGCCGACCCGGCCGCCGTGGAGGTGCTCGTCGCCGGGAGCGACTTCGTGGCCGCCCCGCGGCTCTCGCCCGACGGGACGCGCCTCGCGTGGCTGCGCTGGGACCACCCGAACCTGCCATGGGACGGGACGGAGTGCGTGGTCGCCGAGCTCGACGGCGACGGGCGGCCGTACCCGGGCCGCGTCGTTGCCGGGGACGCCACCACGTGGACTTCGCAACCCCGCTGGGCGCCCGACGGCGCGCTCGTCGTCGCCTCCGAGCCCGGCGAGTGGATGGAGCTTCACCGCTGGGACGGCGCACGCCTGGCGGCGCTGACGACCGGCATCGAGGCCGAGTTCGCGAGCCCCGACTGGGTCTTCGGACTCTCGTCCCACGGCGTCGCCGGAGACGGGTCGATCGTGGCGACCGGGCGCGCCGCCGGGTGCGACCGGCTCTGGCGCATCGACGCGACCGGCGAACGCGCCCCCTTCGCGATGGACCTGCCGTTCACCTCCATCAGCGACGTGGCGGTCCGCGGGTCGGAGGTGGCGGCGATCGTCGCCGCTCCGACGATGTTCCGGGCCCTGGTCCGGATCGATCTCGCGACCGGCGCCTGGGCCGCCGTCCGCAGCTCGTCCGACCTCGAGCTCGACCCCGCGGCGGTCTCGGTGGGGGAGCCCGCCGAGTTTCCGACCACCGGCGACCGCACCGCGCACGGCATCCTCTACCGCCCGACGAACCCTGCCGTCCGGGCCCCCGGCGGGGAGCTGCCGCCGCTGGTGGTCACGAGCCACGGGGGCCCGACGTCGGCCGCCTTCACCGGGCTGGCGCTGGGGTTCCAGCTGCTCACCAGCCGCGGGATCGCGGTCCTCGACGTCGACTACGGGGGCAGCACCGGCTACGGCAAGGCGTACCGCAAGCGCCTCGAGGGGACCTGGGGGGTGACCGACGTCGACGACTGCGTCGCCGGCGCGCTGGCCATGGCCCGCCGCGGGGAGGCCGACCCGGGACGCCTCGCGATCGAGGGCGGCAGCGCATCCGGGTACACGACGCTTGCGGCGCTCGCCTTCCGGGATCTCTTCCGGGCCGGCGTGAGCTACTTCGGGATCGGGAACCTCGAGACCTTCGTCGCGGAGACCCACAAGTTCGAGTCGCGCTACCTCGAGCGCCTCATCGGGCCCTACCCCGCCGCGGCGGACGTCTATCGGGCTCGTTCGCCGATCTTTCACGCCGAGGGGTTCTCGTGCCCCGTCCTCGTCCTGCAGGGGCTGGACGATCGGGTCGTGCCGCCGACGGAGGCCGAGCGGATCGTCGCCGCCCTCGCGGCGAAGGGGATCCCCCACGTCTACCTCGCCTTCGAAGGCGAGGACCACGGGTTCCGGAAGTCGGCGAACATCGTCCGCTCGGCGCAGGCGGAGCTCGCCTTCTACGGGGGCGTCTTCGGCTTCACGCCGGCGGACGAGCTCCCGGCCCTCCCATGGCGCAGCAGGCCGGCGTGAGGCGAGCCCCGATCCTCGCGGCCGTGTCGCTCGCCGCGCTCCTCGTCGCCGGCTGCGCGGCGGTTCCTCCGGCCACCCCGTCACCGTCCCCCGTCGCGGTGGCAACGGCGACCCCGACGCCATCCCAGTCGCCGGCCCCGTCGTCCACGCCGACCCCGACGTCGTCCCCGAGCCCCAGCCCGACGCCAACCTCCGATCCGCGCCTGGCCACCGGCCCGGCCGGACGCCCGACCCGGGTCGAAGTCCCGGCGTTGCGGATCGACCTACCCGTCTTCCCGCCGCCGGAGAACTCGACGTGGCCGCTGTGCGACGTCGCGGAGTACTTCAAGCCGCCCCTCTTCCAGCACCCCGGCGCCGGAGGCGTGACGTACATCTACGCTCACGCCCAGGCGGGGATGTTCCTGCCGATCCTCGAGGCGTCGCGGGTCGACGGGGGACAGGCGCTGAAGGGTCAGACGGTCCGGGTCTGGACCAAGGACAACCAGCTCTACACGTACCGGATCAGGCGCTTCTGGCGCCACCAGGAGTCCCTGGACTGGGTTCTCGGGCTGCCGCGGGGCTCCCTCATCCTGCAGACATCCGAGGGACCGGCGCCCGGCGTGCCTGGCCATACGGGCCTCGTGGTGATGCTGGAGGCGCGCCAGGTGGGGCCGCCGATCGCCGCGACGCGCGCGGAGGCGCAACCACGCCCCCACCCGCGCACGTGCGGTCCCTGAGCGCTGCCCTCGCGCGTCCGCGCCTCGCGTCCCTGTCCCGACCTCGCGCGTGCTACGCTCCCCGGCGCCATGACCAGCATCGTCGACGCGCCGAGCTACCTGTTCACCTCCGAATCGGTGACCGAGGGTCACCCGGACAAGATGTGCGACCAGATCTCGGACGCCATCCTGGACGCGATCATCCATGAGGACCCCGACGCGCGGGTCGCCTGCGAGACTGCGACCACGACGGGCCTCGTGCTGGTCCTCGGCGAGATCACGACCTCGACGTACGTGGACTTCCAGGTGGTCGTCCGCGACACCGTGAAGGAGATCGGGTACACCCGCGCCGACTACGGCTTCGACTACCTCACCTGCGGCACGCTGGTGAGCGTCAAGGAGCAGTCCTCCGACATCGCCCGGGGCGTCGACGCGGCGCTCGAGGGGCGCGAGGCCGGGAGCGCGACACCCCGCGAGCTCGGCGCCGGCGACCAGGGGATGATGTTCGGGTTCGCGTGCCGCGAGACGCCGGAGCTGATGCCGCTCCCGATCGCGCTGGCCCACCGGCTGGCGCGCCGGCTTGCCGAGGCACGGAAGTCTGGCCAGCTGCCGTACCTGCGCCCCGACGGCAAGACGCAGGTGACCGTCGAGTACCAGCACGGCCTGCCCGCTGCCGTGCAGACCGTCGTCGTCTCCTCGCAGCACGACCCGGACGTGACGGCCGAGCAGATCCGCGCCGACGTCATCGAGGCGGTGATCCTCCCGGTGATCCCGCATGCGCTGCGCGCGACCGATCCCGTGATGCACGTGAATCCGACGGGCCGGTTCGTGACCGGTGGCCCGATGGGCGACGCGGGCCTGACCGGCCGCAAGATCATCGTCGACACGTACGGCGGGATGGCCCGGCACGGGGGCGGCGCCTTCTCCGGCAAGGATCCGACAAAGGTGGATCGCTCGGCCGCGTACGCGGCGCGCTGGGTCGCGAAGAACGTCGTCGCGGCCGGCCTGGCCGACCGGTTCGAGATCGAGCTCGCCTACGGGATCGGCATCGCCCATCCGCTCTCCGTTTCCATCGAGACCTTCGGGACGGGGAAGGTGCCCGACGACCGGATCCGTGCCGCGATCGACCACCAGTTCGACCTCCGCCCGGCCGCCATCATCGAGGCGCTTGACCTGCGCCGGCCGATCTACCGGCAGACCGCCAGCTACGGGCACTTCGGCCGCCCGGACCTCGACCTTCCGTGGGAGCGCACGGACAAGGCCGCTCGCCTCGCCGACGCGTGCGGGCTCGCGGCTCCAGAGCCCGCCGAGGCCTGACCGCCCGCGGCGCGACGACCGCCCGGGGCCTGACGACCGCCCGGGGCCTGACGACCGCCCGGGGCCTGACGACCGCCTGCGGCCCGACGACCGCCCGGGGCCTGACGACCGCCCGGGGCCTGACGACCGCATGCGGCCCGACGACCGCCCGGGGCCGTACCGGCGGACCACCGGGCGTCCCGGACCATCGGTCTCTTCCCATGCGGGCCGTGCGGGTCCATCCTCGTCCCCGTGGGCACACGCCGTGTCCGCGCGATGGGAGGGTGCGTGCCCGTTCCGCAGGTCCCCGACACCCGGCCCCAGCCACCGGTGGTCCGACACACGGCGGCCGGCCGGCGGCATCCGCGTGCCCGCCGGCGCGCGGTGGCGACCATCCTCACCGCGCTCGTCGCGATCCTGCTCGTGCCCGGCGCGGCCCTGGCCGAGGAGACTCCCGCCCCGCCCGACCCCGCGCCGAGCGCCGGGCCCGCGCCGAGCGCCGGGCCCGCGGCGAGCGCCTCTCCGAGCGTCGACCCGAGCGCCAGCCCTGCGCCGAGCACCTCCCCGGGCGGTGCCCCGACCGCGACGCCCACGCCGGCTGCGCCCACGCTCCAAGCAGTGCCCGCCCCGGCGCCCGTCCTGGTCACGCGGAACCTCTACCGGGCCGGCGCGGCCGTCACCCAGTACACGAGCACGTGGTGCGTCCCGGCGTCGGTCCAGACGATGACGAACCTGATCCTCGGCACGCGCGACACGAGCTACGCGACCCAGAAGCTGCTCGCGTCGGTGACGTACCGGTTCAACCGCTACCGCTACAACGGACCCGGCAATGACATCCGCGGCTGGGCCGGAGCGCTCAACTGGCGCCTGCCGGACACGCTGCCGGTGGCCTATCGGGACCGGTCCTACGCGACGCGGACTGCCGCCCTGGCCGCCATCGTCGACGCGATCGACGAGACGGGCTACCCCGTGGGGATCACCGTCCGCCACGGCGGCCACGCGTGGGCCGTGGCGGGCTACCGGATCAGCCAGGTGCCGAACCTGCCGGGGACGCGGGAGATCCTCGGCTTCTA
Organism: uncultured Chloroflexia bacterium; assembly: GCA_963725875.1. Classification (GTDB taxonomy): domain Bacteria; phylum Chloroflexota; class Limnocylindria; order Limnocylindrales; family CSP1-4; genus CTSoil-043. Next base: position 88,360 of record CAVRZZ010000011.1, on the reverse strand, counting down.
CGTCATGGGCCCGCTCGGCTCGCCGCGCGACCCCTGGCCCGTGCGCTACATGGCGGTCGGCGACTTCCTCGGCCAGTACAACCGGTACTACGAGGACCGGGAGCGCGAGCCGTGGCATCTCGACTACGTCCTCGTGCGCCCCGAGCCCACCACGGGGTTCACACGGGACTGGCCTCGGCCCTGACGGGGGGTGCCGCGGTCGCGCGCCGCGCCGGACACCGCGACCGCCGCGGCCCGTAGAATCAGCGGATGTACGCGGTGATCCTCGCCGGCGGCGGCGGCACCCGACTCTGGCCCCTGTCGCGCCCCGACCGACCGAAGCCGTTCCTGCCCCTCGTCGGTGAGCGGACCCTGCTGCGCGCCACCTATGACCGCGTGCGCCCGCTTCTCGCGAGCCCCGAGGACGCCGTCGTCGTGGTCGACCGCCGGCACGTGGACCTCGTCTCCGCGGACCTCCCCGAGGTTCCGCGCGGCAACGTGCTCGCGGAGCCGACCGGCCGGAACACGGCCGCGGCGATCGCGCTCGCGGCCGTGGCCTTCGACCGCGCGGACGACGACGTGATGATCGTCCTGCCGGCCGACCACCTCGTCCGCGACGAGCCCGCGTTCCGCGCCCTCCTGACGGCCGCCGTCGGGGTCGCAGCCGCGGCCGACCACCCGCTCGTCACGCTGGGCATCACCCCGACCGGCCCGGAGACGGGGTACGGCTACATCGTCGCCGGCGATGCCCGGCCCGAGCCGGCGAGCCACGCCGTGCGACGCTTCGTGGAGAAGCCGTCGTTCGACGCCGCTGCGGCGCTCCTCGCGGGCCCCGAGCCGGTCGCCTGGAACGCCGGGATCTTCGTCTGGCGTCGCGACGCCATCCGGGCGGCCCTCGAGGCGACGGCGTCCGACATCCTCGCCGCGGTGCGTGCGGGAGCGGCCGGGGCAGCGGCGCTCGAGGCGGCCTACGCCACCGTGCGAGCGACCTCGATCGACTACGCCGTGATGGAGCCGGCGTCGGTGGCCGGGCGCGTGGCGATGCTCCGGGCGGACGTCGGCTGGAGCGACCTCGGCAGCTGGGCCGCCCTCCGCGACGCGCTCGTGGCGCGCGCGCTCGAGGACGGCGAGCCGTCCGGCGCCGTCGGGTCCGGCCCGCGCCGCGACGTCGGGTCGGAGGCCACGCTGGTCCTCGCCCGCGACCGGCTCGTCGTGACCCTCGGCCTGCGCGACATGATCGTCGTCGACACCCCCGACGCGCTCCTCGTGTGCGCCGCCGACCGCTCCCAGGAGGTCCGCGGGATCGCCGAGGAGCTTGCCCGAGCCAGGGAGGAGGATTCGTGACCACGCCCGCCGACGGGAATGTCCCAGGTCCCGCCACCATCAACTTCGGGACCGACGGCTGGCGAGCCAGGGTCGCCGAGGACTTCACGTTCGACAGCGTCCGTCGCTGCGCCGAGGGCGTCGCCCGCTACGTCGTGGATCGCGGCGAGCAGGCGAAGGGCGTCGTCGTGGCCTACGACCGCCGGTTCGCCTCCGAGCACTTCGCCGCGGCGACGGCCGAGGTGCTGGCCGCATTCGACATCCCGGTCGCCCTCGCGGCCCAGGCGGTCCCGACCCAGATGTCGAGCTACGAGGTCGTCGAGCGGGGCGCGGCGGCCGGGGTGGTCATCACCGCGAGCCACAACCCGTGGACCGACAACGGCTTCAAGGTCAAGGCTCCCAGCGGGGCCGCGGCCGGACCCGAGATCCTGGCCGTCGTCGAGGCGGTGACCCGCGCAAACGTGGCCCGGGCGATCCCGCGGCGCCCGCTGGTCGACGCCGAGGCGGCGGGCCTCGTGGAGCGCTTCGACCCGTTCGACGGCTACGAGCGCTTCGTCCGCCGGTCCCTCGACCTCGACGCCCTGAAGGCCGCCGACGTGAGGATCCTGGTTGACCCGATGTGGGGCTCTGGGGCCGGCTGGATCAGCCGCCTCCTCTCCGGGGGCCGGATCGAGGTCGTGGAGATCCACCAGGAGCGCAATCCCTACTTCGGCGGGGTGAACCCCGAGCCGATCCGGCCGAACATCGACGAGGCTCTGCGCCTGGTCGCCGGCGGCGGGCTCGACCTCGGGCTCCTCCTCGACGGCGACGCCGACCGTGCCGGCGCCATCGACGAGCGGGGCGTCTTCGTCCACCAGCTCGAAGTCTACGGGCTGCTCATGTACTACCTGGCCGAGCATCGCGGGCTGCGCCAGCCGGTCGTGAAGAGCGTGAACGAGACCTCCATGGCCGAGAGGCTCGGGGCCTACTTCGGGATCGAGGTCCACGAGACGCCGGTGGGGTTCAAGTACGTCGGCCCGAAGATGATCGAGACCGGCGCCATGTACGGTGGCGAGGAGTCCGGCGGCTACGGCTTCGGGATGCATCTCCCCGAGCGCGACGGGATCTTCGCGGACCTGCTGTTGCTCGACCTCTTCCTCCGCGAGCGGGCCGCCGGGCGCTGGCCGGTCTCGTCCGCGATCGCCCACCTCCACGAGATCGCCGGCCCGTCGTACTACCAGCGCGTGGACGTCCATGTCGATCGGGCGACCTACCCGGCGATGAAGGAGCGCCTCGTCGTCGAGCTCGTGGAGCGGGCGCCGACGGAGCTGGCCGGGCAGCTGGTCACGCGGACGGTCGAGCTGTCGACAAAGGACGGCTTCAAGTTCTTCGTCGGCGACGGCTCGTGGCTGCTCGTGCGCTTCAGCGGCACGGAGCCCCTGGTGCGCGTCTACACGGAGGCCACGTCGGCCGCGGTGGCGGACGCGTGTCTCGCCGCGGGCGAAGCGCTCGTCCGCGGCTGACGGCATCAGGGCACGGACCCGGGGGCCTGCCCGCATCCGGATTCGGGCTGCCGGGCACGCCCCTTGGCGGCCGGTAGTAGAGTTGCGGGACGACCGCCCCAACCCGACCGGCGAGCGCACGGCCGAGCGGCGGCCCCTGGAAGGGCCCATTGGGCCGCGGAGGGACCTCGACGATGCACAGCTCTCTCATCGGCAAGGTCGAGAAGGCGAATCGGTATGCTCGCGAGCGCGACCGCCTGACGTTCGATCGTCTCAGCGTCACGTTTCGGGGTGACAACGACACGCATCACGTGAGCCTCGACGCCGGTGCCTGGCACTGCACGTGCCACTACTTCGAGAGCTGGAAGAGCTGCGTTCACCAGTTGACCCTGCAGAAGATCCTCGGCGAGATGCTCCCCGAGGCGTCCCAGGTCTCCATCTTCACGGCGGTCGAGGAGGCCGCCGTGGCGAACTGACGCTCCGGCCGGCCGCCCCGGCCCGTCCTCGCCGCTCCGGACCCCGGCCACGCGCCGGGGTCCCCCGTGTCCGGGTCACGGGAGCCAAGCCGGGATCGCCGTCCCGTCCGCTGCATCGAGGGGGATCGTCGCGTCGAGCGCCCAGCCGTCCGCGACGCGGCGCAGGACGTCGACGCGGGTGGCCGCCCCCTCGCCGTCGAGGCGCACGACGGCGACTCCCGTGCCGTCCGGGGCGATCGCCACCGCGCCGATGCCGCCGTCCTGGTCGAGGGGCAGGGGAGTGGTCGGCAGGATGCCGCGCTCCAGGTCGGCCAGCGACCCCAGGCTCACGGCCGTGTCGTCGGCGAGCGCCACGAGGCCGCCACCGGCCGTCACCGTCCGCGCGGTGATCGGCAGCGTTGCGAACGAGCCGGCGCCGGTTACGCGCGCCAGCACGCCACGGTCGTCGAGGCCGCGGCCGACGAAGGCGACAACGCCACCCGGCAGGGCCGCCACGCTCGGGCCGTCGACCTCGAGCGGGACCTCGACTGAGGTCGCCGCCGCTCCGTCCGCCGGCCGCGTGAGGATCGTGGTCCGCCGGGAGCCTGATCCCGGAGCCCCGGCGAGGAGGACGATCGCCGACCCGTCGATGCTCCACGTCGCCCCGAGGACGGGCTCAGGGGAAGGCGGGCCCGTGGGCGCGGCGGGCAGCTCGATCCAGTGCGGGGTGGCCGCGTCACCCGGAGCGGGCACCAAGGCCGTCCACGCGCTGCCGTCCGGTCCGATCATCGCGAGGCGGCCGTCCGGGGCCGCGGTCACCGCTACCAGGCCGCCGTCGGCGATCGTGCCCGGGAGCTGAAGGGGCACGGCGGGATCGTCCGGGTGGCCCGTGTCGTGGACGGCGGCGCGCGGCCGGGCTGGCCCGCCGACCACGAGCAGCAGGCGCGAGGCCGACCCGCCCGGCGGAGCCGTGCCGTTCGGCGGAGCCGTGGGATCGGCCGACGCGACAGGTGCCGGCGGCGTCGCCGGCGCGACGAGGGGCGGCGCCGGGCGCGAGCGGCAGCCGGTCGCGATCATGGCGACAGCGAGGAGGGCCGCCGCGACGACAGGCGTCGCGGCGGCCGCCACGGCGGCGATGCCGCCGGGTCTCACAAGCGGCGAGGCGCCGGGGGCGCCGGTGGGCGGGCCCGGGACGTCCGGCCCCGGTCGGCTCGGCCCGGCCGGCGGGAACGCGGTCACCGGAGGATGTCTCCGCCGAGCAGGGCACCGGTGCCCGCGTCGAGGTACAGCTCCAGGGCGCGGAGGCGATCCGCAAGGGGTGCGACGGTGCGGGCCTCGACCACCCAGGCGAGCCGAAGGACGGGGTCCGGCGCGTCGGGTGCGGCCGCGTTGAACATGTCGTTCGGCGCTACCCAGGCGAGCCGGGTCTGCACGATCTTCGCGTTCCCGCTCTCGGGGCCCAGCAGAGTCCGGAGCTGGTCTCCGGCGATCCTCTCCGCGGTCGTGATCGCGAGCGGAGCCGTCGGGGCGTCCGCGAGCGCGCGTTCGCGGCGGGCGGCGGCGTGGAAGGTGCCGTCCCCGAAGAGCGTGACGACGGTGCCGTCGCCGAGGGCCGGCACGCCGTCGACCGTGCGTTCCCACGCGACCCGCCAGCCGCCGTCCACGGCCGGCGCGACGGCCGGCGTGCCCGTGCGGGCGAGCCCGGATGCGGCGGCGAGGCCTTCGGCGCGGCCGCGCGCGTCTCGCGCGTCGATCCGCGGTCCGGCCGGCGCTCGCCAGCCGAGCCGCACCGCCATGGTCAGGCGGCCACCGGGATCCATCTGGACGATGCCGAGCCGGCGCCCGCCGGCGTCGGTGGTGACCACCTCGTCGACCACCGCGCCCGTGAAGCGGTCGTGCACGCGGGCCGTCTGCGTGGCGGCCCCGCCCGGAACGCCCAGCGCCCGCGCCTGGGCCAGGCCGCGCGCGCGGACCGCGCCCACGGCGCCGGCCGGGACGGCGGCACGACTGGTGACGGGCTCGCCGGCCCGGTAGCGGTCGACCGCGCCGCCGGGCGTGGGACCTCCCGGCCCGCCGACGAGGATTGCGGCGGCGGCCCCGGCAAGGGCGACCGGCGCGAGGAGCCCGGCGCGCCGGGCCCGGGGACGAAGAGCAGACATGGCGTTCACCTCACAGGCACCGGTCACAGCCGGAGGGGAGAGGCCCCGCCCGGCCGGTGTAGTCGTACGAGCCCCACCAGTTGGCCTCGAAGTCGTGCGCGAAGACCCGCGCCGCCGCGACGTCGTATGCCTCGCCGGCTCCGTAGCCCGGGCCGATGGCATCCCAGAAGGCGACCTCGAAGGTCCATTCGTCGTTGTCCCAGGCCTCGCCGAGATAGCCGACGAAGAACTCCGGGCCGCCCCAGGTGCCCTCCGCGAACTTGCTCCGGGCGATCCCGAATGCGCCCGGCATCGTCGAGGTGGCCTCGCCGACGTGGCACATCGACATCACGACGAGGTTGGCCTGCCGGCCGGCCCGCTTGAGCGCGATGTCCTTGGAGTAGACGACCGATTGGCTGCAGTCGCCGGAGTCCTCGCGGAAGCCGGCGTACCGGCGCCCGTCGGCGGCATGCCAGTAGTGGTCGCCGTGCGAATGGACGTAGGTCCCCCAGTCGTTCGCGGTCCGCGCAAGGTAGGCCGCCCGGGTGAACGTGGCGCCCGTGTACGAGCGCGTGGTGTAGCCGAGCTCGACGAACGCGGCCGCCGCGGCCTTCAGCATCTTCTCCGGGTACGGGTCGTCGAAGGGGAGGCACGGCGGCTCGAACGCGCTCTCGTTCGAGGCGACGGTCCCCTGGAAGCCGGCGAGGGCCGGGCCGGCCCCCGTGGCGGCGAGCGACGCGGCGAGCAGCACTGCCGTGAGTGGGCGGATCCATCGTCCGGGCGACATCCGGTGTGACCTCCTCCGGCGGGGTGTCCGTGGCGGGAGGAGGCGGGCCAGGCGACGTCCCGACGACGCCGCTCCGGCAGAGTCTGGCAAGCCCCGCTTATCGGCGGCTTACCGGACTCCATGGACGTGCCGCCGGCCGCTGCGCCGGCATCCCGGCCCGCGCTGGGGGTGCCGGCCGGCCCGGCCCTGCCCGAATCCGGGCCGTTCGGCCCCCGCCCGGGCGCCCGGCGCGTGCTACCCTCTGCCCGTCATCCAGACCCACCGCGTGGTCGCGAAGCCGGTGCGAATCCGGCACAGTCCCGCTACGGTGACCGTCCCATCCGGGACGGAAGTCCGGTCGCCGGCCCCACGGTGCAGCCGCACGAACCCTCGTGAGGAAGGGGCAGGCAGGCATGATTCCCGTCACCTAGAGCCTCGCGTCCGTCGGCGCGTCCGCGCCGTTTCCCCGATTCCGACTGCGAGGCACCCATGCGGCTTCTCACGTCCCGGCGCGTCCGCGCCGGCTCCCGCTCCCGGATCGCGCCGCTCGTCGCGATCGCCGCCCTCCTCGTCGCTGCGTGCGGCGCCGGTTCGACCGCCCCCCCGTCGACGGGGCCGTCGCCGACCGGATCGATCGCCCCGGCCACGACCGCGACCCCGACGGCCGCGGCGACGGCCACGGCATCGCCCGCCGCCGCGGCGTTCCCGATGACCCTCACCGATGACGAGGGGAGCTCCGTCACCCTTCCCGCCCGACCGGAGCGGATCGTCTCGCTCACGCCGGCGACCACGGAGATCCTCTTCGCCGTCGGGGCCGGCCCGCGGGTCATCGCGACCACGGACTTCGACGACTATCCGCCGGAGGCCGTCCCCCTCCCCGACGTCGCCTCCTTCCAGGGCGTCGACGTCGAGAAGATCGTCGGCCTCGGGGCCGACCTCGTCGTGGCGGGCGGCAACGCCTTCAACAGCCCCGAGGCGCTGGCGAAGCTGCGGTCCCTCGGGATCCCGGTCCTCGTCGTCTATGCGCCCGACGTTGCGGCGGTGCTCGCCGACATCGAGCTGGTGGCGACGGCGGCCGGCGAGGGCCCGGCCGGGTCGGCCCTCGCGGCCGGGATGAAGGCCGAGATCGACGGGATCGCGGCCGGGATCGGCTCGGCCGGCGCCACGAGGCCTCGGGTCTTCTACGAGCTCGACGCGACGAAGGAGATCTACGGTCCCGCCGACAGCTCCTTCGTCGCCCAGATGATCACCCTCGCCGGCGGCGACCCCATCACGACCGGGAGTCCCACCGTCTTCTCGATCCCGCTCGAGACGCTCGTGGTTGCCGATCCGGAGGTGATCGTGCTGGGGGATGCCGCATACGGCGTCACCGCCGAGCAGGTGGCCACCCGTGCCGGCTGGGGTGGGATGACGGCCGTGAAGGACGGCGCGATCCGCCCGGTCGACGACGTCGTGGTCACCCGGCCGGGCCCCCGGCTCGTCGAGGGGCTGCGCGCCCTCGCGCGGGCGATCGACCCGGGCGTCCCCCTCCCTCCGGGCACCGGGGCGGGCAATGGCGGGTAGGGGACCGCGATGACGATCGGCGGCCGGAGCCTGGCCCTCGCCCGGGCTCGCGTGCGGCGACCCGCGACGGCGCCGCGTCCCGCTGCCCTGGTCGCGATCGGCCTCGTCGCGCTCGCGGCGGTCGTCGTGCTCGGCGTCGCGGCGGGATCCGTCGCGGTCGCGCCCGGCGACACGATCGGCATCCTGCTCCGCGCGCTGGGCCTGCCCGTCGAGCGCGCATGGACCCCGGCCGCGGAGACCATCGTCCTGGAGCTGCGCCTGCCGCGCGTGCTGACCGCCGTGGTGGTGGGCGCCGGGCTGGCCGTCGCCGGCGCGACCTTCCAGGGGCTCCTGCGCAACCCGCTGGCCGACCCGTACGTGCTGGGGACCGCGTCGGGGGCCGCTCTCGGCGCGGCGATCGCCGTGCTCATCCCGATCCGGGTCGCCCTCCTCGACCTCGGGCTCCTCAACGTCCTCGCCTTCGCGGGCGGCCTGGCGGCCGTGGCGGTCGTCTACCGGCTCGGGCGTGGCGGGCCCCTCGCCCCGCTCACGGGCCTCCTCCTGACGGGCTACGCGGTCGGCTCGCTGCTTGCCGCCGGCCTGGCGATGACGATGTACCTCTCGGGCGCCAACCTGCGCCAGATCTTCGCCTTTCTGCTCGGCGGCCTCGAGGGCGCGTCGTGGATGCGCCTCGCGATCGCCGCCCCGCTCGTGGTCGGCGGGAGCGTCGCGATCCTCCTCCGCGCCCGCTCCCTCAACGGCCTCCTCCTCGGCGAGGAAGCGGCCGCGCACCTGGGGATCGACGTCCGGCGCGAGCGCGGGATCCTGCTCGGCCTCGCGACGCTGGTCACCGCCGCCGCGGTGGCGGTCTCGGGCCTCATCGGGTTCATCGGGCTCGTGGCGCCGCACCTCGTGCGGCTCGTCGTGGGCCCGAACGCCCGCAACGTCCTCCCGCTCAGCGCAATCCTCGGGGCGGTCCTCCTCGTCGCGGCCGACCTCGTGGCGCGCCTGCTCGGCGAGATCCCGGTGGGCGTCGTGACCGCGGTCATCGGGGCGCCGTTCTTCCTGGTGCTGCTGCGCTCGGCCCGCGGGGGGTACGAGCTGTGACGTCGCCCGTGCCCGCGACGGTCGGGGTGCCGGTCGAGGTCGACCGGCCCGGGTCGTCCGCCGGGCAGCCGTCCCGGGTGCCGCCCGTGGCCGCCCTCGACGGCGTCGTGGTCGCCTACCGCGACCGCGTCATCCTGCGCGGCGTCGACCTCGCGATCGCGCCCGGTGAGCGCGTGGCCCTCGTCGGGCCCAACGGCGCCGGGAAGTCGACGCTCCTCCGCGTGCTTGCCGGGCTCGTCACCCCGCGCAGCGGGCACGTCAGGCTCGCCGGCGACGCCGTGGAGTCCCTCGATCGCCCGGCGATCGCGCGTCGCCTGGCGGCCGTCCCCGGCCAGGCGACCTTCCCGTTCTCGGCCCGCGTCGAGGAGGTCGTGGCGCTCGGCCGGCTGCCGCACGAGGATCCGATCCGCGGCCCGCGGGCCGTCGACCTGGCGGCGGTCGATGCGGCGATCTCGCGGGTCGGCATCGACCGCCTGCGGGGCCGCGACGCCCGCGAGCTCTCGCTCGGCGAGCGGCAGCTCGTCCTCGTCGCGCTCGCCGTGGCGCAGGCCGCGCCGCTGCTCGTTCTCGACGAGCCGACCGTGCACCTGGACCTGCGCCATCAGGTGGCCGTCATGGAGCTCCTCGCCGACCTCAACGCGCGCGACGGGACCACGGTCCTGGCGGTCCTCCACGACCTGGCGCTCGCGCGCCACTTCTTCCCGCGCCTCGTCGTGCTCGACGGCGGGCGGATCGTCGCCGACGGCCCGCCGGACGCGGTGCTGACCCGCGATCGCGTGCGGAGCGTCTTCGGGGTGGACGTGGTTCTTGCCGGCGGCGACGCAACGGGCCCGGGCGATGCGACAGGCCTGGGCATCGCGATCCCCGCGGCGGATGCGAGGCCTGGGGCCGACACGACGCCCGCTGCCGACGCGACGGCCGGGGCCGGTCGCCCGATCACGCGCGACGCCACGGCGATCGGCCCCGCCCCGTCGCGTTGACCGCGCCCACCCCGCCCCGCTAGGCTGGAGCCGTGATCCCAGCCATCGACGCGCGGGCGGCCGGGCGCGCGCTCGCAGCTCTCGCCGTGGCGGCCCTGCTCGTTGCCGCGTGCGGCGGCACTACTGCGCCGACCCCCTCCTCGCCCGGCACACCCACGCCGGGAACCTCGGCCCCGGTGCCGACGGAGGCGCCGACGGCGCCCGCAGCCAGCGAGCCGGTGCCGACGGACGCACCGACGGGGGCACCCACCGACGAGCCGTCGGCGGAGCCAAGCGAGTCGCCCGCGGTGACGACCTCGCCGGGGAGCGCCGCCGCCTGCACCGGCAGCGCCGACAACCGGGCCTTCTACGCGGGCGTCGCCGACGCCGTGGCGTGGGACGTCTACTGCCCGGTCCTGCCGGCCGGCTGGTTCGTCGAAACAGGGGACTTCTGGCTGTCCGGCGGAGGGCGCATGCAGATCTCCTACAAGGGCCCGGGGGGTCAGCGCATCGCCCTTCGGCAGGGCTACTACTGTGCCGGTGCGACGGGCTGCATCCCGGCCGGCCCCGACGCGGGAACGGCGTCCTACGGCGGCCGGCCGGCGCGCCTGGTCGACGTGGGAGGCGGGGCCTGGCTCGTCGTCGCCGAGGGCGGCGACCTGAACTGGGAGGCGACCGGGACCGGCATGGACGGCGCGACCCTCGCAGGGTTCACCGCCGCGTTCGCCCGGGTCGGTGAGTAGCTCGTCCGATCGGCCGTGACCGCCCGCCTCGTCGTCCGGGAGAGGATCGACCCCCGACTCACGGCCGCCCTGTTCGCCAACTACCGAACCCCCGTCGACGCGGTGCTCGAGCTGGTCGACAACGCGGTCGACAGCCGGGTTCCCGGCCGGCCGCTCGAGGTGGACCTGGCGGTCGATCCCGGTCGGCTCGTCCTCGTGGTCGTCGGCGGGGCCGGCATGAGCCCCGCGGCCATCGAGCGCGACTATCTTCGATGGGGCGCCTCGTCGAAGAGGGCGGGCGATCGGATCGGCCGCTACGGGCAGGGTGGCAAGGCCGCCATCGGGCACCTTGGCAACCGGTTCGAGATCGTCGCATCGGCGGCCGGCGACGCGGATGCCTACGGGTTCGAGGACCCCGCCTACCGCGACCGGGCCCGCCTCCGGACGTATGACCTGCACCCCGGAAGACGGCGCCCCGCCTGCCGCGCCCGGGGGCCGGCGGCGGTCCGGGGACGATCCGTCGGCGCGGCGCCGCGGAGGTCGTCGTTCGCCGCCTCGATCCACGTCTCCGGAGCGCGCTCGTCGAGGAGGACGGCGTGCGTCGCGTCGTGATCAACAGCGCCTACGCCCTCTACGAAGTCCGGCGTGGCGACCTCTGGTACCAGCTCGAGACGGCGCTCCGGGAAGTCTGCGTGACCATCCCGGAAGCGACGGTGCCCGAGTTCGAGCGCCGGGTGAACGAGCTGATGCTCGTGTCGCTGTCGCTGGCGGAGCGGCGGCAGCGGGGGACGAAGAAGGGCGCTCCGACCGTCGCGGCGGCACGGAAGCGTCAAGCGGGCCTCTGGCGCTGACGCGCGTCGTGTGCTAGCGTCAGCACACGCGATTGCACACTGCTTCGCACACCGAGGTGCCGCCATGCCTCTGGTTCGCACGAACATCACGCTCCCTGCCGAGACGCTGGCGATCATCGACGAGGTTGCCGGCCCGCGGGGCCGGAGCGCATACATCGCCGAGGTGCTGCTCAAGCAGGCGAAGCGCGACCGCATGAAGAAGGTCTGGCGCGAGAACTTCGGTGTCCTGAAGGACTCAACCACGTGGGGCACGACCCCGGAGGAGGTCCTCGAGACGCTGAAGGAGGTCCGGGCAAGCTGGGATCGACCGCATGTCGACGCACTCTGGAACGAGCGGAGGACCGATGCCGAGGATCCTGGACACGACGCTCCTGATCGACTACGCGAACGGCCGGCTCGGCGCCGGCGCGATGCTGGAGCGCCTGTTCGCGGAAGCCGATGACCTGGTCGTCTGCGACGCGGTCGTCGCCGAGGCTCTTTCGAGCGGCACCCCCGAGGAACGGCGGGCGATCTCGATCCTCATCGACGCGGTCGAGTACGTCGCAACGCACCCTGACGCGGCGCGCTGGGCAGGCGAGGCCCGTCGGGTCCACGGCGCGACGAGCCCGCGAACCCTCGGCGACGCTCTCATCGCCGGCGTCGCGTGGTCGCTGGGAGCCACGGTCGTGACCCGCAACCCGGACGACTTCGTGCGGATGGGCGTGCCCGTGCTGGCCTACGAGGCCGACGCTCCGGCCTGACGCGGCCGGCATTCCGGCCGCGACGCTGTTCCATCCATCCTGCATACGCTTCATGCACAATGGCGGGCACACCCCAGATCCCGGTCCGGCCGCGAGCCGGCGCCCAGCAGAGGAGCATGTGACGTGACGGTCGGGACCGCCTTCCACCCGCGGACCGCACCCCTCAACGCCCGGATGCAGTGGCGCGAGTGGTCCGGCTTCTACGCCGCGAGCGAGTACCACGACAGCCACGTCATCGAGTACAACGCGATCCGCGAGGCGGCCGCGCTCATCGACGTCAGCCCGCTCTTCAAGTACGAGCTCCGTGGCCCGGACGCCCTGCGCCTCGTCGACCGGCTGATCACCCGCGACGCGGCGCGCCTGCTCCCCGGGCGGGTCTTCTACACGCCCTGGTGCGATGAGCACGGCAAGGTGATCGACGACGGGACGATCCACCGCCTCGACGACGCCGACGGCGGCCAGGTGATCCGCTGGACGGCCGCCGACCCCCAGTACCGCTGGCTCCACCTCAACGCCCACGGCCTCGAGGTCGACATCGCGGACGTCTCCGAGCGCGACGCGGCGATCGCCCTCCAGGGGCCGCTTGCCCGGGCCGTCCTCGAGGCCGCCTCCGGCGAGGCCTTCGGCGACCTGCGCTACTTCCGGCGCCGGGCCTCGAACCTGGGCGGCGTCCCCGTCGACGTCTCGCGGACGGGCTACACCGGCGACCTCGGCTACGAGCTGTGGATCCCGGCGGGCCGCGCCGTCGAGGCCTGGGACGCGCTCGTCACGGCCGGCGAGCCGTACCGGGTCCGCCCGGCGGGGATGGTCGCCCTCGACGTCGCGCGCCTCGAGGCCGGCCTGGTGCTCATCGAGGTGGACTACACGAGCGCCGTCCACTCCCACATCCCGGCCCAGAACTTCAGCCCCTACGAGATCGGCCTCGGCCGGCTCGTCGACCTCGCCAAGGCCGATTTCGTCGGGAAGCGCGCCCTCATCGCCGAGGTGGCCGCCGGCGGCCCCGCGCGTCGCCTCGTCGGGCTCGACATCAGCTGGCCCGAGATCGAGGCGCTCTACGCCGCCGAGGGGCTCGCGCCGTACGCGCCCCCGACCGTGAGCCGGACGCCCGTCCCGCTCCACGCCAACGGGCACCAGGTCGGCCGGGTGACCAGCACGGGCTGGAGCCCCATCCTCAAGAAGATGATCGCCCTCGCGTCGGTCGGCGTGGCGCACGCCCGTTCCGGGGGCCGTGTCCAGGTCGAGTGGACCGTCGAGGCGAAGCGGAAGCTCGTCGCCGCCACGGTCGTCGACGTGCCCTTCTTCGACCCGCCGCGCAAGCGCGTGTAGCGGGCCGCCCGAACCGGATCCGAACCCAACGACCAAGGAGGAAACGCGGGTGGCCGAGCGCTACGACGCGGTGATCATCGGCGGAGGCCACAACGGCCTGACGACCGCCGCCTACCTGGCGAGGGCCGGCTGGAGGACGCTGGTCCTCGAGAAGCGCCACATCCTGGGCGGCGCGACGACGAGCGACGAGATCGTGCCCGGCTACACGTTCAGCGTGCTCTCGTACGTGGTGAGCCTGCTGCGCCCCGAGATCATCCGCGAGCTGGAGCTGCCGAAGCACGGCCTCGAGATCCTGCCCCTCGACGGCACGTTCACGCCCGTGCCGGGCGACTTCCTGTGGCGCCGCGACGACCATGCCGCGACGATGCGGGAGATCCGCCGCTGGTCGCAGAGCGACGCCGACGCCTACGAGGAGTACGGCCAGCTCATGGCCGACATGGCCCGCTTCATCAAGCCGATCCTCGGCATCGTGCCGCCGGACCCGACCTCGGTCGACCCGCGCGAGTGGCTGGGCGTGATGGGCCTGGCGCGCGACTTCGCGAGGCTCTCCGAGCGGCAGCAGGCGGCCTTCATCGGGCTGATGACGATGAGCGCGGCCGACTTCCTCGACCAGTGGTTCGAGACCGAGCCGCTGAAGGCGACGATGTCGGCCTCGGGCATCATCGGGACGTTCCTGGGCGTCCGCTCGCCGGGGACCGCGTACGTCCTACTCCATCACTACATGGGCGAGATCGACGGCGCGTTCCGGGCCTGGGGCCTCCACAAGGGCGGCACGGGCGCCATCAGCTTCGCGATCGCCAACGCGGCGCGGGCCCTCGGCGCCGAGATCCGCACCGACGCGGGCGTTGCGCAGGTGCGGCTCTCATCGGCCGGGGACCGGGCGACGGGCGTCGTCCTGGAGAGCGGCGAGGAGATCGAGGCGGGCGTGGTCGTCTCCTCGGCGGACGTCCGCCGGACCTTCCTCCAGCTCCTGGAGCCGGGCGTCCTGCCCGAGGACTTCGAGGCCGCCGTCCGGCGCTTCAAGTTCCGGGGCAGCTCGGGCAAGGTGAACCTCGCGCTCGACGCCCTCCCGACCTTCACGGCCAATCCCGGGGGCACGGAATACCTCCGCGGCGCCATGAGCATCAGCCCGGCGGTCGACTACATGGAGCGAGCCTACGACGACGCCAAGTACGGGCGCTTCAGCCGGCGGCCGTACGTCGACATCGTCATTCCCTCGCTCGTCGACCCGTCGGTGGCGCCGCCCGGCAAGCACGTCATGAGCTGCTTCGTCCAGTACGCGCCCTACAACCTGGCGGAGGGCCCGGCCGACTGGGAGAACCAGCGCGAGGCGTTCGGCAACACGGTCATCGACACGATCAGCGAGTTCGCCCCGAACCTGCGGGACGTCATCGTCGAGAAGTACGTCGTCACGCCCTGGGACATGGAACAGGAGTGGGGGCTGACCGAGGGCAACATCTTCCACGGCGAGCTCTCCCTCGAGCAGCTCTTCTTCAGCCGGCCGGTGCCGGGCTGGTCGCGCTACCGGACGCCGATCCGGGACTACTGGATGGCCGGCTCGTCGACCCACCCGGGCGGCGGGATCATGGCCGCCAACGGCCGGCTGGCCGCGCTCGAGCTCCTCAAGGCGAAGAAGGGGAAGGTGGCGTAGATGGCCGCGATCACGCACCCTTCGGCAGGCTACGACGCGATCGTCGTCGGCGGCGGCCACAACGGCCTCGTCGCGGCGGCCTACCTCGCGAAGGCGGGGCTCCGGACGGTGCTCCTGGAGCGCCGGCCGACCCTCGGCGGGACCGTCGAGACGCGGACGCTCGACGACGGCTCCCGGGCGCCGGGTCTCTTCCACACGGTGGGGCGGCTTCGCCCGGCCGTCTACCGCGAGCTCGACCTGGGCGTGCGCGGGCTCTCGCTCGTGGCGCCGGAGGTCCGCGCCTTTGCCCCCCAGCCCGACGGCCGGGCGGTCACCCTCTGGGCGGATCCGGAGCGGACGGCGGACGACCTCGCGACCTGGTCCGGCGCGGACGCTCTCGCGTGGGCCGGGTTCGACCGGCAGGTGCGAGCGCTGGCCGCCTTCCTGGCGGCGCTCGGGGATAAGGCGCCGCCCGCCACGTCGGGACCCGGCCTGGCCGACGCCATCACGGGGCTCCTCCTCGGCCGCGCCTACAAGAAGCTCAGCCGGGACGACGCGCGGAACCTGCTCCGCGTCCTCCCGATGGCGATTGCCGACTTCGTCGCCGAATCGTTCGAGACCGACGCCGTCAGGGCCACGATCGCCGCGCGGGCGATCCTGTTCACCGGGCTCGGCGCCTGGTCGATGGGCACGACGGCGACGCTCCTCGCCGACTCGGCCGGCAACGACGGTGGTGGGGCCGGCCAGGCGGTCTTCGCGAGGGGCGGTCCGGGGGCCGTGTCCGACGCGCTGGCCGCCGCCGCCCGGGCGTTCGGGGCGGAGCTGCGGACGGAATCCGAGGTTACGGCCGTCATCTCGTCGGACGGGCACGTCACCGGTGTCGCGCTCGCCTCGGGGGAGGAGATCGCGGCGCCGATCGTCGCGTCGGGCCTCGACCCGAAGCGGACGCTCCTCGGGCTCCTGGGCCCGCTGGACCTCGGCCCGCAGCTGCGCTGGCGGGCCGGCAACATCCGCCAGCCGGGCACGGTGGCGAAGGTGAACCTCGCCCTGTCCGCGCTGCCGCGCTTCCCTGCGGCCGGCGACGGCGACGACGGGTCGAAGCGGATCCGGGGCCGGATCCTCGTCGGCGCGACGGGGATCGACGACCTGGAGCGAGCCTTCGACGCGAGCAAGTACGGGCGGGTGTCCGACCGGCTCGTGCTCGAGGCGACGATCCCCTCGCTCGTGGACCCGTCGCTGGCCGCGCGCGAGGGCGGCCACGTCATGAGCGTCATCGCCCAGTACGTGCCGTACCGCCTGCGGGACGGCGCCTGGGACGAGACGGCCCGGACGGGGCTCGGCGAGAAGGTGGTCGCCGCGCTGGAGGAGGTGGCGCCGGGGATCGGGTCGCTCGTCACCGCGCGCGAGGTGCTCACCCCGGCCGACCTGGAGGCGGAGTACGGCCTCACCGGCGGCCACCCGTACCACCAGGAGCCCGGTCTCGACGCCTGGTTCGCCTGGAGGCCGCTCGTCGGCTGGGCGCGGTACCGGATGCCGGTCGAGGGGCTCTACCTCGTCGGACCGGGGGCCCATCCCGGCGGCGGCGTCACCGGCGCGCCCGCGCACAACGCCGTGAAGGAGGTCCTGGCCGACCGGAAGCGCCGCTAGGCCGGTTGCGGAGCACGGAGGCAGCGGTGGACGGGGAGCCGACCCCCGACCTCGGCGCCGGCGGGGCGCGCGAGGTCGAGCGCCTCATCTACTTCAGCGACGCGGTGATGGCGATCGCGATGACCCTGCTGGTCGTCGACCTGCGTCTTCCCGAGACGCTACCCTCGACGGCCACCGACGCGGGGCTGCGGGCGGCGCTGGCCGAGCTCGGCCCGCGGTTCCTGAGCGTGGCCTTGAGCTTCATGGTGATCGCGGTCTGGTGGAACGGCCACCACCGCCTCTTCCGGACCCTGGAGCGGTCCGACGGGCGGATCGTCCTCCTGAACTTCGTCTTCCTGGGGGCGATCGCGTTCCTACCCTTCCCGACGAACCTCATCGGGCGCTACGTGGACCTCCCGACGGCCGTCGCCCTGTACGCGGCGACGAACCTGGTCGCCGGCATGGCGCTGCTGGCGATGCGCTGGCACGCCGATCACCGGGACTTCATCCCGGTGGAGGCTCCGCTCGAGCGCCGTCGACGCCTGGCGATGGCCTCGATCGCGCCGATCGGCTTTGCGCTCACGATCCCGCTCGCGTTCCTCGACGCGAGCATGGCCGCCCTTGCGTGGACCCTGCTCGTCCCCGCGCTGCTCGGCGTCCGCTGGTGGTTCGCGCGCGCCGAGCGTCGCGAGGCGGCCGCGGTGGACGGTCGCGGCCCCGACGTCAGCCCTCCGCCGTCCGCGTAGGCGATCGCCGCACGGAGGCCCCCGTCGGCACCACGAGGTCGGCGAAGTGGTCCGCCTCGATGCGCGGTCAGGGCTGCGGCGCGGCCTCCGCCTTGTCGGCCTTCCCGTTTGACCAGCCCGCGTAGCCGGGATGGCTCTGGCCGACGACCTTCGGGCCACCCGCCCAGGGCGGCTTGCCCTCCGCTCGGACGGGGGTGCCGTTGACCGCGTAGACGTCGAGCTCCGGTCCGTCGGTATCGCTGGCCTTGCCATTGGCCTTCGTCGACGGCGGGTCGGTCTCCATCCGGCCGGTGACGGACACCGATTCCCCGCTCGCGACGTACGGCTGGAGGGGGTTCTTCGTGCCCCAGAACCATTGCGGCCCGACCGACAGCTCGACGCCGTTCAGGACGTACTCGCGGTCGCCGTCAGCGTCGGTCCGGGTGCTGACGACGCCGGTCAGCGTCTGGACCGGCCCCTCGTCGGCGTCCGGCGTCGCCACGGGCGTGGGCGTCGCCACCGGCGTGGGCGTCGGGGCGGGCACCGGGGTTGCGGCGGGGGTCGGCGCCGCGACCGGCGCCACGGGTGTCGGTGCCGTCGTGGGTGCGCGCTCCGGCGCCGGGACCGACGGCTCGACGGAGGTCGCCGGGTCGGGCGTCGGGGCCGCCTGGCTGGGCGGGGCGTCGGGGCCGCCGGTCGGCGGCGGTGATTCGTCAGCGCCCAGGACCGACCCGGCAAGGGCGAGGAGGAGGGCGGCCCCGGCAAGCGCACCTCCGGCCGTGAGTCGGTGGGGGATCGGCATGGCTGGCTCCTCTCGTACGAAGACGCCGGCGCGCCATCGCTACGACAAGCCGGCAGCCCCCATCGTCCGGCCGGGCTGTCAAGAACGCGCAAAGGAACCGCGGCAGAGGACGACCGACCGGGGCGCCTTGACGAGTTCTTCACACACCCACCTGTACGATGGTGCCGTGACAGCCAGCCGGCAGCCGGGTGCCGCGCGCCCGGCCGCGATCGCCGCCCGGATCCTCGTCGTCGAGGACGAACCGCGGATCCGGGCGATCGTGCGCGCCTACCTCGCCGCGTCCGGGTACGAGGTCTCCGAGGCCGGCGACGGCCGGGTGGCGCTGGCCGCCTTCGATGCCGATCCCCCCGACCTCGTCATCGTGGACCTGTTGCTTCCCGGGCTCTCGGGCGAGGCGCTGATCCGGGCCATCCGGGAGGTGTCCGACGTCCCGATCCTGATCGCCTCCGCCAAGCGCTCCGACGACCAGCGGATCGAGGGGCTGCGCCTCGGCGCCGACGACTACCTGGCCAAGCCGTACAACCCCGTCGAGCTGGTCGAGCGGGTCAGGGCCATCCTGCGGCGGACGCTCCCGGTGGGGCCCGAGGCGCGGCCCCGGACGTTTGCCGGCGGACGCCTCGTCGTCGATCCGTCGACGCGGAGGTACCGCACCGGGGCCGGCGAGGGCCGTCTCACGCCGACCGAGCTGCGTCTCCTGCTTGCGCTCTCCTCGGTGCCCGGGGCCGTCTGCGATCGTGAGCGACTGCTCGCCGTTGCCACGGGCGGGACCGGGGAGACGACCCGGACCATCGACGTGCACGTGGCCAACCTGCGGCGCAAGCTGGGCGACGATGCCGCGGCGCCGTGGGCGATCGAGACGATCCCGGATGCCGGGTACCGGTGGATCGCGCCCGTCGACCGCGAGTCCCCGACCGGGCCCCCGCCCTGATGCCGCACCGGGCGTCGCTCGCCTCGCGGCTTGCATTGGCGATCGCGGCAGCCGTCGGCATCATCGTCGTCGCCACGGGCGTGCTCGTCGGAAGCGGGGTCATCGGCCGCTTCGACGCCTACCTCGACGAGGCCCGGGCCGGGCGATACAGATCGGCCGCGGCGCTCGCCGCCGACCTGGTCACGGCCAACGGAGGGCTGGACCTCCGCAAGCAGGACCTGCGGGAGCTGGCGGTCAGCGCCGGCGGCCCGCTCGAGATCCGGGACCCATCCGGCGCCGTCGTGGCCCGCATCGACTCGCTGCCGGGGGTCTCCGGCGGAGCTCCGGGAGGGCGCACGCCGACGGGGGAGCCGGTGGAGGTCCCGATCGTGGTGGCCGGCACGGAGGCCGGGACCCTGGTCGTCTATCCGCTGGCGGGCTCTGCCACGGAGGCCGGCCCCGCGCCTTCCGGGTTCCGCGAGACCGCGGCGCTCATCCTCCTCGCGGCGGGTCTCGGGATCGTCGTCGCCAGCGCCCTCGTCTCGTGGGTTCTCGCCCGCCGGCTGACCCGGCCGCTTCGCGACCTCGCGACGGCGAGTCACCGGATCGGGTCGGGCGACCTGTCGACGCGGGTCGTGCCGCCCCCGGATGCCGAGGGCCACGAGCTCGGGGAGGCGTTCAACGCGATGGCGGCGAACCTGGAGCGCTCGGAGGAGCTGCGCCGGCGGGCGGCGGGCGACCTCGCCCACGAGCTCGCCACGCCGGTCACCGTCCTCGCAGGGCGCCTGCAGGCGCTCGCGGACGGCATCATCGCGCCCGATCCCGCCGAGCTCGCCGCGACGCGCGATGCCGCCGACGAGGTCCGGCGCCTCGTCGGCGACCTGCAGGAGCTCGCGGCCGCCGAGGGCGCCGTCCTGCAGCGGTCGGTGCAGCGTGCCGACCTCGCGGCGATCGCGTGTGCCGCGGCCGGGTCGACACGCGCGCTGTTCGCCGAGGCAGGGGTGACCCTGGTCGGGCCGGAGGGCGAGACCGCCGCGATCCCCGTGGACGTGGACGCTCGCCAGGTGGAGCGGGCGCTCGTCAACGTCCTCACGAACGCGGCGCGCTACACCGGGCGCGGCGGGCGCACCGAGATCCTCGCCGGGGCGTCCTCGAGCGCCGGGCGGGTGCGGGTGCGCGACACGGGACCCGGGATCCCGGCTGAGCACCTGCCGCGCATCTTCGAGCGGTACTACCGCGTCGATCCGGCGCGCCGCCGCGATCCGGCCGCCGTCGGCGGGACGGGCATCGGCCTCACCGTCGCGCGCGAGCTCGCGGTCGCCAACGGCGGGCGCCTCGAGGTCGAGGCGACCGGACCCGCGGGCACGACGTTCCTCCTCGAGGTGCCGCTCGCGCGGTAGCGCGCTTCGGCGCTGGGGCCAGCCCATTGGCGACTCGGCGGCCCTTGGCTCCTCGACGAGGCTGGCTCAGGAGCCGTCCTCCGGCTCGGGGTTCGCCGGCGGCTCGCCACGCCGGACCGACGTCCCGGACGGCACGTCGAGTCCAGGAAAGTCGTCCGGCCCGACCCGCGGCCCGACCAGGCAATTCCGGCCGATGCGGGTCCCGGGCGGGATCCGGGCTCGCTCACCGACGACAATGATGCCGGTCCAGAGGCGCTCGGGCTCGTCGACGTTCGGGATGTCGCGGTCGTCGCCGCTGCCGACCACCGCGCCGGCCCCGACGTGCACGAACTTGTCGATGATCGCCGTGTCGACGACGGCGCCGCGGTCGATCTCGGTGTCGAGGAGGATCACCGAATTGCGGACCACCGCGCCTTCGGACACCTTGACGCCCGGCGAGAGCACGGAGTTGAGGACCGTGCCGTTGACGATGCAGCCGTGGCTGACGAGCGAATGGCGGGCGATCGCATCCGGGCCGAGCTTGGCCGGCGAGCGCTCCTCGGACCGGGTGTGGATCAGCCAGCTCCGGTCGAAGAGGTCGAGCGGGGGCACCAGGCCGACGAGGTCGAGGTTGGACTTCCAGTAGGCCTCGACGGTGCCCACGTCGCGCCAGTAGCCGTCGAACCGGTGGCCGAACACGGCGGCACCGCCGACCAGCATCGCCGGGATCACGTCGTGCCCGAAGTCGCTGGCGGCGGGCGAGAGCCAGGCATGCAGCGCGGCGCGGGAGAAGACATAGACGCCCATCGAGGCGAGGTCGCTCTTCGGCTCGGCTGGCTTCTCCTCCCAGTCCACCACCCGCCCGTCGTCGTCGAGGCTGCAGATCCCCATCCGGCTCGCCTCGCCGGGCGGCACCGTCAGCACCGCGATCGTCAGGTCGGCGCCGGTGCGGCGGTGGGCGGCGATCATCGGTCGGTAGTCCATCTTGTAGACGTGGTCGCCGCCGAGGATGAGGACCGTGTCGGCACCGTCCTGGTCGATCTCGTGGAGGTTGTACCGAACGGCATCGGCGGTCCCCTGGTACCAGCCACGGCTCTCGGCGGAGATGTACGGCTGGAGGATCTTGATGCCGCCCCCGCGGAGCCGGTCGAAGCCCCACGGCCGTCCCGTCCCGATGTGGTCGTTGAGGGAGCGCGGGTTGTACTGCGTGAGCACGAGCACGTCGTCGATGCCCGAGTTGGCGCAGTTCGACAGGCTGAAGTCGATGAGCCGGTACTTGCCGCCGAACGGGACCGCGGGCTTGGAGCGGATCGCCGACAGGATCGAGAGTCGCTCGCCGGCGCCGCCGGCCAGCACGACTGCGAGCACGTCGCTCATCCCCAGCCTCCGATTCGCTTCGCGCGCGGATGCGGGGCCGATCGCCCCCGCATCAGCGTACGCGGTGTACCCGGGGCCGGGACCGGTCGGAGGTCGCCCCGATGGTGGGCCGGAAGTCGCCCCGTGCCGCTAGCCGTCGAGCGCCAGCTCCCAGCCGCGCAGGCGCTCCAGGAACTTGTCGGCCGTGAGGTCCAGCTGGATCGGTGTCACGGCGACCTTGTTGTTCAGCACGGCGTCGACGTCCGTGCCGGGGATCGCGTGCCCCCGCGGGGGCGAGCCGCCGACCCAGTAGTAGGGGACCCCGCGGGGATCCTCGCGGCGGATGAGCTCGTCCTGGTAGGTCCGCTTGCCGAGCCGCGCGACCTCGAACCCGGCGCAGGCCGCCTTCGGGATCGCCGGCACGTTGACGTTGAGCAGCTGCCCCGGCTCGAGGCCGCGCGCCAGGATCGCCTCGGCGACCACCCGGGCCGCCGCCATCGCGAGCTCGAAGTCGACCGGCGCGTAGTCGTCGTGGCTGATCGCGAAGGCCGGGCAGCCGTTGAGCACCGCCTCCATCGCCGCGCTGACGGTCCCCGAGTACGTGATGTCGTCGCCGAGGTTGGCCCCGTGGTTGATGCCGCTGGCCACCAGGTCGATCGGGCCGGGCAGGAGCCCGAGGAAGACGAGGCCGACCGCGTCCGACGGCGAGCCGTCGATCGACCAGGCCGGCGACCCGTCCGCGAGGGTTCGCTCGCGCACCCGGAGGGGCCGCCACATCGTCCGCGAGTGGCCGACTGCGCTCTGGTTGGTGTCCGGCGCGATCACCAGCACCTCGCCGAGCGGCTCCAACGCCTGCTTGAGGGCCAGGAGCCCGCGCGACTCGATGCCGTCGTCGTTGGTGACGAGAATCCGGGGACGGGTCGTCATCCGGTCGCGGGCCGGTCCGCCGGGTCCGGGCCGGAGGTGGCCGGCCGGGGTGCCTCGTCGGCCGCACCGGACGGCGCTGCGCCGGGGCTGTTGGGCCCCCTCGTCTCGTCGGCCGCGCGGGATGGAGTCCCGTCGGGCCTGCGCGTCGTACCGAGCATGGCGTCGACCTGCAGGCCGAACTCCTCGGCGAGGATCTCCTCGTCCTCGCCGGGCCGCGGCTCGCGCGGCACCCGCTTCGGCCGGCCCTCCCGCTCGGACAGCCGCTGGGCGGCCCGGGCGGCCACCGACCGCTCGTCGGGCTTCACGTTGCGGCGCAGGAAGTAGAAGAAGAACGACGAGATCACCGCGGCGACCGGGAGGCCGAAGAGCGCGCCGGGGATGCCGAACAGCTTCGTCCCGAGCAGCACCGAGGCCAGGACCACCACCGGGTGAAGGCCCACGGCGTTGGCCAGCACGCGCGGCTGGAGGAGGTTCTGGTTGACGAACCACCCGACTCCCATGATCGCGATCGCCGGCAGAAGGGCATCGGGCTGCGTGACGGCCGCCACGATCACCGGCGGGGACCAGGCGACGAACGGCCCGAAGAAGGGGATCGCCATGAGGATGCCCGCCGTCGCGGTCGTGAGCGCCGCGTAGTTGAGGCCGAGGACGAGGTTGCACAGGAGTGCGACGAGGGCGTACGTCCCGCCGATGACGACCATGCCGCGGATGAAGCCACCGAACGACTTGCCGACGCTCTCGGACAGGAGATGCGCCTCGTCGCCGTACGCCGGCGGGACCAGGCGCATCAGGAACGAGCCGATCGCCGCCCGGTCGAGCGAGATGAAGATCGCGAGGAAGAAGACGATCAGGACGTTCCCCACGAACCCGACGCTGGCCACGGCGACGTCCTGGAGGGGGCCGAGGAGGCCCTGGGCCTGGGTCGCGAGGCCCCCCAGGAGCGACTCGACCTGGGCCGTCAGGTCGACCTGGTCGAAGCCGAGCGTCGTGAGCCAGTCCGAGATCGGCTGGATGAGCGCGATCAGGTCGCGCTGGAACTGCTGGAAGTTGTCGAGGAAGTCGGAGATGGACGCGAAGAGCGCCGACGCCGCGACGACGACGAGCCCGAAGGCGGCCAGCGCGACGGAGCCGTAGGCGATCGTCACGGCCAGCACGCGAGGCATGAAGCGGGCCAGCCACGCCGCGATCGGCTCCAGGATGAACCCGAGCAGCCACGCGAAGAAGAAGGTCAGGACCAGGTCGCCGAAGACCGCCCAGACGGCGGCCAGCTGGTTGAGGACGACGAAGAAGAGGGCGATCGACCCCAAGGTCAGGAGGATCGTCAGCAGGCGCCGGTTGCGCGGCGTGAGGAGGTACTCCTGGTCGCCCGGGTACGGGGCGCGCGGCGCGGCTGTCGGCGCGGCGACCTGCGGGTCGGCCTGCACCGCCGGCGCCACGGCGTCCGGCGCGCGCGGCTCCCGCCCTTCGGCGGGCGGTGGCGGCGCGGCGGGCTGGTCCACGTCCGTGGCGTGACCTCGGTCGTCCGGTCGGTGCCGGCTCGGGCGGGCCCGGCGGGCCCGGCCTGCGCCGATCCTAGCAGGGCGGAGGCGCGACGTGACCTCGACCCGGGCACCCGAGCCCGAGACGATTCCCGCGCCGGTTCCGATCGCCCGCCCGTGCCTCGCCCTGCCACTCGACCGGGCGTCGGTCCACGGGGTGCCCGTGCCCGCTCGACGAGCAGCACGGCCCTCGTGGGTCCTGCCACGACGACCGCCGCGGGCACGACGGTCATCGCCTGGCGGCCGGCTTGGCGCTGATCTGCTCATGCGGCGGCCACGACGCGCGCTGGTGCACGGCCCGCATTGCGGACGCCTGAGCAGCGGCACGGTCGGACGGTCGTCCGCCGGCCCGCTTGCGTTCGGAGGGCCGGCGCCTCAGCATTCGCTCCGGGCATGCGGTACGGCCGCCGGGCCGAGCGGCGGAGCGCCCCGCAGCGAGGGAGTTGTTCGCGATGCGGGTCTTCCTCGAGGCCGACCGCCTGCTGCTCCGCGAGTTCACGCCCGATGACCTCGACGATCTCGTCGCGCTCGACGCCGACCCGGCGGTCATGCACTACATCACGGGCGGTCGGACGACGCCTCGCGAGGAGGTCCGCGACGACGTCCTGCCCGCCTTCCTCGCCTACCACGAGCGGTCCGACGGCTTCGGCTTCTGGGCGGCGATCGAGAAGGCGACGGGCGACTTCATCGGCTGGTTCCACCTCCGCCCGGCCCCCGGCGCCCCCGCCGGCGAGCCCGAGCTGGGCTACCGGCTCATCGCGTCGGCGTGGGGCAAGGGCTACGCGACCGAGGGCTCCCGTGCGCTCGTCCGCAAGGCGTTCGCCGAGCTCGGCGCCCGGCGCGTGGTGGCCGAGACGATGGCCGTCCACACCGCCTCACGCCGGGTGTTGGAGAAGGCGGGCCTGCGGCTGATGCGGACCTTCCATCAGCCGTGGCCGTACCGCATCGAGGGAGACGAGCTGGGCGACGTCGAGTACGCGCTCGACCGCGAGGAATGGAAGCGCCAGGAGGCGGAAGCGGCGCGCGCGGCAGCCGGGGCTCCTGGCGAGGAGAGCTGACCTACCGCAACCCCATCTTGACGTGGACCTCGGCCAGCGTCGCGTCGACGATGGGCTTGAGGCGGGCCGCGCCGTCCTCCAGCACCCGGTCCACTTGCTCCGGGTGCGCGGTGAGCTCGGTGTAGCGTTCGCGGGCCCCGGCGTAGTACCGCAGGAGCCGCTCCACCAGCAGCTTCTTCGTGTCGACGCAGCCCGTGCGCGCCGTTCGCTCGCCCTCCCAGATCTCGGCGTAGTCGTCGCCGAAGAAGCGGTGGAGCTGGCAGACGTTGCAGCGCTCGGGGTGGCCGGGGTCCGTCCGCTTGATCCGGAGCGTGTCGGTGACCATGCCCATCACCTGGCGCCGGATCTCGTCCTCGGGGGCGAAGATCTCGATCGTGTTCCCGATCGACTTCGACATCTTCTTCACGCCGTCGGTGCCCAGGACGATGGGGGCTTCGGTGTGGACCGCCTGCGGCTCTGGGAACGTCTCCCCGTAGCGGTTGTTGAAGGCGCGGGCGATCTCCCGCGAGAGCTCCAGGTGGGCCGCCTGGTCCTTGCCGACCGGCACGACCGAGGCCTTGTACAGGACGATGTCGGCGGCCTGCAGGACCGGGTAGGTGAGCAGCCCGTGGTTGACGTCGTCCGGCTGGTTGGCCCGCTTCTCCTTGTAGGTCGGCGTGCGTTGGAGCCAGCTCACCGGCGTGACCGTCGAGAAGAGCCACATCAGCTCCGCGACCTCGGGCCGGTGGCTCTGCACGAAGAGGGTGCACTTCGCGGGATCCAGCCCGAGGGCGAGGAGCGCCGCCGCCATCTCGCGGGTCTGGCGCCGGAGGCGATCGGGGTCGTGGACCGTCGTGAGGGCGTGGAAGTCGACGATGCAGTAGATCGACTCGTAGCGGTCCTGCAGGGCGACGTAGTTCCGGATGGCGCCCAGGTCGTTGCCGATGTGCGGCGCTCCGGAGGGCTGGATCCCGCTGAAACAGCGGACCCTGGGGGGAAGCGTGCTGGTCATCGCGAGGCAGTGTACCGGGCGGCTCGCGCCGACGGGTGGCCGCCGGCGGCCCGGGAGGACCGCGCGTCCGCTACGATCTGCGGGATGTCCACTCGAGCCCCACTCCGTGTCGCGGTGCTCGGCGCCGGCACCGTCGGCGGCTCCGTCGTGCACGCCTTCCTGGAGCGCCCCGACACGCTCGCCCCGTTCGACGGCGCCCGCCTCGTGCTGGCCGGCGTCGCCGTGCGCGATATGGCGAAGGCGGCCGGGCGCGGAATCCCTGCGGGACTGCTGACCGACGCGCCGGCCCACCTCGTCGCCGACCCCGAGATCGACGTCATCGTGGAGCTGATGGGCGGCGACGAGCCGGCCCACACCCTCGTCGCGGCGGCGCTCGGTGCCGGCAAGCAGGTCGTCACCGCGAACAAGCACGTCATCGCGCACCATGGGCCCGAGCTGGAGGCGATCGCCCGCCGCACGGGTGGGGCCCTGCGCTTCGAGGCGGCCGTCGCCGGCGGGATCCCGATCCTCTCGCCACTGGCCTCGGACCTCGCCGCCAACACCGTCTCCCGGGTCAGGGGGATCGTCAACGGCACGACCAACTTCATCCTGACCGCGATGGGCGAGCTCGGCCAGCCGTACGCGGAGATCCTCGCCGAGGCCCAGGCGAACGGCTACGCGGAGGCCGATCCGCGCGGCGACGTCGAGGGCGACGACGCCGTCAACAAGCTCGTCCTCCTGGCCCGCCTGGCGTTCGGTGCCTGGATCGAGCCGGGCACGATCCTGCGCACGCCGCCCTCGGTCCGTGGCTGGGGACTGCCCGGCATCACGGGCGTGAGCTCGGCCGAGATGGAGGGCGCCGGCTTCCTCGGGCTCGACCTCAAGCTCCTGGCGGTCGCCGAGCCCGGGCCCGGCGGGACGCTGGCGGCCACGGTCCTGCCGACCGCGGTCCCCGAGAGCGGGGCCCTGGGCGGCACCGATGGCGTCCTGAACCTCGTCGAGGTCCGCGCGGAGCCGGTGGGCAACGTGGCGTTCTCCGGTCCGGGCGCCGGCGGCGACCCGACGAGCAGCGCGGTTCTCGGGGACCTGCTGGCCATCGCCCGCCACGGCGGGAGCACGTGGGCCGGCCTGACCCCCGCGAGCGAGACCCCCGCCCGGGCGAACGAAAAGGACCCGTTCTCCGTCGACCGGCCATGGTTCGCCTTCCTGCCCGGGGTCGCGCGCGACGAGGTAGCGCTGGGCGCGACGGCGGCCGTCGAGGAGATCGACGGCGGGACCGTCGTGCGGACCGGTCCACTGCCCCTGGAGCGTGTTCGCGCCGCAATCGCGCCGCACCTTCCGGAAGGCGTCGACGTGACCCTCTACCCGGTCACCGACTGATGACGCCTCCCGAGCCCGCGCCCATGCCAGGCGCCGCGTCGCCCGCGCGCCCGCGCCTGCTGGACCGCTACGCGGCATACCTGCCGCTCAGCGACGCCACGCCCCGCTTCTCCCTGGGCGAGGGCGCCACCCCCCTGGTCCACGCCGAGCGCCTCGGGGCGGCGTGGGGCATCCCCAACCTCTTTCTCAAGTTCGAGGGCGCCAACCCCACCGGCTCGTTCAAGGACCGGGGCATGGTGATGGCCGTCGCGAAGGCGGTCGAGGCGGGGGCGGGCGCCATCGTCTGCGCCTCGACCGGCAACACGTCCGCCTCCGCCGCGGCCTACGGCGCGGCCGCCGGCCTGGAGGTCGTCGTGGTGCTGCCGGCCGGGAAGATCGCCGCCGGCAAGCTCCTCCAGGCGCAGGTCGCCGGGGCGCGGGTCCTCGCGGTGCGCGGGAACTTCGATGTCGCGCTGGCCGCCGTCCGCCAGCTGGCCGAGCAGGAGGAGCACCCGATCACGCTCGTCAACTCGGTCAACCCGTACCGGCTCGAAGGCCAGAAGACGGCGGCGTTCGAGGTCTGCGACGACCTGGGCGGGCCGCCCGACGTCCTCGCGATCCCGGTCGGCAACGCCGGCAACATCAGCGCCTACTGGATGGGCTTCCGGGCGTACCGCGAGGCAGGGGTGATCGACCGCCTGCCGCGGATGTGGGGGTTCCAGGCGGCGGGCGCCGCTCCGATCGTGCTGGGCCGCCCGGTCGAGGACCCGGAGACCTTCGCCACCGCGATCCGGATCGGGAACCCGGCCTCGTGGCAGAAGGCGACGGCCGCGCGCGACGAGTCCGGAGGCCTGATCGAGGCCGTGACCGACGACGAGATCTTCGCGGCCTACCGCGACGTGGTGCGCCTGGTCGGCATCTTCTGCGAGCCGGCGTCGGCCGCCAGCCTGGCCGGGGTGCGGAAGCTGCGCGCCGAGGGCCGGCTGGACCCGGACGCGCGGGTCGTGTGCGTCCTGACGGGCCACGGCCTCAAGGACCCCGAGAGCGGGTCCCGCCTGGCGGCCGAGCCCGGGCTTCTCGAGGCGGAAGCCACGCTCCCGGCGATCACGGAGGCGCTCGGATGGCGGTGATCCGGCGAGCCGGCCCGGCGCCGGAGGATGGAGCACGATGACGATGAGCCACTTCGCCGACCTCGACGGCCGGTGGGTCGCGGTCGAGGTCCCGGCCACGAGCGCCAACCTGGGGGCCGGCTACGACTGCCTGGCCGTGGCCCTCGAGATCGTCGACCGCGTCGAGGTGGAGTGCCTTGCCCGGCCGGGTGCGGGGGTCGAGGTCGCGGTGGAGGGAGAGGGCGCCGGCGAGCTTCCGGAGGACAGCAGCAACGCCTTTGTCGTTGCCCTGGGGCGGGGCCTGGCCGAGATTCGCGGAGCCGGCGGCGAGGATCTCGGCTGGCGGATCCAGATGCGCAACCGCATCCCGCTGGCGCGCGGCCTCGGATCGTCCGCCGCCGCCACCGTCGGTGGCCTGCTCGCCGGCGCCGCGCTGGGCGGCGGCACGCTGACTACGGATCGCGCCCTCGCCCTCGCGACCGAGCTGGAAGGGCACCCGGACAACGCCGCGGCCGCACTCCTCGGCGGCTTCACGATCGCCGCCCACGGGCAGGCCGACGGCACGACCCCGACCGCGATCCGGTTCGACATCCCGCGCGACCTGCGCGCGGTGCTCTTCATCCCCGACCTTCGGCTTGCCACCCGCGACATGCGGGCGGCGCTCCCCGAGATGGTCCCGCTCGCCGACGCGGTGGCGAACCTGCAGCGGGTCGCGCTCGGCGTGGCCGGGCTGGCGGCCGGGGACCCGCGTGGCCTGGGCCAGCTCACCGTCGACCGGCTCCACGAGCCGTACCGCGCGACCGTCTACCCCCAGCTGCCCGGGCTGGTGGCCGCGGCGCGCGGCGCGGGCGCCCTCGGTGCCTGCCTGTCGGGTGCCGGCAGCACGATCATCGCCTTCGCCGACTCGCTGTCGGTGCTGACCCGGATCGAGGGCGCCCTGCGTGCCGCGGCCGCCGACCTTGACCTGCCGGGCCGCGTGGAGCTCGTAGCGCCGCGGAGCGCCGGTGCCCGCGTGGAGCAGCCCTTCGGATCGTAGGACGTGGCCGGTCGGGTCCGATCGGGGTGGGCCCGCGGCGGGGCAGGTCGCGGGGTCCGGCCCACGCATGCGCGCGGCCCCCGCGTGCTACGCCGGGGGCGTGTTCGTCCGGACGAAGGCGAGGACCCGCTCCCAGGCGTCGGCTGACGTTTCCGCGAAGTCCTCCGCCTTGCGGTCGAAGAACGAGTGCGGCGCGCCGGGGTAGGTCACGAGCTCGTGCGGGATGCCCGTCGCCGCCAGGGCATCCTCGAACGTCTCCACCGCCTCCGGCGGGATCCCCCGGTCCGCGCCGCCGAAGATCCCGAGGACGGGGGCGGTCATCAGGCCCGTCGAGTCGGCCGGCGCCGGGATGTCGCCGCGCGACCCGACCGGCCAGCCGTAGAAGCCGATGGACCCCGCGAGGTCGAGGCCCAGCGTGTTGGCCAGGAAGGCCAGGCGCCCGCCGAAGCAGAAGCCGATCGTGAAGACCGCGCGGCCGCGGCCCGGGCCCAGCCCGCGCAACCTGTCGGCCGCGGCCTCGATGTCCCAGGAAAGGTTCGAGAAGCGGGTCTCGCCGACGTGGGTCATGAAGTCGAAGTCGGCCGGCCGCTCGCGGATCCCGATCCCGGCGGTCCGCCCGAAGTAATCCATGGCAAGGGCGTCGACGCCCACCTCGGCGAACCGCAGCGCCAGCTCCTCGTAGTACGGGTGGAGGCCGCGGACGTCGGGCAGGACGATGATCCCCGCCCCGCCGGGCTGCTCCGCGCGGGCGAGCAGCCCGGCGAACCGGCCGCCGTCACCGGCCCGGAGGACGATCTCCTCCGTGTCGATCGCGCCGCCCGCGATCGGCGGGATCGGCGGCCGGCTGTCGAGATCGAAGCACATGGACGGGCGGCTCCTGTGTGGTGGGGTGGCGACGCCCGGATGGTACTGCCACCCCACCCCGCGTGGCGCCCGCAGCCCCTGAGAGGGACGAGGAGGAGCCCGCGACTGGCGGCGTGGCCAGGATGGACATCAGATGTGCAGTCGGCTAGCATCACACATCATGTCCCGCACCACGATCAACCTCGATCCCACCGTCCTGCGCGAGCTGAAGCGGCGCGCCGACGAGGAGGGCAAGAGCCTGGGCCGCCTCGCCTCGGAGGTCCTGGGCGCTGCCCTGGCGGAACGCATCGCCGATGAGCCGCTTCCGCCCCTCACGTGGTCGTCCCGTCCCATGGGCGCGCTCGTCGACCTCGACGACAAGGAGGCGGTCCGGCGTGCCGTGGAGGGCTCGTGAGCCTCACCCTCGACGCAAACGTCCTCCTGTACGCCTCCGATGCATCGAGCACCGTCCACGAACGGGCACGCACCTTTGTCGAGCGCGTGGCCGAAGGGCCGGAGATCGCGTACGTGTTCTGGCCGACGATCATGGCGTACCTTCGGATCGCGACGCATCCGGCGATCTTTGCGCACCCGCTCTCGATCGGGGAGGCGATCGGGAACGTCGAGCGGCTCCTCGCGCGGCCGCACGTCCGCACGACCGGCGAGACCGACATGTTCTGGCGGGTTCTTCGCCAGGTGGTCGATGACGCGTTGCCGTCCGGGAACCTCGTGCCGGACGCGCACGTTGCCGCCCTGATGCTGGAGAACGACGTGCGGACGATCTGGACCCGTGACCGGGATTACCGCCGTTTCCCGCGGATCGAGGCGCGCGACCCGTTCGCGTGATCTCGGGCCCCCGGGCGCCCGCGGAGTACAATCCGCGCCGATGTCACACCCGCTTGTCGTCATGAAGTTCGGCGGCAGCTCCGTCGCGAATGCCGATCGGATCCGCCGCGTCGCCCGCCGGATCGCCGCCGTGCGCGCCGAGGGTGCCGACCTCTGCGTCGTCGTCTCGGCCATGGGCGACACGACGGACGAGCTCCTCGCGCTGGCCGCCGCCATCACCGAGGAGCCGAAGGCGCGCGAGCTCGACATGCTGCTCGCCACCGGTGAGCACCAGAGCGCCACGCTGATGTCGATGGCGCTGGATGCCCTCGGCGTGCCGGCGATCGCCCTGACCGGGGCGCAGGCGGGGATCGTCACCGACGGGACGTACGGCAAGGCCCGGATCGCGGGCATCGATCCCGTCCGCATCCGGGCCGAGATGGCCGACGGCCGGGTCGTCATCGTGGCCGGGTTCCAGGGCCAGAGCGCGAAGGCCATCGAGCTGATGGAGACGACGACGCTCGGCCGGGGCGGCTCGGACACGACGGCCGTCGCCCTCGCCGCGGCGCTCCGCGCCGACCGCTGCCAGATCTACACCGACGTCAAGGGCATCTACACCGCCGACCCGCGCCTCGTCCCGGACGCCCGCCAGCTCGCCGTCATCGGCTACGAGGAGATGCTCGAGCTCGCCCACCAGGGCGCCCAGGTGATGCAGGTCCGGGCCGTCGAGCTCGGCTGGGTCAACGACGTCGTCATCGAGGTCCTCAGCTCGTTCGAGGACGCCCCCGGCACCCTCATCAAGGAGGACCCGCTCGTGGAGCAGCGCAACAAGGTGCGGGGCATCGCCCAGGACCGGAACGTGGCGAAGGTCACGCTCGTCGAGGTTCCCGACCGACCCGGCGTCGCCCATGCGGTCTTCGCCCCGCTGGCCGACGGCGGCATCAGCGTCGACATGATCGTCCAGAACGTCGGCCACGGCGGCACGACCGACATGAGCTTCACGGTGCCTCGGGTCGAGCTGGCGAAGGCCAAGCGGATCCTGGACCCGCTCGTGCGCGACCTCGGCTTCCGGGAGATGACGACCGATTCCTCGATCGCGAAGGTCTCCATCGTCGGCGCCGGGCTCCACAACGCGCCCGGCTACGCCGCCCGCATGTTCGGGACCCTGTCCGACGCCGGCGTGAACATCGAGATGATCTCGACGTCCGAGGTCCGCATCACCTGCACGATCGCCGAGCACGACCTCGAGGCCGCAGTGCGGGCCCTGCACACTGCGTTCGAGCTGGCGACCCCGGACCCGGTCGGCGGAGCGGCAGCCAGCCTGTGACGTCGTTCCTCGCCCGGCAGGAGCGATTCGCGCGGGTCGCCTCGACGAACGACGTCGCGCGTTCGTGGCTCGCCGCCGGCACGCCCGAGGTCTGCCTCGCGGTCGCCGACGAGCAGACCGCCGGCCGGGGTCGGGCCGGGCGGACGTGGACGGCGCCGCCGGGCGTCGCGCTCCTGCTGTCCGTCGGCTTCCGGCCGGCGTGGCTCCAGGCCGCCCACGCCTGGCGCCTCGCCGCGGTCGTCAGCCTGGCAATGGCCGATGCGGCCGAGGACGTCATGGGACTCCGCGACCGCACGATCCGCCTGAAGTGGCCGAACGACCTCGTGGTCGAGGAGGATGCCCCCGGGCTCGCCGGCGCGGGCCTGGGCGGCGGTCCCATCCGCAAGCTGGGCGGTGTCCTGGGCGAGGCCGGCGGCCTCGGCGGCGACGACCCCCGGGTGATCGTGGGCATCGGCATCAACGCCGGCTGGGAGCGCGCCGGGTTCCCGGCCGAGATCGCCGCGGCGATGACGAGCCTGGCCGAGGCCTCCGGGGGGCGCCCGGTCGACCGGGAGATCCTCCTGGACGGGTTCCTTGCGCGCCTGGAGGCCCGCATCGAGGCGCTCCGTCTCGGCCGCTTCGCGATCGACGACTGGACGGCCCGCCAGGTCACGACGGGGCGCGACGTCCGCGTCGAGGAGCACGGGCGGGAACCCGAGGAGGTGCGCGCCCTGGGCCTCGACCCGATGACGGGCGCCCTGCTGGTGGCGGACGGGACCGTGCCGGGCGGCGAGCGCGCGATCCACGCCGGGGACGTGGTCCACGTGCGACTTGCCGGCCCGCCCGCGGACGCGGCGGCAGACGCGGCAGGCACGGCGGACGCGGCTGGGGCGGGCCCGGCGGACGCGACGGCGGGCCGTTCCGCCGCCGGCGTGTAACGGAACGGCGCGCGCGGTGTTTGGACGGGGGAAGGGCGGGGAGGCAGCCGGCACGGCCGGGCGGGTGGTCCCGCTCGATCCGGACCGGAGCCTCGTCCGGGCGGCGCAGGCCGACCCGGCCCGCTTCGACGCCCTCTATCGGAAGTACCTCGCACAGGTCTACAGCTTTGCCTTCCACGAGCTCGGCGATCACCACGAGGCGGAGGACGTGACGGAGCGCACGTTCCTGCTGGCCCTCGGCGGGCTGCCCCGCTTCCGCGAGGAGGCCCCGCCCGACGCGGGCCCGGAGGCATCCACGTTCCGCGTCTGGCTCTTCAGGATCGCCCGCAACGTCGTCGCGAACCACCGGCGCACCCTGCGCCGACGCCCGACCGCCACCCTCGAGGCCGCCGGGACGACCGCCGCGCCGGACGACGTCGAGCGCGACGTCGTGACGCACGCCGACGCCACGGCGGCATGGGCTGCGGTGGCCCGGCTCCCGGGGGACCGGCGCCGGGCCGTGGTCCTCCGCTTCGTGGAGGAGATGACCACCGCCGAGATCGCCGGCGTGCTGGGCCGGTCGGAGGGCGCCGTCCGCGTCCTCATCCATCGTGCGCTGCGGACCGTCGCGCGCGACCTCGACGCACGGGGCCGCGACCTCGACGCCCCGGGCCGCGGCCGGTGAGCGGCGCGGCGCTCGAGGCGATCGAGGTCGAGGCCCTCGTCACCGACCGCTACCTGGAGGCGCTCCTGGCCGCCGCCGAGCGCGGGGCGCCGGACGCCCCCGCCGATCCGGCCCTCGACCCGGCCCTCCGCAGCGCCGCCCGCCGCCTGCGCGACGAGCTCGTCCGGGTCCACCCGTCGTTCCGGTTTGAAGAGCGCCTGGCGCGCCGCCTCGCGGAGGCGGCCGCCGGCATGCGCCTCGCCGCGGTGTCCGGGGGCGACGCGACCGTCATCCCGTTCCCGACCCCGCTCCTGGGCGACGGCAGCCTGGCCGACGAGCTGGCCAACCCCGAGCTGGCGGCACTGCTCGGCGCCCCGGCCGATGCCACGGGCACGGCGGCCGGCGCCGCGGGAACGCCCGGGGCTGCAGGCACGGGCGGTCCGCCCGGCCGGCTTCCCGCCCATCGCCCGCTGCTCGTCGGCGGCGCCGTGACCTCGGCCGCTCTGAGCCTGGCCGGTGCCGCGTTCGTGGCCTGGCGGCTGACGCGGGGCGCTCCCACCGACCCGATGGCCCGGGCCGTCCGCCTCGCACGGGCCGCCCGCGCCGGGCGGGACATCCTGCCCGGAGGCCTCGCCTGATGCCGATCACGCTGCCCTTCCGGCCGCGCCGCGAGAGCTACCCGTCCGACATGTGGACGAAATGCCCCGGGTGCGACGAGATGCTCTTCAACAAGCACCTCGACAAGGCGCTCCGGGTCTGTCCCACCTGCGGCCACCACTTCCGGATCTCCGCGACCACCCGGCTGGCCCAGCTCATGGACCCGGGGACGTTCCGCGAACGTGATGCCGGGCTCGTCTCGCGCGACCCGCTCGGCTTCGTCGACAGCAAGGCGTACCCGGACCGCCTCGCGGCGGCCCAGGCGGCGACCGGCCGCAGGGACGCCGCGATGTGGGGCTTCGGGGCGCTCGGCGGGCGCCGGATCGCCGTCTGCGCCCTCGACTTCGGCTTCATGGGAGGATCCATGGGCTCCGTCGTGGGCGAGAAGGTGGCCCGGGCGGCCGAGGGAGCGCTCGCGGAGGGGATCCCGCTGGTCATCGTGAGCGCCTCCGGCGGGGCCCGAATGCAGGAGGGCACCCTGGCGCTCATGCAGCTCGTCAAGACGATCGCCGCGCTGGAGGCGCTCCGCGCGGCCGGGCTGCCCTACGTCTCCGTGCTCGCCGACCCGACGACCGGCGGCGTCTTCGCCTCCTTCGCGGCGCTCGGCGACGTCAACGTGGCCGAGCCGAACGCCCTGATCGGATTTGCCGGGGCGCGCGTCTCGGCCGGCACGATCGCCGAGGAGCTGCCGCCCGGCTTCCAGCGCGCCGAGTTCCTCTTCGAGCACGGCTTCGTCGACCGGATCGCGACCCGCGCCGACCTCCGCGACGAGCTGTTCGCGATCCTCGACGTCCTGAGGCCGCCGACCTCGGCTGACGGCGCCGGCGCCGGCGCCGGAGCCCGGAGTGCGACCCGTGGTTGACCGTCTCCTCGGCCGGACGCGGGAGCGGGAGGTCGTGCCCGTGAGCGCGGAGCCGGCCGACCCGCGCGACGCCGTCTGGGCGCGGGTCCTGCTGGCCCGCAACGCGAAGCGGCCCCACACGCTGGAGCTCCTGGCCGGCATCGCCGACCGCTTCACCGAGCTCCACGGGGATCGTCTCTACGGCGACGACGGCGCGATCGTGGCCGGCCTCGCCCGGATCGACGGCCGGCGCGTGGTGGTGGTCGGCCACCAGAAGGGCGCCGACACCGACGAGAACATCCGCCGCAACTTCGGGATGGGCAAGCCCGAGGGGTTTCGCAAGGCGATCCGTCTCTTCGAGCTGGCCGACCGGTTCGGGATCCCGGTCGTGACGTTCGTGGACACGCCGGGTGCCTACCCCGGCGCGGAGGCGGAGGAGCGCGGCGTCGCGGAGGCGATCGCCCGCGCGATCATGGTCATGTGCCGGATCCGCGTCCCGATCGTCACCGTCATCAGCGGCGAGGGTGGCTCGGGCGGCGCTCTCGCGATCGCGGCCGGCGACGTGGTCGTCGCCCTCGAGAACGCCGTCTACGCCGTGATCAGCCCCGAGGGCTGCGCGTCGATCCTGTGGCGGACCTCCGACAAGGCTCCCGACGCCGCGCTGGCCATGCGAATGTCGGCCGCCGACCAGGTGGAGCTCGGGGTCATCGACATCCTCGTGCCCGAACCGGGCGAGGGCGCCCACGCCGACCCGGCGGAGACCGCGCGCCGCCTGCGCGCCGTCATCGTCGAGCAGATCGACCGGCTCGCCGCGCTGGCGCCCGGGGACCTGCTGGCGGCGCGGATGCGCCGCTACCGCGACTTCGGGGCCTTCGACGACCTGGGCGGCCCCGAGCTCGCGGAGCCCACGGAGCGTCCCGGCCTGGCCGATCGCCTGCGCCGGGCGCTGGAGGCAGGGGGCAAGACGCTGGGGGGCCTGGGGGCACGCGACGGACGCGAGGGGCGCGACGAGCCCCCGGCGCGAGAGGAGGTCTGACGGGTGTCTCACCACGACGGCGACGGGCCGGCCGGCCTGCGCGGGGGCGACCCGGCGCGCGAGCCACGACGGTCGCCCGAGGAACGCCGCGCCGACCACGCAGCCATCGACCGCCTCGCCGACGAGCTGTTGCCGGCCCTCGTGGCGAAGCTCGGCGCGAGCGGCCTCGGGGAGCTGGACGTCCACGAGGGCGCCTGGCGCGTCCGCCTCCGGATGCCCGGCGATGCGCGCGCCGCCCGCCGGGCCCTGCCCGGGGGGCGCCCGTCCGGGCGCGCCGAGACGCACGCCTCGCCGCCGGGCCACGGCGCGGCCGGCATCGCCCCCGTCGCGGGGATCCACGGGCAGGTGGCTCAGCCCGGGGACCCGGCACCCCTGGACGAGCCGGCCGCCTCGCCGACGCGCGCCGTCGCGACGTCGCCGGCGGTCGGCTTCTTCCGGCCGCGCGCCGACCTGCCGGCGGGCGCCCGCGTGCGGGCCGGCGATCGCCTCGGCGCGATCGACGTCCTCGGCGTCCCGCAGGAGGTGGTGGCGCCCGCCGACGGCCTCGTCGGGGCCAGTCTCGTGGAGCCCGGCGAGCCGGTGGAGTACGGCCAGGACGTGATCGAGATCGAGCTCCTGGGCGCTCCCGCCGCCCCGCGCGCGGAGGCCGGCTGATGTTCGAGCGCGTGCTCATCGCCAACCGCGGCGAGATCGCCCTGCGCATCCT
This sequence comes from uncultured Chloroflexia bacterium, assembly GCA_963725875.1. Lineage (GTDB taxonomy): Bacteria > Chloroflexota > Limnocylindria > Limnocylindrales > CSP1-4 > CTSoil-043. The sequence goes on along the minus strand of CAVRZZ010000011.1, from coordinate 50,754 downwards.
CCGCGCCTGCCGCACCATGGGGATCGGTGCCGTCCTGGCCTACAGCGAGGCCGACCGTGACTCGCTCGCGGCGCAGCTCGCCGACGAGGCGATCTGCATCGGGCCGGCGGACGCCAGGCGGAGCTACCTGTCCGCCTCGGCCATCATCTCCGCCGCGATCGTGACCGGCTGCGACGCCATCCACCCGGGCTACGGCTTCCTGTCCGAGGACTCCGGCTTCGCCGAGGCGGTCGCCGCCCACGGCCTCACCTTCGTCGGTCCCACGGCCGAGGTGCTGGAGCGCTTCGCCTCGAAGGAGGCGAGCCGGCGCCTGCTCGCCGCCCACGGCCTCCCCACGATCCCGGGCTCCGACGGGATGCTCCGCGACGACGACCATGCCCTGGCCGAGGCCGAGCGGGTCGGGTACCCGGTGCTGCTCAAGCCGTCCGCAGGCGGTGGCGGCAAGGGGATGCGGATGGTCCGGACCGCCCGCGAGCTCCAGGCGGCGATCCAGGTCTGCCGCTCCGAGGCCCGCGCCGCGTTCGGCGACGACTCGCTGTACCTGGAGCGGTGGCTCGAGGACAACCGCCACGTCGAGGTCCAGGTTGTCGTGGACCGCTACGGCCACGGCGTGCACCTGGGCGAGCGCGACTGCTCCGTCCAGCGACGCCACCAGAAGCTCATCGAGGAGGCGCCCACGCCGGCGCTCTCCGACCCGGCGCGGGCGGAGCTCGCCGAGCGCGCGATCCGGGCGGTCGTGGCTGCCGGCTACGAGAACCTCGGGACCCTGGAGTTCCTCGTCGACCGGGACCAGAGCTTCTTCTTCATCGAGATCAACTGCCGGATCCAGGTGGAGCACCCCGTGACGGAGATGCTCACCGGGATCGACCTCGTCACCACCCAGCTGCGGATCGCGGCCGGCGAGCCCCTCGGCTTCAGCCAGGCCGACGTCGATTTCCGGGGCCACGCGATCGAGTTTCGCATCAACGCCGAGGACGCGGCCCACGACTTCCGACCGCAGGCGGGAGCGGTGGGCCGGTTCTACGCGCCGGGCGGGCCGGGCGTCCGCCTGGACTCCCACCTGTACGCGGGCTACGAGGTGCCGCCGTACTACGACTCGCTGCTCGGGAAGCTGATCGTCTGGGGCCCGGACCGCGCCGCGGCGATCGCCCGGGGCCGCGCCGCGCTCGACGAGCTGGTGGTGGACGGCATCATCACGAACCGCGCCTTCCACCGCGCGATGCTGGACAACCCCGCCTTCATCGAGGGGAGCGTGACCACCAACCTCATCGACCGGGTCGGCGGGGCGGCATTCCTCGCCGGGCGCGGGTGAGGCGACCCGTGCAGCCCTGCACCCATCCACGCGCTCGGCGCTCCCGCGCCGGGCGACACTGAGCACCCGCATCGGAGCCCCTCGTGACCGAGCCGATCCACACCACCCGCGAGATCCAGGCGTTGCTGCCGCATCGCTGGCCCTTCCTCCTCGTCGACCGCATCGACGAGTACGACCAGGAGGCGATGCGCATCGTCGGCATCAAGGCCGTGACGGCGACCGAGTGGTTCTTCCAGGGCCACTTCCCGGGCATGCCGGTGATGCCCGGCGTGCTCCAGGTGGAGGCACTGGCCCAGACCATGGGCGTCTTCGTCGCCAAGCAGGAGGGCTTCGGGGACCGCATCGGGCTCTTCGCCGGCGTCGACGACTGCCGCTTCAAGCGCGTCGTCAAGCCGGGCGACGTGCTGCGTCTCGAGGTCACGATGGAGAAGCTCGGCAAGCGGTTCGGACGCGGCAAGGCCGTCGCCAGCGTCGACGGCGAGGTCTGCTGCGAGGCGACGCTCTCGTTCATCATCCCCGACGCCTCGGTCCTGCGCTGATGACGCGGATCGCCCTGTTCTCCGACGTCCACGGCGTGCTCCAGGCGCTCACGGCGGTGCGGGAGGCCGTCGCGGCCGCCGCCCCGGACGTGGTGGCGCTCGCCGGCGACCTCGCCTTCAACGGCGGCAATCCCGCGGCCACGGTCGACGGGATCCGGGAGCTCGAGGCGGCCGGCGCCCTCGTCGTGCAGGGCAACACGGACGTCGCGGTGGCCGACTTCGACTACGGCGCCGCCTTCCCGTGGCTCGGCGACGGGGTGCCGGAGTCCTTCAAGGCGGCCGCGGAGTGGGCCCACGAGGCGCTCGGCCCGGAGCGCGTGGACTGGCTCCGGCGGCTCCCCGCGGAGCGCCGGATCCGCTGCGACGACGGCACCCTGGTGCTGGTCACCCACGCTTCCCCGGGGTCGCAGACCGCCGGGTTCGATCCCGGCCTCGACGAGAGCGTCATCCTCGACCGCCTGGGCCGCACCGACGCGCGGGTGATCTGCTGCGGCCACACCCACGTCCCGGAGGTCCGCGACTTCGGCTGGAAGGTGATCGTCAACGGCGGCAGCGCCGGCTACGTCTTCGACGGCGATCCGACGGCCTCCTGGGCGCTGATCGACGTCGTCGACGGGTCCGTGACCGCCGAGGTCAAGCGGGTCGCGTTCGACGCCCTCGCGGCGGCCGACGCGGTGGCCGACCGGGGGCTCCCGGGGGACGTCTACCGCGCGGCGACCATCCGCACGGGGAAGCTCGTCCGATGACGGTGCGGGCCGCGCCCGGGCGGCGCGTCGTCGTGACCGGGATGGGCCTCCTGACGGCCCTCGGGCGCGACGTCGCGTCGACCTGGGAGGGGCTCGTCGCCGGCCGCTCGGGGATCCGGGCCATCCGCGCCTTCGACCCGGCCCGCGTCGCCTCGCGGATCGGCGGGGAGGTCCCCGACTTCGACCCGTCCGTGGTCCTCGACCGGAAGGAGCAGCGTCGGAACGACCGCTACACCCAGCTGGCGCTGGTGGCCACGCACCAGGCGATGGCCCAGGCCGGCCTTCCGGAGCGGCTCGACGACGAGCTCGCCCTGCGCACCGGGATCGTCCTCGGCACCGGGATCGGGGGCGGCATCACCTTCGCCGAGCAGGTGACGGTGGGCGTCGAGAAGGGCCCCGACCGGATGAGCCCGTTCTTCATCCCGATGGCGATCCCCAACCTCGCCGCCGGCCAGGCCGCGATCTTCTTCGGGGCGCTGGGGCCCAACTTCGCCGTCTCGTCCGCCTGCGCGACCGGCGGCCACGCCATCGGGGAGGCCTGGGAGATCATCCGGCGCGGCGACGCCGACGTGATGATCGCCGGCTCGTCAGAGGCGGGCATCAGTGAGGCCCTCGTCGGCGGCTTCGCCGCGATGCGGGCGCTGTCCACCCGCAACGACGACCCGCCGGCCGCGTCGCGCCCGTTCGACCGCGGCCGCGACGGCTTCGTCGTCGGGGAGGGGGCCGGGGTCTTGATCCTCGAGGACCTTGAGCACGCGCGGGCTCGCGGCGCCGCGCCGCTCGCCGAGCTCGTCGGCTACGGGGCCTCGGCGGACGCCAACCACATCACCCTGCCGGCGCCCGGCGGGATCGGCGCGATCCGCGCGATCCGGCGGGCCCTGGAGAAGGCCGGGCTCTCACCCGACGACGTGGAGCACCTCAACGCCCACGCCACGTCGACGCCGGAGGGCGACCGCACGGAGCTGGAGATGCTGCGCGGTCTGTTCGGCGAGCGCGCCGGCGCCGTCGGCGTGACGGCCAACAAGAGCATGCTCGGCCACACGCTGGGCGCGGCCGGCTCCATCGAGGCGGTGGTCACCGTGCTGACCCTGCGCCACGGCATCATCCCGCCGACCATCAACCTGCACGACCCCGACGCGGCGGCGGCCGGGCTGGACCTCACCCCGAACGTCGCCCGGGAGCGGCCGGTCCGGGTCGCCGTGAGCAGCTCGTTCGGCTTCGGCGGCCAGAACAGCGCCCTCGCCTTCACCCGGTGGGACACATGACCGACGACCTCGCCCGCGCGCTCACGCGCGACCCCGGCGCCGACCCGATCGCCACACCCGCGTCGGAGGGGTCGGCCCCCGAGGACGTCGCCCTCCCCGTCGCGGACGCCGCGCTCGCCGTCGGGCCCGGCCCGGTCCCGGGGCCGGCCCCGGCGCTCCCGGAGGGCGACGCGTCGCTGCTGGCCCTCGTCGACCGGCTTGCCGCCCTCCTGGAGCGGAGCGACCTTCTCGAGCTGCAGGTCGAGGCCGGCGGGACGGGGATCGTCCTGCGCAAGGCGGCCGCCTTCGCCTCCGCCGCACCGGGCACTGCGTCGGGCTCCCCCGACGCCGGCCGCGGTGACGCCGGCGGCCCGGGCCCCGGTGGTGGCGGCACCGGCGGGCTCGTCGACGGATCGAGCGGCCCGGTCCGCGCGGCGGTCCTCGCCCCGCTGACGGGCATCTTCTACGCGTCGCCCAGCCCCGGCTCGCCGCCGTTCGTCGACGTCGGCCGCGAGGTCGTCGTGGGCCAGGTGATCGGCCTGATCGAGGCCATGAAGCTCTTCAACGAGATCAAGTCCGACAAGGCCGGCCGGGTGGTGCGTGTCGTCGCCGAGAACGGCGCCCTGGTCAAGGCCAAGCACCCGCTCATCGAGGTCGAGCCCCTGTGACCGCCCCCTCGCGCGCCCCGGCGGGGCCCTGGGCCCGGATCAGCGGCTGGGGCAGCTACGCCCCGAGCGCGGTCCTCACGAATGCCGACCTCGAACGGATCGTCGACACCAACGACGAGTGGATCGTGTCTCGCACCGGGATCCGCGAACGGCGGGTGGCGGCGGCCCACGAGACGACCGCCTCGATGGCTGCGGTGGCGGGGGCGCGGGCGATCGCCGTCGCCGGCATCGATCCCGACGAGGTCGACCTGATCCTCGTGGCGACCCTCACGCCGGACTACTGGATGCCCTCCACGGCGGCGCTCGTCAAGGAGGCGATCGGGAACACGCGCGCGGCGGCCATGGACGTCGCCGCGGCCTGCTCCGGGTTCGTCTACGCGTACGCGACGGCCCGCGCCTACGTCACGTCCGGCATGGCCCGCCACGTGCTGGTCATCGGCGCCGAGCTCCTGACGCGCTTCCTGGACTACACCGACCGGAGCACCTGCATCCTGTTCGGGGACGGCGCCGGCGCGGTGGTCGTGTCCGCCTCGGACGAGCCGACCGGGCCGCACGGCATCGAGCTGACGACCGAGCCCCAGGGCGCCTACATGATCTGGCTCCCGGCGGGCGGCTCGAAGAGCCCGTCCTCGGCCGAGACCGTCGCTCGCGGCGAGCACTTCATCCGGATGGAGGGGAAGGAGACCTACCGCTTCGCGACCAAGACGCTCGCCTCCTCGGCGCTGGCGGCGATCGAGCGCGCCGGGCTGCATCCCGACGACATCAGCCTGGTGATCCCGCACCAGGCCAACATCCGGATCATCGAGGCCGTGGCCAAGGGCCTTCAGTTCCCGATGGAGCGGATCTTCGTCAACGTCGACCGCTACGGGAACACCTCTGCGGCCTCGGTCCCGCTGGCCCTCGCCGAGGCGGTCGACAGCGGCCGGGTCAAGGTCGGGGACCGGATCGTCTTCGTCGCCTTCGGCGCCGGCTTCACCTCGGGCGCCGTGGCGATGGAGTGGACGGCCGACCCGGTGGCCGGCGCTCGCGCTGCGGCCGTGGACCCCGAGGCCATCCGCGTCCGGCTCCCGGTCGACTGGGATTCGGTCGACCCCATCCCGCCCCAGCTCGCCGCCGTCCTTGCCGCCCCGGGGCCGGTGGACGTGCCCCTCGACGACGTCGTCCCGGGCGATCCCGGTCGCCCGGCGACGATCGGAACGCCGGGCGATCCCGGTCGCCCGGCCACGATCGGAACGCCGGGCGATCCCGAACACGCCCGCAAGGAGGTCCCCGCATGATCGATCTCACCGGCAAGGTCGCCATCGTCACCGGCGGCTCCCGCGGCATCGGCCGCGCCGTCTCGCTCATGCTGGCGCGCCAGGGGGCGAACGTCGCCTTCATCGACCGCGCCGCGTGCCTCGTGGATGACCACACGAAGGGCGACGTGGAGGCGATGGGCCGGCGCTCGATCTGCGTCGGCGGCGACGTCACCGATCCCGCCTCCTGCGCGGAGACGGTCGAGGAGACGCTCAAGGAGTTCGGCCGGATCGACATCCTCGTCAACAACGCCGGCATCACCCGCGACGACCTGGCGATGCGGATGACCGACGAGGCCTGGGCCGAGGTCATCAACGTCAACCTGACCGGCGCCTTCTACATGGCCCGCGCGGTGCTGCGCCCGATGCTCAGGCAGCGCTCCGGCCGGATCGTGAACATGTCCAGCGTCTCGGGCCAGATGGGCAATGCCGGGCAGGCGAACTACTCGGCCTCGAAGGCAGGCCTGATCGGCCTGACCAAGGCGCTCGCCCGCGAGGTCGCCTCGCGCGGCATCACGGTCAACGCGGTGGCCCCGGGCTTCGTCGTCACCGAGCTCACCGAAGGCCTGCCGGACAACGTCAAGGACGCGATCAAGGCGGCCACGCCGCTGGGCCGCTTCGCCACGCCGGACGAGATCGCCAACGCCGTCACCTTCCTCGCCAGCGACGAGGCGGCCTACATCACGGGCCAGGTGCTCGGGGTCGACGGCGGCCTCGCGATGATGTAGCGGGGCTCAGGCTCCGCCGACCTGATCGCCGCTCCGTGCCCTCGATCCGCCTCAGCTCAGGGCGCTCTCGTAGACGTCGACGTGGCGACGGGCAGTAGCCCGCCAGTCGAAGTCGCGGGCTCGCGCGAGGCCCCGCGAACGCAGCGTCGCCCTGAGGGCACCATCATCGCCCACCCGCTCGATGGCGGCCGCAATCGCGGACACGTCCAGCGGATCAACGATGAGGGCCGCCTCCCCCGCGATTTCCGGAAGCGAGCCACCCGATGTCGTGACCACGGGCGTGCCGCAGGCCATGGCCTCGACGACTGGGAGCCCAAAACCTTCGTACAGCGATGGGTACACGAGGACGTGGGCCCGCCGGTACTCCGAGACCAGCGTCATCCGGTCCACGTACCCGAGCACGGTCACGTCAGCTCGCTCGGCCAGGCGCTGACGGATCTCGTGTGCCTCAAAGCCGTCTGGGCCCACGACGCGAAGCTCAACCCGACGCCCACGACCCACGATCGCCACCGCGTCAAGCAACCGGCCGAGGTTCTTCCGCGGCTGAAGAGTGCCGACCGCCAGGACACGAAGTGGGTCCAGTCCTCCCTCCTCGGGACCGTCGGCACTCGGCCTGAAGATTTCGTCGACACCGTTGTAGATGCTCACGACGCGATCGGCGGGCACGCGCCACAGCTCGATCATGTCCTGGCGGGACGTCTCCGAGACCGTGACCACCCGTGATGCATGTTGGGCGGCGACGCGGATCAGAAGGCGGTCCCGCACGAGTGCACGCGCAGCGAAGAACTCCGGGTGGCGCTCGAACGAGATGTCATGGATGGTGATGACGCTTGGCATCCCGGGCCATGGCGGCAGGAAGTAGATCGCGTGGAGGACGTCCGCCCGGACCTGCCGGCCAAGCAGCGACAGGGCAGCCAGGCGGGCAAGACCGTTCCGCGGAACGCGCCGCAGCGCGAAGGGTGGCGCGAGCACGTCGATCGGCCGCTGCCCTTCCTCGACGGCGGCCACGACGTCAACGCCAGAGAGGTTCCGCAAGCCCCGCAGCAGCTCCCGGACGTAGGTCTCATTGCCGGTCTGCCGGCGGCCCAGTTGGTGGGCGTCGAGAAGGATCCTCATGGACGCGAGGTGCTCGTGGGTGGAGCCGCAGGCATGGATGCCTAGCGATGAGCAGAATTCGACGGACACGTAGTACGTCCGATCTTCGATCGCCGTGCCGTTCACGACGGATCGGTCCACCCTCAGGATGGAGGCTCCGCCCCCGGTCAGGAGTCGTACGACGGAATTCCTCCCGCATGGCGTTCATCCGGATGGGATGGAGACTGAGGCGTCGATAGAGGGTGTCCCCGGGGATCTTGAGTCGGCGAAGCGCCGAATATGCGCGCGGTCGAACCTGGATGCGCCGGCGGATCGGGATGGACGACGGCAACTGGAACACGAGGAGCCCGTCGTCGGCGAGCATTCGCACGAAGTCCAGGAGGTGTCGTTCGATGATCCGCGGATCCGTGATGTGCTGCAACACGAGCGCGGAGTAGATGAAGTCGAAGCCTCGCGCCTCGAAGCCCGCGAGCCCAGCATCATCAAGGACCCGGAAGTCGCACGCGGGAGTGTCCGCGTGCAGATCGCGTGCCCTGGAGACCATCTCGTCCGAGATGTCGACGCCAACGACGTGGTCGAAGTGGCACGCCATCGCTCGCGTGAGGCGCCCGACGCCGGCGCCGAAGTCCAGCGCCAGTCGGTGCTGCCTCGGGACGCGCCACTGATCGGCCGTCGCGAGCACCTGGTTGATCTCGCGCCGCCCCGTCTCAAGGAACTCCTCGACATCCCACTTGCCGTGACGCTTGTCCGGATCTGACAGGATCGCCCACATGGCATCCGCCCGACTGATCTCGTTCCAATCGCTGCGTCTTCGGTTCACGTTCGAGATCGTAGTCGACCGGCGTCGCCGTCGTCCCACTCGGCGCCGCTCGCGCGAGGACGTTCCAGGATCGGGCCGACGTCGGCGACCCTCGGCCGATCCCGAGGGTCGATGAGACGCTCGTCGTCGCGTTGTCGCTCTCGCCCTGCTCCGTGGAGTGGTGTCATGACGCCCCGGGCGGCTCGCCGGTTCTGCCTACCAGACCGCGGAACCATGACTCGTAGGCGTCCGCAATCGCGTCCCAGCCGAAGTGCTCCCGGGCGCGTCGGTGAGCGCTCTCGCGCAGGCAGGCGTCGAGGCCTTGTTCGCTCGACGATCCTCGTGAGGGCTGCGGCGAGCTCCTGCGTGCTCTTGTAGTAGAGCCCGGCGTCCGCGAGCGTCTCGCGGTGCTCGGGCACGTCGTTGGCGACGATCGCGTTGCCGAAGCCCATCGCCTCGACGAGCGCCGGGTGCGTGCCGCCGACCTCGGTCGCCTGCACGTAGGCCGCGGCGTGCGAGCGGAGGACCTGGTAGCCGTGGCCGTAGATGGCGCCCGAGGAAGCGGACCCGCGGGTCGTCCGTGCGCTTGAGCGACGCGATGTAGTCGCTCGCATAGGGGGCGTCGCCGACGATCGCCAGCGGCAGCGTCCGTCGGGACGGAGCGGTAGGCCTCGATGACGACGTGGGCGTTGTTCTCGGGCTCGAGCCGGCTGACGTAGAGCACGTAGCCGCCCCGGCTCCAGCCCGAGGCGGCCGAGCGTGCCGTCGTCGGCGACCGGGTCGAGGTCGGTGCCGTAGGCGAAGTAGTCGGTCTCACGGCCGTACGTCTCGCGGTAGTACCGCTGGATCACCCGCGCGTCCGTGACCACGTGGACGGGCAGCCAGCGCCGCGATCCGGGCGCAGGCCCGGTAGTACGCGCGACCCGCGGCGCCCCACTTCTTGCGCTGCCATTCGAGCCCGTCGACGTTCAGGACGACCCGCTTGCCGGGCGAGCCAGCAGCAGGGTCGCCGCCGGCACGTTCGCCGAGTTGCAGACGTAGACGACGTCCCAGCGCCGGACCAGTGCGTGGAACGCGGAGAAGAGCGTGTGGACGACCGTCTCCAGGTACTTCGAGCGCGGCGCCGGAAGGCGGACGATGCGCATCCCGCGGTACGGTGGCCGTGCCGCGCGGGACGTAGGCGGAGCGGCCGTAGACGGTCACGTCGTGGCCGCGCGCGGCGAGCCGCGCGCCGAGCTGCTCGGCGAAGGTCTCGAAGCCGCCGTAGTTGGCCGGGACGCCCCGCGTCCCGAGGATGGCGATCCGCAGAGGCCGAGTCGGCGCGGTCGGTCACGCCAGGCTCGCGAGGACGTCGGCGAGGGTCCTGTCCAGCTCGATCCGCGGCTCCCAGCCGGTGAGCGTCGTGCAGCGCCGCGAAGTCGCCCCGGATCACCGGGGGATCGTTCGCGCGGACCAGCTGCCGGGTCCCGGACGATCGTGACCGGCCAGCCCGCGAGGGCGGCCAGCCGGTCGATGACCGCTCCGCATCGTGACCGCGTCGGCCGGACGCGACGTTGTAGACGCGTCGGCCGCCCGGGACGCGACCGTCGACGAGCGCCTCGACGAGCAGGCGGTAGGCGCGGACGACGTCGCGAACATCGCCGATGTCGCGAGCGACGTCGACGTTGCCGGCACGGATCTCGTGGACGCCTGCCGCGCGCGCCTCGAGGATCCGCCGGGCGAAGGCCGGGACCGCGAAGACCGGCCGCTGGCCCGGACCGGTGTGATTGAACGAGCGGGCGACCGCGACCTCCAGCCCGTCGTCGCTGACGCGACGACGGCGAGTGCCTCCGCGGCGAGCTTCGTCAGGCCGTAGACGCCGCGCGGTCCCAGGGGACTGCTCTCGGTCAGCGGGGCGTCCGTCGATCGGGCGGCTCGTAGACCTCCGACGAGCCGACGACCAGCAGCGCCGGGCGCGTGGTCGAGGGACCGGCACGCCTCGACGACCGCGAGCGTGCCGCCGACGTTGACCCGGATCGCCTCGGCGGCGTCGGCCGTCGCGTCGGGGGCGTACGCCATCGCCGCGAGGTGGATGACGGCCTCCGGGCGCGCTGCGCCGACGGCGTCGCGGTACCGCGGGCGGTCGGCGATGTCGAGCACGTCCGGCTCCGGGGCGGCGACGACGTCGTGGCCGGCTGGCGCAGAGCTCATCGATGGAGCCAGCGCCCTGACGAACCCGGTGGCGCCGGTGACGAAAACCCGCACCCGGTGCTCAGCCCGATCGCCCGTCGGGCGTCAGCCCGCGTGGCCACCTGTCGCGAGCGTCCGCTGCAGGCCGCGCCACGTCGGCGTCGACCATCATCTCGACGAGCTGCGGAAGTCGACGTCCGGCGTCCAGCCGAGATCGGCCCGGGCACGGCTGGCGTCGCCGAGCAGGTGGTCGACCTCGGCCGGTCGGTAGAACGCCGGATCGACGACGACGTGCCGCTCGTAGTCGAGCCCGACGCGCGCGAACGCGATCTGGCACAGCTCGCGCACCGTAGTGGGCGACGCCCGTGGCGACGACGAAGTCGGACGGCTCGTCCTGCTGGAGCATCAGCCACATCGCCCGGACGTAGTCGCCGGCGTAGCCCCAGTCGCGCTGGGCGTCCAGGTTGCCCATCCGCAGCTCGCTGGCGAGGCCCAGGCTGATCCGGGCGGCGCCGTCCGTGACCTTGCGGGTGACGAACTCCAGGCCGCGCCGCGGCGACTCGTGGTTGAAGAGGATCCCGGAGACGGCGAAGAGGCCGTAGGACTCGCGGTAGTTGACCGTCAGGAAGTGGCCGTAGGCCTTGGCCACGCCGTACGGGCTTCGCGGGTGGAACGGCGTCACCTCCGTCTGCGGCACCTCGCGGACCTTGCCGAACATCTCGCTCGACGAGGCCTGGTAGAAGCGGATCCGCCGGATCGACCTGGCGGATCGCCTCCAGCATCCGGGTCACGCCGAGGGCGGTGAACTCGCCGGTCAGGACCGGCTGGTTCCAGGACGTCGGCACGAAGCTCTGGGCGGCGAGGTTGTAGACCTCGTCCGGCTCGACGGTCCGGAGCGCCTCGACCAGCGACGCCTGGTCGAGCAGGTCGCCCTGGACGATCTCGATCCGGTCGCGGAGGTGGGCGATCCGCTCGTCCGACGCGGTGCTGGAGCGCCGCGTCATCCCGACGACGCGATAGCCCTTCTCCAGCAGGAGCTCGGCGAGATACGAGCCGTCCTGGCCGGTGATGCCGGTGATCAGGGCAGTGGCAGTCATGTCGAACCGCCCCCTCAGGCCTTCAGACCTACGACACACGCGACACCTTGGGCGAATCCGCAGTCGACGGAGTCGATGGTCTCGAGCCGTTCCGCGGTGGACGGAATCCAGGCCGTCCGGCCGACTCCCTCGTAGAACTCCGCCACCACGATCTCGAATTGGTCCACCAGGCGACCCAGGCTCGCACGATCGTAGACGCGATACCACGACGTGCGGCCCGCCCGTCCGAACGGAACCGTGAGGATCAGGCGTCCTCCCGGACGCAGGGACTGCCAGATCCTGTCCATCACTCGGAGGTCACCATCCCCGAATTCGTCCTCGCCGTAGGCGGCCAGGCCCGCATGCTCGACCGCCGAGATCACGAGGGCCACATCGTATGTCGCTTCCTCCGCGGGGACAGCAAGGAAGTCCCCAACGACCTGATGGAGGTTGGGATGGCCGAGTCCATACGATCGGAGATCGAAGATCGTCACGTCGCATCCCAGGCTCGCAATGTGCATGGCCAGTGGTGACCCGGTGCCCCCGAAGTCGAGAACGCGTGCGCCGACGGAGACACCGAGGTGCCGGAACACGAAGGGGATCTCAACAATCCGTTCGACGACCACCAGCTCGTAGTTACGGGCGCGGATGCTGGCGATGGCGCGCAGGAACCGGTTCGCGGGTCGCGGCTGCCGCTGGAAGACGATTGGAGGGGTGAAGGGTGGATGGAGGGTCCGGGGAACGATCCGGATCGGTAGCGGGTCAAGCAGGTCGCGAGGGTTCATCGCGGGGGAGAGTAGCACCGCACGTCGCACTCGATCCCTCCAGCACCCGCATGGATCGCCGGAGTCCTCGCAGTGGTGGGCGGGGGCAGCCTACTGCGATCGCGCCACAGGCAGGTCGAGGGTCTTGGGACGACCATTCTCAGTGTCGGCGTTCCCGAGGTGGGCCCGCGCGTCGCTGGATCGCGGCATCGTCGCGTTCACGGCCAGCCCTGCGAGCAACCACGGCAGGTAGGCGACCTGGGGCTCGAGCATCGTCGGGAGCACGATCCCAGTCACCCCGACCACGACCGCCGCCCCGACAGCCGCGAGGCCGCCCACCGCTGTTCGACGCACTGCCCGGAGTCCGCTCCTCAGGAACGCCAGCGGAACGAGTACGGCCCACATGAGGCCAATCCAGCCGAAGATCAGCCCGAGCGAAGAGGTACCACGATTCCACCACGAGCGGCTCCGGGCCGTTTCCGCCAGGGACGACCCGGGCGCCCACGACTCCGAGTCCCAGGCCCAGTGGATGCTCGACGAGCATGCTCGTCGCCTGTCGGAGCGATGCCACGTGGCCCGCGGCGGACGGGTCGCCCCCCGGAGGCGGTGCAGGAGTCGGGGCGGCCGTGGCCGCTGGACCGCCGCCGGATCCAGAAGGGGCAGGCGTAACCAACGGGGCCGTCGACGGGCTCGGTCCCGGGAGGCCTCCGATCGTCGATGCGGCGAGGTTGAGTCCTCCCCTCGAGACGAAGAGCACGAGTGCGAGGGTGAGTCCGGGGGCAGCCACGGCCATCACCCGTCGCGCAGCTTGCCGATCGATCGCCTTGAGGGCGATCGCCGTTGCGCCCATGGCAACGATGCCGAGCCCGACCGCGACCATGGTGGACCGGGAGAAGCTCAGCGCGACGCCTCCGCTCAGACTCGCGACCATCACTGCGTACGCCAGGCCGGTCCGCCCTCGCACCCGGCTGACGAGCACGAGGGCCGCGATCAGGGCAACGCCGACGACAAACGCGAACTCGTTGGGCGAAGCCAAGGTTCCCGCCGCGCGTGGCCCCTGCACTCCAGCCGCTCCGAATGTCGCCGGGACGAGCAGCTCCGCGGTCCCGTAGTACTTGATCACCCAGTCCCAACCGAAGAACGAGCTCTGGACGAGTCCGAAGATCGCCACACCGGTCAGCCCCAGAACGACGGCGAGCGGGAGGCGCCGCGTCGGAACGTCTCCGGTCCGGAAGACGAGGTAGAGCCCAATGGGAAAGAGCAGCAGGCGGGCCTGGTTAAGTGACGTCAGGGATGGCTCCGCGACCATGGCCACGGCGACGAGGGCAACGAGCGCTGCCGCCGACCAGTCCGGCGCGGCCAGCCGCAGCGCGACATGATCGACCGGCCTCGGCCGTGACTTTCGGGCGAGACCGACCACCAGCGACAGCAGCACCGCGCCGAGGGCGATCTCCTTCCACGCGGACAGGAGTACGAGGTCTCGGCCGGTGAAGCCGAGGTCGACAGCTGCCACGCGCATCGCGAACGGATGAAGGGGCAGAAACAGGACCAGCAGCCAGGCACCGACGCCGGGCGCCGTGATCCCGAGCACTGCCCAGCCGAGGCCAATGACGGCCGCGCTCGGCAGCGTCAGGCCAACAACCGCAAGGACTGTCCCGAGAACGGTGGCAGCCGCCACGACCACCAGGGCGCGTCGCTCCCATACGCCACGCGACAGAACGATTCTCACTATCTCGGTCAGCACGTCTCGACAGCCCCGCGGTCGTTCGCGATGAGTGGTCCCGCGGTGGCCACCTGGCAGCGAGGTATATCAGCCGACGTGAGCTGCATGGATCGCGCGTGCAACGATTCTGCTCGTCGTCGCCCACCGGTAGCGCTCCGCGACCGCTGGTCCTTCGCGCCGGAGACGGTCGCTGGCGGCTGGTGAGAGTAGCTCGGCCACCACTGCCACAACCGCGTCCGGATCCCCTGGATCGAACGTCAGGGCGGCGCCCGCCGTGACCTCGGGCAGGCAGGTCGCGGCGGCGACCGCCGTGGGGATCCCGAGCCGCATGGCCTCGAGCGGTGGGAGTCCGAAGCCCTCCATACGCGACGGGAAGAGGAAGCAGGCCGCGTCGCGGTACAGCTGCGAGAGACGGCCCTCCGACACTGCACCGGTCACGTGGATCCGATGTCCGGCCGGCGATGCGGCCGCCGCGAGACGGATCGCGGGGTCGTCGTGTCCAGCAGGCCCCGCAATGACCAGGTGAAGTTCCTCGGGAACGCCGCGCCCCCACGCGTCGACAAGGACGCCAACGTTCTTGTGTGGTTCCGTCCGCCCCACGAACAGCGCGTAGCAGCCGGGAAGCTTCGGATCAGGATCGTGCGGCGTGGCACGGGTCGCGTGGTCGATGCCCGGGTAGGCGACGACGATCTTCGAAAGGTCGACGTCGAGCCGATCGGCGATGGTGTCGCGCGCGAAGGCCGAGTCAGTGACAACGACCCGCGCTGCCCGCGCGGAACGCCGGAAGAGGGGGGCGGCGACCCGGACATACCCGCGATCGTGGTTTCCCGCCGGGTCGAACAGGTTCGCGTCGTGGATGGTGACCACCTTCGGGCGCGGCATGGCGAGCGGCAGGATGTTGGATGGCGAGTACCAGACGTCGATCCTCGAGGTGGCCGCGTGGAAGGAAGTCCCGACCGTCCACCACGCCAGGTCGCCGGCAAGGTTGGCCGGGCGACGGACGCTCGAGCGCCACCGCGCCCGAGGGAAGCCCGCGAACACGCTGATCTCTGACCCACGGCCGAGCGCCGCTGGGAGCGCCGCCAGGACCTCCGAGGCGTAGCGGGAGGTTCCCGACGGCGGGTGGCGGAGGATGCTCAGGTCGAACCCCACCCGAGTCACTCGGCTATCTCCTCGTACATCGCGCGGAGCCGGGCTGCGGACTGGCGTGGAGCCACGCGGGCCGCGAGCGAGGTTCGCGCTGATTCGCTTGGAGCCCCTTCGAGCGCCGCCATAACCGCGTCGGCGATCGCCCCCGGCTGGTCGCCAACAGCATACGTGGCGGCGTCCGAGAGCACTTCACGGTAGATGGGCGACGGAACGGCAACGGCGCGCCCGCCCGCGAGGATCGCCTCCACGGGTGGCAAGCCGAACCCTTCGATGCGCGACACGGCCAGCAGGATCCCGCCGCGGTAGAGGGCCGTCAGCTCATCCTCCGAGATGGTTCCGCGGTAGTCGACGGCGTCGCCGACGCCCAGCGCCGCCGCGTGTCGACGCAGCTCGTCGACGCGCCGTGCGGGTGACGGTCCGACGAAAGAGAGCCTCGCCGCGGGACGGCGACGTCGCACGGCCGCCAGTGTCTCGAGCGCCAGCTCGGGCCGCTTGTGCGGATCCATGACGCCGACGAACAGCAGCGCGGGTGCGTCGTGGTCCACGGGGGCCAGCCCTGCCGCCGGCGGTGCCGTGACCGCGGGCGGCAGGACCCGAATGCGGTTGGCCGGGATGCCCAGAGTCCGGGTGAGGTCCACTGCCGTGGTCGCCGAGATGGCAACGACCACGCGCGCGCGGCGCAGAGCGTCCAGGTAGGCCCGGTAGAGGACACGACGATGCGGGCGGATCCTTCGCCAGACCTCCGTCTCGTGGAGCGGGATGAGGTCGTAGGCCGTTGCCAAGGTTCGCGCTCCACCCACCGGGCTCCATGGCAACGTCGGGTCGGTCTGGTGCCACCAGGTCCGTCCCAATGCGCCGGCGAGGCGTCGGTCGGCCACGGCGGCAACGGCCCAGCCGATGTCCTGTGGCCGAACGCCGGCTCGAATGGTCGTGACCGTACGCCATCGCCCCGCGGGCACCTCCTGCCCGGACGTGACCAACAGGCGCACGTGCAATTCGACGAATTCGGGCTCCTCGGTGGCCATCGCAGCGATCACGCCGCCCACGTAGCGGCCGATGCCGCGGATGCCATGCCCAGATGCGAGCGGCGTCGCGTCAAGGACAATACGGCGTGCGTGCCGGCGCGGCATTGCGGACCTCGTGAACGATCGCGGCAGCCCGGCCAACGAGCAAGTCCGTCGGGCCGCCGTCCAGATGGGGTGGCCTGTACGATCCCCGCATGTCGCTGGGACCGGACTATAACGAACCTCGGCCGGGCCACGATGGCGAATCCGCCGCGTCTTCGGAGCGGCCAGCCACCGGAACCGTGGTGGTCGTCGGCGGCGACCAGATCGAACGCCGCGGGCTCCACGCGGCCGGCCAGCTGGTCGTCAGGACGGCGCTCACGCGGGGGATCACCCTCGGCGGGACGGTAGCCCTTGCCCGCCTGCTCACTCCTGCGGAGTTCGGGGTCTTCGCCGTCACCGCCCTCATCGTCACAGTCATCACGCTCGTCGGTGACCTTGGGATCGGCGCCGGGCTGGTGCAGCAGCCCGAGGAGCCCATCTCCGCCGATCTCGAGACCGTCCTTGCCGTCCAGCTGGCGCTCTTCGGTAGCCTGGGGCTGGCGGCAGCGCTCATCGGACCTGCCCTGGCCCTGGCGCTGGGTCTTGGCGCCGAGGGGGCCCAGCTGACGTTTCTTCTGGCAGTCACGATCCTGACCGTCCCCCTGAGGGGCATCCCGATCGCGATGCTGAGCCGGTCGCTGAGATTCGGGCCTCTTGCGGCGAGTGAGGTCGTTCAGCAGCTGGCCTTCTTCGGGGTGGCGGTCGGATGCGCCGAGGCCGGGGTCGGCGTCGTCAGCTTCGGCCTGGCTGCGATCACCCAGAGTGTCATAGCCACGGTCATCGCTTGGGCGGTGTGGCGGGGGCGGGCCCCGCGGCCGCGCCTGCATCGGGCCGTGGCGATTCGACTCTGGAGCTTCGGGATCCGCATGCAAGCGGCCCATGTCGCAGCCTGGGCGAAGGACGCCGTTGTTCCGTTCTTCGGCGGCCTCGCTGGTGGTATCTCGGCTGTCGGCTATCTCCAGTTCGCGTGGCGGAATGGCCAACTGATCGCAGCGCTCGACGACATCGTCACGCGTGTCGGGTTCCCGGCCCTCAGCCGCCTCCAGCAGGAGACGCCGCGCTTCGTGCGGGCGTCGAGCGCGGCGATGGAGGCCGCCGTCCTCATCGCCGTCGGCATCCAGGCGTGGCTCATCGCATCGGCGCCACTCATGATCCCGTTGGTGTTCTCCGCGAAATGGGAACCCGCCGTTGCCGCATTTCAGCTCGTGGCCGCAGGCGCTGTTGCCGGAACCATGTCGGCCGTCGTGCGGACGGCCCTGAACGCCGCAGGAGAGAGCGGGACGGCCCTCCGGGCCGCGACGATCGGCCTCATCGTGACGCTCGTGGCGTTTCCCGTCGGAGTCGTTCTCGGCGGTGTTACCGGAGGTGGCGCCGCCTTCGTCGTGAGCTCGGTCGTCGCGCTGGCTGCCAACGTCGTGATGGCCCGGGCCTGTGTCCGCGTCGCTTGGATGGCGGTCGCACGGGTCGTTCTTATGGGTGCGGTCGCTGCGCTCGTGACGGTTGTGATCGTCACCTCGCGCCCCGACTTCGCGGGCCTGATCCTCTCGGGGCTGGCCTATGTCGCTACCTACGGGCTGCTCGCCATCGCCCTCGAGCGGCGCCTGCTCCGCATCCTCTGGGCCGGGGTCCGGCCCGACCGTCCACGTGTTCCAGACGTCGCAGGGTGATCAACCCGGGGCACCGCCGACCGCGACCGGCCGGACCCCCAGCCTGGCCCTGACCTGGGCGGGGGATGCCGGCTCGCGGCCCATCGCGCGCCCGATCCGGACCAGCCGGTCCACGAGTCGCGGGCTCGTGGCGAGCTGAACCAGCTGGCCATCGCGATGGGCGGCCAGAGGATGTTCGCCTAGCGGGGTCCGCCAACCGGCCCTTGGTCCGAAGATAGGTGGCGTCGGCGAGCATCCCCAGGTCGAAGATCTCCCACTCCGGCACGATGCCGCGCTGGTGCATGCGATCTGCGAGCCCCCGGATGGTCTCCGGGGCGTTCACCGAGGCCTGGCGCGGCCACCCGGACGGCCGCGATGACCGACGCGACCACCGTGGGATCCTGAGACGGGCGGGCCTCCGCGTCGCGCGGATGGACGTGGACGATCGCGGCACCGGCCTCGACGCAGCGCCGGACGTCGGCCGCCATCTCATCCGGAGCTCTCGTCCTGGGTTGCCGACGACGACAGCTCCGGCCGCCACGTTCGTCACGACGACCGCCCCCATGCCGACCACCGCGCCGTGGCCGACGTCCCGATCGTGTCGGGGAGGCTTCGACGATGAAGACTATCTCGGCAGGAGAGCGTGGGGAGTGGTCAGACATCGAGGGGGAATGCTGGCAGCGGGACGCCAGCTGTCCGTCACAGCCGGCGGCCCGTCGCCGTCACACGACCCGGGCGCCATACATGCCACCCGGCACGGGCGCCTGGCCGCGGTATGCGGTACGGTTGCCGGCGATCCGCGGGTCGTCTGGGGCGACCACCACGGGATGAGTTGACCACGATCTCATGACACCCAAGCGCGCGGCGCGACGCTCAGCGTCCATCGCCGTCTTCCTCTCCTTCGTCTGGCCCGGGCTGGGGCAGGCGTACCAGCGCCGCAACCGCACGGCCGTGTTGTACGCGCTCCCCGTCGCGGCAGTCGTCGGCTGGCTGGCCTTCGAGGCCGCCACGCGCGGTCTCCAGGGAATCGCGCTGGACCTTTTCGACCCGAGCTATGCCCAGACTGCGCTGATCCTCGGCCTGATTCTGGGGGTCTGGCGCCTGGTCGCGATGGCGGACGCGTGGCTGTTCGCGCGCCGCGCCGGCGGGCGGGTGGCCCTCGCCGCCGGCATCCTGGTCGCGCTCGGCATCTCCGTCGTCGGCGCGCACGGGTACCTCGGGTACCTGACGTGGTCGTTCTACGACGCGGGCAGCCAGATCTTCGTGGGCGGCGGTGGCGACGTGCCCCTGCCGACGACCGACGCCGGGTCGTCCCCGGGCGGGTCCCCCGGTGCCTCGCCCGCCGATCCGATGGCCGGGGCGACGCCCATCGAGACCCCGGCGACCGCGAGCTCCCGCATCACCGTGCTCCTGACCGGGATCGACTCCTCGCCGAGGCGGACGCACGCCCTCACGGACACGCTCCTGGTCGTCAGCGTGGACCCCGAGACGAAGACCGGCGTGATGGCGAGCATCCCGCGCGACCTGGCACGCTTCCCGCTGTGGAACGGCCGCACGTTCAGCGCGAAGATCAACAGCCTGATGACGTACGCCCGGCGCAACCCGGGTGAGTTCCCGGACGGGCCCACGACGACCCTGGTGAAGGAGGTGGGCTACCTCCTCGGCGTGCCGGTCCACTACTACGCCGCGGTCAACCTCGAGGGCTTCGTGGACCTCATCGACCTCGTCGGCGGCGTGACGGTGAACAACGAGCGCGTGATCAACGACCCGGCCTACGGCGGCTGGACCGACGGCCGCAGGGTCGGCTTCTACCTGGGGGCCGGGAAGCAGCGTCTCGACGGCCAGGAGGCCCTCGCGTTCGTGCGCTCGCGCAAGGGCGCCGGCGACAACGACTTCACCCGGGCGCGCCGCCAGCAGCAGCTCCTCGTGGCGCTCCAGAAGAAGATGACCGACCCGGCGATGTTGCCGAAGCTCCCCTCGATCCTGGCCGCCGCCGGCAACACGCTCAAGACGAACTTCCCCGCCTCGCGGCTCTCGGAGATGCTCGACCTGGGCCGGTCGATCGAGGAGAAGGACGTCCAGAAGATCGTCCTGGGCCCGCCGTACGCGACCAACCCCGGGAACGCCGGCTCCTACATCCTGGTCCCGAACATGAAGAAGTTTGCCGAGGCGTCCCTCCGCCTCTTCGGCGAGGACAGTCGGTTCTTCGAGCCCGAGTCGGGGGCCGCCACGCCGGCCCCGTAGGGCGCCTCCCCCTCAGCGCCCCTGCAGCATTGCCGGGACCGTCCGCAGGATGATCTTGAGGTCGAGCCAGAGCGACCAGCGGTCGATGTAGTCCAGGTCGATCCGCACCCAGCGGTCGAAGTCCTCCTCGCGCCGCGCGGACACCTGCCAGAGGCCGGTGGCGCCCGGCTTCATGGCCAGCCGGCGCCGGTGCCAGATGTCGTACCCGGCGACCTCCTCGGGCAGCGGTGGCCGAGGCCCGACGAGGCTCATCTCGCCGCGGATCACGTTCCAGAACTGGGGGATCTCGTCGAGGCTCGTGCGGCGCAGGAACCGCCCGACCCGGGTCACGCGTGGGTCGTCGGTCAGCTTGAAGGCCTGGCCCCTGATCTCGTTCTGCGCGAGGAGCTCGTCGCGCAGGTCCTCTGCTCCGGGGACCATGGTGCGGAACTTGAGCACCCGGAACTCCCGGCCGCGCAGCCCGACGCGGACCTGGCGGAAGAAGACGGGACCCGGGCCGTCGAGGCAAATCGCGATCGCGGACCCGACGAGGACCGGCGAGAAGATCACCAGGCCGGCGATGCCACCCACGATGTCGAGGGCCCGCTTGGCGATCAGCCCGAGCGTCCGGTCCGGCCCGTAGACCAGCGACTGGAGGCGGATCCCCTCGAAGTCCTCCAGGCGGCCGCCCGGGATCGCGGTCGCGCCGTCGACCAGGGGGACGCGGACGACCAGCCCCTCCTCCTCGCACAGGCGGGCGATCGGCTCCACGTACTCTCCGTGCTCGGGACGCAGGCAGACCGCGACCTCGTCGACGACCCTCGAGCGCAGGATCGCCTCGATGTCGCCGATGCGACCGAGCGCGCCCGCCGGGGCGGACCCTGGAAAGAGCGAAGAGGCGCTGGTCGCGGGCGTTCCGCCGGGCCGCGGATCGTCCGGTTGGGGGTCCGCGACGAAGCCCGCCACCTCCAGGCCGAGATAGCCGTTGCGCTGCAGCCGGCGCGCGAAATCGTGGGCGCCCGGGCCGTCCCCCACGAGCAGGATGTAGCGGGTGTTCCGCCCGGCCTTGCGGGCCCTGGCGAAGAGGAGCCGGAGGAGCCCGCGCGAGGCGATCGCGACCACCGCCTGCACGCCGAACAGCCAGAGGAGGAAGAGCCGGCTGACGTTCGGGAGCTTGGCGACGAAGAGGAAGGCGAACGAGAGGAAGGCGATGAGAAGGATGGCCCGCAGGAGGTCCATCCACTCGCTGCGCCAGGACCACCGGGCGCGCAGCCGGTAGAGGCCCTGGATCCACAGGATCGCCACCCAGCTCGCGCCGTACAGGGTCCCCAGGAGCCACGGGTCGGCTGCCGCGACGGCCCATGCCTCCTGCCAGGACGGCCCGAAGCGCACCACGCTGACAGCCACGAAGACTGCCACGGCCGACAGGAAGTCGACGGCCGCCAGGCTGAGCCGGAGCGCCGTCGCGTGACGGCGGATCATGGCCCGCAGCCTCCGCGTGTCGTCGTCCCCGCGCCCGGGACGTGCATGTGCCCTCCTTGGCCGCCCGCGGCCTGTCTCCCATGGTAGCGCTCGGGCCCGCGGCCGGATGTCCCCTGCCGGCGGGACCTTCGTCCCGGGGGTGCGGTCCGGGATGGTGTGCTACGGTCCGATGACATGAGCAACCTTCGCACCACCTGGCGGGCGATGCGGCCCGCGAGCCGCGCGCTCGCCGTCGGGGGCCTCGTCGTGGCGATCGTCGCCGTGGGCGGCCTGGGCCTCGCCCTCGCCGGCGGCCTCGCCGGCCCCGGATCGACGCCCGCCCCCGTCGCCGATGCCTCCGAGGAGCCCGAGCCGACCCCGCAGAGCTTCGCCCCGGGCGAGACACCGCCGGCCCTGCCGCCGGAGCCGAGCCCCGTCGGGTCGCTGGCGCCGGAACCTTCGCCGACCCCGACGCCGGCCGGGGCCGATGCGCTCCTCGGCACGGATGGGCGCTTCACCGTCCTCCTGCTCGGCTCCGACTACCGCCCCGCCCATCCCGGCAACCGGACCGACGCGATCATGGTCGTGTCGGTGGATCCCGTGACGGGGAAGGCCGCCGCGTTCTCCATCCCCCGCGACACGGTGAACTTCCCGCTGCCCGGGGGCGGCGTCTATGGGGCCAAGGTGAACGGCCTCTACCAGCACTTCCTGGCGACCTCGAAGAACGGCAACGCGGCCATGAAACAGGCGATTGCGAAGGCCTTCGGCATCGAGCTGGACGGCTTCGTCTTCATCGGCTTCGACGGCGTCCGGCGCATGGTCGACGCGGTCGGCGGCGTGACCGTCACGCTCGACAAGGCGTACTACGACCCCTACTACTGGGTGAACGCGAAGACCCAGGGCTGGGGCCTCCCGGCCGGCGCGAACAGGCTCAGCGGCAAGACCGCCCTGATCTTCTCCCGCAGCCGCAAGGGCGACAACGACTTCGGGCGTGCTCGCCGCCAGCAGCAGCTCGTGATGGCCGCCCTCGAGAAGGTCCGCGACAAGGGCCCCGCCGTCCTGCCGAAGTTGCTGCGGATCGCCGGGGAGACGGTGCGGACGGACCTGCCCTCGAACCGGGTCAAGGACATCTACGACATCGTCAGCAGCGCGAAGCTCGGCACCGCGAAGCGCGTCGTGTTCGGCCCGCGAACCTACACCGTGGAGCTGGGCGGCTCGTCGTTCGCGCTCGACCTGGCGGTCTGCAAGGCCTGGATCGCGAAGAACTTCCCGCCTGTGCGCACGGCCGCAAGCCCGAGCCCGGCGCCGCCGGTCACGCCCGCGCCGTAGCCGGCGTCACGCCGGCGCTGCAGTCCGGCTCACGCGCCCGCCGCAGCGCGGGCTCACGCCCGCCACCGGACGACCCTGGCCACGTCGGACGCGAGGTCCCGCGCGCCGCCTGCCGCGAGAAGCCGCCAGGCGACGATCAGGCCCACCAGCTGGATCGCGCCCCCCAGGCCGAGCGCGTGGGTCCGGGCGAGGATCACGGTCGCCAGCGCGCCGGCCGCCACGTCGCCGGTCCCCGCCCGCCGCCGGGCCAGCAGGGCGCCGAGCCGCTCCAGGGCGACGCCGAGGCCCAGGAAGATGCCCAGGCCCAGCCCCCCGAAGTTGGCCCACGCCTCGCCGATCAGGCCCGGCGCCGCGTAGCCGGGGAGCGCCGGATCCTGGTCGGGGAAGACGACCGGGTAGATCCAGTAGCCGAGGTTCGGGACGTCCTCGTGGCCGAGCACGGGGCCGAGCCGCCGGAGCCAGGTCAGCCCGCCGAAGAACGGCTCCTCCGCCGGGATGACCCGGACCAGGGCATCGAGCGTGCGGGGCTGGACGAAGAGCACGCGGGAGATCGTCCGCTCGACCGCGAAGACGAGCTCACGACCCGTCGCCAGCTCTGGCGCGCGGACCACCTGGACGGCGCCGAAGGCCAGCACCACGGTGATCGCGACCGCGGCGACGACCCGCGCGGGGATGTGGCGTCCGGCCAGGAGCCAGCCGACCACGAGCGCGGCGACCAGCTCCGCGGCCAGGTAGCGGCTGGCAAGCAGCAGGGTGAACACGACCGCGAGGCCGACCGCGGCCCCCGCGATCCCGATCCGCCGTCGCGACGGCGTTCGCGCGGCGAGCAGCACCGCGACGACGGCCGCTGCCGGGAGGGCGACCCGCAGCGGCTGGACGAGGAACCCGGCCAGCTCCAGGCGGGCGCCCGTGGGGTCGTCGGACAGCAGCGGGAGCCCCGTCGCGAGGAGCCCGGGCGCGATCGCCGCGAAGGCCAGGACGAGCAGGCCCACGACCACCGCCGGGCGGGCCGGCGCGGGATCCGCGGAGCCGGCAGCGACCCCCGGGCCACGATCCGTGGGCTCCGCGCCGCGGCGGCGGGCGACGAGGTCGGACGCGGCGACCCCGAGGGACGTTGCCAGGGCGGCTCCGGCCGTGTACCACGCCGCTCCCGGTGCAATGGTCCCGGCCGCCGCCAGGATCGCCGCCCCGGCGCCGAAGAAGACCGCGTGCAACGCCAGCCAGGCGACCGCCGGGTGGACGACGCCGAGCCCGGTGCGGCGGACGGCCGGGACCACCGCCAGCGCGCCGGCGGCCAGCGCCGCCAGCACCGCAGCTGCCGCCAGCAGCCCGGCCGGCGTCACGGCCGTGCCTCGGCGGGCTCGGATGCCCGGTCGGCCGGGACGTCGCCCGGCACGCCGTCACCCGCCTCCGCGGCCATGGCCGCCCGGGCCGTCGCCATCGCCGCGGACGGCCCGCCCTCGGGCAGGCGGGCGCTCAGCCAGGCGTAGGAGATCCCGCCGAGGAGGCCGAGCGGCAGCGTGGAGACCAGCCGGTAGCCGAACGCGACGGCGGCCGACGCGGGCGCCGGCACGCCGAGCGAGGTCAGGAGCGCGGCCAGCACCAGGTCGGCCGCTCCGAGGCCGAACGGCAGGAGGGACAGCACGCCGGCGACGATCGCCAGGCCCAGGGCGCCCCAGCACAGGAGGGGGTCGAGCGCGATCCCCACCGACTGCGCCACGAGCCAGAGCTGCGCCGTGTAGCACACGAAGACCAGCGTGGTCGCCAGGGCGAACACGCCGAGATGGCGCGGGTGGGTGACGAGCCCCGCGATCGTGGCGTCCATCCGCGCCAGACCGGCCCCGATCCGGGACCAGCGCGGGCCTCCCAGGAGCCGGCCCAGGGGCAGGCGGGCCAGCAGGGCGAGCGGCCGCAGGCCGGCCCGGTAGAGGAGGCCCGGCAGGACCACCAGCAGCATGAGCAGCGCCACCACGACCGGACCGGGCAGGGCGAGCGGGCGGGCGAACCAGATGATGGCCGCGCTGGCGCCGAGGTAGGCGATGGCGACGAGCCGCTCGATGACGATGACTGCGCCGCCGGTCGCGTACGGCACCCCGTGATGGACGCGCAGCAGCCACGCCCGCACCACCTCCCCGGCGGAGCCCGGCGTCAGGTTGTTGATCGTGTTGGCGAAGACGGTCATCGGGACGAGCGGTGCGACGGCCACGGGGCTGCCGGCGGCCGCCAGCAGATCGGCCGACCGGATGGCCCACAGGAGGGCGAGGGCGCCGTTGAGCAGGACGGCGAGGAGGAGCGGCAGCGGATCGGGCGTGCCGAGGATCTCCCCGGCTTCCCACACGCGCGAGCGCCAGGCGACGAGGGCCAGGAGCGCTCCCGAGACCGGGAGCCAGACGATCGGCCGGCGCAGCCAGCGGGTCACGGGACCCGCTCCAGGACGGTGGCCTCGTCGGTCTCGGTGGCGACGCGCCAGCCGGCCGGGACCGCAGGCCGCGGGGCCCAGCCCGCGACCGCCTGCAGCACGGCCGGCGTACGGGCCTCGACCGCGAGACGCTCGCCCGCGGCGAGGGTCACCGCCGCGGTTCCGCGGCGCCAGGGGTCGCTGCCGGCCGGGAGGTCGATGGTGGCCAGCGATCGGCCGGCTCCCCGGCCGTCGGCCGGCACGGCGAGGAGGCCGAGGCTCACCGCCGGCGCCTGGCCGCCGCCGAGCCCCGCGACGCGGACGGCGACGTCGAGGGAGCCGGTGGCGCCGGCGGGGAGCACGAGGCGCTCGCCTGCCTCCAGCTCGACCGCGTCCCAGCCGTTGCCCTCGACGATCCGGGCGCCCGGCGCCGGGCGGGGGTCCGCTTCCACGACCGCGGCCGCGGCGAGGTCCACGAGGGCCCAGCGCTCGCCGTCGCGCGGGATGACGATCCGCTGCGCGTCGAAGCGGTCGGCGGCGGCCGTCAGCGCCGCGACGTCGCCCGACCATGCGTCGACGAGCGCAGCACGCCGGTCCTCCTGCGAGGTGCCCGTGAAGACGGCCGGATCGAAGGCCAGCTTGGCGTAGCCGGGGGGCACCAGGGCGACGACCTGCAGGCCCGTTTCGAACCAGGCCAGCGCGGACCAGTCCTCCGGGGCCAGCACGGTCACGCGCGGCCCGGTGCGACCGAGCAGCGCGTCGAAGTGCGGCACCCGGTCGGCCTCGCGGTCGAGCATCGCGTAGACGTCGCGCGTCCAGGTGCGCGCCACGAGGGACGCTGTGGCGACGGTCGCCGGCAGGGACGCCACGAGGGTGAGCGCCAGGACCGCGGGGACGACCCACCGCGGGCGTCGGCGGAGCAGCACGTGCTCGGCGCCGGCCACCATGCCGATCGCGGCGAGGATGGCGAGCGGCTGCGAGGCGATCAGCCACAGGCGCTGCGGCCGCAGGGCGTCCTCCAGCGGCCACGATGGGTCGTAGAGCACGCCCAGGACGAACGGGAGGGCCCACCATGCGGCGAGGAGGACGCCCGCCTCCGGGAGCCGCGGGCGCCAGGGCCCGGGCTCGCCGAGCGGCCTCGGCCCGTCGGGCCGGCGCAGGAAGAGCAGGGCGGCACCGGCACCCAGCAGCCCGAAGGGGAGGAGGAGGCCGAACTCGCGCGGGTAGCTCCAGAAGCCGAACAGCGCCGGCTCCAGCTGCTCGGACGAGTCGAGGGCGACCCCGCCGTTCCGGCGGATCGTGTCGAGGGTCTGGGCCAGCCACGGCGCCGCGAGGAGCAGGGCCAGGGCGCCCATGACGACCAGCGCGACGAGCGCGCGCCCGCGGCGGGCCGGGTCGCGGGCGGCGATCACGACGACCGTCGCCGCGAAGGCGAAGGGGATGGGCAGCAGCAGCTGGACCTGCACGAGCGCGGCCCCGCCGAGGAGGAGCCCGCCGGCAGCCGCCCAGGCCGGCCATCGCCGCCGGTCCGCAGCCGGCTCGACCGCTCGGACGAAGGCGTACGCGGCGAGCGGCAGGATCGCGAAGACGAGGTCGCGCGGGTAGGCGGTCCAGGCGGCCTGCCCGCCCATGAACAGGCTGTTCACCCACTGCCGAACGGGATTGAGGTCGTACGCCCCGCCGAAGAGGGTGAGCGCGACCGCCAGCACGGCGACCCACGGCCGGCCGGTCAGCCGGTTCGCCAGCAGGTACGTCCCGAGGGGGAGGATCGGGAGGAGCAGGACGAACAGGACGGCGGCCGCCGTGACCGGCGGGGCGCCGAGCACGCCGATGAGCCCGCCGAGGAGGGCGTGGTAGCCCGGCGGGTAGTAGGCCGGCAGCCCGGCATAGGCACCCTCCATCGGCAGGCCCTCGCGGACGAGGCCCAGCGCCAGCGCCCCGTGGTAGAGGAGATCGCCGCCGGGGTAGGCGGGGGCCAGCAGGCGAAAGCCGAAGACGGCGGCCGCGATCGCCACGAGGCCCGCGAGGGCGCCGGCCGGACCGGCCGCGGCCCCGGCGTGCCGTACACTCGGCCGTGGCCGCGCGTCGGGTGGCGTCCCCGGTCGGCCCGCGTCCGCGGTCATCGGCACCACCGGAGGCTCATCACCCTGTCCTCGGATCCCCTCGCCACCGGCGTGCAGCTCGTCCAGGCCGCGCTCGTCCTGGCCCTCCTCTTCGTCCTGCCGGGGATCGCCTGGGGCCCCGTGCTGGCGCCCGGGTCCGGGTCTGCCGCCGTCACCGCCGGGCGGGCGGCCGCGGCCAGTCTACTGGTGGCCGCCGTGGCCTGCACCGTGCTGGCCAGCCTCGACGCCCTCACGCCGCTCGCGATCGTCGCCGTCCTGGCGGCGCTCACCGGCCTTCCGTTCCTGCTTCCCGGCCGTCGCGAGAGCGCCGCCCGATGGCTGCGCGGCGCGGGGAGCCGGAGGCGCGGCCGGCACGCAGCGGCCCTGGTGCTCGCCGTCGCGGGCGCCGGCGTCGCGCTCGCGCTCGTCGTGCTCCCGTCGCGGGCCGCGGTCGGCGACGCCCTCCTGCCCTTCAGCTCCACGGTCTGGTACTACGCCAACCTGGCCCGCGAGACCGCGCTGCAGGGCGGGTTCCCGGCCGAGCTGCCGGAGTGGGGGATGCTGCGGCCGTTCCAGACGGACTACCTCCCCGTGACGGCACACACGGCCGCCGCCTTCGCCCTCCTGCCCGGCCTCGACGTGCGCGTGACCCTGGAGGCGTACCGCCTCGCGGTGCTCGCCGCGGCGTTCGCGGTCGCCGTCCTCCTCTTCCGGCGCTTCGTCTCGACCTGGATCGCCGTCCTCGGCGCGTGCCTCCTCCTCGCGACCGTGCGCCTCGAGGGGAAGTTCCTGGCCTACCGGCCCGAGACGTGGGCGCTCGTCCCGGCCCTCTTCACGCTCTGGCTGGCCGACCGGGCGATGGTCGAGCGATCCCGGCGCCTCGCCGCCGCCGCGATCGCCACGGCCGCCCTGACCTGGCTGGCCCACGCGGAGGTCTTCCTCCTCCTCGGGCCGGGCCTGGTGGGCCTGGCCGCCGCTCGCCTGTTCGCCGCCCGCGGCCGCCTGGGCTTGCGGATCCCGCCGCGAGCCACGCTCGTGCCGGCAGCCGCCGTGGCCGGCGTCGTGCTGGCCGGCGGCCTGCTCGTGGGGTCCCTCGCGTCCTACGGCCTGACCGGCGAGCTCCGGGTGCTCGGCTACGTGGCCGGCGCACGGGCCGCGAGCGAGGCGCCCGCACCTCCGCCGGCCGACGAGATGCCGCCCGGCTGGACCTTCACCGACGACCCGACGTGGGACTTCTACGTGGCGGCCGTCGCGCCGGGCCAGCAGGGCCGTGAGCCGCCGAGCTCGTTCACCGACCGGCGGCTGCTGCCGCGCTCGATCCTCCACGTCTGGCCCGGCCTCGACGCGCGGCTCGTCGGCTTCCTGGTCGTCCTGGGGGGCCTCCTGCTCGCCCCGCTGCTCGCCTGGCCATTCCTCGACGCCCGGCGTCGGCGAGCGGTCCTGGCGGCCGTGGTCTTCGGCGCCTGCCTGGTGGCGGGCGCCTACCTGCTCTTCGCGATCTCCGACACGTATGTCCCGATGCGCACGGGGCCGCGGCGGCTGATGCCGTACCTGCTGGTCCTGCCGGTGGTCGCAGCCGTCGTCCTGCTGGCCCTCGCCGACCGGCTCCTGCGACCCGGCTGGCGCGCCCTGCTGCCCCGCGGCGCCACGGCGGCTTCCGCGCTGGCCCTGCTGCTGCTGACGATCGGGATGATCGCGCCGGCGCCCGGGGTGCAGCTCGACGACGACCCGGAGCCCGGGCTGACCGTGGCCGGGTACGACGCCTACCGCTGGATCGACGCCAACCTGCCGCCCGATGCCCGGCTCCTGGCGAACGCCTACACGGACGGCTCGGTGGCCGCCCTGGCGCGACGCACGGGGATCGTCGACGGGCGCGCCGTCTACCTCGAGAACCTGGCGTTCCTGGGGGAGTCCACGAACCTCGTCCTGGGGGCGCGGCGGGTCTTCCTCGATCCCGACGGCGAGGGTTCGCGGCGGTACCTCGCCCGGGAGCGCGTGACGCACGTGCTCGTCGCCGCCGACGGAGCGACCGGCGCGGACCTCGGCGGGTACCTGCCGTTCGAGACCGATCTCGCGGCCCTCGGCCGGAGCGCGGGCTACACTCTGGTGCGATCGTTCGAGGACGGGCGCCTGCTCCTCTATGCGGTCGCGGCGCCAGCCGCCACGGGAGGTTGACCGGAACGATGCTCGCGGAGATCAGCCTCCTGCGACTCGTCGGCCTGCTCGTCGGCGTCGTGCTCGCCGCGGGCGGCGTCCGCCGGCTGCTTCGGGCCGGCGCCGGGAGCCGCGTGCCGGGCCTGGTCCGCGTGGCCGGGGGTCTCGGCCTGGTGCTCATCGCGGCCTTCCCGGACCTCGTGCGACCGCTCCAGGACGTCCTCGGCCTCGAGGGCGAGCCCCTCGGGCGCCTCATCACGGTCCTCATCGTCGCCGTCGCGGTCTGCTTCCTGCTGATCCTGTATGCCCTGGGGCGCGCCGAGCGCGCGTCGCAGCGGGTCGCCCGGCTGGTCCGGGCGCTCGCTGCCGCCCAGATCGCGGCGCCGGTCGGCGAGCGCTGGGGCGGGATCCTGATCTGCATCCCGGCCTACAACGAGGCCGAGAGCCTGGCGGCCGTGCTGGCCGAGGTGCCGGCGGAGGCGGGCGGGGAGCGCGTCCACGTCCTGGTCGTCGACGACGGCTCGCGGGACGGGACGGCGGAGGTCGCGCGCGGCGCCGGCGTCCACGTCGTGAGCCTGCCGGTCAACAGCGGCCAGGGCGCCGCCCTCCAGGCCGGGTACCTCGTGGCGGAGCGTGTCGGCGCGGACGTGGTCGTCACGATGGACGCCGACGGCCAGCACGACCCGTCGCAGGTGCCGGCCCTCGTCGCGCCGATCCTCGAGGACCGCGCCGACTTCGTGGTCGGCAGCCGCCGCCTCGGCGACTACGAGGCCGACTCGGTGGCGCGCAACGCCGGCATCACCGTCTTCACCCGGCTCCTGAACGCGCTCGGCGGGACCGAGATCTCGGACATCGCCAACGGCTTCCGCGCGATCCGGGCCAGCATGCTGCCGGCGCTCGCCTTCACGGAGGAGCAGTTCCACAACCCGGAGCTGCTGCTGGGGGCCGCGCGCGCGGGCTTCCGCGTCACGGAGGTGCCGGTGACGATCCGCCTCCGCTCGGCCGGCAGCAGCAAGAAGGGGGGCACCTTCCGTTACGGCGCCGGCTTCCTGCGCGTGATGCTCAAGACGTGGCTGCGCTGACGCCGTCGGGCAGCGCCGCGCGGTCCGCCGCCACCGGTTCTGCCGACGCCCCGGCCGAGACAGCGGCGCCCGGTCCCTTCGCCCTGTATGCGGCGCTCGGTGACGCGGTCGCCGAGCGCATCCCACGCCGCCTGTGGCCCGTGGTGGTGGAGAGCGTCTTCATCGCGCTGTACGTCGCCCTGCGGATGGCGGACGTGCCCCGCGACCTGCTCGCCCTGTGGGTCGCCGCCGCCGCGATCCTCGCGTTCATCCATCCCGGCTCCGGCCTCACGGTGTTCGCCGTGATGGCGGTCTTCAGCGAGCCGTTCGTTCTGACGCGTGATCTCGGCGTCAAGCCCGTGATCCTGGCCGCCCTGGCCGCAGGAGTGGCGCTGCGCCTTGTCCGCCGCCCGCGCGACTTCCCCTGGTCGCTCCCCATCGCACTCGCGATGGCAGTGGCCGCCGGCACGCTGCTGGGCGTCGTGGTCACGGCGGTCGGGACCGACGACACCCGGGCCGTGGCCGCGCTCATCGACTGGATCGCCGGACCTGCCACGGTGGTGATCGTGCTGACGACGGCGGCCTGGGCCGCCAGCCGGGGCTCGCTGCGCCCGCTCATCGCGGTGACGGTCGCCGGCGTGGTCGCCGGTGCCGTGAGCCTGGCCGACTTCCTGGATGCGACCAGCATCCGCGGCACTCCCCTCGACTGGATGGTCCGGCCCACGTCGTTCGAGTTCCGGCTCTCCGGCGTGATCTCGTCGCCAAACGGCGTCGGCTGCCCTCGTCATCGGTCCGTTCGCCGTGTGCGCGGCCGCCGCGGTCCTGGGCCGATCGCCTTCCGGTCGCGTCATCCGAGTGCTGGCGGCGGCCGGCGTCGCGGTGCTCGCCGCCACGATGTACTTCACGTACAGCCGGGCCGCCCTCCTCGGCATCTTCCTCGTCGCCGTCGTGATCGCGTGGCGGATCCGTCGCTGGCTGGGCGGTCGGCCATCCTCGTCGCCGGGATCGTCACCGGTGCGCTGTTGCTGCCCGACTACCTGGCGTCCCGGAATGCCGCGGTCGGGCAGCTGACGGCGCGGTCGACCCGAGCGGCGTCATCGTCGCGAGCGACGTCAACCGACTCCACGCCTGGATCGCTGCCAGCGGGATCTGGGTCGACAATCCGGTCGCTGGGCGTGGGGTTCGGCCAGTACGGCCGGTTCGCGGACGCGTTCGGCGACACGGTCCTGAACTCACCCCACAACGAGTGGCTGCGTCTCTTCGCCGAGGACGGGCTTCGTCGTGGGCGTGGTCGGGGCCCTCTGGATTGCCTCGACGCTGCTCGTCCTCGCCCGCGGTCCCGGCTGGGTCGGGGCGGGGACGCTGGCGGCGGCCCTCGGCTGGGCCGTCGCCGCGACCTTCAACAACCCGCTCCTCTTCATCCAGGTCTCGACCGTGGCCTTCACGATCATCGGGACCGGGCTTGCCCGCGCAGGTCCCCTGCGGGCCGCCGCACCCGCTCGACCCGACGTGGCCGCCCCATCCGACCCGCCCGGCGTGCCGTCGGAGAGCGCCTGAGTCAGCGCCCCGAGGCCTCCCACTCCGTCCCGCGCCAGGCCTTGATCTCGCGCCGGCGCAGGACGTTCACCCAGGCGACGCCAAAGGCGGCGTTCACGACCGCGAACGCGCGGGCGAAGGCGATGAGCCGAGGCGGACGACGACCGCCGCGGACGAGCGCGTGGCCCAGGCCGGCGACGGCCAGCCAGGCGGCCACGCCGAGAGGCACGACCCACCCCGGCCACCACCCGCCGAGCGCCAGGCCGGCCGATGCCGTCGTCGCCAGCGCCAGCAGGATCGGCGTCCCCCAGCGCAGCAGCTTGTGCGACCAGATCGCCAGCGCGGCCGACGGCCGGCGCCACGGGGCCAGGCGGCCGGCCATCGAGAGGTTGGCGCGGATGCCCCGCGTGGCGGTCCGGGAGCGGCTCCGGAACTGCTGGCGCAGGCCGCTGATCGGGCGGTCCGTCGCGACGGCTCCCGGCACGTAGACCACGAGGCCGCCCTGCTCCCGGATGTAGAGCGGCAGCAGGTGGTCCATCGAGGCCGTCGCCGGGACCGGCCGGTAGGCCGACCGCCGCACGGCCAGGAAGGCCCCCGTCACGGCCGTCAGCCAGCCGGCTCGACCCTCCAGCTCCCGGACCCGGCGCTCGTAGCGCCAGTACAGGCCCTCGTTCCGCGACGTGGCGGTGGCGCCCTCGTCGCGCCACTCGAGGCGACCGGTGGCGGCGCCGACCCGCGGGTCGGCGAAGGGGGCGCACAGGCTCGCGATCGCGCCCGGGGAGAAGCGCGTCTCGGCGTCGGTGAGAACGACGACGTCGCCGAGGGCGGCCTCGAACAGCGCGTGCTGGGTGGGTGTCTGGCCGGCGCGGGGGAGCGCCAGCAGCCGGACCCGCGGGTCCGTCCGCGCGATCCCCTCGACCACCACCTCGGTCGCGTCGGTGGAGCCGTCGCTGCCCACGAGCACCTCGAGGACGGGGCTGGCGGGACCGTCCTGCGCGAGCGCGTCGGCGATCCGCTCGGCCACGTGCGCCGCCTCGTCGTGGACGGCGATCGCGATCGTCAGGGACGGAGCCGAGCCCTCCGAGCGCAGGCGGACCGGGCGGACGCGTGCCGCGAGCGCGACCAGGGCCGGGTATCCCAGGTAGACCCAGGCGAGGAGCAGCGTGGCGACCCAGAAGGCGGCAGCGAGCAGCGGCACGACGGAGGAAGGGTAGCGGCCCGGCAGCGCCGGCGTCGGGCACGGTGACCGGCGTTGGTCCGCGTTTCCCGGCCCGGTCGGCGCCCGACCGCGGGAACGGGCCCCGGCCCCGATCGCCCGTCGGCGGGCAAGGGGCCGAATGGACCGAGCGGCCGGGGCGGCGAATGGGTACAGTCACCGGCGGCGCCGGTGACGGCGCGAGGCCGCGGAGGGATTGATGGACGACGAGCGCGCCCCGGCGGGCGCAGCAGAACCCGAAGGCGCCGCGGACGACGACGCGATCGAGACGACCGGGAGCGTCGCGACCGCGGGACGCCGGATGATCACGGAGGACTGGGCGGCGACGATCCTGGGGCTCGTCCTCCTTGCGCTGGTCCTGGCCGGCGTCATCGGGAAGGGGCTGGTGCCCTGATGGCGACCCTGGAGCCCACCCTCGAGCGGACCGACGCGCGTCCTCTCGCCCCCGCGATCTGGACGGGGGCCGGCCTCGTCCTCCTGCTGGCGCTCGCGGCCCTGACCCGGTACCTGGAGCTCAACGTCCCGGTCTGGCTCAAGGACACGGAGTGGGCCGGCGCGGCGAAGGCGATCGAGTTCCCGATCTACGCGATCCTCCTCGGCCTGGCCGCCAACGGCGTGCTCGCGGCGCTCGGTGTGCGCGAGCGGATGCGCAGCGCCTTCCGGACCGAGTTCTTCATCAAGACCGGTCTCGTCCTGCTGGGCGCCTCGATCAACCTGTCGGTGATCGTCTCGGCCGCCGTCCCGGCGATCGTCCAGGCCGTCCTGCTCATCTCGACCGTCTTCCTCTTCACCTGGTGGCTGGGCGGGATCTTCGGGCTCGACTCCAAGCTCCGGGCGCTCCTCGCGGCGGCGGTGTCCATCTGCGGCGTGAGCGCCGCGATCGCCGCGGCGGGGGCAGTTCATGCGAAGAAGGAGCAGCTCGCGTACGCGGCGAGCCTGGTCGTGATCTTCGCGATCCCCATGATCTTCATCCAGCCGTGGCTCGCCACCCAGCTGGGACTCCCCGAGGTGATCGCCGGCGCGTGGATCGGCGGCAACATCGACACGACCGCCGCCGTGACTGCGGCCGGCACGATCGTGGGCGAGGACGCGCTCAAGATCGCCGCCATCGTCAAGGGCATGCAGAACGCGATGATGGGCTTCGTCGCGGTCCTGCTGACCCTCTACTTCGTGATGCGGGTCGAAAAGTCCGCGGACGCCAAGCGTCCCGGCATCGGCGAGGTCTGGCACCGCTTCCCGAAGTTCGTGCTCGGCTTCATCGCCGCGTCCGTGATCGTCACGTGGTGGCTCGGAACAGTGCCCAAGGACCAGGGCACCGCGGCGGTGGGTGTCGCCAACGCCCTGCGGGTCTGGTTCTTCATCCTCGCCTTCGTCAGCATCGGGCTCGAGCTCCGGGTCGTGCACATCCGCGAGGCGGGCTGGCGCCCCGTGGCCGTGTTCGCGACGGCCACGGTCGCCAACCTGGTGGTCGCCCTCGTGCTGGCCTCGATCCTCTTCGCGAACTTCACCATTCCCGCCTGACGCTGCCGCCGCGCTCAGCGCCGCCTGGCGCCCCGGGCGGCGTCGCGGAGGATCGCCGCGAGGCGGGCGGCTTCGGCCGGCCGCGTGTGCTCGGCGCACGAAGGCGTGGCCCGCGGCGCGGAGGGCACGGGCACGGGCCGGATCGGCTGCGAGGTCGGCGAGCGTCGCGGCGAGGGCGGACGGGTCGCCGGCGAGGACGGGCAGGATCGGGGCGCCCACGGGAGTCATCCCCGCGTGCGTGAGCTCGGCCAGCCGCCCCGCCGGGACCGCGACCACGGGCACCCCCACCGCCATGGCGTCCAGCACGGCCTTGGGGAAGCCCTCGGCGGGCGAGGCGGAGACGAAGACGTCGGCGGCGGCGAGCGCGGCGAGGTACGGACCCCGGCGGGCCAGGTGCCCGGTGAAGGCGACGCGATCGGCGATCCCGAGGGACGCCGCGCGGTCCCGCAGCGCATCCCGGGCGGGTCCGTCCCCGACGAGATCGAGGTGGACGTCCGCCACGCCGGAGGACCGGGGGGACCGGGCGGACCCGGCGGACCCGGCGGACCCGGGGACGCCGTGAGCGCGGCGACAGCGTCCAGGAGCGTCTCGAGGCCCTTGCCGTCGGCGAGCCGCCCCGCGTAGACGAGGCGCAGGGCACCCGTGGCGGCGGGCCAGGGCTCGTCCCGCCGGTCCCGGATCTCGTCCGGATCGACCAGGCTGCTGACGATCCCGCCGCGGGCCAGGTCGGCGCCCACGACGACGACCGGCGCTCCCAGCGCGGCGAGGCGTGTCGCCCCGTCGTAGGCGACCCCGGCGACCCGCGCCCCCAGGCCGGCCACCCCGCCGCGTGCCTGGCCCGCCACGACCTCGCGGACGCTTCCCACGACGTACCCGACCCGCGGCACGCCCCGCGCCACCGCGGCGAGCGCGGCCAGCAGCCCGTTGGACGCCGGGAGGCGGAGCAGGACGACGTCGGCTCCGGTCATGGCATCCCGGAGCCGCGGGGCGTTGCGAGCTGCGAGGACCGGTGCCCGGCGCACGTACCCGGCGATGCCGTCGAACGGCTCCGTCGCGAGCACCCGGATCCGCGCGTCCACGGGGAGGGTCGACGGAGCGGCCGGCGCCGGGCGGACCGGCGCGGCCAGGACGATCGACGCGACCTCCGCGCTGCCGTCGGCGTCCCGCACGTCGAGGAGGGCGGCGGCAAACCGGTGGAACGTCGCGTTCGCCGCGTACGTGCGGCCGTCCCACGAGAGATGCGGCGCGTCGTCGACGATCGTGACCCGCAGGCCGCTCATGGCTCCTGCCCGCTCATGGCTCCTCCCCCGGACCGGGCTCCGCGGCGACGTCGCCGTCCTTCCGGACGCGGAGCGAGCGGAGGCCCGCCCGGACGTCCCGGGGCCGCAGCACGAGGGTCTCCGCGAGGCCCCGGCCCGAGAGGCGCAGGAAGAGGGTGACCATCAGCACGGCCGTCAGCGCGTAGGAGATCGACGACGCGATCGCCGCCCCCGAGATCCCGAGGGCGGGGATGAGGACGACGTTCGACGCGATGTTGGCCGCGAGGCCGACCAGCATGACCGCGGTGGCCGCGCCCGGCCGGCCCTGGCCCGTGATGTAGCGCGAGAGGATCGCCACGGCGCTGTAGGCCACCACCCCCGGGAGGATCCAGCGCAGCGCGTCGCCCGCCGCCGCGAAGTCCTTCCCGTAGACGAGCTCGACCAGCCAGGGCCCGAGCACGAACGCCGGCACGGCGAGGGCCAGCGTGATCGCCACGGTGGTCCGGGAGAGGACGACCGCGGTGCCGGCCGCGTCCTCGCCCGGGTCGACGGCTCGGCTGAACATGACCGTCCCGAGGGCGTTGGGGATGTACCACAGCGTCTCGGCGAGCCCGGCCGTGACCGAGTAGACGCCGGTCGCCCGGACCCCGAGGAGGAGGTTCAGCAGGAAGGCGTCCGACCGCAGCTGGAGCCGCTCGGCAAGCGCGCCCGGCAGGACGCGGGTCCCGAAGCGCAGCTCCTCGGCGAGCAGCGGGCCCGACGGGCGCAGCCCGGCGATCCCCTCGCGGTGCGCGACGAGGACGATGGCGGCCGCCGTCAGCGCGAGCGCCAGCAGGTTGCAGACGACGGCGACGTCGAGCGAGAGACGGGCGACGGCCGCGGCGCCCACCACGAGGACGAGCAGCGTCGCCCGGCGCAGGAGGCGGATGGCGTTGTACGCGCCGACGAGCCGCCGCCCCAGCAGGGCGAACAGGCCCAGCGCGAAGAAGAGCTCACCGGGGATCGCCAGGGCGGCGAAGACGAACTGGGCGGCCGACAGGTTCGGGATCAGCGTCGCCAGGGGCCCCTGCGGCCGGACGTTCGTGGGGAGCCCGTAGAGCCAGCAGGCCACGACGACGGCCAGCCCGCCGACGACGGCCGACCAGATGAGGGCGTTGGCGAAGCCGAGCCGCGCGTCGCCCCTGTCGCGCCCGGCGACGACCCCGAGGGCGGCGTCCATGCCCCAGCCGACCACGACCGCGGCGAGCTGCGAGAGGAGCAGCACGAGGGTGAAGCGGCCCTTCGCGTCCGGGCCCAGCAGCCGGGCCAGCACGACGTCCGTGGCCAGGATGAGGACGGCCAGGCCGAAGCGGGTACCGACCGTGAGGACCGCATCCCGGCCCAGCCCGTTCCGGGCGGGGCGCCCCGGCGCGCCGGCCTGGCTCGCGAGGCCCGCCTGCCCGCCTGCCCCGCCCGCGGCGGTCATGTGTCGATCACTCCGAGCCGGAGCGGGCGTCCGGCGTCACCGACGCCAGGGCCGGGTCGCGGAGCGCGGCCTCGAACCAGGCGCCCGTCGCGCGGAGGCCGTCGGAGAGGGCGACCGTGGCGTGCCAGCCGAGGAGCTCGGCCGCCCGGTCCACCCGGCTCGCGTTGCGCAGGACGTCGCCGGCGCGGGCGGGCTCGTGGCGCACCTCCAGCGGCCGGTCGAGCGCCGCCGCCAGCGCCGCCGCAAGCGCGTTGACCGTGGTCTCGCGACCGGTTCCCACCTGGAAGACGGCTCCGGCGACGGCGGCCTCGGGGGCGCGGAGCGCCGCGATCACGGCGCCCGCGAGGTCGTCGACGTGCACGAAGTCCCGTGTCTGCTCCCCGTCGCCGTGGATGGTCAGCGGGCTGCCCGCGACGGCGGCGCGCAGCCAGGCGGCGACCACGCTCTTCTTGTGGAGCGACCGCGGCCCGTACGCGTTCGAGAAGCGCAGCGCGCAGCCGGCGATCCCGTACGTCGCCGCGTAGGCCTGCACGTACGCCTCGCCGGCCAGCTTCGACGCCCCGTACGGTGAGGCAGGGTGGGGGAGCACGGTCTCGTCGGCCGGCGGCTCGTGCGGGCCGAGGACGGCGTTGGAGCTGGCCAGCACGAAGCGCCGGATGCCGGCCTGCCGGGTCGCCTCGAGGAGGTGGACGGTCCGGGTGACGTTGGCGTCGAACGTCCCCAGGGGATCGGCGACCGAGTCGGGGATCCCGGCCCGCGCGGCCAGGTGGACGACCGCGTCGCAGCCCTCGACGGCGGCCCGCACGGCGCCCGCGTCGGCGAGCGAGGCGACGATCAGCTCGCACGGCGCCCCGTCGAGGTACTCGCGCCGGCCGATCGAGAGGTCGTCGAGCACCCGCACGGCGTCGCCCCCGGCCGCCAGGCGGCGCACCAACGCCGAGCCGATGAAGCCGGCCCCCCCGGTGACGAGGACCCGGCCCGCGGTCACCGGGAGGCGGGAGGCGGGGCGCCTCCCCTGCGCGCGGCGAGGCCGGCGGGAACCCATTTCACGCCCTTCAGGATGACGTCCCGGTTGACCTGCTCCTTGTGCCGGTCGATGGTGTCGATCATCGTGTCGATCAGCTCCTCGGACAGGAAGCGGGGCTGCAGCCCCAGCTCCAGGAGCTTCGTGTGCTTCGCGTTGTAGTAGTGGTGCTCGGCTTCCTTGCGGGGGTTCGGGATGCGCTCGATCACGACCTCCCGGCCGAGGTGCGCCGCGGCGTCCCGGACGCGCTCGGCCAGGTCCATGACCGAGAACAGCTCCGTGAACTGGTTGAAGACCCGGAGCTCGCCCGGCACCGCGGGGTTGGCGACCGCCAGCCCGACGCACTGGATCGTGTCCCGGATGTTGAGGTAGCCGCGGGTCTGGCCGCCCTCGCCGTAGACCGTGATCGGGTGGCCGACGACGGCCTGCACGCAGAAGCGGTTGAGCGCGGTCCCGAACACCTCGTCGTAGTGGAAGCTGGTGGCCAGCCGCGGGTCGAGGGCGGTCTCGTCGGTCTCGATCCCGTACACCACACCCTGGTTGAGGTCGGTGGCCCGGAGGCCCCAGATCCGGCAGGCGAACTCGATGTTGTGACTGTCGTGGACCTTCGTCAGGTGGTACAGCGAGCCGGCCGTCTTGGGGTACAGGAAGGTGTGCTCCCGGCCGTTGTGGGAGACGGTCAGGTACCCCTCCTCGATGTCGATGTTGGGCGTCCCGTACTCGCCCATCGTGCCGAGCTTGACGAGGTGGGCCTCGGGCGTGATGTCGCGGATCGCGAACAGGACGTTGAGGGTCCCGACGACGTTGTTGGCCTGGGTGTACGTCGCCGTCCGGACGTCGATCATCGAGTAGGGCGCCGACGGCTGCTCGCCGTAATGGACGACGGCGTCGGGCCGGAAGCCGGCGAAGACGGACTCCACGAAGGCGTAGTCGGTCAGGTCGCCGACGTGCAGCTCGATCTCGAGGCCCGTCACCTCGCGCCACGCGCGCACCCGCTCCTGCAGGGTCTGGATGGGCAGGAGGGGCCGAACGCCGATCTCCAGCTCCCAGTGGCGCTTGGCGAAGTTGTCGATGACGGCGACGCGATGGCCCTGCCGGGAGAAGGCCATGGCGGTGGGCCAGCCGAGGTAGCCGTCGCCGCCGAGGATCAGGATCCGCTGTGCCACCCGGGCACCTCGCTGGTAGGGCCCGGGGGAGCATCAGCGCCGGGCGGCCGCTGGTCGGGGGTTCTCGCCCGAGAGTCTAGCGTCCGAGCGGGCGGACGTGCCGACGCCCGGCGGGCGGGCCCGCCACCGCCCCGAGTCGGCGGACGTGCCGACGCCCCGGCGGATGACCGGGGCGTCGTGGCGGCGGGGTGGTCCCGGCGGCCCTGCGGCCGCCAGGGGTCAGCGGAAGGTGCCGGCCTTCACCTGCGTCATGATGTTCTTCATCCACGAGACCATCAGCGGATCGCGGAGCTGGTCGCGCGTGTAGTTCGTGTTGCGCCACGTGTGGAAGGCGATCCCCGTGGCGCCGAGGTACCTGAAGCCGTCGCGGACCTGGCGGGCGAGGGTGGTCGGGCCGGGCCGCTGCTTCTTGTGGGTGGCTGGCCGCAGGTACTTGTGCGTCTGGACCATCAGCCAGATCGGCTTGCCGGGCGTGACGCGGTCGACGATCGACTTCGCCCGCGGGAACCACCTGGTGGCCCCGGTGAGGTAGATCGTGTTCGTCCCGTTCGTGGTCTCGACCGGGTACCAGTCGAACATCACGATGTTGGCCATGCCGGTGGTGTAGGGGTTGCGGCTGGTCCCGAAGCCGGGCATGTCACCGAAGAGGGCGATCACCGGCTTCGCGGGATCGGCGGCGCGGAAGGCGCGGTACATGGCGCGGATCTCGGAGGCGTTGATCCGGCTCCAGGACGGCTCCTTCACGGAGACGTAGCCGAAGGTGGCCGGGTGGCTCTTCACCTTGCGGACCCAGGCTGCGACGCGGCTGGGGTAGATCACGCCGGTCGCGTAGTTGACCGTGGACGGGAAGGCGAAGATGACCTTGAGGCCGCACGCCTGTGCCTTGTTGAGGTAGTTGACGGCGTTGAACGTCCCGGCGGCGTTCTTGATCACGTGCGTCGCGCCGGAGGTGCAGACGCCGTTCGTGTTGCGCTCCAGGTCCCAGACGGGGACCTCCTGCAGGACCATCGCGGCGTTGGTGGGGTACGCCGGAGCGACGACGGCGCCGGCGCCGATCGGACCCCCGAGCGTGCCGACGAGGAGCGCGCCGCTGATGGCGAGCGCCACGCCGAGCCGGGGCCGGGTGCGGGGGATTCGCATGGCAGAGCTCCTGGGTGCGTGAAGCGCGGATGATGGCACGACTCATTCTCGGGTTGCCCCCGGCGGCCCGGCGATCACCAAGTCGTCCCGGTGGGGTCCTGTGCGCGTGGGCACCGGACGCCCGGCGGCACGCCGGCGCGAGCCGACCGGGTCAGCCTTCGGGGCGCCGGTGTCGCCGCGGCCCGCAGCCGTCGCCGGGCCTGCAGCGCCATCCGGGCGACCAGGACCGCCTGCCCTGCGTGGTTCCACGCGATCCGCCGACGCCGGCCGGCCACGGGACGGGCCTCGATCGCGATCTCCGCGAGGCGGGCGCCGCGCGCGCAGGCCTCGAGCGCCAGCGAGCCGCAGATGCAGGACCCGGGGATCGTCAGCTCGCGGGCCAGGTCGATCCGCAGGGCCCGGAAGCCGGTCCCGGAGTCGCCGACCGGACCACCGCGACGCGGCGATCGCCGTGACCAGCCGCTCCGAGATGCGCGGGACGTGCGAGCGGTGGCCCTGGACCATGTCCGCCGCGCCGGCGACGATCGGCGCGACGAGCTCCGCGATCCGCTCCACCGGCATCTCGCCGTCGGCGTCCACGGTGACGACGATGCTCCCCGTCGCGGCGGCGAACCCGTGCCTGATCGACCCGACGTACCCGCGGCGCCGGTCGTTGCGAACCACGACCGCGCCGGCCCGCGCGGCCACGGCCCCGGTCTCGTCGTCGCTGGCATCGTCGACGACGACCACCTCGTCCACGTGGCGCCGCAGCTCGCCGATCGTCGCGGCGATCCGCGCGCCCTCGTTGCGTGCCGGGACGACGGCCGTGACCCGCGGCGGGGGAGCGGGCGAGCCGGACGAGGTGGAGGAGCCGGACGAGGTGGAGGCGGGGTCGTCACGCCGCCATGGTGCCACCGTCGCGCCGGGCCGGGCGGCTGCGGCACCGCCGCGCCGGGACCGCGCGGGGTAGCCCGGGTTGCGCAGACGGAGTACGCTACCGGTGCGTCTCCGGTGTCGGGTGCGCCCGACGTGGTTGCGCGTGGCTGGACCCGGCACTCAGCGGCGGGGCGATCGACAGGCCCCGACGGTCATGACACCCACATCCCACCACCGGAAGGGGATCGCAGCATGAAGCGTCGGAACACCTGGATCGCCGGGCTCTCGGCCCTCCTCCTCGCGCTCGTCACGGCCGTCACCGCCTTCGGCTACAACGGCGAGGTCGCGGGCGCGATCACCGTCGCCGGCCCGGGTGGCACGATCAAGTGCGGCGTCAACGTCCGCGTGACGGCGACCGTCGTCGACGCGAACGGGAAGCGGATCGCCGGCCAGCCGGTCACGTGGAAGATCACCTCCACGCCGTCACCCAAGGACAAGATCAAGCCGCTCTCCTCGGCGACCGACTCGAAGGGCGTCGCCCGGGCGAACGTCTTCCTGGCCTGCGTGCCCGGCAGCCGGCGCATCCGCGCCACCGCGGACGCCGTGAGCGGCTCGGCCGTCCTGAACGTGACCGCAGCCGGCCTGCCGAACACCTCGACCCTTCCGACCCAGGTGCCGGGCTCGACCGACGCCTCGATCCTCGGGACGCTGCTGGCCGCGATGGCCCTGGCCGCCGGCAGCGGGCTCGTCCTGCGCCGCGTCGTCGTCGCCCGCCGCTGACCCTCGCCGCGCCCGGCCGCCGATCCGCCCCACGACCACCGGGGCGCAGTTCGGCTAGCCTTCTCGCGTGATCGATCCGGACTCACCGTTCCGCGTACACGCGCTCGCGCTGGGCCTCGGGCCGGGGTCGGGCGGCGGTCATCGCCGGCGGCGCGCTGGTCATCGTCCTGGCCGCCGCCGGGCTCGCCTTCGTGCTGGGAGGCGGCCTGGGTGCGGCGCAGGTGCCCGGGGCATCCACCCCGGCAGGCGGGGTCGTCACGCCGGCACCGACCGTCACGCCGGCGACGGCAACCGCCGATGCCACGCCCCCCGCCACGGCCGGCCCCACCGAGACGACGCCGGCCGCATCCCCGACGCCCGACGGTGGCGAGAAGGTCGCGATCCGGGCCCGGCGGATCCGCATCGAGCGGCTGGGCATCGACCTGCCCATCATCGAGGGCGACGGGATCGACGCACCCGATCGGCAAGGCCGCCCACTTCCCGTCGT
Source organism: uncultured Chloroflexia bacterium (assembly GCA_963725875.1). Taxonomy (GTDB): domain Bacteria; phylum Chloroflexota; class Limnocylindria; order Limnocylindrales; family CSP1-4; genus CTSoil-043. The sequence goes on along the minus strand of CAVRZZ010000011.1, from coordinate 7,518 downwards.
CCGGGTGGCCGGACGGCGGCACGAACATCTACATCTACGGCCACGCCCGCGACGGGATGCTGATCACCCTCTGGGATGCTCGCAAGGGTGACGTCGTCGTCCTGGGCCTCGTCGACGGGACGTCCCGGAGCTACGTCGTCACGGAGGTGCTGCCCAAGGTCCCGTGGGATGCCGTCGAGTACCTGGAGCCGACGCCGGCCGAGCAGCTGACGCTCCAGACATCCACCTCCTACTACCCGACGGCGCCACGGTTCGTGGTCATCGCCGTCCCCGGCCCGTGAACGAGGGCCCCGACGCCGCGGACACGCCCGCCGCGCCCGCAGCGCCCCACGCGCCCGCAGCGCTCCCGGAGCGCCGTCGTCGCAGCCGCCGAAGCCGCCACCGCACCCGCCGCCGCGTCCTCCTGGGGCTCGGCCTCGGCCTCGTGGCCGTCCTGGCCGTCGGCGCCGGCCTGGCCGCCTTCCGCTACCTGCCCGCGCTCGACACGGCGCGCGCGCTGCGGGGCGACCTGGAGCGCATGGTCGGGCAGGCCCGCGACGCCGGCCTCGGGATCGACCGGCCGACCGTCGACGCGCTGGATGCCGACCTGGCGGCGACCCGCGTGCGCTTCGACGACCTGGCGGACCTCCTGGCGCACGATCCGCTCGTGGCCCTCGCGCGCGCGCTCCCCCCGACGGCGGCGAACGTCAGGGGGGCCGACGCGATCGTGGACGCCGCGGGCGACCTGCTCGACGCCGCCGGTGACGGCCTGGCGATCGGGCGCCGCTTCGTCGAGATCAAGGAGGCGCAGGCGGCCGACCCGGCGAACGCCTCGGCCTTCTCCCAGCTGATCGAGCTGATGGCCACCTCGCGCGACCGCACCGCCGCCGTGGCGGCCGCCGTCGCCCGCTCGCGGCAGACGCTGGCCGGCATCCCGGACGGCCTCGTCGGCGAGCTGGAGGGGGCCCGCGACGCGATGCGCGCCCGCCTCGAGGAGTACGGCCCCCTCGTGGAGGCCCTCGCGGGGGCCAGCGGCCCGCTTCCGTCGATCTTCGGCTGGGACGGGCCGCGGCGCTACCTCGTCCTGACCCAGAACCCGGCGGAGCTCCGCCCGACCGGCGGCTACATCGGGAGCTACGGGATCGTCGCCTTCGACAAGGGCCGCATCACCGAGCGCCGGTTCGGGGACATCGCGCAGATCGACCTGCCCTGGGACTACCCGTTCATCAAGGGTCCCGAGGAGCTCCACGAGCACCTGCTGGGCGACCAGCAGCCCTGGCAGCTGGCCGACGCCAACTGGTCGCCGGACTTCCCGACGACCGCCCGGGACGCGATCCGCCTCTACACGAACGAGTCCGGCGACGACCGGATCGACGGCGTCCTCGCGATCACCACGAACACGATCGACGAGCTGCTGAAGCTGACCGGGCCGGTCACGGTCCCGGGGCACGAGGTGACGATCGCCTCCGGCGAGACGACGCTCAAGCTGCTCCAGGCGATCTGGGCCGCCGCGGCGGGCGGGTCGACGGATCGCAAGGCGATCCTGGGTCCGTTCGCCGAACAGATGCTCACGGCGCTGCTGGCCCTGCCGCCGGACCGCTGGGGCCGGCTCCTCGGCGACGCGGAGACCTTCCGCCGGTCCCGGCTGCTGCAGGCGTGGTTCGCCGACCCGGCCGCCCAGCAGCTCGTCGCCGAGGGCGGCTTCGACGGCGCCGTCCGCCAGGACCCCGGCGACTACGTCTACCCGGTCGACGCCAACGTCGCGCCGACCTCCAAGCTCAACGCCGTGACCACGCGCGCGCTGGATCTCGAGGTCCAGCTCGACGAGGTCGGGAACGCGCGCAGCACGCTGGCCGTGACCTGGGACAACCGGATCGAGAGCGAGGAGGCTTCGCCCTACCGGGCAGCTGCCGATCGTCGGGCGAGGCGCGTCTCCTGGGGATGTACTCCCGGATCCTGGTGCCGGAGCGCAGCCGGGTCGAGGAGATCTCCGGGGGCAGCCTCATGCCCGTGAGCTATCCGTCGGTGGTGGAGGAGGAGGCCGGCCGGACGTCCATCGGCGTGTACCTCGGCATCCCGGCGGGCCCGACCAGCCTCACCTACGACTGGACCAGCCCCTACGCGGCGGACGCGGACGAGACCGGCGGCACGTACCGCCTCACGCTCCAGAAGCAGCCCGGCCTCCTGCCGGGGCCGTTGACCCTCGCCATCCGCGTGCCGGCCGGGTACCGGATCACGGCCGCCAGCGAGGGCCTGGCGGTCAGCGGAGACACCGCCACGCTCACGACCTCCTTCGATCGAGACATCGCCCTGGACCTGCAGTACGCGCCCGTGGGGGCCTCCACGCCGTGACGTAGAGACGGTCGCACGGCCTGTACCATGGTGCCGATGGCAGACGAGCACGATCTGATCGCCCCTGCCGCCCACCCGGGCCGATGAGCGTGCGGGCCGGACGCCGCCCACCCGAATCGCCGACCTGCCCGCTGCTGGGACTGCTCGACGATCCGTCCAGCCGGTTCTCGTTCCCGACCGCCGATCACCGTTGTCACGCGTCCGGCCGGCCGCGCCCGATCGAGGCGGGCCACCAGGGCGCGTTCTGCCTCGCGGCGACGTACCCGCAGTGCCCGAGGTTCCAGCGGGCCGCGGCCTCTGGAGCTCCTGGCGGCGCCGCACCACCGACGGCCACGGTCGCCCTGGAGCCGGTGATCGCTGCGGTGGGCGCGCCCGGCGAGCCCGGCCGGCCATCGCCCGGACGAAGCAGATGGCGCCGTCGCGCCGGGATCCTCGTCCTGGTCGCGATCGTGCTCGCCGCCGCAGCCTGGCTGGGCAGCCCCTCGATCGCCGACTGGGTGCGGCACCTGGGCGCCGCCTCCGGCGCTGCCAGCCTGATGCCGTCCGCGCCGCCGCCTGCCACGCCCGTGCCCGAGAGCAGCGCGACGCCCGCGAGCCAGCGCAACGCCCACTCCCACGCCCCTGCCGACGCCAACGCCCACGCCCACGCCAACCCCCGCAGCCGGCGCCACGCCCGCCCCGGCCGCGACGCCGCTGGTCCACGTGGTCGTCCGCGGCGAGACCCTCACGTCCATCGCCGCGCAGTACGGTGTCACGATCGCCGCCATCGCGAAGGCCAACAGGATCACGAACCCCAGCCTCATCACGGTCGGCCAGCGCCTGGTCATCCCGCAGCGATAGCTCAGCGCGAGGACATCGTCCCAGGGTCGGCGAGCATGACCCGCTCCGCTCGCTGGGCTGCCGTCAGGAGCGAGCCCGGACAGCCTCGTTGAGCACCTCGCGTCGCGCGTCCTCCACCTCGTCGGCGGTCAGCGTCGCCCGCGACACCGGCAGCGGCTGACCGATGAGGCGCATGAGCGTGCCGTAGGAGATGCGGAGGACCCGCGGCGACAGGCGAACCGCCTCGAGGGAGCCGCTCTTGATCATGTTCGTGACGTGGGAGTCGCTCACGTCGAGGATGTCTGCGACCTCGGCCGGGCTGTAGAAGGCCTTGGCCGGGAACTGCTCGGACATCATGCTCTCCTATTTGGTATCTCCTAGGATACCCAAGAGACGTGGAGCGTCAAGCCGTCGTCCCAGTCCGGAGGCGGCGCCGGGGCGCCGGCAGCCCGGCGCCCGTATACTCCGATCGGGACCGTGCGAGAGCACCGCGTCCCGGGCCGCTCGGCGGCCGCCCCGCTGCACCCGCCGCCCAGAGACGTGCCGCCACCCAGGGAGGGCCTCCCGCCACCGTGGAACTCCGCCGCCCCTTCAGGGTCGTCCGCGCCTGGGCCTGGCTGCTCGTGGCCGGCGTCCTCCTGGCGGGGGCCACCTCCTTCCTCGTCTCGAGCGCGCTGGCCAGGGTGTACGAGGCGAAGGCCACGCTCATCGTGGGCCAGGCCCTCAGCAGCGACAACCCCAACTACAACGACCTCCTGGTCAGCCAGCGGATCTCCCAGACGTACGCCGACCTGGCCACCACCACGCCGATCCTGGCGCAGGTGATCGCGGACACCGGCGTGGACGTCTCCCCGGAGGACCTCCGGAAGCGCGTCGTGGCGACGGCGGCGCGCGACTCCACGCTGATCACGATCACCGCCCAGGCCGGCGAGCCGGGCCAGGCCGCCGCGCTCGCCAACGCCATCGCCGCGCAGCTCCGCGCCTCGTCGAACGCGGTGACCGGCCAGGGCGGGCAGGACCTGGAGTTCGTCAGGGCCCAGATCGCGGCCACCCAGGTCCAGATCGAGGAGGCCCAGGCCGAGATCGACCGGCTCACCGCCATCAAGGACCGCACCCCGGCCGAGGGTGTGCAGCTGCAGTCGCTCCAGGGACGGCTGACGAGCCTGCGGGGGGACTACGCCGCGCTGGTGAGTCTCTCGCAGACGTCGTCGAACGCGCTCACCGTGGTGGACCCGGCCACGCCGCCCCAGCAGCCCGCCTCGCCGCGGGTCCTGCTCAACACGCTGATCGCCGCGCTGGTGGGGCTCCTCATCGCGCTGGGCATCGCCTGGACCATGGACTACCTCGACGACACCCTGAAGTCGTCGGAGGACGTGGAGGCGGTGACCGGGCTGGCGACGCTGGGCACGATCATCAAGATGAAGACCGAGAAGGGCCGCAGCGAGATCTACCGCCTCGTCACGCTCCTCTACCCGCGCGGTCCGGCGGCAGAGGCCTACCGCACCCTGAGGACGAACGTGGAGTTCGCCTCCGTCGATGCGCCCGTGCGCACGCTCCTCGTCACGAGCTCCATCCCGGGCGAGGGCAAGACCACGACGTCGGGCAACCTCGCGATGGCGTTCGCGCAGGCCGGGAAGCGGGTCATCCTCCTCGACGCGGACCTCCGCAAGCCGGGGATCAACAAGCTCTTCGACCTGCCGAACAGCGCCGGCCTCACCTCCCTGTTGCGCAACGACGAGGTGGAGATCGACGACGTGGCCCAGGAGACGGAGGAGGCCACCCTCCGCGTCGTCACCACGGGGCCGCTCCCGCCGAACCCCGCCGAGCTCATGGCGTCGGACCGCATGAAGTCGATCCTGCAGCGCCTGGCGGCCGTGGCGGACCTGGTGATCGTCGACAGCCCGCCGCTCCAGGCGGTGACCGACGCGGCCATCCTGGCCTCGATCACGGACGGCACGCTGCTGGTGATCGATGCCGGGCGCACCCGCCGCGTCGCGGCTCACCGCGGCCGGGAGGCGCTGGCGAAGGCCGACGCCCGCGTCCTGGGCGCCGCCCTGAACCGGCTCTCCGAGCGGTCCGCGTCCGAATACACCTACTACGACTACTACGGGGCATACGGCGCCGAGGCGGGAGCGAAGGCCACCGCGGACGCGAAGCCGGCCCCGCAGGGCGCCTCCGTCTCCGCTCCCGTGGCGGACAAGAGCGGCTGATCGCCGGACGAAGGCGAGCCACGATGCGCGTCCTCATCATCGGGATCAACTACCGGCCCGAGGTCACGGGCATCGGGCCCTACACCGCCCGGCTCGCCGAGCAGCTGGCGGCGCGCGGCGACGAGGTGACCGTCATCACCGGCCTCCCCAGCTACCCGGCCTGGCGGCTCATGCGCGGCACGCCCCGGCGCCTGCTGTCCAGCCGAGCGGCTGCGCGGCGTCACCGTGATCCGCGCCGCCCACTACATCCCCCCGGTGCAGACGGCGTCTCGGCGGGCCCTCTACGAGGGGACCTTCGGCCTCACCGGGCTCCTCGCCAGTCTCCGCCTCGCGCGCCCGGACGCCATCCTCGGGGTGGTCCCGAGCCTCTCCGGCGGCATCCTCGCCCGGCTCACCGCGCGGCGCTTCGGGCGCCCCGTATGGACTCCTCTTCCAGGACCTCATGGGTCCGGCGGCGGGCCAGTCGGGGATCGCCGGCGGCGGCGCGGTCGCCCGGGTCGACCTCGGCGGCCGAGGGCTGGGTGGCCGCCGGGGCGCGGGCGGTCGGCGTCGTCTCGGACGGCTTCACGCCGTACCTCGCCTCGCTCGGCGTCCGGCCGGAGCGGATCCGCCTCGTGCCGCAACTGGGCCCGCCTCGCGGTGCCGAGCATGGACCGGGCGGCGGTCCGCCAGCCGCTTCGGCTGGCCGGAGGATCGCCAGGTCGTCCTCCACGCGGGCAACATGGGCTCCAAGCAGGGCCTGGACCAGGTGGTGGAGGCGGCCCGCCTGGCCGCCGACCGGGGCGAGCCGGTCCGCTTCGTCCTCGCCGGCGGCGGGAACCAGGCGAGTCGCCTGCGGGCGGCCGCGGAGGGCGTCCCGACGCTCGAGTTCCTGCCGGTCCAGCCCGATGGGCTCCACGCCGCGCTCCTGGCCGCGGCGGACGTCCTGCTCCTCTCGGAGCGGGCGACGCAGGAGAGCATGTCCCTCCCCTCCAAGCTCGCGAGCTACCTTGCCGCCGGCCGTCCGATCGTGGCGGCCGTTCCCGAGGTCGGCCCGTCGGCGCGCGAGATCGAGCGGTCCGGAGGCGGCCTCGCTGGTCCCGGTGGGCAGGCCGGAGGCGCTCCTCGCGGCGCTCGCCCGCCTGCGCGCCGAGCCCGCCCTCGCGAGCGCGCTGGGCGCGGCCGGGCGGGCCTACGCCGAGGCCCACCTGTCCGAGGCAGCCTGCCTGGCGCGCGCGACGGCCTTGGTGGACGAGGTCGCCGAGCGGCGCACCGGTACACTATCCGGCATGAGCAACGGCCGACACCGCGGACGCGCCCCCGCCCACCGGACGTGCCGGTCGACCCGGGCGACTTCTGGCCCGGCCGCCGGGTGATGGTGACCGGCGGGGGCGGCTTCCTGGGCCAGGCCGTCGTGCGCCGGCTCGAGGCGGCCGGCGCCGACGAGATCTTCGTGCCGCGCTCGCGCGACTACGACCTCCGGACGAAGGAGGGGATCGACCGCGCCCTCGCCGACGGGCGGCCGCAGCTCGTCATCCACCTGGCGGCGGTCGTCGGCGGGATCGGGGCGAACCGCGAGAACCCGGGCCGGTTCTTCTACGAGAACGCGATCATGGGCATCCAGCTCATGGAGCAGGCGCGCCTGGCCGGCGTGGAGAAGTTCGTCACGATCGGGACGGTCTGCGCCTACCCCAAGTTCACGCCGGTGCCGTTCCGGGAGGACGACCTCTGGAACGGCTACCCGGAGGAGACGAACGCCCCCTACGGCCTGGCCAAGCGGATGCTCCTGGTCCAGGGGCAGGCCTATCGCGCAGCAGTACGGCTTCAACGCCATCTACCTGCTGCCGGTCAACCTCTACGGCCCGGGCGACAACTTCGACCCGCGCAGCTCGCACGTGATCCCGGCGCTCATCAAGAAGTGCGTGGACGCCGTCGAGAGCGGGGCCGACCACATCGACGTCTGGGGCACCGGGCTCGGCCTCGCGCGAGTTCCTCTACGTGGACGACGCGGCCGAGGGGATCGTCCTCGCGGCCGAGCGCTACGACGGCGCCGAGCCGGTCAACCTGGGCACCGGCCAGGAGATCACGATCCGCGAGCTCGTGGAGCTGATCGCCGAGGTGACGGGCTTCACGGGCGAGATCCGCTGGGACCCGACGAAGCCGGACGGGCAGCCGCGAC
>CAVRZZ010000010.1:0-580611 GCA_963725875.1 uncultured Chloroflexia bacterium | reverse complement strand
ACCTCGTGCCCGACCCACGAGCATGTCCGGCGCGGCCAGCGTGTCAAGCTGGTTTGCCCACGGTGTCAGGCGTGCGCCACGAGCCTCGGGACCGGCAGGCAGTACTCCTTCTGGCACAGTCGGGCGATCTCACCCCCCAAGGACCCAAGGACCGGCCCAGGGTGGCGCGTCCCGGTGCCTGAGCCTCCGCAGCCCTCCTCGACCCGTGCGATGCTAGCGGGCGTGGCTGATTCCCCCGACAAGGACGAGACCCGCATCGACCGCTGGCTGTGCGCGGTGCGCCTCGTGAAGACGCGCCCGACGGCGACGCAGTTGTGTGACGCCGGCCACGTCCTCGTGAACGGGAACACCGCGAAGCCGTCGACGAAGGTCCAGGCCGGCGACCGGGTCGACGCGCTGATCGCCGGCCGCGAGCGCATCGTCGAGGTCGTGCGGCCGATCGAGTCGCGGGTCGGCGCCCCGGTCGCCGTGACGTGCTACGTGGATCACAGCCCACCGCCGGTGGTGACGGAAGTCCGGCCGGGGATCTTGGCTGTCCGGGGCGAGGGCCGGCCGAGCAAGCGCCTTCGCCGGGAGCTGGAGCGCCTTCGCCGGGCTGCTGACGCCTAAGCGCGGACCTGCCGCGGCTGCCACGGGTGACCGCGGAGGGTTTGAGAGCGAGAGCGCGCCCGCGACTCCTGTGCGAGTCACCAGGACGGCGACGGCGAACCCGTCCTCGGGGAACGCCAGGAGCGACGTGACCTACCCGGGCACTGTGCCCTCGTGGCCGATCGCGGGGAAACCTAAGGCCGACGCGTGGTCGTGTGCCGCCAATCCATGGCCGTCGAGGAAGTCAGTCATCGCGGCGAGCGCCTGGTCGCCGAGAACCCACCCGCCGGTCTTCTTCCGGCTCGAGCCCGACGGCGACGCGACCCACCTGATCGTCGACTCTGACTACCGGTTGCCGGGGCACCTGCCCGCCGTCGTCAAGGACCTCCTCAGCCGCAGCCTCGTCGAGCGGACGATGCGCGAGACCGGCGAGAAGTTCAGGGCCCTCGCCGAGGCGACGGTCCCGGCCCCCGCGTGAGTATCGGGCGCTTCACGTTCCTCGGGTACGGGTCGGGACGCGCACCGGGCGTTCGGGGGTCGTCCGCCTCTCGACGGCTCGCCACGTTGCGCCCAACCTGACCCCGATCACCATGCACGGGAGGTGGCGGGACATGCAGGATGCTGATCTGTTCGTGGGGCTGGCCGGGATCGCCGGCGTGTTCGTCGGCTTCGGGGCGCTCATCGCCGTGCGGGGCGGCGGCCCGAGCGAGCCGCGGGAGGTCGCGCCGATGCGCAGCATCGTGGCGTTCGGGGTGCTGACGGTCGTGGCGGCCCTCGCCCCGGTGACCCTGGGCCGCTTCGACCTGGCCGAGCACGAGGTCTGGGCGCTGAGCAGCGCCCTGTACCTGGCCGGGCTGTTTGTCATGTTCGTCGCCGTCTTCCGGACGCCCGAGTACCGGGTTCTGTTTGCCACGGAGGTGGAGGCGGCCCGGACGCCGTCGGGCCAACGCTGGTTCGTGGTGCTCCAGGGCGTCGTGCTCAACGGGCTCTACACGCTCGTGTTGGTGCTCATCCCGGTCGTCATCCTGTTGGGCGTGGCCCCGGACCTCGAGGCCGGGCTCTACTTCGCGCTCGTCGTGCTGGAGCTGCTCGGGGCCGCGTGGCTGCTGCTCTGGCTCGTCTTCTCGCAGCGACGCCCCGCGAGCGCCTGAGGCGGCGGAGCTGCCCCCAACGGCAGGCTCGAGCGCCTAGCCGGACATGGAGCGCCGCGGTCGGCCCAGGGGTGGGCGACCGGGGCAAGTCTGCGCCTCGCTACTTCAGGGATGATGAGCGAGTCCGGATGCCGGGTGCAGCCCTCCAGCGAGCTACGGTGAGCGACGAACGCCTCAGGACGGCACCGAGACCGTCGCCTCGGCGAGGCCCTTGAAGTTCTCCAGTTGATGGCGCGTCTGCCGGTCGACCCAGCTCTTGCTCATGAGGTTCTTGATGAACCCCGGGATGTGGCCCGGCATGTCGTAGTCGCCCTCGACGGTCATCAGGGTCGAGTCGCCCTCGGGCGCGAACCGATAGAACGCGTCCATCGGGAAGTCGCTCCGCAGGTGGACGAGCCGCTGTGGCTCGACCTCGAGGACCGTGAGCGTCCCCTTCATCTCGACGCCCATCATCCGACTCGTCGAGGTGAACGTCGTCCCGACCTGGTCCACCGGCCCGCTGAAGTCCGAGAACTCCTGGCCCGACTGCCAGTCATGCCAGTGCGACGTGTCGCACAGGTACGCCCAGACATGATCGATGGGCGCCTCGATCCGGACCTCGTGGTGGAAGTGGTTCATGACCCACCTCTGCTCTGGTCGGGTCGGGTTCGCCAGTGGCTCGACGCGGTCCCGGCGGCCAGCGTATGGACCGTGTGTCACAGCCTCCCGTGCGGCGTCGAGCATCCGCCTTCGACCGGCGCACGGGCAAGTGCCGTCGTACCCCTTCGCCCGGCCTCAGCCTCGCCCCGGCCCTCCGACTTCCCGAAGACGACGCCTCGCCCCGAGCGCCGCGACTCTCGCCCCGACCAGATCATCCTGCGAGCAGGGTAGGGGAGCCACGCCTCCGTCGAGCAACCGTAAGCGTTCGGGGGCACCCCCAAGATCGGTGGTCGAAGCTAGCCGACCGCGTACCAGGCGAGCGCGTCCACCACTTTGTCTCGCGCGCCCTCGAGTCCGTTCGGGGGCGCCAGAAGCAGCTCGTCGCGGCCGGCCTCGCTGCCGGCAGGATGATCCGCTGGATCTCGGCGAGCACCGCTACGTCGGCGTCCTTGGTCGCGATCGCCGATCGGCCGCAGCCGCGACAGAGGTAATACATCCACTCGTGGCCGCGCGACGAGCGCGTCTGGCCGTGGAGGCGGCGACCGCACGCACACTCGAGGACGCCCGTGGGCAGGTGCGGTGCGCGCGCGAGGACTGGTCGGTCTTGTTCAGGCGGGCGTCCGCTGCCTTGCGGCCGGCTGCCCACGTCGCCTCGTCGAGGATCGCAAGATGCCGCCCATCGCGCTCATCCTCGCCGCGACGGTAGACGACCTTGCCGAGGTAGAAGCGGCCGCCGCGGACGATGTCCTTGACCGCGTCCTTCGTCCAAGGGTCGGCTGTCCGGCGCGCGACGCCTTCCGCCTGAAGCGTCTTCGCGATCCGGCAGGCGCACGAGGGTTGGAGCATTGCACCGTTCGAGTCCTCGCCCCGACCCATGCGAGCCGCGGACAACCCCTGGGCACGGCCCGCCACGGCCGCTCGCTGCGCGACGGCTCATGGGCACCTATCGCGACCGGCGACGACCCGCGCTACACCGCGTGCAGGCGGAGCCGGCGGAAGAGCCGCACCTTGAACCAATCGAGTAGCACGGCCCAGGTGACCACCACGGCCAGCACTGCCGTCACCAGCAGCGGGCTGAGCGGCGCCATCAGCCAGCCTGCGCAGGCCATCACCGCGACGGCGACGAGCGCCCCCGCCGACACGGCCAGGAGCCAGGTCCCCGGGCGCGAGCTCCACAGGTGGCGCGGCTCCCGCACCAGGTAGATGGTCGCCTGGCTCTGGAAGGCCAGCGTCACGAACGCCAGTGTCTGGAGCTGGCTCGCGTCGAGGCCAAGCAGGGAGGCGCCGAGCCAGAAGATCACGAGCATCAACGCGAGCGCCGGAAGGGCGATCCCGAGCGCTCCGAGGAGCAGCGGCCGCACCTGCCAGCGGTTCGGGCGCGGCGAGAACTGCACCTGGTCGGTCGTGATGGCCATCGTGGCGAAGTCGTTGACGAAGAGGAGCACCACCATCAGGAGCGGGCTCAGCGCAATGCGCCCGGTGGCGAGAAACGCGAGGCTCAGGAAGAACGGCACCTCCAGCTTCTTGATGCTCGTGTTGAGGGCGTACGTCAGCATGCGCTGGTAGATCCGCCGGCTCACCTCGATGGCCGCCACGACATCGCCGAGGCCCGGTCGGGTCAACACGATGCTGGCTGCCGCGCGCGCCACGTCGGTGGCGTTGGCCACGGCGATCCCGACCTCGGCCTGCCTGAGGGCGGGCGCGTCGTTGACGCCATCACCGGTCATGCCCACCACGTGGCCCTGGTCCTGCAGGTGACGCACCAGGTCGTACTTGTCCTCCGGCAGGACTTCTGCGATCACCGAGCAGGTCGGCGAGAGGGGATGGTCGCGGACCTCGGGAGCCGCGCAGGCTGAACCGTCGAGACCAACCTGCACGGCCATCGCCCGGGCGGTCGGCAGCGTGTCGCCGGTGATCATGACCACGCGAAGACCGAGGGTCTGCAGGCTCGCCACGAGCGACCGCGACTCGGGTCGCGGCGGGTCCTGCAGGCCGATCAGCCCGGCGAGGTCCAACGCAGCGTCACCGACAGCGACGGCGAGCACCCGCAGTCCGCGCTCGGCGAGCGTCCCAAGGTCTTTCTCCATGACGGCCGGCGGGTGGGCGCAGAGCGCGGCCACGACCGAAGGGGCGCCCTTCACCACGCGGAGAGTGACGCCATCGGCCTCGATTCGCGCCTCCGAGATCTTCGTCTCGGGCTCGAAGGGCGTGAAGTGGATTCGGCGCGTTCCCGAGAGGTCCACGCCGTCCCGGGTGGCGCCGGCCAGGAGGGCAAGGTCGATGGGATCCTGGGTCGCCGCGTCCGACGCCTGGCAGGCCAAGGTCAGCACCTCGCGTTCGGTACGAGGCCCGTAGGCCACGGTCGCACCGAGCGCCAGCTCGTTCAGCGTGATGGTCCCGGTCTTGTCGGTGCATGCAACATCCATGCTCGCGGCCTCTTCGATGGCCGAGAGGCGGGTGGTCAGGACGCCGCGCTGGGCGAGCTCGCGCGCTCCGAATGCGCCCGCCAGCGCGAAGGTTGCCGGCAGGGCGACGGGGACCGAAGCGAGGAGGAGGACTACGCCGAAGGAGAGCAGATCGCCCCACGCATCGTGGCTCAGCAGGCCGAACCCCACCACCACGACCGCAAGCGCGAGGTCCACCGCAACCAGGGCGCGCACGATCCGGGTGATCACCTCCTCGAGGTGGCTGGCCGTCCGGGCAGTCCTGACGAGCTCCGCGGTGTGCCCGAAGAACGTGGAGCCGCCGATGGCGGTCACGCTTCCGGTCGCCTCTCCCCGGGTCACGGTGCTGCCCGCGTAGGCGGTCTCGCCATCTCCCAGCTCGACGGGCAGCGATTCGCCGGTGAGGGCCGCCTGGTCGACGGCCAGCAGCCCCTCGACGAGCGCGACGTCGGCCGGCACCACATCGCCCACCCGCACGTGGACCAGGTCGCCGGGCACGAGCTCCCGTGCCGCCAGCCGCTGCCAGCTCCCATCGCGCCGGACGCGTGCCATGACGGTGAGGCGGTTGCGGAGCAGTGCCAGCGCCTCCTGCGCACGACTCTCCTGGACCCAGCTGATGAGCGCGTTGAAGAGGAGCAGCGCGGCCACGACGAGCGCCTCGAGCAGCTTGCCGAGGATGAGCTCGAGCACGATCGTGAGCTCCAGCATCCAGGGCACCGGTGCCCAGAACTTGCCGAGCAACGAGCGCACGGTCGAGACATGTGGTTCGGGCGTCGTGTTGGGGCCATACTGGCGCTGGCGCCGCGCGGCCTCCTCGCCCGTGAGGCCGAGATGCGAGAGGGGCGCACCCGCTACGTCCTGCGGCTCGATCGCCCCGACCCCGCCGTCCGGTGGCCCCGGTGGGCGCTCCACCTCGTTCACCGTCGCTCCTTCGTCATCGTCGACGTCCCTATCGTCGGTGAAGGTCGTTCAGGGGCGGCGCCAGCAGCCCATGCCCGCGTGAACGCATGGGGCGCGAACACGGCAGGGGAGGCGTGACGCGTGGCCACGGGTGAACGCACCAGATGGTGGGTGCCTCCTAGTGGATTGCAGCCCCGACGAGGCTGCCGAGGCCGAAGGTGATCGCCGCCGCGGCGAGCCCGAGGGCGACCTGACGCGCCCCCGACCGCAGCGCGCTCGCGCCGGTGACGATCGTGATCGCGGCACCGACGGCCATGAGCGCCACCACGCTGAGGATCACCGAGGCGACGACGGCCGGCAGGCCGTCTGCGACGAGGAAGGGCAGGATGGGCACGCTCGCGCCGAGCGCGAAGAGGCAGAACGACGTCGTCGCCGCCACCCAGGCCGAACCGCCGAGCGCCTCCGGGTCGATCCCGAGCTCCTCCCGAGCCAGCGTGTCGAGCGCGCGTCCCGCATCCCCGGCGACGATCGAGTGGGCCGTCGCCTGCGCCTGCTCGGCGGAGAGCCCCTTGGCCTGGTAGATGAGCGCGAGCTCCTCCTCTTCCTCCTCGGGGACCTGCACGAGCTCCTCGTGCTCGACCGCGATCTGGTGGGCGTACAGCTCGCGGGCGCTCTGGACGGACAGCCACTCGCCGATGGCCATCGAGAGGGCGCCCGCGAGGAGGCCCGCGATACCGGCGATGAGCACCGCGGCACCGCCGCCGGAGGCCCCGGCCACGCCCATGACGAGGCTGAGGTTCGAGACGAGGCCGTCGTTGGCGCCGAGGACCGCCGCCCGGAGGGCATTGCCGCCGCTCATCCGGTGGCGTCCCTCGATCCGGGCGACCGTGGCGCCCTCGAGGCCTCGGCCGTGGGCCAGCTCGCGCAGGAGGCGGGCATGCGACCGCTCGTCCGCCGGCATGCCCGCGGTGGCCTCCGGCTGGGCGTCGTACATCAGCTGATCGGTGGATTCCTTCTCGGCGATGGTGGCAACCACGGCCCCGGGGCCGAACCGCCGGGCGATCCAGATGAGGATCCTGGTGCGCCAGGACGGGCCCATCTCCCCGGTCGCGACGCCGGCGGCCTCGAGCCGATCGCGCCAGACCTGCCCGTGGCGGGTCTCGGTCTCGGCCAGCCGGTGGTACAGCTCCCGCAGGGCCGGGTCCTTCTCGGCCTCGGCCATCTCCGCGTAGACGGCGGCGCCGTCGATCTCGCCCTGCAGGTTGGCCCGGTACCGGGCGGCGTCCTCGGCGGTGGGCCCCGGCAGCGGTTCCAGCCCGTGCAGTCCTCGCTGCTGCATGGATCTACCTTAGCCCGGATCCGCCGAAGCCCTGAGCTGATTCACGCGCCGGGACACACCAACAGGTGCCCTGCCGAACGGGAATGATGGGGACTTGCGCAAAGACGCAAGCAACGCTGCACGGCGTCGAGGCTCGCGATCGTCCGCGCCCGGGAGCTGGCCGAAGCCGCCGCTGTCCTGGGGACCGCACGGGTAAGCCTGGCGGCCTTTCGGGATGGGGCCCTGTCGCAGGTGGACCTCGAGAGCCTCGTCTCCCAGGTCGCTGACTTCGCGGCGGGGCGCGGCTAGACGGGTTGATCGTCTTCGACCGCGATGGCGTGACGGGCCACCCGGACCATCCGCGCGCCACCGAGGCTGCCGTTGCATACGCGTCGAGAGAAGACCTTCCCGTCCTCGGCTGGGCGCTGGACCGGTCGGTGGCGACCAGGTTCAACGCCGTCGGAGCATGCCGGCGCCATCTTGGGTTCGCTACCACGCGTCCCTGCCCATCTTTCAGACAGCGTCACAGCCGGTGTCATGCCGCGAGGTTGACGACGACCCACATCGCGGCGACGCCGCCCACCGTGCAGGCGATGGTCAGGACCGTCGGATGCGAGGCGTGGGCCTCGGGGAGGATGTCCGAGACCGCGAGGTAGAGGAGGAAGCCGGCGAAGAACCCCAGATAGAGCCCGAGCGCAACCGGCGGGATCGTGATGAGCAGCGTGAGCGCCGCGCCGACGACCGGGGCGACTGCGTCGAGCAGCAGGAGGGTCAGCGCGCGGCGTCGGTCATTTCCGTAAAGGGCCGTGACCGTGTAGGTGTTGAACCCGTCC
Organism: uncultured Chloroflexia bacterium; assembly: GCA_963725875.1. Lineage (GTDB taxonomy): Bacteria > Chloroflexota > Limnocylindria > Limnocylindrales > CSP1-4 > CTSoil-043. The sequence continues at coordinate 572,738 of CAVRZZ010000010.1, read as the reverse complement.
GCGAAGTCGTGGGCGATCACCGCGAGTGCGACGGTGATCCCGACGCCGGGGCCGGCCTGGAACGCGGCACCGATTGCGAATCCATCCATCAGGCTGTGGACGACCAGGGCGGATCCCGCAAGGAGGCCAACGGCAGGCTGGTGATGATGGCCGGTGTACTCGCTCTCGTGCCCCCGGTGGACGGCGATCGAGCGCTCGAGCATGTGCAGGACGAGGAACCCGCCGATGAAGGTCACGAGCGGAGCCTGGACGTGCATGATCAGGGTCGGAGCCTGGCGGAGCGCTTCCGGCAGAAGGTCGAAGCCAACGACCCCGAGCATGATCCCGGCGGCGAGGCCGAGAACGAGATGGCGACGGTCCCGGATGTGGAGCGCCACCCACCCTCCGAGGAGCGTCGTCGAGAACGAGCCGAAGGCAACGAAGACCGGCACGGTCCTACTCGCCTGACAAGGTGATCCCGGTCGTTCCGGGGATCGGTTCGGTGATTCCGGGGCTAACCGGGGTCCGGTCGGCGACGGCTGGAGGTGGGTCGTTCACGGACCCGGCCGGTGCGCCTGCGTCGTCCGGTTCGCCGGCTCGGCCACGGTCGAGTCCGAGCACCGCGATCAGGCCGAGCACTGCCAGCACCCCGAACACGACGAGCCCGGCCTGGATCCCCCAGACCTCGGCCATCCCGCCGAGGAGGATCGCGCCGAACGGGGTCGTCCCGCCCATGAGGAGGACGAACAGGCTCGACACGCGGCCGCGGTAGACGTCGGGCGTCAACAGCTGGAGCCGGGTGTTCGCGGTGACGGTGGCGGTGATCCCGGCGAGACCCGCGACGAACATGAGCACGAGGGTGACCGGGTACCAGGACGAGAGCCCGACCAGGACCAGCAGCGTCCCGAGCGCGAGCCCGCCCACCGCCAGTCGGCGCTCGGTCGCCTCCCTGGCGCGCATGAGGAGCACGCCCGCGACGAGCGACCCGCCCGCGAAGGACGCCATGAGCGCCCCGAACCCCGTGGGGCCGGCGCCGAGCGCGACCGTCAGCAGCGGCAGGGCGACACCCCAATTGAAGCCGAGCAGGCCCACGATCCCGAACAGCGCCAGGGTCGTGCGGATGCGCGGGTTCCCGAGGGCGAACCGGATTCCCGCCGCGATCTCCCCCGTCACCGCAGGTCGTGGCCCGCCGGGGGCGCCGGAGCGCGAACGGGCCGTCGAATGCGCCGGCCGGAGCGTCGCGAGGACCGCGATCGCGGGCAGGTAGCTGGCGGCGTTGAGGAACAGCGTCGGCGCGATCCCGAGCACCGTCACGGCGACGCCGCCGACCGCCCCGCCCACGAGCCTCGCGACGTTGAACTGGATGCTGTTGAGCGCGATTGCGTTACCGACGAGGTCGCGCCGGACGATCTCCGGGACGAGCGCCTGCTGGGCGGGGTTCCCGAACGCGTTGGTCATCCCGAGCGCGAAGGCCAGGACGCCGATCTCCCAGTACTGGACGGTCCCCGTCCAGACGAGCATCCCCAGGATCACCGCCTGGACGAGGGCAGCCGTCTGCGTCCCGATGAGGAGCCGTCGGCGCGGCAGGCGGTCAGCGATGACGCCGCCGAAGAGCGGGAAGAGGAGCATCGGGAGGAACTGGAGCATCGTGATCGTCCCGAGCGCGACCGGCGAGTGCGTGAGCTGGAGGACGAGCCACGACTGCGCGATCGTCTGGGCCCAGGTCCCGATGCCCGAGACGAGCTGGCTCGACCAGTAGCGCCGATACGCCGGGACGGCGAGCGCAGCCCCCGTCGGGCGTCGTTCGGCGGTCGAGCGCTCGCGCGGCGGAGCCGGGTCTCAGCCACGGCCGTCCCCGCCCTCCGTCGCCTGGCAGTCCAGCAGGCCGGCGATCCCGTCCTCGATCCGGGTCAGCATCAGCGAGAGCCGCGCAGCGTCGTCGGGGCCGATGATCACTTCCAGCGTCGCTCGCCACTCGAGGGCCCGGCGCTGGATCTCGCGGGTCACGGACAGGCCCGCGTCGGTCGGGCCGAGGACCCGGCGGCGGCGATCGGCGGGGTCGCCGACCGACGCGAGCAGCCCCGCCTCCTCCAGCCCGTCCGCGAGGCGCTTGGCGTTCATCGGGTCCGTCCGGAGCCGGCGGGCGAGCTCGCGCAGGCTGGTGCCGGGCTGCTCGGCCACGGCCCAGAGTACGCTCGCCTGGGCGCCGCTGAGGCGGAGGTCTTCGATCCTCGCCTCCCACGCGAAGCGGACGGCCCGGTGCGCACGGCCGAGGCGGAATCCGAGCCCCTCCTCGAGCGAGGTGCCCGGCCGAGCGGCGGTCGAGGCAGATGCGCGGTCGGCGGCCTCCCGTTCCGCCAGTTGTCCGTTCGTATCCATGCCGTGTCTGCGTCCTGCGGTTCGTCGTAGCGTCTATTGTAGCCATGACTACGATATACTGCGCGACGGAACCTGCGGGATGGGGGAGACCTGGCGGTCGGCGTGTCCTACGGCGGCGTGTCCGGCTTCTACCTGGCCGCCCGCCATCGCGATCGCTTCAGCCACATCGTCATCATGGGCGCCGCGTACGACGCGAACGAAGAGGGCAAGACCCTCGACTACGACTTTGCCAGGCTGCGGAGCGAGGGCAGGAACGGCGAGGCCTCTGCCCTCCACACCAGGGAGATGGAGAATGACCGCGAACGCACGAACCGGAGACCCATGAGAGCAATCGTGTGCACGGGCTACGGACCGCCGGATGTCCTTCGACTCAAGGACGTGCGGAAGCCCGTTCCGAAGGACGGCGAAGTGCTGGTCCGGATCCGCGCCACGACGGTCAGCACGGCCGATTGCGAGCTGCGGAGGTTCGACTTCGCTCCCTGGATCTGGCTCCCGATGCGCCTCGGCTTCGGGATCCTCCGGCCGCGGCGACGCGTGCTCGGGCAGGAGCTTGCGGGTGACGTGGAGTCGGTCGGCAGGAAGGTCGGGTCGCTCAAGAAGGGCGACCGGGTCTTCGCGGCGACGGGCCTCCCCCTGGGAGCCTACGCGGAGTACATCTGCCTGCGCGAGAACCCCCCGACCGGGGCGATCGCGATGATGCCGGCGAACCTGGACTACGCAGAGGCTGCGGCCGTTCCCTACGGGGCAGGCGAGGCCCTGTTGTACCTGCGGAAGGCGGACGTCCGGAGCGGCCAGCGGGTCCTGGTCAACGGCGCGGGAGGGAGCTTCGGCACGTTCGCGGTCCAGCTCGCCAAGGTCCTCGGGGCGCACGTGACCGCGGTGGACAGTGCGCCGAAGCTGGAGATGCTGCGCACGCTCGGCGCGGATCGCGTCATCGACTACGCCCAGGAGGACTTCACCGACAGCCCCGAGACCTACGACGTCATCTTCGACATCGTCCGCGGCACGCCGTCCGGCCGCATGGTGAGGCGCCTCAGCGAGAACGGCTGGCTGCTCATGGCCAATCCGGGCTTCCTCCAGATCGTCCGCGCCTGGAGGGCATCGCGGGGGACCGGGAAGCGCGTGTCGATCGCGGGATCGGGCGGCACGAAGGAGGACCTGGCGTACCTGGCCGGCCTGGTCGAAGCGGGACGGCTGTACCCGGTCGTCGACCGAAGCTTCCCGCTCGAGCAGATCGTCGAGGCTCACCGGTACGCCGAGACCGGCCAGAAGCTGGGGAACATCGTCGTCGTCATCGCATAAGTCTGGGGCAGCCATCGCAGCGTCCTCGGGGATCGAACAGCTCGCTGAACCTGACTGGCCAGCTGACGAAGGTGAACCTCCCTGACCGGTTCCCGGTCACGAGATCGCGCCTTCGGTCCACCGCTCCACCCCCGTGAGCGCGATCTCCAGCGGCAGACGGGCCGGGACGTTAAGGTCGCTCGCGGAGGTTCTACTCCTCTCCCCCCGTCCAGATCATCCTGCGAGCAGGGTAGGGGAGGCCCCGCCGCCGTCGAGCAACCGTGAGCGTTCGGGCGGCACCCCCAAGATCGGTGGTGGAAGCTAGCCGATCGCGTACCAGGCTGAGCGGATCCACCACTTCGCTTCGCAAGCCCCCGAGTCCGTCCGGGGGCGCCAAGACCCAAACGCGTTCCGCGCATCGCCCCTATCGTGCCGCGGCCGCAGGCACGGCATACTCGGGCCATGCCCGACCTGCTCGATGTCCGTCTCCCCGACGGCCGCACGGTCCGCGCTCATGACGGCGGCCCCGGCGACCCGGCGGCGTGCGTGCGTGGTGTGGCATCACGGCTCGCCCCAGTCCGGGCGCCTGCTGCAGCCGCTGCTCGATGCCGCGGTGCCCCGCGGCATCCGCCTGGTCTCGCTCGCCCGGCCCGGCTACGGCGGATCCTCAAGGCGGCCCGGGCGGGATGTCGCCTCGATCGCCTTCGAGACCGCGGCCGTGCTCGATGCGCTCGGGATCGAGCGGTTCGCGGCGGCCGGCGCCTCGGGAGGCGGTCCCCACGCCCTTGCGTGCGGCGCGCTCCTGCCGGGCCGCATCACGGCGGTCGCCTGCGTGGCCGGCATGGCCCCGTACACCGACGCCTTCGACTGGTGGGCGGGGATGCAGGCGCCGGGCGGCCTGCGGGCGGCCCTCGACGGTACGGCTGCGCGTGAGCGGTTCGCGGAGACGGACGCGTTCGACCCGGCGTCGTTCATCGAGGCCGACTGGACGGCCCTCGCGGGACGGTGGGCGGACCTCGGCCGGGATGCCGCAGCAGCCGGGGAGGCGTGGCCGATGGGCCTCGTCGACGATGACGTCGCGTTCGTGCGCCCGTGGGGTTTCGGGCTTGGGGACGTGGCGGCGCCGGTGCTGCTGGTTCACGGCGAGGAGGACCGCGTGGTTCCGCCGGGCCATGCCCGGTGGTTGCAGGCGCACCTGCCGGAGTCCGAGCTGCGGCTCCTCCCGGGTGACGGGCACGTGTCGGCCCTGGACGCGGTGCCGGAGCTTCTCGACTGGATCCTCGCGGCGACCTGAGTCGCTGCTCGGGCCGCATCCCGGTCCGTCGCCGAAGCTGCTCTTCCTTGAGACCGTCTGGCGACGCGCCACGCCGAGGCGTTCCGCCTCAGCCGGCGGACGCGAAGACTGCGCGGCCGGCTGGTCGATAGGTCTGGATTGTCACGCCCGACGGCGTCGACCGCGACTCGACCAGCGCCAGGTCGTGCGTCGGGCCGCGCTCCGGGAAGAGCCGAAGCCCGGCGCCCAGCACGATGGGGTGGAGGTGCAGGATGAGCTCGTCGACGAGGTCGTGCTCGAGCAGCCAACGGAGCAGCGCGCCGCTGCCATGGACCTGGAGCTCGCCCCCGGGCTCTGCCTTGAGCGCGCGCACGGCCGCCTCGACGTCGCCCTCGATGACATGGGTGCCCTGCCAGATCGGTTCCCTGAGCGTCGTCGAGGGTACGTACTTGGGTAGGACGTTGAGGTTGCGGGCGATGGCACCCCCGTCGTCGTGATGCGGCCAGTACTGGGCCCAGATGTCCCAGGTCCTGCGTCCGAGCAGGAACGCGTCCGCGCGCTCGTACACCGACCTGATGGCGCGCCCGATCTCTGCATCGGAGCGCAGCGCGAGCCATCCACCGCGGTCGAACCCGCCGCGCCGGTCCTCGTCGGGGCCACCGGGACCCTGGTACACGCCGTCCAACGTCACGAACAACATGGCAGTCAGCTTCATCGACAGCGCTCCTTGCGGGTGATCGCCGACGATTAGACCACCGTTCGGACGGAGACTCATCAGCGAGCCGGGGAGGAGAGGCCGGCCATGCCCAACATCTCCCACCGCCGGATCACGCAAGTCGGCAACGGGGAGCCATCCCTCACCCCACCTTGAGGTACCAGTCCAGCACGCTGCGTCGCTGCTGGGGGTTCGAGTCCGTCCGGGGGCGCCAGTACCCGCACATCCGGCGTGCGGACGGCTCCGGCGACGGCTTCGTTCAGGGGGGGCCCGATCCGCCACTTCGTCCAACGGGCCGTTCTCCTCTGGCCTTCGCTGCGACGCCGGCCTACCGTGGTTCGCCGACGGGAGGCCCAGGAGCGCGGCCCACACCCCGGCCGCCGGGACCGCGCCGAGCCACTGGGGAGACCGACCCGCCGTTGCAGTGAATCGCGGGGCACCCGGTTGCGAATCCGCCCCCGGACGCATCTACTGGGTATGAACGGCCAGGCGATGCGAAGCTCGACAGTCGCCTCCACGGTCGCGCTCGCGGGGGCGGGCGACGAGGCGGCCTTCGCCCAGCTCGTCGAGACGTACCACGCCGACATGGCCCGGGTCGCCTTCGCGGCGTGCGGCGACCGGGAGCTGGCCGAGGACGCGGTCCAGTCGGCCTGGCTCGTCGCCTGGCGCAAGCTCCACTCGCTGCGCAACCCGGAGCGCGTCCGGCCGTGGCTGCTCGCGGTCACCGCGAACGAGGCGCGCCAGATCCTGCGCCGACGCCACGGGCCGGTCGTCGAGATCGACCTCGGGGCTCCCGGCGACGTCCGGGACGACCCGTCGACAGGCATCGAGCGTGTCGACCTCCGCCGCGCGTTCGCGCGACTCTCGCCCGACGACCGCGCCCTCCTCGCCATGCACTACGCCGTCGAGCTCGGCTCGGACGAGCTCGCGGCGGCCGTCGGCACCTCGCCGTCCGCCGTCCGCATGCGTCTCTCGCGGATCGTCGACCGCCTCAGGAAGGAGCTCCGCGATGGCTGAGCGCGATCGCTTTGAGCTCGACCTCGCCGCCGCCGTCCGCGCGTACTTGGAGGACGCGCCGACGCAGGTCCGGCCGTCCGAGCTCGCCCGGCAGTTCGCCTCCACGTACCCGCACCGTCGAGGTCTCACCGGCCGGTTGGGCTTCCGGCTGACGCCGGCGATGGCCTGGCTCCTGCTGCTCGCCGGCCTGCTCCTGGCGCTCGTCGTCGGCGGTCTGCTGGCGGGGTCGTGGCGCCCGTACCAGGCGATCGTGATCGCGCCGTCGCCGACGCCGACCGGAACTCCCGTTGCGACGCCGACGCCGACGCCGGGAGCCAACGCGACCGGCCTGATGACGACGCCTCGCGCCTTCCACGCCGCCGCCCTGCTCGCGGACGGTCGGGTCCTGATCACCGGCGGCGACGTACGCTTCTGGAAGGCGCTCGCCTCCGCCGAGCTGTATGACCCGAGTACCGGGACGTTCAGCAGCACCGGATCGATGGAGATGCCTCTACTCGTACCATGACGCGACGACGCTCGCCGACGGCCGCGTCCTCATCGTCGGCGGCGGGGATGGCTCGAAGGCCGAGATCTACGACCCGGAGACGGGCACCTTCCGCCCGACGGGCTCGATGGAGTTGGCTCGCTACGGCCCCACCGCCACACTCCTCGCCGACGGCCGGGTCCTCGTTGTCGGAGGCCGGGGGAGGATCCCGACGCTCCGGAGAGAGCCGTCGCTTTCCTGGCCGAGCTGTACGACCCGAAGGAGGGCACGTTCAGCCCGACGGGCTCGCTGACGACCGCTCGTCGGGGCCAGACCGCCACCCTGCTCGCCGACGGGCGCGTCCTCATCGCCGGGGGCGACTTCCCATCCCCTCGCGTCGGCCGAGCTGTATGACCCGAAGACCGGGACGTTCCTCCTGACCGGCTCGATGACGACCGCGGGTGGAGTCACGGCCACCCGGCTGCTCGACGGCCGCGTCCTCATCACCGGGGGCGGCGATGGCTCGAAGGCCGAGGTCTACGACCCAACGACCGGCACCTTCAAGCCGACCGGCTCGCTGAAGACGCCCCGCTGGCAGCAGACCGCGACGCTGCTGCCCGACGGCCGCATCCTCGTCGCCGGGGGGGCAGATCCTGGGGAGTGTTGTACCCCTCTCACCTCGGCCGAGCTGTACGACCCCGACGAAGGGCACGTTCAGCCTGACTGGCTCGCTGACGACCGCTCGTCGGGCTCAGACCGCCACCCTGCTCGCCGACGGGCGCGTCCTCATCGCCGGGGGCCTGGGGGAGGATCCCACCGCTACGGCGGATTCCGGCTCTCTCGCCTCGGCCGAGCTGTACGACCCCGCAACCGGCACGTTCGGCCCGACCGGGCCGTAGGCACCAGGGGTCTGAGACCACCCGCACTGATACGTCCCAGGAAGGCCAAGGATGCGTGGGCACTTCTCGACGAGGCGCCTCCTCGTCGGCCTGACAGTCGTGGTCCTGCTGGCGGGCTGCGCCGCCGGGCCGACGGTCGCTCCGGCGTCGACGACACCGGCCCCGGCGAGCGCGGCCCCGGTCGCGACGCCAACCCCCGCCGCCACACCCCGCCCGCCACGCTCGCTGCGTCGCCATCGTCCGCGTCCGCATGGGAGAAGCCGAACGACGCGGCCCTCCCCGGCGCGACGGTCTCGGCTCTGCAGGCGATGCTGGACGGGTGGGTGTCCGGCGGCGAGGTGATCGGGCTGTCCGCGGCCGTGGTCTCCCCGGAGGGGTCGTGGGCCGGCGCCGCCGGCGTGGATGCCGCGGGCAGGGCCATCGAACCTACCTCGGCATTCTCGATCGCGAGCACGACCAAGACGTTCGTCGCGGCCGAGGTCCTGCTCCTGGCCTCCCTGGGGAAGATCGACCTCGATGCGCCGGTGACCAACTACCTGACCCTGCCGTTCGAGGCGAACGGCGCCACGATCCGGCAGCTGGCCACGATGACGAGCGGGTTCCCCGGTGAGCCGAACGCCGCCCTGAACGAGCAGGTCCCCAAGGACCTGTCCCGTGCCTGGACCGCCGAGGAGATCGTCGCCCTGGCCAAAGACGGGCCGCGGTGGGGGTCCGTCGGTGGTCCCGGCAGGTACAACGGGATCAACTACGACGTGCTCGGGATGGTCATCGAGAAAGTGACCGGCGAGCCGCTGGCCACCGTGCTGCGCCGCGACCTCCTCGCACCCGCCGGGCTGGACCGGATCTGGATGCAGGTCGCCGAGAAGCCGCAGCCGCCGCTGACCGTGGCCGTGGACCGCACCGACGCCAAGGTCGTCGACCCGGCCAGCGGCTACCTGCCGTCGCTCGCCTCGGCCTCCACCGGCCAGGGCGGGGCCGGCATGGCCGCCGACGCGCCGAGCCTGGCGCGCTGGGGCTACCTGCTCTACGGCGGCCGCGTGATCGACGGCGGTTTGGTCGCGACGATGACCACATCTGTCACCGACACCGAGTATGGTGCCTACGGCTTTGGGACCATGGTCGCCGACGTCGATGGCCTTGGCCAGACTGTCGTTGGCCACCCGGGCGACTACATCCAGTACTCCTCCATCCTCCTCGTGTGGCCGAGCACCAGGACGGCGGTGGCCGTGCTGGCGCCAGTGCAAGGGATGAGCGTGAGTGGCACGCTCCCGGGCTGGGCTATCTCGCTCTACGAGCAACTGCCACACGGGTGACCCGAGCGCACAGGCGGTGTTCGCCGGCCCCGGGCAGCCCTCGATGGCTCGCCCCGTGCTCAGGACTTGGGACTCCGATCGAGTCGCCATGACCGTGCAACCCCGCCGAACCCAGGAGGGCGGCCCGCTCGGCGCGGCGGCAGCCCCAGCGACCCGAGCGCCCCCGATGTGCTTCGGGGTCTTCGCTCACTCCGTGGGCCGACCGCTCACCATGACCTCGCCGAGTCGGACCGGCGTCCCGGCCCGGAGGGAGTTGGGGATCTCGGCGATCGCGTCGACGTCGTGCACCAGTGCGCTTAGGACGTCGGCGCTGGCGTCGCCCGCGATCTCGACCGTGTATCCGACCGGGGTCGAGACCTGGGGGTTGCCGGTGAAGTCGCCTTGGACCACGACGCGGACGGATGTGAGCTCGATCCCGCGTGACTGTGCCTCCCGGAAGAGGTCGTTCGAGACACAGCCGGCGATGGCGAGGTACAGGAGTTGTCCTCCGTTGAAGCCGAGTCCGCCACCGCCCGCTCCGTGTGGCCGATCGACCACGAGCGTGTACGGGCCGGCGCTCCCGACTGCGGTGACGCGCCCGGCGACATTGCGGGTCTCGACGGTCAGCATCGCCTCACCTCTCCCACGGGCGTCGGGATCACGTTGGGACGACGCGCCCAACACTGCCGCTGCCGACGAATGATGCCCGTCGGAACGATGTCCAGCCAGAGACAACTACGCACGGCCTTGCCGTTGGCTTGCCGGCTCATCCGACGTGATGGAGCGCCCGGAACGCTCGCTGAGCCGGCCGCTCCTCGTCGAGTGCGACTGGCCGAGGCGGTCGGCGGCCCCCTTCTCTGACCCGGCCGGACTCGGCGAGACGCATGGTGATCGGAAGGTCGGTGGTGGCGGGGCCAGCCCTGTCGCCCCGACCAGAGCGTGCCGACTGGCCACTCGTGCTCGGCAACCGTCGCCGGCGGTGCGAGGACGGGCTCGTGTCGTCCGGCGGCACGTACTCCATGGCATCCATGCAGATCTCGGCATCTTCCCCGCGTCGGTCGCCGGCCGTATGCTCCCCGGCGTGGCACGATGCCCCGCCTGCGGCACCGCAAACCCCGCCGAGGCCCGCTTCTGCATGGCGTGCGCCACCCCCCTTGCGGCGCTCGAGACCCGGGAGGAGCGCCGGGTCGTCAGCGTCCTGTTCGCCGACCTTGCCGGCTTCACGGCCCGGGCCGAGGCGCTCGACCCGGAGGACGTGCGGGCGATCCTCGTTCCCTACCACGCCGCCATCACGTCCGAGGTGACGACCCACGGCGGGCGGGTCGACCGCTTCCTCGGCGACGGGGTCATGGCCCTCTTCGGGGCGCCGGTAGCCCACGGCGACGACCCCGAACGGGCCGTCCGCGCCGGGCTGCGGATCGTCGAACGGGTCGGTGCGCTCGGGCTCGACCTCCACGTCCGGGTCGGGATCAACACTGGATCGGTCCTCTTCGCCGCCGGGGCCGGCGACCGCGACGACGCGGTGACCGGCGACGCGGTGACCGGCGACGCGGTGAACACCGCCGCCCGGCTCCAGGCGGCGGCCCCCCTCGACGGCGTCGTCGTCGGGGAGGCGACGCACCGCGCGACGGCCCACGCCCTCAGCTTCGCCGCATTGCCGGCGATCGCCGCGAAGGGGAAGGCGCACCCCGTCCCGCTCTGGCGGGCGCTCGGCCCGCTCGCCCGGGCAGCGGGGGCGCTCCCGGTCGAGGCGACCCCGTTCGTGGGCCGCGACCTCGAGCTCAGCCGACTCGTCGCCCTCTTCGAACGGGCGCGGACGGCGCCGTCGGTCGAGGTCGCCACGATCGTCGGCGACGCCGGGCTCGGCAAGAGCCGCCTCGTCCGCGAGCTCGCCCGCCACGTCGCGCGCCTCCCGGACCCCGTGACGTGGCTCGCCGGGCGCTGCCTCCCGTACGGCGACGGGCTCGGCCTGTGGGCCCTCGGCGAGATCGTCAGGGCCCGGGCGGGGATCGCCGACGGCGACGACCAGGCGGCCCGCGCGGCGAAGCTCGACGCGGTCCTCGAGGAGCCCGACCCGGCCCTCCGGACATGGCTGAACAACCGCCTCGCGCCACTCGTCGGCCTCGCCGTCGCGACCGCGCCGCCGATGCAGCAGGAGGCGTTTACCGCCTGGCGGCGGTTCCTCGAGGCGATCGCCCGCCGACGCCCGACGGTCCTCATCGTCGAGGACCTCCACTGGGCCGGCGGGGCGATGCTCGCCTTCCTCGAGCACCTCGCCGACCGCGCCGCCGGCCTCCCGCTGCTCCTCGTGACGACTGCCCGGCCGGAGCTCGCCGAGCGCCATCCGGGCTGGCTCGCCCGCTCGGGCCACGCCACCGTCGTCTCCCTCGACGCCCTGCCCGAGCCGGCCATGGCCGCCCTCGTCGGGGGGATGCTGCCGGGGACGGCGCCGGACCTTGTCGCCGCCGTGGTCGCGCGGGCCGAGGGGTCCCCCCTCTACGCCGAGCAGCTCGCGGCGATCGTCCGCGACCGCCGCGCCCCGCTCGACGGCGGGGCGCTCGACGAGGCGCTCGTCCCGCCCGGCCTCCAGGGCCTCCTCGCCGCCCGCCTCGACGCCCTGCCGGCCGAGGCGCGGAGGACCGCCCTCGACGCCGCCGTCGTCGGCCGGGTCTTCTGGGCCGGAGCGGTCGCCACCATCGGCGGGCGGAGCGCAGACGAGCTGGTGCCTGCGCTCGACGAGCTCGTCCGTCGCCAGCTCGTCCGGCCGGTCGTCCCGTCCTCGCTGGCCGGCGAGGCCGAGTACGCGTTCTGGCACGCCCTCGTCCGCGACGCCGCCTACGTGGAGCTGACCCGGGCTGCCCGTCTCGCCCGCCACCGGGCGTTCGCCGCCTGGCTCGTCGAGCGGACCACCGCGACCCCTGGCGAGGCGGCCGCGATCGTCGTCGCCCACCTCGACAGGGCGCTCGAGCTCGCCACCGCCCTGCGCCGGGCGGTCGACGCCGCCGCGGTCCGAGCGTGCCTCGTCCCGGCCCTCCTCGCCGCCGCCGACCATGCCATGCGGACCCACGCTTCGCGGGCACCGAACCTGCTCTGCCGCGCCCTGGACCTCATGGCGCCCGACGACCCAGCCCGTCCCGAGGTGCTCGCGCGACTCGGGCAAGGGTGGATGTCCGCGGCCGACTACCCGGCAGCCGTCGCGGCGCTCGACTCGGCGGCGGAGACCCTCGAGGCTCGCGGCGACGTCGTCGCGGCGGCGGAGCTCGGGGTGTCGCGGTCAGTGGCCCTGAACAACGCGGGCATGTTCGAGCGTGGTCAGACCGTGCTCGACGAGGCCATCGCCGTCCTCGAGGCGCACCCGGGCCCGGCGTATGCCGCCGCGCTCGCCGAACGCGCCCATGGCCACGCCCTCGGCCGCGCTCCCGCCGCCGCGCTCGAGGAGGCCGAGCGGGCCATCGAGGTGGCGTCGAGCCTCGGCCTGCCCGCGCCCCACCGCGCTCTTGCCGCACGCGGAATGGTCGGGTGGGGAGCGGATCCGAGCGCGGGCCTCCGTGACATGCAGGCCGCCATCGAGGGCGCCGTCCGGGAGGGCGACCTGCGGGCAGCCATGATGGCCCACATCAACCGCGCGCATCCCCTGGCAGCCCACGACAGCGTGGCTGCCGCCGTCCGGGCCGTGGACGAGGCGATCGCGTTCGCGGCGTCTCATGGCCTCACGGATGGGGAGGCCCGTAGCGTGCGCTTGGAGCTGCTCGTGACCTCCGGCGAGTGGAGCGAGGCGCTGCGAGAGGCCGACCGTGTGGCCGCCTGGGCGAAGGAACGCAACCTCTACACGGAGGTGGAGGTTCGTCTCGACGCTGCCTATGTCCGGCTCGAACGCGGAGAGGCGATCGGCGCGCAGGACGACCTCGAGAGGATGGCCGGGGAGGCTGGCTGGCTCCCGCTCGAGACCGCACCGGTGTCGGCGGGCGCAGCCCTGGCCGACCATGACGTGGCAGCCGCGCGCCGGGCGCTGGCTAGCGCCCTGAACGCACCCACCGATCGGGAGCTCACGGACCTTGTTCGCTTCGTCCGCGCCTGCCTTCGCGCGGACGCCCCCGACCTGGCACGACGCGGCCTCGAGATCGGCGCGGGCCGCACCCACCCGCTCCAGCTGGCGACCGCAGAGGCGATGATCGCGGAAGCATCGGGCGACCTCGCGGCGGCACGCGGCGGATACGAACAGGTCGCCGCCGAGTGGGACGAAATCGGCGACGTTGCCGAGCACGCCTACGCGATCACCGGCCTCGGCCGCTGCCTCCTGGGCCTGGGCGATGCCGAGGAGGCCGCCAGGATCCTCCTCGCGGTTCGAGCGACGTGGGCACGCCTGGGCGCGGCGCCGCGGATCGCGGAGATCGACGGCCTCCTTGATGTCAGCAGTGCTTCCTTGGCGCCATCTCCCGGGCGCCTGGGCGGCATCGGAACGACATCGTCGGCCACCACGCGGTAACGCGCCGACTCCGGGCCGGCACCGCGGAGTTCCTTGACGGCCTCGCCTGCACGGGGCCGCCGCTCGCCCGTGGCCCACGGAGCTCGGCCGCTACCGGGGCGCCGAGCGGATCAGGTCGACTTCCCGGACACCTTCGAGCATCCGATCGCGCGGGCCGATGCGAAGTGCGTCTCGGCGGTCGCGGCGGCCCGCCGCGGCGTCCGACCGGGCGGCGCTGCCCGCGGCGGGAGGTTCGAGCGCCTGACCCGACATGGAGCGCCCCGGTCGTCCCAGGGGTGGGCGACCGGGGCGAGTGTGCGCCCCGCTTCTCCCGGGAAGATGCGCGAGGCCGGCATGCCGCGTACCGCCCTCCAGCGAGCTACGGTGAGTTACGGATACCTCAGGCGCGGGCGGGGACCGTCGCCTCGGTGAACGCCTTGATGTCCACGAGGATCTTGTGCACGTTCCCTTCCATCCAGCCCTTGGTCATGAGGTTCTTGACGAATCCGGGGATGTGCCCCGGCATCTCGTAGTCGGACTCGAGGACCAGGCGGGTCGCGTCCCCGTCGGGCTCGAGCCGCCAGACCATCTCCCACGGACCGGAGTCGCCCCGGACATGGATGAGCCGCTGCGGCTCGACCTCGACGACCGTGAGCGTGGTCTTCGACTCGAAGCCCATCATCCGCCCGGTCTGGACGAACGTCGTCCCGACCTGGTCCAGCGGTCCGCTGAAGTCGGTGTGCTTGGCCCGGGGCTGAATCTCGTCCCAGTGCGAGCCGTCAACCATGTACGACCAGACATGCTCGACGGGCGCCTCGATCCGGATCTCGTCGCGGATGTGCTCCATGACCCACTCCCGTTTCGGGCGGGTCGGTCTCGCCAGTGGCTCGGCGCGGTCCCGGCGGCCAGCGTATGGACCGCGTGTCACAGCCTCCCGTGCGGCGTCGATCATCCGCCTCGACCGGCGCACGGGCAAGTGCCATCAGAACCTACCGCTGCGCCGAGCCTTGCGGATGCGGCCGGCACGATGTCGATGCCGCTGATGGCGCCCGCCGCCGTCCGTTCCTCGGGCACCCGCAGTGGGGGATCGCCGGTCCGGTGAATCAGTCCACGTAGTCGGCGAGGTGGTGGCCGGTGAGGGTGCTGCGGGCGGCGACCAGGTCCGCGGGCAGGCCGGCGAAGACGACCCGTCCGCCGTCGTGCCCGGCGCCGGGGCCGAGGTCGATGATCCAGTCGGCGTGCGCCATCACCGCGAGGTGGTGTTCGATGACGATCACCGACTTGCCCGCGTCCACGAGCCGATCGAGCAGCGCGAGCAGGTGCTCGACGTCCGCGAGATGCAGACCCGAGGTGGGCTCGTCGAGGACGTAAATGCCACCGTCGGTGGCCATCTGGATGGCCAGCTTGAGCCGTTGCCGCTCGCCGCCGGAGAGCGTGGTGAGCGGCTGGCCGAGACGCAGGTACCCGAGCCCGACGTCGGCCATCCGGACCAGGATCGCCCGGGCGGCCGGGGTCTTCGCCTCGCCGCTGCCGAAGAACGCGAGCGCCTCGGAGACCGACATCGCCAGCACCTCGCTGATGTCCCGCCCGGCGAGCTTGTATTCGAGCACGCTGGCGTCGAACCGCTTGCCCTCGCATTCCTCGCACACCGACTCCACGGTCTCCATGAAGCCCAGCTCCGTGTAGATGACGCCGTTGCCGTTGCAGTTCGGGCAGGCGCCCTCGGAGTTCGCGCTGAACAGCGCGGGCTTGACCCCGTTCGCCTTGGCGAACGCCGTCCGGACGGGGTCCAGCAGCCCGGTGTACGTCGCCGGATTGCTGCGCCGCGAGCCCTTGATCGGCGCCTGGTCGATCGAGACGACCCCCGCGTTCTCCGGCATCGAACCGTGGATCAGCGAGCTCTTGCCGGAGCCGGCCACGCCGGTGACCACGCACAGCACGCCGAGGGGGACGTCCACGCTCACGTTCTGCAGGTTGTGCTGGGTCGCGTTGCGGATCTCCAGGGTGCCGGCCGGCGTGCGGGTCTTCGGCTTGAGCGCGGCGCGGTAGCCGAGGTGGCGTCCGGTGAGCGTGTCGCTGGCCCGCAGGCCCTCGACGGTCCCCTCGTAGCACACCGTTCCACCGTCTGAGCCGGCGCCGGGGCCGAGGTCGACCACGTGGTCGGCGATCGCGATCACGTCCGGCTCGTGCTCGACCACGAGCACCGTGTTGCCCTTGTCGCGCAAGCGCCGCAGCATCTGGTTCGTCCGCTGGACGTCATGGGCGTGCAGGCCCGCGGTGGGCTCGTCGAAGACATAGGTGACGTCGGTGAGCGACGACCCGACGTGGCGGATCATCTTGACCCGCTGCGCTTCGCCGCCCGAGAGCGTGCCCGACGGCCGGTCGAGCGAGAGGTAGCCGAGCCCGATCTCGACGAACGAATCGAGGGTGTGCCGCAGGGCGGTGAGCAGCGGCGCGACCGACGGCTCGTCGAGGCCGTGAACCCAGTCGGCCAGGTCGGTGATCTGCATCGCACAGGCGTCGGCGATGTTGAGGCCCTTGATCCTCGACGAGCGCGCCGCCTCGGCCAGGCGGGTGCCGCCGCAGACGGGGCATGCGGTGAAGGTGACCGCCCGGTCCACGAACGCCCGGATGTGCGGCTGCAGCGCCTCCACGTCCTTCGCCAGGAACGACTGCTGGATCCGCGGCACCAGCCCCTCGTAGGTCATGTTGATGCCCTCGATCTTCATCCGGACGGGCTCCCGGTGGAGGAAGTCGTGGCGCTCCTGCTCGGTGTAGTCGCGGATCGGCTTCTCGGGGTCGACGAAGCCGGAAGCCGCGTAGAGGCGATAGTTCCAGCCGCCCGGGGTGTAGCCGGGGATGGTCAGCGCGCCCTGGGCGAGCGACTTGGCGTCGTCGAAGAGCTGGGTGAGGTCGATGTCGGTCACGCTGCCCATGCCGTCGCAGCGCGGGCACATGCCGCCGACAACGGTGTAGGTCTTCCGCTCCGTCTTGCGATTGCCGCGCTCGATGGTGATCGCACCCGCCCCCCGGACCGAGGGGACGTTGAAGGAGAACGCCTTGGGCGTTCCGATGTGCGGCTGCCCGAGTCGGCTGAAGAGGATGCGCAGCATCGCGTTGGCGTCGGTGGCGGTGCCGACGGTGGAGCGCGGGTTGCCGCCCATCCGCTCCTGGTCGACGATGATCGCGGTCGTGAGGCCGGCGAGGACGTCGACCTCTGGCCGCGCCAGCGTCGGCATGAAGCCCTGCACGAACGCGCTGTAGGTCTCGTTGATCAGCCGCTGCGACTCGGCGGCGATGGTGGCGAAGACCAGGGAGCTCTTGCCGGAACCCGAGATCCCGGTGAAGACGGTCAGCCGGCGCTTCGGGATCTCGACGCTCACGTTCTTCAGGTTGTTCTCCCGGGCCCCGTGCACCCGGATCAGATCGTGGCTGTCGGCAACGTGCATCGGGCCACGGTAGCAGGCACCCGGCCGTCGAGGCCGCAGCTCCGGCAGGCGTGCCGGCGACGAGCTGGTTGCCCGCATCCTGCGGACGACCTCCGCCTCTGCATTGCCCTCGGGCGCGGGCGCGTGACTGCCGGTAGGCTCTGGCCATGCGACGATGCCGCGGGCGATGCCGACATGGCGGACGTCCACGCCGAGCGCTCGGGAACCCCGTGTCGCCGGGATCTCTCAGCGCGGGCTGGTCACGTGACGAAGGCTAGCCTCGAGCTCACGCGCGCGCAGATCCTCGCGTACCGCCGGGACGTCGGTGCCCTCGACGAGCGGCTGCCACCGGGCCCGACGTCTCTGCGGCGCGCAGCCTGGGCCGGCCTGCAGGACAGCATGCCGCGGGCGGCCAGCCTCTCGATCCACGCCCGCGTCCACGGGACTGGACCGGACACGTGGGAGGACCCGTCGCTCGTGCAGCTGTGGGGGCCGCGGTTCAGCGCCTACGTCGTCGCCGCGCCCGACCTGGCCGTCTTCTCGCTCGGGCGGCTCCCCGACGACGCCGCGGGGCGACGACGTGCCGAGGATCTCGCTCGCCGGCTCCACGCCTTCCTCGACGGCGGGAGGCTGACCTACGGCGAGGCGGGGCGCGGGCTCGGCGTCCACCCGAACAGCCTCAGGTACGCCGCGCCGACGGGCACGGTGCTCATCCGGTGGGACGGGGCACGCCAGTCCACCGTCTGGACCGTGCCGCCGCCCGAGCTCGACCGCCGCGAGGCGCGCCTCGAGCTCGCGCGCCGATACGTGCACGTCTTCGGTCCGGCGACGCCTGCGGCGTTCGCCCAGTGGGCCGGGATCAGGCCGGCGGCGGGCCGCGCCGCGTTCGAGGCGCTCGTCGGATCCCTGGCGCCGGTGCGGACGCCCGTCGGCGATGCGTGGATCCTGGGCCGCGACGAGCCGACGTTCCGCGCCCCGCGGGGACCCGCGGCGTCGGCCCGGCTCCTCCCGAGCGGGGACGCGTACTTCCTCCTGCAAGGAGCCGATCGGGAGCTCCTGGTCCCCGACGCCGACCGCCGTCGCGAGCTCTGGACCCCCCGCGTCTGGCCTGGCGCCGTCCTCGTGGAGGGCGAGGTCGTCGGGACGTGGAGACGGGCGCAGGCCGAGGTCACGATCGAGTCGTGGCGCCGGTTGTCGCGCGCGGAGCGCGCGGCGGTGGAGGGGGAGGCAGCGTCGATGCCGCTGTCCGGATTCCGGCAGCCCGTCCGGGTCCGCTGGGACGACTGACGGCGCGGACGGCCCGCCACGATGGGATGATGTCGATACCCTGTTCCGCAGCGTGTCGGATCGTGTGAGGTGCACGATCCTGCGGTCGCGAAGGAGGTCCAGAGGGCGATGTCCCGCTACGCCAGGTGGGCCAAGGGAGAGCACAGCGACGCCACGAGGATCAAGACCACGCTCCTTGCGGGCCCCGTCTTCCTGGGCCTGCTCCCACTCCTCGTGGCCGGGGTCGGCCCACGCCTCGACCGCCGGCTCGGTCTGCCGCGCCCCGGGATCGAAGGACCGAGCCGCATCCTCGGCGGGCTCCTGACGGTCCTTGGGTTCTCTCTCGGCTTCTGGTCGATCGACACCCAGCTGACCCGGGGCCGGGGCACGCCGTTGCCGGTGATGCCCACCCAGGAGCTGCTGACGGAGGGTCCCTTCCGCTACTGCCGCAACCCGATGACGCTCGGAACCGTCCTGGCCTACCTGGGCATGGCGGTCGCCGCGAGGACCACTGCCGGCATGGTCCTCGTCCTCTCCCTGGCCGCCTCCCTCCTGGTCTACCTCAAGCGCCTCGAGGAGGGGGAGCTGGCCGAGAGGTTCGGCGAGGCCTACCTGGCGTACAGGCGAGAGACGCCCTTCATCATCCCGCGGCTCCCGGGACGGCGGTCCGCATAGCCCCACGCGGCGCGGTCCTCCGCACGCTGCACGACCCTCAGGGCGCTACGTCGCTCGGGACCAGCCGGTAGAGGTTCCGCTCGTACTGAGGGTAGCGCTGGCCCCACGGCACGCGGATGGTTGCCACCGGCACCGGGGTGAGGCCCGTCATCGCCGCCAGGGAGTCGTCGTGCACCATGAGCGCGAAGACGGGCCGCCGGCGCGCGACCTCGATGAGCGGGCGTTCGACCGGGTCACAAGTGACGAGCGCCTGCTCGTCGTAGGCCTGCAAGGTGACATCGGGTCGGACGCCCTCGATGCAGTGCTCGTAGCTCAACGCCGTCAGGGCATCCCAGTAGGTGAGCAGGACCGCATCCTGCGGGAGCGCCGCGAACACCGCCGCCGTGAAGCGCTCGCCGTCGCGGTTGGCCGACTCGTCGTGCGTTGCCCAGTTCGACACCAGCAGCACAAGGGCCAACGCCAGGGTTGCGTAGTGGATCCCCGTGGCTCTTCCGCCGACGCGGTCGCCGGCGAGGCGGACGACGGACTCCGTGGCCACGGCGAACCCGATCCCGAGGATCAGCCACGTGGTCAGGAGGTAGTGCGAGAGGTCGCCGAGGTAGTTGGCATAGATGTAGACACTCACGACGCTGAGCACCAGCAGGAGCAGACCGAACCAGCGGTCGCGGTGCAGGAGGATCGCGATCCCGACGACCGCCACGACGATGAAGACGACGTTCGACAGCGACACCACGTGTTCGAGGACGTGCGGCATCGCCGCCAGCGCGGCCCGGACGCTCTCGACCGAGGTGAAGTGCATGTCGCTCCGGAACTGCGCCCCGCTGACGTGATCGAAGAACCCGTCCCACGTCAGGAACCGGCCGTAGATCTCGGACGGTCCGGCCAGCGCGCGAAGTGGCAGGTACAGGTAGGGCAGGAGGCCGAGCGCGAAGACACCCGCCGCCTTGACGAGCACGACCGGGCGGGCCGCGATCTCCCGTCGCGCGTCGAACAGCACGAAGAGGAACACGAGCGGGACCACCGTGATCGCCAGCCCGTGGTTGGAGACGCACAGGCCACCGAGGAGCGCCCCGATCAGCAGGTCCCGATCGCGGCGTTCGGCGCGCCAGACGAGGGCCCGGTGGAGCAGGAGCGCGACGAGCAGGACGTGCAGGCCGTTCATCTCGGAGAACGTCGCTTCCTGCCACAGGGTCCCCGTGACGGCGAGGCAGAGCGCCGCCCCGACCGCCACCAACGGGCGGACTCCCAGGCGGACCGCGATGAGGACGACCATCCCGACGACGGCGGCCGCGGCGACGGCCGAGAGGAGATTGGCGCGATAGGCCACCGACTCGACTGGGATCAGGCTGGACAGCTTGCCGAGCAGGGTGTAGAGCGGATAGCCCGTCGGGTGCAGGATCCCGAGGCGCGCGGGGATCATCTGCGCCTCGGCCCAATCGCCGAAGCTGACGCCGGGCAGGAGTGTGCGGACGTACACGATCGCGGCGACGGCGAACGCTGCGATCGCAGCCAGGTTCGCCCTGCTCACCTCCGCTCGGAGGCGGTCTGGCGCGTCCCCCAGTCGCGTGCTCATCGACACCTTCACGAATGGTTTGCCGGACCGTGCCGTTCCCGCCCGTGGTCCGGGGATCACGTACGCTCCGGCGGCACCAGCATCCAACGTCCGAGCGCGGGCTCAGGATAGGGCGACGCGGCGCCGGGATCCAGGCAACCCGTTCGAAGCTCCAACGACACAGTGGCAGGGGTGGCGCGGCCCTCCGTGCCACGCCCTCCCGCAGGCTGATCGGGAGCCGGGCGCGACGGAGCCCCCGGCAGGGCTGGCCGGCGGCCGCCCCGCGAGGTGGCTGCGATGGTTCGCGTCGGCCGTCGTCCGCTACCATCCGACGATCGTGCGCACGATGACGGAAGGAGATCCCCGATGACGGACGGCCCTCCCCGGGCAGAGCCCGCCCTGCCGGCGAGCGACCGCGTGCGTGTCCGCAGGAAGCCCGACCGCGGCCGATACGACCGGGCGACCATCGACGCGATCCTCGATGCTGCGCTGGTCGGGCACGTCGGTTGGGTGCTCGACGGGCAGCCCTACGTCACGCCGACCGCGATCTGGCGACAGGGCGACCGGCTCTACTGGCACGGCTCGGCCGGCAGCCGGATGGTCCGCCAGACGAGGAACGGCGCCGCGGTCTGCATCACGGCGACGATCCTCGACGGCCTCGTCCTCGCACGATCCGGGATCAACCACTCGATGGACTACCGCTCGGTCATGGTCCTTGGCCGGGCACACGCCGTCGACGACGAGGCGGAGACGACCGCCGCCCTCGAGGCCTTCGTCGAGCATCTCTACCCCGGCCGCTGGGCCGAGCTCCGACCCGCGACTGCGAGCGAGATCCGCCAGACGACTGTGCTCTGGACCGACCTGGCCGAGGTCTCGGCGAAGATCCGGGCCGCCGGCGCCCACGACGAGCCGGGTGACGAGGGCTGGCCCGCCTGGGCGGGCGTCGTCCCCATCGGCCTCGTCGCGGGGACGCCGGAGCCGGACGATCACGTTCCTGCGGGGATGCCCGCGCCGGGTTGTCTGCCGCCAGCGGGGAACCGGGTCGAGAGGTAGGCTCGGCCGGCCGGCGTCGGCCCTGCCCGACGCGGCGGCACGTGGGCCGACCTCGGACGGGGCACGTCGCGGGGCATGGCCGGGTCGAGCCGCGAAGGCACGACAGGGGAGCGACATGTCCGAGAATCGAGAAACGACCTCCGCACCGATCGTCCTGGTTCCCGGGTTCTGGCTCGGCGCGTGGGCCTGGGACGAGGTTGCCGGCGCGCTGCGCGCCGACGGCCACCACGTCACCGCGCTGACGCTTCCCGGTCTCGAATCGGTCGACGTCGACCGCTCCGCGATCACCATGTCGGACCACGTCGACGCGATCTGCGAGGCGGTCCTGGCGGCGGGCGCCCCGGTCGTGCTCGCCGTGCACAGTGGAGCCGGGTTCGCCGGCTATGCCGCGAGCGATCGGGTCCCCGCGCGGATCGCGGCCATGGTGTATGTCGACTCCGCCCCGGGGACCGGCGCGGGTGACCCCGATTTCGACGCCGTCGAGAAGCCCCTGCCCGAGCGAGCGGAGCTCGAGGAGGAGGAGAACCTCGACGGGCTCAGCGAAGCACAGCTCGAGACATTCCGTCGTCGGGCGGTTCCGCAGCCGGGTGGCGTCCTGCGCGAGGCCGTCGTTCTGACCAACGACGCGCGGCGCGAGGTGCCGACCACGATCATCTGCACGGGGTTCCCGTCCGAGCAGGTGAAGGCTGCCGTCGCGGAGGGCTACGCGTGGCTCGGCGGCCTCGCGGAGCTGCGTGACGTCACCTACCTCGACCTGCCCACCAGCCACTGGCCGATGTGGTCCCGCCCGCTGGAGCTCGCGGCGATCATCGGTGACGTCGCCAGGGCGCACGCCCGGGGCGCCCGATGACCGGCTCGCTGCTGCGCGACGCCGTTGCGCATCACGTCTGGGCCACCGAGCGCCTGATCGACGAGTGCGCCGCCCTCACCCCCGAGCAGCTGGGCGCGCCGGCCCCCGGCACGTACGGCTCGATCGTCGACACCCTGCGCCACCTTGTCATCTCCGACAGCTGGTACCTGACGTTCTTCCGCGAGCCGGCCGCGCCCATCGACGAGGAAGCGGAGACGAGCCTCGCCGACCTGCGGTCGATGATCGCGCGCAACGGCGTTGCGTGGACGGAGCTGCTCGCCGGGGAGGGCGACGGCGACACGGACGTGCTGGAGCGGGGAGAGGGCTGGGTCTTCCACGCACCACTGGGCTTCCGCCTCGCTCAGGTCATCCACCACGGCACCGATCACCGGAGCCAGGTCTGCACCGCCCTGACGAGCCTGGGCCTGGCGCCGCCCGGGATCGACCTCTGGAGCTTCGGCGAAGCGACCGGCCGCACGCGGCTGGAGCGCCTTTGACGTGGCCCGCGCGCGCCCGCCTCCTCCGCGCAGGGGGATGTCCCGGGGACCCCGAGTTCGCTAGGATGCGCCTGCTCCCCCGTGCGGCGTGACCGCCGGGGAGGGAGCGCCCGCCATGGCGGGCGGCCGCGACGCGGGGAACGGTCCCGCCGCGAACCGAGGAGGGACTGGGATGACATCGTCGCTCGAGCAGCCGCGCCGTGGCGCGGGGGGAGGCACGGGCGAGCCTGCCGCGGCAACTCCGGCTTCCCCCGCGTGGCACGCCCTGGACCCGGAAGCGGCCCTCGCCGCCCAGGGCGTCACCATCGACGGCGGCCTGACGTCGGCTGAGGCCGAAGCCCGACGAGCGAAGGTCGGCTCGAACACGTTCGCCGAGGCGAAGAAGAAGTCGCGCTGGCAGGTGTTCATCAGCCAGTATGCGGACCCGATGCAGATCGTGCTTCTCATCGCGGGCATCGTCTGCCTGTTCCTGCCCGGCCAGTTCTACACCGGCGTGTTCCTGATCCTGCTGACCCTGTTCAACGCGTGGATGGCCATGAACCAGGAGGGCAAGGCGGAGGCCAGCGCGTCGGCCCTTCAGGGGATGATGGTCGTCAAGGTCAAGGTCCGCCGAGACGGCGATCTCGTCGAGGTCCCGATGGAGGAGCTCGTCCCGGGCGACATCGTCAACGTCGAGGCCGGGGACCTCGTCCCCGCGGACGCGCGCATCCTCACGGCGGCTACGCTCGAGATCGACGAGTCCGCGCTCACGGGCGAGAGCGTCCCCACGCCCAAGCAGGTGGACGCGGTTGCTGCTGACGCGGCTCTCGGCGATCGCGTGGACATGGCCTTCATGAACTGCCAGGTCACTCGCGGGGCCGGCACCATCCTCGTTGTGACCACGGGCATGGCGACCGAGGTCGGCCACATCAGCGGCATGCTCCAGTCGACCGCGGTCGAGAAGACGCCGCTGACGAAGCAGCTCGACGCGCTGACGAACCAGATCCTCGTCATCGCAGGCATCGCACTCGTCGTGTCGATCGCCCTCGGCCTGTACCGGGGCATCCAAGCCCAGGAGCTGTTCCTCAGCGCCGTCGCGTTTGCGGTGGCGGCGATCCCAACGGCGCTGCCGGCGGTCGTCACGGCCATCCTGTCGAAGGGCTCACAGACGTTGGCGGGCGCCGGTGCGATCATGAAGCGCCTGCGCTCGGTGGAGACCCTGGGCTCCACGTCGGCCCTCAACTCCGACAAGACCGGCACCCTCACCCTCAACCAGATGACCGCGACCCAGATGGCGGTCGTCGGCCGGCGGTACGGGGTCACCGGCGATGGCTACTCGACAATTGGAACCATTACCCACGCGGCCGGTCAGCCCGACGTGCCGCTCGAGCAGTACCTGCTGCCGATGGCGCTCTGCGCCGACGCCGAGGTCCGCGACGGCGCGCTCGTGGGCGATCCGACCGAGGGCGCGCTCGTCGTCCTCGCCGCCAAGGGCGGCGTCGACCCGACGCTCACCCGTGAGCGCTACCCGCGCGTCGCGACCCTGCCGTTCGACGCGGCCTACAAGATGATGGCCACGTTCCACGCGATGACGGACGCCGCGGGCAGGGACGTCATCCGCGGCTACGTCAAGGGAGCGCCCGACCAGCTCCTCGCGCGAGCGGTCGACGCCCACGGGCCGGATGGGCGCGTGGCGCCGATCGACGAGGTCCGCGAGGGCTACCTCGCGGAGAACGAGCGCCTCGGAACCCAGGGCCTCCGCGTCATGGCAACCGGCCAGAAGGATTTCGATCCGGCCGCGTTCGACCCGAATGCGGATCTGCTGCCCGCCCTCGACGGGCTCACGCTGCTCGCGATCGTCGGGATCGTCGATCCGCCCCGTCCGGCCGCGAAGGATGCCATCGCCCAGGCCAAGGCGGCCGGGATCCAGGTCAGGATGATCACCGGCGATCACGCGGTCACCGCCGAGGCGATCGCCCACCAGCTCGGGATCGAGGGCCGCGCGGTCACCGGCGCCGAGTTCCGGGCGATGAGCGACGAGGAGGCGATGCGCCAGATCGACGGCATCGGCGTCATCGCCCGCGTCTCCCCCGAGGACAAGGTCCACCTCGTGGACATCCTCAGGAAGAAGGGCCACGTCGTCGGGATGACCGGTGACGGCGTCAACGACGCCCCGGCGCTGAAGCGGGCCGACATCGGCATCGCGATGGGGATCACCGGGACGGAGGTCAGCAAGCAGGCCGCCGTCATGATCCTGACGGACGACAACTACGCGACGATCGTCAAGGCGGTCGGTCTCGGCCGCGCCGTGTACGACAACATGATGCGGTTCATCCGCTACCAGATGGCGGGCCTGTTCGGGTACATCGCAACGTTCCTCGGCTCGTCGCTCCTCAACATCCTGGGCGGAATCCCGTTCCTGCCACTGCAGACGATGTGGCTCAACTTCACGGTCAACGTCTTCCAGGCGATCGGCCTCGGCTACGGCAAGCCGAGAGAGGGGCTCATGGAGGTCCCTCCGCGTCCCAAGGAGCAGCAGATCATGCCTCGCCGGCTGGGGGCCTGGCTCGTGTTCTCCGGGATCGTCATGGCCGCGGGCACCCTCGGGGTGCTGTGGTGGGCGAACGACGCCTATGGCGACGTGATCGCCCGCACGATGGGCATGACCACGTTCGCGCTGTACCGCCTCTTCTCCTCCCTGGAGACCGCGGACGAGGACGAGTCGCTCTTCGGCGGGTCCATCCTCGCGAACAGGCCGCTCCTGGTGGCGACCGGTCTGTCGGTCCTCTCGATCGTGCTGGCGACCGAGTTCGGCTTCTTCCAGCGGCTGCTCGGCACAGCGAGCCTGTCGGTCGACCAGTGGGCCGTCTGCATCGTCGTGCCCCTCTCGCTCATCGTGATCGAGGAGGCCCGCAAGCTCCTCAAGATTCGGACCGGCGACGAGCCGGCCCCGACGCAGGCGGCCGCGGTTGCCGCTGCGGCATAGTCGGCGCCGAAGGAAAGGATCAGATCCGTGGCGAAGAAGAAGGACAAGAAGGGCCAGGCACGCCCGGACGATACGGTCGCCCGGTCAACAACGCCGCAGGCCGAGCCCGGGGCGAAGATGAAGACCAAGGAGTACGAGCTCGAGATGCGGCGCCTCCACGGCGAGCTCGTGGCGATGCAGGAGTGGGTGAAGGCAACCGGCGCCAAGGTCTGCATCGTGTTCGAGGGCCGGGACACCGCCGGCAAGGGCGGCACGATCAAGCGGATCACGGAACGGGTGAGTCCCCGCGTCTTCAAGGTCGTCGCCTTGTCCGCGCCGACCGAGCGCGAGAAGTCGCAGATGTACGTCCAGCGCTACCTGCCGCACTTCCCGGCCGCAGGCGAGGTCGTGATCTTCGACCGCAGCTGGTACAACCGGGCCGGCGTCGAGCGGGTCATGGGCTTCTGCACGCCCGAGCAGGCGGGGAGGTTCCTGGAGCAGACCCCGGCCGTCGAGAAGGCCATGGTCGACGCCGGGATCATCCTGCTCAAGTACTGGCTCGAGGTCAGCCCCGAGGAGCAGACCCGGCGCCTGGAGGGTCGCATCAACGACCCGCGCAAGGTGTGGAAGCTGACCGACATGGACCTCAAGTCGTACGGCCGCTGGGACGACTACTCGAGGGCCCGTGACGCGATGTTCGCAGCGACCGACACGCCGTGGGCGCCTTGGTATGTCGCCCACACGGACGACAAGATGCGGGGACGGCTCAACATCATCAGCCACCTCCTCAGCCAGGTCCCCTATGTGCCGCTGGAATCGCGGGACGTCAAGCTGCCGAAGCGCAAGGTGAACGCCAGGTACGTCGAGCCCAACCTGCCGTTGAAGTACATCCCGACCCCGTTCTGACCCGCGCGCTCCTCGGCGCGTGCCGTCAGCGTGGTGGTGACCGAGCACCCATCCGGGAGCCGGGCATAGCCTGCGGCAGGCGAACGCGCCGGCCGGGATGGGCCGTCCGGAGGCTGCGACAATGAGCCGGAGCGTGCCCGCGAAGGGCCGCCGGGTTTGGCGTGCCCAGGGAGACTGTCGTGCGCAGGCTGGTGCTCGGTCTGATCGGGATTCTCGCCGTCGGCCTGCTCGCGATCCAGCTGGTGCCGTACGGCCGCGACCACGCCAACCCGCCGGTCACCGGCGAGCCGGCGTGGGACGCGCCCGCGACGCGTGAGCTTGCCGTCGTCGCCTGTTTTGACTGCCACAGCAACGAGGTTCAGTGGCCCTGGTACTCGAACATCGCCCCCATCTCGTGGCGTGTGCAGCGCCACGTCGACGAGGGGCGGGGCAAGCTCAACTTCTCGGAGTGGGGCACAGGCCAGCAGGAGGCGGACGACATCGTCGAGGTCGTCCAGGAGGGCACGATGCCGCCCTGGGACTACCTGCTCCTCCACCCGGATGCCAGGCTGTCGGACGCGGACAGGCAGGCGTTCCTCGACGGGCTCGCACGAACCTTCGGCCCGGGCTCGGGTGAGGACGGCGAGGAGTGAGCGTCCCGACGTGAGATCGGGTCCACCTCCCGCCCGGACCCCACGACGTGCCTCGCGGTACCGTACGGAACACCGGGCTGGATTCGCCGGCCCATCGACTCCAGGCACGACCGGAGACCGCCCGTGAACGGCACCGCGACCGTCGCGATCACCCTCGCCTTGGTCTTCTACTCGATCGGCGTGTGGAGCGAGCGGTTCGCCGGTCGACTGAAGGCGTGGCATCTCGTCTTCTTCTGGCTGGGCCTCGTCTGCGACACGGTGGGAACCGGCATGATGCTCGACATGGCCGGGGGGCTGACCTTCGACGTCCACGGGATCACCGGCGTGATCGCAATCCTGCTCATGCTCGTCCACGCCGTCTGGGCGACGGTGGTACTGGCGAGGCGGGACGAGCGGATGATCAGCAGCTTCCACAGGTTCAGCATCGCCGTGTGGGCGATCTGGCTCGTGCCGTACTTCAGCCCCATGTTCCTGGCCATCGGGCGCTAACCGTCCGGCCCATCCGCAGCCGCATTTGGCGCGCCAGCGGGCCCTCGCGTTTTGGGCTCCAGCCCACCCCGGTGTGCCGAGGACGTCGCGCTCGGCCAAGCGCGCGAACGAGCCGCCGACGGTACCGGATCCTTCCCGACTGCGGGGACGCCGGGGGCGCCCAGACGGCGCACCCCGCGCGTGACGGCCCACCCCACGCGTGAGCGGAGTCGCGAGCTGGAGCTCCACGCGGCCCGCGGTCGCGGCGGAGGAGATGGCCGCGCCGAACGTCGTCGTCGCCAGTCTATCGAGCACGAAGCTCAGATCGGCGAACGCCAGCTGGAGGAACCCCGCGGCGGTGATGACGTCGATCCCCGGGATGAGGCTACGGAAGCTCTCGGCCATTGCATGGGAGGGCGCGAGTGCGTCGAGGCAGTCGGCTGACCGGCTCGTCCATCGGCGAGAGAAGTCCGACGGCCGCCCGGTGAACGTGAACGGATGACGAATGCCTCTGGCGATCGCCGCCGGCGCGCACGACTCTAGGCGCAGGAGGTCGCCTCGTTATGGCCGAGCCCGGTCCCCCCGACCGCTCGCCGTCCTCGCCGCTTCCGGGTCCGCCCGCGCCGACGGCGACCGTCGCTGCGCCGCACCTGACGAGGGGGTTCCTGTTCGCCGACCTCCGCGACTACACGAGCTACGTCGAGGAGCACGGCGACCATGCGGGGGCCGAGCTCCTCGAGCGGTACCGGGCCCTGGTCCGGGGTGCGGTGGCGGCGTCCCACGGCGCCGAGATCAGGACCGAGGGCGACAGCTTCTACGTCGTCTTCGACTCGGCGAGCGCCGCGGTGCGCTGCGGCCAGGAGATCATCGCGGCGGCGGACGCGGCGCCGGGTGAGCCGATCCGGGTCGGCGTCGGAGTCCATGCCGGCGAGACGGTCGAGACCGACGAGGGGTACGTCGGCTCGGCGGTGAACATCGCGGCCCGCCTGTGCGCCCAGGCGAAGGCCGGCGAGCTTGTCGTGAGCGACACGGTTCGCGCCCTCACCCGGACCTACCTCGACGTCGAGTTCGAGCCGCTCGGCGCGCGCCGCCTGAAGGGCGTGAACGAGCAGATCGCCCTCTACCGCGTCGTTCCCCACGGGACGGCCGCCCCCCGCGAGATCCGGGGCCGGCGCTCAGCGGGACGCCGCGGCTGGTTGCTGGCCGGCGCGGGGGCCACTGCAGTGGTCCTCGTCCTCGGCGCGGTCGGCGCCGCCGTCCTGCAGGGAAGCGGCCCGGCGCCCACGGCGGTTCCGAGCGGGGCGCCCGCCACGCCATCCTCGGCCGGCACGACGCCCGCTTCGGCGGAGCCGTCGGGGAGCGCCGGCACCGGCGGCCTGACGACGGCCGAGCAGGCGCTGCTCGCCCGCATCCCGCTCGAGTTCCAGCCGTCATGCCGTCGCTCGAACGTGGAGGACGGCGCCGCGGGTGGCCTGGCGAGTCTTCGCTGCGACCTGCGGGGCACGCCCGCATACGGCGCCGACTCGGTCTGGTACGACGGCTTCGACGAGTCCACCCGGGGCGCGATGGAAGTGATCATGAACGACGTCACGGCGCGGGAGGATCTCTCGAACGTCGCCGGCGGCGCCGAGGGCGTCCTCGGTGACTGCAGCGCGGGCGAGCACGGGGCCGAAGGCCGCTGGAACCTGGGCTCCACCTTCACGGGCCGGCTGGCCTGCTACGCGAAGGACGGCGAAGCCTGGATCCTGTGGACGTACGAGGGCCCCAACATCGTGGCCCGCGCCGTCCGAACTGACGGCGACACGAAGAGCCTGCAGGCCTGGTGGCGCTACCGCGCCGCGTTCTACCTGTACTAGGGGCCAGGCACTTCCACGACCAGCCGCTCCGGCTGCCAGGCCCAGTGGGGCACCTCGAGGTCGAGGGGGCCGTCGACCGCGTCGACCGCCGAGCGGACGACGTCCGTGGTGGTGCTCGACCACAGGAAGAGCATCGGCAGCTGCGCTGCGAGCTCCTGCTGCGCCTCACGGTAGAGTCGCGTCCGCTCGGCCTGGTCGTAGGTCGACGACGCGGCCTCGAGCAGGCGGTCGATGATCGGGTCCGTGAACCCGATGTAGTTGCCGTAGTTGGTTCCAGCGGCATCGGGGTGCGTCGCGTCGGTGATGCTGGACGAGGCGAAGAGGCTCATCCCGTCTGACGGGTCGGGATTGTTGGACCAGCCGCCGAGGTAGAGGTCGAAGGGCGTGCTCGTGCCCGGGATGTCGTGCGGGTACTGGAGGAGCCCTCCGAGGATGTCGTCCCAGCTCGTCGGCCGGCTGCGGAGGTCCATCCCGCAGTCGCGAGCCTGGAAGGCGATGAGATCGGCCATCTTCGTCCGCTCCGAACGGTTGGCCCGGACCACGATGTCGGAGCCGAGGCGGACGCCGTCCTTCGCGTAGATCCCGTCGACGCCGAGCCGCCAGCCGGCGCCCTCGATGAGCTGTCGCGCCGCGGCAGCATCGCGGGCCGGCTTCGGGAGATCGGGCTCGTCGGCCCAGCTGCCGGGCAGCACGGGGCCGTAGACGGGGCTCCCGCTGCCGCCGGTCGCCGCGTCGACGTCGCGCGGGAGTTCGACACACAGCTGGAGCGCGAGGCGCAGGTCGCGCTCGGCGAACAGGCGCCCGGGCCGCACGTTGAAGGCGAGCGCGTAGAACCCCACGTCCGGCAAGGTCACGACCCGGACGCCATGCGAGGCTGCGGTCGCCTCGTAGGCAGGCCCGAGGTCGGCGAACTGGAAGATGTCGACCGTGCCGTCCTCGAGCCCGGAGCCGTCGGGGTTGGTCCGGACGAAGTCGACGAAGCGCGTCGCCGCGAGGCCCCCGTGGTAGCCGGGCCAGGCCTCGAGGTGGACCCCGTCGGCGTCCTCCGAGACAAGCCGGTAGGGTCCCGTGCCGATCGGTCGCCAGTCGATCGAGAGGAGCTGCCAGGCCGCCGCCACCGCGTCGAGGCCGGTCAGACCGACAGCCACCCCGGCCTGCCGGATGAACCCGCTCGCGATCCCCAGGTAGGCGCAGGCGTCGAATGCCCCGGTGGCAGAGGGGAAGTCCTCCCGGTAGAGCGTGACGCCGATCTTCGACAGCAGCGCCGCCACCTGCTCGACGCGGGGGGAGCAGACGGGGGGATCGCGGCTGATCTCCTCGTCGATGGCGTCGGCCAGCGTCGCGAGCTCGGCCGCGCCGAGGTCCTTCGTCCCGGCCGCGAATGCGGCGTAGGACGCCTCGACGGCGTGGCGCGGCAGGATCTGGACATTCGGCAGCACGACCGTGAGGAACGTCGGATCGACGGCCGTGAGGACGAAGTCGACCGTCCGCTCGTCGACGAGCCGCACCTCCTCGAGCGTGCCGTAGGGCTCCGGGTCGATCAATGTCTCCCGCATGTAGATCCCGTAGCGTGTAGGCCACGTCGTCGGCCGTCAGCGGTGTCCCGTCGTGGAACGTCGTCTCGACGAGCCGGCAGCGGATGACCGTCCCGTCACCCTGGGGCTGGCAGGGACCGTCGGCCAGATCGGGCACCGCGTCGTACCGGGCGTCGAATCGATAGAGGGAACCGTGGACGAGGTTCCACAACAGGACCTGGCTCAAGGAGATCCCGCCCGTGGCCTGCCGGAAGTCCGAGGGGGCCCCCACGGGAAGCACGTGGGCACCCGGGACGAAGCCGAACCGCAGCGTGTCGGCGTAGGCGGGGGCGGGGGTGGCGGTGGGGCCAGGGGTCGCGGCCGACGGGCTGGCCGACGGGGGCGGAGTCGGCGTCTGCTGGGTGCCGCAGCCCCACAGCATGCTGGACACGAGGATCGTGGCGACGCTCAACCCCCCGATGGCACGCTGAGCCCGGCCCGCGTCGGGAGGGGCCGCTCGACAGTCGAATACGTGCATGCCCGCCCTCCTCGGCGTCAGGGGCTCGATTCCAGGACGGCCATCCGCTCCAGCCGCCACGTCCAGTTCGGCGCTTCCAGGTCCAACGGGCCGTCGACGGTCGCGACCGCCGCGCGCAGCGCGTCGAAGGACTTGTCCGCCCAGAGGAAGATCAGCGGCACCTGCGCGGCGACCTCGCGCTGCGCCTCCCGGTAGAGCCGGGCCCGCTCGGCCTGGTCGTAGGTCGCCATCGCCGCCTCCACGAGCCGGTCGACGACCGGGTCCGCGAACCCGCCGACGTTGAAGCCGCCGGGGTGCTCGGCATCGGTGACCTGGGACGAGACCAGCCAGTCGAACTTCCCCGGATCGGCGGTGTTCGAAAAGCCGCCGAGGTAGAGATCGAAGGGTTGGTCGGTCCCCGGCAGGAGGTGCGGATACTCGAAGAACCCCGGCACGTCAAGCTTGGCCGAAGACGCCGGCCGGCTGCGGAGGTCCATCCCGCAGTCGCGCGCCTGCTGGGCGATGAGGTCGGCCATCTTGATCCACTGCGCGTTTTCGGCCCGCGTGAGGATGTCCGCAGCGAGGGGGACTCCATCCCTGGCGTAGATGCCATCCTCGCCGCGCATCCATCCGGCGCCCTCGACGAGCTGCCGGGCGGCTGCCGGGTCGCGAGCCGGCTGCGGGAGGTCGGGCTCGTCCGCCCAGCTGCCGGGGAGGACGGGACCGTAGATCGGTATACCGATGCCGCCCGTGGCGGCGTCGACGTCGCGGGCGAGGTCGACGCACAGCTGGAGCGCGAGGCGGAGGTCCTGCTCGGCAAAGAGGCTGCCCGGTCGCACGTTGAAGAAGAGCGCCATGAAGCCCGGCACCATCGGGGCGGCGACCTGGATGCCGCGGGCATCGGCCGTGCCCCGGAAGGCGGCGCCGAGGTCGGCCCACTGGAAGATGTCGACCGTGCCACTCGCCAGGTCCGAGCCGTCGGGGTTCGTCGGGACGAAGTCGATGAAGCGCGTCGCCGCGGGGCCGCCGTGGTAGCCCGGCCAGGCCTCCAGGTGGATCCGGTCGGCGTCCTCGGAGGCGAGCCGGTACGGCCCCGCGCCGACCGGCCGCCAGTCGATCGCCAGGAGCTGCCAGGCGGCGGCCATCGCGTCCAGGCCGGTCGCGCCGAGGGCGACCGCAGCCTGGCGGAGGAACCTGCTCGCGACCGGCAAGTAGCTGCACGGCTCGAATTCGCCATTGGCCCTGACGAAGTCCTCGCGGTAGAGGGTGACGCCGATCCGCTCGAGCAGCGCTGCCGCCTCCGCGACCCGCACACCGCAGACCGGGGGTGCGCGCCCGAGCTCCTCGTCGATCGCGTCGGCGAGGTTCGTGAGCCCGGCCGGGGTGAGGTCCTTCGTCCCGGCCACGAAGGCGGCATACGAGGCCTCGACGGCGTGGCGCGGCAGGATCGGGACCGCGGGCAGCACGGTCGTGAGGAACGTCGGGTCGACGGTCGAGAGCACGAAGTCGACCGTCCGGTCGTCGACGATCCGCACTTCCCGGAGCGATCCGGTACCCGGCAGCGGCCAGGGGTCCGGGTCTGTGCCCCACCGCTGCGCGACCCGGTACACGAAGGCCACGTCGTCGGCGGTCACCGGGGTCCCGTCGTGGAAGGTGGTCTCGATGAGCTCGCATCGGATGACGGTGCCGTCGCCCCGAGGTTCGCAGGGTCCGTCCGCCAGCTCGGGCGCGACGTCGTACCCGGCGTCGAACCGGTAGAGGGCGCTGTTCACCGCGCGGCTGGGGCTGATGTAGTACGGGTAAGCCCCGACCGATGCCTGCCGGAAACCCGCCGGAACCACCCAGAAGGAGCCGAACACCGCCTCGACGCGCCCGCGGACGAAGCCGATCCGCATCGTGTCGGCGTAAGCCGGAGCAGCGGTGGCCGTGGCGGCGGCGGCGGGCGTTTCCGTGGCCGGCGGCGGCGATGTCGGAATGCCCTGCGGGCTGCAGCTGCCAACGAGCATCGCGCAGGCCGCGAGCGTGCCGATCCACCGCCCCGCAGCAGGGGATCGCGATCGTCGCATCTCAGGGCCCCCAACCGGAACGCAGTTGAAGCGTCCGGCCGCCCGGTGCCGGGGTCAAGGGGCAAACGGCCCGCCCGGGGCGGGGTGGGCCACGCGTGGGCGGGTTACCGGTCGTAGGGGCCGATGAGGTCCGGGGAAGGGGCCTCGATGTCGCCGTCGTCGATCGACCAGGCGACCTGAGCATCGACGCCAACGACCCCGGGGACCGCCCGGACGTGCCGTGCCACCATCAGGGCCGTCGAGCGGCGCTCAACCCTGCCGCGCACGGTCACGACGCCCTCTGCCACCGAGACCTCGAAGTCCGCCGGGTTGATCCACAGCGCGCGGAGCAGGACCTCGCTTCGCACCGCCTCGGCGAGATCCTCGTCCGTGCGCAGGAACGCACGCACGAGGTCCGCGCGGGTCACGATCCCGACGAGCCTGCCGTTGTCCGTGACCGGGAGGCGCTTGATTCCGCGCTGGACCATGAGCGCGGCGGCGGCCTGCAGCGCCATGCCGGCCTCCACCGTCACGGGCGGCGCCGTCATGGCGTCCCCGGCGGTCCGGGCCTCAACCCGAGCGAGCGCCTCCTGCGTCTCGCGCGACTCCCCGAACAGGCGCTCCAGCGGGCGTCGCGGGACCGCGTCGGCGCCGCCCTCCTTCACGAGGAGATCGCCCTCCGAGATCACGCCGACCACCATCCTGGCGGCGTCGACCACGGGGAGCCCGCTGATCCCGTGCTCGATCAGGAGTCGCGCCACCTCGCGGATCGGCGTCTCGGCGGTGACGGCGACCACGCGGCTGGTCATGACGTCCTGGACCGTCTTCATGGCGCCCCTCCCTCGACGACAGACAACGGACCCAATGGTACGTCCCGCCCTCCGTCAGAGCCGAACAAGCAAGCGGCCATGAGGAGCGCGGCGAGGAGTGCCGGCATGAGCATCGCCGGCACCCGCGCGTGGAGGAAGAGCGGCGGAGCGCCCGTCCCCAGCTGCGGGCGCCCCGTCCACGAGTTCACGTTCCGGGTGGCAGGGCGTCAGCCGCGGCCATCCGGTCCCGGGTTCAGCGTCCCTCGCGCTCCGCGGCGCGGAACTCGACCAGCGCGTTCCACTCCGGGTTCGCCTCGCTCGCGGCCCAGGCCGCCCGCTCGTAGGCCCGGTACTCGATGAGGCTGCTCTGCTCGTTGGTATTCGGCGTGGTGATGCGGAAGCCATCCGCGGGCACGAGCAGGACGGCGCCGATCGCGAGCACGATGGCGGCGGTGACTACCGTCCAGGCGAAATAGTGATGGTGGGCCTGCGGCGCCACATGGCTGGGGTGCACGGGTGCGTGGATCGTCATGGCGACGTCCCCTTCGTCTCCACGTGCGGGTCGGGCTCGCCAGTGGCTCGGCACGGGCCCGGCGGCCGCCGTGTGGCCCGCGCGTCGACGCCTCCCGCGTGACGCGTCGAGTGTCCCTCTCGTTCACGAAATCGGCAAGGGTCCTCCGGCCCATCCGGACAACGGCCGCGACGATCCGCTCTGGGACCGTCCACGCCGCGCGCTTCCCTGATCGCGGCGCGCGGCGAACGGTACGATCGCCGGGTGGACCCTGCTCCCGACGCGTACGAACTCCTCGACGCGGGCGCCGGCCGCCGGCTCGAGCGCTTCGGCGCGGTGCTCCTCGATCGGCCGGCCCCGGGCCTGGTCGACGTCCCGAAGAGGGACGCTGCAGCCTGGAGCCGCGCGACGGCCCGGTTCGAGCGCAGCCCCGGCACGGGCGGCGGCCGCTGGGAGCCCGCGGGGGCGCTCCCGGACCGCTGGACGATCGGCGTCGACGGCGTGATCCTGGAGCTGCGGCCGACGCCGGCAGGGCAGGTCGGGCTCTTCCCGGAACACCTGGCCGTCGCTCGCTGGGCCGTCGGCCGGGCCGAAGGCACACCTGGCGCAGCAGGCGGGCCACCCGCAGTGCTGAACCTGTTCGCCTATACGGGCCTTGCCACCCTGCTCCTTGCCCGGGCCGGGGCGTCGGTCACCCACGTCGACGCATCCCGGCCGGCGATCGCCTGGGCCCGGCGCAACGCCGAGCTCGCCGGGCTCACGGATCGGCCGGTCCGGTGGCTCGTGGACGACGCTGCCCGGTTCGTGGCCCGCGAGGCCCGGCGTGGCCGCCGCTACGACGGCGTGGTCCTGGATCCCCCGACCTATGGCCACGGCCCGGGAGGCGCCCCGTGGCGCCTGGAGGCCGACCTGGCCGGGCTCCTTGCGGGCATCCGTCCGCTCGTCGACGCCCGGCGCGGGTTCGTCGCCTGCACCGCGCACGCCACGGGGCTGGGCCCGGCCGCGCTCGAGCGCATGCTGCGCGAGGAGCTCGTCAGGGGCGATCGGCCGGTCGAGGTTCGTGAGCTCGCCCTCGTGGCCACGAGCGGTGCGCGCCTTTCGACCGGCTGGGCCGCCCTCGTCGGGGCCGGTGGAGTGGGGGACCGCCGATGACGTCGGCCGGCGGGTCCGAGGTGGTCATCACCAGCGCTGCCAACCCGCGGGTACGGGCCGCGCTCGAGCTGCGCAGCCGCAGGGGGCGCGACCTCGTCGGCCACCTGCTGGTCGACGGCGCCCGCGAGGTCGGTCGCGCCCTCGACGCGGGCTGCGCGATCACGGAGGCCTTCGTGTCCGCGGACCCGAGGGACGACGACGCGATCGCCGTCATCGCGCGGCTCGCGGCCGCCGGCGTTCCCCTGGTCCCGGTGGCGGGCCCGGCGGAGACGCGCCTCGCCTACGGGGACCGGCGCAGCGAGGTCGTCGCGGTCGTCGGCATGCCTGCCACCGACCTGCCGCACCTCGAGTCGGCCCTCGACCGCGTCCCGGCACCCCTCCTGGTCGTCGTGGAGGATGCCGAGAAGCCCGGCAATCTGGGCGCGATC
Source organism: uncultured Chloroflexia bacterium (assembly GCA_963725875.1). Lineage (GTDB taxonomy): Bacteria > Chloroflexota > Limnocylindria > Limnocylindrales > CSP1-4 > CTSoil-043. The sequence goes on along the minus strand of CAVRZZ010000010.1, from coordinate 535,872 downwards.
GCCCGCAGCGCCGACGGCGCCGGCGCGGCCGCGCTCATCGCGGCGACGGACCGCGGACCCGCCGGCGACCCCTGGAACCCGAATGCCGTGCGGGCAAGCGTTGGCACGGTGCTGAGCCTGCCCATCGCTGTCGCCCCGACGCCCGACGTGCTTGCCTGGCTGCGTGCGCGCGGCATCGTCATCGTGGCGGCGCGAGTGCAGGCCGACGTTGTCTACCACGCGGTGGACCTCCGTGGACCAGTGGCGATCGTGGTCGGGTCGGAGTCCCGCGGCCTGGGCCCGGCCTGGCTGGCGGAGGACGTGACCCCCGTCCGCCTGCCCATGCAAGGGCGCGCCGACTCCTTGAACGTCGCTGGGGCGGCGGCGGTCCTCCTGTACGAGGCGCGCCGCCAGCGGGACGCGGCCGACGCGGCGGGTCACGGGTGACCACGCCCTAACGAAACGCCGTGCCGGTCGTTCTGAGGACTGAGGCTTCCGCGCACGACATCGTTCCCCCGGCGGTGTGATCTCGCGGGGGCCTCTTCTCGCGTCGGCGAGACAGCCTCGGCACGTCGCCCGGCCCCGGGATGTCGCTCCGCATTGGCCGTCCCGGGGCTCTCGGCGACCTCGACCTATACTCGCGCCATGACCCCTCTCGTCGCGTCGCGATCCCGGCTGCGCCGGTCGCGACCCCTCGTGGCGCTCGCCCTCGCCGTGGCTGCGCTCGTCGCCGTGGCGCTCGTCGCCGGGGTCCCGGGCGCTGCTGCCGAGCGGCCCGCCCGGATCTTCCTCGGGGAGCCGGCGACCCTGGACCCGGCCACCGCCGGCGACGCGGGGAGTGCCGCGGTCATCGCCCAGCTCTTCGAGGGCCTCACCGCGATGGACGCGTCCCTCACGGCGCAGCCCGCGCTGGCGGAGCGGTGGGAGCTCCGCGACGACGGCCGCACGATCGTCTTCACGCTGCGGGACGGGCTGACGTTCTCCGACGGCACATCGCTGTCGGCCGAGGACGTCCGGCGCAGCTGGCTGCGGGTGATCAACCCGGCCACCCCGTCGCCCCTCGCCTCGCTGCTCTATGACGTGGTCGGAGCGCGTGACTACGCGTCGGGCCGTGGGCCGGCCGACGCGGTTGCGGTCCGGGCCGACGGCCGCACGCTCGAGGTACGGCTCACCCGGCCGGCAGGCGACTTTCCCGCGATCGCCGCCAGCCCGACCCTCGCCGTCGTCCCGCCCGGGATGGGAACCGGCGCGGAGGCACCCGGCGGCGACTTCGTCGCGTCGGGCGGCTACCGGCTCGTCGGCAGGACGTCAGACGGGCTCGCCCTGAAGGCGAATCCGCGCTACTGGGCGGGTCAGCCTGCGATCACCGACATCACCCTCGTGTCGGACATCGGGGGGCGGAGCACGGTCGACGTCTTCGCTGCCGGCGAGCTCGACTGGGCACCCGTCGCCAACTTCGACGCCTCGTGGCTCGCCTACGACCCCGATCTCGGCGCGAGCCTCCGCCAGTGGACCGACCTCTCGGTAACCTACTACGGGTTCGAGACGCGTCGGCCTCCCTTCGATGATCCGCGAGTCCGGCGCGCGTTCGCCAGCGCGATCGACTGGACCCGCATCGTGGATCTGGCCGACGGCAGCGCATCGCTGCCGGCCACGTCGATGGTGCCGCCGGGCATCCCGGGCCGCTCCGACGAGCGCTTCCTGCCGGCGTTCGACCCGGCGGAGGCGCGCCGGCTGCTCGGCGAGGCGGGCTTCACCGATCCGTCCACCTTCCCGACGGTGACGCTCGTGACCGCGGGCACGGCGTACGACCAGGCCATCGTCGAGCAGCTCCGGGAGAACCTCGGGGTCACGATCGCCTACGAGGCCCTCGACTTCACGACGCTGTTCGAGCGCCTGGGCAGCCAGGACTCGCCCGACATGTGGGCACTCTCCTGGATCGCCGACTATCCGTCGCCCAACGACTTCCTCGGGATCCTGCTCGGCACCGACCAGCCGAACAACTACGGCGGGTGGTCCAGGACTGCCTTCGACGACGCGATCGCGCGGGCGGCCGGGACGACCGACCCCGCGGCCATGCGGGCCGGCTACGACGACGCCGAGCGAATCCTCGCCGACGAGGTCCCGGTGGTCCCGGTCAGCTACGGCCCGTCCGCCGCGTTGGCGCGCGACGGGCTCCTCGGCGCGACGTCCAACGGCCAGGGTGTCATGCGCCTGGCCGGGCTCTCCTGGGCCGGCCAGTGAGCCGCCTCCTGCGGGCCGTCGCGACGGCCCTCCTCGTCCTCGGGCTCGCGCCCGCGGTAGTCTCGGCCGCCGAGCCGACGTTCGGGACGCCCTCGGCCACGTCGACGTACGGGACCGGGATCACGTTCACGCAGGGGTTCGAGAGCCCGGTCCCGCTGGCCCGGGTCGAGGTGCTGCTCAGCTTCCCGGACAGCCTCGGGCCGTACGTCGCCTCGGCGGCGGGCGCGACGCCGGCGGGATCGCGCGAGCTCACCTTCCGCTGGTCGCTCGCCGACGACGGCCACCTGGCGCCCAACACCCCGATCACCGCCCGCTGGCGGCTCGTCCCGGAGGACCGCAGCGTGGCGCCGACCGTGGGGCCGCCGGTGCGCGTGGTCTACGCCGACACGCGGTTCGACTGGCGGACCGTCGAGGGGAACCTCGTGCGACTCCACTGGTACGAGGGATCGGACGCGTTCGGGCGACGGGCGCTGGCGATCGGCGAGCAGGCCGTCGAGGAGGCCGCGGCATTCCTCGGCGTCACCGAGAACGAGCCGATCGACTTCTACGTCTACGCGGACCAGGAGGCCTTCTACGACGCCCTCGGCCCGGGCACCCGCGAGAACGTCGGCGGGCAGGCCCATTCCGACATCCGGACGATGTTCGCGCTCATCGGGCCGGACGACGTCACGGACCCCTGGGTCGAGATCGTCATTCCCCACGAGTTGACTCACCTCGTCTTCGACACCGCCGTCCGCAACCCCTATCACTTCCCGCCGCGCTGGCTCAACGAGGGCGTCGCGATGTACCTCTCCGAGGGGTACAAGACGTCCGACCGCAGCGCGGTGGAGGCGGCCGCGTCGGCCGGGAGGCTCATGCCGCTGCAGGCCCTGGGCGGCCAGTTCCCGACGGCCGCCGAGCGCTTCTACCTCGCGTACGCCGAAAGCGCCTCCGCGGTCGACTTCCTGGTCCGCGAGAAGGGCACGGACGCGCTCGTCGCCCTCGTCAACGGCTACGCCGACGGGGTCACGGACGACGAGGCCTTCACGGCGGCCGTCGGAACCGATCTCGCCGGCTTCGAGGCGGCGTGGCTCGCCGACCTCGGCGCGGCGACGCCGGTGCAGCGCGGGCCGCAGCCGGCTCCGGCAGGCCCGCTGCCACCCGGCTGGGACGCCGCGGCCAGCCCCGCGCCCGGCGCGACGTCGATCCCCGGCGCGTCACCCGCGCCGTCGGGAGCCCCGGCACCGGCCGGAGGCGCGGGTGACACCCCGCCCCTTCGCGAGGGCTGGGTCCTCGCCGGCGCGGCCCTCGCCGGGCTGGTCGTCGGGGGCTCGGTCGCCGTCGTGCGCCGCCGGCGGTCGGGGGCCGGACCGGGCACGGGCGACGGGCCCGATCCCACCGGTGGGTCGCGGGCGCGCCTGCCATGAGCACGCTGGCAGACCGCGTCCGTGCCGTTCCCACCTGGCAGGTGACGCTCTTCGTCGCCCTGGTCGCCCTCGGCTTCCTGATCGCAGCCCAGGCGCGCAGCGAGGCGCCGCGCGTCCGGTACACGACCCAGGAGCGTGCCCCGCTCGTCGAGACGGTGGTGGCGCTCCAGGCCCAGCAGGACGCGCTCAAGGAACAGATCCTGGACCTGCGCTCGCGCATCACGGCGGCGGAGGAGGGGACTGCCGGCAGCACGGCACAGGAGCGTGCTCTCACCGGCGCCCTCATGGCGGCCCGGCTGGCGGCGGGCATCGTGGCCGTCGAGGGTCCCGGCCTCGTCCTGCAGCTCGAGGATTCGCAGGTGCCCGTGCCCGCGGGCGCGCCGGCCGCCGACTACCGCGTCACCGCGCGGGATTTGCGGAGCGTCATCGAGGAGCTCTGGCTCGCCGGCGCGGAGGCCGTTTCCGTCAACGGCGAGCGGATCGTGCCGACCGCGGCGATCGTCGACATCGGGGGGTCGGTGCTCGTCAACTCGGCCTATCTCGCGCCGCCGTTCCAGGTCGCCGCCATCGGCCCCCCGGACCTCTACACCGTCCTGGCGGCATCGCCCGGGTTCGTCGACCTGGTGCGGGCCCGCGTGGATCGCTACGGCATCCGGATCTCCTTCGCCCAGCCGGAGGTGGTGACCGTGCCCGCCTACGCCGGTTCCGTCACGCTGCGCTACGCACGAGCTCCCGTGGCGAGCCCGGAACCGGCACCCTGACCATGCGCCAGCCACGGAGCCAGCTCGCCCTCGCCGCGGTGGCCCTGCTGCTGGGACTGCTCGTCGTCGTCCAGCTCCGCGCCCAGCAGGCAGGCACCGGCCTCGAGACCCAGTCCTCGCAGGACCTGACGCTCCTCATCGCGAACCTGACGACCCGCAACGACCAGCTGCGCGGTGACGCCGCCGACCTGCAACGCCAGCTGGACGCGATTGCCGCCGCGCGGGCCGGGGGTGAGACCTCGCTCGGCCAGCTGCGGGCGGACCTGGAACGTGTCCGCCTGTGGGCCGGCGTGGATCCCGCGTCCGGGTCGGGGATCCGCGCCCTCCTGCTGGGGGACGTCCCCGCCGTCGCGGTGTCCGACCTCGTCAACGAGCTGCGCAACGCCGGGGCCGAGGCGATCAGCGTCGGGGGCGTCCGCGTCGTCGCGGGGACCGTCGTGGCCGGTCCGCCCGGCGGCCTGTCGGTGGAGAACACCGCACTGGGGTCCCCGATCGAGATCCTGGCGATCGGCAACCCGGCCGCGCTGACCGGCGCCCTCACGCGGGCCGGCGGGATCGTGGCGCAGCTGCAGGCGACCTACGCCGATGCCCAGGTCGAGGTGACGCCGCTCGACAGCGTCGAGGTCCCGGCGACCGAGCGCATCCTCGTGCCCACGCTCGGGAAGCCGCGCCCGTAGCTCCGTGGACGCCTCGCGCCTGTCTCGCGGGTGCTACCCTCGCGCCCGATGAACCTGCCTCCGCGCGCATGAACCTGCCTCCGCGCGCATGAACGCTCCCGTCCCGTTCCGCGTCGGTGACCGTCTCGAGCTGCGCCGACCGCATCCCTGCGGTGGGACGGCCTGGGACGTGGATCGCCTCGGAGCCGACCTCGGGCTCCGCTGCGCCACGTGCGGCCGGCGCGTCCTCCTCGAGCGCCGGGCGGTCGAGCGGCGCCTCGTCACGTTCGTCTGCCGCGGCCCGGAGGATGCTCCGGCATGAGCACGCCGCAGATGGCTCCGCCGACCGAGGGCGGGAGCGCGCTGGCCGTCTTCCGCAACCGCCCGTTCCTGCTTCTCTGGCTCTCGCAGCTGGCGACCCAGGTCGGCGGCAACATGGTCCTCTATGGGATGACGATCCTCGTCTACGATCTGACCGGCTCGAACACGGCCGTCTCGCTGCTGCTCCTCACGTTCCTGACCCCGGCGGTGCTCTTCAGCGCCGTGGCCGGCGTCTACGTCGACCGGTTCGACCGGCGCAAGGTCCTCGTCGCGACGAGCCTCCTGCGCGCTGCGCTGTTCCTGGCGCTCGCCGTGCTCGACACGAACCTCGCGGCGATCCTGGTCCTCAACGTCGCCGTCTCCATCGCCACCACCTTCTTCGCGCCGGCCGAGCTCTCGATGATCCCGCTCGTCGTGCCGCGGACGCAGCTGATCGCCGCCAACGGGATCTTCCTGCTGACGATGAACGCGGCGTTCGCGATCGGGTTCGCCGTGCTGGGCCCGCTCGTCCTGATCATCGCCAATCCGACCGTCCTGATCGTCGTCGTCGCGATCCTGTACGTCGTCTCGGCCGCCTTCTGCTGGACGCTGCCCGCAGCGCCGGCGGGGGCGACGGCGGAGGAGGGCGCCCTCAGCGATGCGGAGGGCGCCATGGGCTCGGTCGTCGGGCAGCTCCGCGAGGGCGTCTCGTACGTCCGGTCCAACCCGGTCGTCAGCTGGGGGCTTCTCTATCTCGGCGTCGCCGCCTCGATCGTCGGCGTCCTGGGCGTCCTCGGGCCGGGCTTCGCCCAGGACGCGCTGGGGCTGGAGTCGAAGGGCATCGTGGTCATCGTGCTGCCGCTGGGGATCGGGCTCGTGCTGGGGGCCTTCGCGGTCAATGCGCTCGAGGGCAGCCTGTCCCGGCGGCGCCTCATCGAGACGGGGCTCCTCGTCCTCGGCGTCTCGCTCATGCTGATCACCATCGCGGGACCCATCGCCCAGCTCGTCCGCGACGTCGACGACAGGGTGCCCGGACCTGACATCTCGGCGTTCGTCAGCGTCCTCACCGTGGTCGTGGCGATCGCGTTCGTGGCCGGGATGGGCTACGCCGCCATCGCGATCCCGGCCCAGACCGAGCTCCAGTCCGAGATCCCGCCGGCCGTGCGCGGCCGGGTCTTCGGCATCCTGAACATGCTCGTCTCGGTGGGGAGCCTCCTGCCGATCATCGTCGTGGGACCGATCTCTGACGCCGTCGGCACGATGCCGGTGGTCTTCGTGGCGGCGCTCCTCGTGCTCGTGACGGGGATCGTCTCCGTCGTGCGTCGGCGGCCCGGAACCCCGCTCGACGCGGCGGATGCCGCCGCGGTGCCCGACGGTCCGGCGCCCGCGGACGCCTCCTACCCGGGCGGCGTGGCCGGTCCGTCGCCGGACGAGCCGTGAGCCGCCGGTCGCGGGTCGTGGTGGTCTTCACCGGCGGCACGATCAGCATGACGGTCGACGCGGTGGCTGGCGGGGCGGTCCCGACGCTCGCGGGCGCGGAGCTGCTGGCCGCCGTGCCCGGCCTCGCCGACATCGTGGACGTCGCCGCGATCGACCTCGGCAGCACGCCCGCCAGCCACCTCTCCTTCGCCGACGCCCTGCGGATCCGCGCAGTGCTCGACGGCGCGCTCGCCGATCCGGGCATCCGGGGCGTCGTCGTCGTCCAGGGCACCGACACGCTCGAGGAGACGGCCTTCGCCTGGGATCTCTGCCACCGCGACCCGCGCCCAGTGGTGGTGACCGGCGCGATGCGCAACGCGAGCGAGGCCGGCTGGGACGGCCCGCGGAACCTCCGCGACGCCGTCCGGATCGCGGCGGCCCAGGGCGCGCGCGGCGCCGGGGTCCTGGTCGCCCTCGACGGGCGGGTCCATGCCGCCGATGCGGTGGCGAAGCGCCACGCGTCCGCGCTCGACGCCTTCGCCACCCGCGAGGGGCCGCCCCTGGGCCGGGTGGGGGAGCGGGCGGTCCGCCTCGGGTCGCGCGGTCCGCGTCGCACGCTGCCGGTCACGCCCGCGGCGGCCGTCCTGCCCGTGCCGATCGTCGTCGCAGCCCTCGAGACGGACGGCAGCCAGCTGGACGCCGCGGTCCGGGCGGGTGCCGGCGGCGTCGTGGTCGCCGCGACCGGTTCGGGCAACACGCACCCCGACCTGCTCCGGGCCGCGGTGGACGCGCAGGCCGCGGGCGTCGCGGTGGTGCTTGCCTCGCGGACGGGCGCGGGGGCGGTGGGGCCGTTCTACGCGTTTCCCGGGGGCGGCGCCACCTGGGTGCGGGCAGGGGTGCTGCTCGCGGGCGACCTGACGCCCGTCCAGGCACGGGTCGCGCTCGCGCTCGGGCTGGGCGCCGGCCTGGGGAGCGACGCGCTCCGGGCGCTGCTCGTGCGACCGTGATCCGCCCGGACGACCTCGCGGCCGGGAGACCGTGCGGGACGGGCGACCAGGCGGCTGGGTGGGCCGACCGGCCGGGGCACCGGGCGCGCTATCCTTGCGCACAGGTGTTTGGCCACCCATGGAGGATGGGTCGATGACCATGTCCGGGGATCCCCGGAAGCAGGCGCTGAACAAGCAGCTCGAGACCGTCGGCTGGGGCCTCTTCCTGATCATGATCGGCGGCTTCGCCCTCGTGAAGGGCGTGCCCGAGGGGCTGTGGTTGATCGGTGCCGGCTTCATCATGCTGGGCCTCAACGCCGTGCGGCTGATGCTCGGGATCCGGGCCAGCTGGTTCACGGTGATCCTTGGCACCATCGCGCTGCTCAGCGGAATCAGCCAGGTCCTGGGCGTCGACATCCCGGTCGGGCCGCTCCTCATCATCCTGATCGGGCTCGCGATCATCGTGCGGGCCGTCCAGCCCCGCTGGTAGCCATGTCGCGGACGGGTTGCCCGGACCTTGCCCCGGCGTCCATGATGGGGGGGAGCTGGCCGCGGTGGCCGCGACCGTCGATCCCGGCGGTTGGGATCGACGCCGGGTACGTCACAGGCCCAACGGAGGCGTAGACCATGTCCCTGCTCCGGCGGGTTGAACGGGCGCAACAGGGACCCGACGCGAAGGATCCCGCTCCTGCGCCGGCCGCCGCTCCGCCGGCCGCAGCGAGCCGGGCGCAGGCCGCCGCCCGCGACGGGCTGCTGCACGACATCCGGACCCGCCTCCAGGAAGAAGTCAACAAGGCCCCCGGCTCGCTGTTCGACGCCGCCGCGCCGTCCGACGTCAAGACCAGGGTCGAGACGATCGTCGACCGGGTGATCCGCACCAACGGGTTCGCGGTCACGGGCACCGAGCGCGGTCGCCTCATCGAGGAGCTGGCCGGGGAGATCGGAGGCCTCGGGCCGCTCGACCCGCTGCTCGCGGACGACACGATCACCGAGATCATGGTCAACGGCCCGAACCAGATCTACATCGAGCGGCGCGGCAAGATCGAGCGCGTCAACCGGGCATTCCTCAACGACGAGCACGTGCTCCGGATCATCGACAGGATCGTCACCCCGCTGGGTCGCCGGATCGACATGACGAGCCCGCGGGTCGACGCCCGCCTGCCGGACGGCTCGCGCGTCAACGCGATCATCCCGCCCCTCTCGCTCGTCGGCCCCGTCATCACGATCCGGAAGTTCTCCGCCAAGCCCTTCACCGTGGAGGATCTGATCGGCTTCGGGACGGCGACGGCGGAGATGTTCGACTTCCTGCGCGCCTGCGTCGAGGCCAAGCTCAACGTCTTCGTCTCGGGCGGCACCGGGTCGGGCAAGACCACCACCCTCAACGTGATCTCGTCCTTCATCCCCGAGGACGAGCGGATCATCACGATCGAAGACGCCGCGGAGCTGCAGCTCAACCAGCGGCACGTCGTCACGCTCGAGGCCCGGCCACCGAACCTGGAGGGTCACGGCGAGATCACCATCCGCGACCTGCTGCGCAACTCCCTGCACATGCGGCCCGACCGGATCATCGTCGGCGAGTGCCGCTCGGGCGAGGCCCTGGACATGATCCAGGCGATGACCGTGGGCCAGGAGGGCTCGCTCTCGACGGGCCACGCCAACACCCCGCCGGACATGCTCCGCCGCCTCGAGACGATGGTCCTGATGGCCGGTGTCGACCTTCCGTTGCGCTCGATCCGCGAGCAGATCGCGTCGGCCGTCGACCTCATCGTCCACACCGCGCGCCTCAAGGACGGCACCCGCAAGGTCGTCAACATCACCGAGGTGTTCGGCATCGAGGACGACGAGATCACGATGCAGGACATCTTCGTCTTCGAGCAGACCGACTTCCGGGACGGGAAGATCGTGGGGAACCTGAAGCCGACCGGGGTCCGGCCGACGTTCATGGGGCGCTTCGCCGCGCGCGGGATCCAGCTGCCGCCCGGCGAGTTCGGGATCCCGCCGGAGGACCCGGAGCACCCGACCCGTCCCGGTAAGGGGCGCTGGGTGCTCGGGCAGACCCCGCCGGATCTCTCCCGGCTCGTCGTCGGCCAGGGCCGCGCGGTCAAGGCCGGCGGGATGGTCTACATCACGTCGATGGGGCCGGTCGATCCCGAGACCGGGCAGGTGGTCCCCGGCGGGATCAAGGAGCACGCCCGCCAGTGCCTGCAGAACCTCAAGGCGAAGCTGGAATCGGAGGGCAGCTCGCTCGAGAAGGTTGTCTGGGCGACGTGGGCGCTGCGCGAGCCGTCCGAGTTCGAGGCCTTCAACGAGGAGTGGGCTCGTTGGTTTCCGGGGGACATGCCGGTCGGCCAGGGCACGCTGATGCCGCTGCTGCAGCGGCGTGCCGGCTTCCGGCTCTCGATCGGGGTCATCGCTGAGGCGTAGAGCCGCCGGGCCCGCCCGCTGCGCTCGTCTCGTCCCGCTGCGCTGGCGACGGCCCGGTGCTGGGCTTCCGCCTCGCATCGGGCGGTTAGCTCAGTTGGATAGAGCGCATGCTTGACGTGCGTCCGGGCTGCTGCGGCGTAGGCAACCCCCGTTCACGCACCACGAAGACCGCCCGGGGCATGCGCCGAGGGCGGTCGTATCGTCTGGGCGTTATGCGCTGAGCCAGGCGCCCGTTGCCGTGGGGCTGGGTGAGTCTACGCCGCCGGTTTTGGTGACTGGGACGGTCGCCTGATGATGCTCCACCATGTCGGGATCGCCGCCAGGACGGGGCCGTCGCCGGCGTCCAGCGCCTCGACGATGGCCGACAGAGCCCGCGGCTCGCCGGCGAACTCCACCCGGTCACCTTCCTCGGTCTCGCCGCGCCCGTAGGCGACGGCGCCGCCGGTGTAGCGAACCTCGGTCACCCATACCGGGACCGTGCTGCAATCGATCATGCCGGGAAAGGTGCTGCAGGACAGGTAGGGCGTCATTACGGGTCGTCATCTGCAGGGCCGGCCCCCGGACGCCCGGTGCGCGTCCTCGCCCGAGGCCACAATGGAACCGCGACGGCGCTGGCACAGACCGTCGCTCTCAGAGAGGAGCCCAAGGCCGTGATGCAGCAAGGACCAACTGGTCAGCAGCCCCCGTACCAGCCGTCGGCCACGGGAGGCGGTGACGGGCGCGGAAGCTTCAGCGACTTCCTCAACTTCCGGTACATGATCACGCCGCCGCTCATCACCGTGCTCTGGATCGTATCGGTCGCGGCCATCACCATCGGGGCGGCGGCGGTTGCGATCAACGACCAACTCATCCCGGCCATCCTGGGGTGGCTGGTCTCGATGCTCTGGGTCCGCGTCGTCTTCGAGGTGATGATCGTCCTCTTCCGCATCAACGACGGCATCCAAACGATCGCCCGCCGCCGCTAGGGTCACGCGCCCGAAGACCCGACCGCACCGGGGCAGGCAACGGCCCCGGGACGCCCGGTGCGCGTCCCATCCCGCGAACGGAGCGGAGCGCCGGGTGCGGAGCTGGGGGCCACGCAGTGCGTAGTCGCTCGGGCCGATCGGAGGCGATGGTGCGCGGATGCACCTGGTACTTTCGTCGACTCTTGATTGGGACGATCGTCAGGGCCATCGTGAGGGCGCGAAGCCTTGGCGATGCGTTCGATCCCCGAGCCGCGACAGGTGCCGGGGCTTCGCTCCATCACGCGGCACGAGAGCCCGTCGACGTGGAGCTCGCCGCAGGACACGAGCACGTACGGGGCGCAGCGATGGTGTTCGTCGGCATCCTCGTCTTGGGGCAGATCGCGGATGGGCTGACCTACACGCTCGCCCACCACGGGGTGGAACTCAATCCGTTCATGGCGGCCCTCGGCGGGTCCGCCGTGGCGCTCAAGCTCGCCGTCGTGGCACCCCTCGTCGGGCTTCTCGGCTGGCGGCTCCGGCGCCGTCCGCAGCTCCTTCTCTGGCTGGCCGCTGTCGGCTGGTTCGGGGCGCTCAGCAACTTCAGCGGATACGGATAACGTCCCGCCGTCCCAGGAGGCACGCTACGGCCCCTCGGACGCCCGGTGCGGCGACCCATCCGGCGGGGGGCCGCGGAGCAGTGCGCGCAGCGCGGAGCCGGGGGCCGGGTGTGACAGTCATGTCAATCACTTCGGCTCCGAATGCGGAGGGAGCGCGACGGTCCTGCAGAACCTGCTGCTCCGGCGATCCAAGCGTCGAAAGGCCACTATCGAGGTCTGGGTTGGATCGCGCCCCAGCCCCTCCAGCTGGGATGCGCAGCGCAGCGCTGGCCAGCACGGGTGCGGGGCGCGTCGGGTTGGCGTCCCTGGCGAGCCGGAGCGCCTAACGGCTCGTCGGCTGGGGCGGCTCGCTCGGCCGTTCGTATGCTACATTCTTCGGGCTCAAGGCTCAGTTCCCATGCAGAGTTTCATCGCTGACCGCATAGGCCTAGATGCGGCGTGGGGTCAAGCCGACACCGTTATCTGCTGAGCCTGAGCACGACATCGGGCGGTTAGCTCAGTTGGTTAGAGCGCATGCTTGACATGCATGAGGTCAGAGGTTCAAGTCCTCTACCGCCCACCAGATCGCGAACGCGTCGATCGGGACGCGCCGCGCCGGCACCGGAGCACCAGAGAGCGGCGGGCAGCAGCTGAGACCCGCGGCGGCCACCGGCGGCACGGCACCACCCGTGAGCGGCCGGCGAACCGGCCCGGGATCCGCCCGTTAGCGCGGCCACGAGAGCGCCCACCCGGCACTGCCGGACCGGGCGAATGCGGGTGGAACCGCGGGAGGCATCGGCCCCTCGTCCTGCGCGGGCGAGGGGCTTCGTGTGTTCCGGGACAGGAGGCGACGACGATGGCCGACGAGCAGGCGGTCGAGGTCCACGAGGCGCTCGAGGCGCCCGAGCGCGGGTCGGCCGAGGAGCTCCTCGACGCCGGTGCCCACGCCCCCATCGACGCGATGCGCCACTCGACGGCGCACGTCATGGCCGAGGCAGTCCTCGACCTGTTCCCGGGGGCTCAGCTGGGGATCGGGCCCGCGATCGACAACGGCTTCTACTACGACTTCGAGCTGCCCCGCCCGTTGACGCCCGACGACCTGGCGGCGATCGAGACGCGAATGGCCGCCAGCGTCGCGGCGGCGCATCCGTTCGTTCGGAGGGAGATGCCCTTCGCGGAGGCCCGGGCCGCCGCCGCGGGCAGCGGGCAGACCTACAAGGTGGAGATCCTGGACGACCTCGCCGCGCGCGCTGCCGCGGCGAGCGAAGCGGTGCCGGTCACCAGCTTCTACGAGCACGGATCGTTCAGCGACCTGTGCAAGGGCCCCCACGTGGCGACCACGGCCGACATCGGGCCGTTCAGGCTCCTCTCGGTGGCCGGCGCCTACTGGCGCGGCGACGAGAAGCGGCCGATGCTGCAGCGGATCTACGGCACGGTCTGGGAGACCCAGGCGGACCTGGACCAGTTCCTGTGGCGCCGGGAGGAAGCGAAGAAGCGCGACCACCGGAAGCTCGGAGCGCGCCTCGACCTCTTCAGCTTCCACGACGTGAGCCCTGGGGCCGCCTTCTGGCACCCGAAGGGCTGGCGCCTCTACCAGGCGCTGCGCGACGCGATGCGCGAGCTCCAGGAGCGCCGCGGGTACGACGAGATCTACACGCCGCCGCTCGTCCACCAGAAGCTCTGGGAGCAGTCCGGCCACTGGGAGCACTACCGCGACAACATGTTCCTCGTGGAGTCCGAGGGACAGACGTACTCCCTCAAGCCGATGAACTGCCCCGAGTCGACCTTCGTGTACCGGAGCCGGCTGCGCTCGTATCGCGACCTGCCCCTCCGGCTGGCCGAGTACGGCGTGCTCCATCGCAACGAGCTCTCCGGGGTCCTGTCGGGCCTCACCCGCGTGCGCCACTTCGTCACCGACGACGCCCACATCTTCGTCCGCCCCGACCAGATCGCGGCCGAGATCGAGGGCCTGATGGGTGAGATCCGCGAGGCCTACTCGTGGTTCGGCCTGACCCCGACCCTCACCTTCGGCACCCGGCCGGACAAGGCGCTCGGCGACCCCGCCGTCTGGGACGAGACCGAGGCCATCATGCGGGCCGAGCTCGATCGCTCGGGCCTGGAGTACCGCGTGAAGCCCAAGGACGGCGCCTTCTACGCGCCGAAGATCGACATCCAGATCACCGACGCGCTGGGGCGCGAATGGCAGACGGCAACCATCCAGGTCGACCGGGTCATGCTTCCCGAGCGCTTCGACCTGTGGTACATCGACGAGGCCGGGCACCAGCAGCGCCCGGTGGCGATCCATCGCGCGATCTACGGCTCGCTGGAGCGCTTCATCGGCGTCCTGACGGAGCACTTCGCAGGGGCGTTCCCGCTCTGGTGCGCGCCGGTCCAGGCGGTGGTGATCCCGATCGCCGACCGACACCTGGACCCCGCGCGCGATCTGGCCGGCGTCCTCAGGGCCCGTGGCCTGCGCGTGGAGGTCGACGCTTCGGACGGCCGGATGCAGAACAAGATCCGGCTGGCCCAGGAGCAGAAGGTTCCCTACATGCTGGTGCTCGGCGACCGCGAGGTGGCGGCGCGCACCGCCGCCCCGCGGACCCGCACCGGGGAGCAGCTGGTTCCCGAGGGATGGGAGGCCCTCGCGGATCGCCTGGCCGCCACGGCCGCGGCTCGCCGCCCGGACTGAAGCGCACCGCTGCGCCGTCGGCCGCCCGGTCGCGCGGACGGTCCCACGGGCTGCCGGGCCTGCCCCGGCCCGGGTTGATTGTGCTATCCTCCGCCCGCGAACCGCGCCCGGTTCGCGCGTGCGTATGCACGCCGTCTGCGGGCGCTTGGTGAACTCGATAGCGCGAAGGGGCCGACCATAAGCCGAGAGCTGCGTGTCAACCAGATGATCCGGATCCCGCAGGTCCGGGTGATCGACGAGGACGGCAACCAGATGGGCGTCATGGCCACGCTGGATGCCCTCCACCTGGCACAGGAGCGCGGCTACGACCTCGTCGAGGTGGCTCCGACGGCCTCGCCGCCCGTGACCCGACTGCTCGACTACGGCCAGTACAAGTACGAGCTGGCCAAGCGCGAGAAGGAGGCGAAGCGGAAGTCCCGGTCGGTGGAGTTCAAGGAGATCCGCCTCAAGCCGAAGATCGGCACGGGCGACTTCGACACGAAGGTGCGCCGGGCGATCGAGTTTCTCGAGGAGGGCGACCGCATCAAGGTTGCCGTCCAGTTCCGCGGCCGCGAGCTGACGCACCCGCATCTCGGGCGCGAGCTGCTCGCGAAGTTCGCCGACGAGGTGAAGGACCACGGCGTCCTCGAGCGAGCACCGCTCCTCGAGGGCAAGTCGATGCATATCACGATCGCGTCGACCCACAAGCCGAAGCCGCGCGAGGCCGGAGTGGGGGATCAGCCCCCCGCCGGACCGACCCGGGCGGACGAGGCGGTGGGAGCCGCTCCGGCGGTCGCGATCGACGCGACGGGCGCAGCGCCCGCGAGCACGGGAGAGTGAGGCCGGCGTGCCGAAGATGAAGTCCCACAAGGGAAGCCAGAAGCGGATCGGGGTGACCGGCAGCGGGAAGCCGATCCGCGTCAAGTCGTGGCGGGGTCACCACCTCGAGCTGAAGTCGTCGCGGCGACGGCGTCGCTACGCCGGCAAGGCGATCATCGGGCCCGAGCACGCCGACCAGGTCGCGCGGCTCCTGCCGTACCTCAAGAAGGGCTGACCGATGGCACGCGTCAAGCGGGGCGTCACCGCCCACCGCCGCCACAAGCGCCTCCTGAACGCGGCCGAAGGTCGCAAGGGAACCCGCAGCAGGCTCGTCAAGCCGGCGCGCGAAGCGCTCCTGCACGCGCTGGCCTACGCGACGCGCGACCGGAAGGTCCGCAAGCGCGACATGCGCCAGCTCTGGATCATCCGCATCAACGCGGCGTCCCGCGCGCACGGCCTGACCTACCGGGAGTTCGTCGCCGGCCTCAGGAAGGCCGATGTCGCGCTCGACCGCAAGATCCTCGCCGACATCGCCGTGCGCGACGACGCGACGTTCGGGCGCATCGTCGAGGCTGCCCGCGGCGCCTGACGGCGCGGCCGGGCCGGAGCCCGGCCCAACCACCACCGCAGCGGGACCCTCGCGCGCTCCGGCGCCGCGAGGGTCCGTGATTCCGGGCCCAGCACTGGAGGCGCCGCTCGCCACCGTGGATCTCGCCACCCTCACCGCCCAGCTCCGGGACCTTCGCGACGAGGCCCTGCCGCGGATAGCCGCCGCCCCCGACCTCGGCGCGCTCGAGGAGCTCGACGTCCACTACCTCGGACGCAAGAGCGGGGCGCTCTCGGGTCTCATGCGGGGAATTGGCGGGCTGCCCGCCGAGGACCGACCCCTCGTCGGCGCCGTCGTCAACGACGTTCGGGCCGCGGTCGAGGCAGCGCTGGGCGCGGCACGCGAGCAGGTCGGCAGCGCGGCACTCGCGGCCCGGCTCGCGGCCGAGGCGGTCGACGTCACGGCGCCCGCCCGAGTCATCCCGCGCGGTGCCCTGCACCCGGTCATCGAGACCGTCGGGCGGATCTGCGAGGTCTTCGGCCAGTTCGGGTTCGTGACCTACGAGGGCCCCGAGGTCGTCACCGACGTGTCGAACTTCCAGATGCTCAACATCCCGCCCGACCATCCGGCGCGGGATCTCTGGGACACGCTGTACGTCGACATCGACGGGGGCCTGCTGCGCACCCACACGTCGCCGGGGCAGATCCGCGTGATGCACGAGGAGCGGCCCCCGATCCGGGCTCTGCTGCCGGGCCGCTGCTTCCGCTACGAGGCGACCGACGCCTCCCACGCCTCCGAGTTCTACCAGGTCGAAGGCCTGATGGTGGACGAGGCGACGAGCCTTGCCGACCTGAAGGGCCAGCTGGTCGAGTTCGCCCACGCCATGTTCGGGGAGGGGACCGCAACGCGGTTCCGGCCGGGCTACTACCCGTTTACCGAGCCGTCCGTCGCCTTCGACATCGGCTGCCTCGTGTGCGGCGGCTCCGGCTGCCCGGCGTGCGGGCGAACCGGCTGGATGACCATCCTCGGCGCCGGCATGGTCCACCCCGTCGTGCTCCAGTACGGCGGGATCGACCCCGAGCGCTACCAGGGCTTCGCCTTCGGCCTCGGAGTGGAGCGGATCGCGATGCTGCGCCACGGGATCCCGGACGTCCGGGTCTTCCTCGACGACGACCTTCGCTTCCTGGAGCAGTTCCGATGAGGGTCCCGCTCGCCTGGCTCCGCGACTACGTCGACGTGCAGCTGGCGCCCGAGCAGCTGGCCGAGCGGCTGACGCTGCTCGGGATGGAGGTCAAGGGCATCGACCGCTGGGGCGCCGACTGGCGCAACGTGGTCACCGGTGAGCTGCTCGAGGTCGCCCGCCATCCGCGCGCGGACCGCCTGTCCCTGGCGAAGGTGCGCGTCGGCGACGAGGTGCTGGAGATCGTCTGCGGTGCCACGAACATCGCGGCGGGCCAGCGGGTCCCGGTGGCCCTCCCGGGCGCGGTCCTGCCGGGCAGCCGGGCGATCGAGCGGACCGAGAAGATGGGCGTCGTCAGCAACGGGATGCTCTGCTCCGGCGACGAGCTCCGCCTGACCGGCGACGCCGACGGCATCCTCATCCTGCCGGCGGACACGCCGCTGGGCGTCCCGATGGCCGACCTGTACGGCGACGTCGTCCTCGACGTGGACGTCAAGCCCAACCGGGGCGACGCGCTGTGCCTCGTGGGCCTTGCGCGGGAGGTCTCCGCGCTGACCGGTGCCCCCGTCCGCTTCCCGGAGATCAGGCTCGTCGAGGCGGAGGGCCCGGCGATCGACGCGCGCCTGGCCGTCACCGTGGACGACCCCGCCCTGTGCTCGCGCTTCGTCGGGCGCTGGGTCTCCGGCGTCGCGGTCGGGCCGTCGCCGGACCGGGTGCAGATGCGGCTCCTGGCCGCGGGGATGCGCCCGGTGAGCAACGTCGTCGACGCCACCAACTACGTGATGCTGGAGCTCGGCAAGCCGATCCACGCGTTTGACGCCCGGGCGGTGGCGACGGACGGCGCCGGTCGCGCCGGGATCCGCGTCCGGCTGGCCGCGCCGGGGGAGCGGCTCGAGACGCTGGACCACGTCGAGCGCGAGCTGACGCCCGAGACGCTCCTCATCGCCGACGCCCGGGGGCCCCTGGCCATCGCCGGGGTCATGGGCGGCGCGACGTCGGAGGTGTCGGACGCCACGACCGACGTCATCGTCGAGTCGGCGGTCTTCGACCCGGTGAGCATCCGCCGCACGGCGTTCCACCAGGCGCTCCGGTCGGAGGCCAGCCTGCGCTTCGAGAAGGGCCAGGAGGCGCGGCTCGCCCGCATCGGGGCCGACCGCGTCGCGGGCCTCATCGCCGGCTGGGCCGGCGGGGCGGTCGCCGCCGGCCGGCTCGACACGGCGCCCGACGAGCCACCCAAGGCCCGGGTCGCGTTCCGGCCCGGGCGGGTCAACCGCCTGCTGGGAACGTCCATCGACGGCGCGGAGCAGGCCGGGCTGCTGGCCCGTGTCGGGATCGACGTGGAACCGGCGCCGGCCGGGGCGATCGTCGCCGTCGCCGCGGGCGAGAAGCCGCTGGCCGTGGAGGCGGCCGAGCCCGCGCACGTGGCGATCGTCCCGACGTGGCGTCGCGACCTTCACATCGAGGCGGACGTCGCCGAGGAGGTGGCCCGGGTCCTCGGCTACGACGCGGTGCCGACCAAGACCCCCGACACGCCGATGCCGCATTTCCGCGCCGACCCGCTGCAGCCCCGCGACGCGGTGCGCCGGGCGCTCGCGGGCGCCGGCCTGACGGAGGTCCTGACGCCCGCCCTCGTCGCCGAGGGCCACGAGGCGCGCCTCGGGTGGCCGGTCGCGGCCGCCGACGGGGTGCCTGGGGCGGACGCCGTGCTCGGCGACCCGGTCCGGGTTCGCAACCCGCTGTCCGAGCGGCACGCCGTCCTTCGTTCGGAGCTCGTGGGGAGCCTCCTCGACGTGCTGGCCCTCAACGAGCGGCACGGCCGGTCGGACGTCGCCATCTTCGAGATCGGCAAGGGGTACGCGCGCGGGCCGGACGGCGCGCCGGCGGAGTGGTGGCGCCTGGCGTTCCTCCTGGCCGGCGATGCCGTGCCGTCCTCCTGGAGCCTGGCGGGACGCCCCTGGGATGTTGAGGACGCCAAGGCCCTCGCGGCACTCGTCGCGCGGGTGATCGGCGTCCCCGAGCCTCGGTTCGCCACCCACGGCGGGGGGGCGCCGCTCCATCCCGGCCGGGCTGCGGTCGTCCTCTCCCCGCCGAGCGTGGCGGGGATCGTCGGGGAGCTCCATCCCGGGACTCTGGCGGCGTGGGACCTCCGCGCGGAGCGGGTCCTCGTCGGAGAGCTCGCCGTGGACGGGATCGCCGGCGGCCAGCTGGCGCCCGTCCGCGTCGCGATGCCCGGTCGTCACGCGGCATTCGAGCGGGACCTCGCGCTCGTCGTGGCGGAGGCGACGCCCGCCGGTGACGTGGCCGCGACCCTTTGGGCGGCGGGCGGTGCCCTGGTGCGGTCGTTGACGCTGTTCGACGTCTATCGCGGCGCCCCGCTCGGCGCGTCGCAGAAGAGCCTCGCCTGGCGGATCGTGGTGCGGGCCGACGACCGCGCCCTCGACGAGGGCGACGTGGACACCCTGCTGGCGTGCCTCGTCGAGGCTGTGGCCGCGGCCCACGGGGGCCGGCTGCGCGCCTGATCGATCCTCGCGGTGCGGCGACGCGCCGCGCGCGGTTGCCCCGACCGTGAGCGGGAGCGTAGAGTGATCAAAGGTCGCCGGGGGAGTGCGGCGCATCGGACTGAGGGGCGTCCACGACGCCCGGAACCGGAGGCTGCGTGGACGTCGTCGGGTTCATCGAGGGACTCAACCTCTTCGACCTCCTGGTGGTGTTCTTCGTCGCCGGCTTCTTCGTGGTCGGCTACATCCAGGGGACCCTGCGCCGCCTGCTGGGACTCGCCATCACGCTGGTGGCGCTGCTGCTGGCGCTCAACCTGCGCGAGCCGCTGGGCTCCTGGCTGGCCCAGTACTGGACCCAGCTCCCGAAGGCCTACGTCTACATGCTGGCCTTCGGTGGGAGCTTCCTCGTCATCTACATCGCGGGCTCGCTGACGGTCCAGACGTTCTACCGGCGGACCAACCTCTTCGCGAAGGCGACGGTGCTCGACGAGCTGATCGGCGGAATCCTCGGCGCGATCCAGGCGCTCCTCATGGTGGGGATCCTGATCCTCGTCCTCGACTCGTACTTCGCGTTGCCGGGCATGCCCGCCGACCCGGACGAGATCGGCTTCCTGCGCGGCATCTACGACTTCTACGACACGTCCCAGGTCGCGGCGCTCTACCGCGACTCGCTGATCCCGCTCTTCTTCGCCCTGTTCGGCTGGATCGTCCCGTCCGCCCTGCGCGAGTACTACGACTGAGCCACGAGCCCGGCCTTCGGGCCCTCCTCGAAGGCCCCGTCGTGGAGGCGGCCCGCGGGCTGCTCGGCGCCCACCTCGTGCGCGACGCCGGCGGCGAACGTCGCGTCGCCCGGATCGTCGAGGTCGAGGCGTATGCGGGTCCCGAGGACCGGGCATCGCACGCGCGCTTCGGGCCGCGGTCGCGCGCCCGATCCATGTACGGGGCACCCGGTCTTGCCTACGTGTACCGTGTCTACGGCATGCACACCTGCCTGAACGTCGTGGCCGGCCCGGCCGGGAGCCCCGCCGCGATCCTCCTGCGCGCGGCCCTGCCGCTGGCGGGCGCTCCCGCGATGCGCGAGGCCCGCGTGGCGCGCGCGATCGCCACGCGGGCGGCCGATCGCCGCGATCCGGTGGCGGCCGCTGCCCGCCTGGCGCGGGTGCCCGGCGACCGGCTCGCCCGGGGACCGGGCAACCTCGCCGCCGCGTTCGCCGTCGTGCTCGGAGAGGACGGCAGCGACCTGCTCGACCCCGGCGCGAGCCTGCGCCTCGAGCCCTGCCCCGAGGCGGAGCGCCCGCGCACGGTCACGGCGGCGCCGCGAGTCGGGGTCGCCTACGCCGGGGGCGGCTGGTCCGATCTGCCGTGGCGCTTCGTGGTCGCCCCGGCGCCCTCGGCGCTGGCGCGCCCCTGATGGACGCCAAGTCGATCTCCCTGCTCGAGTTCCCGCTCGTGCGTGAGCGCCTCGCCGACGCCACGGGCTTCCCGCCCGGGCGCCGCCTGGCCGAGGCCCTCGCGCCGGTGGCCGATCCGGTGCTCGTGGAGATCGGCCTCGAGGAGACGAGCCAGGTCCGGGCGCTCCTCGCCGAGCATCCGAGCGCCGGCATCGGGGGCGCCCACGACGTGGGCCCGGCAATCGTCCGGGCAGCGCGGGGCGGGCGGCTGGACGCGGCGCAGTTCGCGGCGATCGCCCAGACGATCGAGGCCGCGGCGCGGCTTCGCGACGTCCTGGCGGGGGACCGGCGGCCGCTCCTCAACGACCTGTCACGGAGCCTCCACCCGCTCCCGGGCCTGCGCTCCACCCTGGAGCGGAGCTTCGACCCCACCGGCGAGCTCCTCGACACCGCGTCGCCGCGGCTCGGGTCGCTCCGCCGGGCGACCCGCATCGCGTACGAGCGCCTCCGATCGCGCCTGGAGCAGCTCGTCCACTCGAGCGACATCGGGGCTGCCCTGCAGGACCCGATCGTGACGCTTCGGAACGGGCGCTACGTGGTCCCCGTCCGCGCCGACGCGAGGAGCCGCGTGAAGGGCATCGTCCACGACGCGTCGGGCAGCGGCCAGACCCTCTTCGTCGAGCCGCTCATCGCCGTCGAGCTCGGCAACGCCTGGCGCGAGTCCCAGCTGGCCGAGGCGGCCGAGGTCGAGCGGATCCTCGACGAGCTGTCCGCGCTGGTCGGCAGCCAGGCCGAGCCGCTCGGCGAGACGCTCGATGCCCTGGCCCGGTTCGACCTGTGGAGCGCCAAGGCACGACTCGCCGAGGAGATGGACGCGGTCCGCGCGGAGACCACCACCCGCCCGGAGATCAGCCTGAAGGGAGCGCGCCACCCGGGGCTGACTGGCCGGGTCGTCCCGATCGACGTGGAGCTCGGGGTCGACTTCCGGGCGCTGGTCGTCACCGGCCCCAACACGGGCGGCAAGACCGTCACGCTGCGCACGATCGGCCTCCTCGTGCTGATGCACCAGGCCGGGCTGCACGTGCCGGCCGACCCGGGGAGCCGGCTGCCGGTCCTGCGCGACGTCTTCGCCGACATCGGCGACGAGCAGTCGGTCGCCCAGAGCCTCTCCACGTTCTCCAGCCACCTCCGCTCGATCGTCCGCATCACCGCTGCGGCCGGTCCGTCCACGCTGGTCCTCCTCGACGAGCTCGGCGCCGGCACCGACCCCACCGAGGGCTCCGCCCTGGCCCAGGCGCTCCTCGACCAATTCCTGCGCGCCGGCGCCCTCGTCGCGGCCACGACCCACTATGCCGAGCTGAAGGTCTACGCTCACACGACGCCGGAGGTCTCGAACGCGTCGGTCGAGTTCGACCTCGAGACGCTCTCGCCCACGTACCGCCTCCGGATCGGCCTGCCGGGCGGGAGCCAGGCCTTCGCGATCGCCGAGCGCCTCGGCCTGCCGGCCCCGATCGTCGCCGACGCCCGCTCACGCCTGACCGAAGGCCAGCAGGCGTTCGAGGAAACCCTCGCCTCGATCCGGGCCGCCGACCTGGCGGCGCGCGAAGCGCTCGATCGCGCCCATGCCGCCGAGCAGCGTGCCGCCGAGGCCCAGCGCACCGCCGACGAGGAGCGCCGCCGGGCGCGTCGCGAGCGGGACGAATCGGTGGCCGTGGCGCGCGCCGACGCGGAGCGTCTCGTCGAGGACCTGCGCGCCGACATCACGGGTGCGCGCCGGCGCCTGGAGCGCGAGAGCGTGACCGCCCCGGCCCTCGACGAGCTGGTGGAGCGGGCCGAGGAGCGGCTGGGCCGGCTGCCGGCCCCCGTGCCGGTGGCTTCCCCGGCCCCGGTGGAGCCCGTGGCGTGGCGTGTCGGAGCGCGAGCGCGCAGCCGGACCGGTGGCTGGGAGGGCCGGGTCGTGGCGCTCGAGCGGGGCGGGAAGCGAGCGACGCTCGAGGTGGGCGGCATGCGCGTGACGGCACCCGTCGAGGAGCTGGTGCCGGCTGGCTCTCCCCCGGGGGGTGCGGGACCGTCGACGCGGGCACGCGCGCCGGAGGAGGCGGCGTCCGGGATCGGCCGGCTGCGGCTCGAGCGCGCCCGGTCGGTCGCCTCGTCGCTGGACGTCCGCGGGGCCCGGGTCGAGGAGGCGCTGGAGGTCGTCGAGCGCTACCTGGAGGACGCCTCGTTGGCCGGCCTCGAGCGGGCCGTGGTCATCCACGGGCTCGGCACGGGCGCGCTGCGCGACGCGGTGCGGGGCGCAGCCTCGGTCCACCCGCTCGTGCGCGACGTGCGTGCCGGCCAGCGCGGAGAGGGTGGCGACGGGGTGACGGTCGTCAGCTTCTAGGGAGCGCCGACCGCGCCGCCCCCGGGCGCGCCGCCGCCGGGCGGGACGGGCTCGCCGGAGGGCAGGGGCTCGGCGGACGGCAGGGGCTCGGCGGACGGCGGGGGGGTCGGCGTCGCAACGGGGATCTTGCAGGTCGTCGTCGGCCGGAAGGGGGCGCCCCACGTCCGCCCGAACGGGGTCCAGCCCCCGGTCTGGTAGAAGTACGTCGTCCTGGTCCGCTCCGGCCCACCGGCGACGCCGCTGCCCCTCGCTGCCCGGCTGATCCAGTTCTTGTTGTACTTGCCCCAGGCGGCGAACTCGGTCTCGACCCCCGACAGGTCGAGGACTCCGATGACCTTCTTCGGCCCCGCGCATCCCTCCTGCCAGAGGTCGCCGGTGGCGGCGTCGATCGTCACGCCGACCTTGGTGTTGTCGACCTCAGTGGGAGCCCGGCCCTCGATGAACCATTCCTTGACGGTCCGTGCCGTGAACGGCCCCGGCAGCATCCCGCTGTTGGCATCGACCGAGACCTGGACGACGCCGGGCGGCTTCCGGAACGTGGCGATCGGCGTGCCCTTGCTGGCCTGGGTCAGGAACGACTGCCACATCGATGCAGCCGATTCGAGGGCCACGACCGCCCTGGTGGGAACGGAGTTGTCGCTGTTCCCCATCCAGGCGCCGACGACGAGGGCCGGCGCCTTGGCGTCCTTGGGCGGGGCGAGGTAGCCGACGGCCGTCAGGTCCTGGGTCAGGTCGGTGGTCCCGGTCTTGAGGGCCGCCGGCCGGCGCTTGCTGCCGTCGACGATCTTGCGCGCGCTCCAGAATGGGTTCTGGGCGGGATCCGTGTTCGACGCCAGGATGTCGGTCATGACGAAGGCGGCCTGGGCGCTGATGACCCGCTTCTTGGCCGGCTTCGCGCCCGCCACCGGCCAGATCTTCTCGCCGTCGGAGTTGCGCACCTCGAGGATCGTCGTCCGCGGCACGAGGATGCCGCCGTTGGCGATCGCGCCGTAGGCGCTGATGAGGTCGATCATGTGGACCTCGACGGTCCCGATCGCGATGGATGCGCCGCCGGGGTTGGAGTCCTTCTGCCAGCGAATGCCGAAGTCCCTGGCGCGCTCGAAGACCCGGTCGGGCGAGATCCGGATCGCGGCCTTGATCGCGGGGATGTTGAGCGAGACCTGGATCGCCTGCCGCAGGCGCAGGGGACCGCGCTCGAGCCGGTCCGCGTCGGCCGGCGTCCAGCCGCCGCCGAAGTCGGTCACGACGTCCATGAAGAGCGTCGACGCGGTCAGGGTCCCGTCCTCGATCCCGATGACGTAGTTGATGGGCTTGAACGCCGAGCCGGGCTGCCGCCAGCCGTCCTCCAGCACGTCGAACTGCGGCTGGAACTTGCGGTTCCCCTTGAGGTAGAAGCCGGCGCTGCCCGCGTAGGCGTACACCTGGCCCGTGCGGTAGTCCACGGCGCCGAGGGCCCCGTTGTGGATGCCGCGGCCCTTCATGTTCTTGATCCACGCCTGGTAGGGGATCCCGAGGCGCTTGAGGTAGGCCTCGGTGTCCTTCGTGTTGGGCGCCCGGGCGCCCGCCTCGACCCACTTCTCGGCCATGCGCTGAAGGCGCCAGTCGAGGGTCGTCACCACCTTGTAGCCGCCGGTGTCGACGGCGGGGCAGTCGTCCGCCGCCGCGGCGCCGCAGAGGATGGTGCCCAGCTCGTTGCGGACCTGGAGCACGAAGTGGGGCGCCAGCATCCGCCGGTTCGCCGGGGGCGTCAGGACGACGGGCTCCACCATCGCTGCGTCGTAGTCCGCCGTGGTGTAGTCGCCCACGGTCAGCACCGAACGGGTCTTCATGAGCTCGAGGACCCGGTTGCGGCGCTGGACCACCGGCGAGTCGGCGGGCACGGCGAGGCGGGTCGTGCCGTCGGGCAGCTCCTCCTCGACGGCGTTGCGCATCAGGTCGTACGTCCCTGGCGACTGGTAGAGCGCCGCGAGGATGGCGGCCTGGGCGAGGGTCACGTCCGCGAGCGGGATGTTCCAGTAGCCGCGGGCGGCGGCGGCGATGCCGTAGCTGTTGTTGCCGAAGAAGTTGTCGTTGAGGTACGCCGCCATGATCTGCTTCTTGCCGTCCGCGCCGGGGAACGCCTGGGTGAGGCGGATCGACTGGATGATCTCGCGGATCTTGCGCTCGAAGGTCGGGCCGGTCTTGAGCTCGTCCGTGAGCAGCCGATTGCGGACCAGCTGCTGCGTGATCGTGGAGGCGCCGCGAGCGTTGCCGGACAGGGTGTCGAGCCCGGCAGACAGGATGCCGGCCGGGTCGAACCCGGCGTTGTCCCAGAAGGTCTTGTCCTCGATCGACGTCGTCGCATCGACGATGACCTCGGGGATCTCCTCGAACGCGACGACGTCACGCTTCTCGCGCGCGAAGGTCGCGAGCTGGGTCTTGCCGGCCCGGTCGTAGATCCGCGTCTCCTCGGCGAAGTCGAGGTTGGCGAAGTACTCCTTGGGGTCGGGCAGGCCCTGGCTGTAGTACGAGAACGCGCTCACCGCCCCGGCGGCGCCGACGAGGCCCGCGACGAGGAAGGAGCCGAAGAGGAAGAGTGGGATGGCGATCGCGATGCCAGCGACGGCGCGCTTGCCGGTCGAAGGTCGCCCGCCACCATTCCGGCGGCGGCGCTGCCGCCGCGCGAGGCTGGTCTGCATGGCGTCCTTCACGATAGCATAGCGGTCATGGATCCCCGTTCGGTGCCCCCGGCTTGCTTCGACGCGTGCACCCCGCCGCGTGTGACGCGGTGAGCGCAACGCGCCTCTCCGACCTCCTCGCCGACCTGCGCTGGCGGGGCCTCGTCCACGACGTCACGGAGGGGCTCGAGGCGCGCCTCGCGACCAACGAGCCGATCCGCGCCTACAACGGGTTCGACCCCACGTTCCGCTCGCTGCACGTGGGGCACCTCGTGCCCGTCTACGGCCTGATGCGTCTCCAGCGGGCAGGCGGCAGACCGGTCGCCCTGGTCGGCGGGGCCACCGGGCTCATCGGCGACCCGTCCGGACGCTCCAGCGAGCGCCCGCTGCTGGACCGGGCTGCCGTGCAGGCGAACGTCCACGCGATCCGCGACCAGCTTGCGCGGTACCTCGACTTCGCGCCGGGGGTCGTGCAGGCCCTCGTGGTGAACAACCTGGACTGGCTCGGCGAGGTCCGCGTGCTCGACTTCCTGCGCGACGTCGGCAAGCACTTCACCGTGCCGTACATGCTCGACAAGGACGCCGTGCAGACCCGCATGAGCCGGGGCCTCTCGTTCACCGAGTTCTCCTACATGCTGCTGCAGGCCGCCGACTTCGCCCACCTCCAGCGCTCCCACGGCGTCGAGCTGCAGTGCGGCGGGGCCGACCAGTGGGGCAACATCACCGCCGGCCTGGAGCTGATCCGGCGAACCGCCCGGCCCACGTCGGAGGGTCGGGAGCCCGCGCACGGACTGGCCTACCCGCTCCTCCTGTCCCCGTCGGGGGCGAAGTTCGGCAAGAGCGAGAGCGGCGAATCCATCTGGCTCGATCCGTCCCTCACGTCGCCCTACCGCTTCTACCAGTACTGGGTCGACGCGGACGACCGCGACATCGGTATCTACCTGCGCTGGTTCACCCTGTTCGACCGGGGGCGCATCGCCGAGCTCGAGGCCGACCATGCCGCGGCCCCCGAGCGCCGGGTCGCCCAGCACGCCCTGGCCCGGGACATCACCGAGCTCACTCACGGGCGTGGGGCCGCCGAGCGGGTCGTCCGGGTGAGCCGGATCCTCTTCGGGGGCGACCCGGCCAGCGCCGACGCGCAGACCCTCGCGGATCTCGCCGCCGAGATCCCGTCGGCCGCCTGGCCGGAGGGAGACGCCCCGGTGGAGGTGGCGACGATCCTCGTCGCGACGGGTGCCGCCTCGTCGCGGGGGGAGGCGCGCCGGCTCGTCGAGCAGGGCGGCGTCCACGTCAACGGCGTCCCGGTGCGCGATCCCGCGACGTCCTTCTCGGCCGACGACCTGCTCGCCGGGCGGTACCTGCTGGTCCGGCGCGGGAAGCGGGACCAGCGGATCCTCGTGCGGGGGCTCGAGGCGTGACGGTGGCGACGCGTGGGCACGTCGAGGTGATCTCGGGCTGCATGTTCAGCGGCAAGACCGACGAGCTCCTGCGCCTCCTCCGGCGGGCCGAGATCGCGCGGCGGAGGATCCTGCTGGTCCGCCCGTCGATCGACGACCGCACGGAGCTCGAGGTCGTCCGCAGCCGATCGGGGGCCGCCTTCCAGTCCAAGGTGGTCGCGGATCCCGCGGAGATCGAGACGCTGGCGAAGGACGCCTGGGCGGACGTCATCGCGATCGAGGAGGCGCAGTTCTTTCCGGTCGCCCTCGTCGAGGTCGTCGAGCGCCTTGCCGGTGCCGGGCGGACCGTCGTGTGCTGTGGCCTGAACACCGACTTCCGCGGGCGCCCGTTCGGCCCGATGCCCCAGCTTCTCGCGATCGCCGACGGCGTGACCTCCCTGTCGGCGATCTGCACGGTCTGTGGCGAGGAGGCGACGCGCACGCAGCGCCTCATCGACGGCCGCCCGGCGGGTGCGGACGAGCCGGTGATCGTCGTCGGCGGCCTGGCGGCCGACGCTCCGACCCCGCGGCGGGAGACGTACGAGGCCCGCTGCCGGGCCCACCACGAGCTGCCGTAGCTCTGCCGGGTCGGGCCCGGGCCCGGCGCCCTGCGCCTCGCTCCGCGCGTGTCAGGGGGCGTGGCGCTCCCGCAGTCGGTCGATGACGCGTGCAGGTGGCAGACCGCGCTCGGCGAGCACGACGAGCACGTGGTACAGCAGGTCGGCGGCCTCGCCGGCAAGCGCCCTGCGCGTCCCGCTGCGGTCGACGCCGGCGATCTCCGCGACGGCGTCGTCCTTGGCCGCCATGAGGACCTCCGTCGCCTCCTCGGCGACCTTCCGGGTGGGACCGTCGACGCCCGCCGCGAGGAGGCGTGCGGTGTACGAGCCCTCCGGGCGCGTGGCCGCCCGGTCCTCGATCGTCGCCCAGAGCGCCTCGAGCCAGGCGAAGCCCTGGCCCGGCGTCGGGCCGGCGTCCGCACCGTCCGGATCGAAGCAGCTGCGCTCGCCGCGGTGGCACGTCGGCCCGGCCGGCTCGACCCGGGCGAGGAGCGCGTCACCGTCGCAGTCGAGCTCGAGTCCCACGAGCCGCAGCGTGTTGCCGCTGGTCTCGCCCTTGCGCCAGAGGACCCCACGCGACCGCGAGTGGAAGTGGACCTCGCCGGTCTCGAGGGTCGCCGCGAGCGCCTCGGCGTCCGCCCACGCCACCATCAGGACGCGGCGGTCCGCGACGTCCTGCACGACCACCGGGACCAGCCCGGCGGCGTCGTAGCGGACGGGGTCGCGGGCGCCGGGGCGGAGGGGCCCGGCGGGGGAGGGGAGACGGGATCCGGTCATGGGGCGGCCTCCGGCACCCGCCGGACGGGGATCCCGGCGGCGGCCATGACCTCCTTCACGGCGGCGATCGAGTGCTGGCGGCGATGGAAGATCGAGGCCGCGAGCACGGCCGACGCCCCGCCGGCGCGCACGGCCGCGACGAAGTCAGCCGGGCCGGCCGCCCCGCCCGACGCGACCACCGGCACGCGGACCCGGTCGACGATCGCCCGAAGCAGGGCCGTGTCGAAGCCGGACTGCGTGCCGTCGCGGTCGATGGAGGTGACGAGCAGCTCGCCGGCGCCGAGGTCCGCCACGCGCCGCGCCCAGGCGACGGCGTCGAGGCCCGTCCCCTCGCGCCCGCCCTTCACGACGACCTCCCACGCGGGGGCCGCGGGAGCGTCGGTCGCGGGTTGCCCCACGCGCTGGGTGTCGGTCGCGGGTTGCGCCACGCGCCGCGCGTCGATCGCGACGACGACCGCCTGCGACCCGAACCGCCGCGCACAGCGCCGCACGAGGTCGGGTTCCGCGACGGCCGCCGTGTTGAGCGAGACCTTGTCGGCGCCGGCCCGCAGGACGTCCCGCATCTCGGTGACGGTGCGCACGCCGCCGCCCACGGTCAGCGGGACGAAGGCGCGCCGCGCCGTCCGCTCCACGATCGCGCGAAGCGTCCCGCGGCCCTCGGGAGCGGCCGTGATGTCGAGGAAGACGATCTCGTCGGCACCCTCCCGCGCGTAGCGCTCGGCCAGCTCGGGCGGATCCCCCTCGTCGACGAGGTCGACGAAGCGCGTTCCCTTGACGACCCGCCCGTTCGCGACGTCGAGACAGGGGATGACGCGGACGGCCAGCATCAGGCGGCGCCCATCGCGACCGGAACCGCGGACGCGCCAGCGCCTGGTCGATCGCCCGCCACGAGGCCGACGAAGCCCGCCAGCAGCCGCAGGCCGTCGGGCCCGCTGCGCTCGGGATGGAACTGGACGCCGGTCAGCCGGCCGCGCGCCACGGCGCTCACGAACTCGGGGCCGTGGTCCGTCCGGGCGAGCGTGATCCGCTCGGCATCGGGGCCGGCGGGCCGCGGCGCGAACGAGTGGACGAAGTAGAACGGCGCGCCGGCCTGGATCCCGGCGAAGAGCGGGTGCTCGCGAGTCCGGCGCACCGCGTTCCAGCCGATGTGCGGCAGCCGCGGCGCGTCGACGAGGCGGACGGTGCGGCCGGGCAGAATGTCGAGCGTCTCCGCCCCGTCCTCGTCGCTGCCCTCGAAGAGCAGCTGCATGCCGAGGCAGATCCCGAGGAAGGGGCGGTCGGCGGCGACCCAATCGCGGATCGCGCCGACGAGGTCGCGCCGGGCGAGCCGGGCCATCGCGGGACCCGCCGCACCGACGCCCGGCACGATGAGGCCGGCCGCCCCGGCGAGATCCGAAGCCCGGCGCACGAGCACGACCTCGGCGCCGGCGGCCCGGAGCGCCTGGTCGATGCTGACGAGGTTGCCGGCGCCGTAGTCGACGACGGCGATGCGCGTCACCCGAGGCTGCCCTTCGTGGAGGCGACGCCCGGCCGCCGAGGATCGGCGGCGACGGCCGCCCGCAACGCGCCGGCCAGCGCCTTGAAGGCTGCCTCGGCGACATGGTGGTCGTTGCGACCCGTCGCCCGCAGGTGGAGCGTCAGGCCGGCGGTTCGCGCGAAAGCCTCGAGCGCGTGCTCGACGAGCTGCGTCGGAAGGGCCCCGACCCGCTCGGCCCGGAACGGGATGTCCAGGACGGCGTAGGGCCGGCCGCCGGCGTCGACGACGGCCGTGGCGAGCGCCTCGTCCATCGGGACCGACGCGTCGCCGAAGCGGGCGATGCCGGCCCGGTCGCCGAGGGCCTCGGCCACGGCGCGCCCGAGCACGAGGGCGACGTCCTCCACCGTGTGGTGCTCGTCGACCGAGAGATCGCCGGCAGCCCGGACCTCGAGGTCGAACAACCCGTGGTGCGCGAACGACGAGAGCAGGTGGTCGTAGAAGCCCACCCCAGTCTCGACCGTGGAGGCTCCGCTCCCGTCGAGGTCCAGGCTGACGGAGATGTCGGTCTCCCGGGTTCGCCGGCTCACGAGAGACGTGGCGGCCGTCGCGGGCGGTGACGTCGAAGGTGCCGAGCGGGGTCGTCATGGCAGGGGCTCCTGGCCGGGGGCGGCGGACGGGATCGCGCCGGTGCCGAGCGCCGGCACCAGGGCGGCGAGCGCCGCAACGAGGAGGTCGTCCTGGGCGTCGTCGCGGACGGTGAAGCGGAGATGCCCGGCGAGCGGATGGCGCCGGCCGAACGTCCGGGGCACGAGGCCGCGCCCCAGCAGCCCTTCGGCGATCACGCGGGCACGCTCCGGGCCGCCGAGGTCGACGAGCAGGAAATTGGTCACCGACGGTCGCGGCGGCAGGCCGATGCCGGCCAGGGCGGCGCCCAGCCGCCCACGCTCCCGCGCCACGCGCGCGACGTTGGCGGCGAGGGCGTCGGGGTCCCGCAGGGCGGCCGTCACCACCGCCACCGACGGGATCGCCACCGACCCGGGAGGGCGATACGGCTCGACCTCGGCGAGCACCTCCCGGCGGGCGACGGCAAAGCCGACGCGCATGCCGGCCAGCGCGTACGCCTTGGAGGCGGTGCGCACCGCCACGAGCCGGGGGTAGGACGCCCGGAGGTCGGCGTGCGAGCGTCCGACGAACTCCGCGTAGGCCTCGTCGAGGACGACGACCGGCGGACGGCGCCCACCGGCCTCGGCCTCCGCCCGGAGGCCACCCAGCAGGCGTTCGAGCGCCCCCTCCGGCTCGGGGAGCCCGGTGGGGTTGTTCGGGTTGCAGAGC
Source organism: uncultured Chloroflexia bacterium (assembly GCA_963725875.1). Taxonomy (GTDB): domain Bacteria; phylum Chloroflexota; class Limnocylindria; order Limnocylindrales; family CSP1-4; genus CTSoil-043. The sequence goes on along the minus strand of CAVRZZ010000010.1, from coordinate 504,435 downwards.
CAGACGACGGACGCCTCGCGGGCGGCGGCGGCGACCGCCGGGACGTCCACCGCGTAGCCTTCCGCGGCGGTGCGCCGGGCGACGACGAGGGGGCGGGCACCGCGCTGCTCGGTGAGAACGCGGTACATGGCGTAGGTCGGGGCCGGGACGACGGCCGCCCCACCCGGCGGGATGAAGGCCTTCGCGACGAGGTCCAGGACCTCGTCGGCGCCGGCCCCGACGAGGATCTCGTCGGTCGCGACGCCGTAGCGCGCCGCCGCGGCGGCCACCAGCTCGCGGTAGTCGGACGGCGGGTACTCGGAGATCGCGCGCCCGTACACGCCGCCGCGCAGGAGTCGCAGGGCGAGGTCGGGCGGGGAGGGGCAGGTGTTCAGGTCGAAGCGGACGACCCGCTCCACGGGGATGCCGTAGCGCTCGGCGACCTGCTCGTCGGTCGCCTCCCAGGCGTACGCCGTCGGCCTGGCCTGGGCTGCCGTGCTCGCGGGCGCCGGGCTCATGCGACGAGCTTCTCGATGGGCAGGACCAGGATCCCCGAGGCGCCGGCGGCCTTGAGGCGCGGCAGGAGCCCCCAGACGTCGTCGACCCCGACGACCGCGTGGATCGCGATCATCCCGGAGTGGGCGAGGGGGATGACAGACGGGCTCTCGAGCCCGGGGAGGAGCGCTTCCAGCTCGGCGAGCCGGTCGGCCGGGGCGTTCATCATCACGTACTTGCGGCGGCGCCCCTCGAGGACCGCGCCGAGCATGGTCACGAGGCGGTCGACGTCGTCGGCTCGCTCCCGAATCGCCCCCGGGTTGCCGACGAGGATCGCCTCCGAGGCCAGGAGATCGCCGATGGGCCGGAGCCCGTTGGTGGCGAGCGTCGCGCCGGTTGAGACGAGGTCCACGATCCCCTCGGCGAGGCCGAGGCGCGGCGCGACCTCGACGGCGCCCGAGAGGGGGATCACCTGCACGTCGATCGACCGGTCGGCGAACCAGCGGCGCGTCGTGCGCGGGTGGGACGTGGCGACACGCTGGCCCGCGAGCTCTTCGACGTGGCGCTGGGGCGCGTCCTTCGGCACCGCGGCCGTGAGGCGGCAGCGCCCGTAGCCGAGGCGGCGAACGACCGGGATCTCGCCCTCGACCTCGGCCTCGGCCAGGAGGTCGCCGCCGGTGATGCCGAGGTCCGCGACCGCGTCCCGCACGAACTCGACGACGTCGTTCGTCCGGACGAAGAGGATGTCGAGGCCCACGTTCTCGACGCGGCTCACGAGGCTTCGATCGCGCTCCTCGAAGACGAGGCCCGCGTCGTGCAGGAGGTGGAGTGTCGGCTCGACCAGCCGGCCCTTGTTCGGGACGGCCAGCGTCATGCGCCGCTCGCTCATGGGCGGCCGCCGGGGCGGTGGGCCGGAGCCTCGGGGTAGACGGTTCCGCGGGCCCGGGCCCGATCCAGCGCGCGTGCGTACCCGCCTTCTCCGTGATGGAACCAGGACGCGATCCGGGTGATGGTGGCCGTGCTGGCACCCGTGCGCCGAGAGATCTCGGAGTAGTGCAGCCCGTCGGCGAGCAGGCGGACGACGGCCCACCGCTGGGCGAGGTCCCGGAGCTCGCCCAGGGTGCACAGGTCGCGCAGGAAGGCGGCGGCGTCCTCCCGGTCGCCGAGGTCGAGGAGCGCATCGAGGAGCGCATCGGTGTCCGGGCTGCGCCAGTCGTCGGGGCGGGACTGCATCGGTCGAGGACCTCCTCGCAGATTGGGTGGCGTGTTAGCGTGCTACAACGCTATCATGATGACATGACACTGCGCAAGCACCGACGCGTCTCGTCCTTTGAGGTGCTGCCGGCCATCGACCTGCGCGGCGGCCGCGTGGTGCGGCTCCTGCGGGGCGACTTCGACAGCGAGACGGCGTACGACGACGACCCCGTGGAGGTCGCGCGGGGGTTCGTCGCGGAGGGCGCGCCGTGGCTCCACGTCGTCGACCTCGACGGCGCCCGCAACCCGGCCGCACGCCAGGTCGCGATGGTCGCGGCGATCGTCGCCGGGGTGGGGGAGCGCGCTCGTGTCGAGGTCGCCGGCGGCCTCCGTGACGAGGCGGCCGTGGAGGCGGTGCTGCGCGCCGGCGCTGCCCGCGCGGTGGTCGGTACGGCCGCGCTCCGCGATCCCGGGTTCGCGGCTCGCCTCGTCGCGGCCCACGGCGGAGATCGGATCGCGGCCGCGATCGACGTCCGAGACGGACAGGCGGTCGGCCACGGCTGGCAGCCGGGCGCCCCGGGGGTGCCGGTCGAGACAGCCCTGCATCGCCTCGCCCGGGCCGGGATCTCGACGTTCGAGGTGACCGCGATCGACCGCGATGGCACCCTCGAGGGTCCGGATCTCCAGCTGCTCGCCCGCGTCGTCGCCCTCGGGCACGGCGCGGTGATCGCCTCGGCCGGCATCGCGTCGCTCGCGGACGTGCGCGCGGTCGCGGCCCTCGGCTGCCGGGGCGCGATCGTCGGGCGCGCGCTCTACGAGGGGCGACTCGGCCTGCGGGAGGCCCTCGCGGAAGCGGCGGGGTCAGGGGAGGGTGTCGGCTGAGGCCAGCGCATCCGCCGATCCCCCGTCCGGTTCGGATGCGCCGGCTCCCTGCGATCCTACGTCGTCGGGGCACGTCCTGGCGCAGAGCCAGATCCCGAACGGGATGACGGCCGTCCGTTCGACGCCCGCGATCTCGTAGGTCACGTCGAGCCCCGTGCCACCGGACACGTCGCCCGCCGTCCAGGACACCTGGACGGCGAACTCGTTGAGCGTCGCGCCGATGGCCGGGTCTGCCATCTGCGCCTGCGTCGGGCAGACGATGCTCACCGTCTGGATGCCACCCGGGTCGAACCCCCCACCGATCTCGGCGAGCGGTATCAGGTCGGTGCCGACCCCGTTCAGCCCGCGGGCAGAGGGGTTGGGCCTCACCGCGAAGGCCTCGAGACGAATGGCGCCCGACGGCTGGTGCAGGTCGACCCGCGTGATCGTGGCAGTTCCGGTCGAGGTCAGGCAGAGCGACATCGAGCCCACGCTGCGCGGCTCACCGTAGGCCACGTTGCTCATGGCAACGCTCCACTTGCTCGTGTCGTCGTTGGGCATGCGAAGCGCGGGTTGCGCTCCGCCGCACGCTGCGGAACCCAACCCGCTGAGCAGGACGACCAGGACGAGGTTCCTCATCACTCTCGCTCCGGACGAGCCTTGCGGCGGGTTCTCGGGTATTGCCCCGAACGTTGCGCAGCCAGAAACGTCCCGATCGCCGAGACGGGAGGAGAGACCGCCATCGGAGCAGTCCTCAGTGGCCGGCCGCCTCCTGCTCCTTCTTGTGCGCCTCGATGACCTTCTCGGCGATGTGCGCCGGCACGTCCTCGTAGTGGTCGAGCGTGGCCGTGAACGTGCCCCGCCCGCCCGTCAGCGAGCGCAGCTCCGTGGCGTAGCTGAAGAGCTCCGCCTGGGGCACCTGGGCGATGATCACCTGCATCCCATCGCCGGTGACGTCCATGCCCAGGACGCGCCCGCGCCGGCCGTTGAGGTCGCGGTTGACGTCGCCCATGAACCGCTCCGGAACGCGGATCTCCACGTTCATGATCGGCTCCTGCAGGACCGGCTTGCAGGCCATGACCCCCTTCTTGAGGGCCATTGAAGCGGCCAGCTGGAACGACAGGTCGTTGGAGTCGACCGTGTGGAAGGAGCCGTCGTAGAGCGTCGCCTTGAAGTCGATGAGCGGGTATCCGGCCAGGATGCCCTCCGCCGCCGCAGCGCGGACGCCCTTCTCGACGCCGGGGAAGAAGTTCTTGGGCACCGTCCCGCCGACGACGTGCTCGGCGAACGCCACACCGCCCTCCGGGTTGGGCTCGATCTCCAGCCAGACGTGGCCGAACATGCCGTGGCCGCCCGTCTGCTTCTTGTACTTCCCCTCGACCTGCGTCCTCCCGCGGATCGTCTCCCGGTAGGGGATCCTCGGCGTGTGCGTGGCGATCGCGGAGCCGAACTTGCGCTTGAGGCGCTCGGTGATGACCGCGATCTGCGTCTCACCCATCGTGACCAGCAGCTGCTCGCCGGTCGCGCTCCGCTCCAGCCGGACCGAGGGCTCCTCCTCGAGCATCCGCTGCAGGGCCGGGCCCATCTTGTCGAGGTCCGCCTTCGTCTGAGGCTCGATCGCGACGACGAGCGTCGGGTTCGGGTAGACGGGACGGTCGAGGACGAGAGGCCGCTCCTTCGTCGAGAGCGTGTCGCCGGTGGCCGTCGCGGTCAGCTTGGCGACGGCGCCGATCTCGCCCGCCTTCAGCTCGCCGACCGGCTCCTGCTCCTTCCCGTGGAGCCGAAGGAGCTGCCCGATCCGCTCGTCCTCGCCCTTCTCGGCGTTCCAGGCGTGCGTCTGGCTGCGCAGCGTCCCCGAGAGGACACGGAGGTAGGTGAGCCGGCCGACGAACGGGTCGGCAGTCGTCTTGAAGACGCGCACGAGGAGCGGGCCGCCGGCGTCGGGCGCCACCTCGACCGGGTCCCCCGACTTCGGCTCGCGCGCGACGGTCGGCGCCTCCTCGGCCGGTGTCGGGAGGTAGCGCACAATCGCGTCGAGGAGGCCGCGCAGGCCGATCCCCTTCGTCGCGCTCGCGACCATCACGGGCGCCAGGATCGAGTCGCGGACGCCGCGGTGGAGGCAGGCGTCGAGCTCGGCGTCGCTGATCTCCTCGCCCTCGAGGTACTTGGTGAGGACGTCGTCGTCCGCCTCGGCGGCGGCCTCGAGCAGCTGCTCCCGGCGCAGGTCGACCTCGGCCTCCATGTCGGCCGGGATCGCGATCTCGACCTCCTGCCGGCCGTCCCACGTGTAGGCCGTGCGATGGACGAGGTCGACGTAGCCGCTGAAGGTGTCGGCCCTCCCGATGGCGAGCTGGAGCGGCGCGATCTTGGTGCCGAAGGCGTCGCGCAGCGCGTCGAGGACGGCCGCTGGGTCGGCGTTCTCGCGGTCGCACTTGTTGATGACGAAGATGGCCGCGGTATGGGCCGCGCGACCGAACCTGACGGCGTTCTCGGTGCCCGCCTCCACGCCACCCGTGGCGTCGACGCAGATGAGCGCCGAGTCCACCGCATGGAAGGCGCCTACGACCTCCGCGACGAAGTCCGGGTAGCCCGGCGTGTCGACGATCGAGACGAGGTTGCCCTCGTCGTCGAGCGAGGCCACGGCCATGGAGAGCGACATGTGCCGCCGCTGCTCCTCGGGCTCGTAGTCGGTGGTGGCCGTCCCGTCCTCGACCCGGCCCTGGCGGGAGATCGTCCCGGTGCGATAGAGGAGCGCCTCGACGAGCGTCGTCTTGCCGGCACCGGCGTGGCCGGCCAGGACGACGCTGCGGAGGTGGGGGGTATCGACGCTCTTCGCGGTCATCGGCTCGACTGGACCTCGTAGGGCGGGCTGGGCGCCCGCGGCGGGACGTCGCCTTGCGGGGCCCGGCGATGCTTCGGATCAGGCCGGGCCCGGCGTTCTGCGCATGATAGTCCGCTATACTCCGGCCCGATGTCCGGTCACTCGAAATGGTCCCAGATCAAGCGCCAGAAGGGCGCCAACGACGTCAAGCGCGGCGCCATCTTCACCAAGATGGGACGAGAGATCGCCGTCGCAGCGCGCGCCGGCGGCGGCGACCCGGACGGCAACTTCCGCCTGCGCCTCGCGATCGAGAAGGCGCGCGCGGCCAACATGCCGGCCGACACGATCAAGCGCGCGATCGAGAAGGCCACCGGCGGCGGCGACACGGTGCAGTACGAGGAGATCCTGTACGAGGGCTACGGCCCCGGCGGGGTCGCGCTGCTCGTCGAGGTCGCGACCGACAACCGGAACCGCTCGGCTGCGGAGGTCCGCTCGATCCTCACCAAGGCGGGTGGCCAGCTTGCCGGCTCCGGCGCCGTCGCGTGGCAGTTCGAGCAGCGCGGCGTGGTCTCCGTGCCCCGCACCGGGATCGACCCCGACGAAGTGGCGCTGCTGGCGATCGACGCGGGCGCCAGCGACGTCGAGACGACGACCGACCCGGTGGAGATCTACACCGAGCCCGGGGACCTCGAGGCGGTGCAGCGGGCCCTGGAGTCCGCGGGCGTGGCCATCGAATCCGGCGAGGTGGCGATGATCGCGAAGCAGACCGTCGCGGTCGACGCCGGCCGGGCGCGCCAGAACCTACGCCTCCTGGAGCACCTCGAGGACCTCGAGGACGTCCAGCGCGTCACGAGCAACCTGGAGCTCACGGACGAAATCCTGGCCGAGGTCGCCGGGTGATCGTCCTCGGGATCGACCCGGGGACCGCATCGCTGGGGTACGGCCTCGTCGACCGGACAGGGAGCCGGCTCCGCGCCATCGACTTCGGGGTCTTCCATACGGGCGCCGACCTGGCGCTGCCCGACCGGCTCCTCGCGATCCACACGTTCCTGCTGGACCTGGTCGAGCTCCACGGCCCGACGTACCTCGGCGTCGAGCGGATCTTCCACTCGCGGAACGTGCAGACGGCGCTCGCCGTCGGCCACGCGCGGGGCGTCGTGCTCCTCGCCGCCGCAGCCCACGGACTGGAGGTCCGCGAGGCGACCCCGTCGGAGGTGAAGCTCGCGGTCACCGGGTACGGCGCGGCGGACAAGGGCCAGGTGGCGCGCATGGTGCAGGCGATTCTCGGCCTGCCCGAGCCACCCTCGCCGGACGACGCGGCCGACGCCCTCGCGATCGCGATCTGGACCGCCAACCGCGAGCGGGCCGGGGAGCGCATCAACGCCGGCCTCCTCGACCGCGCGGCCGTCGCGCCGCGGCGGGCGGAGGAGACCCCGTACGAGCGCGCGGTGCGTGACGCCCTCCGGCGGGAGGAGCGGATGCTCGAGGAGTGGGACGGCACGCCGTTCAGCGCCGGCCCGGCCCGCTCCGCTCGAACGGCGGCCCGGCGGTCGCGCGGCGCGCCCCGGCCCGAACGCGCCGGATGATCGCCTCCGTTGAGGGCACCGTCGCGGCCGTCTCCGGGGACAGCCTCGTCATCGAGGCCGGGGGGATCGGCTACCGGATCTACGTCGCCCCTGCGGTGATCGCGACGGCCGAGCCCGGGAAGCGCCTCAAGCTCCATACCCATCACCTTGTTCGCGAGGACGTGCAGGCGCTGTACGGCTTCCGCAGCGTCGACGAGCTCGGCTTCTTCGGCCTGCTCCTGACGGTGACGGGGGTAGGCCCCAAGGTGGCCCTCGCCATCCTGGGCAGCCGCCCGGTGGCCGACCTGCAGCTCGCCGTCCTCGCCGGAGACGAGGCGGTCCTCACCTCCATCAGCGGCGTCGGCAAGCGCCTGGCGGGCCGGATCATCCTGGAGCTCAAGGAGAAGGTCGCTGCGGCGGGCACCGCGGCGGCGAGCGTGGGCGGCGGGCCGCGTGGCAGCGGCAGCCCGACCGAGAGCGAGGTGGTGGCCGCCCTCCAGGCCCTCGGCTACACGCCCGCGGAAGCCCGCGAGGCGGCGCGCTCGGCGGGCGCCGCGGCCCCCGGGGCCACCCTCGAAGATCGCGTCAAGGCGGCCCTTCGCGCGATCTCCGGCGGCGCCGGCTGACGGCCGCCGACGACCCACTGGCGCGCCTGCCGACGTATCGAACATCCGTGCGAAAGGTGCGCTGGCCGTGGTAGACTCCCGCCGATGAGCGACCCGACCGGATTCCTCGCTGCCGGCCTCGTCGACGAGGCCGAAGTCGCGATCGAGCACTCGCTCCGGCCCCGGAGCCTGGACGAGTACCTCGGCCAGCGTGAGGTCAAGGCGGGCCTGTCGGTCCTCCTGACGGCAGCCCGCCAGCGGGGAGAGGCCGCGGACCACGTGCTGCTGCACGGCCCGCCGGGCCTGGGCAAGACCACGCTCGCCACGATCATCGCCCGCGAGCTCGGCGTGAACGTCCGCTACACGTCGGGCCCGGCGATCGAGCGGGCGGGGGACCTGGCCGCCATCCTGACGTCGCTCGACGAGCGCGACGTCCTCTTCATCGACGAGATCCACCGCCTCAACCGCGCGGTCGAGGAGATCCTCTACCCGGCGATGGAGGACTACGCCCTCGACGTCATGATCGGGAAGGGCCCCTCGGCCCGGTCGCTGCGCCTCACGCTGCGCCCCTTCACCATCGTCGGGGCGACCACCCGCGCCGGGCGCATCAGCGGACCACTGCGGGACCGCTTCGGAGCGGTCTACCGCCTCGACTTCTACGCCGACGAGGATCTCGTCGCCATCGTCCGGCGCTCAGCCCGGATCCTGGGGATCGAGGTCACCGACGACGCCGCGGTCGCCATCGCCGGGCGCGGACGGGCCACGCCACGAATCGTGAACCGCCTCCTCAAGCGGGTTCGGGATCACGCGGAGGTCCACGGGGACGGGCGCGTGGACCTCGCCTCGGTCGAGGAGGCGATGGGCGTCCTCGAGATCGACGCGATCGGCCTCGACGCGACCGACCGACGGCTCCTCGCCGCGATCGTCCAGAAGTTCGGCGGCGGACCGGTGGGCGTTGCGGCGCTGGGAGCCGTCCTCGCGGAGGAGGTCGAGACGGTCGAGGACGTCTACGAGCCGTTCCTCCTGCGCATCGGCTTCCTCGACCGGACGCCCCAGGGCAGGGTGGCGACGGATCGGGCCCGGGCCCATCTCGCGAGCCTGGGCTACGACGTGCCGCCGAAGCGCGCCGACCGCGAGCCGTCGCTGTGGGAGGTCGGCATCGGCCCCGGGCCGGGCACGCGGAACGCGGACGGCGCGGCGCCCGACGCGGACGGCTCGGCACCGGGCGGCACCCTCGACCCCCCGGGGGCCTGAGCCAGCCCGTGCCGGGCGCCGCCCGCTTCGAGGTCCTCGTCCCGCCGCCGGCCGACGGCTCGACGCGTGCGCGCCTGGGCCGGCTGGCGCTGCCGCACGGGACGGTGGAGACGCCGATGTTCATGCCCGTCGGGACGAACGCCACCGTCAAGGCGCTCCACCCCGACGACCTCGAGGAGGTCGGCGCCCAGATCATCCTGGCCAACACCTACCACCTCTACCTGCGGCCCGGCCACCGGCGGATCGAGCGGCTCGGCGGCCTCAACCGCTTCATGGGCTGGGACCGGCCGATCCTCACCGACTCGGGCGGCTTCCAGGTCGTCTCGCTCGGCGACCTCAACTCGATCGACGACGACGGGGTGACCTTCCGGAGCCACCATGACGGGTCCCCGCACCGGTTCACGCCGGAGATCTCGATCGCCATCCAGGAGGCGCTCGGCCCCGACGTGGCCGTCGCCTTCGACCAGCCGGTCCCGCCGTCGTCCACCGACCCACGCGACGTGGCCGTCGCGACGGAGCGGACGCATCGCTGGGCGGAGCGCTCGCTGGCGGCGCACTCCCGGCCGGACCAGGCGCTCTTCGGGGTCATCCAGGGCGGGCTGGATCCCGACCTGCGGCGTCGCTCCACGGCGTTCATCGCGGGGATGCCCTTCGACGGCCTCAACATCGGGGGCCTCGCCGGCGACGAGACGGCGGCCGAGCGGGGCGAGGTCCTCGACATCGTGGTCCCGCTCCTGGCCGGCGACCCGCGCGTCCGCTACCTGATGGGCCTCGGCTCGCCCCTCGACCTGCTCGAGGCCGTCCATCGCGGGGTGGACCTCTTCGACTCGGTCCTGCCGGCACGCGTCGCCCGCAACGCCCAGGTCTGGGTGCCGGGCGGCCGGCTGAACCTGCGCAACGAGCAGTTCCGCGACGATCCGCGTCCGGTCCAGGAGGGCTGTCGGTGCCTGGCCTGCCGGCGCTTCTCGCGGGCCTACCTGGCCCACCTCTTCCGGACCGGCGAGCTGCTGGCCTATCGCCTCGCGACTTGTCACAACCTGACCTTCACCCTAGACTTCATGTCCGAGATCCGGGCCGCGCTGCGCGCCGGGATCCTTCCTCAGCGCCTTCCGGAGCTGCGCGCGCTGGCGAGCCGGCGAAGCCGCGACGAAGCGGCAGTGCAATCCGCGTGAAGGCCGTGGCGCTACCCTCGAGTTGCGCGGAGGCGTACGACGATGGGATCCCGAGACCGACCGCACCGGGAAGGCAAGAAGAAGGCGAAGGCGGCCGAGCCCAAGCCGAAGCTCTCGCCGTACCTCGAGCCTCCGCAGAGCGTGGAGGTCATCAAGCCGAAGCGAAAGCCGCGGACCGTCGTCGAGGACGAGGGCGAGGGCTGACATCCGGGCCGGGCGCGAGGCCGTCCGATCCGCCGGTGCCGTGGGCACGGACAGGAGCGTGACGAGATGGCGTTGACGAACGACCGACGGGTCGAGCAGGCGAGCGAGAAGGCCCCCGGGGCCGAGCGGAGCAAGGCCGTGGAGGCCGCGATCCTCTCGATCGAGAAGCAGTTCGGGCGCGGCTCGATCATGCGCCTCGGGTCGGCCGAGCGGCAGGCAGTCGGCTTCATCCCGACGGGCTCGATCGCCTTGGACCTCGCGCTCGGCGTCGGCGGGATCCCGCGCGGTCGGATCACGGAGATCTTCGGTCCCGAGTCGTCGGGCAAGACGACCGTCTGCCAGCACGTCATCGCCGAGGCCCAGCGCCGTGGCGGCGTCGCGGCCTTCATCGACGTCGAGCACGCGCTCGATCCCGGCTACGCGCGGGCCTGCGGGGTCAACGTCGACGAGCTCCTCGTCTCCCAGCCGGACACCGGCGAGCAGGCCCTCGAGATCACCGAGACGCTCATCCGGTCGGGCGGCATCGACGTCGTGGTCGTCGACTCGGTCGCGGCCCTCGTGCCGCGGGCCGAGATCGAGGGCGAGATGGGGGACTCGTTCGTCGGCATCCAGGCCCGCCTCATGAGCCAGGCCCTGCGCAAGCTCACCGGCGCCGTCAGCCGCTCGAACACGTCGCTCGTCTTCACGAACCAGCTCCGCGAGAAGATCGGCGTCATGTTCGGGAATCCCGAGGTGACCCCCGGCGGCCGCGCCCTCAAGTTCTACGCCTCCGTGCGGCTCGAGATCCGGCGCGTGGAGACGATCAAGACCGGGACCGAGTCGGTCGGCAACCGCGTGCGCGTCAAGGTCGTCAAGAACAAGGTCGCGCCGCCGTTCCGCGTCGCGGAGTTCGACGTGATGTACGGCGAGGGGATCAGCCGCGAGGGCGGTCTCCTCGACGTCGGGGTGGCCATGGACGTGGTCGCCAAGACGGGAGCCTGGTTCACCTACGGCGAGACCCGGCTCGGGCAGGGGCGCGAGGCCGCCAAGACCTTCCTCCGCGAGAACCCGGCGATCGCGACCGATATCGAGGGCCGGATCCGCGCCGGCATGTCCAGCGCGGAGATCCCGGTCGAGGGAATCGAAGAGGCCGAGTAGCCGCCGCGGCGGCATCAGCATGGCCCGCCGGCGCCGGGAGACGATCGCCGAGGCCCGCGGCCGGCGCGGCGCGGTCGACGATCCCGCCACCGTCCTCGAGGCTGCCGCGCGGTTCCTCGAGGTCCGGCCGCGCTCGGTGGCCGAGGTCCGCCGGCGTCTCGTGTACGCCGGCTACCGGCCCGACCTCGTCGACGGGGCGATCGAGCGGCTGACCGCCCTCGGCTACCTCGACGACACGACGTTCGCCCGGACGTGGGTCGAGTCGCGCGACCGGGCGCGGCCCCGCGGTTCGCGGGCCCTGCGCGACGAGCTGCGCCGCAAGGGCGTTGCGGCCGAGGACGTCGAGGCAGCGCTCGCGGCACGCGAGGCCGCCGCCACCGGCGAGGGGCCCGAGGATCGGCCACCCCGGGCCACCGACGGGGAGCGCGCGACGTCCCGCGCATCCGACGATGACGCCGCCGCACGACTCCTGGCGCGCCGCGGGGGGTCGGTCCTGCGCGAGCCAGACCTCCGCAAGCGCCGGGCGAGGGCCTACGCGCTGCTCGCTCGGAACGGGTTCGATCCGGACGTGTGCTCCGCGGCGGCGGCCGCGTGGCTTGCCGCGGCCGGGCGCGATTCCGACCCAGCCTCGTAGAACGGCCGCCGCCGCGACCCGGCGCGGGTCGCCGCCTTGCTCCGGCGCCCGGTGGGGGCGGCGTTTGACCCTCTCGGTCCCCGGCCGTACCCTGTGCGCAACCCGGTCGCGTTCGCGGCCGGTCGTAACGCACCTTCCATCCGGCGAGCCCACGCCGGCACCCGGACCCCGCCGCTTCCCGACAGGGCGACGAGGCCGACCCGGCGATCGCCGATTCCGTGAGAGACCCGCGGCCGCGCTTCGGCCGCACGGGAGGCGACAGCACACCATGGACAACCCCGTCGTCGTGGCAGTGGCCCTGCTTGCGGCCATCGTCGGCGGCCTTGCCGTCGGATTCCTTGCCCGTGGCTTCTGGGCCAGCCAGTCGATGCGCACCGCCCAGGAGAAGGCAGCGCGGATCGTCGCCGAGGCCCGGACCCAGCAGAAGGAGCTGATCCTCGAGGCCAAGGACGAGAAGCTCAAGCTCCAACGCGAGGCCGAGGACGAGGCTCGGGCCAAGCGCGCCGAGCTCTCCGCCCTCGAGCGCCGCCTGCTGACCCGTGACGAGCAGCTCGACCAGCGGACCGACATGCTGGAGCAGCGGGACCGGAAGCTGCTCGAGAAGGAGCGTGAGATCGAGCAGGCGCGCGAGGAGCTGACGCAGGGTCGGGCCGAGCAGGTGACCGCGCTCGAGCAGATCTCCAGGATGACCGCCGACGACGCGAAGGCCCAGCTCCTCGAGGCCGTGCGCGCGGATGCCGAGCACGACGCCGTCCGCCTGGCCCGTTCGATCGAGCGCAAGGCGCGCGACGAGGCCCAGGACAAGGCCCGCGAGGTGATCGTGACCGCGATCCAGCGCGTGGCGGCCGACCACACCGCGGAGCACACCGTCTCGGTGGTCCATCTGCCGTCCGATGAGATGAAGGGACGGATCATCGGGCGCGAGGGCCGGAACATCCGCGCCCTCGAGCAGGCGACCGGCATCGACCTGATCATCGACGACACCCCCGAGACGGTCGTCCTGTCGGGCTTCGATCCGGTTCGCCGCGAGGTCGCCCGGATCGCGCTCACCAAGCTCATGGCTGACGGGCGGATCCACCCCGGCCGGATCGAGGAGGTGGTTGCCAAGGCCCGCGCCGAGGTTGATCTCGTGATCCGCCAGGCGGGCGAGACGGCCGCCTACGACGCCGGCGTGCCCGGCCTCCCGACCGAGATCCTGCGGCTCCTCGGCCGCCTCAAGTTCCGCACGAGCTACGGCCAGAACGTGCTCAACCACTCCGTCGAGACGAGCCGCCTGGCGGCCGTCATCGGCGCCGAGCTGGGAGCCGACGTGCAGGCCTGCAAGGCGGGCGGGCTCCTCCACGACATCGGCAAGGCGATCGACCACGAGGTCGAGGGCGGCCACGCCGGGATCGGGGCCCAGGTGGCCCAGCGCCACAGCCTCTCCTTCAAGATCACCAACGCGATCGCCGCCCATCACCAGGAGGTGGAGTACGCCTGCGTGGAGGCGCCGATCGTCCAGGTCGCCGACGCGATCAGCGCCTCGCGCCCCGGGGCGCGAGGCGAGTCGGTGGAGATGTACGTGAAGCGGCTCGAGGACCTCCAGGCGATCGCCGGGAGCTTCCCCGGCGTCGAGCGGACCTTCGCCGTGCAGGCCGGGCGCGAGGTCCGGATCCTCGTCCGCCCCGAGGAGATCGACGACCTGTCGGCAACCCGGCTCGCGCGCGACATCGTGCGCAAGATCGAGGAGTCGCTGACGTACCCCGGCCAGATCAAGGTGACGGTGATCCGCGAGACGCGGGCCGTCGAATACGCGAAGTAGGGGAGGGGTGACCGCCCCCCGCGCCCCCCGGCCGTGCCGGATCCTGATGGTCGGTGACGTCATCGGGAAGCCCGGCCGCGAGGCCCTCGAGCGGATCCTTCCCGATCTCCGGGCCGTGGACGGCATCGATCTCGTCGTCGCCAACGGGGAGAACCTGGCCGGCGGGATGGGCCTCACCAGCGGGACGGCGGCGAGCCTCTTCGCGGCAGGGGTGGATGTCATCACGTCGGGCAACCACGTCTGGGACAAGCGCGAGATCTACCCGGCGCTCGAGTCCGACGAGCGCATCCTGCGCCCGCACAACTACGGCACCGACGGCATCCCCGGGCGCGGCTGGGGCACCTTCGAGGCGGCCGACGGCACCGACGTCGCCGTCCTCAACTTCCAGGGCCGGACATACATGATCCCGATCGAGAACCCGTTCACCGACGCAGACCGCCTGCTCGACGAGGGAGCCGACACCTTGCCGCCGGTGCGGGTGGTCGACTTCCACTGCGAGGTCACGAGCGAGAAGAACGCCTTCGGCCTCCACCTCGACGGGCGGGTGAGCGCGGTCGTCGGGACGCACACCCACGTCCCCACGGCCGACGAGCGGATCCTCCCGAAGGGGACGGCCTACCAGAGCGACCTCGGGATGACCGGGCCGCTGCACTCTGTGATCGGCTTCGCCCCCGCGACCGTCCTCCCGCGCTTCATGAACGGCCTGCCGACGCGCTTCGAGGTCGGGGGCTGGCCGGTCGTCTTCAACGCCCTGCGGGTCGACGTCGACCCGGCCACCGGGCGCGCGCTCGCGATCGAGCGCCTCCAGCAGGTCCTGGAGCACGCCTGATGCTCCGCGGCCGCCGGGCCCCGGTCGAGGGGCGGCTCGTCCCGCCGACCCCCACGCACGCCGACTTCCACGCCCACACGAGCCGCTCCGACGGGCTGCTGCTGCCGGCCGAGCTGGCCTCGGAGGCAGCGGCCGCGGGGGTGCGGACACTGGCGATCGCCGATCACGACACGCTGGCCGGCTACCGCGAGCTCGTCGCCCCCGGCGCCGCGCCGCTGCCGGCCGGCCTCGAGGTGATCGCGGCCGTCGAGATCAACGCGACGGGGCGCGACATCTCCGGCCTGGCCGACGACGAGCTCCACTTCGTCGGGCTCGGCGTGGACCCGGCCGACGACGCCCTCGATGACGTGCTCCACCGCCAGCGCGGGGCGCGGCGGCGTCGGTTCGAGCGGATGCTCGAGCGGCTGCGCGCGATCGGGCTGCCGGTCGACGGTCAGCTGGAGGGCATGGATCGCTCCGACGAGGAGTCCCTCGGCCGGCCGACGATCGCCCGGGCCCTCGTCGAGGCCGGCTGGGCGGCCGACGTGCAGGACGCCTTCGACCGGATCGTCGGCCACGGGAAGCCCGGCTACGTCCGGCGCGTCGGGCTGGGCCCGCACGAGGCGCTGGCGGCAATTCGGGATGCCGGCGGCCTCCCCGTGCTGGCCCACTTCTCGGCCGCCCCGCGCCTGCCCGGGGTCATCGACGAGCTGATCGCGGCCGGCCTGCGCGGGATCGAGGTCCACCACCGCAGCTTCGACGCTGCCACCGTCGAGGCCATGCGCGAGGCGGCCGCGCACCACCGGCTCGTCGCGTCGGGCGGCACGGACTTCCACGGCGACGAGGGGTCGTACGCGGCGGCGATCGCCGAGACCTGGGTTCCCGACGACGTTGCCGAGCGGCTGCTCGGGCTGCTGGTGCGGCCGCGACCGCCGGCGGGCGCGTCCGCATGACGGTCCGCGAGCTGCCGGTCCTCGAGATCCTCCCGCCTGCGCCCGCTGCCGGTGGGCCCCGGGATGCGACCTCGCCCATCGACGAGCGCGTCGCCGAGTTCCGGCCCGAGGACCAGGCGCTGCCGCGCTTCTGGGTCTGGACCCTCGGGTGCCAGATGAACCGGAGCGACTCCGAGGAGATGGCCGGGCAGCTGTTGGCCGCGGGGTGTGCCGAGGCGGCATCGATGGAGGCTGCCGATCTCGTCGTCATCAACACCTGCGCCATCCGCGAGGCGGCCGAGGCGAAGGTCATCGGGCGCCAGGGCGTGCTGCGCGCGCTCAAGGCCGCCAATCCCGGGACCCGTGTGGTGCTCACCGGCTGCGCCGTGCGCGAGCGCGACCGGTCGGGCCTCCACCGCCGGTTCCCGGCGGTGGATCTCTTCCTGCGTCCCGACGAGGAGCCGGAGCTGGTCGAGCGCCTTGGTCTCGCGTCGGCCCAGCGGGCCGTCGGCCTGACCATGCCCGCGGCTCCGCCGGCGGCCACGTCCGCGACGACCCTCGTGCAGGGCGTCCGCGTCTCCGCCGCCGATCGCCTCGCGGGCTCCCGGGCGGCGGCGGTGGAGCGGGGGACGGTGCGCCGGGAGTCGGGGGCCGCCGCCTGGCTGCCGATCATCTACGGCTGCGACAAGACCTGCACCTACTGCATCGTGCCGTTCAGCCGGGGCCCCGAGCGGAGCCGGCCCGTCGACGACGTGCTCTCCGAGGCGCGCGTCCTCGCCGCGGCCGGCTACCGGGAGGTGACCCTGCTCGGTCAGAACGTCAACAGCTACGGGCACGACCTCGCGGCCGAGGAGCGCTTTGCGCACGCCACCGAGGTACGCCGGGCCGGACGCCGGATCGATCGCGCCGGGCGGCCCGACCTCGCCGAGCTGATTCGCGCCATCGACGCGATTCGCGACGCCGACGGCCGGCCAGCCATCCCACGCCTCCGGTTCGTCACCTCGCACCCGTGGGACCTCTCCAACCGGCTCATCGAGGCGATGGCGGCCTGCTCGTCGGTCTGCGAGGCGCTCCACCTGCCGGTCCAGTCCGGCGACGACGCGGTGCTGCGGCGGATGGGGCGCCAGTACACGATCGCCCACTACCGGGAGCGCCTCGACAGGATCCGCGCCGCGATCCCGGGCATCGCCGTCAGCACCGACGTGATCGTCGGGTTCTGCGGCGAGACCGACGCCCAGCACGAGGCGACGCTCGACCTCCTCCGCGCCGTCGGCTACGACCAGGTCTTCGCCGCCGCGTACTCGCCGCGGCCCGGGACGCCGGCGACGCGCCTTCCCGACGACGTCCCCGCCGCCGTCAAGCGCGAGCGTCTCAACCGCCTCCTCGCCGTCCAGGAAGAGATCGGGTTCGGGCGGAACCGCGAGCGGATCGGGACCGCCGCGTCCGTCCTGGTCGACGCCGTCGCCCGGGCGCGCGCCCACGACCACGACGACGGCCCCGGCGACGAGCGCTCCTCCGGGCCGCTCACGCTGGCGGGGGAGGACCCGTTCGCCGCTCCGCTGCCGGCGGGCTGGGTCCGCCTCTTCGGGCGGTCCCGCGAGAACAAGCTCGTCCACCTCCCCGGCCCGGCGGAGCTCGTCGGCCGGATCGTCGATCTCCGGATCGTCGGCGCCGGCCCGTACAGCCTGCGCGGCGTGCTCGCGTAGGGCGGGGGAGGGGAGCACGACGCCCGCCGTCGCCCGGTCCGGTCCCGACCGCGCCGCGGACGTCCCGCGCCCTCCGCTCGTCGTCATCGCCGGACCCACCGCCACCGGCAAGACGGCGCTCGGCGTCGAGCTCGCCCTCGCCCTCGCCGCGGCGGGCAGGCCGGCCGAGGTCATCTCGGCCGACTCTCGCCAGGTCTACCGCGGGATGGACGTCGGGACGGCGAAGCCGACGCTCGCGGAGCGGCGCGGGGTGGTCCACCACGGGCTCGACCTCGTGGACCCCGACGCGCCGTTCTCCGCCGCGGACTTCGCGGGCCACGTCGCCGGCGTCCTGGCGAGCCTCGCCGCGCGCGGCGGGGTGGCGCTTCTCGTGGGCGGGACCGGCTTCTGGATCCGCGCCGTCACCGGCGGGATCGCCTTCGCCGACCTGGCCTGGGATCCGGCGCTGCGCGCCGACCTGCAGGCCGATCTCGCGCGGGACGGCCTGGCGCCGCTGGTGGACCGGCTGCGGGAGACGGCGCCGGCCCTCGCGGCGGCCACCGACCTGCGCAACCCGCGACGTGTGGTGCGCGCCCTCGAGATCGCGACGCTCGCCGGCGACGCGCCCCGCCCGGCCCTCCGCGGATACCCGGGCCCGATCCTGCGGGTCGGCCTGGACGTCGCGGACCACGCCGTGCACCGCGAGTGGATCGCCCGGCGCGCCGAGGCCCAGCTCGACGGGGGGATCCTCGAGGAGGCGTCGTCGCTCCGGGCCCGCTTCGATCCCGCGGTCCCCGCGTTCTCGGCGATCGGCTACCGCGAGGCCTGGGACCTCGTCGACGGGCGTCTCGACCGGGCCGGCTACCTCGAGGTCAACGTCCGGCGCAACGTCGCGTTCGCCCGCCGCCAGCGCGCCTGGTTCCGCCGCGAGCGGTTCGACCTCGCCCTCGACGCCCCCGACGCGACTACGGCGCGCCGGGCCGCCGCGGCGGCGCTCGATCTCGTCGCTCGCTGACGCCGCGCGGGACCGCCAACGGCTGGCGGTTGGCGAGCGCGGACCCTGGCGAACGTGGGCCGGTGATCCGCGGGGTATCCTGCGGCCATGCCCCGCATGACCACCATCGACCTCGCGCCGCCCATCGAGCGGGTCTTCCTCGTCGCCGTCGACACCGGCGAGGACCCGGGCTGGAACGCCCAGGACAGCCTCGGCGAGCTCGGCTCGCTGGCCGAGACGGCCGGCGCCGACGTGGTGGGGGCCGAGTGGCAGAACCGCCGCCACGTCGACCCGAACTGGTACGTCGGCAAGGGCAAGGCCGAGGAGCTCCTCTCGGCCAAGGCGGAGACCGGCTACACGGTCCTCGTCGCCGACGACGAGCTCTCGCCCGGCCAGCAGCGCGCGCTCGAGGAGCTCCTCAAGGTCAAGGTCATCGACCGGAGTCGCCTCATCCTCGACATCTTTGCCCAGCACGCCCGCACCCACGAGGGCCGCCTCCAGGTGGAGCTGGCCCAGCTCGAGTACCAGCTGCCGCGCCTGACCCGCATGTGGACGCACCTGTCGCGCACCGGCGGCGGAATCGGCACGCGCGGCCCCGGCGAGACCCAGCTCGAAACCGACCGGCGCCTCATCCGGGAGCGGATCAAGAAGATGAAGGCGCGGGTCGAGGACGTCCGCCAGCAGCGGGCCACCGCCGCGCGGGGTCGCGACCGGCGCCTGGTGCCCACCGTCTCGATCGTCGGCTATACGAACGCCGGCAAGTCGACGCTCCTCAACGCGCTCGTCGGCAGCGAGGTGGCCCTGGCCGAGGACAAGCTCTTCGCCACGCTCGATCCGACGAGCCGCCAGGTGAGGCTGGGCGATGGCCGGACGGCGATCCTCACCGACACGGTCGGCTTCATCCACAAGCTCCCGCACCAGCTCGTGGATGCCTTCCGGGCCACGCTCGAGGAGGTGACCCGCGCGGACGTCCTCGTCGAGATCGTCGACGCGTCGGACGGCCACTTTGCCGAGCATCGGGCCACCGTCCAGACGGTCCTCGACGAGCTGGGGGCCGGCGACAAGCCACGCCTCGTGGCGTTCAACAAGGCGGACCTCCTCGGTGCCGATGGCGGCGAGGGCGCGAACGCTCCGATCGTGGCCGGCAGCGTCCTCGTCTCGGCGCTGACCGGCTTCGGGCTCGACGTCCTGCGGACCGAGCTCGCGGCGCTCCTCGCGTCGCTCTGGGAGGACGTCGACGTCGCCGTGCCGTACGCGGCCGGCGAGCTCCTCGCCCGGGTGCGCGAACGGGGAGCCGTCGAGCTCGAGTACGGCGAACGCGACGTCCACGTCCGCGGCCGCATGGCGCCGGGCCTCGCCGGCGAGCTGCGTGCGGCCGCCGCACGCTGGGCCGAGACGCTCCGCGACGCCGGCGCCACGTGACCTGCCGCCCCGAGATCCTCGACGGGCGGCTGCCGCGGGCCTTCCGGCCCCTCGCCATCCCGCGCCGCGTCGTCGTCGCGAAGCGCAAGCACGCCGACCGGGCCGACCGCTGGCGCTGGGAGGGTGATCTCGTTGGCACGGCCGGCCGTGCCTGGCGGGTCGTGCGCCACGTCCGCGCGCGCGACGTCCGCGTCGGATCCGACGACGAGGAGCTCCTGCCCAATTCGGTCGTCACCCTCCGCTGGCTGGGGACGCGCGCCCCGGCGACCGTCCTCGTGAAGCTCGACAGCGCCCAGCAGATCGTCGAGGTCAAGGTGGACGCGGCGCTTCCTGTGCCCTTCCGGCGTGGGCGCTTCCTGTTCGTCGACCTCGACGTCGACGTCGTGCGCGACGCCGCGGGCGAGGTGATCGTGCGCGACTGGGATCTCTTCGAGGCCCGGACGGACCTGTTCGGCTACACGGACGCCTCGCGGGCCGTGGCCCGGGCGGGCGAGGAGCTCGGGTTGCGCCTCCTGGCCGCCTGGGAGCCGACGCTCGTGGCCGACGTGGCGGCGATCCTGGCGGCGACGGGCACCCGGCTCGACCCGTCGTGACCTCGACCCCAGCGTGGCTGCGACGAGCCGGCCGGCTCGACCTCGGGGGAGGGGAGACGGTCCTCTGGTCCGTGGCGGAGGGCCGGCGGGGTCGCCGGTGGAGGTCCCTGCGCCTCGACGCGGACGGCCACGTCATCTCCGATCTACTCCTCGAGCTGGACCCGACGGGGAGCTGGACTCGCCTCGAGCTCGCGACGGCCGCCGGGATCCTGACCCTGCACCCGGAGCCGGACGAGCGGGCGACCCACGGCAACGTCGTGACGCCGAGCGGGGTGCGCCACCTGGCGCTGGAGTGGGGTAGGGACCACCGGCTGGTGATCGAGGGCGAGCCGGTCGCGGTCGCGGCGCTGGGACGCCCCCACGAGGACACTGCGCCCGCGCCCGGGCTCGTCGTCGATACGGACCTCGCCGTCACCGCCGTTCGCGCGACCCACGCGCCGGCGAGGCCGCCCGACGGCCTGCCGGGACCGTCGTGGCCCCTGGAGGTGTGACGGGGACGACCGACCACGGCACAGGCGTCGGCGGCTCGTGTTGTAGTATGCTACGACTGTCTGTGCACCACGACGCACGCGAAGAGGAAGGCACATGAGCCTGACGGTCCCGGAGGCGGCCCGCCGCACCGGCCGCAACCCCGAGACGATCCGTCGCTGGATCCGCGAAGGGAAGCTGCCGTCCCGCAAGATCGGCACCCAGCACCTCATCGAGGAACGAGATCTCGACGCCGCATTCGCGCCCGAGTCGGACCGCCTGGAGCTGCCCCCGGCGTGGCGGACGACGTTCTGGGGCGAACCGATGCCAGACTGGGTCAAGATCCTGCGGACCCAGAGGGACGAGCATTGATGCCGGTCGTGCTCGACGCGGGCGCCGCACTCCACCTCCTCGCGGCGAAATGGGCCCCGGCGAGCCCGCTTGCGCTCCACGCGCCCCGGCTGCTGCGATCCGAGGTGCTCTCGGCGCTCCACGCCCAGATCTGGCGGGGCGTTGTGCCGCCGAACGCCGCGCGCGAGATGCTGCGCCGCCTGGGGGATCTCCCGCTCGGCCTGTACGCCGATGAGCGCCTCCTCCACGATCGCGCCTGGTCCATCGCCGACGAGCTCGGCTGGGCAAAGACCTATGACGCCGAGTACGTGGCCCTCGCGCAGCTCCTCGACATCCCGCTCCTCACGGTCGACGGCCGCCTCGCGCGCGGAGTAGAGCACCTCGTGAGGACCGTTGGCCCCGTCGAGTTCGGCCTGTAGCCCGCGGGGCGTCGGGCTGTCGCGCGACCGCACACACTTCCGATAATAGTAGTTATGTTTGTTCTGGTGGCCGACGGCACCGAACCCCGGGCGCCCGCCTATCGACCGCCTTCGGGCGGGAATGGCGACCCGTACGACCCGCCGTCCTCTGCAGCGCGGGCATCAGGCATGGCGCGGCGCTCGATTCGGCTGAGGAAGAAGTCGCGAGTCGGGGTGTCCGTGAAGCAGACATAGCAGCCGCGGAGGCCGCGGGTCAGCAGAACGCGGTAGGTGCTCTTGACGTAGCGCGTGAACTCCTCGTCGGTGACGCCGCGGCGTGACCACGCGATCGTGCGACTCGTCGCGCTGGCCGACCCATCCCCCGTCCATCGGCCGGTATACGAGGTCGGGCCCGAAGATGACGCCGACGTAGTCGAACTCGAAGCCCTGTGCCGTGTAGACGCAGCCGACCTGCTCGAGGCCCTCCTTCGGCACTCGCCCAGAAGTCGGACTTCGGAATGCCCGGACCGAGACGGCGCGCTTCGGCCTTGGCGTTCCAGGGCATCGCCCAGTCCCCCACCCTGACGTCTGGGATCAGGAGGCCTTCGTCGTCCGGGTCGGTCCACGGCCAGCAGAAGCCGGCGACGAGACGTGCGGTTGAGCCCTCCACGGCTCGCAGGCGAATGAGCCGCTCGAGCTCGCGGGCGTTGCCGACGATGCGGAGGTCGAAGTCGTCGTCCATCGGCCACAGGACCTGCGGAGTGCGGCCGAGCTCGAGGGTGTTGTCGACCCACTGGATGAACGAGTCGGACCCGTTCGATCGGAACTGCGCCTCCAGCTTGAAGTCCCGGAGCTCGATCCCCCGTTTCGCGGCCGACTCGCGAATGAGGTCGGTGCTGCCGACCTCGCCTGGCCGAACGACCTGGAGATCGTCGATGAAGAACACCGACACCCGGCTGGCGTCGAGGATGTCGTCGATCTGCGCCTTGCCCGGAGCGCGCCTTTGCGGGTGTGAAGCGGCTCGTGCTCACGCTTCGGATCCGGTGCGCCTCGTCGAGGATGACGACGTCGAGCGGCTCGCTGACGTTCGCCGTGTCGCGGAAGTACTTGAACAATGCGCTCGCCCGGCCGCCGACGATCTTGCGCAGGTTCTCGGTGAACGCCTTCGAGCCGGTCACGTGGAGGGTGCTGAGCCCTCGATTCGGCCAGCTCCGCGACGAGGTTGACGGCGATGACCGACTTGCCGGTACCCGGTCCGCCCTCGACGAGGAAGACGACCGACCGACGGTTCTGCCCGGCGCCGCTGACCTCGTCGATGATCGCGTTGTACGCCACGAGCTGCTCGTCGAGGAGCGTGAACGCCGGCTCGTTGCGAATGACGCGGGCAACGTGGTCGAGCAGCCGCTTGTGAGGCTTGAACGCGGTCGCCGCAACCCGCTCGAGGATCGCTCCGTCGTCCGGGCCGCCGACCCGCTGGTCGAGGAAGGTCGCGAAGGCGTCCCGCTCGTCCCCCGAGAACGACGGGTTCGTCGCAAGGAGCTGGGCGAAGCTGGCGTGGTACAGCGGCGACAGCGGATCGTGCTGCGCGTAGTGGAGGTACGCGCATGCGTCGAGGGCGATCGCGCCGTCGGAGAAGGCCGGGTGCGTGTCGATCAGGTAGCGCTGGTACTGGGCGACCTGGCGTGAGGGGTGAAGGTGGTCGACGAGGCGGCCGCCGAAGTCCACCGTCACGCAGTCGGTGATGTTCGACCGGCCCACCGCCGTCCACTGCTTGAGCTCCACGACGACCGCCGAATCGCCGGTGGTCGGGGCTCTGGCCGGTGATCAGGACGTCCAGGCGCCGCGAGGACAGCGGCAGCCTGACCTCGACGAGGATCCCCTGGTCGGTCAGGTCCGCCAGCTGAAGCACCATGGCCATCGCGCTGAGCGAGTTGCGCCACGACGTGACCTCGGACGGCGATGGGCGGTACCGGAACTCCTCGAAGAACCGATCGGCAAGCTGGTTGGCGAGCCGAGCCTGGGTCGCGTCACCGATGAACTGCTGGGTGGTGCCCTGGTAGAGATGCACCGGTCAGGACTCCCCTCGCACGGCTTTCGACACGCGCTTCTCGAACGCGTAGTGGGCGCCGCTGGGATCGGCCTCGTGAGGGGTCGGCTCGCCGAGCATCCGGCAGAGGTCGATGAAGTGCTCCTGGGCGGCGGCCTTCTCCGTGGTCGTCACGCCGCGCCACTCGGCCGCGAACGCTCCGGGTGCCAGGGTCGGCTGGGTCGCGTCGCGCTTCCCCTACCCTGCTCGTCA
Organism: uncultured Chloroflexia bacterium; assembly: GCA_963725875.1. Lineage (GTDB taxonomy): Bacteria > Chloroflexota > Limnocylindria > Limnocylindrales > CSP1-4 > CTSoil-043. The sequence continues at coordinate 480,763 of CAVRZZ010000010.1, read as the reverse complement.
ACCTGTGGTTGACTCAGGCAAGTGTACGCACGCCGGCGCGCGTCATGTGCCCGGAGCGCGGTCGCTGTGGTGGCGCGGCGGGCGGTTGGCGGGCAGCCGCGAGAGTGATCCTCCGCATCCCGGACTCCGACCGAGCGAACGTTGGTCGCGATGAGCGCCACAGCGTGAAGTGCCCGTGCCGTGGCGATCCGTACCGTGCGGGTCATGGACCCGCAGAGCGCCGCGTCTCGTGTGATCCGCGCATGGCCTCCGTCACCTCGACGAGCTCGAGATCCACCCGGCGCTCGCGCTGCGGAAAGTACGGAATGCCACCGCCAACCAGCACCGGGTAGACCATGGCCCGGTACTCGTCGATCAGACCCAACGCGGCCGCCTCGGCGGCGAGCGTCGCGCCGCCGATCGCGATGTCGCCCTCCCCCGGCTCGGCTCGCAACCGCCCGATCTCCTCCGCGAGGCCGCCTGAGGCCAGGCGGGCAGTGCCCTGCACCGCCGACAGCGTGGTGGAGAACACCACCTTCGGGAGCGGCTTCCACAGGGCGGCCCACTCGAGCTCTGCGTCGTCGAGCGATGGATCCTGGTCGGCGGTCTCCCAGTACAGCATCGTCTCGTACAGCCGTCGTCCCATCAGGTGGACGCCGACCTCTCGAATCTCGTCGATCCAGAAGCGAAAGACCTCCTCGTCGGGCGCCGTCCAGTCGAAGTCGCCGTCCGGCCCGACGATGTAGCCGTCCAGCGAGACGCCCATGGAATAGGTCACGCTGCGCATCGGAAGTCCTCCTCGGTAACGGGTTCGACAATACGACCGCCGGAGCGCCGCAGGACTCATCGCGGCTCGCCGGACTCCTGGGCTGCCACTGCCGCCGCGCAGCGGTAGGAGTCGGGGCGCGTCGCCGAGCCGAACAGGGCGCGCCGCCGTGATCAGGGCCTCGGCGACACCACGTCGAGGCCGGCCGCCCGGGCGGCGTCTGCCTGGCGGTCGTCGTATGTCACGAACGCCTCGATCGCGGGCACGAGCCGCAGCGCGGAGGCGACATGGACGGCGTCGAGCGCGCGAAGCGCCGGACCGCCGGTGGCGCCGGCGAGTCGCGAGAGGTCGGCATCGAGCTCGACGAAGGCCAGGCGGCTCAGCACGCCCCACGGGTCGGCACCGGGATCGGCGCGGGCGACCGCCTTGGTCACCTCCACGACGGCGACCCGGCTGGTGGCGAGGGCCTTCCCCGCAACGAGGCGCTCGAGCGCGGCGGATTCCCGCTCGTCGACGACCAGCTTCGTGATCGCCGACGCGTCGAGGTACAGGCTCACCGCTCGTCGGCGCGACGCTCGGCGAGCAGGGCCTCGGTCGCCGTGATGCCCGTGGTGGGCGGACGGCGCGGCGGCATCGTCCGGGTGTCCGGGTTCGCCGGCGGCGTCAGGCGCCCCGAGGCGACGAGCTGCGCCCACGTCGGGCGGCGGGCCGACAGCGGGCCGAGGACGGCGACGGGTCGGCCGAACTCGGTCACCTCGAACGACTCCCCTGCCTGGGCCCGTCCCAAGTACTCGCGGAGGCGATGGCGCAGCTCACGCATCCCGACTTCTCCCATGTTGCACAGTGTAACACAACGAAACGACGTCACTCGCGGCCGCGCTCGCGAGCGCGGCCGCGGGCCTCCCCGTGCCGGATCGACAGGTTCGCGTCGCGGATCCCGTAGAGCACGCGGTGCTCACCGACGCGGAGCCGCCAGATGCGCTCGCTCAGACTCCCGGCGAGGAGCCTGGATCCCGGTGGGCGCGGGTCGACGACTAGGCCGTCGATGGCCCGCGCGATCCGGCGCTGGGCGGCGATCGGCAGGCCCGCCAGGTCGCGCCTTGCACCGGGGGTGAAGAGGATCTCGTACCGGTGCTCGGTCACGTCCCGTCTCGCCTGCGACGATCAGAGGCCGAGCTCGGACTTCACCTGCTCCCACGGGATCGGGACGACGTTCGCCGGGTCCGCGAGCGCGTCTCGCGCGGCCTGGAGGTCGACCTCGTCCTCGAGGCGCTCCAGGAGCTCGACGTCCTCGATCGGGACGATCGCGGGCGGCGAGCGGACGCGCTCGTGGCCGTAGGCCGCGCGATTGACGAGCTCGGCAAACGTGTCGCGCGCCTCGCTGACGCTCACGTGGCCGCTCGGGTGCGGCATACGCTCGACTGGCGTCCGCGGTCAAGGTCGACCCGGATCCCCTCCCCCGTCTCCGCTTGACAGCCTCGCCATACAACCGTATGGTTGTATGCATGCTGACCGCGTTCGATCCCGATCTCGTCTTTGCGGCCCTGGCGGATGCCACCCGGCGTGACATCGTCCTGCGGGCGCTCGGCGGTCGGGAGGGCGTGGCCGAGCTGGCCAGCCACTACCCGATGAGCTTTGCGGCCGTGCAGAAGCACGTCGCCGTGCTCGAGCGGGCCGGCCTGGTCACCAAGGAGCGCAGCGGCCGCCGCAAGGTCGTGCGCACCGAGATCGAGGCGCTGCGCCACGCGCGCGGCCTGCTCGACCAGTACGAGGCGTTGTGGCGCGGTCGGATCGACCGCATGACCGACCTCATCGCCGCCAGCAGGGGGACCCGCACATGACCGTGACCGCCGTCCACAAGGACCCCGCCGCCCGGACGATGATCCTCGTCGCGGAGTTCGACGCCTCGCCGGAGCGCGTCTGGGAGCTGTGGGCTGACCCGCGCCAGCTCGAGCGCTGGTGGGGCCCGCCCACCTACCCGGCCACGTTCACCCGCCACGACCTCGCGCCCGGGAGCCGCGTCGAATACCTCATGACCGGTCCGGGCGGCGACCAGCCGCGCGGGTACTGGGACGTCGTCGAGGCCGACCCGCCGCGCCGGCTCGTCTTCATGGACGGGTTCGCCAACGACGACGGGACCCCGAACGACGACTTCCCGCGGAACGAGGGCCGGGTGACGATCGAGCCGATCGGTGCCGCCCGCACGCGGATGTCCATCGAGAGCCGCTTCCCGAGCATCGAGGCCATGGAGCAGGTCCTGGCCATGGGGATGGAGGAGGGACTCACCCAGGCCGTCGGCCAGATCGACGCCATCCTCGCGGAAGGAGCCGCCGCATGACCGCCGCGACCGAGCGCAGCACCCGCACGCTGGCCGTGCCGGGCGCCACCCTGGCCTACGACGTCCGCCATGTCGCTTCCGGCGAGCTGCCGCTGCTCCTCATCGGGTCGCCGATGGGCGCCGCCGGGTTCGCCACGCTCGCCGGCCACTTCTCCGACCGGACGGTCGTGACCTACGACCCGCGCGGCGTGGAGCGCAGCGTGAAGGACGATCCCGGCACCATCTCCACGCCGGAGCAGCACGCCGACGACGTGCACCGGGTCATCGAGGCCGTCGGGGGCGGCCCGGTGGACCTGTTCGCGAGCAGCGGCGGCGCCGTCAACGCGCTCGCCCTCGTCGCGGCGCACCCCGGTGACGTCCGGACGCTCGTCGCGCACGAGCCGCCGCTGGCCGCGATCGTGCCCGACCGCGAGGGGGCGCTGGCCGCGTCCCGCGCCGTCGCCGACGCTTACCGGGAGAGCGGCTTCGGGCCGGGCATGGCGCGGTTCATCGGCGTCGTGAGCCACCAGGGCCCCTTCACCGCGGCGGAGGCCGAGGCGCCCGCCCCCGAGCCGGCGACGTTCGGGCTGCCGACCGAGGACGACGGAAACCGGACCGACCCGCTGCTGTTCCAGAACATCATCTCGAGCACGCATTACGAGCCGGACTTCGACGCCCTGCGTGCGGCTCCCACGAGGATCGTGGTCGCCGTCGGCTCCGAGTCGGAGGGCCAGCTCGCGTTCCGGGCCGGGGTCGCCGCGGCCGAGCGCCTCGCCAGCGAGGCTGTCCGCTTCCCGAGCGACCACGGCGGCTTCCTCGGCGGCGAGTACGGCCAGGCGGGCGACCCGGATGCGTTCGCCGCGAAGCTTCGTGAGGTCCTCTCCGGGACCTGACCCGGATCCCCGGGCCTCACCACCCCCTGCGTCCGCAGCGTCCTCGCCCCGTGATCGTTGCCGGTCCAGTGCCCGGAACACTCGCATCCGACCATCCCCACGCTGGAGGCGCCCCATGGCCGAGGTCCTGCTATTCCACCACGCCCAGGGGCTCACCCCCGGCGTCCGCGCGTTCGCCGACGAGCTGCGGGCCGCCGGGCACACGGTGCACACGCCCGACCTGTTCGACGGACGCACCTTCCCGACGCTGGACGAGGGCCTCGCCTGGGCCAGGGAGATCGGGTTCGAGAACGTCCTGGAGCGCGGCGTCCGCGCGGCCGACAGCCTGCCGCCCGAGCTCGTCTACGCCGGGTTCTCGCTCGGCGAGATGGCGGCGCAGAAGCTCGCCCAGACGCGACCGGGAGCCCGGGGAGCCCTGCTCTTCTACTCCTGCATCCCGATCAGCGGCGAGTGGGCCTTCGGGCCCTGGCCGGACGGCGTCCCCGTCCAGATCCACGGCATGGACGCCGACCCGGTCTTCGTCGGCGAGGGCGATGTCGAGGCCGCCCGCGAGATCGTCGATAAGGTCGCGGACGCGGAGCTCTTCCTCTATCCCGGCGACCAGCACTACTTCGCCGACAGCTCCCTCCCGTCGTACGACGCGGCTGCCACGGCGCTGCTCACCCGGCGAGTGCTCGAGTTCCTGGACCGGGTCTGACGACCGACGTCACGGCAGGTCGTCGGACGTGCTGGGACGTCCGGAGCGACAGGTGGGACCACGTCGGGCGATCGGGGCCGCTCGATGGGACGGCTGCCGGGCGGCGATCCGCGAGGACGGCACTCCCCTCCCCCGGCGGTGCCCCGTCCGCGCCGCCGCCGGCCGCGATGCCGGACGGCACGCGCAGGCCCCTTCCCGCCCGGGGTTGCATGCGGGCGGTAAGGTGGGACCCGTGCCCATGGCCGGCTTGCCGGCCACGTCGGCCCTGTCGGGATGAGCCCCATCCGGCGGTCGACCGATCGACGAGGCCCGCCCCATGCGTCGAAGATCCCGGCTCCATCCGGCCGCCCTGCATCTCCTCCTCGTGCCTGCTCTCCTGGCAGGCATCGTCGCGATCGATGCAGCGGGGCCGACCGCCGCCCGGGCAGCCGATCCCGGGATCCGCGCGCGAGCGGACCGGCAACCAACGCCGTCGCACCAGATCTATGGCTACCTGCCGTACTGGCAGCTCGACGCCGGGACCGCCCGTCGGCTCGACTACCGCCGGCTCTCCACGATCGCCTTCTTCGCCGTCCCGATCGGTGCCGATGGCGCCCTCGATCGGCACGCGGCCGGGTATCGGGCGTACGTCAGCCGGGCGGCACGGGCGGTCACGAATGCCGCCCATGCCCGGGGCGTTCGTGTCGTTCCGACGTTCCAGCTCTTCGATGTCTCGAAGCTTCGCCGGCTCCTCGACCATCCACGAGCCCAGGCGCGCTTCATTCGGCAGGCTCTCGACCTGATGGGCCGTCGGGGAGCCGACGGCGCGAACCTCGACGTCGAGCCCGTGCCGGCCTCGCTGGCGTCCAGGTTCGCGGCCTTCGTCGGGCGATTCAGTCGCCAGATGCACCGCCGGTTCCCGGGCTCGGAGCTCGCCGTCGCGACGCCGGCGATCGTGTCGGACCGGCTCCTGAAGGGTCTCGAGCCGGTCGTCGACCGCTTCTTCGTGATGGCCTACGACTACCACTGGCGAGGGTCGCGTCGCCCCGGGGCGGTCGCCCCGCTGACCGGCGCGGCGCACAACGTGGCAAAGACGATCGGCAACTACCTGCGCCTGGTGCCACGCCAGAAGCTCATCCTGGGGGTGCCCTTCTATGGCTACTCGTGGCCGGTGGTCCGTACCGGCGGCTCCTGGCGGGTACGCCCGAACCCCGCGCGCTGGGGAGGCGTTCGCGCGGTCACGTACGCCTCGGCCCTTGCCTGGCTGTCGCGTCACCGCGCGGTCACGGTCCACCACGACCCCGTGAGCGGATCCTGGTTCCGATACGTGAACCAGGCGGACGGAACCGTGCGCCAGGTCCACTTCGAGGATGCCGCGTCGGCCCGTGCCAAGTTCAACTTCGCCATCGCCCACGGCCTGGCCGGGGTGGGGATCTGGTCGCTCGGGAACGATGCCGGCCACGGGGGCATGGCGCTCGCGATCCAGCGCACCTTCGTCCGCCCGATCCGACGGGTCACCGCCCGCACGACCGTCAGTCCGGTTCGCCTCGTCAAAGGCGTGGTCCGAGTCGACGCCTCCATCGTCCTCCGGGACCGCGGGACGCGAGCGGAACGCGGAACCGTCACGTGGCGAGTCGCTGACTCGCGGGGTCGGACCATCGCGTCCGCGCGCCGGGTGGCCGCGCTCTACCCGGGCGGCACTCTCCGCCAGCGGGTCACGCTGACGCTCGGAACCGCATCGTCGCTGAGGGCCGGAACGTATCGGTTGATCGTCCGCTTCGTCGTCGGGTCGTGGACGCCGGTGGCGTCGACCGTTCGGTTCCGCCAGCCGCACTAGTGGGCGGCGACGTCGCGACGGTGCGCCTGCTGTCGACCTTCGCCTGCACCCAGGCCGACGTCACTCGGTGGCGCGGAGGACCACGCTGTTCGCCCCGCTGGACAGCGTCAACGTGCCGGCGTCGATCGCGTAGGCGACCTGGCCCTCGAGCACGGCCGTCACCGCCTGCTCGACCGCCATGGCGTCGGCGGGGCAGGCCATCCTGGTGAGCGCGATCGGTCCGAAGGTCAGCGTCTCGTCGGCGATCGCAACCGCTCCCCCGCCCCGGTTGCAGCCGGTCTCGACCTCGACGCGCTCGGAGCTGAAGGTGAGTGCCGCGATGACGACCGCGGGCACGCTCGAGACGGCATCGCCGGCCGGCGAACGTTCATCACCACCAGACGGGGTTGCCGGCCGGCCGGTTCCGCTCGAGCGGCTCCCTCCCCTACTCCGCCCGTGGCGGCGCCGGGTACGCCAGGCCGTCCACGACCTCGACGCCCTCGATCGTGCGCAGGATCGAGGGCGCGGCGAGCACCTTCCAGCTTCGGCTGCCGCCGCCCAACACGATTCGCGGCCGGGACATCACCGCCGCGTCGACCCAGATCCGCAGGTGGGCGGGAAGGCCGAAGACGGTCACGCCGCCGATCTCCTGGCCGGTGAGGGCCCGCGTCTCCTCGGCAGAGGCGAAGGAGGCCTTGCGCGTGCCCAGCCGGCTCCGGACCACCCGGTTGACGTCGAGGCGATGCGTCGCGAGCACGACGCAGGCGACGTACCGGGGCGGGGTCGACTTCCCGGCCACGATGATCGTGTTCGCCGAGTCCTCCAGGGCGAACCCGTACGCCTCGCAGAAGGCAGCCGTGTCGGCGAGAGCCGGGTCGCACGCGAAGAGCTCGTAGTCGCCGCGCCCGGCGAGGCCGCGCTCCAGCACCTCGCGGTCGGAATCGTCGCTCATGGCCGCGAACGGTAGCCGATCCCGGCCGGGTGCGGGCCGCCGAAGGGCGTCGGGCCGGGCGGCCCGGGTCGCGATGCGGCGGGGCCGGCCTGTGCGCGTGCAGGTGCCACTCGCATTCTCGGCGCGAACCGGGTATCCTCATCCCGCTCGCCGTATATGGACGGCGGGGGACCACGCTCGGCCCAGGCTCGCACCTTCTCTCCGTCAGCGCCCATTTGCGACTCGGAAGACCGGTTCCCGTTCCGCGCCGACACGAGCTCGAAGGAGCAAGCACGCACCATGGCCGACCAGGTCATCACCTGCAGCGATTGCGGGCAGGAATTCGTCTTCACGGAGAGCGAGCAGGCGTTCTACGCCGATCGCGGCTTCACCACCCCTCGCCGCTGCGCGGCCTGCCGCGCGGCCAAGAAGGCCGCCCGCGGCGACTCCGGCGGCGGCTCGTACAGCGGCAGCAGCTCCTATGGGAGCGGCGGCGGCTACGGCGGCGGCGGCTCGCGCGGACCGCGCGAGATGTTCACCGCGACGTGCAGCTCGTGCGGCAACGTCGCATCCGTCCCGTTCCGGCCGTCCGGCGCCAAGCCGGTCTACTGCTCCGACTGCTTCAGCCGGCGCTAGGCACCCTCCGCACCGCATCGAAGGCCGCCGCGGCGTCTGCGCCCGGCGGCCTTCGCGATTCCCGGCCGGGACCCCGTCGTTCGCCGGCGCCCCGGCTGCCTCAGCTCGCCGGGCGCTTCCGAAGGCGGGCGACCAGGCGCTCGGCGATGACGTAGCTCCGCCCACCGCCCATCACGAGGACGACGTCGCCCGGCTCTACGCGACCAGCCAGCCAGTCCGCCGTCTCCTCCACCGTGCCGGGCGCCCACGCCGGCGTCTCCCCCCGAGCCATGACCGCTCCGGCCAGCGCCGCCGCCGACGCGATCGTCGTGTCCGGGTCCCGCCCGGCATGGATCTCGGCGACGACCGCGCGGTCCGCCGTCTGCAGGACCTCTGCGAACGCGTCCAGCATCGCCGCGGTCCGGTGGTAGGTCAGGGGCTCGTAGACCGCCCAGAGGCGACGCCCCGGGTAGCGCTCGCGCACCGCGGCGAACGTGGCCGCCATCGCGGTCGGATGGTGCCCGTAGTCGTCGAGGACCACGACCCCCGCCACATCGCCGGCCAGCTCGAGCCTGCGACCGACACCGGGGAACGTGGCCAGGCCCTCCAGGACGGCCTCCTGGGCCGCGCCGGCCGCGAGCGCGACCCCCGCGGCCACCAGGCCGTTGGTCGCGTTGTGGCGCCCCGCGAGGGCGAGGCGGGTCGTCCGTGGCGCTCCCGCGGCCAGGCCGGCGATCTCGAGGCTCCCCTCCCCCGCCGCGTGCCACCACCGACCGACGAGTGCAGACGCCCCCCCGCCGGCGGTCGCATTCGCGGCCTCGAGCGCACGCTGCACCGCGACCGGGTCCGCGTCCTCGTCAACCACCTCCACCAGGCACAGCCGGCCGCCCCACGCCCGCAACCCGGCGACAACCTCCCGTACCCCGGGATCCCCGGCGTTCGCAACGAGGACGGCGGCCTCCCCTCCCCCGTCGAAGCCGCGGATCCAGGCGCCGAACGCGGCGATCACGTCCGCTCGGCCCTCGAACACGTCCGGGTGATCCCAGTCGGCGTTGGTCAGGCCCCCGATGACCGGGTGGTAGGGGTCGAAGTTGCCGGCGTACTCGTCCGCCTCGACGACGAAATGGCGTCCGGTCCCGACGCGGACGGTGGACCGGCGAGGGCCGTTGACCAGCGCGGCCGGCAGCAGGGCGCCGACGAACGCGGACGGATCGAGCCCGGCGAGTGCCATGAGGTGAACGACCCACCCCGTGGTCGTCGACTTACCGTGCGTGCCAGCTAACCCAATGAGCGCCTGGCCGCGCGTCATGGCGGCGTCGGCGATCAGCTGCTGGACGCTGGTCGCGGGAATGCCGAGGGATCGCGCGGCGGCGAGCTCGGGATGGTCGGGCGCCACGGCGGTGAGGGCCTTCGTGACCGCGATCCGGTCCGCCAGCGGTCTGCCGGCGAGGCCGACGTGCGCGGCCGAGTGCTCCCAGGCCAGCGGCACCCCCGCGGCCTCGAGGGGCGGCGTGTAGGGCGAGGGACCGCCCGCGTCGCAGCCCGAGACGGAGGCGCCGGCGCGGTGAGCGTGGAGCGTTGCCGCCGCCGCGGCCGCGCCGCCGGCGCCGACGACGTGGATCCGCTCGCCCGGCTGGATGACGCGCGCGGCCCTGGCCGGCTCGAGGCCCGCCCCGATGTCGGCCGCGGTGCGCCCGGTCACCCCTGCGCCGGATCGTCCGCTTCGCCGTCCGGGGTGCTCGGCGGGTCCTCCCCCGGCTCCGCGGCGGGATCCGGGGGAGCGGCCGGGGATGACACCGGCTCGAGGGGCGATGGCTCCGACTCCGACGCGTCCGCCGACGGTGGCTCCGCCATCGGCTCCCAGGGCGGGGGCGTGTCCCCGCCGGCATCCGAGGCTGGAGGCGGGGCATCCTCGGACCACGCCGTCGACACGGTGGCATCGGCGGGCGGCGCCGCCACGAACGCCTCGCTGCCGATCGCCGACGGCTCGGCACCTTCCCGGAGCTCGCGGGCCGCAGGAACGTCCCCCGCGCCGACGTCTTCCTCCGCGACCTCTTCAGCCGCGGTCGCCTGAACAACCGTCGCGATCTCCGGCAGGCTGTCGTCGACCCGGTCGACGCTCACCCACCGCCGGTCCACCAGGAGATGGATCACGGTGGGCTGGCGCGAGCCGAGGGCCGTGCGCAGCGCCGGCTCGAAGGCCTCGTCGCTCTCGACCCGGATGCCGGTCGCGCCGAACCCCTCGGCGATGGCCGCCCAGTCCACCGGGCCCAGGTCGGTGGCGATCGGGTCCATCCCGCGCCGCGCCTGGTGATCGTGGATCGTCCCGTAGCGAGCGTTGTCGAAGACGAGGACGACGGGCCGCGCGCCCTCCCGGACGGCGGTCTCCAGCTCGGCCACGCTCATGCCGAGCCCCCCGTCGCCCACCAGCGCGACGACGGGCCGGCCGGGCGACGCGAGGGACGCCGCGACGGCCGCCGGCAGTCCGTAGCCCATGGCCCCCGCCGTCGGCCCGAGGTACGTGCCCGGGCGGCGCATCCACAGGCCGCGCGCCGCCCACCCGCCGAAGTGCCCCGCGTCGGTGGTCACGATCGCGTCGGGCGGCAGCGTTCGGCCGAGCGTCGCGATCACGCGCCCCGGATGCACCCCTGGGCCGTCCCACGGCGCCCCGTCGACCCGGCGGGCATCCTCGTAGGCGGCCCGGTCGGCGGCGTTGGCGGCGCGCCGGCGCTCGAGGGACGCCATCTCGAGGACGCTCCCGCCGAGGACGCGGCGGGCTTCGCGCACGAAGGTGCGCGCATCCGACGCCAGGCCGATCGTGGGGCTCTGCAGGCTGCCGCGGCCCCCGAGGGGCTCGAGGTCGACGTGGGCCCAGCGGGCACCTGCGGCGGGTACCGACCAGCCGCCGGATGCCACCTCGTTCAGGCGGCACCCGAGCACCAGCACGGCGTCGGCCTCGAGCAGGCGAGGGTGGACCGTCGAGGCGGCGAAGTAGCCGCTCATCCCGAGATACAGCGCGTGGTCGTTGGGAAAGGCGTCGGGGCGTCGCCACGCGGCGACGACCGGCACCTCCACGAGCTCGGCGAACCGCACGAGGTCGGCGGTCGCGCGCGACCGGAGGACGCCGGCTCCCGCGACGATCACCGGCCGCTCGGCGTCGAGCAGCAGGTGCAGGATCCGCTTCACGGTGGCTGGGTCCGGCTCGGGCGCGCGGGGTGGACCGAGCACCGTGGCCGTCGCGATCCGACCGACGTCGACCGGCGCCGGCTCGTCGAGCAGGTCCGCGGGAAGGCTCAGCAGGACCGGCCCGGGGCGGCCGGTCGTCGCCCTGCGGAGCGCCTCATCGAGCGCGCCCGGCAGGGCCGCCACGTCGCGGACCTCCCGCGCCCATCGGCAGAGGCCCCCGAAGGTCGCGACGACATCCGCCTCCTGGAACGCCTCCCGGCCCCGCGACGCCCGGTCGACCTGGCCGACCAGCGCGACGAGGGGCACCGAGTCGGCCTGGGCGGCGTGCAGGGCGATGGCCAGGTTGGCGACTCCGACCGCGCGGGTGACGAGGACGGCCGCCGGCCGCCCGGTGAGGGCCCCGTGCGCCGTCGCCATGAACCCGGCTCCCCCCTCGTGGCGGGCCGCCACGACGCGGATGCCGGCTGCGGCCAGCCCGTCGAGCAGCGGGAGGAAGCTCTCCCCCGGGACCGTGTACGCGATGCGGATGCCGGCGCCCGCCAGCGCGTCGGCGATGAATTGGCCGGTGGTTCCCTCGGACCCGCCCATGTCAGTTGCCCGGCGGGGGCGGGAACGTCGTCACCACGAGCCCGACGACGACGAAGATGACGACGAGCACGAGGATGAGCCGAACCATCGGCGACCGGGTGGACACCGTTGACTTCCCTCCCCTATCGGTAGTTGACGAACTGCAGCGGGACGGCCTCGTCGAGCTCCCGCAGGCGCGCGATGACCTTCTGCAGGTCGTCCTTGCTCTTGGCCGACACGCGGACGGCGTCGCCCTGGATCTGGCTCTTCGCCTTCGGGACCTCGTCGCGGATGAGCTTGGTGATCTTCCGGGCGAGCTCGTCCGGGAGGCCCCGGCGCAGCTCCACCCGTTGCCGGACGGTCATCCCGCCGGCCTGCTCGATCGGGCCCCACTCGAAGATCTTGAGCGACAGGTTCCGTCGGATCGCCTTGGACTCGACGAGGTCCCGGATCGCCTTCGCCCGGAGCTCGCTGTCCGCGTGGATCTCCAGGGCGTCCTTCTCCTGCGTGATGTCCGCCAGGGCACCCTTGAAGTCGAACCGGGTGGCGATCTCCCGGCGCGCCTGGTCAAGGGCGTTGCGCAACTCCTGCGCGTCGAAGTCGGAGACCACGTCGAACGAGAACTCGCCTGCCATCGGATCCTCCGTGCGGGCCGCGTGGGCCGTCTGCGCTCGACTCCAGTATGCCGCCCGGCGCAGCGGCGTGTCGCGACGTGCGCCCGGGCGCGCCGGCGGACGCTCAGGCGCGGCGGCGTTCGACGGCGCGAGCCTCTGCGCGCTCGAGGAGCATCTCCAGCGCAGCCCGCGTGCTGGCGGCCTTGTTCGCCTCCCGGTCGCCCGTCCACGCCAGGCGGCGGACGGTGCTGCCGGCCGCATCGGCGGTCGCCACGTACGCCAGCCCGACCGGCTTCGCGGCCGTTCCACCGCCAGGCCCGGCGATCCCGGTGACGGCCACCGCCAGGTCGGCCGCGAGCCGAGCGCGGGCACCCTCGGCCATTGCCACCGCGACCTGGGCGCTCACGGCGCCGTGGGCCTCGAGGATCGGCAGCGGAACCCCGAGCAGCGCGTGCTTGGCCGCGTCCGCGTAGGCGATGATGCCGCCGGCCACGTACGCCGAGGAGCCCGGAACATCCGTGAGGGCGTCGCCGACGCGCCCACCGGTGCACGACTCTGCGACCGCCACCCGGAGTCCCGCCTCCACGCAGATCGCCTGGAGCCGGTCGGTCAGGGGGCGGAGCGCGGAGTCCGCCACGGCGCCCCTCAGCCTCCGGGCCGCGGCGGCTTCCCGGGCTCCAGGACGAACGTGCCGGGGTTGGCGCTCGTGCCGAGCGCGCCGTAGGACGTTCCGTTGACGGTCACGAAGGTCGTGCTCATCTTGCCGGTCCGGATCTCGACAACCTTGTCGCCCTTGAACGTGAGGGTCTTGCCCGCCGCGAACACCTTGCCGCCGGCGCCCGTGACGGACGAGACGGCGCCGTCGACCCAGATCTTGAGCCAGGTTCGTGCGTTCTTCACCTCGACCACGACGGAGATGCCCCGGTAGACGACGGTGACCGTGCGACTGAGGGTGGTTGACTTCCCCTCCTCGCCGGCCGCCGTGACGGTGATCGTCCAGCTTCCCTGAGTCAGGTCGACGGCGGTGGAGAAGCTCCCGTCGTCGGCGAGAGTCACCGTCGCCGCCGGGATCGCCGCCGGAGTCGGCGACGGCGGGGCGACCTGCCCCGGTGCGGGACCGGTGTAGATGGCCGAGACGCTGACCGAGGTCGCATCGGTCGTGGAGCCGCGCACCGGGATCGCCCCGTTCTCCACGCTCAGGCCCTCTTCCGGCGACGTCAGCTCAAGGGTCGGCGCCGCCACCTGGGCGAACGGGACGGTGATGACGATCTCGACCGGTGCCTCGGCCTCCTTGCCGGTGTTCGGGTCGGTGGCCGAGATCACGAACCGGTTCTCGCCGCGCCGCACGTCGATGACGGTCCGCCAGGCGCCGTCGGCGGCAGCGAGCACGCGCAGGTCCTCGCGCCCGGGCGCCTGGACGGTCACCTCCCCGTTCGCCACGGTCGTGCCGCGCAGCGTGTACGAGGTCGTGTCCTCCGCCACCTCGGTGACCGCCGTGGGCGGATCGGTGACGACCAGGGGAGGCGGCTCCGAGAAGCGCAGGAGCTGGAAGCCGATGTACGCGACGATCCCGAGGGCGGCGACCGTCACCAGCGCCGCGACGATGATCCCGGGCCCCAGGACGATCCCGCGGCGGGGCGCCTCGATGGCGCGTGGAACCACGATCGCGGGCTCCACGGGAACCTCCCCCCGCTCGCGGCTCCAGGCGGCGAGCACCTCGTCGGGGTCGAGCCCGAGGTAGATCGCGTAGTTCCGCAGGAATCCGCGGGCGTAGACGCCCGCCGGGAGCTCCTCCCACGCGCCCTGCTCCATCGCCGCGAGGTAGTGCCGCCGGATCTTCGTCTCCCGCTCCGCGCGCAGGAGGTCGACGCCCTTCGCCTCGCGGGCCGCGCTCAGGCGGTCGGCCAGGCGCTCGCCCGGCGGCGGCGTCCTCGGCTCCTCGCCGCGATCGCCGCCACCCCCGCGCCCTCGCAGCCCCAGCGGTCGCGCGTGGTCGCGTGTCGTCACTCGTCGTCCCCGTCATCCGCGCCGATGTCCCGGGCCCGCCCAGCCCCACCTCCGTCGCGACGCAGGACCTGGCGCGCGTTCGAGCCGTCGAATGCTCCGATGTAGCCACGCGCCTCGAGCTGGTCGATCATCCGGGCGGCCCGTGCATAGCCTACCTTCAGGCGCCGCTGCAGCAGCGATGCCGAGGCGCGATCGTACTCCTGGATCACCCCGACGGCATCCCTGAGCAGTCGGTCGGCGTCGTCGTCGGCCAGGTCGTCGACCGAGCCGGTCGATTCGTCGTCGTCCTCGACGATCGAGAGGTCGTAGTGCGGCTCGGCCTCGGCCCGCCAGTGCGCGGTGATCGCCCGGACCTCCTTGTCCGAGACGAAGACGCCCTGGAGGCGGATCGGGCGCGGCAGGTCGGACGGCTGGAAGAGCATGTCGCCGCGCCCGATGAGATCCTCCGCGCCGGGCGCGTCGAGGATCGTCCGCGAGTCGATCTGGGAGGCCATGGCGAAGGCGATGCGGCTCGGGAAGTTGGCCTTGATCAGCCCCGTCACCACGTTGACGGACGGGCGCTGGGTCGCGAGGACCAGGTGGATGCCGGTGGCGCGCGCCTTCTGGGCCAGCCGGACGATCGGGTCTTCGACCGTCTTGCCGTCGCGCATCATCAGATCGGCCAGCTCGTCGATGATGATGACGAGGTAGGACAGCCGGTCCTCGGGATCCACTCGGGTCTCGTTGTAGGCCGTGATGTTCCGCGCGCTGGCCCCGGCGAAGCGCCGATAGCGGTTCTCCATCTCGGCGACCGCCCACTTGAGCGCCGCCTTCGCCCGGTCCGACTCCGTGATCACGGGCACCATCAGGTGCGGGATCCCGTTGTAGTCGGCGAGCTCGACCCGCTTGGGGTCGACCAGGATCAGGCGCACCTCGTCGGGCGTCGCCCGCATCAGCAGGCTGGCGATCAGGGCGTTCACCATCACACTCTTGCCGGAGCCGGTGGCGCCGGCGATCAGGAGATGCGGCATCTTCGCGAGATCGGCGGCGCGGGCGTGCCCCGCCACGTCGCGCCCGAGGGCGAAGGCGATCCGCGATGGGATCGCCATGACTTCCGGGTCCTCGAGGATCCGCCGGATCGCCACGACGTTGAAGTCCATGTTCGGGATCTCGATCCCCACGACCGACTTGCCGGGGATCGGCGCCTCGATGCGGATGGTCCGGGCCGCGAGGGCCATCGCCAGGTCGTCCGCGAGCCCCTCGATGCGGCTCACCTTGATCGAAGGGTCGGGCTCCACCTCGTACTGCGTGACGACCGGCCCGGCGTTCCACTTCACGACGTGGCTGGGGATGTTGAAGCTGGCGAGCTTGCCCACGATGATGGCCGCGTTGCGCTCGTGGTCCATGCCGCGGTCCGAGCTCCGCGCCGCGACGTCCTCGAGGAGCGTGACCGGCGGCAGCCGGTACTCGCGCGGCTCGCGCGGCGACGGGGCGTCGGAGGCATCCGTGACGTCCTCCACCTGCGGGGCCGGCGCCCGCGGCGCCGTTCGGTCCGGGAGGCCGTCTGCGACAGCCGCGGCGGCGGCGCCCGCGGGCGCCAGCCCACCACCGGAGAAGACCGACGACACCTGCGCCGGGCTCGGGAGGGGCGTCGGGATCTCGGGGCGCGGAGCCGGCTCGCGGGCGCCGCGCCCGTTCCGGGCCGTCCCCCGGTCGTCGGCGGCCGGGGCCTTCTCGCGCTGGCTCCCCGTGTCGCTGGCCTTCGCCGCGGCGCCGGCGGCCGGTGTGGCCAGGGCCGAGCCGATCCCGCGGGCTCCGCGACCGAGCGGGGCCACCAGCTCCCGCACGGGACGGTCCACGGCGATGACGACGCCGACCACGAGGAGCCCGAGGAGCACGACGAAGGCCCCCGGCTCGCTCACCAGGCCCGCGAGGGGACCCGCGAGCCCGTCGCCGATCCGGCCGCCGCTCCGGCCCTCGATGACCCCGGCACGCTCGAGGAGGCCGATCAGCCCGAGCAGGGCGACGTACGCGATCGTGGTCCCGACGACGGTCCGGCCCCAGCCCGCCCGCGGGCCCTTCGCCCGTTCGATCACGACGCCGAGCCCGATCAAGAGGAATGGCAGGAGCCAGCGGCCGGAGCCGAACCAGGGGGCGATCACGTTCAGGATCCAGTCGGTGAGGGCACCCTTGCCGGGCAGGACCAGGCCGACGAGGATCACGACGCCGAGGACCAGGAGGATGACCGCCACGATCGAGCGCGTCACGTCGACGTTCAGGCGCGGCATCGAGGGGCCGGACGGGCTCCTCCGGCTGCCGCGGCGCGGTCGGGCCGGCTGGGCCCGGCGACGGGTCGCCATCTAGACCTCCACGACGACCGGGAACACCATCGGACGTCGCTTGGTCTGCTCGTAGAGGAACCGCGAGACCCCGTCCTTGATCTGGCTCTTGAGCAGGCCGACTTCGCTGATGTGGCTGCCGGGGTTCTCGATGGACGCCACGACGCGGCGGACGGCCTCCGCCATGATCGGGTCGTTCTCGTTGAGCCGGACGAACCCGCGGGTAACGACCTCCGGGCTCCCGACGATCTCGCCCGTCTGCTTGTCGACCGTGACGACGACCATGAACATCCCGTCGTTGGCGAGCGCCCGCCGGTCGCGCAGGACGATGTCCCCGACGTCGCCCACGGACAGGCCGTCGACGTACACGTAGCCCGCGGTCACCGGCGCGCCCCGGCGGGCCGTCCCGTCCGCGGAGATCTCGATCGGCGTCCCGTTCTCGATGATGAACACGTTGTCGGGATCGACGCCCGAATCGATGGCGAGCCGGCCGTGCTGGACCTGCATGCGGAACTCGCCGTGGATGGGGATGAAGTGCTTCGGCCGGGTCAGGCCGAGCATCAGCTTCAGCTCCTCCTGGCTCGCGTGGCCGGAGACATGGGCCCGCTTGATGGTGTGGTAGAAGACGTTCGCGCCGGCCTTGAAGAGGTTGTCGATCGTGCGCGACACCGATTCCTCGTTGCCCGGGATCGGGCTGGCGGAGACGATGACGCTGTCGCCGGGCTGGATCTCGACGTACCGATGGTCGCGGTTGGCCATCCGCGCCAGGCCGGCCATCGGCTCGCCCTGCGCCCCCGTCGTGCAGATGACGAGCTTGTCCGCCGGCACGTCGTTGAGCCGGTCCTTGGCGATGATTCCGTCCGGGGCATACGTCAGGTAGCCGAGGTCGCTGGCGACCCGGAAGTTCTGCTCCATCGAGCGCCCGATGACGGCCGTCCGGCGGTCGAACGTCGCCGCGGCGTCGAGGACCTGCTGGACGCGGGCGATGTTGCTGGCGAAGGTGGCGACGATGACCCGGCCGTCGAGCGGCTCCATGATCTCGCGGAAGGCCTCGCCGACGGTCCGCTCGGATGGGGTGTAGCCCGGGTTCTCCGCCCGCGTCGAGTCGGACAGGAGGCAGACGACGCCCTCCTGGCCGAGCCGGGCGAGCATCGCGAAGTCGGGGGCCCGGCCGTCGACGGGCGTGAGGTCGAACTTGAAGTCGCCCGTGGTCACGACCGTCCCGACCGGGGTCCGCAGGGCGATGCCCATCGCGTCCGGGATCGAATGGCCCACCTTGAAGGGCATGACGTGGAAGGGGCCGATGTCGACCTCGTCGCCGGGCTCGAGCCCGATGAGCGGGTTGTCGTGGAGCTTGTGCTCCTTGATCTTGTTGCCGAGCAGCCCGCGGGCCAGGATCGAGGCGTAGACCGGGACACCCGGGAACTCCGGCAGCACGTACGGCAGGGCGCCGACGTGGTCCTCGTGGGCGTGCGTGATCAGGAAGGCCTTGACGTCCCCCCGGCGCTCCAGGAGGTAGGAGATGTCGGGGATGATGAGGTCGATCCCGAACATGTCCTGCTCGGGGAACATCAGGCCGCAGTCGACTACGACGATGTCGTGCCCGTACTCGAAGACGAACATGTTCTTCCCGATCTCGCCCACCCCGCCGAGCGGGATGATGCGGAGCGGGGTGTCGTTGGTGGCTGGGCGGATCGTCGTCATGGGATCACCGGAAGAGGGTCAGCTGGTCCGCGGCCGGGGAGTCCGGCTCGGGGCGGTCGGGGGGCACGGGAAGGGGCGCGCCCGTCGGGGACGAGGAGGCGGTCGAGGCACCCGCCGGGGCGGCCGCCTGGAGGCCCGGCGCGGGCACGGGCGTGGCGGCGGAGGCGTGCGGTCCGGCGCCGGACCGGCGGGCCCGCGCGTCGTCGAGGGCGGCGGGAATCATCCCGGTGTCGGCGTAGCTGGCCTGCTCGATCGCCGGCGTGCGCAGGGCGGCAGCCGGGTGGTACATGGCGAACACGAGCGCCTCGCGAGCGCCGGTCTCGGGATCGGCCGGGCGCACGGTGCCGTGGGCGCGGCTGATCGTGGTGCCCGGCATGAAGCGGCCCATGGAGTGGCGCCCGAGCGTCACCACGAGGGCCGGGTCGAGGATCTCCAGCTGCCGCCGGAGGTACGGCGCACAGGCGGCCACCTCGTCCGGCTCCGGGTCGCGGTTCTCCGGCGGCCGGCACTTGACGATGTTCGTGATGAAGACGTCCTCGCGCCGCCAGCCGATCGACGCCAGCAGCTGGACGAGCAGGTCGCCGGCGCGACCGACGAACGGCCGTCCCTGGCGGTCCTCGTTCATCCCCGGGCCCTCGCCCACGAAGACGACCTCCGTGTTGGGGTGCCCCTCGCCCGGGACCGCCCGCGTGCGGCGCTCGTGGAGGCGGCAGCGCGTGCAGGCCCGGACCTCCGCCGCGATCGCCTCGAGCGCCGCGCGGCGTTCGGCCTCCGTCACGCCGGCGAGGTCTCCGCGGCACGCCGCGACGCGGCGCGGACCCAGCCGCGATCCAGCAGCACCTCGGCGATCTCGACCGCGTTCGAGGCGGCTCCCTTGCGGATGTTGTCGGAGACGACCCAGAAGACGAGCCCGCGGCCGTCCGGGACCGACACGTCGGTCCGCACGCGGCCGACGTAGATCTCGTCGCTGCCGGCCGCCTCGGTGGCGAGCGGGTAGACATGGGACGCCGGGTCGTCGCGGACCACCACGCCCGGGACCGCCGCGAACACCTCGCGGGCGCGCTGCGGCGTGATCGGCTCGCGGGTCTCGACGTGGACGGCCTCGGAGTGGCTCATGAAGACCGGCACGCGGACGGCCGTGCACGACACGCGCAGGTCCGGCAGGTGGAGGATCTTGCGCGACTCGGTGACGACCTTCCATTCCTCCTTCGAGTAGCCGTTCTCCAGGAAGACGTCGATCTCGGGCAGGGCGTTGAAGGCGATCGGGTGCGGATAGACCCGCGGCTCCTTCGGGGCGCCGGCGACGTGGGCCCGGATCTGGGTCTCGAGCTCGGCGATCGCCTTGCCACCGGTGCCGGAGACCGCCTGGTACGTGTCGACCACGACGCGCTCGAGGCCGACCTCGTCGCGCAGGGCCATCAGCGGCGGCACGAGCTGCATCGTGCTGCAGTTCGGGTTGGCGATGATCCCCTCGTGTGCCGCGAGGTCGCCCGGG
The DNA here is from genome assembly GCA_963725875.1 of uncultured Chloroflexia bacterium. Classification (GTDB taxonomy): domain Bacteria; phylum Chloroflexota; class Limnocylindria; order Limnocylindrales; family CSP1-4; genus CTSoil-043. The sequence goes on along the minus strand of CAVRZZ010000010.1, from coordinate 460,879 downwards.
TTGACCTGGCTCACGACCAGCGGGATGCCGGGCTCCATGCGCCACGCGCTCGAGTTGTCGATGACGGTGCAGCCGCGCGCTGCCGCCTGCGGCGCCAGCTCGCGGGAGGCCCCGCCGCCGGCCGAGAAGAGGGCGATGTCCGCGCCCTCGAAGGCCTCGGGCGACGCCTCCTGGACCTCGACCTGGCGGCCGCCGAACGGGAGCGTGGTCCCTGCCGAGCGTGCCGAGGCGAGGAGCCGGATCTCCCCGATCGGGAAGCCGCGCTCCAGGAGGACGGTGGCCATCATGCGGCCGACGACGCCGGTGGCGCCGACGATGGCGATGGTGAGGGAACGGGGGGAGTGTCCGGACATGGCTCCGCTTTCAGGGCGCGAGAAGAGGCGCGGGCACGCAGGCGAGTATAGCAGCGCCCCCGGGTTTCCCCCGGGGGCGCGGTGCCGGTGGCGAGCGGGCCGCGGGCGGCCCTGCCGCCTACCCCTTGGCGAGGTGGCGCTGCATGGCGGCCTTGCGCGAGAGGTTCACGCGGCCCTGGCGGTCGACCTCGGTGACGACCACCATCACCTCGTCGCCGACGGACACGACGTCCTCGACCGACGGGACGTGGTAGTCGGCGAGCTCGCCGATGCGGACGAGGCCCTCCTTGCCCGGCAGGATCTCGACGAAGGCGCCGAAGCCCATGATCCGGGTCACGGTGCCGAGGTACAGGGCGCCGATCTCGACCTCGCGGGTGAGGCTCTCGATCCAGTGAATCGCCTTGCGGGCGTTCTCGCTCTGCACGGCCGCGATCTCGACGGTCCCGTCGTCCTCGACGTTGATCTCGGTGCCGGTCTCCTCCTGGATCTTGCGGATCATGGAGCCGCCCTTGCCGATGATGTCGCGGATCTTCTCGGGGTTGATGCTGATCTTCGTGATGCGCGGCGCGAAGTCGCTCATCTCCTCCCGGGCGGTCGGGAGGATCTCCGTCATCTTGTCGAGGATGGCCATGCGCGCGGTGTGGGCCTTGGCCAGCCCCTCGCGGATGATCGCCTCGTTGATGCCCTTGACCTTGATGTCCATCTGCAGGGCGGTGATCCCGTCGCGGGTCCCGGTGACCTTGAAGTCCATGTCGCCGAAGGCATCCTCCTTGCCGAGGATGTCGGTCAGGACGGTGAACGTGCCGTCGGGCTCGGACATGAGGCCCATCGCCGCGCCGGCGACCGGCGCGCTGATCGGCACGCCGGCGTCCATGAGGGCGAGCGTCGAGCCGCACGTCGAGGCCATCGACGTCGAGCCGTTGGAGGTCACGCACTCCGACACGAGCCGGATGACGTAGGGGAAGTCGTCCTTCGACGGCAGCACCGGGATCAGCGCCCGCTCGGCCAGGTGGCCGTGGCCGATCTCGCGCCGGCCGGGGCCGCGCATGAACTTGTTCTCGCCCGTGCTGTAGGGCGGCATGTTGTAGTGGTGGAGGTAGCGCTTCTCGAGCTCGGGGCTGATGGTGTCGATGCGCTGGACGTCCGAGGACGGGCCGAGCGTGGCGACGGTCAGCGCCTGGGTCTCGCCGCGCGTGAAGAGGCCGGAGCCGTGGGCGCGCGGCAGGAGGCCGACCTCCACGGTGATCGGGCGGATCTCGTCGACCCCACGGCCGTCGATCCGGATCCCCTCGGCGAGGGTGAGCTTCCGGGCGGTCTTCTTGTGGACCAGGCCGAAGAGCGCCTTGCTCACGCGGGCGGTCCGGCGGGCGGCCTCGAGCTTCGCCTTCGCCTCGTCCTTCGACGAGCGCTGGGCCCGGATGGAATCGGCGATGCCCTCGGCCAGCGCGTCGAGGCGGGCCGGGAGCTCCTTCGCGATCGTGACGAGCAGCTCGGCGGTCGCCTCGGCATCCGGCAGGGCCCGATGGGCCTGCTGGAGCTGGATCCCGAAGAACTTGGAGAGCTCGCCGAGCGTGTAGCTCGCGAGATCCGGGTAGCCGTCCCGCGCCAGGGTCAGCGTGTCGAGGTAGCGGCCCCGCTCGATCCGCGTCCCGTCGCCGAGCGCGGCCTCGAGGAAGGCGATGTCGAAGCCGACCGAATGGCCGACGATGGTCGCATCACCCACGAACGCGAGGGCCTGCTTCGCGGCCTCGGCCGGGCTCGAGGCGCCCTTGACGTCCTTGTCGGTGATGCCGTGCATCTGGTTGCCGAAGATCGGGCGGCCCGGGTTGACGAACGTCGACCAGCGATCGGTGATCTTGCCACCCTTGACGCGCACGGCCGCGACCTCGACGAGGTCGGCCATCTCCGGGTTCGTCCCGGTGGTCTCGACGTCGACGACGACGAACTCGGCGCCGGCCTTCGCCTGCGCCGCGAAGTCGAGGACCGATCCCGTGCCCGCGTCGAGGAACGGCAGGCGCTTCGGCTTCCCGGCCAGCTTCTGCAGCTCGACCTGGAGGTCGATGATGGGCTCGAGGGCGCGATGGGCGAACAGGATCGCCTCCGCCATCACGTCCTCGGGCAGGATCTTCGCGCCGGCCTCCACCATCATGATGGCATCGCGGGTGCCGGAGACCACCAGGTCCAGCTCGCTCTCGTCGAGCTGGCTCATCGTCGGGTTGATGACGAACTCCCCGTCGATCCGCCCGAGGCGGACGGCGGCGATCGGGCCCTGGAACGGGATCTCGCTGATCGTCAGCGCGGCCGACGCGGCGATCGTGCCCATGACGTCGGGGTTGTTCTCCTGGTCCGTGGAAAGGACCGTGATGACGCACTGGACGTCGTCCTTGTAGCCCTCGGGGAAGAGCGGCCGGATGGGGCGGTCCGTCAGGCGGCAGGCGAGGATCGCGGCCTCCGACGGGCGCGACTCGCGCTTGATGAAGCCGCCCGGGATCTTCCCGGCGGCGTACATCCGCTCCTCGAAATCGATCGTGAGCGGGAAGAAGTCGAGGCCGGGCCGCGGGTCCGCGCGGTTCGCCGTGCCGAGCACCACGGTGTCGCCGTAGCGCACCGTGACGGCGCCGCCGGCGAGGCGGGCGAGGCGACCGGTCTCGATGGTCAGCGTGCGACCACCGAACTCGACCGAGAGGGAATGAGACACGAGCTACTCCTTGCCCGTGTCGGCGCGGGACCGAGGGCCGAGCGTGGTTGACGCCCGGGCCAGGTGCACGAGACCGGGGCGACGCCCCGGGTCCTCGATGCGCGGGTGCTAGCGGCGCAGGCCCAGCCGGGCGATGACGGCCCGGTACCGAGAGGCGTCCTTCTTCACGAGGTACGCGAGAAGGCGCCGGCGCTGCCCGACAAGCTTGAGGAGGCCGCGGCGGGAGTGGTTGTCCTTGGGGAACTGCTTCAGGTGCTCCGTCAGGTCCTTGATCCGCTCCGTGAGAAGCGCGACCTGGACCTCAGGCGAGCCGGTGTCACCGGGCTTGGCGCCGTATTCGGCGACGATCCGGTCCTTGGTTTCCCGCACGAGCGGCACTCGGTCCTCCGACACGATTGACTTGAACTACCGTTACTTCAACCCGCGGAGAGTAGCAGGGCTGCCCGCGGCGCGCAAACGCAGCCGCTCGGTCCGCCGGCCTGGCGCCGCCGATCGGCGGTTCGCGGCCGGCGCCGGGCGTCGCCGTCAACTCGTCGAACGCGGGCCAGCTCCTCGCGCGCCGCCGCCGCGAGCTCCTCGCGGCTCACGCCCATCTGGCGCAGGGCCCGGGCGACCGTCCCGTGCTCCATCTCGCATGCCGCCACCACGACGTGAGCCCCCAGGAGCCGGCGTGGCTTCGGGGTCCCGCTGAGCTCGACCGCCCGCTGGAACACGAGCTGGCCCGACGGCGTGGCCCGGAAGACTCCCGCGGCGGGCGGGGCGGGCGTCGCGAGCGCTGCAGTCTCCTCGGGATCGACCCCGATCGCCCGCAGTGCGTCGGCGTGCTGAGCCGCGATGGCCGCGGACAGGCCGCCCGGGTCGACCGCCAGGCGTTCGAAGGCGCGCCGGGCCGTCCCGTCGGGGAGCGCGACGGCGGCCAGCAGGAGGTGCTCGGCTCCCGGCAGCTCCTCGCCGGACGCGCGGGCCAGGTCCTCGGCGCCACCCAGCAGCCGGCGAATGGTTCGGAATTCGCGAATGGGTCGGATGAAGGGCATCTGGGTCTCCCTCCGGGTTGCCCGGGTCTGCTCAGCGACGGGTGCGAGCGTGCTTCTTGTGGGCGGCCTGGCGGGTCACCCCGAGCGCCTCGGCGACCTGCGCCCAGGTCCACCCCTGCTCGATCGCCCGGGCGACGGCCGCGCGCTCCAGCTGCTCGGCGAGGCGTCGAAGCGCCACGACGGCCGCCAGCGCTTCCGCCGGGTCGTCCGGCGACGGGATCCGCAACGGTTCCGGCATGTTGTCAACTGTAGTTGACAGGGTGCGCGTCTGTCAACCGAGGTTGACGTGATCGGACTTCGCCGATCCGCCGCCATCGGAGCGGCGCGCCGGACGGCGGTCGTCGGGTTAGCCCGAGTCGATGGCCCGGATCGACGCCGTTTCGACCCGGCGGAAGTTCCCAAGGCCACTTGCCCAAACGACGAAGTTCGCCCACAATCCCGCTCATGTTCGTGCGTGGGAAGACGAGGGTCGGCCTAGTGTGTGCCGTGGCGGTACTAGGCCTCGGATTGTTGCCCGGAGCTGCAAGCGCGAACCCTCCCAACTGCGTGCTCGAGGCCACAAATCTGTTCATCGGAGGTGACGAGCCTGCCGTCCCGACCACGGCCCATGGCGTTGCCGCCGATGCGGCACCCCGCGCCCCGGCACTCTGTCAGCACGTCAACGGGTCCTACGAGAGCGCGTCGTCAGGATGGACGATGCTGTGGACCTCGTCGGACCCATTCAGCTATCACCAGATCGGATGGAAGAAGACACGTTACGACTCGGTCGGCCTGTGGTTCTCCGAGTGGAACGAGGGTGGAGTCCCGGAGGTAAGGGTCTCGTCGTTCTCGCCGGCTTGGGGGACTCGATATCGGCTCGTCGTGAGGAAGACAACAGCTCCGCTGTGGGACGGATACGTGCTCCTCGATTCGGACGGGACGATAGTCTGGAACTCACCGAATGACCCGACAGGTCACTCGTGGACGCCGACAGCTGCAAAGTACGCCGGCGAAACCTGGAACCATAGCGATCGCATTGGAGGCACGTCAGGAAGTCGAGCGCGGCTCGACACACTCCGGTGGTACGACTCGTCGGGTGCCATCGTGTACGCAAGCATCCCCGCGTCGGATCGGTTCAACTCGTATCCGACGGAATACCATTCCGCTTGGGGTTCTGACCTCCGAAGCTTCGACTTCTGGAGCGACTACTGATGAACGCGAAAGCCTGCTCACGCGCGGCGATCGCCGTGGTGCTCCTCGCCGTCGTGGCCGGCGCCTGCACGGGAGCGGCAACTGCATCGCCAGCCGGGCCGGCGGCGGAAACCGCTGCGCCGAACACTGCAGCTCCGATCCCGTCGGCGGTGCCCTCCGAGCCTAAGGGCACACCGGCTGCGACCCCGGACCTGCGCCCGGTGCCACTCCCCCAGGCCGTCTACAGCGGTGAGGTCGTCGACCCGGCCCTGGCCACGCTGCCTCTGGCGGATGCGCTGGACATCGGGCGCACAGTCCCGCCGATCGGCACGGGGAACTGGATCGGGACGAACCCCGTGGCGAGGCTCATGCACCTCTCCAGCAGCCATCCGGTGGATGGCTTTGGGCCCACACTCGCGTGGGTGATCGTGACCGACGATGCGCCGCCGTTCGGTGGCACGGGCCTTCCGACCACCAGCTCGCCGCCGCCGTACCACGGCTGCCTCTCGTGGACGATCATCGCCATGGATGGCCGCGTGCTCGACCATGTCCAAAGTCGCTACCTCGGTCCGAACTACCCGCCGGCACTGCCTCGGTCCTGACCGGCCTGCGCTCGCCGACCACCTCCGCGTCATGACGCCGAGGATTCACCGCAGCCGAGGAGGTTGGCCGGGCGCTCCTCATGGCGAGCCGGCAGGCAAGGCGCGCGGATGACGCCGTGGTTGGCGGCATGCCGGGGCAGCGCGGCCCCGCCGACCCGACGCCGCTTGCATGCTGGGATGACGCCGGATCACCCGTCCGACTCGCCGCGCGTGCTGGCCCTCGTCCCGGCTCACGACGAGGCGCCCCGCGTCGCGGCGGTCGTCGCGGGCGCGGCAGCGTTTCTCCCGGTCCTCGTCGTGGACGACGGCTCGTCCGACGGGACCGCCGGGGCCGCCCGCGCGGCCGGCGCCGAGGTCCTCGAGCGGCGTCCGAACGCCGGCAAGGGCGCCGCCCTGCGGGCCGGGTTCCGGTGGGCGCTCGAGGCGGGCTACGACGGCGCCCTCACGCTCGACGGCGACGGGCAGCACGACCCGGCGGAGATCCCTGCGTTCCTGGCGGCGTTCGGGGGCCCCGCCGTGGGACCGGGCGACACGACCGCGGGGCTCTCGCGGCCGGACCTCGTCGTCGGCAGGCGCGACTTCTCCCGGATGCCGCCGGTGCGACGGCTCGCGAACACGCTCGGCGGCGCCGCCTTCTCGTGGGCCGTCGGGACGCACGTCCCGGACAACCAGTCGGGCTATCGCCTCGTCGGGCGGCGCCTCATGGAAGCCTCCCTCACCAGCGCCGAGCGCGGCTTCGAGTTCGAGGTCGAGATGCTGGCCACCTGCATCGCCCGCGGCTGGCCCGTGGCGTGGGTGCCGATCCGCACGATCTACACGGGCGGCCCCAGCCACATCCGGCCTGCGGCTCACGTCCGGCACTTCTTCCGCGCGGTGACGGCGGCTCGCCGGACCGTCCGTGCGACCCGGGGGAGCCGCGAGACCTGGGGCGGTCCGTGACCGGCCGCGCCGGGATGGCGCCCTACGCCGAGAAGGTGACCCGCAGGCGGTCCTGACGAAGGGCCTCGCGATGGGCCCGCACGACGGCGCCGCCGTCGGCGTCGACCGTCACCCTCGCGCGCCGGACCGGCCCGGGTCGGACGCCCGGCGCCCACGCCGCCGACACCGCGGCCGTGTACTCGCCGGCCGGCGGCAGCGCCACCGGGAGCGGGAAACGCAGCGCAACCTCGCGGCCGTCGTCGCTCCGTTCCGCGGCGACCCCGGTCACCGCCACCCGCCGGCCGAGCAGTGCCCGCGCCGCGGCCAGGTCGCCCGCCGCGATCGCCGCCCGGATCTCGGTGCTGCGCACGGGGCGGCCGTCGAGGTCGAACGGCGGCACCACCACCACGCGGAACCCGATCGCCTCGCCGAGCGCGGCAAGCGTCTGCGGGGTCCCCTGGCGCTGGTTCCCGAACGCAGCATCGGGGGTCATGAGGAACCCGGCCAGCCGGGTCCGCGCGCGGATCCGGCCCACGAACACGTCGTAGGGTGTCCGCCGGAGCTCCTCGTCGAAGTGCTCGATGACCGTGACAGCGACGCCGACCCGCTCGAGGCGTGCGAGGCGCTCGTCCGGGTCGCACAGGAGCGGCGGCGCTGCCCCCGCAAGGATCTCGTCGGGATGGTGATCGAAGGTCAGGACGGCCGGCCGGGCACCCAGCCGGCGGGCGGCGCGCCGCAGCTCGCGCAACAGGTAGAGGTGGCCGCGGTGGAGACCGTCGAAGACGCCGACCACGACGAGCAGCGGCCCGTCGGCCGGGCGCAGCGCGGCGATCCCCGGCAGCGCGTCACGCATGGGAGGCCGCACCAGGGTTCGCGGTGCCCGCCTCGCCGCCACCCGGGCGCTCGCCGGTGTCGCGGTCGAGGAGCACCTTGTCCGTCACCAGCCGTCCGTCGGGCTGGGAGCGTGCGATGGCGGCGAGCGCACCCGTCGGGGTGAGCAGGCGGATCGCCGTGCCGGGCGCGATCCCCTCCCCCGCCGCCCCGAGGCGCTCGACGCGCCCGATCCAGCCGCCATGGGCGACCGCGCGCAGCTCACCGACGGCGAGCTCGAGCGCCGGCAGGTCGTCGAGACCGCTGCCGACGGGCAGGAGCAGGTCGCCGAGGCGTTCCTCCGCGGCCGCCGCCCGGACGTCCTCGAGCGGGCGGGCATCCGCCAGGTCGAACGGGCCCGACGCGGTGCGCCGCAGCGCCCCGAGGTAGCCGGCGCTGCCGACGGCCTCGCCGAGGTCGCGGGCGAGGGCCCGGACGTAGGTGCCCGCCGTGCAGGCGACGTCGACGACCGCCGTCGGGTGGTCCGGGTCCGCGTCGTCCCACGCCACCAGGTCGAGGGCGTGGAACGTGACCTCGCGTGGCTTGAGCTCCGGAGTCTCGCCGCGCCGGGCGAGCGCGTACGCGCGCCGGCCGCCGACCTTGCGGGCCGAGAAGGCAGGTGGTCGCTGCTCGCGGGTGCCGATGAAGCCGGCCAGGGCCGCCGCGACGGCGGCGCGCCCGGGCGCCGGGCCTGCCGCCGGGGCCAGCTCGCCCTCGAGGTCGTCGGTCGTCGAGCCCGACCCGAAGACCACGGTGGCGCGGTACGCCTTGCGGGCGCCGAGGTGAAACTCGACGACGCGCGTGCCCAGGCCGAGGTAGAGGGGCAGCACGCCGGAGGCGAAGGGGTCGAGGGTCCCGCCGTGCCCGATCTTGCGCGTGCCGGCGAGCCGCCGGACCAGCGCCACGATGTCGAAGGAGGTCGGGCCGATCGGCTTGTCGACCACCAGGATGCCGTCGACCCGGGCGTCCTGCCGGGTCACCGGACGACGGCCCGCGCCAGGCGCTCCGCGACGGGCAGGACCGCGGCCTTCGCCTCGGCCAGCGGCAGCGGCAGCGAGGCGCCGGAGGCGCGGGCATGTCCGCCGCCGCCCCACGTCCCGCACAGGGCGGTCGCGTCCACGCCGCCGGGCTTCGTCCGGACCGACAGCCGGGTCTCGGCGCCCTTCTCCTTGAGCAGGAGCGCCACCTCCGCGGTTTCCGCCTGCGCCAGCAGGTCGATGATCCCCTCGGAGTGCTCCGAGAGCGCCCCGGTGGCGGCGAGGTCGGCCAGCTCGACCGCCGACGCGACCACGAGGCCGTCGGCATGGCGCTCGAGACGGGCGAGGACGCGCCCGAAGAGGGCGAGCTGGGTGTCGGGCTTGGTGCGGTACAGCCGGCGGCTGATCTCCGACAGCGGCGCGCCGGCCTCCACGAGGGCCGCCGCCACGCGCAGGGTCCGGGGAGTGGCGTTCGGGTGGGCGAAGGTGGCGGTGTCCATGACGATGCCCGCCGTCAGGGCCGCCGCGAGCGCTCCGTCGGCCGCCGTCAGCGGCACGCCCAGCCGGGCGGCGATGAGGGCGACCATCTCGCAGGTCGCGGCGGCGTCGGGGTCGATCCAGGCAAGGTCGCCGGAGCCGTCGTTGCTGGCGTGATGGTCGATGGTGAGCAGCGGCGTCGCAGCGAAGAGGTCCGCGTTCCGCTCGCGAATGGCGCCCGCCCGGGAGAGGTCGCCGCAGTCGCACAGGACCACGAGGTCGTAGCTCACGCCCGGCTCGGGGTCCGTGCGCACGCGCTCCGTCCCGGCCAGGAACCCGTACAGCGCGGGAACGCCGTCGCTGACGGCCACGGTGGCCCTCCCGCCGCGGGCTTCCACGAGCACCCCGATCGCGAGCGCGGCCCCCAGCGCGTCGGCGTCGGGGCTCTCGTGCCCCACGGCGAGGACCGAGCGGGCGGCCGCGAGCCGATCCACGACGGAATCCGGGACCGCCGCGGCGAGGCCGGCGAGGGCGTCGACGGGCGTCACGCCCCGCCCCGGCGACGGCTTCCGCCCCGGTGATCGGCGCCGGGGCGACTCCGCGGCCGCGGGCCCCGCGACGCTCGCGACGGGCGACGCTTCCCTCCGTCCTTCGCCCCCGGGGCGGCTGCGACGGGCATGTCGGCGGCGGGGATCGCGATCTCGTCCGGCTCGTCGGCATCGCCCTCCCGCCGGACGCGCGCCACCGGCGTCGGCAGCGACTCGGCCAGCGGCGCGTCGGCCAGCGCCTCGCCGGCCTCGTCGTGGCCCTGCTCCAGCTCTTCGAGGATCTGCAGCACCCGGGTCCCCCGCTCCGCCGAGTCGTCGAGCGCGACGTGCAGCGCCGGGATTCGCCGGAGCCGGAGGCGACCGCCCAGCTCGTGGCGCACGTAGCCCATCGTGCGCTCCAGGGCGGCCAGCGCCTCGGCCCGCTCCGGGGCACCGCCGATCACGCTGACCCAGACTCGCGCGTGGCCCAGGTCGGGGGTCGTCTCGACCTTGGTCACGGTCGCGAAGCCGATGTGCGGGTCCTGGACCTCCTTGGCCAGGATCCGCCCGATCTCCTGGCGCAGGAGCTCGTCGACGCGATCGGTGCGCTGGCTCATCGGCGGCCGGTCAGCGGGCCGCGGCGCGACTCATCGCCTGCTGGGTGAACGCCTCGATGACGTCGCCCTCGACGAGGTCGTGGAACCCGGCGAGACCGATGCCGCACTCGTAGCCCTGGGCCACCTCGCGCACGTCGTCGCGGAAGCGCCGCAGGGAGTCGATCCGGTCGGTGGTGAGCACCTTGCCGCCCCGGTAGACCCGGGCGCCGGCGTTGCGCACGATCCGGCCATCGGTGACGAAGGACCCGGCGATCACCGTGCTCTTGCCGACGCGGAAGATCTGACGGACCTCCGCACGGCCCTCGATCACCTCGACGATCTCGGGCTCGAGCATCCCCTTGAGGGCTGCGTCGATGTCGTCGGTGAGCTTGTAGATGATGTCGTAGAGGCGGACGTCGACCTTCTCGGCCTCCGCCGTCCGGCGCGCCTGGGGGTCGAGCTTCGTATTGAAGCCGACCACGATCGCATTCGAGGCCGAGGCGAGCAGGATGTCGGTGTCCGTGATGTCGCCGGTGCCCTCGTGCAGGACGCTGATCCGGACCTCGTCCGACTGGACCTGCTCCAGGGCGTGGGTGATCGCCCCGAGCGAGCCGGAGACATCCGACTTCAGGATGATCCGGAGCTCCTTCGCCTGGCCCTCCTTGAACTGCTCGAAGAGGTCCTCGAGCGTCGCCTTCTGGCTCGTCCCGGCGGTCGACGCCGCGGCGGCGCGGGCACCCTCGACGAGCGAGCGCGCAATCTTCTCGTCGGCCACGACGCGCAGGATGTCGCCGGCCTCCGGGACCTCGGCGAGGCCGAGGACGACCGCGGCCGAGGACGGGCCGACCTTCTGCGTACGCTTCCCCACGGCGTTCTCGAGGGCGCGGACCTTGCCGTACGTCTTGCCGACGACGACGACGTCGCCGATGCGCAGGGTGCCGGTCTGGACGACCACGGTCGCCACCGGACCGCGGCCCTTGTCGAGCTCGGCCTCGATGATCGTGCCGACCGCGGGGCGCTTCGGGTTCGCCGTGAGCTCCTGCAGGTCGGCAACGAGGAGGATCATCTCGAGGAGCTCCTCGAGGCCGGTCCTGGCCTTCGCCGACACCGCCACGAGCGGCACGTCGCCGCCGTACTCCTCGACGACGACGTTCGCCTCGGCCAGCTCGGTCTTCACGCGGTCCGGGTTGGCGTCCGGCTTGTCGACCTTGTTGAGGGCGATGACGATGGGCACCCTGGCGGCCCGCGCGTGGCTGATCGCCTCCAGGGTCTGGGGCATCACGCCGTCGTCGGCCGCGACCACGATCACCGCGATGTCGGTGACCCGGGCACCCCGGGCTCGCATGGCCGTGAAGGCCTCGTGGCCAGGGGTGTCGAGGAAGACGACCTTCTTGCCGTCCTTGGTGACCTCTGACGCACCGATGTGCTGGGTGATCCCGCCCCGCTCGCCGGCCGCGACCGTCGTGCTGCGGATCGCGTCGAGGAGGCTCGTCTTGCCGTGGTCCACGTGGCCCATGACGGTGACGATCGGCGGCCGCGCCACGAGCAGGGCCGGGTCGTCCTCGCCGAGCAGGGTCGGGTCCTTGGTCGCCGGGGCGGCGACCTCGACGCCCTCCTCGCCCTCCTCGACGGGGGCCTCCTCCGTCTCGGCGACTTCGTAGCCCAGCTCGGTGGCGACGAGCGACGCCGTGTCGCGGTCGATGAGCTGGTTGATCGTGGCGAAGATGCCGCTCTTGATCAGCTCGCGGATCACGTCCGCGGGGTTCACGTCGAGCAGCTCGGCGAGCTCCTTGACGGTGATCGTCGCCGGCAGCGTGACGGCGGCTCGTTCCCGCGGGTCGGCGACGGAGACCGGCGAGAAGCCGCCCTCCCGCCGCTGTGGCTTGCGGGGGCCGCGACGTCCGCGGGTCCCGCTCCTGCTCCTGGCCATCAGGACCCTCCTTCGTGGTCGGTGATGAAGTCGTCGACAGCTGCCCCGGGGGCCGGCGGGGGTCCGAAGAGCCCGGCCGGGATCGGGACGTCGAGGGCCCGACGGAGGGCCCCCCGGGTGATCGCATTCTGCTGGCACGCCTGGTCGGCGCAGACGTACGCGCCGCGTCCCGGTGCCCTGCCGGTCGGGTCCACGAGGACGCCCCCGGCCGAATCCCGGACCACCCGGAGCAGCTCGCGCTTCTGCCGGGGAGTCCGGCACGCGACGCAGGTCCGGGTCGGGTACCGCCGTGCGGGCGGGCCGGCCGTCGCGCCGCGGGCTACGACGCCACCTCGTTCGCGGGCTCGCCCTCGGCGTCGGGGGCGACCGCGGCGGGAGCCGGCGCGGGCTCATGGCCCTGCACGTCGCTCCGGATGTTGATGCGCCAGCCGGTGAGCTTGGCGGCAAGGCTGGCGTTCTGGCCGCCGCGTCCGATCGCGAGGGACAGCATCTTCTCGGGGACGGTCACGTTGGCGACCCTGTTCTCCTCGTCGATGACGACGCCGTCCACCTGGGCCGGCGAGAGGGCCTTGGCGACGAAGATCGCCGGGTCCTCGTGCCATTCGATGACGTCGATCTTCTCGCCGGCAAGCTCGGCGACGACTGCCTGCACACGTGCCCCGCGCTGGCCGACGGTGGCGCCGACGGGGTCGAGGCCCTCCTGGCGCGAGGCGACGGCGACCTTGCTGCGGCTGCCGGGGTCGCGCGAGATCGCCTTGACCTCGACGGTGCCGGCGTGGATCTCGGGGACCTCGAGCTCGAACAACCGGCGCAGGAAGCCCTTGTGCGTGCGGCTGACGAGCACCTGGGGGCCCTTGGGCGTGCGCCGGACCTCGAGGACGAAGGCCTTGACGTTCTGGCCGATCCGGTAGTGCTCGACCGGAGACTGCTCGGTGGTGGCGAGGATCGCCTCGGCCTTTCCGAGGTCGAGGATGATCGCCCGCGGCTCCACCCGGTTGACGGTCCCCGTGATGAGTTCGCCCTCGCGGCTGGCGAACTGGTCGTAGACGACGTCGCGCTCCGCCTCGCGCAGACGCTGCAGGACCACCTGTTTCGCCGTCTGGGCCCCGATCCGGCCGAAGGCGTCCTGGCCCAGCTGCTCGGTCACGACGACGTCGCCCGGCTGGGCGTCGTCCTTGTAGGCGTGCGCCGCCTCGACCGTGAGCTGGGTCAGCTCGTCCTCCACCTCCTCGACGACGAGCCGCTCCCGGGTCACCATCATCTCGCCCCGCTCGGGGTCGATCCGGACCCGGACGTCCTCGTTGCCGGGGATGCGCCGGTAGGCGGACTCGATGGCGTCCTCGATCGTCCGGATCAGCTGCTCGCGCGGGACGCCCTTCTCGGCGTTGAGCTGGAGGAGGGCGCCGACGAAGTCGCGGCTCATGTGCGCACCTCCCTGTCTGCAGCTGTCAACGTCGGACCCCCGCCGCACCCGTGGGGCCGAAAGAAAAACGTGGCGGTCAGCCACGTCATGGAGCGGCGCGGTCGTGTTGCCGGCAGTATAGCGTGCATCGCCATCCCCGGGTCCCGTGTCCCCCGGTCCGGGCGGATCGGAGGCTGCCGGCTACGGCCAGCGGCGCGCCACGTACTCCTCGAGGAGCGCGATGAACCGCTCCACGATGTCGTCGCCGCGGAAGGTGTCGTGGAGCTTCCCGTCCACGAACACCGGCGCCACCGGCGCCTCGAAGGTGCCGGGCAGGCTGATGCCGATGTCGGCGTGCTTGCTCTCGCCCGGCCCGTTCACGACGCAGCCCATCACCGCGACGCGGAGCTCCTCCACCCCGGGGTGAGTCGCGCGCCACTCGGGCATTCGGTCCCTGAGGTACTGCTGGATGTCGCGGGCCATCTCCTGGAAGAAGGTGGACGTCGTGCGGCCGCAGCCCGGGCAGGCTGAGACCTGGGGCATGAAGCTGCGCAGGCCCAGCGACTGGAGGACCTGCTGGGCGACCTCCACCTCCAGCTCGCGCCCGGCGCCGGGCTCCGGGGTGAGCGAGACGCGGATCGTGTCGCCGATCCCCTCGTTCAGGAGAATCGCGAGCCCCGCCGTGGAGGCCACGATCCCCTTCATCCCCATCCCGGCTTCCGTGAGGCCCAGGTGGAGCGGATAGTCGCACTGCGCCGCGAGGAGCCGGTAGACGTCGACGAGGTCGCGGACGCCGGAGACCTTGGCGCTGACGATGATCCGGTCGTGACGCAGGCCGGTCTCCTCGGCGAGCTCCGCCGAGCGCAGCGCCGACTGGAGCATCGCCTCGATCATCACGTCGCGGGCGTCGCGCGGGGCGGCCAGCCTGGCGTTCTCCCCCATGAGCTCCGTCAGGAGCTGCTGGTCGAGGGAGCCCCAGTTGACCCCGATCCGCACCGGCTTGTCGTGCTCGACCGCCGCCCGGATGATCGTCTGGAAGTTCTCGTCGTGGCGCTTCGCGCCGACGTTCCCGGGGTTGATCCGGTACTTCGCGAGGGCGCGCGCGGCCTCTGGGTAGGCCACGAGGAGCTGGTGGCCGTTGTAGTGAAAGTCGCCGACGATCGGGGTCTCGAAGCCGAGGTCGCGGACCTTGCGGACCATCTCCGGCACCGCGGCCGCGGCGGCCTCGTTGTTGACCGTGACCCGGACCAGCTGCGATCCCGCCTGCGCGAGCCGGACGACCTGCAGCGCCGTCCCGTCCGGGTCCGCCGTGTCGGTGTTCGTCATCGACTGCACGACGACCGGGTGGGCGCCGCCCACCAGGACGCCGCCGACGTCCACGGAGGGCGTCGGCCGTCGGCGCGGCCGCAGCGCGTCGGGCGTGGTCACGGGGTGCCGCCACCGACCTGGCGGGCGATGTCGAAGTAGGTGATCCAGATCAGGAAGCCGAAGAGGAACACGAAGCCGACGAGGTAGGTCAGGCGCTCGACCCCCATGGCGGTCTCGGCGGAGGGCCCGCTCACCCGGAAGCCCATGCTGCGCAGCGCGCGGCTGCCGCCTGACAGCACTGCCTTGAGCACCAGGACCAGCATTCGGCCACCGTCGAGCGGCGGGAACGGCAGGATGTTCACCAGGGCCAGGTTCGCCGACAGGAGGCCCGCGAGGTAGAGGGTGAAGATCGGGCCCAGCTGCCAGAAGACCTCGCCGACCTGGACCGCGATGCCGACCGGGCCGGAGACCGGCGGCGCCTGGGCCGGGTTCGAGACGATCGAGGACAGGAGGTCGGCGAGGCCGTTGAGGATCAGGGTGAAGGCCGCCACGGTCCACGCCGCGCCGGCGCCGATCGCCGAGACGACGTCGCGCCCCTGGTACTCCCCGGTGAAGGCCAGCTGGGCTGCGAGGATCCCGAGGGCGCCCTTCTCCGTGGCGACGGAGGCAGGGCGCAGCGTCACGTCGACGTCCCGCGTCGCGCCATCGGTGCCCTTCACGGTCAGCGTGACCTCCTGGCCCGCCTCGTCCCGCAGGGCCGCGATCGCGGCCCTGCCCGCGTCGGGGCTCGGAAAGAGGTCGAACGTCTGCCCGTCGATCGCGAGGATCGTCTCCCCCGCCACGAGTCCGGCGGCCTCCGCCGGCGAGCCGGCCTGCACCTCCCTGAACGTGAGGCCGCCCTGCGGCGTGGCGAGCCAGGCGATCCCGAAGAAGATCACGAACGCCAGGAGCAGGTTCATCCCCACGCCGGCGACCAGGACGACGAGCTTCTTCCACAGGCGCTGGACGGCGAAGGATCGGGGATCGTCCGAGTCGCCGTCCTCGCCGTCGAGGCGGACGAAGCCGCCGATCGGAAGCCAGTTCAGGGTGTAAGTCGTCTCGCCCTTCGCCCGCAGGATCCTCGCCCGCGGCGGGAATCCGACGCCGAACTCCAGGACGCGGATCCCGAAGACGCGCGCCAGGATGAAGTGGCCCACCTCGTGGATGACCACGAGGCCGCCGAGGATGAGGATGAAGAGGGCGATCGTGATCGCACCCTGGATGATGGCCATGCTCTCCCCTACGCTGCCGGGTTCGGCGCGGTTCCCCGCCCGCCGCCCGGCGCCGCGAACGCCGTCCGCACCTCGGCCTCGAGGGCGACGAGCTCGTCGACCCCCGGCGCCTGGTCCGGGCCTGACCCATAGCGTGCCACGGCTTGCTCGAGGAGGCGCGGGATGCCCGGGAAGTCCAGGGTCCCGGCCAGGAAGCGGGCCACGGCGACCTCGTCCGCGGCAATGAGCGCGGCGGTGGCCCTCGATCCGAGCGAGCCTGCCTCGCGGGCGATGCGCAGGGCCGGGAAGCGGCCCTCGTCCGGGGCCCGGAAGTCGAGCCGCCCGGCGGCGACGAGGTCCGGCGCCGCGGCCGGCGACGAACGCCGTCGCGGGTGCGTGATCGCGTACTGGATCGGCAGGCGCATGTCGGGCGTCCCCAGCTGCGCCTTCAGCGACCCGTCCCGGAAGAGCACGCCGGAGTGGACGATCGACTGCGGGTGGACGACCACGTCGATCCGGTCGTAGGGCACGCCGTACAGCCAGTGGGCCTCGATGATCTCGAGGCCCTTGTTGGCCAGGGTGGCGGAGTCGATCGTGATCTTGGCGCCCATCGTCCAGGTCGGGTGGCGGAGCGCGTCCGCCGGGGTGATCCCGGCAAACGCGTCGGACGGGAGGTCGAGGAAGGGACCGCCCGACGCCGTGAGCAGCAGGCGGGCGACCTCGTCCACCTCTTCGCCTACGAGGCACTGCCAGATCGCGGAGTGCTCGGAATCGATCGGGCGCAGCCACCCCAGCGACGTCGCGAGCGGATCGCGCGGGTCGGCGGCCGCCCGTTCGGCTGCCCTCGCCCGCGCCTCGGCCATCACGAGATGCCCGCCGGCCACCAGGGTCTCCTTGTTCGCGGTCGCCACCACCTTGCCGGCCCGCAGGGCCGCGAGGACCGGTCGCAGGCTGACGACGCCGCCGGTGCCGACGACGACGAGGTCCACGTCGTCGCGGGTTGCCAGTCGCTCCAGCGCGTCGGGCCCGCGCACCTGCTCGCAGCCCGCGGGCAGCTCGAGCCGGGCGTCGGTGCCGATGGCGGCCACCGTGGGCCGCAGACGGCGGGCCTGCTCCTCCAGGAGCGCCGACTGGCTGCCGGTGGCCAACGCCACCACCCGCCAGTCCGGGGCCAGGCCGGCCATGACGTCGACCGCCTGGGTACCGATCGACCCGCCGGAGCCGAGGAGCGCGACCCCGACCGGCGCGCGGTCCGCCCGGGCGTCAGCCATGGACGACCGCGACCCAGGCGGCCAGGACGGGCGCCGCGAACAGGATCGAGTCGACCCGGTCGAGGATCCCGCCGTGGCCCGGCAGGAGGGTCCCGGAGTCCTTCGCCCCGGCGGCGCGCTTGAGGAGCGATTCGGCGAGGTCACCGGACTGCGCGACGATGCCCAGGAGCGGGCCGAGGACGAGGGCCTCCAGCGGGTTGCTGCCGCTGATCGCGAGCACGGCGGCGACGCCGACGGTGGCGACCACCAGGCCCCCGAGGACGCCCTCCAGCGTCTTCTTCGGCGAGATCCAGGGCAGGAACGGCCGCCGACCGATGGCGCGTCCGACGAGGTAGGCGCCGGTGTCGAAGCTCCAGACCCCGGCGAGCAGAACCAGGACCCAGCGCCGCTCCGGCCAGAAGACGCGCTCGAACGAGGCGGGATCTGTCCACTGCGTCGTGAGGATCGCCACGGCCCCGAGGAGGCCCACGTAGACGGCGCCGAACGTCGTCGACGACCATGCCGCGAACCCTTCGGCCGGGTCTCGCCGCGCGAAGGCGATCATCGCCAGCGCCACCGCCACCAGGCCGACGAGCGCGATCCCATCGACGGCCTCCACCCGACGGGCCAGGTCGAGGGCGATCTGTTCGTCGCCGAGCAGCTTGCTGCCGAGGATGGCGGGGATCGCGGCGGCCCCCACCAGCACGAGGGCACCGCCCACGACGCCATTGCGGATGACGGGACGACCGGCGGCGGGCAGGAGGCGCTCCGCCTCGCGGGCGGCAAGCGCCGCGAGAGCGAGGACGAGGACCCCGATCCCCACGCCACCGGCGGCGATCGCCAGGACGACGACCGGGACGATGACGAAGGCGCTGAGGGTCCGCTCGCGCACGGGGTCTCCCTAGGTTCCGAAGCGCCGTGAACGTCGGGCGAACGCGTCGAGGGCGGCGTCGTACGCGACCTCGTCGAAGTCGGGCCACAGCACGTCGCAGGACCAGAACTCGGCATACGCGCTCTGCCAGATCAGGAAGTTGGAGAGGCGCTGCTCGCCGCCCGTCCGGATCACGAGGTCGGGGTCCGGCATGCCGCAGGTGTACAGCCGGGCGCCGACCGTCGCCTCGTCGATCGCGTCGGGCGCGAGGCCCTCCGCGACGATGGCCCGGATCGCGTCGACCAGCTCGGTGCGCCCGGCATAGTTGAACGCCACGGCAAGCGTCAGCCGGGTGCCGCCGTCGGTCGCCGCCAGGGCCTCCCGGATGGAGAGGCGGAGGTCGTCGGGCAGTTCCTCGAGGCGGCCCAGGAGCCGGACCCGAACGCCCTGCCGGACGAGCTCCGGCGTCTCGGCCCGGATCGCCTGCTCGAGCAGGCGGAAGAGGCCGATCACCTCGTCGTCCGAGCGGGCCCAGTTCTCGCGGCTGAAGGCATAGACGGACAGGTAGCCGACCCCCCGCCGAAGCGTGTGCTCCACGAGCCAGCGGATCTTCTCGACTCCGGCGGCGTGGCCGTCCAGCTCGTCGAGGCCCCGCTCGCGAGCCCAGCGCCGATTGCCGTCCATGATGATCGCCACGTGGACGGGACGGACGACGACCTCGACGCCGTCACCGGCGTCGGACGTCGCGGCAACGTCCCCGTCCGGGAGGGCCGTGTGGGCGACGGGCGGGGCGTCGGTCGGGCGCTCGAGCTGGGCGCGGGTCACTAGACCTCCATCACCTCGCGCTCCTTGGCGTCGCCCACCTTGTCGACCTCGGCCACGTACCGATCCGTGACCCGCTGCAGGTGCTCGAGCTCGCGATGCGCGTCGTCCGTGCCGACGACGCCGTCCCGCTCCTCGTGCTTGATCGCCTCGGCGGCCTCGCGGCGGAGGTTGCGGATCTCGACGCGCGCCTCCTCCATGCGGCGATGGACGACCTTCACGAGGTCGCGCCGGCGCTCCTCCGTGAGGGGCGGGATGTTGAGCCGCACCACCGTGGCATCGACGTTGGGAACGAGGCCGATGTCGCTCTTGAGGATCGCCTTCTCGATGGCGCCCAGGACGCCGCGGTCCCAGGGCTGGATCACGATCAGGTGGGGCTCCGGGACGCTGATCCCGGCCAGCTGGTTGAGCGCCGTCGGGGTGCCGTAGTAGTCGACGTGGATGCGCTCGACGAGGGAGGTGGAGGCGCGCCCCGTCCGGACGCCCTGCAAATCGCGCTCCATCACCTCGACGGCGCGCGCCATCTTGGGCTCGATGGTCGCGAGGACCTGGCTGGTCATGCGGGGGAACCTCCGGAGATGCGGGTCCCGACGTGCTCTCCCATCGCCGCCCGCCGGACGTTGTCCGAACGGTTCAGGTCGAAGACGATGATGGGGAGGTCATTCTCCATGCACAGCGACACCGCCGTCGCGTCGAGGACCGCCAGCCGGTCGGACAGGACGTCGGCGTAGGTGAGCTCGGTGTAGCGCTTCGCCTCAGGATGGGTCAGCGGGTCCGCGTCGTACACGCCGTCGACCCTGGTCGCCTTGAGCAGCACCGACGCGCCGATCTCGACGGCCCGCAGGGCGGCCGCGGTGTCGGTGGTGAAGTAGGGGTTGCCGGTGCCGGCGACGAAGATCGTGACCCGGCCCTTCTCGAGGTGGCGGATGGCCCGCCGGCGGATGTACGGCTCGGCGACCTCGTTCATCGCGATCGCCGTCATGACCCGCGTCGGGACGCCCACCCGCTCGAGCGCGTCCTGGAGCGCCAGCCCGTTCATCACGGTGGCCAGCATCCCCATGTAGTCGCCGGTCGCCCGGTCCATGCCGCGCGCCGCCGCGGCGAGCCCGCGGAAGATGTTGCCGCCGCCGACCACGAGGCCAACCTGGACGCCGGCCCGCTGGGCCGCCGCGACCTGGGTCGCGATGAAGGTGCAGAAGGCAGGGTCGACCCCGTACGGGCGGTCGCCGAGGAGCGCCTCGCCGGAGATCTTGAGCAGGACGCGCCCGTACCGAGCCGCCGGCGCAGCGCCGGTGGGGTCGGCCGTGGCGCCGCCCTCGCTCACAGCTCCTCGCCGAGCGCGTACCGGGTGAAGCGGCGGACGCGGATGTTTTCGCCGATCGTCGCGACCGCCGCCGTGACCAGGTCGCGGACCGTCTGGTCCGTGTCGCGGAACGGCTGCTCGAGGAGGCAGACCTCGCCGTACCACTTCTTGAGCTGGCCCTCGATGATCTGGGGCCGGAGGTGCTCCGGCTTCTTCTGGACGCTCTCGTCCGCGAGGAGGGCCGCCTTCTTCGCCTCGAGCTCGGCCTCGGGGATGCGGTCGACGTCGACGTAGACGGGCGCCAGGCCCGCGACCTGCATCGCCAGGTCGCGGACGAGTCTTTGGAACTGGTCGGTGCGAGCGACGAAGTCCGTCTCGCAGTTGACCTCGATGAGGACGCCGACGCGGCCACCGGGATGGATGTAGCTGGCCACGGTGCCCTCGCGGGCCTCGCGACCGGCCCGCTTCGCAGCCGCGGCGAGCCCGCGCTCGCGAAGGAGGACAACGGCCTTCTCGACGTTGCCGTCCGCCTCCTCGAGGGCTCGCTTGCAGTCCATCATCCCGGCGCCGGTGCGCTCACGGAGCTCCTTGACGTCGGCGGCGGAGAAGTTCGCCATGGGGGGATGCGTCTCCTGTCGTCAACCCGGTCGCGGCCGGGGTTCGCTCATCGCGGTGGCCAGCGCCACCATGGGTTCGGGTTACTGAGCCGGGGCCTCGACGGCCGGGGGCTCCGCAGTCGGGATCTCGGCGGCCGGGGCCTCGGTGGTCGGGACCTCCGGGAGGAGCTCCTCCACGTCGGGCTCGAAGGTGAAGGCGCCGCCCGCTGCGGCGAGCTGCGCGACGAGGTCGTCGGCGGAGGCGATCTCCTCCGGACCGAAGGGGCTCACCAGCTCCGGCTCGGGCTCGGGCTCACGCTCGCTGCGCGACGCCCGCTCGCGGCTCCCCTCGATCGCGGCGTCGGCGACGACGCGGCACAGCAGCCGGATCGCGCGGATCGCGTCGTCGTTGGCCGGGATGATGTAGTCAAGCTCGTCGGGGTCGACGTTCGTGTCGCCGGTGCCGACGAGAGGGATCTCGAGCTTGCGGGCCTCGGTCACGGCGATCCGCTCCCGGGCCGGGTCGATGACGAACACGGCACCGGGGACGCGCTTCATCTTGCGGATCCCGCCGAGGGTCAGGCGGAGCTTGCGCAGCTCCTCCATGTAGCGGGCGGCCTCCTTCTTCGGCATCCGGTCGAAGTCGCCGTTGGCGAGGCGCGCCTCGAGCTGCTCGAGCAGGCCGAGCCGCTTCTTGATCGTCACGAAGTTCGTCAGCATGCCGCCCAGCCAGCGCTGGTTGACGTACGGCTGGCCGGCCCGATCCGCCTCTTCGGCGATCGGCTCCTGGGCCTGCTTCTTGGTCCCGACGAAGAGGACGGCCTCCCCCCGGGCGGTCGTCTCGCGCACGGCGTCGAGGGCGAGGTCCAGCCGCTGCACGGTCTGGGCGAGGTCGATGATGTGGATCCCGTTGCGCTCCGCGAAGATGAACGGGCGCATCTTGGGATTCCAGCGGCGCGTCTGGTGGCCGAAGTGGACGCCGGCCTCGAGCAGCTGCCGCATGGAGACGGTGGGCACGCGTAGTCCTCCTGTTCGGTTGCGACCTCCGCGGGCCCCGACCCGGACCGGGTGGCTCGAGCGCCGGGCTCGGCTCCCCGGCACCGCCCGGGTTCGGTGGCGGCACCGCGTGTGGGATCGTCACCGCAGGGGCGGCGACGGCGACTGGCGGAACGGCCCGACAGCCCGGCGGAGTCTACCACAGGGTCCCGGCGCCACCGCTCTCCCCGATGGCGCGGTGATGCCGGAGACGCAGCCGTCCCGCGGGACCAGGCTCCACGGCGACAAGGTCGAGGCGCAGCGGCCCCCGCGGCAGCGGCGTGCCGTCCGGCAGCCGGCCGTCCGCGACGAGCAAGGCGGCCGCGCGGCGCAGGCGAGCGACCTTGCGGCCGTCGACGGTCTCCTCCGGAAGCCCGAAGGCGCGGGTCCGGCGCCAGCGCACCTCCAGGACGACGAGCGCCGGCGGCGGCCCCGGGTCGACCGCGACCAGGTCCAGCTCGAGGCGCCCGACGCGGACGCGCCGCGCGAGAACCGTCCAGCCGCGGGCCTCGAACGCGGCGGCCACGGCATCCTCCGCCGCGTCGCCCGCGCGCTGGGCCCGCGTGCGGGTGCCGCCGGGTCCCCGTGGCGTCACCATCTCCCCATCCTGGCGCGCGCCGTCCTCCCGGCGCTTACCCGGGGATCACCCCCGCCTTCACGCCGGCGACGTCCGCCTCCCATGCCGCGAGCAGGTCGTCGCCGAGCGCCGTTCGCGCGTCGTTCCCGCGGCCGGGGCCCGTGGCCACGAGGTCGAGCCCGAGCTGTTCCACGCCTTCCATCGCCCGCCGGGTCGTGATGAAGGAGCGCCGATGGAAGGCCGTCACCCCCAGCTCGGCCATCGCGGCCCGGTGCTCGGCCGTCGCGTAGCCCGAGTTGTGCTCCCAGCCGTAGCCGGGGTGGCGGGCGGCGAGCCGGGCCATGAGGCGATCGCGCACCACCTTGGCCACGACCGAGGCGCACGCGATCGTGTAGACCAGCGCGTCCCCGTCGACGATGGCGTCGTAGGGACCGATCTCGTCCTCGAAGCCGCCGATGCGCAGGCCGTCGACCAGGACGTGGTCGTACCCCCCGAGGCGAGCCAGGGCGCGTCGCATCGCGAGGTGCGTGGCGTGGTAGATGTTGAGGCGGTCGATCTCCGCCACGGACGCCGCCCCGACGCCGACCGCGACGGCCCGGCGGCGGATCTCCGGGGCCAGCGCCTCGCGCTGAGCCGCCGAGAGCGTCTTCGAGTCCCGGACGCCGGCGATCGCGCGGGCGTTGGGGCGGACGATCACCGCGGCGGCCACCACCGGGCCGGACGCCGGGGCCACGCCCACCTCGTCCACGCCGGCCACGCGGGCCGCGCCGGCTCGCCAGAGGGCGCGCTCACGGCGGAGGGTCGGCACGGTCGGGGCCATCGCCGCGAAGCGTACCGGGAATCGAGACGGCCCCGTGCGGGACGCAGCCGTCGTGCCCGGGGCAAACTGGGGGCGGGGCGCCGCTCAGGGCGGCGGAGCGCTTCCGGGCGCGCTAGTTGGTGCGACGCTCGCGGAGCGTGGCCGCCTTGCCCACCCGCTTGCGGAGGAAGTAGAGCTTCGCCCGGCGCGCAACCCCGTGGCGCACGACCTCGATCCGCTCGATCCGCGGGCTGTTGATCTTGAAGGTCCGCTCGACGCCGACACCCGACGCGATGCGCCGGACGGTGACGGAGCGAGTGATCCCGCCGCCGGTAAGGCGGAGGATCGTTCCCTCGAAGACCTGGACGCGCTCCCGGTTGCCCTCGACGACCTTGGCGGCCACCTTGACGGTGTCGCCCGGCGCGAGCTCCGGGATGTCGCTGCGAAGCTGGTCCTTGACGATCTCGTCGAGCACGTTCACGGGAGTCCCCTGCGTTCTGTGGGAGCGGCCGGGTGGTTCCGCGTGCCGCGTCGAGGGCGTGGTGAAACGGTCGCTCGGGTGCGACCGACGGCGGAGTATAGCACGGTGCCCACCGGCGTCAGCCCCGGGGGTCCCGCTCGGTAGATCGGCCGGGGCATCTGGTCCGCGATCCTGTCCGTCGGCGCTGGCGGAGCCTGCCGGTGGCTGTCACGCGTCGCCCGGGGGTGCAGGGCACGGCCGCGGCGCGGGCGGGCGGCGCCACGGGGCCGGCTCGGCGGGACCGGATCCGCCCGCGACGAGGATCGTGGCCGGCGCGCCGATCCTGGCGGCCCGAACAGATAGTCTGGTCAGGATCGGGGGGCCGCTCCGTGGAAGTCATCCAGAACCGGCACTTCGGCGTGACTTCCGTGCTCACCGACCGCGTCGCTGAACACATAGTCCGCTGAATCGGGGATCGGCGACGCGCGGCGGGAGCGGGATGAGCACGTCCAGGGGGGCGGCGCGGGTGCCGGGCAGGTGGGCTGGGCTCGATCGGCCCCCCTGCCCGTCAGCGTGATCGTCTCCTTCGTCGGTGGAGGCTGACGAGGTCAACGAGCAGCTGGCGCTGCCAGGTTCGCCGAGCAACAACACGAGCGTCAGCCGGGGCGGTCGCGCACCGCCAACTCCGCCGGCCCGGCACCGCCTGCGATCGCCGGCGACACCGGCTCCGGCCCGAGGCCGGCGTCAGCCCCGTGGGTCCGGGGCCGCAGCCTGCGCCGGCGTGGGGTCGGCCTCCGCCGGCGTGGGGTCGGCCTCCGCCCGCACGCCGGCGAGGAGACGCTCCTCCTCGGCCGTCCACGGACGCCGGTCGAGCAGCTCGGGGCGGCGTGCCAGCGTCCGCCGGATCGACTCCCGGAGCCGCCAGCGGCGGACGGCCTCGTGGTCGCCGGATACGAGGATCTCCGGTACGCCGCGCCCCTCGAAGACCGCCGGCCGGGTGTACTGCGGGTACTCGAGCAGGCCGTGGGCGAACGACTCGTCGTCGAGGGAGGCCGGCTCGATGGCGCCTGGCAGGAGGCGCAGCACAGCGTCGACCACCACGAGCGCCGCCAGCTCGCCGCCCGTCAGGACGTAGTCGCCGACCGACAGCTCGAGGTCCACGAAGGCGCGCACCCGCTCGTCCACGCCCTCGTAGCGGGGGCACAGCAGCACGAGGTGGGTCCGGGCGGCCAGGTCCTCGGCACGGGCCTGGCGAAACGGCTCGCCCACCGGGTCGAGCAGGATGACGGTCGAGTCGGCTCGTCGGAGCGCCGTCAGCGCGCCGGCGACCGGCTCCGGACGGAGGATCATCCCCGCCCCGCCGCCGTATGGCGCGTCGTCGACGCTGCGGTGGCGGCCCAGGCCCCAGGTCCGCAGGTCGTGGACCCGGACCGTCGCGAGGCCCTGCTCCTGGATGCGGCCCGGGATGCTCACGGCGAGCGGTCCGGCCACCATCTCCGGGAAGAGCGTGACGAGGTCGATCTCGAGCGCCACGGCTCAGGGCTCGGGAGCCGGGGCGGAACCGGACGGCGTGGCGTCGGCGCCCGGCGGCTCCGCGGCGGCGTCGGTGCCTGGGCGCGGCGCCATCGGCACGGCGGGGCGGCGGCGCGTCGCTCGGCGGGGACGAGGAGGCCGGGATGGGCGGGGCGGTCTGATCGCGTCCGGGGCCGGCAGGTCCAGCGCCTCGGGATCGGCCACGATCTCGTCGCGCCGCGGCGCCAGTATGCGGACGAAGGGGCGGACGACGGGCAGGTCAAAGTCGCCGCGCGGCCCGCCCACGACCTCGAGGATGTCGGCCCCGCCGGCGCGGTAGACGTCGCCCACCGTGCCGAGCTCCCCGCCGTCGAGGTCGCGCACGGCAACGCCGATCATCTCGTGCCAGAAGTACGCGCCACGCGGCAGGGCGTCGGCCGGGCCCGCCTCGACCTCCAGGTAGGCCAGGCGATATGGCTCGGCCGTCTCGCGCGTCGGCACCTCCAGGAAGCGGAGGATCCAGCCGGGGTTGGCTGGACGCGCCTCCACGATCGTGAGCGCGTCGGCCGTCCCCTCCGGGAAGAGCCGGCCGCCCACGACGAAGCGCTCCTCGGGCCGGTCGGTCAGGACCTCGACCCGCATCGCGCCGTGGATGCCGTGGAGCCCCCGGACGAGCGCGACGACGAGCCGGCCGTCCGGGGCGTCCTCGGGCTCGATCAGACGATCTCCAGCTGGAACTGCTCGCCGTCGCGGGCGGAGACGACCTTGAGGAGCGTCCGGAGCGCCTTGGCGACGCTGCCGTTCCGGCCGATCACCTTGCCCATGTCGTCGTCGGCGACGCGAAGCTCGATCAGGGTCGCGCCGGCCTCGTGGCTGACGGTGACCTCGACCTGCTCCGGGTGATCGACGAGCGACTTGGCGACGTATTCAACGAGCTGGGGGGCGGCCATGGCAGACCCCTTCCTACTTGACGGCCGGCAGAACGCCGGCATTCCGCAGGAGCCGCGCGACGGTCTCCGACGGCAGGGCGCCCTTCTCGAGCCAGGCCTTCGTCTTGTCGACGTCGACGGCGAACTCGACGGGCTCGGTCCGCGGGTTGTAATGCCCGAGGATCTCGATGGCGCGGCCGTCGCGGGGCGACCGGCTGTCGGCCACGACGATGCGGTACGCCGGCTGCTTCGTTGCGCCGACGCGGGTGAGGCGGATGCGGACTGCCATCTGGGTGCGGGAACCTCCTGTGTTCGGGATGCCGGATGACTGGGGCCGGCTCGCGGTGCTTCTACTTCGTGAACGTGATGACGGCGCGGGACGTCGTCGTCGCGCCGGGCGCCTCGACGACCGAGGCGAACGCCTCGAACGGCTCGAGGAACGGCTTGACCTCGGTCTCGTAGCGGGCCTTCTCGTCGGCCGGCATCATCGACTCGGCCGCCGCGCGGAGCCCGGCGATGTCGACGAAGACGTCGCTCACGCCGTCGCCGCCCGCGAGCGAGATCGCTCGCTTGTACGCGTCCAGCTGCGCCAGAGACGAGCCGGCCGTCGTGTCGAGGACGTCCTTGACGAACTGGAGCGTGCCGAGGGCGAAGACCCCGTCCTGGACGGTGACGGCGATCTCGGGAACCTCGGCCCCGACGGCCTCCGCGGGGACGGTGACGACGAGGAGGTCGCCCTTGCCGTAGGGCTCCTGGCGAACGGTGACACCGGCACCCTGTCCACCGAGTGCGAGCAGGGCCTGGACCTGGTCGAGCGTCCTCCCGGCGGCCGCTTCGTCGGTGACGATGGCGGCAAGGCCGCCTCCGGGCGTCCCGCCCTTGAGCTCGACCGCGATCGCCGTGTCGCCGGCCCAACCGACGAGGGCCTCGACGCCACCGACGGCGGCCAGCGCCTGCTCGAGCTCGTCGACCGTCTTGGCGGTCGCCGGGTCGCAGGCCAGGGTGTCCTTGAGGGTCTCGAAGCCGGCAACGACGCTCGGCCCGAGGTCGCGAACCTCGATGGCGACGATCGTCGTCGACGGGAGGCGCGACGCGATGGCGCTGGCGCCGGCCTTCGCGGGGGACGTGCCGTCCCCGACCGCGGGCGTCGTCGCCTCGAAGACGAGCGCGCCGTCCGCTGCCCGCGCGGAGCCGGCGGCCCACGCGGGAACCATCCCGACGACCTTGTCGAGGCATGCCTTCGGCAGGTCGGCCTGGTCGCCGGCAGCCGCCAGCGACGCGTCCATGAACGCCTTGACGTCGACGTAGCCGAAGCCGAGATAGGCGGTCGGCGCGCTCTTGCGGGCCGCGGTGAAGGATTTCGGACGTGGCGACCGGGCTGGAGCCGTTCGTGTCGAGCGCGGCCTTGACGGCCTTCTCCGGTCCCAGGACCAGGACGCTGCCGCGGACGGCGAACGCGAGGTCGTTCTTGAGGAGACCGGAGACGAGCGTGATCTCGCCGCCGGCGTAGGTCGCGGTCGTCTGCGTGCCGCCGAGCTGCTTGGAGATCCAGGCCCGCGCAGCCGCGGCATCCTTCACCGCGACGAGGGCGACCGCCCCGTCGTCGGGAGCCGCGCCGAGGTCCGGCCCGTCGAGACCTCCCGAGCCGAGGTCGGGCATCGCGGCGAGGTCGAAGGCGGCCGACGTGACGGCGAGGCCGACCTCGCCGCCGAGCCACGGCTTCACGTCGCCGGTCCAGCTGACGCCGGAGCTGTCGAGCAGGCGATCCAGGGCCTCGTCGATCTTCGCGTCGAGCGATGCCTGGTCGGCGAAGCCGGGGAACTTGGCGACGATGTCGCCGACCTTGGCGCGCTGGTCGCCGGGCAGGTCGGCCCGGACCTCGAGGTAGGCAACGGTCGTCGCCGGGAGCCAGCCCTGCACGGTCGACGAGGTCGCGCCGGCGGCCAGCATGACTGCGGCGACGGAGACGACGCCGACCATCACGGCGACGGTCAGCAGCGCCACGCCCCACCGGACGAGGCCCTTCGGGCGCTCGGCAACACCCGCGGGAGTGGCGGACGCGTCACCCCCCACCGGCATCGTTGCGACGGGCTCGGTATCCCCCGTCGGAGGTTCGCCGGGCGATCCGGCGGACCCGGAGATCGGCTCGATCTCGGCCATGTCGATTCCTCCCGGCCTCAGCGGCCGAACATCCCGGGGATCCGACGACCCCCGCGGAGCTGCTTCATGAGCTTCTGCATGTCGTTGAACTGCTTCACGAGCCGGTTGACCTCGGCGATCGAGGTGCCGGACCCGGTGGCGATGCGGCGCCGGCGGCTCGCGTTCAGGACGTCCGGGTCGCGCCGCTCGCCGGGCGTCATCGACCGGATGATCGCCTCCGTGCGCGACAGGTCGCCCCGGTTGACGGACGCCTCCGCCTCCTTGGCCATCCCCGAGAGACCCGGGATCATCCCGACCAGCTGGTCGAGCGGGCCCATCTTCTTGACCTGCTGGAGCTGCTCGAGCATGTCCTCGAGGCTGAAGCTCCCCGCCTGGAGCTTGGCCGCGGTCTTCTCGGCCTCCTTCTGGTCGAAGGCGTCCTGGGCGCGCTCGATGAGCGTCAGGACGTCGCCCATGCCCAGGATGCGGCCGGCGAGGCGATCGGGATAGAAGGGCTCCAGGGCGTCGGTCTTCTCGCCGGTCCCGAGGAACTTGACGGGGAGGCCGGTGACCGCGCTGATCGAGAGCGCCGCGCCGCCCCGGGCGTCGCCGTCGATCTTCGTGAGGACCAGGCCGGTGAGCGGGACTGCGGCGGCAAAGGCCTGCGCGACCCCCACCGCCTCCTGGCCGACCATCGCGTCGACCACGAGGAGCGTCTCCACCGGCCGCACCACGCGGGTCAGCTCCGTGATCTCCGCCATCAGGACCTCGTCGACCGAGAGCCGACCGGCGGTGTCGAGGATCAGCGTGTCGCGGACCTCGCGGCCGGCCGCCTGGATGCCGAGGCGCCCGATCTCCGGGACCGGCGTCCCGGCCGGCGCGGAGAAGACCGGGATGTTGAGGCTCGCGCCGAGCGTCCTGAGCTGGTCGACCGCAGCCGGCCGGTACGGGTCGGCGGCGACGAGCAGGGGCCGGCGGCCGAGCTTCACGACGTGGCGCGCGAGCTTGGCCGCGGAGGTGGTCTTGCCCGAGCCCTGCAGGCCGACGAGGGCGATCACGGCGGGGTTCCCGGCCAGGTGGAAGGTCCGGTCGCCTGCCGAGAGGAGCGCGGTGAGCTCCTCGTTGACGATCTTGACGACCTGCTGGCCCGCGTTCAGCGACTCCAGCACCTCGGCCCCCACGGCGCGCTCGCGGACGCGGGCCGTGAACTCCTTCACGACCTTGAAGTTGACGTCGGCCTCGAGGAGCGCCAGGCGGACTTCGCGCATCGCGGCGTCGACGTCGGCCTCGCTGACACGGCCGCGACCGGTCAGGGCGCCGAGCGTCTGGCGGAGGCGATCCGAGAGGGCGTCGAACATCCGGGGCAAGGGCTCCAATGGACCGGGTCCTGCGAGCGCGGCTGCGCGTCACAGGTGGTGCGCGGGTTCTGGCGACACCGAGGCAAGCCGAGTCTACCGCATCGCCGCCCGGCCGCCCCCCGACGACCGTCCCGTCCACCGCGGCGATCGGCCGGTGCGACGCCGCACCTCCCGGCCGCCGTCAGGCGAAGAGCGCCGCCACGAAGGCGTCGGGATCGAAGACGAGCAGGTCGCCGACCTTCTCCCCCACCCCGACGAAGCGCACGGGCACGCCGAGGGCGTGCTCGATCGCGAAGACGATCCCGCCCTTTGCCGTCGAATCGAGCTTCGTGAGGACGATCCCCGTCAGCCCGGTGGCGTCGTGGAAGGCCCTGGCCTGGGCCAGGCCGTTCTGGCCGGTCGTGGCGTCGAGGACGAAGAGCACCTCCGGCTGCGCGCCCGGCAGGCGGCGGTCGATGACCCGGCGCATCTTCGCCAGCTCGTCCATCAGGTTCGACTTCGTGTGGAGCCGCCCGGCGGTGTCCGCGATCAGGACGTCGACCCCGCGGGCGATGGCCGCGTCGAGGGCGTCGTAGATGACGGCGGCCGGGTCGGCGCCCGGGGCGTGTGCCACGACCGGCGCCGCTGCGCGCTCGCCCCAGAGACGCAGCTGGTCGATCGCCGCGGCCCGGAACGTGTCGCCGGCGGCGAGGAGCACGCTGCGCCCCGCTGCCCGCTCCCGCGCCGCGATCTTGCCGATCGTCGTGGTCTTCCCAGTCCCGTTGACCCCCACGACCAGGACGACCGCCGGGCCGCCCGGCGCCGACGGCTCGAAGGCCCAGCCCGCGGCGCGCGGCGCCAGGAGGCCGGCCAGCTCCTCGCGGACCGCGGCCTCCGGCCCGTCGGGGTGCCGGCGCGCCCGGGCGCGCTCCACCACCTCGATCGCCAGCGCCGCGCCGACATCGCCGGCGATGAGCGTCTCCTCCACCTCCTCCCAGGTGGCGGCGTCGGGGTCGCCGAGCCCGAGGATCCCGCGCAGGCGGGCCACGAAGCCGCCCCGGCTCCGGGCCACGCCGGCGGAGAGATCGCCGTCCACGATCGGCTCCGGCGCGGGCTCCGCGCCGTCGGCGGCGTCCGCGTCCCACGGGCGGGAGGCGCCCAGCAGGTCCGGCTCACCGGTGGTCCCTTCGGCTGCCGCCTCGATCGTGGCGCTCTCGGCCGCGTCGAGCTCGGCCTCCAGCTGGGCCTCGATCTCGGCATCGGAGACGGGCGCCTCGTCGACGGGCGCCTCGTCGCGCGACGCGGCGCCGACGACCGCGTCGCTCTCCTCCTTCGGCTTTCGTCGCCAGAACATGCGTCCTCCGTGTGCGCCCGGGAGTGGCTCGTCGCGCCCTGCCGGTCCACGTCAGCCGGCCGGAAGCGGCTCGGCCGGTCCGCCCGCGCGGGTCCCGCGGACCCGCGCGGCGATCGAGCGTGCCTCCTCGAGGCGCAGGCTGACGACACGGCTCACCGCATCCTCGCCGACCGTCACGCCGTACAGGGCGTCGGCAGCCTCGATGGTGCCCCGATTGTGGGTGATGACGACGAACTGCGTCGTTTCGGCCAGCCCGCGCAGCGCGTCGACGAACCGGCCGACGTTGGCTTCGTCGAGCGCCGCGTCCACCTCGTCGAGCACGCAGAACGGGACCGGGCGCACCTCGAGCATGGCGAACAGGAGGGCCACCGCCGTGAGGGCGCGCTCGCCGCCGGACAGCATCGCCAGCGCCTGGGCCTTCTTGCCGGGCGGCCGGGCGACGATCTCCACGCCCGTCTGAGCCAGGTCGGAGGGGTCGGTCAGGCTGAGGCGCGCGAACCCGCCGCCGAACAGCTGCTGGAACCGGCGATCGAAGGCCGTCTCGAGGGCGGCGAAGGTCGCCCGGAACTGGCGCGTGATGAGCCCGTCGAGCTCGCTGATGAGCGCCCGGGTCTTCTCGATCGCTCCGACGAGGTCGGTGCGCTGGGCCTCGAGGCCGTCGACCCGCGCCCGGAGCTCCGCGTGCTCGTCGGCGGCGTACGGGTTCGCTGCGCCGAGCTCGTGGAACCGGCGGCGCATGGCGGACAGACGTCCCGGCGGGACCGGCTCGCCCGGCGGCGCCGTGACCGTCCACGCCGCCCCGGCGGCGGCCAGGGCACCCGCCAGCGCGGCCCCCTCGTCCTCGACCGCGTCGGCGTCGACGGCCGGGTCGAGCGCGCGCAGCCCAACGGCGCCCAGCCCCGCGAACTCGACGAGCGCCTGCTCACGCACGGCGTCGAGGGCCAGCCGCACCTCCAGCTCGCGCACCTCGGCGCCCCGGTGGACCTCCTCCGCGCGCCGCAACGCCTCGCGGGCCCCGGCGACATCGACCTCGGCCGCGCGCAGCCGGTCGCGCCCGGCGAGGTCGGCGGCGCGCACCGCGTCCAGGTCTGCCCGGGCCGCCGCCTCGCGGGCCGCGGCTTCCGCCCGCGCGGCGTCGCGGGTCGCCCGGGCAGTGTCAAGCGCCGCGGCGCGGCGCGCCAGCTCGGACGCCTCCGTCTCGGCGCGGCGGATCCGCTCCTCGGCGATCTGCGCCGCGCCCTCCGCCCGGGCGCGGCGCGCCTCGGCCGCCCGGCGCTCGGCGTCGCGGACCGCCCGCGCGGCGGCGAGGGCTTCTCGTCGCCCTGCCAGCTCCGCGGCCCGCGCCTCCCAGGCGGCCAGGGCCCCGGCGACCCCGCCGGCGTCCTCGTCCGCGGGCACGAAGGCGGGCGGCGCCTCGGCCTCCGGGGCGGCCAGGCGCGCCTCGAGCGCCCCGCGCTCGGATCCGAGCGCGGCCAGGCGTGTCTCGGCCCAGGCCGCCTCGCGAGCGGCCTGCTCGGCGGCTCGCCCGGCCTGGCGCTCAAGCTCCTCCGCGCTCCGGCGGCTGCCGGTGGCCTCGCCCTCCGCCCGGCGCCCGTCCTCCGCGGTGGCCCGGGCTGCCGCGGCGCGCGCTTCCGCGGCATGGCATCGCCCGTCCAGGGCGGCCACGTCGGCCTCCGCGGCGGCCAGTTGGGTTTCCGCCGCCTGCAGGTCCGTTCGCCGCTCCAGCGGTGCGTCCACGGTCCCGAGGGTCACGACGCCGTCGGCGGCGACGAGACCCGCGTCGCGCGCCACGACGCGCCAGCCGTGCGGCAGCGCAGCCGCCAGGTCCACCGCGTCGGCGAGCGAGGGAGCCCAGGCCCAGCGCGCCAGGAGGCGCCGCGCCGACCCCCCCGGGTCGGCGCGCACAGCGTCGGCAAGGAGCCCGCCCCCGTGCCGTGCGGCGCCACCGCGCGCGACGTCCACCTCGGCCCCGCCGGGCGGCCTGGCGCCGACGCCGTCCGCGTCGCCGAGCACGACGACGCCGCGCTCGCCCGCGAGCTGCTGCAAGGCGTCCCGGGGGACGACGAAGCTCCGTCCAAGCTCCCCCAGCGCGGCCGCGACGAGCGTGCGCAGGGCCGGATCGATCTCGAGGTCCGTCACGAGCGCCCGGCCGCCGGCACGCCGCGCGGACGGGGCGATCCCGCGCCCTTCGTCGGCGGCCACCCGCGCCCGGAGTGCCTGCACGCGGCCCAGCAGGGTCGCCAGGCGTGACCGCGCCGCGCCCGCGGCCTCGGCGGCGGCTTGGCGGACCGCCTCCGCCTCGGCGAGCCCGAGGCGCGACGCCTCGCGTGCCTCGCGGGCGCCGTCCTCCGCCCGCCGTGCCTCGAGCAGGCCTGCGGAGGCCGCCTCCAGCGCCGCGGCCGCGGACGCGGCGCGCACGCGCGCCAGCTCCGACGCCGCGTCCGCCTCCGCCAGCGCCTCGGCCGCACCGGCCAGCCGGCGGCGCAGCGCGTTGATCTCGTCGGCGCGCGCGGCCGCGGCCCGGCGGAGCGCCGCCTCCGCCTCGGAACGGCGTGCCGACGCAGCTCGCAGCGCGCCCGCCTCCGCGCGCGCCTCGGCGAGCGCCCGGTCCACCTCGGCCACGTCCCCGTCGAGGGCCGTGTCCTGGGCGGGGACCGGCAGGGCGAGTTCACGCCGCCGCTCCTCCAGCTCGGCCTCGGCCGCCGCGCGCTCGCCGGCGAGGCGCTCGCGGTCGCGCACGATGGCCGCGGCCTCTGCCGAGGCCGTGGCAGCTTCCAGGTCGAGCGTCGCGCGGGCGGCGCGCGCGACCTCGTGGGCCTCCCGCCGCTCCTCCTCGACGGCCACGTGGGCCGAGAGATCGGCCGACGCGGAGGCGGCCCGGTTCTCCGCAGCCTGCAGGGTCTCGAGCGCGGTCGCGGCCGCCCGCCGGGCGGCGCCCAGCGTGGCCTCGGCGTGTCCGGCGGCTCGGGCTGCCTCGTGCCACCGGGCGCCGAACACGGCCACCAGGGACGTCGCCAGCTCGTCGCCGGCCCGCGAGCGGGAGGCCTGCTGCTCGGCCTGCGCGGCGAGCCGGCGAACCTGCGGGCGCAGCTCGGCGAGGATGTCCTCGACGCGGGCGAGGTTGCCGGTCGCCTCCTCGAGCTGCTCCTCCGAGCGGCGACGACGTCGTTCGTGGCGCCGGACTCCCGCGACCTCCTCGAAGAGCGGCCGGCGCTCCTCGGGCCGCAGGGCGAGGGCCTGGTCGACCATGCCCTGGCCGATGAACAGGAAGGCGTTGTCGGCGAGGTGGGCGGCGTCGAGCAGCTCGACGAGATCCCGCAATCGCACGCGCTGGCGGTTGACGAGGTACTCGTTCTCGCCCGACCGGAAGAGCCGCCGGCCCACCTCGAGGACCGCGTAGTCCACGGGCACCAGGCCGTCGGCGTTGTCCAGGACCAGGGCCACGTCGGCCATGCCGAGCGCCGATCGGCGCTCCGAGCCGGCGAAGACGACGTCCTCCGCGCGACGCGAGCGCAGGGCGCGGCCCTGCTCGCCGAGCGCCCAGCGCAGGGCGTCGGCCAGGTTGCTCTTGCCGGATCCGTTGGGCCCGATGACGGCGTTGATGCCGGGCACGAACTCGACCACGGTCCGTTCGGCGAACGACTTGAAGCCCTGGAGGCGGAGCGCCTGCAGGCGCCCGGGGTTGCTCACCCGGCGGGATCCGGTGCCCGGCGCGACGCCATCGGCCCGGCCGCGGGGGCGTCCCGGCCGGGAGCCGGCAGGTGGCTCGCGGCGGCCCGCTCCGCGGCCAGCGTCTCGAGCGCGGCGGCGGCGGCGGCGGTCTCGGCACTCCGCCGCGAGCCGCCGACCCCCGTTCCCACCCGGCGCCCCGCGATCGAGACCTCGACCGCAAAGCGCCGCTGGTGATCAGGCCCGGTGACCTCCGCGATGTGGTATTCGGGGCGTTCGCCCGACCGGCGCTGGGTCAGCTCCTGGAGGCGGCTCTTGGGGCTCTTGAGCATCCCGGGGGCGGCGTCGGCGGCAAGCTCGGGGCCCGCGAGGTCGGAGAGCCAGGTGCGCGCGGCGTCCCATCCGCGGTCGAGGAAGATCGCCGCGGCGACGGCCTCCAGGGCCGACGCGAGGAGGATCGGGCGGCCGCGGCCACCGCGCTGGTCCTCTCCCTCGCCGAGCAGCAGGTAGTCGCCGAGGTCGATCCGGCGGGCCAGCCGGGCCAGCCCGTGGGTGCTCACGATCCCCGCCCGGCGCGCCGAGAGGACGCCCTCGTCGTCGTCCGGGCGCCGTGCGTGCAGCGCCTCCGAGATCACCAGGCTGACGACCGCGTCACCGAGGAACTCCAGGCGCTCGTTGTGGCCGCTGGCGGCGTCCGGGTGCTCGTGGAGCCACGAGCCGTGGACGAGGGCGCGTGCCAGGAGCGACGGGTCGCGGAAGGTGACCCCGAGCCGCTCGGCCAGCTCGAAGCCAGGTCGCGGCGGGCGGGCCGCCTCCCCCGGCAGTGACCGGGGCGTCGTCAGCTCGCGTGCTCGTCGATGTAGTCGGCGGCGTCCTGCACGGTGCGGATCTTCTCGGCCTCTTCGTCCGAGATCTCCATCCCGAACTCTTCCTCGAGGCTCATGATGAGCTCCACGAGATCGAGCGAGTCGGCGTTGAGATCGTCAACGAACGAGGCTTCGGGGTTGACTTCGGCCTCATCGACGCCGAGCTGCTCGACGACGATCTTCTTCAGCCGCTCGTAGGTGGTCGCCACTGGCTCCTTCCTCCCTGGGTGTCATTCCTGCGCGTCGGGGACTGAGGTGCTGCGCGGGGCCGGGTGAGGCTCGGACGTCCCGCTCCCGGCATCCCGGGCCACGCGGCCGAGGACTCCGTTCACGAGGCGTCTTGCCGGGTCTCCTCCATAGACTCGCGCGAGCTCGACCCACTCGGCGATCGCCACCCGGGCCGGCGTCGCGGGCGAGTGTAGCACCTCGCTGATGCCCGCACGGAGGAGAACGCGGTCCATCCGCGCCAGCGTGACGACGGGGTATTGGGGCGCCGCCGCCTCGATCCGGGCGTCGATCGCAGCCCGGTGGTCCACCGTCGCCTCGACGAGGAAGCGACTGTAGCGCGCCGTCTCCGGATCCCCCTCCGTCTCGGCCACGTGCCGCTCGAGAACCGCCATCGCCGTGCGCTGGCCGAACTCCGCCTCGAACAGCGACGCGAGGACCAGGCGGCGCGCGGCGCGCCGGCTGCGAACGAGGTCGCTGCCCCCGCGTCCCGCTCGTCCGCTCACGTGGTCAGCCGCCGACGCCGTCGATCCGGACGGTCACCTCGCCGAGCTCCAGGCCCAGCAGGCGCTCGATGGCCGCGGCGACGGCAATCCGGACGTCCTCCGACAGCGCCGCGAGCGGCTGCCCCGGGCGGGCGATCACCACGACGCGCGCCTCGACGACGCCCCGCCGCACGCGCACCACGACCGGGCTCCCGGCCAGCAGCCGCCGCAGCGGGCCGCCGGCCCAGCCCACGCGGAGCACCCCCGGGACCTCCACGGCGGCGAGGCGCACGAGGTCGCGCATCACCGGGCGGCTGACGGCGAGGTTCGGGCGTGTCACGCGGGCGTCTCCGAGGCGGGTGTGGTGGCGCTCGGCGCCGGAGACGACGTGTCCCCGGCCGGGGCAGCCGGCCCGGACGGCCCGGCACCGTCCGCGGCGGGCACCCCTGGCCGG
Organism: uncultured Chloroflexia bacterium; assembly: GCA_963725875.1. Lineage (GTDB taxonomy): Bacteria > Chloroflexota > Limnocylindria > Limnocylindrales > CSP1-4 > CTSoil-043. The sequence continues at coordinate 424,084 of CAVRZZ010000010.1, read as the reverse complement.
AACGTCTCGCCGATGAGCTCCGGCAGGCGCACCCGGGCGGCGGCCGCGCCGACCCCCAGCGCATGCTTGACCATGCGCCGCTTCGCCCGGCCGTGGGTGATGATGACCGTGCCGCGGACGCCGAGGAGCGGCGATCCCCCCAGCACCTCGTAGTCGAAGGTGCGGCGGATGCGCCCGATGCCCGGGCGCATGAGGAGGTAGGCGACCTTCCCACGGAGGCTGCCCCGGAACTCCTCCGTCCAGCGGTCGAAGATGAAGGTCGCCAGGCCTTCGAAGAACTTGATCGTGACGTTGCCCAGCACCGCGTCGCAGACGACGACGTCGGCGGGATGGTGGACGAGGTCCCTGCCCTCGACGTTGCCGGTGAAGTTGAGGCCGGTCTCGTCGAGCAGCTCCGTGGCGCGCTGGATCCGCGCGTCGCCCTTGCCCTTCTCCTCGCCGATCGAGAGGAGCGCTATCCGTGGGTTCGCCACCCCCAGGGCCCGCTCGGCGAAGAGCGCGCCCATGTGGGCGTACTGGACCAGGTTCTCGGGCGAGGAGTCGGGGTTGGCGCCGATGTCGAGGAGCACCAGCGGACCGGTCTCGGTCACCATCTGGATCGCGAGGGCCGGGCGGTCCACCCCGGGCACGCGGCCCAGCCGCAGGACGGCGGCGGCCATCCCGGCCCCGGTGTGGCCCGCCGTGATCACCGCGTCCGCCCGCCCCCGCTTCACCAGCTCGCAGGCAACGAGGATCGAGGCGTTCTTCTTCTCCCGCAGGGCGAGCGCCGGATGCTCGTGCATCCCGATCACCTGGGCGGCTGCCTCGATCGTCACGTTCGGTGGCATCGCGGCCCCGGCGACGTCCCGGATCCGCGCCGGGATCCCCACGAGGATCACGTCGTCGCCGGGGTTCTCCGTGGCGTACAGGAGGGCGCCGACGACGACCTCGTGCGGGGCGTAATCGCCACCCATCGCATCCACGGCGAGACGAACCTTCCGGCCGTGCTCGATGCCCCGGACGGTTGCGAGGTCCATCGGGTGCGGGTGCTGGCGGCTCGGGGGCGCGCTGCGGTCAGGAGGCCGCCTCGCCGCCCTTCTTCTTGAGCGTGACGGCCTGCCGGCCGTCGTAGTAGCCGCAGCTCGGGCACACGTGGTGCGAGCGCTTCATCTCGTGGCAGTGACTGCACTCCACGAGGCTCGGCAGGCCCAGCGCGTGGTGCGACCGCCGGTCGCCCTGCCGGGCGTGCGAGACCTTCCGCTTCGGGAGACCCATCGGGGTTGCTGCTCCTGTCCTTGCTGGGCGGCCGGGCGCGGGCGCGCGCGGCCGCCGGTTCGTCGTGCGTGGGGCACAGCGGCGCGCCGGCGCCGGGTGGCCGAAGGCGGAGTGTAGCCGGTTTCGGGGCTACCCGTCGGCCCGGAACTCGCGCAGCTTCTCGAGGCGCGGGTCGACCGGCGTCTCGTCGTGGGCGTGCGGCCCGGTGTTGAGGTCGACCCCGCACTCGGGGCACAGGCCCCGGCAGTCCGGGCGACAGACCGGCGCGATCGGCGCGGCCAGGAGGATCGCCTCGCGGGCGAGGGGTTCGAGGTCGAGCTCGTGGTGGTCCGACAGGCGGAACGCCTCGGGCTCCTCGCTGGCGTCCACGGGGGCGCCCGACTGGAGGTCGATGCTCGGCAGGACCTCCTCCTCGATCGGAGCGTCCAGCGGGATCACGAGGGCGACCAGGCAGCGGCTGCAGGTGTCGGCCAGGCTGGTCACCGCTCGCCCGGCCACGACGACGCCGCGGTTCGTCCGGCCGATGCGCGCCCGGAGCCCGAGCGGGGCGACCTGGCGCAGGTCCTCGCCGAGATCCAGGGCGACGCCGTCGACCGCGACGTCGCGGGACGAGCCGGGCGGCTCGCCGAGCAGGCCGGCGACGTTGACGACGAGGGCGTCCTCGGGGGACGTCGTCATCCCGCGACTGGCTCGGCGGGCTCCTCGTCGGCTTCGCCGGCCGGCGCTTCGGGCGCTGCGCGGAGGTGCAGGCTGTCGATCCCGCGCTCGATCTGGCCGAGGACCCGCGACACCTCGGCCTCCAGCCGGAGCAGGACGTCGGCGGCGTACTCGTCCGCGCCGCGCCGCGTGCTCTCGGCGTCGGCGTCGGCGTCGGCGATGATCCGGCGCCCCTCGGCCTCCGCGGCCTCCGTGAGGCCCTGCTCGTCGATGAGGTAGGCGGCCTGATCGTTGGCGCGGGCGACGATGCGCTCGGCCTCCTGGCCGGCCCGTTCGAGGATCCGCTCGCCCTCGGCATTGATCCGGCGGGCCGCCTGGACTTCCTCCGGGACGGCATGGCGGAGCTCGTCGATGAGCTCGAGCGCAGCCGCCTGGTCAACGATGACGTTGGACGTCAGGGGCAGCTTCTTCCCGTTCGCGAGCATCCCCTCGAGGCGCTCGACGAAGAACATGATGTCGATGAGATGGCCCTCCTCGGCGCCGGACGCTGGCCGTCGGATCGTGGTGGCCGGATTATAGACGCCCGCCCTCCGCGCCGGACGCCCGCAGGCGAGCGGCGACACCGGGCGGCACCATGGTCGACACGTCGCCTCCGAACCGTGCGATCTCCTTGACCAGGCTCGACGACAGGTAGCCGTACTCGAGCGCGGTCATGAAGAAGACCGTGTCGATCTCGGGGGCCAGGCGGTGGTTCATGTGGGCCATCTGGAGCTCGGCCTCGAAGTCCGAGACCGCCCGCAGCCCGCGCACGACGTGCCGGGCGCCGACGGCGCGACAGGCATCGACGGTCAGCCCGTCGAACGTCGTGACGTCGATCCCGCCGGCGAGGTCCGGCAGTGTCTCGGCGATCGCCTCCCGGATCGCCGCCGCACGCCCCTCGGCCTCGGCGGCGGCGGCCTTGCGCGGGTTGACCAGCACCGCGACGACGACGCGGTCGAAGACGCCCGCCGCGCGCCGCAGCACGTCGAGGTGCCCCAGGGTGATCGGGTCGAACGATCCGGGGTAGACCGCGGTGCGCATCCGGCCTCCGATCAGTCCGCGACCGCGGCTCCGCCGGCCTCGCGGCGGTAGATGGTGACCGCGGTCTCGCCGAAGCGGCGGACCCGCGTGGATCGTAGCAGCCCGACGTCCGCCGGCGGGGGCTCGCGCCAGTGGGACGTCGCGAGGACCACGGCCCCGCCGCGGAGCGGTCCGTCGGGGGCGCCCAGGCCGGCCAGGATCGCGTCGCGCAGCGACGTCTCGGCGTAGGGCGGATCCACCAGGGCGACGTCGAACGCCGCGCCCGCCGCGGCGAGGTCCCGGACCGCCGCCACCGCATCGCGGCGGACCACCCGGGCCAGCCCGGCGAGGCCGGTCCGCCGAAGGTTCTCGTCGATGACCCGGAGGGCCCCGTGGTCGCGCTCGACCAGGACCGCGCTGGCCGCCCCCCGCGAGAGCGCCTCGATTGCCCCGGCCCCGGTGCCCGCGCACAGGTCGAGGACCGCGGCCCCGGCGAGGAGCGGCTCCAGCGAGCCGAAGAGGGCCTGCTTCATGCGATCCGCGAGGGGCCGCGTCCCCGGGCCCGCCGCCGCGAGCTGGATCCCGCCGGCCGTCCCCGCCACGACGCGGCCCGCGCCCGCCACCGCCCCTATGCTCCGGACGCCGGTTCGCCGGCGAAGACGCGGGCCAGCCAGCCGCCGGTGAGCTCCGCCGCCAGCGGGGCGCCCGCCTGCCGGAACCCGCCGTCGTGGTCCAGCAGCGCCTCCGCGTGGCGTCGAGCCGCGACGGCCAGGGCGCGATGGTCGGCGCGGGCCAGGGTGGCGACCCGCAGGCGCGGCAGGCCGCTCTGCGCCAGGCCCAGGACGTCGCCCTCGCGCCGGAGCGCGAAATCGACCTCGGCGAGCTCGAACCCGTCGCTGGTGCGGGCGACTGCGAGGAGCCGCTGGAGCGCAGGGGTGACACCGTCCTCCCGGGAGGCGACGAGCTTCTCGGCATCCCTCGGGTCGAGCGGCACGGCGTCGTCCACCAGCACGCAGTGCGCCTGCGCCGTGCCGCGGCCGACACGCCCGCGCAGCTGGTGCAGCTGGGCCAGCCCGAACCGATCGGCGCCCTCGATGACCATGACCGAGGCCTCGGGCACGTCGACGCCGACCTCCACGACCGTGGTGCCGACGAGGACGTCCAGGCCACCGTCGCGGAACCGGGTCATCTCCTGGTCCCGCGCCACGGGCTTCAGGCGGCCGTGGACGAGCCCGACGCGCAGGGGCGCCAGGAGCGCTTCCAAGCGGGCCTGCTCGGCTACCGCTCCGGCGACGTTCTCCTCGTCGTCCTCCATCTCGTCGATGTGGGGCACGACGACGAAGGTCCGCCGTCCCTCGCCCGCCTCGCCGCGCACGAACTCCCAGAGCCGGTCCAGCGCGCCCGGGTTGCGCAGGCGGGTCAGGATGGGCACCCGGCCGGCCGGCACCGTCCGAAGGTCCGTCACGTCGAGATCGGCGTAGACGACCTGGCCCACCGTGCGCGGGATGGGCGTGGCCGTCATCAGGAGCACGTGGGCGGCACCCCGGGTGGTCTTCGCCTCCAGGGCCCCCCGCTGCTCCACGCCGAACCGATGCTGCTCGTCCACGACCACGAGGCCGAGGTTTGCGTAGCGGACGCGCTCCGAGAACAGCGCATGGGTGCCGACGACGACCGCGGCGCGGCCGTCCCCGATCGCCTCGAGAGCGTTGGCCGCCCCGGGGCCCGACAGCGACCCGGTGAGGAGCGTGACGGGGATCCCCAGCGGAGCAAGGAGGTCGCCGACCGTCGCCGCGTGCTGGCGGGCGAGGAGGTCGGTCGGGGCGAGCAGGGCCCCCTGGTGCCCGGCCTCCGCCGCGAGGGCCAGCGCGTAGGCCGCCACCGCCGTCTTCCCGGATCCCACGTCGCCCTGGAGCAGCCGCAGCATCGGGTGGACGCCGGAAAGGTCCTGCCGCACCTCCGCCATCGCCCGCTCCTGGTCCCGCGTGAGCTTCACGGGGCGGCCGAGCCGGCCGGCCAGCGCTTCCGCCAGGGCCGCCCGGATGGCCGCGTCCCGGGCATCGCCGATCGCCACGCTGACGGCGGCGGCCACGGCGCGCTGGCGGCGCCGGGCGACCATGCCCACCTGCAGCGCCAGGAGCTCGTCGAACGCGAGCCGCCGCAGGGCCGCGTCCCGGCGCGGGAACTCGTCCGGGAAGTGGGCCTGCTCGATTGCGGCGGCGATGCCCTCGAGGTGTTCCGCCCCGACGAGGTCCAGGGGCAGGTACTCGGGGTACGGGGGATAGCGGTCGAGCGCCGCCCGGATCGCGGCGCGCAGCGACTTGAGGGCGAGGCCGGCGGTGAGCGCGTAGGTCGGCACGATCCGGCCGACGTGGAGGAGGTCTCCCTCGGGCGCCTGGAAGGCCGGGTTGTCGATCAGGGGCCCGTAGCCGCGCTTCCGGACCTTGCCCGAGAAGAGGTACTCCTCGCCGGGCGCCAGCCGCTTCTGGACGTACTGGCGCCCGTACCACTGGGCCTCGACGGCGCCCGTCGGGTCGGCGAGGGTGGCAGTCACGACCTGCGTGCGCCGCCGGGCGGTGCGGCCCTCCCGGACCGCCACGACGCGCGCCCGGACGCTGACCACCGTGTCGGGCTCCACGAAGCGCAGGGACCCGATGTCGTACACCGTCCGCAGGTCGTCGTACCGCCGGGGCAGCCACAGCAGCAGGTCGCGCACCGTCCGCAGGCCGACCCGCCCCCCGACGCGCCCGAGGGCCGCCGCGCCGGGGAGCCCGCTCGCGCGCAGGGGTGTCGCGAAGACGTCGGCGGGCGGGGTCGCCGGAGCGGGTCTCGTGCGCACGCCCCTGGTCGCCACCGCCCTCCCCTACTCCACGCTGATGAGGTACCGGTAATGCGGCTGCCCCCCGTGGCGGACCTCGACCTCCTCGACGGCCGGCCACGCACGCTGCACGAGCCACGCCAGGCGCTCCGCGTCGGCGAGGTCGGCCCCGGCGCCGTACCACAGCGTGACGAGGCTGAACCCCGGCTCGAGGGCCGCGAGGCCGGCCAGCACGGCGCGGTCGCGGTCGTCGTTCGCCGCGACCAGCCCGTCGTCGGGGTCGAGGGCCATCGTCTGGCCGTGACGAACCTTCCGGCCCGACACGACGGCATCCCGGACCGCCTCCGTGACCAGGAGCGTCTGGACCGCCCGGCTGGCCACGAGCATCGTCTCGGCATTGCCGCTCGCGCCGGCCCCGGGGTCCACCTCGAGGAGCGCCGCGATCCCCTCCGCCACGTTCCGCGTGGGGACGACGCGAACGGGACGGTCGGCCATCTCGGCGGCCTGGCCGGCGGCCAGCTTCACGTTCGGGTTGTTGGGCAGGATCACGACCTCCTCGCCGGGCGAGGCCGTGACCGCGGCCAGGATCTCCCCGGCGCTGGGGTTCTCGGCCTGGCCGCCCCGCACGATCGAGACGTGGAGCCGCTCGTCGGCGATGCCGAACGCGGCGAGCGCCTCCGCGAAGCCGTCCCCGGGGGCGACGGCCACGATCCCCAGGGGGACGCGCAGACCGCCGGGCTCCTCCCGCGACGCGGGGGCCGCGGGCTCGGGCGCAGCCGCGCGCGCCTCGCGGACCTCGGCGGTCTGGTGATCGAGGTCCATGACCGTGGCGTTGACGACGCGGCCCAGCTGGAGCGCGTGGCGGAGCACGAGGTCCGGGCGTCCGTTGTGGACGTGGATCTTGGCCGCCTTCGGATCGCCGGCTACGTTGACCGACTCGCCGGTGCGCACGAGGTAGGAGCGAATGCGGTCGAGGTCCAGCAGCTGCCCCGCGAACGGGTGGATCAGATAGACCGTCTCGTAGCCGTGGCCGATGTCGGCATGGACGTACTCCGCGGGAGTGGGGCTCGGCACCCGCGGCGGGCGCGCCGGGGCCGGCACGACCACCTCGCCGCGCACGTAGGCGAGGGCGCCCTCGAACAGGCGCAGGAGGCCGGCCCCGCCGGAGTCGACGACCCCGGCCTCGCGGAGCACCGGGAGGAGGCTCGGGGTCTTCTCGAGCGCGCGGGCGGCGGCATGCGTCGCCGACCAGAGGACCGCCTCGAGATCGTTGGAGCGCTCGGCGGTCTCGACCGCCACCGCGGAGGCCTCCCGGATCACCGTCAGCATCGTGCCCTCGACCGGCCGCGGAACGGCGCCGTAGGCGGCCGTCGAGGCCAGGGCGAGCGCGTGGGCGAGGTCCAGGCCGTTGAAGCGCCGCTTGCCCGCGAAGCCCTCGGCCAGCCCGCGGACGATCTGGCTGAGGATCACCCCGGAGTTGCCGCGGGCACCGAAGAGGGCGCCCTCGCGCAGGCGTTCGGCGACGCCCTCGGCGCTCGAATCGTCGCGGACGTAGTCGAGCATCTCGCGGCACGTCGCGATCATGTTGGAGCCGGTGTCCCCGTCCGGGACGGGGAAGACGTTCAGGGCGTTGATCTCGTCGACGTGGGCCTCGAGGTTCGCGACCGCCGCACGGACCGCCTCCAGGAGCCCGACGCCGTCGCAGGCGAATCGCACCACCTACGTGGCGTCCTCGCCTGGCGCCCGCGGCGTGGCGTTCACCCTCCCCGGGGCGTCGTCCGCCACCGTCGTGAACGGCCCTGACGCGAGGCCCTCGACGTGGATGGTGACGCTGCCGACGTCGCGTCCCAGCGCCCGGCGCAGGGCGTAGCGGACCGCAGAGTCCACCTGGCGGGCGACCTCGGCGACCGGGAGCCCGTACGCGATCGTCAGGCGCACGTCCACGGCCACGTCCGGGCGGAGGGCCACCCGGATCGGCGGCCGGGCCAGCCCGAGGCGACCGAGGAACGACTCGGCGAGCCCCGTCACGCCGTAGCTTCCGAGCACCGCTGCACGCACGATCTCGACGAGGGCACGGCGCGTCACGAGCGCCTGCCCCGGCACGGGGGGGTGCTGCGGCGCATCGGGCATGCGGGCGGAACCTCCGGTCCTGGCGGGCGGGGACGGAACGATGTGCTAGCATACAGCCTCCCCGGGAGCGCTCCGGCGGCGCGTCTGCGTCCCGGCGTCCCGAGCGGCGGGTCTGCCCGAACGGCGGCCCTGCCCGACCCGACGTCACGACACCGCACCTTGAGGAACCCGATGGCCCGTAGCTGCGCGATCTGCGGCAAGGTCGCGATGAGCGGCTTCAACCCGCAGTCGAGCGGGATGAACCGCGTCCGTGCGCACCGGCGCTACCAGCCGAACCTGCAGACGCTTGCCGTCGTCGAGGGCGGCGTGGTGACCCGCAAGCTCGTCTGCACCCGCTGCAGGCGGACCCAGACCAAGAAGTCCCGCTGACCCAAGCCGGGTCGCCGCCCGGCACTCGAAGCCGCACCCCAGGCCCGGTCCGCGCTCGGCGACCGGGCCGTCGCATGTCCGGCGTAACGCGACCCGGTCCGTGATCCGGCCGGGCCGCTCGCCGGCACGCCTCAGCGATCGGCTGAGTCGAGCCAGATCGTGAACGGCCCCTCGTTGACGAGCTCGACCTCCATCGCCCGCCCGAACCGGCCGCGCTCCGTCATCACGCCCAGGTCCGCGAGGGCGGCGCAGAAGCGCTCGTAGATCACCTCGGCGTGGCGCGGCTCCGCCGCGGCCGTGAAGCCCGGCCGGCGCCCGCGACGCGTGTCCGCATAGAGCGTGAACTGGCTGACGGCGAGGATGGCGCCACCGACGTCCGCCAGGGCCAGGTTCGTGCGACCCCGGGGATCCATGTGGATCCGCAGCTCGACGATCCGGCGCGCCATGGCGTCGGCCGCGGCCGGCGTGTCGTCGGGCGCGACGCCGACCAGGACGAGCAGGCCCCGCCCGATCGACCCGACGACCTCGCCCTCGACGCGGACCTCGGCACGCGCGACCCGCTGCAGCAGGGCCCGCATTCAGGCGCGGTCCGCGGGATCCGGATCGGGGGCGAGCGGGCCGACGCCCGCGCCGTCGCGCAGCGCGTCGCGGCGGGCGCCGAACCGCTCCTCCACCCACGCTGCGGCTCCGCGCGGTACGAGGAGGTCCATGGCCCGTTCCCCGTCCGGACCGGCGGGGCCGTCACCCCGGAACATCACGACCGGGACCCCGGCCGCCTCGATCTCGTCGCGCAGCTGCTGGGCGCGGGCGCGCGGCAAGCTCACCAGGCGGACCACCTGGTCGCGTGGCTCCGGCAGGACCCCGTCGTTGAGCTCGGCCGCGAAGCCCTCGTCGGCGAGCGCGCGCATGAGGCGGACCTCGCGGGCGGGGTTGTGACCCCGCGCGAAGAGGGCCGTCCCCGCGACCAGGACGTCGGCGCCCAGGCCGCCGACGATCTCGGCGGTCTCCCGGTTCACGCCCCCGTCGACGTGCACCTCGCCGCCCCAGGGCTTGTCGGCCAGGAGCCGCCGGGCCACCGGGATCTTCGCCTCCGCGACCTCGCGCAGGAAACCCTGGCCGCCGAAGCCCGGTTCGACCGTCATGACCATCACGATGTCGAGGAGGTGCCGGTACGGCTCGAGCGCCGTCATCGGCGTCCCGGGGCGCATCGCCAGCCCGGCGGCACGGCCGGCCGCCTTGATGCGCCGCAGGATGGGTTCGATCGGCTCCTCGACCTCGACGTGGACCGTGATGGAGTCGCAGCCGGCGGCCAGGAAGTCGTCCAGCCAGCGTCCCGGCTCCGCGATCATCAGGTGCGCGTCGAAGGGGCTCCGGGTGACCGGGCGCAGGTGGCCGATCGTCTCCCACCCGAACGTCAGGTTCGGGACGAACCGGGCGTCCATGACGTCCAGGTGGATCCGGTCTGCGCCGGCCTTGACGGCTCGCCGGACCTCCCGGGCCAGGTTGGCCAGGTCGGCGTTCAGGATGCTCGCCGCGATGAGGGCGCGCCCGTCGCCCATCAGCGCGTCCCCCGCCCGTGTCGGCCCCGGTCACCCGGCACGATCCCCGCCGGCGCCGGCCCCGAGCTCCGCTCGCCGCGCAGGGCGGCCGCGGATTCGGCCTCCAGGCGCTCGCGGCGCCGGGCGACCACGGGGGCCGGAGGCTCCCCGGACTGCTCGGCGGCCAGCTGGCCGCACGCGGCGCCGACCTCCTGCCCACGGTTGCGCCGGACGGTGACCCCGAGGCCGCCGGCCTCGAGCCGCGCCGCGAAGGCGGCGATCCGCGCCGGCGGGCTGGCGCGCCAGGGCGTCTGGGCCACCGGGTTCATCGGGATGCAGTTGACGTGGGCGCCCGACCCGCGCAGGAGGCGGACGACGGCGTCGGCGTCGGCGGGCGTGTCGTTGATCCCGTCGATCATCACGTACTCGTAGCTCAGGCGGCGGCCGGTTTCCTCGCCGTAGGCACGGGCCGCGGCCACCACGTCCGCCACCGGCCAGCGCCGGTTGAGCGGCACCAGGAGGTCGCGCAGCGGATCCCGCGCCGCGTGCAGGCTGATCGCCAGGGTCCACTGCGGCCGGAGCCGCGTCAGCCGCTCGATGGCCGGCACGACGCCGGACGTCGAGACCGTCAGGTGCCGGGCGCCCAGCCCGAAGCGCCGTGGATCGGTGAGCGCGGCGGCCGCGCCCAGGACGGCGTCCAGGTTGAGGAGCGGCTCGCCCATGCCCATGAAGACGACGTTGGTCACGTGCCGGCCGGTCGCAGCGAGGTGCCGCCGCGCGTGGCGCGCCTGGTCCACGATCTCGGCGACCTCGAGGTCGCGGTCGAATCCCAGCTCTCCGGTCGCGCAGAAGGGGCAGCCGACCGCGCAGCCCGCCTGGCTGCTGATGCAGAGCGTGTTCCGTTCGCGGTGGGCGGCCCGCGCCGGGTAGTGCATCAGCACCGATTCGACGAGCCGGCCGTCCGACAGCCGGTGCAGCGCCTTCTCGGTCGCGCCCGCGTCTGCCGCACGGATGGCGGTCGCGGCGACGGTGTCGAAGCGGAGCCGCTCGGAAAGCGCCGAGCGGAGCGGCCGGGCGAGCGTCGTCACCTCGTCCCAGTCGGCCGCCGTCGAACGCCAGGCCGCGTCGGCCACCTGCCGCGCGCGAAACGCCGGCTGCCCGAGCTCGCCGACGAGCGCCGCGACCTCGTCGGGGTCGAGACCGCCGATCCCCGGCCGCCGGTCGCGCGCGACCGGGGCCTGCGGAGGAGCGGCGACCGGAGTGGCGACAGGAGTGGGGTCGCTCATCGGGGCCTCATGCTACCCGCGCGCCGAGCACCGCGGGCCGTCCGCGCCGGTAGGCGGCGCCCTCCATCGGTCGACCCCCGGCCGGCCGCACCTCGAGGAGGCGGAGCCGGCCGTCGGCCGTCGCAAGGGCAAGCCCCCGCCCGTCGGCGACGATGGTTCCCGGGACGTCGGTCGCGCTCCCCTCCCCGACCGCGGCACGCAGGACCGCCAGCCGGCCGTCCCCGATCTCGATGAACGTCCCCGGCCACGGGCGAAGGGCGCGGACCCGTCGCTCCAGCTCCGACGCCGGGCGGCGGGCATCCAGGCGGCCGTCCTCGCGGACGAGGGGCCGGGTCACCGTCACGCCGTCCTCCGGCTGGGCGCGCGGAACCAGCTCCCCGCGCAGATACGGGCCGATCGTGCGGGCCAGCAACCGTGCCGCGAGGGCCGCGAGGCGCTCCTCGACCTCCGGCGCGTCCGCGGCCGGGTGAAGGACGGCGCGTTCGACCGCGACGAGCGGGCCGGTGTCCATCCCCTGGTCCATCCGGAAGAGCACGACCCCCGTCTCGCGGTCGCCGGCAAGGATCGCAGCGGGGATCGGCGTCGCCCCGCGATGGCGCGGCAGGAGCGACGGATGGAGGTTCAGGATGCCGTGCCGCGGCAGCTCCAGCACGGGTGCGGGCAGGAGCTTCCCGTAGTCGGCCAGGACGCCGACGCCGGGTGCCAGCGCGGCGAGGGCGTCCAGGAAGGACGGGTCTCGCAAGCGCTCGGGCGTCAGCATCGGGACGGCGAGCGCGGCGGCACGCGACGCCACCGGTGTCGGCGTGGGCTCGGCCCGCCGGCCTGCCGGGCGAGGAGGTGCCGTGACGACTCCCACGAGGGCCAGCTCAGGGGCGGCCGCGACCGCGTCGAGGATGGGGACGGCGAAGGCGCCGGACCCGAAGAAGACCGTCCGGGCGCGCTCCACGTCAGCCGCGCGAGACCGCCTTCGCCTTCCCGGGGTCGATCCCGCGGCGCTCGAGCTCGGCGTCGACGTCATCCTCGTCCTCATCGTCGCCACCGCGGCCGACGGGAATCATCTCGTCGGGCGAGGTGAGGTAGTCGATGTAGAGCTTGCCCTGCAGGTGGTCGAGCTCGTGCTGCAGGGCGCGGCCGAGGAGCCCAGTGCCGGCCGCCTTGTACTTCCGGCCGGCCCGGTTCTGGGCCACGACCCAGACGTGCTCGCGGCGCGTGACGTAGGCCACGAAGCCAGGGATCGAGAGGCACCCCTCGAGGTCGCGATCGTCACCCTCGGCGCGGACGATCCTCGGGTTGACGAGCTCGAGGAGCCGGTCCCCGACCTCGACCACCGCGACGTTCAAGGCCTCGCCGATCTGCGGCGCAGCGAGCCCGACGCCGGGAGCGTGGCGCATCGTGTCGGTGAGGTCGTCGAGGAGATGGTGAAGCAGCTTGCCGAAGCTCTCGACCGGCTCGCCCTTGAGGCGCAGCCGGGGATCGCCGAGCGTGAGGACGGGGAGGACGCTCATCTTCCGAGTATACGGGAGCGGCCCGGCCGCGCCCGGGCACGGGTCCGGGGGGCGCCGGCACTGGCCCGGGGCGCCCGGGCGCGGATCAGGCCTGCGGCCCCTCCGGCGGCTGCTCCGTCGCCGCGTCGGGGGCGGGCGGCTCCGGGACCGGCCCGTCGGCCGCGGGCTCGGGCGGCAGAGAGTCGCTCTCGGCCCCGTGGTGCCGCACGTCGTCGGCGAAGCGCCGCGAGCGTTCCGCCACCTTCGTCCCGACGTCCTCGGTGACCTCGGCTGCCCGCCGTGCGAACGGGCCGGCCTTCTCGCCCGCCACGGCGGCCAGCTCGGCGGCCTTGGCGGCCACGTCGCGGGCGACGGGGGCGGCCTCGGCGGCAACCCGGTCGATCATCTGCTGGAGCTGGGCCAGCCACTCGCGGGCCTGGCTGCCGCGCGCCTCGCCCCCCGGCTCCCAGCCGCTCTCCGGCTCGCCGGCCGCCTCACCGCCCGGCGCGTCGTGGCTCTCGGGGGCGGGCTCCGTCTCAGGGGGCGGCTTCGTCTCGTCGGTCATCGGTCGGATCCTCCTGTGGAACGCCATTCTCCGCCACGGGGGCCGCGCCGGCCAAGAGGCGTCCGGACCCTCCTCGCGCCGCGGCGCGCACGCCGCGCGCCCCGGCTACAGCAGGCTCTCCGGGTCGACGTCCACGGACCACGGCAGGCCCGGGTCGCCGTCGAGCACGGCGCGGGGCTCGTCCGCCCGCAGGACGACGTTGAACCGCCAGCGGCCCGCGCGGCGCGGCACGTACGCCGGGGCGGGGCCGGCCACGCTCGCGGCGATCCCGCGTTCCTCCGCCCGCCGGCGCAGGCGCTCGGCCATCTCGCGCCCGGCGGCGCGGGCCGCCTCTCGGTCCTCCAGCCCGACGCTCAGCTTGATCGTGGCGCCGAACGGGGGCGCCCCGAAGCGCCGGCGTGCAGCGAGCTCGGCGTCGTAGAAGGCGGCCGCGTCGCCCGTCACGACCGCGCGGATCGCAGGGTGCTCGGGCTGGTAGGTCTGCACGATCGCGTGCCCCGCCCGGTCCCCGCGCCCGGCACGCCCGATCGCCTGCGCCAGGAGCTGGTACGTCCGCTCGGCGGCACGCTCGTCGGGCAGCGTGAGGGCGACGTCGGCCGAGACGACCCCGACCAGGGTGACCTCGGGGATGTCGAGACCCTTCGTGACGAGGCTCGTCCCGACGAGCACGTCGAGTCGCCCCTCGGTGAAGGCGTCGACGACGCGCTCGGCGGCGCCGCGCCGCTCCACGACATCCCGGTCGAGGCGTGCCACGCGGAGCCCGGGGAACCGGTCGCGGACCTCGGCCTCGAGGCGCTCCGTGCCGCCCCCCAGGTACCGGATGCGTGGCGAGCCGCAGGCCGGGCAGCGGGACGCCATCGGCGCGGCGGCGCCGCAGTGGTGGCACCGGAGGGTCATGCCTGCGTGGTGGTACACGAGCGGACGCGTGCACTCCGGGCAGGCCTGGACGTGCCCACAATCGCGGCACAGCACCACCGACGCTGCGCCCCGGCGGTTGATGACGAGGATCGCCCGGTCGCCGGATGCTCGGTCCAACGCCCCGAGCCGTTCGACGAGCCGGACGGAGAGCAGGCCGCGGTTCCCCGCCGCGAGCTCGTCGCGCAGGTCCACGAGCTCCACGACCGGCAGCCTGCCGGCCGCGCGCTCTGGCAGGGTCGCCCGTCGGTACCGGCCCAGGCGGGCGCGCCCTTCGGACTCCACCGACGGGGTGGCGCTCCCGAGGACCACCGCGGCTCCCGCGAGCGCCGCGAGCCGCACCGCGGCGTCCCGGGCCTGGAACCGCGGCGTCCGGTCGCTCTTGTACGTCGCCTCGTGCTCCTCGTCGACCACGACGAGGCCGACGTCGGCGAGCGGGGCGAGAACCGCGGTCCGCGTCCCGACGACCACGTCGACGGCGCCCGCCCGGATCCGCCGCCAGGCGTCGGCACGCTCGCCCTCCCCGAGCCCGGAGTGGACGACCGCGACCTCGGCTCCCAGGTCCGCCCGCAGCCGGTCCACGAGCGGCAGGGCGAGGGCGATCTCCGGGACCAGGACGAGGGCGGGCCGGCCGGCGGCGAGGCAGGTGGCGATGGCCGCGGCGTAGACCGCGGTCTTGCCGCCGCCGGTTGGCCCGTCGAGGAGGAGCGGCGTCGCGTCGTGGGCCTCGACGGCCGCCGCAAGGATCGCAACCGCGGCCGCCTGTGCCTCCGACAGCGCGGCGCCGGCGGGCCGCGAGCCTCGTCGGCCGGCGGCCCGTGCGACCAGCGGATCACGCGCCCGCTCCCGCGTCGCGAGGTCGACCAGGCCCCGCCGGGCCAGCGAGGCGAGGCTGCCCGACCCGTGTCGCGCCGCCAGCAGCGCCGCCCTGGCGCCGGCATCCCCCGCGGGGGCCAGCTCGTCGAGGACGGCCCGCTGGCGCGCGCCCAGCGCCCGCCCGTCGGGGGGCCGCCCGCCGGCCGCCAGCGCCAGTCCCGCCGGCGTGGCGCTCGCCCAGCGCTCGTAGCGCGGCAGCGCTCCCGCCGCCCCCAGCGTCCACTCCAGGTGGACGCGCCCGGAGCGCTCGAGCGCCCGCAGGCGCCGCAGCACGGCCGGTCGGCCCTCGGCGACGGGCAGCGCACGCAGGGGTCGCGGACCGGGGGCGAGCGCGTCGAGCAGCGCGACCGTGGCCCCGTCGTCGCCGGCCTGCGGCCCGCCCAAGGCGGTCGCGACGAGGTCGAGGCGCTCGAGGAGGCCGGGCGGCAGCATCGCCCGGATCACGAGTGCCGCCGGGGCGAGGTAGTGCTCGCCGATCGCACGGGCGAGCCGCAGCGACAGGGGCGGCAGGAGCGGCCCGTCCGCCCGCACCCGCGCAGCCAGGGGCCGGGGCGTCACGCCGTCGGGCGGCTCCGCATCTCCGAGGACGATCCCGAGCGCCCGGCGGCGGCCCCACTCGACGAGCACGGCCTCGCCGGCCGCCACGTCGGCGAGCGCCGGCGGGACGGCGTAGGTCCACGTCCGGTCGCCGGCAACCCCGGTGGCGTCGATCGCGACCTCGACGTGGCGCTGCGGCGGCAGCCCCGGGAGGAGCCCCAGGTCGTCGGCGTGCCCCGGGCCTGCGGCGGCAGGTGCGTCCTGGGCGGCGCCCGGGACGGCGCCCGGGGCGTCGGCCTCGCCCGGCTCCATCGTCGTCAGACGACGACCCGGCGGTCCGGATGGCGCGTTCGCTCGGCCCGGATGATCCGGTCGATCCGCTCCGCCGTCCGCTCGACCTGGCCGTCCTCGTTCACCACGACGTGGTCGTAGTCGCCGGCTCGGGCGAGCTCGATGGCGGCGTTCCGCTGGCGCAGCTCCAGCTGCTCGGCCGTCTCCGTGGCGCGGGCGCGCAGGCGCCGGAAGAGCGACTCGAGCGAGGGCGGGACGACGAAGACCAGCAGCGCGTCCTCCACCAGCGACTTCACCGCCGCGGCTCCCTGCACGTCGATCTTGAGGATGACGTCGCGGCCGGCCGCGAGGGCTCGGCGGACCTCCGCACGCGGCGTCGCGTACCAGTTGCCGTGGACCTCGGCCCACTCGAGGAACGCGCCCGCGTCGCGCAGGGCCGCGAAGCGCTCCCGCGTGAGGAAGTGATAGCTGACGCCGTCCACCTCGCCCGGGCGGGGCGCCCGCGTCGTGCACGTCACGACGTAGTGGTAGTCCGGGTCGCGGGGCCGCGCCCGGAGCGCCTCGATGATCGTGTCCTTGCCCACGCCGGACGGTCCCGAGACGACGACGAGGAGCGCCCCGGGCGCACCCGCGCTGGGGACGCCGGCCAACGGGTCGTCGGGGGCCGGGGCGGCGCCCAGCAGCTGCTCGCTCACCGGCGCGCGCTCATCGCCGGGGCTCGTCGATCTCGGGCGGCCGCGGCGGCAGGTCGGCTGCCGCGAGCCGGAGTCCCTCCAGCACGCCCTCCAGCGCGGCCGGCAGCGGCGCCTCCAGGCGCACGAGATCGCCCGTGGCGGGCGCCGCGAACACGATCCGCCAGGCGTGGAGGAAGAGCCGCTCCAGGCCGCCGGGGCCCCGGCGCGCGGTCCCGGTGCCGTAGACCGGGTCGCCCGCCACCGCGTGACCGAGCGCGGCAAGGTGGACCCGGATCTGGTGGGTTCGCCCGGTCACGAGGTCGAGCTCCAGGAGCGTCCAGCCCGCGAACCGCTCGCGAACGCGGTAGCCCGTGACGGACGCCCGTCCGTCCGAGATCACGGCCATCCGCATCCGGTTCTTGGGGTCGCGGCCGATGGGGGCCTCGATCCGGCCGACCGCCGCCTGGACCCCGCCCTCGACGAGCGCCAGGTAGGTCTTCTTGACCCGCCGGGCCTTGAGCTGGGCCATCAGGCTCGCCTGGGCGGCGTCGTTCTTGGCCACCATGAGCAGGCCGGAGGTGTCGCGGTCGAGGCGGTGGACGATCCCCGGGCGCTCCACGCCGGCGATCCCGCCGAAGGCCGTGTCGCGGGCGAGCAGCGCGTTCACCAGCGTGCCCGACCAGTGGCCGGGGCTCGGGTGCACGACCAGGCCCGCCGGCTTGTCGATGACCAGCACGTCATCGTCCTCGAACACGACGTCGAGGGGGATCGCCTCCGGCTCGATCCCGGCGGGCTCGGGTGGCGGCACATCGATGACGAGGACCGCCCCCGAGGGGACGACCGTGTTGGCCTTCACCGGCTGCCCGTCGCTCGTGACGCGGCCCTCGGAGATGAGGCGCTGGACGCGGCTCCGCGAGAGGCCCGACAGGTCGGCGGCGAATCGGTCGACGCGCCCGCCGCCGCCGGCCGGGACGACGAGCCGCAGCTCCGTCATCCGGCCGGGGCCTCGCGGCGCCCGGGGGGCAGGACCACCATCAGCAGGAGCAGGAGGATCGAGATCGTGATCGCGGCGTCGGCCACGTTCCAGGTGTAGAAGCGCCAGCCTCCCGGGATGCCCATGTCGACGAAGTCGACGACGGAGCCGAGGCGCGCCCGGTCGATGAAGTTGCCGACGGCGCCGCCCAGCAGGAGGCCGAGGGCGACCGTCGCCAGCCAGCCGCTGCCGGCGAGCGCGCGGCCGTGATACCAGACGATCAGGGCCATCACCCCGACGCTGAGCACGCCGAAGAGCAGCGCCTGGTCGCGGAAGAGCCCGAAGAGGGCGCCCGTGTTGGCGACGTACCAGATGCGCAGCCATTCGCCGATGACGTCGACCGGCTCGCCGAACGGGAAGCTGGCGACCACCCACGCCTTGACGGCCTGGTCGGCGATCACGACGCCCGCGGCGAGGCCGAAGAAGACCGCCCAGTGGCGCAGGCGGGCGGCACCAGCGACGTTCGCGGCACCGGCCCCGTTCGCGGCCGGAGCGCCGGGCGCCTCGACCGCCTCGGCTCCGGACCTCGCGCCCATCTCGCTCACCCAGGGGCTCCTGCGTGGCGCCGGATGGCGATCGCCGCGTTCGTCGCCCCCAGGGCGACCGTCGCGGCGGACCAGCCGTCGGGCGGCGGACCCTCGGCCAGCGTCTCCGCCAGGGTCTCCGCGGCCACGGCGGCAAGGTGCGGCCGGATCCCGCCCGCATCGCCGTCGAAGCGAACCACGAGGTCTATCCGGTCGTCGAGCTCCAGGCTGGCTTCGCGCCGCAGGTCCTGCACCGCGCGCTGCAGCTCTCGCGCATCGCCCTCGGCGCGCAGCGCGTCGGTCAGCTCGGTGTCGATCACGACGACCAGCCCCTCATCGTGGGCGACCGCGGTGCCCGGCCGGGGCGAGGCCAGGATCTCCACCTCGTCGGGGCCCAGCACGACGCCACCGAGCGCCACGGAGCCGTCCGCGCGGATCTCGACGTCGCCGGCGCGCGCCGCGGCCATCACGGCCGGGATGGCCGCACCCAGCTTCTTGCCGATCTTCGGCAGGAGCGGCCGCACGCGGCGCTCGACGAGCTCCGACTCGTCGCCGATCCGCAGGACCTGCTTCACGTTGACCTCGTCGGCCACGATCCCGAGCAGGGCGTCGAGCTCGGGATGGTCCGCCCCCGGCAGGGCGATCCAGAGGCGCGCCAGCGGCTGGCGGGTGCGCAGCCCCGCCTGCGACCGCAGGGTCCGGGCGAGCTCGACCGCGCGCTGCGCGACCTCCATCCCGTCCTCGAGGCGCGGGTCCCGGAGGGCGGCCAGCTCGGCCGTCGGCCAGCGCGTGAGGTGGACGCTGTCCGGCGTCGCAGCGCCGTCCGGCGTCGCAGCGCCGTCCGGTGCCGCAGCGCTGTCCGGCGCCGCGACGCCGCCCCGGACGACCAGGTTCTGGTGGAGCGTCTCGGCCAGGAACGGGAGCATCGGGGCGGCCACGCGGGCCAGCCCGACGAGCGTCGCGTGCAGGGTCGCGAAGGCGGCCGAGCGGTCGGGGCCCTCCGCCGCCCGCGACAGGCGGCGCCGGCTGCGCCGCAGGTACCAGGTGGAGAGCTCGTCGATGAAGCGCGAGATCGAGGCTGCGGCCGCGTCCGTGTCGTAGTCGGCGAGGCGCTCCTCGACCCGGGCCGCGAGCCCGGCCAGGCGCGACAGGACCCAGCGGTCGAGGGTCGGCCGCTCGGCCGGCGGCGGCGCGGCGGTGGCCGGCGTCCAGGCGGCCAGGTTCGCGTACGTGACGAAGAACGCGTACACGTTCCACAGCACGAGCAGGGCGCGCCGCGCCTCGTCCGCCGCGTGCCAGCCGAACAGGATGTTGTCCTCGGGCCGGGCGTTGGCGTACGTCCAGCGCATGACGTCGACGCCCATGCGCTCGGCCGCCTCGTCGAACTCGATCGCGTTGCCCCAGCTCTTGTGCATGGGGCGGCCGTCCTCGCCGAACAGCGTGGCGTAGCCGAAGATCGTGCGGAACGGCTCCTCGCGCCGGAGGACCGTGCTCATCGCCAGCATCGAGTAGAACCAGTTGCGGAACTGGCCCGGGAAGCTCTCGGTGATGAAGTCGGCCGGGAACCAGGCCTCCCAGTGCTCGGGGTCCTCGCGGAAGTGGAGCGTGGAGAACGGGACGATGCCGGCGTCGAGCCAGGGGTTCCCGACGTCGGGGATCCGCGACACCGGCGCCCCGCAGCCGGGGCAGGCGATCTGCACCGCGTCCACGTACGGCCGGTGCGGCGTGTGGCCCTCCAGCACGTCCCAGCCCGCGACCGCCCGCTCGCGGAGCTCCTCCCGGCCTCCGACGACGTCGAACGTCCCGCACGCGGCACAGTCGTAGATCGGCAGGGCGAGTCCCCAGTACCGCTTCTTGCTGATCATCCAGTCGTGCATGTTGAGGAGCCAGTCGAGCTCGCGCTCGTAGCCGAAGGCCGGGATCCAGCGGATCCGGTCGACCACCTCCATGATCTGGTAGCGCAGGCTGGCATCGACCTCCTCGGCCGTCAGCTCCGCCCGCAGCCGGTCGTAGACGGGCCCCATGCTGATGTACCACTCGTCCACGAGGCGGAAGACGAGCGGCGTCCCGCAGCGCCAGCAGTGCGGGTACCGGTGGGTGTACGGCTCCAGGCGGTGGAACAGGTCGTGGTGCCGGAGATGCTCCACGACCGGGTCGACCGAATCGCGGACGTCGCTGGCGACGAGGAAGCCGAAGCCCTCGCTGAAGATGCCGTTCTCGTCGAGCGGCGCCAGCATCGGCAGACCGAGGGCCTTCCCCAGGGCGTAGTCCTCGGCGCCGCAGCCGGGGGCGATGTGGACGATCCCGGTGCCCTCCGCCTCGCCGACCTCGTCCCAGGCGACGACACGGTGCTCGTACGGGTGTCCATCCGGGCCCCCGGCGGCGAACGCCGCGCGGACCGCGGGCAGGTCGTCGAACGGGCCGCGATAGCGCCAGCCCACGAGGTCGCTGCCGGGACGCTCCTCGAGCACCTCGTAGGGCCCCTCCAGCGCCTCCTTCAGGGTCCCGCGGCCGAGCCAGTAGATCCCCTCGCCCTGGCGCACCTTGACGTAGCGCAGGTCGGCGCCCACCGCCGCCGCAACGTTGCTCGTCAGGGTCCACGGCGTGGTCGTCCAGGCCAGGAGGGCCTCGCCCGGCCGGTCGACGAGCGGAAAGCGCACCGTCAGCCCGGGGTCGGTCCGGTCGGCGTACCCCTCGGTCATCTCGTGCTGGCTGATCCCGGTCCCGCAGCGGGCGCACCACGGCATCGTGTCGTGGCCCTTGTAGAGCCAGCCCCGGCGGTGGCACTCGGCGAGGAACGCCCAGATGAGGTCGTTGTTCTCGTTGCTGAACGTGAAGTACGAGCCGCCCAGCTCGGGCATCCCGAGCCGCCCGACCAGCATCTCGACGGTATCGGTGACCGGGCCCCTCGGGCCCTCGACGGTGAAGACCCGAGTCGGGTCGGCGGCGAGCAGGTCCCGCAGGCGGCGCAGCTCGTCGGGGTCGTTCCAGTCCATCCAGTAGCCGAGGCGGACGGACTGCTCCGTCTGGCGCGCGGCGAACGTGAGCACCCGCTGCTTGCAGAGGCTCACGAACTCCGCGATCCCGTGCTCCTCGATGTCCCGCTTCGAGGTGAACCCGAGGTCCTTCTCGACGTTCACCTCCACCCACAGGCCCTGGCAGTCGAACCCGTTCTGCCAGCGCTGGTCCTCGCCGAGCATGGCGTGGAAGCGCTGGAAGACGTCCTTGTAGGTCCGGCCCCAGGCGTGGTGGACGCCCATCGGGTTGTTCGCCGTGATGGGCCCGTCCAGGAAGCTCCAGCGCGGACCGCCGGCGTTCTGGGCACGCAGCCGGTCGAACGTCCGCCGCTCGCGCCACAGGGCGAGGATCGCGTGCTCCTGGGCGACGAGGTCGGGCTTGCTGCTGACGGGGTCGAACATCGGGCCTCGGCTGGGGATCGGCAGTGGCGGGCCGCGGGCGGGCCCGGCGTCACGCGGCGGCGCCACCGGCCGTCACAGCACCTCGGACACGCTTCACGGAGGTTCCCTCTATCCTACCCGCGATGAACCGCCCGCAGGAACCGCGCCGCCGCGCCCGTTCCGCGTTCACGGCCGCCTTCCTCTCGATCCTCTTCCCGGGCCTCGGCCACGCCTATGCCGGCGCCTGGTACCGCGCCGTCGCCTTCGCCGCGCCGCCGTTCCTGCTCCTCGCCTTCGGGCTCGGCCTGCTGGCCACCTACCAGCTGGAGCTGGTCGGCGTGGTGGCCCAGCCGCCGGTCCTGCTCGGGATCTTCGCCGGCAACCTCGTCGCCCTGGCCTACCGGGCCGTGGCGGCGGTGGACGCCTACCGCGTCACCATCTACCTGAACCGCTGGGACGAGGGCGCCGGACGGCTCGGGCCCTCGCGGACCATCCTCGCTCCGCTGTCGGTCGCCGGGCTCCTGGCCGTCGTGCTCGTCATGAGCGGCGCCCACGTCACCGTGGCCTACTACGACATGCAGGCGCTCGACCTGATCGGCTCCGTCTTCAACCCCGAGGGCGACGGGGGCGAGACCCCCGAGCCGACGTCCGCCGCGTCGGCGATGCCGGGCGAGAGTGCCGACCCGACCGCGACGCCGCTCGCCACGCCCCCGCCCAACGCGACCGCGGTCCCGGTGGCGGCGTCCCTGCCACCTTGGGACGGCAAGGGGCGCCTCAACGTCCTGCTGATCGGGTCCGACCGCCGTCCCGGCGAGGGCTCCTACAACACCGACACGCTCATCGTGGCCAGCATCGACCCGAAGACCGGCCAGGTGGCCATGTTCAGCCTCCCGCGCGACACCACCGGGATCCCCCTCCCCAACGTCCCGGCCCGCTCCGTCTTCGGCCCGACCTGGAACCGCAAGATCAACGCCCTCTTCCAGCAGGCCCGTGCCCGGCCCGACCTCTTCCCGGGGGGCAAGCTCAGCGGCTACCAGGCCCTCAAGGACACCCTCGGCGGGCTCTACGGGCTCGACGTCCAGTACTTCGTCGAGGTCGACTTCAACGGCTTCCGCAAGGTCGTCGACGCCCTCGGCGGGGTCACCGTCAACGTCCAGGTCCCCGTGATCGACGACGAGTACCCCGGCGACAAGGGCCAGCTCCGCGTCTACATCCCGACCGGCGTCCAGCACATGAGCGGCGCCGAGGCCCTCGTCTATGCGCGCTCGCGCCACACCTCGTCCGACTTCGACCGGGCGGCGCGCCAGCAGCGGGTGATCCTGTCCCTGCGCCAGCAGGCGGACTTCGCGACGCTCGCCCGGCCGGACGTCCTCTCCGCGCTCGTCACGGCCACGAAGGGAGCCGTCAAGACCGACTTTCCCGTCGCCAAGCTGTCCCAGCTCATCGAGCTCGCCCAGCGGATCGACATCGGCAACGTCCGGTCCTTCGTCTTCACCCCGCCCTACTACGGCAGCGAGGGCTACGTGAATGGCACGTACGTCCTGCAGGCCGACGTGGCGCGGATCCGGCAGGCGGCGGCCAACGCCTTCGACTTCGACCCGCGCGAGCAGGCCCAGCGGCAGGAGATCGCCGAGGAGGCCGCCGTCGCCTGGGTGGTCAGCAGCACCGGCGACGCCGCCCGCGCCACGACGCTCGCCGAGTACCTCGACTACGAGGGGTTTGCCGCCTCGGCGCCGCGTGGCCAGGCCCGCAAGACGGTCGCCGCGACCACCATCCTGGAGGCCTACAACGGGGCGGAGGCGGAGTTCCCCAAGACGATCGCCCGCCTGGAGGCGATCTTCAAGGTCAAGGTCGTGGCCAAGGCCGACGCGAAGATGCGGGCCGACATCGTGGTCGTCCAGGGCACCAAGACCCCGAACCTCGAGATCCCCGGGAACCCCTGAGCCGGGGCCGATGCCCGATCAGCCGGGGACCGGCGTCACCCAGTGGGCATACTCTGGGACGTTGCCCCGGACGATGTCGAAGTAGCGATCCTTGATCTGCCTGGTCATCGGGCCCACGGCGCCACTGCCGACGCGTCGCCGGTCGACCTCGACGATCGGGCTGATCTGGGCGCCGGTCCCGCAGAAGAAGGCCTCGTCCGCGACATAGATCTCCGAGCGGTCGATCGTGCGCTCCACGACGCGGAAGCCCAGCTCGGCGCAGATCTCCATGATCCCGGCCCGCGTGATCCCCTCGAGGATGTCGTCGGTCACCGGCGGGGTCAGGAGCACGCCGTCGCGGATCACGAAGATGTTCTCGGCCGAGCCCTCCGAGATGTGGCCGTCCTCCGTGAGGACCAGCGCCTCGTCGTACCCGTTGAGCAGCGCCTCGGATTTGCTGAAGGCCGGGTTGACGTAGCTGCCCACGATCTTCGCCCGCGATGGGATCGCGGGGTCGGCCGTGCGGCGCCACGAGACGGTCCCGATCTTCACGCCGACCGTGGTGTCCACGTAGTCGCCGAACGGCAGGGCCAGGATGTAGTACCGGTGGTCGAGGCCGTGGAGCTTGACGCCGATCGCCTGGGTGCTCTTGTAGAAGGACGGCCGCACGTAGGCATCCTCGCGGAACCCGTTCCGGCGGAGCACCTCGAGGGCCTCGGCCGTCAGCTGGTCGACCGACGGGACGTCCGGCATCAGGAGCACCTTGGCGGAGTTCCGGATCCGCTCCATGTGCTCGCGAACCTTGAGCCCGTAGAGCCGGCCCTGCTCCGCGTTCCAGTAGGCCCGGATCCCTTCGAAGACCGCGGTCCCGTACATGAAGGCGTGGGTCATGATGCTGACGTTCGCCTCGCCCAGGGGGACGTAGCGGCCCTCGAACAGGCAGATGAGCGAGGCCAGGTCGACGGGCGCGCCGGCGGCGCGCGGGGCCGCCTCGGGGGCGGGCTTCTGGGTGAGCATCGGGTCGGCTCCTTCGCGTTGTCCCGTCGGGTCGGCGCGCCCCTGCGGGCGCGTCCGAGTATAGCCCCGGCCTCGGGTCCGGACGGGACCACCCCGGATCCGATCTGGGCCGGTGCTGGCATCAGCCGGCGCCCGAGATCGTCGACACGACAAGGGCGAGATAGACGAGATAGAACGGCCCGCCCACCAGGAGCCCGCGCCCGGTGAGGCGCCCCCGGCGGACAGCCGGGAGGATGATGGCGAGGAGCGAGGCGACGGCGATCCCGGCCGAGAGGAAGGCGATCTCGCTGCCGTCGCTGACGGCCCAGGCCTCGGGCGCGAAGACGAGGGCGATGCTGGGCGGGATCGCGCTCTGGAAGACCATGGCACCCGTGATGTTGCCGAGCGCCAGGTTGTCCTTGCCCTGCCGGACCCAGATCACGCTGTTGAGCTTCTCCGGGAGCTCCGTGGCGATGGGGGCGATGACCAGCGCCAGCAGCGTCCCGTCGACGCCCAGCGAGAGGGCGACGCGGTCCACCGCGCCCACGAAGAACGCGGCGCCGGCGACGATGCAGGTCAGGGCGATGACCAGCTGAATGACCACGACCCCGAGATGCGGCGGCTCGTCCCAGGCGCGGCGCCCGGCCGGGTGGAGCCCCTTCAGCCGCAGCGGCTGGGGATCCTCGAGGTCCTCGTCCCGCTCCTCCTGCATGTGCGAGCGGACGTAGAGCCCGTAGAGGACCAGGAGGCCGATCGCCACGATCCACAGGTACGGACGGAGCTCCGAGGGGAGGAGGGCGGCGCCGATCGCGATCGAGTAGCCGACCAGGAAGGCGCGGGCGTCGCGCGCCAGGAGCCCGGGGTCCACCCGGGCGTCGGTGCCGGTCGGCCGGCGGCGCCGGAAGGCCAGCATCGCGACGCCCGTGACGAACATGGCGAGGGTGGCCAGCATGAACGGCGCCCCCAGGATCGCTCCGATCCCGACCTCGTCGGCCGACGCGGAGCCGGCGAAGACGATCGCGAACAGCGGGATCATCGTCTCCGGCAGCGCGGTGCCGACCGCCGCGAGGACGCTGCCGACCACGCCTTCGGCCAGGTTCAGCCGGTTCCCGAACCACTCCACGCCGTTGGTGAACAGCTCGGCGCCGATGAGAATGACGACGAGCGAGACGAGGAGAATCCCGGCGTCGGTCACCTCAGCCTGCGACAACCCCCGCGACGACCGCGAGGGCGATCACGACCAGGACGGCCAGGCCGAGCAGCACCATCCGGCGCTCCCCCGCCCGGGCGAACCCGAGCGTTGCCGCCGCCACGCGCAGGAGCGGCGTCGCGATCGTGACGATGAGCCCCAGCCACAGGAACCCCTCGGGGCGCAGAGCGAGCAGATCGGCCGGCAGGGACGCGACGTCGAGCGGCGGCCAGGTCGGCTCCAGCGGGGAGATCCCGGCGCCCACGAGGAGGACGCTGCCGACGGCCAGGAGCGCAACGGCCAGCCGAGTCCCCACCGACAGGAGGTGGGCGATCTGCGCCTCGATCCCCGCCGGCGCCGTGCCGACGCCGGAGCCGGGCGCCGTGCTGCC
Source organism: uncultured Chloroflexia bacterium (assembly GCA_963725875.1). Lineage (GTDB taxonomy): Bacteria > Chloroflexota > Limnocylindria > Limnocylindrales > CSP1-4 > CTSoil-043. Next base: position 398,181 of record CAVRZZ010000010.1, on the reverse strand, counting down.
CGAGCCGGTCGCCGCCGTCCCGCTCATCCGAGGGCTCGCAGGGTCATCTGGACGGCCGTGAGCCCGAGCACGCCGACGAACAGGAGGCGCAGGATGCGGACGTCGATCAGCGTGGCGACGCGCGATCCGACCAGCGCCCCGAGGAAGACACCGACGGCCGTCGGCCCGGCGACGTACGGATCGATCCCGCCGCGCAGCAGGTAGACGATCGCCGACGCGGCGGCAGTCACGCCGATCATGAGGTTGCTCGTGGCAGTGGCGACCTTGAGCGGCACGCCCATCACCAGGTGCATGAGCGGCACCTTGACGATCCCGCCCCCGACGCCGAGGAGCGCGGAGACGATGCCCGCACCCAGGCTCCCGCCGGCCCCCGCCGCCAGGCGGTGGGGCCGGTAGTCGGACCCAGCGATCTCGTCGGCAAGCGAAGTCGGCGCGCGGTCCACGCCGGCGTCGGCGGCCCCCGGCTCGTCGCCGATCGGCGCCGGCGAGGAGCCCGCCGTGCGGCCCCGCCGCAGCATTGAGACGGCGGTGTAGGCGAGGAGGATCGCGAAAAGCCCCGCGAGGATCCGCTCCGACAGGAGGAAGGCGACCATGCCGCCGATCAGCGCGCCGGTCGCGGTGAACACCTCGAGGAGCATCCCGAGGCGCAGGTTGGCGAGGTGTCGCTCGAGGTAGACCCCGGCGGCGGCGCTGCTCGTCACGATCACACACACGAGGCTGACCCCGACGGCCTCGCGGAACGGCACGCCGAACCCGACCGTGAGAAGGGGCACGATGAGGATCCCACCCCCCAGCCCGAGGAGCGAGCCGAAGACGCCGGCGGCGAAGCCGCTGGCGGCGAGGAGGAGCCCGACGATCACCCTGCGCTCGGCCGGTGGGTGTGCGGGCCGCGGATCAGGGCCGGAGGTGCTGCGGCGCGTAGGGTAGCAGCGCCACGTGGCGGGCCCGCTTCAGGGCCACCGCCAGCTCACGCTGGTGCGCCGCGCAGGTGCCGGTCTTGCGCCGCGGCTCGATCTTGGCGCGCTCGGAGAGGTAGCGACGCAGGCGACTGACCTCCTTGTAGTCGATCTGGGACGTCTTGTCGGCGCAGAACGCACAGACCTTGCGGCGCCTGCGATCGCGGTAGTAGTCGTCGCGCTTGCTGCGGGGTCGGGCGGGAGGCATGGCAGGTGGGCTCCTTGGGGTTCGTCAGAAGGGGAGGTCGTCGAGGTCCGAGGGGGCGTCCTCGGGGGTGGCCTCGCGCCGGACGGGCGACGACGCCGGCTTGGCATCGGCGGGGAACGGCGGGGCGAAGCTGCCCTCGCCCTCCTCCCGCGGCCGGCGGTCGAGGTTGGTGACCTGGTTGGCGATCAGCTCGGTCGTGTAGCGCTTCTGGCCCTGCTGGTCTTCCCACTGGCGGGTCTGGAGACGGCCCTCCACGTACACCTTCATGCCCTTGCGCAGGTGTTCCGCCGCTCGCTCGCCGAGCTGGGCCCACGCGACCACGCGGAACCACTCGGTCTCTTCCTGCCAGTTGCCGTCCTGGCCCTTGTAGTTGCGGTTGACCGCGACGGTGAACTGCGTGACCGCCTGGCCGCTGGGGGTATACCGCATCTCCGGGTCGCGCCCGAGATTCCCGATGATCATCACCTTGTTCAGGGACATCGGAAGGCCTCCGTATCAGGGCTGGGGCGGGTCAGTCGGTGGCCGCCGGCGCGGCTTCGCTCTCGGACTCGTCGATCCGTTCGCCCTCCGGCTCCTCCTCGTCCTCGTCGCTCGGGACCGGGACCAGGTCGGCGTCCTCGGCCTTTCCGTCGCGCAAGGCGCGGACGGGTCGTTCGACGCGGGTCACGAGGTGACGGAGCACCTCCTCGGTGATGAGGAGGGTGCGCTCGAGGTCCACGATCGCCTCGGCCGGCGCGTCGAAGAGGATGATGTGGTAGGAGCCTTCGCGGTAGCGGTCGATGGGATACGCGAGGCGGCGGCGCCCCCAGGGGGCGGCCTTGACGATCTGGCCGCCGGCGTCGGTAAGCTGGCGGGTTGCCTTCTCCAGGACTGCCTGGGTCCGGTCGTCCGGCGCGTCCGGCCGGAGGACGAGCATGAGCTCATATCGGCGCATGGCCGTGTCCGCTCCTTCCTGTGGGAAATGCCCCGCTCGGCGCGGCCGGAACCCGGCCCGTCCCCCGGCAGAGCAGAAAGGACCGCGGGAGTGTACCACGGGACCCGGGCGGCACCCGGCCCGGCGCCACTCCGCGATCGCGCTCCGGCGCGTGTATCCTTCGCCCCGTTCACCGCATTCGTTCCCGGGAGAGTTCCAGCCAGGTGACGACGATCTCGATCCTCCTCCTCTCGGCAAGCGCCGACACCGCCGGCCCGATGGCCGAAGCGCTGCGCGGCGGCGGCCGCCAGGTCACGCTGGCGGCCGACCCCGACGAGGCGATCCGCCGAGCGGGCGAGTTCACCCTGGTGGTCATCGACGCCGTCGAGCCACCGCGGACGGGCATGGAGGTCTGTGGCGAGATCCGGCGGACGCCCGCCCTGGCCGGGATCCCCGTCTTCTGCGTCTCGCAGCAGGACGACGTCGAGGAGCGTGTGCGCTTCCTGGAAGCCGGGGCCGACGACGTCATCGCCCGGCCCTTCGACACCCGCGAGCTTGAGGCGCGGGTTGAGGGGCTGCTGATTCGCTTCCAGCGGTCGCGGGACCTGACGCCGATGACCGGGGGCGAGGTCACCGTGGCCGACCGCCGGCAGGTTCTCGCCTGCTTCAGCCCCAAGGGGGGAGTCGGGACGACGATGATCGCCGTCAACATCGCCGCCGTGCTGGCCGCCCGGCTCCCGGACCAGGTCGCGATCCTCGACCTCGACGTCGACTTCGGCCAGGTGGCGACGCACCTCAACGTGAGACCGCGCCTCACGGTCGCCGACCTCGCGTCCGACGAGGCCGGGACTCGCGAGCCGGAGCTGCTCCGGACCTACGGCGAACGGGTCGAGCCGGGCCTCCAGGTCCTCGCCGCCCCCGCGACTCCCGGGCTCGGGCACCTCATCACGGCCGCGCAGGTCGACCAGATCCTGGCGACGGCGCCCCTCGCCTACCAGGTGGTCGTCGTCGACGCCGGGTCGACGCTCGACGAGCGCTCGCTGGCGATCCTCGAGCGTGCCGACGCGGTCATCCTGCCGATCACGCCGGAGGTCGGCGCTCTCAAGGCCCTGCACGGGCTCCTCGAGTACCTGGCGGAGGAAGGCACCGTGCCCGCCAAGTCGACGTTCATCCTGAACCACCTGTTCGCCCGCGACATGCTGACGCTGAAGCAGGTCGAGAGCGCCATCGCCGCGCGGGTCGACGCCGACCTCCCGTACGATCCGGGGATCTACCTCAAGGCCGTGAACGAGGGGATCCCCCTCGTCCGCAGCGCGCCGGCCTCGGCGGCTGCGCGTGCCCTCACCCGCCTTGCCTTCCTCACGGCGGGCCTCGCCGACGTCGCCGAGCCCGTGCACGCCACCCGCAAGGGCGGCGGCCTGTTCGGCGGCCTTCGCCGCCGCGGCTGACCGCGCTCTCCCGGGGCAGCGGACCGGCGGAGGCTCATGGGACGCTCCCACGGTCGCGGGTCGCCCCACTCCCCCACTCTGGATCGGGATCCACGCTGAGGGCGTCGCATCCCCTTGCCGCAGGCTGTTGACGGCCCCGAGCAGGCGGGGTGTCGGACGCCGACTCAGGGTGTCGTGACGTAGGCTCGCACCATTCCGACGGTGTGTCAGCGACAGTGCTCCCCAGCGGGAGGCTCCTCGCGCGCCCCACGAGGCCGCGGGCGTCGAGCATCTCCACCAGCGCCGCCATCGACACGACGCGGACAATGTGGACATGCTTGTCTCCACTCTTGCGCGGGGCTCTCGCCCGGTCGCCGGGCGACAGTCCTCCGCGGAGTTGCGACGTCGCGACCGTCGGCAACTCGGTCGTCGCTCCGCATCCCCTGGTGCCGCCGGGGTTGCGCGCTTCGATGCTCCGGCCGGCGCCGTGTGGCCGTGAACGATCAACTGGGGCAGGTCCTCGTCCCCGTCGTCGCCGGCGTGGCTCTGGCCCTCGCCCTGGTCGCCGTCGTCTCCCTCTGGCCCGCGGCGATCCGGACCATCCGCATGCGCTGGCGCACGCATCGGTTCACCCGACCAACGGCTCGCGCGTTCGCGATCTTGCTCGTCGGCGTTCTCGCGATCCTCGCTGCTGCCAGCATCCTGCCGTCCGCGCCCAAGTTGGAAGGGGACGTTCTGTCAGCTACAGCAACCCCCACGACATCAGCAGGCGGCGAACCGGTGAGACCCGCCCCAACGGTCGACGTCACCCAGGTCCCATCTCCCACAGTCATGGTCACGGCGCCGCCGACCCCTGCCCGGAACTCCACCCCGCGGCTCACCCGGCCGCCGACGCCCGCGGTCACCCCGACGCCGACGCCACGGCCGACGCCAACGCCGACGCCCGCGGTCACCCCGACGCCGACGCCACGGCCGACGCCAACGCCGACGCCCGCGGTCACCCCGACGCCGACGCCACGGCCGACGCCAACGCCGACGCCAACGCCGACGCCCGCGGTCACCCCGACGCCGACGCCACGGCCGACGCCAACGCCGACGCCCGCGGTCACCCCGACGCCGACGCCACGGCCGACGCCCGTTGTCACCCCGACGCCGACGCCCGTTGTCACCCCGACGCCGACGCCCGTTGTCACCCCGACGCCGACGCCCGTTGTCACCCCGACGCCGACACCGAAGCCAAAGCCGACACCGAAGCCAAAGCCGACACCGAAGCCATAGGCGATACCCACGCCTACCTCCCCGTATGGGCCGGCGGCGCTGGCGCTGGCTGGGCCTCGGTCTCTTCGAGGCCGGGCACGAACCCGGCAACCTACCTAGATGGGACGAGCCGAGGCAATCCCTGCGAAGGCGATCGCCGCGAGGGCGAGGACGCGCACGAGCGCATCCAGGCGCGGGTGGCCACGAGGCACACGAACCTCCTGATCTTCGGCAACCCGGCTAACTCGCGCATGCGAGTCCCGTGGCTTTGCGTCCCCGGGTCGCCCCGGGTTTGCCTTTGTCGGACCAGCCGAGGTGGCTGGGACAGCTCTCGCCGCCTGGCGGGAACCTACGCCCGGCCGGCCTCGGTTGTCACTCCCCAAGCCGTCAGGGTCCTACCCCCGACCGTTGGCGGGCCCGATGCGGGACCGCAGGCCGGCGGAATCAGATCCGCGCGAGCCGGCACAGGAGGGCGAAGTCCGCGTCGCTCCCCGGCCAATGGGAGCGGAGAGCGGCCGTCCCGATGCGACGGACGACCCGGCGCAGGACCACGCCCGCGAGGATGAGGTCGTCGACCGTGCCGATGCCGGGCAGCAGGTCCGGCAGGAGGTCGATCGGGCTCCGGAGGTAGAGGAGCAGGGCGCCGAGCGCAAGCCGGCTCCGCCCGGGTGTCGCCGGGTCCGCGCGGGTCGAGCTGACGAGGCGCACGAGGTCCGGCACGAGCGGGAGCACCGGCAGGACGTGTTCGAGCGGCGGGCGGTTCCACCAGATCAGCAGGACGAGGAACAGCCACGCCAGGAAGACGACGAAGAAGAAGACGACCACCGGCAGCAGGTCCACGCGCTGATCGTAGCGAGCCTCGCAACCCCGCGAGGTCGCAAAGCGCGCGACGGCGCGCCTGGCCGCAACGTCCCGGTCCCCCAGGGGAGCTGGGCCGGGACGCCTCAGCCACGATCCCCTGCCCGGGAGGCAGCCGTCAGTCCTTCCACGCCTCCGCCGGGGTCTCGCCCGCAGGCGAGGCACATGCCGCACACCGCCACTTCATGTCGCGGTTGTCGAGCACGAGAAAGCTGACGTCGTCCCGGCGGCACGTGGCGCAGCGGGTCGTCTCGGGGACCTCGACCGCGTTGCGCAACACCCACGGACGTGCGTCGCTCGGGACCGGGAGCGGTGGACGCTTGGGCGTAGCGGATCGACTCATGGCACCACCTCGTCGCTGGTGACAGCATACACCGCTGGCGGAGCGCGGGGAGTAGGGCCAGTTGGCCCAAGGGGAGGGCGGCGGGCCGGCAACCGGCCGGGACGATCCACTTGCTGGGCATTCGATCGAAGGCGCGAACTGCCCACGAGGCTCGGGTGCCGACTGCCACGGTGCGTGCGTGCACCTAGTACTTTCGTCTGCTATTGAAGTGCGCGATCGCGGGCGTCATCGTCAGCGTGCGAGGCCTCGGCGAGAGATCCGATCCCCCCGAACGGTGGCACGTGCTGGGGCTTCGCGCCAATCGGGGCCGGCTCCGAAGAACGGATGCTTCGCCCCTTCTCGCGGGGGCGCAGGGTTGGGCTCGGTCTCATGAGCATTCTTGTTCCGTCCACGCCGGCTCCGGGCATGCCGGGAGACCCCGACGGGCCTCGCGCGGCCAGCCTCGAAGTCCTCATTGCGCGGCTGGTCGCCCAGGAGGCGGCCGGTCAGATCGGCTACTGGGCAGCGTTCACCGATGAGCGTGGGGTGAGCCACTACGCGTTCACCTCGGATCCGGCCTACGCCGACCTATCGCCTGAGAACGCCGCCAGTCGGACCCGAGCGGTCGCCGCCGTCAACCGTGCCATCCAGCGCTACCGTGCCAGCCTCACCGGCCTCCGCCCCGCCTCCTGAGTCGCGCCGGCGCGTGGCAGTGCGCCGCGGCTCCCGTGGATCCGTAGCGCAAGCCCGGCCGACCCTCACGGTGTAGAGCGGCGGCTTCGAAGTCGCCGGCTGCCGGGCGGGACCCACCCGATGGGTCAATGGGCGGCGATCACCCCGACGCTGCGGAAACGTCGGGCATCAGCACCTCGGGCGTCTCGACGATCAGGACGGCTTCGCCGTCAGCGGGCGAGAACTCGCAGTCACCCGGACGGATGAGGCACATCCGTCGGTCCCGGTCGTAGCCGGGACAATCCTCGGTCATGGGGCATTCGTCGACCATGGCTGAACGATCCACTCGGGATCCCCACTTGTCAACAGGGACACTCCTCACGGATCCGCGGCTCACCCGGGCGACAGGATCGGCCCGGGCCCGCCGGCACGACGCCAGGCGTGCAGGCGCTCCCTCGTCCGAGAGGGCAGAGCACTCGCTGCGCGGAGACGGACGTTGGGAGGAGAGGTGCGGCGGACGCGCACTATGATCACATCATCACTTCCATGAAGGAGATGCCGGTGCGCGAGTTGATCAGCAGGCGCGGTTGGGTCGTGGTCGCGGGAGTCGTCGTCTCTACCCTCCTCCTCGCGGCGTGCGCTTCCGGCAGCAGCCTGACCGGGAAGACATGGCAGTGGAACTCGTGGACGACCATGACCCCTCAGTCCAAGTCGGACGTGCCGGACCCGTCCAGCTACACGGTCGAGTTCAAGTCGGACGGGACGTTCCAGGCGAAGGCGGACTGCAACACCGTCGCGGGTACCTACACCTCGTCGGCGTCGGGGGGCCTGAGGATCCAACCCGGCCCATCGACCCTCGTGGCCTGCGGCCCCGACTCGCTGTCCGGGATCTACGTCGAGAAGCTCGGCCTGGCCACCAGCTACACCTTCTTCCGATCGGAGATGACGATCAACCTGTCCGATCTGGGCACGATGACGTTCAAGTAGCGGACCCGGCCGCGCGGCGAGGAAGGCGACGGGGAAGGTCCCCGGTCGCGTACCGGCAGCACCCTGGCGGGCCTCCAGGAACGCCGGCGGCGTTCTCGGCGCGGCGACCTCCGTCGCCCCCGCGACCGTGGCGGCCAAGCGCGCACTGACGACCGCTCGGCGCGTCGCGATTCCCCCCTGGGACGCCCCCGCGCGTCGGCATCAGGCGGGACCGGGACCGTCGCCTCGGCGGAGACTGAACTTCTCGCCGGTCTCGCGGATCGTCCGCTCGACGAGGCTGCGGCTGAGGAGGTCCTTCACGACGCCGGGCAGGTGCCCCGGCAGCTGAGAGTCGCAGTCGACGATCTGGTGCGGTCATGAGGTTCGGGTGAACCCTGGGATGTACCCCGGCATCTCGTAGCCGGGCGATGCGGCCAGGCGGTCACCGCCGTACAGAGCCGAAGGGCTTGGCGCGGCCCGCCACGGCTCAGGTGCCCTGCGCCGGCACCTCGGTCAGGCGCCCTTCCTGCGAGGCGAAGTCCCAGGCGTCGATCTCGGGCGGGGTGATGCCGAGGTTCGTGAGGGCCGTGCAGACCTGGCTCCGGTGGTCGGTCCCGTGGTGGGTCACCTGCGCCAGCCGGATGCCGAGTGGCGCGTGGCTCTCCGAGCCGTCATCACGACGGCGGACGATCGCCTGGTCCGGATCGAGGTCGCCGGCGACCACCTCGGCCCAGACCGGGCCATTCGCCGCCATCGCCGCGCGGAGCGCCGGGAGGTCCATCGCATCTTCGTCGATCGTGGTCACCTTGCCGCCCGACAGGAGTTCGAGGTACGAGCAGTCGGCGCCGACGAGGTGGCGGATGGTGTCGAGGATGGACCCGAACGTGCCGGGGACCGGGCCGGCGAGCTGCTCGTCCGTGAGGGGCAGGCACGCATCGATCAGGCGGAGGGTCGCCCAGACGTGGTGGCCGAAGGCGTCGGCAAGGATCGGTCTGCTCATGCGCGGACCCTACCGCGCGTGCCCGAATCCGGCAACAATCGACGATCGCGGCTGCCTGCCGAGCGCGAGCCGTGCGCCGTCGCGCTCGAGCCCTTCGACCCCCCGGGGTGGTGCCGAGAGTGAGTCGACCACATGGGCTCTCGCCCAGCCGAGTCCACGTCGGGGTTGGAGGGTCCGGATTCGTCCCGAGTCGTCCCGAATCTTGCTCAGTGGGCGGTCGCCGGACGGTCGTCGGGGGCCGAATCCGGCCGTACGCTACCGCGATATGCACCGCTCCCCCGGCATGGAACGGCCCCGGACGCCCAGTGCGCGTCCCATCCTCGGAGGGGGCGGAGCGCCCGGCGCGAAGCCGGGGGCGAAGTCAGCGAGCGTTCGTCCTCACTTCAGCACGGCGAACGCGTCGAGGTCGACCCGCGGTCGCCCGGCGGTGCCGACGACGACGAGCTTGATCGTGCGGGTTCCCGAGGTGGCCCAGGTCATCTGCCAGGCGAGGACGCGGTATTGCGTCGAGGATCGGTAGAGGTCGACCGTCGCCTTGTAGACCCCGTTGACGTAGAGCTTGACCTTGCCCCGGGTGTTGGAAGTGGTCGTGACGAGCGCGATGGAGCGCCCGGTGAACGTGTATGTGGCGGACGCCCGCGCGGCTTTGGCGTACTTGGCCGAGCGGCCCGAGTAGGAGGTGGACGAGGTGCTGGTCCACGTGCCACCGAACTTCACCGCGCTGCTCGACTGTTGGACCAGGCGCGGCGATAGAGTCGGGCCGATGGCCCAGGGCCCGGCGTTGCCGGCTTTGTCGACTGTCCGGACCCGCAAGCGGACGGTACCCGACGAGGGCACGGTCACGTGCGCGTAGGGCGTCGTCAGCGAGTTGGAGACCGTCGACCACGCGCCTCCGTTGGTGCTGCGGGCAAGCTCGTAGCGGGCGATCCCGGAACCCCCGGTGTCCGAGCCGGTCCATGCGATCCTGATCGGCACTGCGCTGCCCGACGAGGCAGCCCCGCTGCGCAGGGTGGCGGCGGGGGGGCTGACCGATGGTGCCGTCCGGTCGACCGTGACCGTTGCGGCGGTGACCGCGGATGTCGGCCCTGAGTTGCCGGCGAGGTCGGCGACGGTGGTGGCGCGAAGCGCGAGAACGACGGTTCCCGTGCCGCAGCCGGTGACGGCGACCGTGTAGCCGGCGCCCGAGCCCGACGGCGTCCCGACGGTGCAGCCAGCCGCCGTGCCCGTCCGCGCGAAATCCGCTGCCGCGAGCCCCGTAACGGGCTCGCTGAATGTGACGCTGTACGACAGGGTGACGGCGTTCGTCGGGCTCGCAGGCGGAGCCACGGTGGCGGTCGGCGGTGTCGTGTCGATGACGGGGATGACGACCGTGACGGGAACGTGGCTGTCCGTTCTCGTGCCGTCGCCAAGCTGGCCGAAGACGTTGTTGCCCCAGCACCGGACGCTGCCGTCGGAGAGGAGGGCGCAGGTGTGACCGTAGCCGTTGCCACCGGCGATCGCAGTGACCGTGCTAAGCCCGGACACCGCCACTGGCGACGAGAAGTCCCCCGTCGTCCCGTCGCCGAGCTGACCGTAGACATTGTCGCCCCAGCACCGGCCCGTGCCGTCGACGAGCCGGACGCAGGTATGGCCGCCGCCGGCATCGACCGCGGTGCCTGTGGTGATGCCGCTTACGGCGATAGGATCCTCGTGCCGAAGGTCATCGCGCGCCCCGCTACCGAGCTGGCCGTCGAAGTTGTTGCCCCAGCACCAGGCCGTTGTGTCGGCGAGAACAGCGCAGGTATGCTCGTCCCCGACGGCGATCGCCCAAGCTTCGGGAAGCCCCTTGACGTGCACCGGCTCGTAGCTCGACGTCCACGTGGGCGGCCCCAGGCCTCCAAGCTGCCCCGAGCCGTTGTAGCCCCAGCACCAAGTGTCGGCGCCGGCGACGACCGCGCAGGTGTGCTGGCCCCCGGCGGTGACAGCAATAACGGAGCTCATGTTGTGGACAGTGACCGGGAGGACCCGGTCGATGTACGTACCGTCGCCGAGCTGGCCGAGCATGTTGTTGCCCCAGCAGCGGATGGTCCCGTCCTGGAGGAGAGCGCACGTGTGGCCCCATCCACCTCCGGCTGCAATCGCCACCGCGGTAGTGATGCCGGACACCGCCACCGGCGTCGGCCGGTCCACCTTGGTTCCGTCGCCGAGCTGTCCAAAGTAGTTGTCTCCCCAGCAGCGGATGCTGCCGTCGGCGAGGAGGGCGCACGCGTGGCCCCCACCGGCCGCGATGGCGACCGCCGTGGAGATGCCCGATACCGTCACCGGAACCGTTGAGTAGACGTCGCTCCCACCGCTTCCGAGCCGGCCATCGGCGTTGTACCCCCAGCAGCGGATCGTGCCGTCGGCGAGGAGGGCACAGCTGAAGTTGCCGCCCGCCGCGATCGCCGTGACCGTGGGGATCGCGACGGCGATGACCCCGCGTTCCGCCGTCGTAGCAGCGCCGACATGGGGCCGGAGCGAGGCGACAGATGTCGCGGGCACCAGCAGCGAGCCGAGGAGCGCGAGCAGGGCCGGGATCACAAGGAACTGGCGGCGGTACGGGCCACGGGTTGACGACAAGGGGTTCATGGGCACCTTCCAGCGTCGGGACGGATCAGCCCCGGCTGGCCCTGGCGACGGCACCGCCACAACGCCAGCCGAGCCGGCGACCGTGACCCCCCTAGCGTCGACAGTGAGTGGGCATATGTCAATTGCCGGATGGCACCTCGGGATCGGTTTCGGGAGGCAGCGGCAATCGCCGGCGAGCCGGAGCAGAGCGCCAAGTGCGGAGCCGGAGGCCACGCAAAGTCATACCCGGCGCGACTTGCCTGCCGCTCATCGCCATGTGCATCCGCAGTCCCCCTCTGGCGGCCGTTCGAGAATCGGGGTCAAGATGGGCGCAACGCGGCACGCCGTCGAGAGGCCGACGATCCCCGACGCCCGGTGCGCCTCCCATCCCCTCGAGGAGAGCGGAGCGCCCGGTGCCGAGCCAGGTCCGTGTGAAGGGTACGAACGGTCCCTCATCTCGCGCCTGTTCGCGGCGTAGCCTCGACGCAAATGGACCGTAGCGGAACAACGCGATGACGGGCCCGAGCAGCGCGTGCTGCCCGCGGTGCGAAGCCGCGAACCCCACCGACCAGGCCTTCTGTGGGAGCTGCGGACTCGCGCTGGGACCTGGGCCGGCGCCCTCTCCGTCGTCGCCGGCGCCTGCGAAACCAACCTCTGGGCTCCGAGTATCTCGACGCCGCCACCGCGATGAACAAGGCGAAGGTCAAGCCGGGGGCCACGTTGGACAAGTCGGCGCAGACACTGACCCACGCGAAGCGCCTGGCGAGGGCCAGTGCCGCCGCCGACGAGCTGGCGTTCGTCCGCGCCGCGCAGACGGTGTTCCGTGGTACGACGACTGCAAGACCCTTCTGACGTGAAGATGCGAGGCGCCGAGTCAGACGGCCCCCGGACGCCCGCGCGCGTCCCATCCTTCGAGGAGAGGGTCAGCGCCTCGCCAGGGTCCTGAAGATCGAGCGGAGGACCAGCAGCGCCACGATGGCGACGGCCGCGCGCTGAAGGGTGAGGCGGTTCGTGTCCAAGGCGGGCTTCCACTCGACCTCCCCGCCCTTGATGACATAGACCCCGGCTGGGGTGGCCCGCAGGCCGTACCCCATCCCGTATCCGGAGTCCTCGGCGCCTTCCCCAACGCTCTCCTCGCCGGCGCTCGCCGGCTTGGTCCCGACCCCGGTCCCGCCACCGGCGCCCGCACCACCCATGACGCTGGCCACGGGGATGACCGTGATCCCGTCCTTCTCGTAGGGGTCGCCAAAGACGCGCTTGACGGTCATGGCGTCGCGCGCCTGGTTGAGCACTTCCTGCACGTCCATCGGGTCATCTCCTTGGTGTTGGCCGTGATGCCGAGACGGTCGACTCCGGGCGCAGGTGCGCCCTCCCGCCGGCGCCTTACCGTACCCGCGCGTCGGGCACCCTGGCCAGTGGCGGACAGCCCTTTGACGCCCGGTGCGCGTCCCTACCCGGCGGACGCCGCGCGGCTTGGCGTACGTGGCGAGCGGCCCGATTAGGCCCTCTTCGTCGCCTCGTCGGGGGGCTCGATCCACCAGGCGGGCACGGCCTCGCCACGGTTACGCGCTGGCCTTCGTGCCAGGACGCCACCAGGGCCGCCTATCCACCAGCGTGGTGCCGAGGGTGAGATTCGAACTCACATGACCTTTCGGCCAGCCGAGTTTAAGTCGGCCGCGTCTGCCGGTTCCGCCACCTCGGCGCGATCCCGAGCATCGTAACGCCGGAGAGGCCGGCGGTACCGCCCAGCGACCGGCGGTCCGGACCAGTGGCCGGCAGCCTGGCGGCCCCTCGCGTGCGCTCGCTACCGGGCGCTCGCTACCCGGCGCCCGTCTCCCGAACGGCGCGATCCGCCCGACGGCGACGAGGAGCGCGTGGATGAGCGGGTCGGGGCGCGGTGGACAGCCCGCCACGAAGACGTCGATCGGCAGGGCCTCCCTGATCTCGTCGTGGTACGGGTTCAGGAGGGCCGTGACGTCCCAGACGCAGCCGTTCCAGAGCCGGTGTCCGGGTGGCGGACGTGCAGCGCGGCGCGACCGACCCGGGCGGCGCGGGCGGCGCGGGCGGCGCCCGCCGGACAACGGGACGGCCCCCGACTGTCCTTGATCGCCGCCATCCCCCCAGTTGGATACGCGCGACCGGGCACAGGACGTGCCGGGGGCCGAGATGCATTCGTCGTGAGGCCGCATGCTGCGCGCGCGCCGGCGGCGCCTCCATGGACAAATGTCAATACTCGCGGCCGTGGTCAGGCCCCGGGGCTGCGCTCCAGCCAGTGACGCAGGCTGCCGCGCCAGAGGGCCCGCCCGTGGAAGGACACGTTCGGCCCGATCGCCGACACGCCCCCGTACCAGATCAGGGTCTTGAGCAGCGGGGTCACCTGCGAGCCGTAGAGCTCCATGCAGGCCTCGGGCTTGACGCCGGGCCATGAGTAGCACGAAACGACCGTGCGCCGGTTCGCCGTCGGGACGCCGGGCGGCAGGCGGTCCCAGGCCGGGTCGTCGGGGCCGAACTCCCACTGGTCCAGGTTGCCCTGGGGGATGCCCTCGATGCCGCGCACGACCGGCGGGTCGTCGTCGAGGAGGTAGGGATCGACCGCCAGGTCGCAGACGACGGCATGGGCCGGCAGCCAGCCGAGCCAGGCGTTCGGGAACAGGGGACGCGACGTGTCCCGGCGCGCCGTGGCATCGACGAGGATGTCGGTCTGCGCCAACCGACGCCTGAAGTACGCCTCGTCGCCGGCCAGGTTCTGATCGGCCACGACGACCTCGACCCCGGGCAGGCCCTCGGCCACGAAGCGCTCGTTGCGCGCCGGGTCGCCGGCTCTCGCGGCCCACTCGATCGCGTTCTTGCCGACCCCGCCGGCGCCGAGAATCGTGACGGAGATGGGCAGCCGGTCGGGAGAGAGGAGCGGCGGCCAGCGCCGCTCCAGGGCGTCGAACGCGCAGGCGAGCCCATTGCGGGCCACGTCGCGCAGGTTCTGGACCAGGCGCCGCCCGTCGTCGCCGGTGACCATGTCGAGCGCGATGGCCTCGATGCCCAGGCCGCGGAGCAGCTCGACACGTTCCGGGCGCGTGGTGAAGTGGAGCATCGAGAGCAGGATCGCGCCGGGACGGAGCATCTCGTACCGCCCTTCGGGTGCCCGCAGCACCGCGACGATGTCCTGCCGATAGGTCGTGGCTTCGTCGACGATGCGCACCCTCGGCGAGACCGCCCGGTAGTCGTCGTCGGAGTAGCCCATGCCGGCCCCGCACCCGGCCTCGACGTACACGTCGACGTCCATGCTCGCGAGCAGCCCGACCAGTGGTGGCAGGAAGGCGCGTCGCTCGCCGGGCTCGTTGTACATGCGCGGGAAGCCGATCGTGAGCCCGGCGTCGTTGGCCATCTCCTGCCTCTGTCGTGATCCGGTTCTCGGGGCTGGACTGCTCCCAGCGTCGGCGCGGGACCGGACGAACACGTCCGCGGGTGCCTCCGCAGCGTCGGGGCCCCGAAGCCCGCGCGTACGGTCCAGAGTAGCCCCGCGGCGCGGCGCCCGGTGCACGTCCCATCCGAGAAGAGCGGAGCGCCTAGCGCGGAGACGGGGGCCAGTGATCCATCGGGTCAAGCGGCGGGCCTCGCCGTCGCCGGTCTTCCGTCCGGTGTACCAGCCGGTCTTCCGTCTGATGTACCAGTACGCCCCGAGGGGCAGAGTGACAACACACCAGGCGGACAGCACCGCGATGACGGCGACCTGCGCGTAGTGGCTGCACTCGGAGCCTCCCGCTGGGGAGCACGATCACCGACTGCGAGTGCGTTTGGCGAGAGGCGAACGGCCCCCGGTCGCCCGGTGCGCGTTCCACCTTCCCGGGAGCGCGGAGCCTGCCCAGTGCAACGCTGGCTAGTAGACGACGTGGGAGTCGACCGCATCGAGCGTGAGACTCAAGTCGTGGGCCGAGTCGGTCGCGATGATCCGCGTCCAGCTTTCGCCGCCGCCGTACCAGGGAGCCTCCGGGTCGACCGGGCATGTCGCGGCCGGTGGCGGGGCGACGAGGCGGACCCGGGGGGATGCCCTGCCGTCGGCGTCCGCCTCGGCGCGGACGGTCGCCGTGGCCGTCCCGGCTGTCTCCTCCACGTGGGCCGGCCCGCAGAGCCCGTCCCCGGAGCACTCACCCTCCCCGCAGGTCCAGGCGACTGTGTACTGCGCGACCGCCTTCAGCGCGGCCCCCTCGCCCGGCGCGAGGCCGGCCATGCGGACGCTGATCAGGAGTTGACCCGAGGAGTCGCCGGTGGCAGCCTCGCCGGTCATCGTGACGCCGCCCTGACTGATGTCACATGGGACCTCCGTCGTGGCGCAGTACTCCTCCGTGGCGGCGATGGCGAAGACGGAGGGCTCACCGGCCGCGTTGTACGCCGCGAGGACGAACGAGTAGACCGTCTTCCCGCGAGCCGTGTCGGCCAGCCCATCTCCGGACGGGAACATGGACAGCGTCACCTCGCCCTTCGAGGCCGGCACGTTGGCGAGGAGCGTCATCACGGACGAGGGCAGGACCGAGTGCTCGCGCAGACAGCGGCCGTCGATGATCGCGCCGTCGCTGTCCGTCCCGAGGCACTTCGTGATCCCGTAGACGCGAACCTCGACGCCCTTCGTCCGGGGAGCCCTCCAGGACACGGTGACGACCTCCGCGTCGATGCTGCACATCTCCCGAGGATCGCTGGAGCACGTTCCTTCGGACTCGCTCTCGAACCTCACGCCGCTCGGCTTGGGCGGCATCGGCGAGGGCGTCGGCTTCGGCGTGGCTCGCAGGGGCGCAGACGGGCTCGGGATCGCCCGGGTCGGCTCGGCCGTCGGAGGGGCCGTTGCCTGTGGCGACGGGGACGTCGTGTCGGGCGCGAGCGAGCCCGCCCCGGGGGAGGCGCATCCGGCGAGGATGGCCACCACCGCCATGACGCCGACCACGGCAAACGCTCGTCTCCCGTCCACCTGAACCAGCTCCTGGGACGCTTACGTGCGCGCTTTCCGCTCGGGCGCCTCGTCGACGACTGAGACGCTCCCCAAAACGGGGGTGTTACACGAGAGCCAGACGGCCCCCGGAGGCCCCGTGCGGGTCCCATCATCCGAGGAGTGCGGAGCGCCCGGTGCGGAGCCCGGGGCCGCGCCGGGACCGGTCAGATGTAGTCGGTCGTATCGGCCAGGTTATGGTCGGCCGAACTCCAGGTCAGGCTCAATACCGGAGCAGCGTCGTCGGGGGGATTGGGACGCCCGGCACCGACCGCGAGTTTGCAGAGAACCGGCCCCGAAGGGCGGTTTCGTGCTCGGAATGTGGAGGCGACGATCGGATTCGAACCGATGAATAAGGGTTTTGCAGACCCCCGCGTTAGGCCACTTCGCCACGTCGCCACGGATTGCTGGCTGGCCCTCGAGGATTCGAACCTCGGTTCACGGATCCAAAGTCCGCTGTCCTACCACTAGACGAAGGGCCAGCGGTGCGGGAGCCAGCGCGTCTCCAGACAGGAAATGGAGCGGAAGACGGGACTCGAACCCGCGACCCTCACCTTGGCAAGGTGATGCTCTACCAACTGAGCCACTTCCGCTCGAAGTGCCGCGCCGGGGCTGATGGTGCCGAGAGCCAGATTCGAACTGGCGACACCGCGATTTTCAGTCGCGTGCTCTACCAACTGAGCTATCTCGGCCCGAAGGCCCCGCCGGACGTCGCCGCCCATCGGCGTTCCAGACGGTACCACGAAGGGGCCTCGAGCCGCAACGGAGCCACGCCGGCGAGCGAGGCGGATCGGACGGGCGCTGGACGGCGGGCCGTCGACGCCGCCTGGCCGACCCGGGCTGCACGCCGTCGCTCAGGTGCTGTCGGCGACGTCCGGCAGGCCGCTCGCGTCGAGCGGCGGCTCCCCCGTGAGGGATCGCAGGCGATTGATCCGGTCCACGATCGGCGGATGCGTGGAGAAGAGCCCCTTGGAGCGCTCCTCGAAGGTGCGGATCGGGTTGCGGAAGTAGATGTGCTGCGTGGCACGGTTGGCCACCTCCAGGACCTCGTGATCCTCCGCCAGCACGGCCAGCGCCCGCTGCAGGCCGTGCGGGTTGCGGGTCAGCTCGACCGAGCTCGCGTCGGCGAGGTACTCCCGCTGCCGGCTCACCGCGAGCTGCACCAGCCGCCCGAAGAACGGGGCCAGGATGGCGAGGACGAGCGCCAAGATCAGCACGAGCGCCTGCAGGCCTCCCCCACCCCGGTCGGACGACGACGAGCGGCGGCCCGTGCCACCCCAGAACGTCATGCGCAGGAAGACGTCGGCCAGCAGCGCGATCGTGCCGACCAGCACCCCCACCAGCATCGCGTAGCGGATGTCGTAGTTGCGGACGTGCGACAGCTCGTGGCCCACGACACCCTGAAGCTCCTCGCGGTCCAGGCGCGCGACGAGCCCCGTGGTCGCAGCGATCGAGGCGTGGGCGGGGTCGCGGCCGGTCGCAAAGGCGTTCAGTGCCGTGTCGTCGATCAGGTAGACCGCCGGCATCGGCAGTCCCGCCGAGAGCGTCAGCTCGCGCACGACGTTCAGGAGCTGGGGCGCCTCGGCCTCGGTCGCCGGCCGGGCCTTCGAGGCGGCCAGCACGACCCGGTCACCCGAGTAGTAGCCGACCAGCGACGAGACGATCGCGATGACCCCGAAGATGCCGAGCCAGCCGAGCCCGCCCGCGAGGGCGCCGGTCGTGCCGTAGCCGATCGTGAACCCCAGCAGGGCGAGCAGGGCGACGATGACCAGCACCAGCAGGAACGAGTTCCGCCGGTTGGCCGAAGCCTGGCGATAGAACGATGCGGCCATGGCGGCCTCGGGGGCCGGGACGGGCCCGGCCGCGGCGTCAGCGCAGCGCGACCACCGGGACCTGGTCGGCCTCCGGCTCCGCGTCGAAGAAGTCGCGCTTCGTGAAGCCGAGCGGACCCGCGACCAGGACCGAGGGGATCGTCTGGATCGTCGTGTTGTACTCGTTGACCGTCGCGTTGTAGTGCTGGCGCGAGAAGCTGATCTGGTTCTCCGTCGTGGTCAGCTGCTCCTGGAGCGCGAGGACGTTCTCGTTCGAGCGGATCTGCGGGTACGCCTCGGCGACCGCGAAGAGCGAGCGGAGGGCCCCGGTGAGCTGGTTCTCTGCCTGGACCTGCTCCCGCGTGACCTGCCCCTGCGCACCGGCGGCGACGGCGTTCGCGCGGGCCTCGGTCACGCGGGTGAGGACGTCCTGCTCGAAGCCCATGATGTCCTTCACGGCCGCGACGAGGTTCGGCACGAGGTCGTGCCGGCGCTTCAGCTGGACCTCGATCTGCCCGACCGCCTCGTCCACCCGGTTTCGCTTGGTGACGAGCCCGTTGTAGAGGAGCACGCCGGCGAGGACGAGCACCCCCAGCACGACGAGGAGAATGATGCCGAGCTCCATGGTCCCTCCCGGTGCGACACCGGCGGCGCGTGCCGCCCCCGGTCAGTGTACGACGCGCCGGGACGACGGTTGCGCGCGATCGGGGGACCCCGCGGCGCGCGGCCCTCGGCCAGGCGGTATGACGGTGGTGGGCGGTGGAGGGCTCGAACCTCCGACCTCCTCGGTGTAAGCGAGGCGCTCTGACCGACTGAGCTAACCGCCCGCGAGGCCCGCAACCGGGCCTGGAGACACGCAAGGCGGCTCCGTGCGGAGCCGCCCCGATCCGATGCGAGGGAGTGGTGCCCAGGCCGGGACTTGAACCCGGATGAGTTGCCTCATACGCCCCTCAAACGTACGCGTATACCAATTCCGCCACCTGGGCAGGTGTCGCGCGAGTCCGCTTCCGAGCCGTGGTACCGAGGACGGGATTTGAACCCATACGCCCTTGCGGGCACTAGCTCCTGAGGCTAGCGCGTCTACCAGTTCCGCCACCTCGGCAGCGACCGAAAGCACGGGCGGCGAGGGTCACCGTCCGGACTCTTGCCATCGTATCACGTCCCAAAAGCGATCGCCCGGATCGGCGACGGGTCTCGGCGTGGGTCCGGCGAGCTCCGGGCCCGCCACCAGGACGCTGTCGCGGAAGAACAGCGTGGGCATCGGCTGGAGCGTGCCGAGCATCTTCTGGAGGGCGGAATAGGCCTTCGTGCGGACGGCGGCGTTCCCCGGCGCGCGCGCCGCGACCAGGGCGGCGTCCAGTGCGGGGTCCTGGATCCCGCTCACGTTCGAGCCACCCTCCCGGACCTGGGTGGAGGCGAGGATCGGGTACGGGTCCGGGTCCAGGCCCATGTTCACGTCGACGACGGCGGCGGTGAACTTCGCGGAGCGGAGCCGTTCGACGAACTCGCCCGGCGCCAGGGGCTCCACGGTGGTCGCCAGGCCGAGGGAGGTCCAGGATGCCGCGACGCGGGTCGCCGCGGCGAAGGCGACCGGGTTCGCCGCGCGCTCCGGGCTGAGCAGCACGACCTCGAGCGGCTTCGTCGCACCTGGCGGGATCCAGGCCTTGGCCGGACGGCGCCAGCCGGCGTCGCGCAGGCCACGGGCGGCGGCCGAGCGGTCGTACTTCACCTCCGGCGCCGCCTTCGCGTCGTGCGCCCACGAGGACGGGGGGATCAGGGTGTCGGCCCGCGCGCCGGCACCGCCGAGGAGGTCCGCGATCATGTCCGCGCGGTCCACCGCCGCCAGCAGGGCGCGCCGGGTCCGGGCGTCGGCAAACGGACCGCGCGGCACCCGCAGGTTGAACGCGATGGCGGTCAACGTCGTCGCCGGGTAGCGGACGGCGCGCGCGCCCGGGGTGCCCTCGGCAAGGGCCATCGCCGCCGCCGGCGACAGGTCACCGGCGGAGCCGACCTCGCCCGCCGCGAGCGCCTCGCCGAGGGCCTCCGGCGTGTCGTAGAAGCGCAGCTCGAGCCGGGGCAGGCGAGGCGTCCGGGTGACGGTCGCCCCCGCGGCGGGGTCGGCGAGCGGCGTCGTCGGGTCCACGACGGGCGGCAGGACGGGCTCGAGGATCGCCGCGTCCTCGGTCAGGTCGACCAGCGCGAACGCGCCGTTGCCGAGCGGGTTGCGGGCGAACGGGTCGTCGGCCAGCGAGGCGACCGGGACGTCGGCCAGGATGTGGGCGGGCATGAGCGGGAGGACGGCGGCCTGCAGGAAGCCGCCCAGCGGGTCGCCGAGGTCGAACTGCACGGTGTGAGCGTCAAGGGCTGTCGCCCGGACCTGCGCCCACGTCGCGGCGAGAGGGCCGGCGTAGTCGCGGTCCTGGAGCACGCCGACCGTGTAGACGACGTCGGCGCTCGTCACGGGCGTCCCGTCGTGCCACCACGCGTCCGATCGGAGGTGGAACGTCCACCGGGTCCCCCGCTTCTCGACGGTCCAGCGGGTCGCCAGGTCGGGCAGGACGGTGTTGCCGGGGCCGAGCCGCACCAGGCCCCGGAAGACCAGGGCCACGAGGTCGCGATCGGCCTGGGTCCGGGCGGTGAGCGGGGTGATCGACGAGGGGCGTCCCAGGACGCCCTGCCGGTGCCCGACGTCGGGCACCGGCGTCGGGCTCGGGGACGGCGTCGCGGCGGGCGCGACGGAGGGAGCCGCGACGATGCCGGCGAGGGCGACGAGGACGATGACCAGGACGATGACGAAGCCGCCGTCGCGCCTGCTCACGGCACGACCTCCCGCCGGACGGGCCCGCTCAGAGCGCCGTCGGGGCGAAGACGAAGCTCGCCAGGGAGAAGACCGCGAAGAGGACCGCGAGGACGATCGTGAACTGCCAGAGGCGCCGCTCGATGCCGCGCCGGCTGCGGTAGACGGCCGAGTCGCCGCCGAAGGCGCCGGACAGGCCCGTGCCGCGCGCCTGCATGAGGATCGCGACCATCAGGGCGATGCTGACGATGAGCTGGCCGATGGCCAGGAACGGGTTCACTCTCGGGGGATCCTCCAGCGGCTAGGCCGCGCGGGATCGTAGCACACGCGGCGGGTTCGGTCCCGGCCGACGCCTCTCGGGACCGCCCCGGCCGACCCGGGACCGGCTGCGGGCCCCGGGCGGCTCAGGCCGGCTTCGCCGTTCCCTGGGCGGCAACGGCCGCGGCGGCGGCGGCCACGCGGTCCGGATCGCCGAGATAGCGGCTCGATCGCGGGCGCAGCGCCTCGTCCAGGTCGTAGGCAAGCGGCACGCCCGTCGGGATGTTGAGCCCCACGATGGCGCCGTCGGAGATCCCGTCGAGGTACTTCACGAGGGCCCGCAGGCTGTTCCCGTGGGCCGCCACGAGCACCGTCTTCCCCTCCCCGAGGGCCGGGGCGATGTCGGATTCCCAGAAGGGCAGGAAGCGGGCAACGGTGTCCTTGAGCGATTCGCAGCGCGGCAGGTCGGCGTCGGGGAGGGTGCGGTAGCGCGGGTCGCGGCCGGGAAACCGCTCGTCTTCGACGTCCAGGGCGGGCGGCGGGACGTCGTAGCTGCGCCGCCAGGCCTTCACCTGCTCGTCACCGAACTTCGCGGCCATCTCGGCCTTGTTGAGACCCTGCAGGGCCCCGTAGTGGCGCTCGTTGAGGCGCCACGAGTTGACGACGGGGATCCACATCTGGTCCATCTCGTCGAGGGCGATCCAGAGCGTCCGGATGGCCCGCCGGAGGACCGAGGTGAAGGCCACGTCGAACTGGTACCCCTCGTCGCACAGGAGGCGACCGGCCTCGTGGGCCTCGCTGAGCCCGGTCTCCGACAGGTCCACGTCGGTCCAGCCGGTGAAGCGGTTCTCCTGGTTCCAGGTGCTCTCACCGTGGCGGAGGAGGACGAGGGTCGGCATTGAAGGGGCTCCTGCGGGTGCTCGCGGTGGGGCGTGCTGGACGGTGGCGGGTGTCAGCTCAGGCGCCGGCGGCGCGGCGGGCGGCGGCGGTGACCGCGGCCCGGCCCACCATCCCCGCCATCTCGTCGGGCTTCAGCGAGGCGCCGCCGACGAGGGCCCCGTCGATCGACGGCTCGGCCAGGAAGTCGCCGATGTTCGCGCTCGTGCAGCTGCCGCCGTAGAGGATCGGGGTCGCCTCGGCCCGCGCGCCCCAGCCGAGGTCCCGCAGCGTCGCCCGGATCGCGTCGGCCATCGCCGCGGCGTCCGCGCCCGACGCGTTGCGACCGGTGCCGATCGCCCAGACCGGCTCGTAGGCGATCACGAGCCCAATCTCCGCGAGGACGGCAGCATCGTGGTCGGCGAGCGCGCCGCTCAGCTGGGTCGCCACGACCTCGACGGCCCGGCCCTCTTCGCGCTCGGCGAGCTGCTCGCCGACGCATAGGATCGGGCGCAGCCCGGCATCCACGGCGCGCCGCAGCTTGCGGCCGATCAGGGCGTCCGTCTCGGCGGCGTCGCGGCGGCGCTCCGAGTGGCCGAGGAGGACCCACGTGGCCAGGCCCGCCAGCATGGGGGCGCTGATCTCGCCGGTATAGGCCCCGGCCAGCTCGTGGTGGAGGTTCTGCGCACCCACCCCGATCCCCTGCCCCGCGACGGCGTCGCCGACGGCGGCGAGACAGACGAAGGGCGGGCAGATCACCCGTACGACGTCCGGCTCGCGAGTCCGGCCGGCGATGGCGCGCGCGAGCTCCCCGGCGTCGGCGGGGGTGGTGTTCATCTTCCAGTTGGCAGCAATGATCACAGGTCGCATGAGCCCATCATGCCACCCGCGGGCGATCCATCGTGGGGGCGGGCGGCCCGTCGTCGGCGGGCCGTTCGGCACGCGATCCGGTCGACGACTGCTCCGGGGGCTCATCGGCGTCGTGGAGGGCCAGCGCCTCGATCCGCTCGAGCGCCCGTTGGATGCGGCCGCGCGGCACCCCCAGCTCCGCCGCGAGCTCGCCCAGCGACGCCTCCGGCGTGGCCTGCCGGAGCGCGGCGACCGCGCGCACGGTCTCCGGCAGCCCGGCCAGCCGGCCGTCGGCCTCGAGGGTCGCGATGGCGTCGAGCTGCCGGGCCGCGGCGCCGGCGATCCGCTCGAGGTTCGCCGACTCCGCGTTGAGGAGCCGGTTCAGGTCGCCCCGGACGGAGCGGGCCACCTGGCGCGACTCCAGCTCCAGGAGCGACGCGCCGGCCCCGACCCAGCGCAGGAAGGTCCCGATCTCGTCGGCTCCCTTCCAGGTGACCACGCCGCGCCCCCGGCGCGCCCGGACCCCGGCAGGCAGGCCCACCGACGCAAGCCGGGCGCCGAGGACGGACGCGTCGTCGAGCGGCACGACGAACTCGAGGTGAAGGCGCCCGTGGGCCACCGACAGCGATCCGCGCGCCAGGAAGCAGCCGCGCAGCCAGGCGGCCCGGCAGTGGTCCGGGGTGCCGTCCCAGGAGAACGTCGCCGGCGGCGAGGCGGCGTCGCGCAGGAGGCGCACCATGAGGCGGCCCAGCGCGGGACGATCGCCGCGGATGGCCGCCGTCCCGAGTCCCGCCACCTCGGCGGCACGATCGCAGGCGCGGGCGGGCTCGATCGCCGCCAGCTCGGCGCGCAGCCCCGCCACCAGGGCGCGATCGGCGTCGGCCACCGCTTACGCGGTCCGGGCGATCCCGCCGCGCCGGATCCCCGCCTCGCGGCCGACCACGCGCAGGATCGCCGCGGCGAGCAGCTCGGGGTGGTGATGGTGCGGGTTGGCGGGGTCGACGACGTCGTCGAGGACGAGCCGCGGGCGCCGCGTGGCGCCCATGGGCGGCCAGCGCAGCTGGACGGGCACGCCGAGCTCCCCGTCCGGTTCGGTGCCGGCAAGGCGGTTGTTGGCGAGGACGACGTCGACGAGGTCGCCGACGCCGTGGACGGCGAGCGCCTCGACGTGGTCCGCCAGATCGAAGCCCTCCGTCTCGCCGGCCTGGGTGGCAACGTTCGCGACGTAGAGCCGCAGGGCCGCGCTCGTGGCAAGCGCCGCGCGCAGCTCCGGGACCAGGACGGTCGCCAGGATGCTCGTGTAGAGGCTGCCCGGGCCGAGGATCACCACGTCGGCCTCGGAGATCGCCCGCAGGGCATCGCGGCCGGCCCGCACGTCGCCCGGCTCCAGCCAGACCCGCTCGATCCCGCTCGATCGCATCACCCGCGACTGGCCGGCGACCTCGGCGCCGTCGCGGAGGCGCGCGTGCAGGGTCATGGCCGTGCCGGACGCCGGCACGACGCTACCGCGGACCGCCAGGACCCGGTTCATCTGGCGCACCGCGGCCTCGAAGTCGCCGCCGTCGATGGCGTTCATCGCGGTGATCAGGAGGTTGCCCACGGCGTGGCCCGACAGGCTTCCCTCGTCGGCACCGAAGCGGTACTGGAGCAGCTCGCCCATCGCCGGCTCCGTCTCGGCGAGGGCGACCAGGCAGTTGCGGATGTCGCCGACGGCGGGGATCCCGAGCTGCTCCCGGAGCCGGCCGGTGGAGCCTCCGTCGTCGGCGACCGAGACGACCGCCGTCAGGTTGGCCGTGTGCAGCTTGAGGCCCCGCAGGAGCGTCGAGAGGCCCGTCCCGCCGCCGAGGGCCACGATCCGCGGCCCGCGGGCGAGCAGGCGCCGCCGGTAGACGAGGTCGACGAGGGGCTCCTCGGCGCTCTCGGTGAACGGCCCGAGGAGGACCCGAATGACGCGGTAGGAGCCGTACAGGAAGAGGCCGCTGCCCACCCCCAGGAGGACGGCAGCGCGGATCCACTCGGGCAGGAACTGCAGCGTGAGGACCGAGATCACAGCCTGCAGGGGACCGTCGACCACGACCTCGCGGTACAGCTGGCGGAGGGCCAGGGAACCGGCCATGGCGAGGGCGGTGAGGCCGAGGAGCGCGACCGCGAGCCAGCGCTTGACGCCCACGCCCGGTCGCAGCCAGGGACGCAGGTTCACGACCTCACCGTCGCTCGAGCTCCCGGTGGAAGACGCTGACGGGGCCGTACTCGCGCTCCCGCAGCCAGGTCGCAAGCTCCTCGGACAGGGCGATGGAGCGGTGGTAGCCACCGGTGCACCCGATGGCGATCGTGAGCCGCGTCTTGCCCTCGCCGACGAACGCGGGGATCGTCAGCTCGAGCAGGTCGTGGACGGCGACGAGGAAGCGGCGCGCCAGGGGCTGGTCCAGGACGTAGGCCCGCACGCCCTCGGTCAGGCCGGAAAGGCGCCGCAGCTCCGGGACGTAGTAGGGGTTCTGCAGGAACCGGACGTCGAACACGAGGTCGGCCTCGAGCGGGATCCCGAACTTGTAGCCGAAGCTGACGAGCTGGATGGCCAGCTGGTCCGGCTCCACGACGTGCCAGAGCCGGCTGAAGATGCGCTCGCGCAGCTCGCGCAGCGACAGCTCCGAGGTGTCCAGGACCACGTCGGCCTCCGCCCGAACCGACTCGAGGATCCGGCGCTCCTCGACGATGCCGGCGGCGATCCCGTCGGACCCGGCGAGCGGGTGCCGGTGGCGGGTCTCGGAGTAGCGCCGGATCAGGACGTCGTCGCGAGCCTCCAGGAAGAAGACCTGGGGCCGGATCCCGCGGCCCTCGAGCGCCCCGCGCGTCGCGGCGAAGGCCAGCGGCACGTTGCCGGAGCGAACGTCGAGCACGATCGCGACGTGCTCGAACCGCATGGGCTCCCGGGCGATCAGATCGGCCAGCTCGGGGAGAAGCTCCCCGGGCAGGTTGTCGACGCAGACGTAGCCCAGGTCCTCGAAGAGCTTCGTCGCGGCGGTCTTCCCGGCGCCCGAGAGCCCCGACAGGATCACGACGTGCTGCTGATCCTCACGCACGTCGGGCTCCGCAGGCCCGGCATCGTCGTCGCCCGGCCGCCTCGTCGTTGCCATGCGGCCAGTCTACCGCGTGCTCAGTGCCCGCCCATGCGGACCAGGATGATCGACAGCTCGTAGAGCGCGTACATCGTGAGGCCGAGGACGAACGGGCTGATGATGTCGCCGCCCGGCGTGGCGACCGCAGCCACGATCGCGAAGATGATCACGACGTAGCGTCGCGACGACTTCAGGCGCGCGCTCGTCACGATCCCGACTTTCGAGAGGAGGACGAGCACGATCGGGTATTCCATCACCAGCCCGAAGCCGATGAACATCGTGGCGACGAACCCGAAGTAGCCGTCGGCCGTCCAGGCGTTCTGCAGCGGCAGGTCGCCACTCCCGAAGCTCGACAGGAACGCGATCGCGAAGGGCAGGACGACGTACGCCACCGCCACGCCCCCGGCGAAGAAGAGGAGGGCGAGGGGCACCCACGGCCGCGCGATCCGCCGCTCGTCGGCGGTGAGCCCGGGCGAGATGAAGCGCCACAGCTCGAAGAGGATGACGGGCATCCCCAGCACGATCCCCGTCGCGACGGCGATCTTGAGGGTGATGAAGAAGCCCTCGCCGGGGTTGAGCAGCAGCAGCGGCGCGTCGCCGTAGGGGGCCTTGAGGACCGCGATGATCTGCTGGCCGAAGATGAACCCGGCGACGCTGCCGAGCGCCACCGCCAGCAGGGCGATCGCGATGCGGCGGCGCAGCTCGGCCAGGTGGTCGAAGAGCGGCATGACCGCGTCGTCGGCCGCGGGCGGCGGAGCCGCGGAGGGTTCGGGCGCGGCGGCCCGGGAGTCGGGCAGGAGGGTGGCGGCGCCGTCGCGCGCGAGGTCGGCGTCGGCCATGGGCGTCGGGCCCGAGGGAGGGCTAGGCCTTCGGCTCGGGGCTGGCGGCGACGGGCGCGGGCTCGGCGGGGACCACGGCCTCGGCGGGAACCGGCGCGGGCTCGGCGGGAACCGGGCTCGCGGCGAGGACGTTCGGCTCGGCGGACGCCGTCAGCGTGTTCGGTGCTGGGGCCGCCGGACTGCCGGGCCGCGGGGGCCGCCGGGGCGTCGGCGCTGCGGCCGCCGGAGCTGCCTGGGCCGCCGGAGCTGCCTGGGCCGCCGGGGCTGCCTGGGCCGCCGGGGCGGCCGGAGCGGTCGGAGCGGCGTCGAGCTTGACCGAGTCCTGCACGTCGGTCGCCGCCTTGCGGAACTCGCGGATGCTCTTGCCGAGCGCGGAGCCCACGTCCGGGAGGCGCCCCGGGCCGAGGATGAGCAGGGCGATCACGAGGACGATGATCAGCTCGAGTGGGCCGATGTTGGGCATCTGGATGCGACCCTCTGCGTGCGGCGACGAGGCGCTGCCACCGGTGTCGGCGGCCTCGCGAGGCGGCGCTACGATAGCACAGCGAGCCTGGCTGCCCACTCGCGTGCGGCCTCCGCGAGACGCTCTCCCGGGTCGCCTGCGGCGCCCCCTGGGCCCGCGGCCGCCGCCCCGATCGCCCGCGAGACGTTGACGAGGAGCCCGCCGCCGCGGCCCGCGGCGGCAACCCCCGCGGTGGCCGGGCCGGCCGCCATGACGGGCCCCACGTCGCCCCCCTGGGCGCCGACGCCCGGGACGAGGAACGCGAGACTCGGGACGATGGCCCGGATCGCGGCCAGCTCCGCCGGCACCGTCGCACCCACCACGAGGCCCGCTCGGTCGGCGAGCCCGGCGGCCTCCACGCGCCGCGCGACCCGGCGGTGCAGGGCCTCCGCGGGGGCTCCGAGCGCGGCGTCGGGCGCCACAACGAGGTCCTGCAGCTCGCCCGCGCCGGGATTGGAGGTGCGGCACAGGACGTAGGCAAAGCGGTCGGGCCGCGCCAGGAACGCGTCCAGCGCGCCCAGCCCCAGGTACGGGCTCAGCGTGACCGCGTCGGCGCCGAGGGCGTCGAAGAGGGCGACCGCCTGCCGGGCCGCGGTCGTCTCAACGTCACCCCGCTTGGCGTCGGCGATCACCAGGACGCCCGGCGGGACGGCGGCCAGCACGCGCTCGAGGGCGGCGATCCCGGCGCTTCCGTAGGCCTCGAAGAAGGCGAGGTTCGGCTTGACGGCGGCGGCGTGCGGCGCGGCGGCCTCCGCCACCAGCCGGGCCAGCCGCTCGATGCCGGCCAGGCTCGCTGGCCATCCCGCCGGGAGCATCGTCGGGGACGGGTCGATGCCGACACAGAGGACAGAGCCGACGGTCGCCGTGCGGCGCGCCAGGCGGGCGAGGAAGGCCTCGCTCACGGAGCCGGCGAGGCGGAGGGGGCCGGCGTCGGCGTGGGAGCGGGCGTGGGGCGCGGCCCCCACCACGCCGGACGGCTGGCCGCATCGAGACCGCTGAACTCGGTCAGGGGCTCGATCTTGTCGACGGCCAGGTCGCCGCCGGCGCCGGGCACGATCGTCGCGACCCGGAGGTCCGTCGTCGACCCGGCGAGCTGGAGGAAGGCGATCTGCGTGCCGTCGGGCGACCAGGCACCGCCCCACGCCTGCCCGTTGCTGGTCACCCGGAGGAGCTCGTTCCCGTTGCGCGCGTCGAGGATGACGATGTCGGTGCCGAGCGCGTTCGTCTTCGTGGCAACGAGATAGCGCCCGCTGGGCGAGAAGAGCGGCTCGGTGTACCCGGGCTGGCTGAAGCGGGTCGTCTTCTTGGTCGCGACGTCGTAGCGCCAGATGGTCGGGGCGCCGCGTGATCCGGCCCGCCCGTTGCGGACGTAGAGCAGCACCTTGCCGTCCGGCCGCCAGGCGGGATCCTGGTGCCCGTACGGCGCGTTCTCCGGCAGCCCGAGCGGGCTGAGCCGCTTCTTCGCCACGTTCACCAGGCCCACGACGACGTCCGACTTCGTGGGGTCCGGGCCGTCGGACACCACGGCAACGCTGGCTCCGTTGGGCGCCACGGCCGGATCGCGGATGAAGTAGCCCCACGCGTACTGCTTGTTCGGCCCGGTCTTGTAGAGGCCCGAGAGGATGGCCTCGCGATCGGACCCATCCGGGCGGATCCGGGAGAGGATCGGGTAGCTGAGGTCGTACCAGGTGGGCCGGCCGTCACGTGGATAGAGCACCCGGGTCCTGCGGGTCTCGATGAAGTAGATCCAGGCGCCGTCCTCCGACCACGCCGGCTGCGCATCGCGGCTGGTCCTGGTCAGCTGCCTGACCTTGGTGCCCTCCTGGATCCACAGGTTGCCGGCCTTCGCGTAGACCAGCTGCCCGTCGATCCCGACGTCGGGGTTCACCACCGGCGGCGCGCTCGGCGAGGGCGTGCGACCCGGCACGACCGGCCCTCCGGTCCCCGGGTTGACGGGGTCGCCGCCCCCGTCGCCGCGGGCCGGGAGAAATGGCAGGCTGCCGGTCAGCAGCCCGAAGGTGAGCAGCCCGACCACGGCCAGGCCCGCGAACGAGAGGAGCGGGGCCAGGAACGGCCGGGCCGCAGCCAGGCCGTACGGGTCGCCCGTCGTGCGCCGTCGCGGACGGGACGGCCGACCGGAGCCCGAGTTGCGCGTCATCGCGCCGGCTCCCCGGCGAGAGCGACGGAGGCGGGGCGTGGCACGACAGCCAGGATGTCACGCGCGGGCGCCACGTCGAGGACGACCAGCTGGAGCGATTCGATGCCGCCGAAGCGCCGCGAGGCGAGCCGGCCGGCCACGTCCACGCGGTCGCCCTCGCGGACGGCCTCCACGAGATCGGCGCGCTCGAAGGCGATGGCGTCGACGACGTCCAAGTCGCGGCGCAGCGTCAGCTGGGCGTGTCCGCCCGCGGCGGCCCGAACACGCGTGACGGTGAGCCCGTGAACGCCGACGAGCGGCTCCGGGTTCCCGGGGCCGGTGGGTCCGAGCGCCGCCAGGTGCTCGAGGAGGCGGTAGTCGGCGGCGCGCGCCGGGAGTGCCAGGTCGAGACGGAGCTCCGGGCGCGGGTCCAACGGGCCCCCGGCGCCGACGAGCTCGAGAAAGCGCGCCGTGAACGCGTCCCAGCGATCCGCGCGGACCTCGAGGCCCGCCGCCCCGCGATGGCCGCCGTGGCGCATGAGGAGGTCGTCGCAGGCCGCGAGCGTCCCGGCAAGGTCGTAGCCGGCGGGCGCGCGGCACGAGGCGCGCAGGACCTCGCCGAGGTCGGCGGCCACGACGGCCGGCCGTCCCCGCTCCTCGGCGAGTCGCGCGGCGACGAGGCCGACGATCCCGACCGTCCACGGGCCCCGCACCATCGTGGCGGGGAGGTCCTCCGGCTGCCCGACGAGCGCCGAGCGGGCCTCCTCCACGGCGACGCGCGTGACGTCGCGGCGCGTCGTGTTGGCACGCTCCAGGGCCGCGGCGGCGACCGCGGCCTCCGCGGGCGTGGTGGCGAGCAGCAGCGTGGCCGCGTCGCCGGCGTCCCCCACCCTGCCGGCCGCGTTGAGGCGCGGGGCGATCGCGAAGGCGATGGTCTCGAGGCTCGCGGCCGCGGGGGCCACGCCGGCCGCAGCGAGCAGCGCGGCGATCCCCGGTCGCGGCGTCGACCGGATCTGCTCCAGGCCGAGGCGGGCGATCGAGCGGTTCTCGCCGAGGATCGGCGCGACGTCGGCGACCGTCCCGATGGTCGCGAGGTCGGCGAGGCCGGCGACCGTGTCCAGCGCCGGGACGGCCGCGAGCCGCTCGAGCAGGAGCGCGGCCACCTTCAGGGCCACGCCGCTTCCGGCCAGGCGGCGATCCGGGTAGGCCGCATCAGGGCGGTGCGGGTTGACGACAGCGAGGGCCGGCGGGAGCACGTCCGGAACGCGATGGTGGTCCGTGATCACGACATCGATCCCCAGCTCCGCGGCCGCCGCCACCTCGGCGACGCTGGACGTCCCGGTGTCGACGGTGAACAGGAGCGTGCGGCCCTCCGCGCGGGCCGCCTCCACGGCGCGCAGCGAGAGGCCGTGCCCGTCGTCGAGGCGATCGGGGACGTGGAACGCGACGTCGAGGCCGAGCCGGCGCAGCGCCGTCACCAGGATCGCGAGGCCGGTCAGCCCGTCCGCGTCGAAGTCGCCCATGACCATGACGCGCTCGCCGCGACCGCGCGCCCGATCCACCCGGTCGACGACGGCGTCGGCGTCCGGGAGGAGCCCCGGGTCGTGGAGGCCGAGGGCCGGCGGCCCAAAGAACGCGTCGAGCTCTTCGGCGCCGACGTTCCGCCGGGCGAGGACCCGCGCCAGGAGCGACGATCCCCCGTGAGCGGCGACTGCGGCAGCGTAGGCCTCGTCGAGCGGCGTGCGTTCAGGGTAGCGCCAGCGGTAGCGCGGCGTCAGCATGCCCGGAGGATCGCACGCGGCGCTCATCTGCGCCTTCACGGGAACCGCCGAGCCCGCCGGGCTCGCGCCGGAGGTCACGCCGAGGGGCGGCGGACCGGACGGCCGGACGCGGCGCGCTCCTTGCGCCGCGCGTCCCACTCCTCCCACACCGTCAGCAGCGGGGCGGCGTTGAAGATCGAGGAGTAGGTGCCCGAGATGATCCCGATCAGGAGGGCGAGGATGAACGGGCGGATCGGCTCGCCGCCGAACAGGAACAGCGCCGTCAGGGTGAACACGACGGTCAGGCTGGTGTTGATCGAGCGTGCCAGCGTCTGCATGATCGAGTGGTTGACGATCGCCGAGAACCGCTCCCCGGCGTGCCGCGATCGGTTCTCCCGGACTCGGTCGTAGACGACGATCGTGTCGTGCACGGAGAACCCGATGATCGTCAGCATCGCGGTGACGAACAGGCCGTCGACCTCGAGGCGGAAGAAGGTCCCCAGGATCGCGAACGCGCCGACGACCACGAGGACGTCGTGGACGAGCGCCGCCAGCGCGGTCATCCCGAAGCGGAAGTCGCGGAAGCGGAAGGTCATCCAGAGCAGGATCCCGATCGACCCGATGAGCACGAGCAGGATTGCCTGCTGGGTCAGCTCCTGGGAGATGACGGGTCCGATCGTCGTCAGGAGCCGCTGGGACGCGATCGTCCCGAGCTGGTCCTCCAGCGCCGTCGCGAGGACGCCGATCTCGCCGGTCGTGGTGACCTGGCCCTCGGGCGCGGCCGTCGGGGGCGTGAACGATGCCGGCGGGAGGCTCGCGGGGAAGCTGGGCCCCGGCGTGCTGAGCACCGGGGACGTCCCGGGCGAGGCGGCCGCGGACGGCGCGGGCGAGCCGCTGGGTGCGGGCGAGGCGGCCGCGCTCGCGGCCGGCGAGGCCGACGGGGCCGGGGAGCCCGAGGCGGCGGGAGATCCCGAGGGGGCCGGCGTCGGGCTGGCGGCGGCGACGAGGCCGACCGCCTCCATCCGGATCAGCTGGTAGCCCTCGGACGTTCGCTGGACGGTGGAGTCGCCGTAGCCCTCGGCCGCGAGGACCTCCTTCACCTGCTGGGGCGTGACCTCCGGGTCCTCGAAGCGGATCTCCCACTTCGTGCCGCCGGTGTAGTCGATCGAGAACTGCAGCCCCACCTCGCCGTTCGTGACGGGGCCCAGGAGGATGAAGATCAGGCCGGGGACGGTCAGGAGGAGCGAGAAGGCGAAGAACCACTTCCGCTTGCCGACGATGTCACGCACGCGAGCGCGCCTCCCCGCGGAAGGCCGGGCGGCCGCCACGCGCGCCGACGAACTCCTCGTCGCTCAAGCCGTAGAGGCGTGGGTTGCGCGCCCACTCGTTGGGCACGATGAGGCGCAGGATGGTCCGCGTGAGGGTGATCGCGGTGAACATCGAGACGAGGATGCCGATGATCAGGACCAGGGCGAAGCCGCGGATCGTCGACGACCCGAAGAGGTACAGGATCGACGCCGTGATCAGGCTCGAGACGTTCGAGTCGAGGATGGAGTTCCAAGCCCGGTTGAAGCCCGCCTCCATCGCCGCGGGAAGCGACTTGCCGACCCGGAGCTCCTCTTTCATCCGCTCGAAGATGAGGACGTTGGCGTCGACCGCCATGCCCACCGAGAGCACGAAGCCGGCGATCCCCGCCAGCGTCAGCGTCACCGGGATGAGGCGGAACAGGGCCAGGACCACGAGGGCGTAGTAGACGAGGGCGATGCAGGCGACGACCCCCGGCAGCCGGTAGTAGACGACCATGAAGAGGAACACGAGGAGGATCGCGATCAGCCCGGCGATCAGGATGCTGTTGAGCGAGAAGCCGGCCAGGGTCGCCCCGATCTGCTGGAAGCCCACCTCCGCCAGCGGGAAGGGCAGCGAGCCGTAGGCCAGCACGGTGATGAGGTTGTTCATCTCGGCCACCGTGAACCCGGTCGAGCCGCCCGTGATGATCCCCTCGCCGCCGGTGATCGCGCTCTCGATGACGGGCGCGGAGACGACGTCCCCGTCGAGGACGATCGCGAAGAAGTTGTTGACGTTGGTGGTTGTGTAGTCGCCGAAGAGCTTGGCGCCCTCGCTCTTGAGGCGGAACCCGACGGCGCGCTTGCCGGTCGAGTCGGTGCTGGCGAACGCCTGGTCGACCTGGGCGCCCGAGAAGAGCGGTGTCTCCTGCGTCGGCAGGGGCTGCCCCTGGGAGGCCGCGTTGGGGCCCGGGCTGGTGCCGTTCCCGTAGCGCTCCGGGGGCAGGGGCACGAAGTCGAGTCGCCCGGTCTGGCCGAGGAGCTGCCGGATCTGGTCGGGATTGTTGACGCCGGGGAGCTCGACGACGATGCGATCGGCTCCCTGGGTCTGGACGACGGGCTCGGCGACACCGGTGGTGTTGACGCGGTTCTCGACGATCGTCTTGATGGTGGCCATCGCGCCCGCGTCGGGCACCTTGCCGTCGACCGGCAGGGCCTGGTACTCGACCTGCAGGCCGCCGACGAGGTCGAGGCCCAGCTTCGTCTCGGGCTGGCGAGGCTGGCCCTCGGCGCCGAGGCCGGGGAGCGTGAGGTTGGGCCAGAAGTTGATGGCCAGGGCGGCCGCCAGGACCACGAGGATCAGGATCGGGGTGATTCGACGCATCGGCGAGGGATGCTATCACCCTTGCAGGTGGGGCGTTCGTCCGCCATCCCTGCGCGGCGGATCTCTCTGCGCCGGCTGGTCCGTCGCGGTGTCACTCTCCGGCGGCGAGGGAGACGATCACGCGGACGAGCGGGGGCCGGCGCGGATGCGGGGCCGGGGTAGGCGCGGACGCAGGGCCGGGCAGGGGCGCCGGATGCTGAGCAGCTGGATGGGCTCCGACGGCTTGGAGCGCTCATCCCGCACCGGCCCACTCCGGCCGTGTGTCGCCGCGCGCCGGCCACGCCTTCGGCCCCACGCCGCCGATCCTCGCCCTGAGCAGATTATCTGTTCGCCAGCGCGACCCTCGAGCACGGAGGTCATGCCCAAGTAGCGATTCAGGGTGCGTCGGACGCTCGTGCCCGTCGATCCTGACCAGACTATCTGTTCAGACCGCCAGGATCGGCCCGGCCAAACCCCAAGCCGGCGCCGCGTCGCCGCCGCGCCCGCACCGAGCACCCCCGGGCGACGCGTGCCCGCCAACGGCAGGCTCCGTGAGCGCACTCCGACAAGATCACCGATCCGATGCCCTGGCCGCGACAACCGAGCTCCGACAGTCGGGCGTTCGTCCGCTGCAGATCAGCCTGCCTCGAGGTGCGCCTTGATCCGGGCGGCGAGGACCGGGCCGATGCCAGGGACGGCGGCCACCTGCTCGAGCGGTGCCTCTCGGACCCGTTTGGCGGACCCGAACGTCCGCAGGAGCGCGCGGCGCCGCGCGGGCCCGACCCCGGGCAGGTCGTCGAAGGCGCTCCGCACGGCCGCCTTGCGCCGCAGGTCGCGGTGGTACGTGATGGCGAAGCGGTGCGCCTCGTCGCGGATCCGCTGGACCAGGTACAGCGCGGAGGAGGTCGGCGGCAGGACGACGGGGTCCGGCCGGCCCGGGAGGAAGAGCTCCTCGCGTTCCTTGGCGAGCCCGGCGATCGGGATCTCGGCCAGGCCCAGGTCCTCGAGGACCGCCACGTCGGCCGCCAGCTGGCCCTTCCCTCCATCGACGACGATCAGGTCGGGCAGGGCCCAGCGCAGCTCCTCCGCGCTCCCCTCCTCGCCCGCCTTCGTGCGGTAGAGGCGCCGGCGAAGCATCTCCGCGTGGCTCGCGAAGTCGTCCTGCCCCGGGACCCCCTTGATCCGGAAGCGCCGGTAGGCACCCGTCCGGGGCTTCCCGTCCTCGAACACGACCATGCTGCCGACGGTCTCGCGGCCCTGGATCGTCGAGATGTCGTAGCACTCGATGCGGAGCGGCGGGGCGGCGAGACCCAGGGCCGCCGCGAGCTCCTCCAGCGCCACCAGCGTCTTCCCCTCGTCGGCCAGCCAGCGCGCCTGCTCGCGGGCGAGGTAGTCGGCGGCGTTCCGAGCGGCCAGGTCGACGAGACGGCGCTTCTCGCCGCGCTCCGGGACGTGGAGGCCGACGTTGTGCCCGCGGCGGTCGGCGAGGAAGGCCTCGAGGTCGGCCGGCTCGGCCGGGAGCGCCGGCACCAGGACCGTCGGCGGCACCGACGTCGAGCGGCTGTAGTACTGCAGGACGAACGCCGCCAGCGCCTCGTCGTCCCCGGCCTCGGCCGGCGTCTCGAGCAGGTAGACGTCGCGCCCGATCAGCTTGCCGGCCCGGACGGCGAAGACCTGGACGGCCGCCTGGGCGCCGGAGCGGGCAAGGCCCAGGGCGTCGAGCTCGGTGCGGGCGAACGCCGCCATCTTCTGGTCTTCCATCGTCCGCTCGATCGAGCGGACCTTGTCGCGCAGGGCCGCCGCGCGCTCGTACTCGGTGCGCCCGGAGGCCGCCTCCATCTCGCGGCGCAGCTCCCGGACGAGCGTCTCCTGGCGACCCTCGAGGAACAGCTCGACCTGGGCGATGTCCGACCGGTAGGCCTCGCGGTCGACGGCCTCGATGCAGGGGCCCTGGCAGCGCTTGATGTGGTAGAGCAGGCAGGGCCGGCGAAGGGCCCGCTCGCCCTCGCGGATGTCGATCGTGCAGGTCCGGAACGGAAAGAGGCGTCGGATGAGGTTCATCGCCTCGTCGACGCTGCTCGCCGAGGCATACGGCCCGAAGTAGCGGCTTCCGTCGCTCACCAGCTTCCGGGTCCGCTCGATGCGCGGGAAGGCCTCGCCGAGGGTGATCCGGATGTAGGGGTAGCTCTTGTCGTCCTTGAGCCGGACGTTGAAGCGCGGCTGGAAGCGCTTGATGAGGTTCGCCTCGAGGAGCAGCGCCTCCGAGACGGAATCCGTCAGGGTGTACTCGAGGTCGGCGACGCGGTCGATCGCCTCGCGGATCCGGTGGACCTCGCCGGGCCCTCCGCCCGTGGCCTGCTTCTGCCAGTAGCTCCGGACCCGCGCCCGCAGGTTCTGGGCCTTGCCGACGTACAGCACGGTCCCGCGGGCGTCGCGCATGAGGTACACGCCGGGTCGTGTCGGGAGGCCGGCGAGCGTCGCCTCGAGCTGCGGGGTCACGGCCCGATCCTACACGGGCCGGGGCGCGCCGCCCGGGAGCCGGCAGCGGGGCGCAAACGGAAGGGCCGCCGGCCCGGAGGCCGGCGGCCCTGCTGGTCGTCGCGCGAGACAGGCACGACCGCGCCTGCCTCGAAGTGACTACTTGCGGATGTTGACCATCACGTAGGAGGCGTCGTCGTTGAGGAGCCGGGCGACACCCGAGTAGATGTGCTTCCCCGACTCCCTGCCGATGGTCATGACGACGACGGACATCGTCATCCTGGCCGACCGGTAGTAGTGGCGGTCCTGGTAGGACTTCGCCGCGCGAAGCAGGGACACCAGGCGGCTCTTGAGGGCGTAGGTCGTGATCTTGCGCTCGGCGTAGTAGCGATTCACCGAGTTGATCATGCTCTGGGCCGTGGCCGTGATCTTGAAGGTCACGGACTTGGTCGAGGCGTTCCCCGCCCGGTCGACGGCCGTGACCTTGAGGGTGTGGCTGCCGAGCTTGAGCGGACGAAGGTCGAAGGTGTAGCCGTTCTTGACGACCTTGCCGTCGATCTTGGCCGAGACGGAGCCGACGCCGGCGGGGGTGTCGGTCGCGCTGAAGGCCAGCTTGAGCCGGTCGGAGTGCCAGTAGGTCTTCGCTGCCGGCACCGTGGCCCCGATGACGGGCGCCGTGGTATCGGCGATGAAGGCCAGGCGGCCCTCGATGGCCGGCGAGACGGTCCCCTTGGCCGTGATGTAGTCGATCACGGCGTCGCGGACGTAGAACTGGGTGTCGTTGACGATCTGGCTCAGCGGCCAGAGGCTGACGCCGTTGTCGTTGAAGTTGCACGAGCCCGCGGCCAGGTAGTTGACCGTCGAGACCCGGTAGTACTTGGTGGCGTTCGTGAAGTCCACGTTGACGCCGTTGATCTTCAGCGACGTGACGTAGCTCTTCGCCGGGTCGTACGGGGCCGGGTACAGGTCGTTGTAGGTGATCTTGCCGACCGAGTTGGTGTCGATCATGCAGGTGGTGTAGTACGAGTAGCCGCCGTAGCCCGTCACGTACTTGTAGTAGTAGTAGTTGCGGTAGGCCCGCTCGAGGACCTTCTTGATCTGCGGTCCGTTCATCTTGAGCACGACGAGCGAGTTCTCGTAGGGCATCGCGGCGAACATGTCCGAGATCTTGAGGGTGACCGGGCTGGCCACGGTGGCGCCGGTGGCCACCAGCTTGTTCGTCATCGCGCCCGACAGGTGGACGTCGGCCGACGATGCCGTGCTTCGCAAGCTCGAAGACGGCGGCGTCGGCCTGGAGGTTGGCGCCGTTCGTCTCCTCGGTGAAGGCCTTCATGGTGTCGATCGGGGCCGTCGTCTTGCCGATGACCTTGTCGTTGTAGGCGGCCAGGGCCGCCACGTACGGATCGACGATCGCCTTGGTGGCCGCATCCTCGGCGGTCCCCATGACGACGCTCAGGTAGCGCCCGGTCTGGGAGACCACGTCGTAGCCCCCGCCGGCCTTGGCCCGCATGCCGAGGACGACCTCGCCGAGCGTGTTGTTGTAGCGATAGGCCTGGTTGATGACGACCGGGGTGTTGTTCGGGCCGGCGACGATCGTCGGCAGGTACTTGTAGTCGCCGAACCCGGTCGCCGGGTTGGTGTGGCTGTGGGAGCCGATGATCGCGTCGAGCCCGGTCACGGCCATGGCCATGTTCGTGTCGACGTTCTTGTCGACCTCGACGCTCTTCGGGTCCTCGGTGAACCCGATGTGCGTGAGCGCGACGACCGCGTCGTCCTTCGTCCCGAGGGCGGTGGCGAGCTCCTGGGCCTTGGCGATCGGGTCGCTGAAGGTGAGGCCCGGGATGTTGCTCGGCAGCTCGTAGTTCGGGACGCGGTGGTTGGTGATGCCCAGGATCGCGACCTTGATCCCCTCGGCACCGACGGTCTTCTCGAGGTACGGCTTCACGCCGACGCTCGGCGAGACCGTACGCGCCGGTGTCGGTCACGTTGGCGCCGAGGATCGGGAAGGTCGCCTGCTTGAGGACCGAGGTGAAGATCGCGCTCCCGAAGTTGAACTCGTGGTTGCCGAGGTCCATCGCGTCGTAGCCCATGGCGTTGAACGCGGCGATCAACGGCTGCTTCTGCAGGGCGGCCGGGAGGGCCGTCCCGTCGGCGGCGTAGCCCAGGGGTGCCGACTTGAAGTAGTAGGACATCGCGTCGCCCTGGATGTTGTCGCCGCCGCTGAGCAGGAGCGTGCGGGTCGGGTTGTGGAGCTTCTCCTGCTTGATGAGCGTCGCCAGCTGGGTGTAGCCGACGAAGGCGCCCTTGGCGAGGTTGCCGTGCGAATCGTTGTGGTGGAGGATCGTGACCGGCACGATCGACCCGCCGGCGTCGGTGCCGTCCCGGGTGATGCGCCCGTCGAGGGTTCCGTCGCCGTTCGGGCCCTTGTAGGCGGTCGCCGGCGTGCCGTAGTTCGCGGCCACGTACGCGTTGACGGCATTCAGCATGTCGCCCCAGTACGTGATGTTCTTCATGTACTTGAAGCCGTTGTAGCCGTCGCCGCCGGCCGGCGCCAGGAACTCGTTGGTGCCGACCTTGTAGGTCTTCTTCAGGTCGAGCGGCTCGCACGCCTTGGTGGTCTTGTTGACGACGCAGGCGTCGAAGGCGCCCCACGCGTAAGGCTGCGGCCCGGGGTTGGCGTCCTTGTACGAGTAGTACTTGTACTTGAGGCCCGCCGGCTGGATGACGCCTGCGACGTTCGGGCCGTAGTTGAGCACCTCGAGGATCTGGGCCCCGGTCATGGTCCCGACCGCCGTCGCGTTGCCGAACGGCAGGACCGTGAACATGTTGCCGTAGGTGAGAAGCCCGGCGGCATGCGTCCCGGCAGCGCAGCCGGTGCTCGCCCAGGCTCCGCCGACGTAGCACCAGTCGGTGCGGATTCCGCCGGCGTTGTTGAAGAAGACGTCGACATCGTTGGTCGGCTCGGCGTCCGTGTTGAGGAAGCTGTAGATGGCGTCGTCGATGAACGTGCCCATCATGTTGTCGCCGGTGTTGCTGCGCCCAAGGTCGACGGCGCTGTAGCCGACCGGCGTGTTGACGAGGGCCACGTAGGCCGGGTCGGTGGCGTAGGTGGCGATGACCGCCTTGACGGCCGGGTCCTCGGGACCGGTCGTGCTCACGGCCAGGCTCTGCCACGCCACGGTCACGGCCTTGGAGGCCGGGTCGAAGGTGAAGTCAGCGCGGCCGACCCTCCGGCCGTTGTAGTAGGCCTGCACCACGGGCGTCGAGCCGACGACCGTCGCCGCGCTCAGGTTCGTGTGGCTGTGCCCGCCGATGATCAGGTTGGCGGGCTTGCCCGCCGTGTTGAGCTTGGCCGCCAGCGACTGGTCCCCGTAGACCGGGATGCCGTAGCCGTAGCCGCCGTCGGCATAGCCGAGGTGGCTCAAGACCACGACGACGTCGGCCGCGGCCTTCATCGCGTCGTAGTAGTGGAGGATCGACTCGGCGGGATCCTTGAAGCAGAGGCCCGCGGTCGCCGTCGAGACGGTGATGGTGGGCGTCTCGGTCGTGGTGACGCCGATGAACGCGACCTTGACCCCGTTGACCGTCTTGACCTCGTACGGGTTCGCCGCGAAGTCCGGCTTCGTCCAGCCGGCGGTCGCGCAGCTCCCCGTGTCGTTCTTGACGATGTTCGCGGTGACGTACGGATACGCGGCCTGCGCGGTCCGGGCGGCGAGGTTCGGCTGGCCCCAGTCGAACTCATGGTTGCCGAACGTCGCGACCGCGTAGCCCATCGCGTTGTACGTCGCGATGGTCGGCAGGCCCTTGCCGGTCGCCGTTCCATCGCCCAGGTTCGACAGGAGCGAGCCCTGCATCTCGTCGCCGGGGTCGACGAGCAGGACGTTCGCCGCTCCGACGGCGGTCTTGACGTCGTTGACGACCGCCGAGACGCGGGCCATGCCCGGGTTGCTTCCCGAGGGCTCCAGCTGGCCGTGGAAGTCGTTGGTGTGAAGGATGGTGAAGCTGACGGGGCCGACCGCCCGCGTGGTCGGGGGGGCGACCCCGAGAGACGCGAGCAGAGCGATGACCGTCACCAGCACGAGCGGCCGGGCACGTTGCACCAGGGGGCACCTCCGTCGCGAGGGCACGCGCGGGGACGCAGGCGATCCGATCCCTCTCTTGTTCGGGTCGCGCGACGAAGCGATGGGGGCACCGTAGGCAGGTTCGCAACGGCTCGCATACGGC
This sequence comes from uncultured Chloroflexia bacterium, assembly GCA_963725875.1. GTDB lineage: Bacteria > Chloroflexota > Limnocylindria > Limnocylindrales > CSP1-4 > CTSoil-043. The sequence continues at coordinate 357,748 of CAVRZZ010000010.1, read as the reverse complement.
CGAACGTCCCGAATCCTTGACACGAATCGGCATTGCGCGGCTTGCCGTCCCGTGTGTCGCCATCGCCTTTCGAACCGTGCCGCGCGAGGTGGCCCGTCGTGCCACGTGCCGGTCATGGCAGCGCCGCCAACCTGGCCGCGGCAGCGCCCGTACCGCTCACGGCAGCGCCTTCAGCCGGGCCCCGCGCGGTGAGCGGCCGTGAAGCGGGCCGGGCCAGACTCTGCCCATGGAAGCCGGCCCGCACCATTCCCCTGCCCTGCCGCCCGCTGTCGTGGCACGGCTTGCCCGTCTCGCCCCGGACCAGCGCGCGGCCGCGACGGCGCCGCCGGGACCCGTCCTCTGCATCGCCCCGGCCGGGTCCGGGAAGACAACGACGGTCGTCGCCCGCGTGGCGTGGCTCGTCGCAACGGGGGCGGACCCGGCCACGATCGCGGCGATCACGTTCAACGCGCGGGCCGCCGAGGAGCTCCGGGCCCGCTTGGGACCGGCGCTCGAGCCGATGGGCGCGGGGGTGGCCGGTGCCGGCGCGCACCACGAACGACGGCACACCGGCCGCGTCCGCGTGCGGACGTTCCATGCCCTCGGCCTCGAGATCCTCCGCGACGCCGGACGACCGCCGGTACTCATGCCCCGGGATCGTGTCCTCCGCGCCGCCTTCCCCGCCGCCGACGCGGCCGGGCGGCGCCGCCTCGACGACGCGTTCTCCCGCCTGAAGCTCGACCTGGGCGTGACGGCCGAAGAGGTGGCCCACGACCCCGAGCCGGGGCCCGTGGCTCGCGCCTTCCTCGTCTACGAGCGGACGCTCGCGGACGCGGGCGCGCACGACTTCGACGACCTGGTCGCAGGCGCGCTCCAGGCGCTCGGAGGGGACCCGGTGCTCCTGGCCCGCTGGCGGGCACGCTGCGCCCACCTCCTGGTCGACGAGGTACAGGACGTCGACCGGAGCCAGCTCCGACTGGCGCTCCTCCTGGCCGCTCCCGCGAACCGGATCTTCCTGGTCGGTGACGATGACCAGAGCATCTACGGCTGGCGTCTCGCCGACGTACGACGCGTCCTCGGGCTGGCGGCCGACCTGCCGGGCCTGCAGCGCGTCGACCTCGCGGTCAACTACCGCTGCCCGGCGCCGGTCCTCGCCCGCGCGGTCCGCCTGATCGAGCACAACCGCGAGCGGTTCGCGAAGGCGATCCGCCCAGGACCGGGCGCGGCCGGCCGGCTCGTCCTCGCGCCCGCGGCAGCGGGGTCGGCGACGGTCACGGCGCTGCTCCGAACCTGGCCGGCCGACGGCTCGAGCCGGGCCATCCTGGCACGGACACGGCGCGAGCTCCTCGCGGCCGTCGCGGCGTGCCTGGCGTCCGGCGTCCCGTTCCGGGCCGATGGCGTGCCGCTCCCTGTCGACGACCCGCGGCTCGACGGGCTGGTCGCGGCGGCAGCGGCCGACCGGCGGAACCTGCCGATCGCGGCGCGGCTGGCATGGCCCGTCGGCCCGGGTCCGGCAACCCGCCGGGACCACCCCGCTCCCGGCGCCCGACGGGACGATGACCCGCAGCCGCCCGCGGATGACCCGCAGCCTGCCGGCGATGACCCGCAGCCGGCCGCGGAGCGAGGCCACGAGCCGGAGGACGAGCCAGCCTGGACGCTCGACGAGCTGCGCGCCGCCCTCGTCGGCTGGGCGGTCGGCCTCTCGCCGTCCTCCGACGTCGCACGGGCCATCGCCGACGCCCGAGCGCTCCTGGCCCGCCTGCGGCGGCCGGACGCGACGCTGACCCTCGCCACGGCGCACGCGACCAAGGGTCTCGAATGGGATCACGTCGCGGTGCTCGGCATGACCGAGGGCGGCTTTCCCAGCGCCCGCAGCCTGGCCGACGCGGCTGACCCGGAGCGCGCCCTCGAGGAGGAGCGGCGGCTCGCCTACGTGGCCTGGACCCGGGCGCGCCGGAGCCTCACGATCGTCTTCGACCCGGCGGCGCCGTCACCATTCCTCCGCGAAGCGTTCGACCCGGCCGAGCTGCCGGCCGAGCTGCCGGCCACGATGCCCGCTGACCCAGCGAGCCCGGCGAGCAGCCCCGGCTGACGTGCGCGGCCGCCGGCGGCTGGCCGGTGCCACGGCCGACGCATGAGACCGGCGGCGGTCCGGGTCGAGCGGCGGGGCCGTCAGCGCTCCGCCGCCTCGCGACGGGCGAGCAGCTTCAGCAGGTGATCCAGCGCGTCGCGGAACGCCATCGCGTCCTCCCAGGGCAGGGCGTCGGCGATCGAATCCTTGGCCCCGAACGCGGCCCGGCCGCGACGTGCCGCTGCGCGCAGCTCCCCCGGCGGCGCGTCGCGCAGCCGTTCCGGAAGCGGGGCGAGGAACGTCTCCCAGCGCACGTTCCCGGCCGCCCGCGCAGCGGCCACGAGCCGGTCTGCGCAACGGGCGGCCGCCAGCCCCGCGTCGTCGATCTCGGGCAGCTCGTGGCGGCCCGGGGCACGCGGGGTCATCCGGCCCTTCCGGGCGGGCTCATCTGGCCGCCGCACATCGCGTCATGCATCCGTGGGGCGCGACGTCATCGAGCCCAGCCTCAGTTGATCGCCGGGCCCGACGGCGGGGGTGCCGGGAAGGGAGGGCCGGGCTCCGGAGGGAGCTGGTCGACGATCAACGGGAGTCGCTTCCGCTCGGAGCCGTCCACGAGGATCCGGAACGAATGGTCGCCGGGGCGCTCGAAGCCCACGTTCCACAGGTCCACGGCGAACGTCAGCAGGCTGTCACGCGCGTCGGGTGGCGGGCTCGTCCGCAGGACGCCACCGGCTCCGGCCAGCTCGCGGCCGTCGGGATCCAGCAGGACGAAGCGGACCTCGTGCTCGGCCTGGGCCTCCGGCGCCGTGACCATCAGCGCGATGACGAGCGCGAGGTGCGGGTGGCGAAACGGGAAGCCGCGGGCGGCCAGCCGGCTGACACCGCCGCCGAGGACGTGGAACTTCTCCCCCGGGCGCGCCTGGGCCGAATCGGCGAGAAACGCGAACTCGATGTCGGGCATGGCCGAATCCTACTCCGCGGCTAGGGGCCGGCTGGGGGCGGGCGGGGGGCCGTCAGCCCTGTGCGGGGCGCCGTGAGCCTGTACAGACTCCGGCGCCGCCCGCCGAGCTCGTAACCATCACCAAACCCGGCCGAACGGAGCGCTGCGCCGGGGGTTTCGTGATCGCGCGAACCAGCGCTGAGTCTGGCGAGGATCACGCGGTGAGCGGCCGGTATCGTCCCGTCGCGGCGCGCCAAGAAACGCCGGGTGCCCGGCCGGTGCCGTCAGGAGCCGCGCCCGGAGACGGCAGCGGCGCGCTTGCGGGCCGGCGTCGCGGGCACGACCTCGCCGGTGGACATTGCCGTGCGCTCCAGCTCGCGGCCGAGCTCCTCGGCGAACGTGACGTCGGACAGCGGCACCAGCGGCTCGCCGCGCAGGACCCGGGCCAGGTACTCCCCGGTGGCCGAGTCCGCGACGCGGGCGACCTCCTCCGGCGTACCCTCCGCCACCACGGTCCCGCCCCGGGTCCCGCCCTCGGGCCCGAGGTCGACGATCCAGTCGGCCGTCTTGATGACGTCGAGGTTGTGCTCGATGACCACGACGGTGTTGCCGGCGTCCACGAGCCGGTGGAGGACCTGCAGCAGCTTCTCGACGTCGGCGAAGTGCAGGCCCGTGGTCGGCTCGTCGAGGACGTAGAGCGTCTTGCCGGTGGCCCGCCGCGACAGCTCGGTCGAGAGCTTCACCCGCTGCGCCTCGCCGCCCGACAGCGTCGTCGCGGGCTGGCCGAGGTGGACGTAGCCCAGGCCGACGTCGACCATCGTGCGCAGCTTCGTGGCCACCTTGGGCACGGCGCCGAAGACGTCGAGCGCCTCCTCGATCGTCATGTCCAGCACGTCGGCGATCGAGTGGCCCCGGTAGTGGACCTCCAGGGCCTCCCGGTTGTAGCGCTTGCCCTTGCAGACCTCGCAGGGGACGTAGACGTCCGGCAGGAACTGCATCTCGATCTTCAGGATCCCGTCGCCCTTGCAGTTCTCGCAGCGGCCGCCCTTGACGTTGAAGCTGAAGCGGCCCGGCAGGTAGCCGCGCACGCGCGCCTCGGGGACGCCGGCGAAGAGCTCCCGGATCGTGCCGAAGAGGCCCGTGTACGTCGCGGGGTTGGAGCGCGGCGTCCGCCCGATGGGGCTCTGGTCGATCTCGATGATCTTGTCGACGTGCTGGGCGCCTTCGAGGGCATCGTGGGCTCCCGGCACGTCCCGGGCGCCGTTGAGCTCGCGGGCCAGGGCCCGGTAGAGGATCTCCGTTACGAGCGTGCTCTTGCCCGACCCCGAGACGCCGGTGACGGCCACGAACCGCCCCAGCGGGAAGGCCACGTCGATCCCGCGCAGGTTGTGCTGCCGGGCGCCCCGGACCGTGATCACGTTCCCGTTGCCCGCCCGCCGCCGTGACGGGATCGGCACCTCGCGCTCACCGCGCAGGAAGGCGCCGGTGATCGAGCGCGGCGCCGCGAGCACCGCCTCCAGCGGGCCGGACGCGATCACCTCGCCGCCGTGCTCCCCCGCCCCGGGGCCCATGTCGACCACCCAGTCGGCGGTCCGGATCGTCTCCTCGTCGTGCTCGACGACGAGCAGGGTGTTGCCGAGGTCGCGCAGGCGCGTCAGCGTCGCGATCAGCTTCGCGTTGTCGCGCTGGTGCAGCCCGATCGACGGCTCGTCGAGGATGTACAGCACGCCGACGAGGGAGCTCCCGATCTGCGTGGCCAGCCGGATCCGCTGGGCCTCGCCGCCGGACAGCGTGGAGCTGGTCCGGTCGATCGTCAGGTAGTCCAGGCCGACGTCGGCGAGGAAGCCCAGGCGGGCCACGATCTCCTTGAGGACCATCCGGGCGATCGCCCGCTCCCGATCCGTCAGGGTGGCCGGCAGGCCGTCGACCCAGGCCAGGGCATCGGTGACGCTCATCGTCGAGACGTCGTGGATGCTGCGGCCGTCGATCGTGACCGCGAGCACCTCGGGGCGGAGGCGTCGGCCGCTGCAGGCCGGGCAGGGCCGGCTCACCATGTACTTCTCGATCTCGGTCTTGATGTACTCGGACTCGGTCTCGCGGAAGCGCCGCTCGAGGTTCGTGACGAGGCCCTCGAACGTGGCCCAGTACGTGTTCTCGCCGCGCTCGTGGCGGTAGCGGACGAGGACCTTCTCCTCCTTCGCCGAGTGGAGCAGGTGCTGGACGGCCTCGTCGGGGAGGTCGCGGACCGGCGCCCGGACATCCCAGCCGTGGTCGGCGAAGATCGCCTCGAGGATCTTCATCCGCCACGAGGCCTCCGTGGGCATCCGCGCCCACGGCACGAGGGCGCCGGCCGCGACGGACTTCGAGCGATCCGGGATCACGAGGTCGGGGTCGATGACGAGCTGGGTCCCGATGCCGGTGCAGGTCGGACAGGCACCGTGGGGCGAGTTGAACGAGAAGGACCGCGGCTCCAGCTCGTCGATCGTCGTGCCGTCATAGGGGCAGCTGTAGCGCTCGCTGTAGCGGCGCTCCTCGAAGTCCGGTGCCTCGCCGTCGCGCGGGGCCGGTGCGACCACGACGACGCCCTCGCCGAGGCGGAGCGCGGTCTCGATCGAGTCGGCCAGCCGGGAAGCGTCCGGCGGCGGCTCACCGTGGCGTTCGGGCACGCGCACGACGAACCGGTCGACGACGACCTCGATCGTGTGGCGCTTGTACTTGTCGAGGGACGTCGTCTCCGAGAGGTCCATCTGCTCGCCGTCCACCCGGACGCGGACGAAGCCCTGCTTGCGGGCGGCCTCGAAGATCCGGTCGCCCTCGGTCTTGCGGTCCTTCACGAGCGGGCCGAGGACGAGCAGGCGCGTCCCCTCCGGCAGCCCGTAGACCTGGTCGACGATCTGCTGGACGGTCTGGCGCTCGATCTCCCGGCCGCAAACCGGGCAGTGGGGGTGGCCGACGCGGGCGAACAGGAGCCGCAGGTGGTCGTAGATCTCGGTGACGGTGCCCACCGTGGATCGCGGGTTCCGGCTGGCGCCCTTCTGGTCGATCGAGATGGCCGGCGACAGGCCGTCGATCTGGTCGACGTCGGGCTTCTCCATCTGGCCCAGGAACTGCCGGGCGTACGCGGAGAGGCTTTCGACGTAGCGGCGCTGGCCCTCGGCATAGATCGTGTCGAAGGCCAGGCTGCTCTTCCCCGAGCCGGACAGACCGGTGATCACCACGAGCCGGTCGCGCGGCATGGCGACCGTCACGTTCTTGAGGTTGTGCTCGCGCGCGCCGCGCACGATCAGCTGGTCGGAGGGCACGGGCCTAGTCTACGGCACAGGACCCAAACCGTACAGGCGTTCTAGACCTACTCCGCCACGCCGCCGAGACAGGGAGTCGTCAGCGCCGCGGGCCGCGACGGCCGGTGCGGCGGCGGACGTTCGGCGTGACGGTCCGGTCCCACGTCGGGCGGTCGAGCCACTTCGCCTGCCAGCCCGAGCCGTCGTCCTCGTGCTCGTCGCGCAGGCCCGGCAGCCAGTCGGCCGCCGTCCCCTCGGCGATCGCCGGCTCCTCCGAGGCCGGCACGACCGTCACCTCGGTGACCTCCAGCATGGGCGTGGCGGCCGCGGGCTCGCGCTGGCCCGGGCGCCGGCCGCGAGGCGTCGGTGCCGCGGACGGCGCCGGCCGCCCGGCCGCCTCGGCGGCCCGGCCCATCACCACCGACGCGTCCTCGGCCAGGACCCGCAGGCGGATCTGCTGGATCTCGTCCCGCATCGCGGCCGCCCGCTCGAACTCCAGCTCGCGCGCTGCCGCCCGCATCTCGGTCTCGAGGCGCGCCACGAGCTGCTCGACCTGGGCCTTCGTCGCGCCCTCGAGGTCGCGCGCGCCGCCGGCCCCGTACGGCGCGCTCACCTCGGCGGCCACCCGGAGCCGGTCGTTGATGTCGCGGATCTCCTTGACGATCGTGAGCGGCGTGATCCCCTTCTCCGCGTTGTAGCGCTCCTGGATGCCGCGCCGGCGGTCCGTCTCCCCGATGGCCGCGCGCATCGACTCGGTCACGACATCGGCGTACATCACGACCTCACCGCCGATGTTCCGCGCCGCCCTCCCCACCATCTGGATCAGCGACCAGGCGCTCCGCAGGAAGCCCTCCTTGTCGGCGTCGAGAATCGCGACGAGCGTGACCTCGGGCAGGTCGATCCCCTCGCGCAGGAGGTTGATGCCGACGAGGACGTCGAAGACGCCCAGGCGCAGGTCGCGCAGGATCTGCACGCGCTCGAGCGTGTCGACCTCGCTGTGGAGGTACTGGACCTTGACCCCGAGCTCGCGCAGGTAGTCCGTGAGGTCCTCGGCCATCCGCTTCGTGAGCGTGGTGACGAGCACGCGCTCGCCCCGCTCGACCCGCTCGCGGATACGCTCCATGAGATCGTCGATCTGGCCCTCGGTCGGGCGGACCGTGATCCGCGGGTCGACGATCCCGGTCGGCCGGATGAGCTGCTCGGCGATCCGCTCGCTCCGCTCCAGCTCGTACGGCCCGGGCGTGGCGCTCATGTAGATCGCCTGGTGGACGGTCGCCTCGAACTCCTCGAAGGTCAGCGGCCGGTTGTCGAGCGCCGACGGGAGCCGGAAGCCGAAGTCGACGAGGATCTCCTTGCGGGTCCGGTCGTTCTTGTACATCCCGACGACCTGGGGGATCGTCATGTGGGACTCGTCCGCGACGAGGAGCCAGTCCGGCGGGAAGTAGTCGAGGAGGGTCCAGGGCCGCGACCCGGGCTCGCGACCGGAGAGGTGCCGCGAGTAGTTCTCGATGCCGGAGCAGAAGCCGAGCTCCCGGATCATCTCCAGGTCGAAGGTCGTGCGCTGGCGCAGCCGGGCCGCCTCCAGGGCCCGCCCCTGCTCCTCCAGCCAGCCGACGCGCTCCTCCATCTCGGCGCCGATCGTCCCGACGGCGGCCTGCAGCTTGTCGGCCGGGGTCACGAAGTGGCTGGCCGGGAAGACGTTGACCTCCGACCGCTCGGCCAGGAGCTCGCCGGTGAGCGGGTCCAGCTCGGTGATCCGCTCGACCTCGTCACCGAAGAACTCCACCCGGATGAGCCGGTCCTCGGACGACGGCACGAGCTCCAGGGTGTCGCCGCGGACGCGGAAGCGCGAGCGCTGGAGGGCCTGGTCGTTGCGCTGGTACTGCAGGTCGACGAGGTGGCGCAGGACCGTGTCGCGGCGGTAGGAGCCGCCGCGCTTGAGGCGCAGGACCGTTGCGCCGTAGTCGACCGGGGCGCCGAGGCCGTAGATGCAGCTGACCGACGCCACGATGATCACGTCGCGGCGTTCGAAGAGCGCCTTCGTGGCCGCGTGGCGCAGCTTGTCGATCTCCTCGTTCCGACTGGAGTCCTTCTCGATGTACGTGTCGCTCCGGGGCAGGTACGCCTCCGGCTGGTAGTAGTCGAAGTAGCTGACGAAGTACTCGACCGCGTTCTCCGGGAAGAAGTCCCGGAACTCCGCGTAGAGCTGCGCCGCCAGCGTCTTGTTGTGGGCCAGGACGAGCGTCGGCCGGTTCGCCTTCTCGATCACCCGGGCGAGGGTGAACGTCTTGCCGGTCCCGGTCGCGCCGAGGAGGACCTGGTGGCGAAACCCCCGGGCGAGGCCGTCCGCCAGGCGCTCGATCGCGACGGGCTGGTCGCCGGTCGGCTCGAAGGGGGCGACGAGCTTGAAGTCGGGCACCTCCGCAGTCTAGCAGACGGCGCGCGGTGGAACAGAACGGGCGTTCGATCACGCGCCCACGCGAGGGCGATTGGTGCGGCGGCGCACAACGCGGTACCAATGCGGACCTGCCGTGGGACGAATCGACCGGGAGAGGAACCCCGGATCCGGGCCGATACTCGCCACGTGCCGCCCTTCGGCGGGTCTCTTCGCGCGCCGAGCCGGTTTGGAGAGTTGATGCGAGCCCTGCGTCACGGAAGCGGAGGCGCTTCGCGGGTCGACCGTTCTGGGGAGTCCGGCCAGGGACTGGTCGAGTTCTCCCTGGTGATGCCGATCTTCATGACGCTCCTCATGGGCGTCATCGAGTTCGGGTTCCTCTACAACGGCCTGCTCACCGTCCAGTTCGCAGCGCGTCAGGGGGTGAGCGCCGCGGCGCAGGCGGGCGGGGTGGATGGAGCCGACTGCTCGATCCTCGACGCCGTCGAGAAGGCGCTCAGCGTGCCGATCGACCACGACCGCGTGGAGTTCGTGGAGATCTTCCAGTCTGACGCCGCAGGCGACGTGGTACCGGGCATTGTCAACCGCTACGAACGGGGAGGCACCCTGGACTGCCCCGGCACCGGCACGCAGCCGTACACCATGGTGGGTGTGGAGGGATACCCGCAGATCGAGCGCCACGATGCGCTCAGCGAAGGCCTGGACGTGATCGGGGTTCGGGTCGGCTACCAGTACCTCGGCATCACGCCCGTCGCCCTCGGGCGCAGCTGGGACCTGGCGGACGGCGCCACGCTGCGCATGGAGCCCAAGCAATGAGACGCAGATCCCGGCGGGACGGGAGGCGCGGCCAGGCGATCGTGGAGTTCGTGCTCATCCTGCCGCTGTTCCTCGTCATCCTCATCGGGATGATCGAGTTCGGCATTGTCTTCGATCACCGCAACGCCATGGCCTACGCGGTGCGCGAAGGGGCGCGCGTGGGGGCGAGCCTGGGCAACGGCGGATCGCAACCGACGGCGGTCGATCCTGCGATCCTGGCGGCCGTCCAGCGCGGCCTCACGGACCCGATCCTGATCGAGAACATCGCCTCGATCGAGATCTTCCGGGCGGACACGGCGGGCCTGCCCGTTCCCGGCAAGATCAACAGGTACGATCGCGACGGCACCCTCGTCGGCACCGCCGGCTGGCCCGCTACCAGCCGCGTGCCCGGCCTCAACGGCGACTCGATCGGCGTGCGGGTCGTGTACGACTTCCGCCCGCAGACACCGCTGGGCACCCTGCTCGGGCTCTTCATCAACGGGAACCCGCCGTACACGACGATCCCGATGACGGACGTGACGGTCATGAAGCTGGAGCCCGGGCCGTGATCGCGCCCCGCCCGGACGCCGCCACCACCCGTGCGAACCCGCCGGGCGGCGCACGCCCGCGCCACCTCCGGGGCCGCGGCCAGGTGCTCGTGCTGTTCGTGTTCGGTCTCGGCGCCCTGTTCGCGATCCTCGCCCTGGTGATCGACGTCGGGAACATCTGGAACAACTCGCTGCACGTCCAGCAGGCGGCCGAGGCCGCCGCCATGGCGGGTGTGCCGTACATGCCCGGCGACTTCACGACCGCATCGGCGAAGGCCACGGCGGAAGCCCAGCGGAACGGCTTCACGGCCGCCAGTGGGTCGACCGTGAGCCCGGGCATCAACCTGGGGTCGAATCGCCGCCTCGACGTGACCATCTCCCGCCCGTACGGCACGTACTTCCTCCGGCTGCTCGGGATGAACACGGTGCAGGTCTCGCGGACGGCGACGGCCGAGTACACCCTGCCCGTGCCCATGGGCAGCCCGCTCAGCGCGTATGGCGACAACACGGGGAACTACTGGGCGGCCGCGATGAGCCAGGGCGCGAACCGGACGTACGGCGATGCCTACGGCACGTACTACAACCCGAATCCCACCCTGAACAACCAGTACGACTCCCGGGGCTACCAGTACGCGATCGAGGTCCCGGTGGGGGCCGGGGCAACGAACATCGACCTGTACGACCCCGCCTTCTGCGCCGTCAACGACCAGAAGGGCACCGGCGACCACTGGATCCCCTGGGACCAGGCTGGCTGGCCCGCGGTGTCCATCTACTACACGCTCTGGTCGGACCCGGCCTCGACGCCGCTCGACTACTCCGACGACGTCCAGGTCGCGTCCAGCGGGACGCTCTTCGAGAACCGGCGGGAGGTGGACAAGAGCGTGGCCTATCGCGAGGATTCGGCTTCCTGGCCCGGCCACGCCTTCTGGTCGCTGCCGGACTGCACGACCGATCCCTATCACAACCACTGGTGGACCCTGGCCACGATCGTGTCCCCGGGGACCTACCGGCTCCAGGTCACGACGACCAACCTGCTCAACCTCAACGAGCAGAAGGGCGCCAGCTCCGAGAACATGTGGGCCCTGCGAGCGGTGCCGACGGACCCGACGTACAAGCCCTACGTGTACGGCCTCGGCAAGATGGTCATCTACGCCAACGTGGCCAACGGGACGACGCTCTTCTACCTCGGGCGGATCGAGGCCGTGCACGCCGGCAAGACGATGGTCATCCAGCTCTTCGACCCCGGCGACGCATCGGGCAACTCGAGCATCGAGGTCCTCCAGCCGACCTCGACCGGCTACGTCGCCACCCAGTTCAACTACACCGCGGACGCGAACGCAACCGGCTCCAAGAGCGGCACGAAGGTCACGAAGCTTCGCACCACGATCAGCGGCGTCAGCCAGTACAACAACTCCTGGGTGACGCTGACGGTCCCGCTACCGAAGACCTACGCGGCCCTCCTGCCGCCCGGCGAGCCGGCCGGGACGCTCGGCGGCTGGTGGAAGATCCGCTACACGTTCGACAGCACCACGACCGACACGACGACCTGGCAGGTCTCGATCCGCGGCAACCCGGTCCACCTCGTCCTGCCCTGAGCGTGTGCGGTCGCGCCGACGCGCGCAGACCGACCCGCGTCTCAGGTCCGATCGGATGAGGCCGGCGGTACTTCGGGCGGATGGGGCCAGCGCCGGCCGGCCGCGATGATCGCCGTGGTCGCGAGGTGCACCGCGACATCCCGGCACGACATGTACGCACCCCGGAGGCGCCGCCCAGGATGGAATATGAGTACCGCGACCCGTCGCGCCGAGGCAAGTACATCGTCGCCGTCGGGCTCGTGCTGGCCCTGGTCGCGGGCGGCGGGGCCTTCTTCGTCATCAGCCAGGCGCAGAACCAGGCAGGCCAGTCGGGCCTCCAGACGACCGCGATCGTGGTGGCCGCCAAGGAGATCCCGGCCCGCAAGGTGATCGGCCCGGAGGACCTCGAGATCCTCCAGCTGCCGCTGAGCGACGCGACCGCCCAGGGCGTGTATGCGGAGCCGACGAAGATCGTCGGGCTGGTCGCTGCGACGTCGATCCTCAAGGGCCAGCCGGTCTACGCGAACATGCTGGCCGGCCAGTCCCAGGGATCGCAGTTCTCGATCCTGGGGCCCACCGAGACCGTCGCGCCAGACTCCCCCGCCTGGCGCGCCGTCTCGATCACGGTGCCCGACGACCGCGCGGTCGGAGGCCTGCTGCAGGCTGGCGCCGCCGTCGACGTGTTCGTGACCTCGACCATCGCGGTGCCCGAGGACGTCGCTGCGGCGGGGAGGTACTTCACCGACAAGTCGACGAAGATCGTCTACCAGGACATGCTGATCCTTGCCAAGACGGCCACCTCGTACGTCCTCAAGGCCTCGGTCCCGGTCGCCGAGGAGATCTCGCATCTCCAGGCCAGCGGCGCGGCGGCGTTCAGCTTCGCCCTTCGACCAGACCAGGATCTGCGCGACGTCGACACGTCAACGCTCGGCACGACCACCACCAAGATCGTGGCCCGCTACGGTCTGCCGCTGCCCGAGTGGTACGGGCCGGGCAGGGCCATCGCACCCGCCGCCCTTCCCTCGCCGGCGCCGAGCGCATCGCCGACGGTCCCCGCGGGCACGTCCCCGTAGGGGCTCCTGGTCCCCAGGGGCATCACGGACACCGGCTGGGCCCCCTCCGGCTGGCACGGTCCGGCCCGGCGCCGGCGCGCTGCAGCGCATCGGCGTAGACGGCGACGACGAGCTCTTCCGTCGCGGCCCGATCGCCCGACGCGTCGAGGACCACGAGGCCCGGCAGCGAGCCTGCCCGCGCCCGGAGCCCGGCCTGGGCCGCGATCCGCCGGTCGGCGTCCTCGACGGCCATGCCCCGGCCGAGCAGGCGCGCTCGCTGGACGTCGGGCGCACAGTCAACGAGCCAGACCTCGTCGCACAGGGCAGCGAGGCCGCCCTCCACGAGCTTGATCGCCTCGACGACCACCGCCGGCGCGCCCGCCGCATCGGCCGACTCCACGGCGGCGAGGATGCGCACCCGCACGGCCGGGTGGACGATCGCCTCCAGGTCCCGCAGCGCCTCCGGGTCGGCGAAGACGGCCCGCGCCAGCGCCGCCCGGTCGAGCGTGCCGTCGGGCGCCCGGACCGCGTCGCCGAACCGTGCAAGCACCGTGTCGTGGGCCGGCTCGCCGGGCGCGGTCACCGCACGGGCCACGACGTCCGCGTCGACCACGACGGCGCCGCGGGCCGCCAGCCAGCCGGCCACCGTCGACTTGCCGCAGCCGATCGGCCCGGTGATCCCGATGCGCAGCGCGCGGCTCACGGGGCGCGCTCCTCGACGAGGAGCCACGTCTCCTCGGCCGCCGCGAGCGCCTGCTCGACGTCCGCGAGCTCGCTCGTCACCCGGCGGAGCTCAACGAAGTTGGCGGCGATCGACGGGTCGTGGAGCGCCAGCTCGAGGTGGCTCCGGCGCAGGCCGAGGCGGGTGAGGTCGTCCTCGATGACCGCCTTCTGGCGCCGGTAGGCGTCCTTGGAGAGCTTCGGCTGGCGTGACGCCGGGCGGGCCACGGGTGGCTCCGGGGGCGGAGCCGCCGCGCGTTCCCTCCCGTTGCCCGGGGAACGGCCGGGAGATCCGCCGGCGGATCCGGTCGAGCGGCCGCCCGCGGCCGGCTCCGGTCCCGCCCGGCCGTGGAAGCGCGCCTCCTCGCGGGCCCAGGCGTCGGGGACTCGCCACCCGTCGGCAACCGCCGCCCGCCAGGCACGGTAGCCGCCCTCGAACGGCACGACCCGGCCGTCGCCGACGACCCACAACCGGTCGCAGGTGGTCTCCAGGAGCCGCCGGTCGTGGCTCACGACCAGCAGCGTAGCGGCCGTCTCGCGCATGAACGACTCGAGCGCTTCGCGGGCCGGGATGTCGAGGTGGTTCGTCGGCTCGTCGAGGAGGAGCAGGTTGGCGGGCATGATGCCGAGGATCGCCAGCTCGAGGCGCGAGCGCTCGCCGCCCGAGAGGCTGCGGACCTCCTTGAAGGCGTCGTCGCCGCGGAACAGGAAGCGGGCGAGGTAGCCGCGCGCATCGCCCGCGGTCATGGGGATCTCGGCGAGGAGCGCGTCGAGGACGGTCTCCCCGACCAGCGGGTTGGTTCGGACCTGGGCGAGGTAGCCGAGCTGGACGTTGGCGCCGAAGACGAGGCGCCCGTCGCGCGGGGAGAGCTCGCCCGCGATCACCCGGAGGAGCGTCGTCTTGCCCGCGCCGTTGGGGCCGACGATCCCGATCCGCTCGCCCCGCGACGCCTCCAGGCGCACCGTCCGGGCCACGTCCGGGCCCCCGGGATGGCCGACGACGAGGTCCTCCATCCGCAGGACCACCTCCCCGGAACGGGGCGGAGGCCCGCCGAGGGCGCGGCCAAGGCGCAGCGACGGCCCCGAGCGGGGCACCTCGATCCGGTCGAGGCGAGCCAGGCGAGCCTCGTGCTCGTGCATCTTGCCGTGCTTGCGCTGGCTGCGGTAGGTCTGGACCAGCGCCTGCTCCTTCGCGATCTCACCTTCCCGCGTCTCGGCCTCGCGGCGCAGGCGCGCGTCGCGCTCCTCGCGCTGGCGGGCAAAGGCGGAGTAGGCGCCCCGGAAGGCCGCCAGGCGGCGGTCGCGGAGCTCCCAGATCCGCGTGACCGTCGCGTCGAGGAAGGCCCGGTCGTGCGAGGCGACCAGCAGGGCGCCGCGTCGGCGCCGCACGGCCTCCTCGAGCCACTCGATGGCCGAGAGGTCGAGGTGGTTCGTGGGCTCGTCGAGCAGGAGCAGGTCGGGGTCGGCCACGAGCAGGCGCGCCAGCGCGGCCCGCGTCTGCTGGCCGCCCGAGAGCTCCTCCGGCGACCGGGCGATCTCGTCGGGGCTGAAGCCGAGGCCCGACAGCGCCTCGTCGACCCGCTGGTCGAGGGTCCAGCCGTCGACGGCCGCGAAGCGGTGCGCGAGGTCGGCGTACGCCTGCGTGCCGGCCGCTCCCGCCTCCTCGAGCTCCCGGAGCCGCGCCTCCATGGCCTCGACGGCAGCCGCCCCGCGTCGGACGGCTGTGCGCAGGTCGGGCGCCGAGGCGAACGCCTCGTCGAAGTGGGCCTCCTGGGCCAGCAGCCCGACGGTGAGCGTACGCCGTCGCTGGACCTCGCCCCGGTCCACCTCGTCGATGCCGGCAACGATCCGGAGCAGCGTCGTCTTGCCGGCCCCGTTCGGCCCCACGATGCCGATCCGCTCCCCCACCGCCACGGCGGCGTTCACCTCGTCGAGGATCACGAATGCGCCGATCTCACGGGTGACGTTGGAGAGGCGCACCAGCGACATCCTCAGCCGCCTCCCGCCGCCGTGCGCGCCCGGGCGCGGCGCGTGGCCGCCGCTCGGCGCGTGCGCTCGCTGCGCGCCTGCTCAGCGGCGCGCGCGCCCTCCCCGGCGGTCAGCCCGAGGGTGCCCTCGCCCGGCAGGTCCACCCAGCGCCGGCCGCGAGCTCGCGGCGCGCGCGACGCCGCGAGGATCGTCGCGGCACCGGCCCGGTCCGACCCGGGGAGCCGCTGACACCACGAGCAGAAGTGGGTCGCGCGCTGGGTCACGACGATCCGCCGGATCGGCCGGCCGCAGCGCGGGCACGGCTCGCCGGTCCGCTGGTACGCCTCCAGGCGCTCCTGCATGCTCCCGTCGCCGTCCGGGGCCGTGTAGTCGTCGATCGAGGAGCCGCGGCGCGCCACCGCCTCCCCGAGGACGGCCCGGATCTCGCGGTACAGGCGCGCCTCGTCGGCCGGGCGCAGGGTCGCGGCCGTCCGGAGCGGATGAAGGCGTGCCCGCCAGAGGGCTTCGTCGGCGTAGATGTTGCCGATGCCGGCGACGAACCCCTGGTCCAGCAGGAGCGGCTTGAGGCGGCCGCGCCGGCCGCCCAGCCGGGCCCGGAAGGCCCGCAGCGTGAAGGCGTCCTCGAGCGGCTCGGGGCCGAGCCCCGCGAACAGCGTCGCGCCGCCCTCCTCTCCCAGGACCTCACCCGTGACCGGGTCGACCGGCCAGCAGCCGACCCGCCCGAACTTGCGGATGTCACGGAACCGGAGCTCGCGTCCGTCGGCCAGCTCCAGGACGAGGTGGACGTGGCGGTCCACCGGCGCCCCCTGCGGCGCCACGAACAGCTGGCCGGTCATCTTGAGGTGGATCGTCAGCGCGGCGTTCCCCGAAAGGCGCACGACGACGAGCTTCGCGCGGCGCCCTACCGTCTCCACGCGCCGGCCGGCCACCGCGTCGCCGAACGCCTCCACGCTGGGATGCGACGCGATCGACCGCGGCCAGTCGCCGCGCGCCCCGGCGAGCGTGGCACCGGCGAGGTGGCCGGCGAGGTCGCGCGCGACGGTCTCGACCTCGGGAAGCTCAGGCATCGTCGCCCCCGAGGGCCAGGAACGGCA
Source organism: uncultured Chloroflexia bacterium (assembly GCA_963725875.1). Classification (GTDB taxonomy): domain Bacteria; phylum Chloroflexota; class Limnocylindria; order Limnocylindrales; family CSP1-4; genus CTSoil-043. The sequence continues at coordinate 341,310 of CAVRZZ010000010.1, read as the reverse complement.
GGTCGGCCTGGCGCCGGGTGGCGCCGGGGCGATCCGGGGTCCACTCCACGTGACAGGTCGGCGCCGTGGGCCGCCCGGCCAGCTCGACCGTCGCCGCCGCGCCGGCCTCGATGCGCTCCACCGCCGCGAGCGGCGCCGGGTCGTGGGCAAGGCCGCGCCGTTCCCAGGCGACGACCCGAAGCGCCGCGAGGTCGCCGCGGTTCCGCACCAGGAGCCGGGGCCGCCCCATCGCGCCCTCCACGAAGACCGCGAGCGGCGGGCTGCTGTCGGCGGCGCGGTCCCGGTAGGCGGCGACGACGCCCGCCCCGAGCGCGGCCTGCCACGCCACGAACCCCACGGCGACCAGCGCCATGGCGAGGACGATCACGAGCACGACCGGGTCCACGGGGCCTCAGGCGGACGTCCCGGCGACCGCGTCCCGGGGCACGGGCGTCATCGACTCCCAGTCGTCGCCGATCTTCACGTCCACGGTCAGCGGCACGTCGAGGGCGAGCGCGCCCTCCATCGTCTCGCGCACGGCGGGGACCAGGCGGGCCACCTCGTCCCGCGGCACCTCGAGGAGGAGCTCGTCGTGCACCTGCAGGAGCAGCCGGGCCCGGAACCCCTCGCCGCGGAGCCGCGCCGCCACCCGGATCATCGCGATCTTCATGATGTCGGCCGCCGTCCCCTGGATCGGCATGTTGATCGCCATCCGCTCGCCGGCGGCGACGAGGCTCCGGTTCGACGACCGCAGCTCGGGGATCTCGCGACGTCGCCCGAGGAGCGTGGAGACGTAGCCCTGCGCCCGGGCGGTCTCCTTGATGTGGAGCATGTAGTAGCTGATCCCGGAGTAGGTCGCGAAGTAGCGGTCGATGAAGGCGCGGGCCTCGTCGCGCGGGATCCCGGCCCGGGTGGCCAGCCCGAAGTCGCTCATCCCGTAGGCGATCCCAAAGTTGACCATCTTGGCCATCGACCTCTCATCGGGGGTCACGTCGGCGGGGTCCTTGCGCAGGACGAGCGCCGCACTGTCGCGGTGGATGTCCTTCCCCTCAGCGAACGCGGCCTTCAGGTGCGGGTCGCCCGACACGTGGGCTAGGATCCGCAGCTCGATCTGGCTGTAGTCGGCCGACACGAGGACCACGTCGGGCGCGCCCGCCACGAACGCGCGCCGGATCCGCCGGCCGAGATGGGTCCGGATCGGGATGTTCTGCAGGTTCGGGTCCGACGACGAGAGGCGGCCGGTCGCCGCCACCGCCTGGTGGAAGGTCGTGTGGAGGCGCCCGTCGTCGGCCAGCAGGCTCGGCAGGGCCGCGATGTACGTGCTGCGGAGCTTCGCGTAGAGGCGCCAGTCGAGCAGCTTGCCGACCATCGGGTGGGCGGCGCGCAGCTCCTCGAGGACCGTCGCGTCGGTCGAGTAGCCCGTCTTCGTCCGCTTCCCCGTCGGCAGGTTCAGCTCGTGGAAGAGGACCTGCTCGAGCTGCTTCGGGCTCCCGAGGTTGAACTCGTGGCCGACGTCGGCGTAGATGCCCTCCTCGAGGCGGGCGAGCTCCGCCGCGAACTCGCGGTCGAGCGCCGCCAGGGCATCGAGGTCGAGGGCGACGCCCGTCGCCTCCATCCGGGCGAGGATCGGGATCAGGGGCAACTCGAGCTCGGCGAAGAGCCGGCCGAGCGCCTGTTCCTGGAGGGCCGTCGCGAGCGGGGCCCGGACGGCGAGGGCGCCCAGCGCCTCGAGGGCGGCCCGCTCCCCCGGCCCGAGGCCGGCGGCCGCCGGCGGCAGGTCCAGATCCAGCCGCTCGTGGACGACGTCGGCGATCCCCTGGCTGCGCAGCGACGCGTTGAGCAGGTAGGCGGCGACCTGGGTGTCGAAGGCGATGGGCGTCGGCGGGGCGTCCAGGTCGTCGCCGAAGCGGGCCACGAGCATGGGCTTCGTCTCGTGCCCGACGAGCGGCGTCCCGGCAGCCTCGAGGGCGTGCCGGGCGGCGGTCGCCGCCTCGGGCCCCTCGAAGGCGACCACGCGCCCGTCCTCGCCGGCGAGGGAGAGCGCGAGGGGCGAGCCGGCGCGGGGCCGCGGGTCGTCGAGGAGGAGGGCGACCCCGACCGCCGGCAGCGTGGCGAGCCAGTCGCCGAGCGCCGCAGCCGACGCCGCGTCGGCGCGCTCGACGCGGCCGGGGTCCGCGACCAGGGCGGCGAGCGCCGCCGGCAGGTCGCCGGCCGGCAGGGCCGCGGCGGGGCCGGCGGCCGGCGCCGGGCCCACCGCGTCGAAGTCGAGCGACAGCTGGAGGCCGCCGGAGCTCGCGGGGCGGGGGCGCGGAGATGCGCCCGGTGCGCGGGCCGCGGCCACCTCGCCGGCCGCCTCGCGGACCCGGGACGTCGCCTCCGAGGCCGTCTCGCCCGCCAGCGGCGGGAGCCGGTCGATGAGGGTCCGGAACTCGTACTCGCGGAAGAGGCGGACCACCGCATCGCGGTCGTACACGCCGAGGCGTGCGGCCTCGTCGTCCAGCTCGACCGGGACGTCACGGACCAGGCGCTGGAGCTCGCGGCTGGCAAGCACCCGCTCCTTCGCCTCGAGGAGCAGCGGGCGTAGGCGCTCGGGGGTCACCTCGTCGATCCGCTCGTAGAGCGCGTCCAGCGTCCCGTACGTGGCGACGAGCTTGGCCGCGGTCTTCTCCCCCACCCCGGGGACGCCGGGGATGTTGTCCGTTGCGTCGCCCCTGAGGGCCTTGTAGTCGAGCATCTGGTCGGGCCGCAGGCCCCACCGCTCGGCGACGCGGGGCCGGTCGTACACCACGGTGTTCGCCACGCCGCCCCGCAGCGAGACCACCAGGCGCGTCCGATCGGTGACGAGCTGCAGCATGTCGAGGTCGCCGGTGACGATCGTCGTCTCGAGGCCGCGCGCCTCGGCCTGCCCGACGAGCGTGGCGATCACGTCGTCGGCTTCGAAGCCCTCCCGCTGGTAGACCGGGAAGCCGAGCGCCGCGACGACCTCGCGGACCTTCGGGAACTGGTCGCGCAGCTCGTCGGGCATGCGCTGGCGGGTCGCCTTGTACTCCTCGAACCGCTCGTGCCGGAAGGTCGGCTTGCCGAGGTCGAAGGCGATCGCCACGGCGTCCGGCTTCACGTCCTGGATCGCCCGCAGGACGATGTTCGTGAAGCCGAAGACGGCGTTGACCAGCTCGCCCTTCGAGGTCGTGAGGGGCGTCTGGATCAAGGCGTAGTAGCCGCGGTAGATGAGCCCGTTGCCATCCAGCAGCATCAGGCGAGTCATGCGGGGCGGGATCCTCCGGCGGAACCGGCACGTGGCCGGCGTGCGATCCAGTGTACCGGTGGGGAAAGCCACCGGCCCGCGAACCCGCGGGTCCGCCACTGGGTCCGGGAACCGCGATGGGCCGCCGGGCGTCCGAAGGCCCGTGCTAGACTCGCGCCGCCTCGCCGCCCCGACGTTCCCGGGCGTCCGCGCCGGAAGGAGTCGAGCCCCGTTGGACGATCCGCGCTCGACCACGACCGGCGAGCGCACTCCCGCCGCGCCGACCTCCGCCCGCCCGGGCGACGAGGCGATCGCGCGCCGGGACGAGATCCTCGTGACCCGCGCCCTCGAGGGCGACCTGGCGGCGTTCAACCAGCTCGTCGAGGCCTACCAGGACCTGTGCCACGCGCTGGTGACCCGCCTGGTCCCCGATCCCGACCAGGCCTCGGACGCCGTCCAGGAGGCGTTCTTCTCCGCCTACCGGAACCTGCGCTCGTACCGCGGCCCGTCGTTCCGCGGCTGGCTCACGCGGATCGCCGTCAACGCGGCGATGGACCTCCAGCGCGCCCGCAAGCGCCGGCCCGTGTCGCCGTACCCGGAGCTCGAGGACGACTCGTGGCAGCCACCTGCCGGCCCCGAGGCCGACCCCGAGGCCATCGCGGCTGCGTCCGAGCGCGGCCGGGTGCTCGCCGCCGCGTTGCGCGCGATCGCGGCCGACCAGCGGACAGCGATCGTCCTCTACGACGTGGAGGGCTACGACTACGCCGAGATCGCATCGCTGACCGGCGTCTCGCTGGGCACCGTCAAGTCCCGGATCCACCGCGGCCGGCTGGCGCTGCGCGCCATCCTGGCGGACCGGATGGAACTCTTCCGCAGCTGAGGCCGTCAGGGGACCATGCCGCTCGATCCGCACACACCCGCCACCGAGGCCCAGGAGCACGCCGCGCTGATCGTCGCGCTCGACGCCGGCGACCTCGCCGGATCCGACCTCGCGCGGGCCGAGGAGCTCACCGGCTCGTGCCCCGGCTGCGGCGCCCTCGCGGCCGACCTCGGCGCCATTCGCGACGCCATGGCCGCCCTCCCCGTGCCCGCGCGTCGCCGCGACTACCGGCTCACCCCGGAGGATGCAGCCAGGCTCCGGCCTTCGAGCTGGCGTCGGTTCCGCGACTGGCTGGCTGCCCCCGGCTCGACCGTGCGGCCGCTCGCGACCGGCCTCGCGACGCTCGGCGTTGTCGGGCTGCTCGTGACGGCGGGCCTGCCCGGGTTCGGCGCGGGCGGGGCGATGCTGAGCACCGTCGGGTCGTCGGTGGACAGCGCCGCCCCCAGCGGCGCCCAGGCCGAGGACTACGGTGCGACCGCGGCCCCGGCGCTCGCTCCGGTGCCAGGGGCCGGTGCTCCTGCAGCGGCCAGTCGGGCCCCGAGCGAGCCCAACCGCGCGGGCGTGACGGACGACGGCGCCTCGCCCGCCCCGACCGACGACGGCACCTCGACCACCCCCACGGACGAGCGCGACAGCGGCGTCGCCGGGGCCGAGGGCGTCGAGGGGTCCGGCGGGCCCGGCGACGAGAAGGCGGCAACGACCGACGCGGCTGCCGGCGAGGGCCTGCCCGCGGGCGTGATCCTCTCGCTCGGGCTGCTGCTCGGTGGGCTCGGCCTCTTCGGCGCCCGCATCCTCGCCCGGCGTCGCCCCGCCTGACCGGCCTCCCGGGTCACCGGCCTTCGGCCGCCAGCGCCTCGTCCAGCACGCGCAGCAGGAGCGCCGCGTCATCGGGCGTGATCACCAGCGGCGGGCGGATCTTGAGGACGTTCCCCGCCCGGGCCGTCGTGCCCACGAGCACGCCGCGCTCGCGCATGCCGTTCTGGACCCGCGACGCGAGGTGGCCGTCCGGCGTGCGGTCGCCGCGATCGACCACCAGCTCGACGCCGATCATCAGCCCGCGCCCGCGGACGTCGCCGACGGCCGGGTGGCGCGCCGCAAGGTCCCGGACGCCGTCCCGGATCAGCTCGCCGACGGCCGCCGCGTTCTCGGCCAGCCGCTCGTCCTCGAGCACGTCGAGGACGGCCATCGCGGCCGCGCACGCCACCGGGTTGCCGCCGAACGTGCTGAAGAACTCCGTCTCGGCCGCGAAGCGGTCGACGACGTCCGCGCGGGTGACCACCGCCGCCACCGGGTGGCCGTTCCCCATCGGCTTGCCGAGGGTGACGATGTCGGGGACGATCCCGGCCGCCTCGAAGCTCCACAGGCCGTCGCCCATCCGGCCGTAGCCGGCCTGGACCTCGTCGGCGACGAAGAGTGCGCCGGCCGCGTGGGTTCGCCGGACGAGCTCCCGCAGGTAGGCCGGCGGCGGGGCAAAGATCCCGTCGCTCGTGAAGCCGCCGTCGACGTAGATGGCCGCCGGCCGGACGCCGCGCGAGGCAAGGTCGGCGACCACGTCGTCCATGCGTCCCGCCGTCCGCTCGGCCCAGAGGGCTCCCCCGGCGTCGGGAAGCCGGTAGGTGTCGGGCGGCGGGATGGTCCCCACGTGGGGCGGCTGCTCGCCGCGCGGCCACTCCTCCGGGGAGAGGTCGGCGATCGCGGCCGAGATGCCGTGGTACGCGTAGTCGGTGACGATCCCGCCTCGGCCGCCGGTCACGGTCGTGGCGAGGCGCCAGGCGAGGTCGTTGGCCTCGCTGCCCGAGTTCACGAACATGACGGTGTCGAGGCCGGCCGGCATCGTCGCGGCGAGCCGCTCCGCAAGATCGACGACCGTCCGGTGCAAGTACCGGGTGTTCGTGTTGAGCGTCGCCGCCTGGCGCGCGATCGCCGCCACCACCCGCGGGTGCGCGTGGCCCACCACTGGGACGTTGTTGTAGCAGTCGAGATAGGCGCGGCCGTCCGGGTCGTGCATCCGGGCGCCGTCGCCTCGGACCAGGTGGAGTGGCCGGTCGTACGTCAGCGACGAGAGGGCCGAGCCGAGGACGCGGCCCCGACGCACGAGGAGCTCGTCGTCCCTCTCCGTGCGCGGGGTCTCCGGCAGAGCCGGGACCGGCCAGGCCGGGACCCGGCGCCCGGCCTCGGCGAGGCGGCGGCGAACCTCGGCGAGGCCGACCTCGTCGAACAGCGCCAGCATCGGCCAGGCCTCGGCGTCCCAGCTCGAGAGGTAGGCCGCGTTGTCCGGGTAGCGCCGGATGCGCCACGCGGAGATGAGCGTCGTCTGGGCGAGGCGGGCCGCGACGAGGTCCCCGAGGAGCGCGGCCTCCTCGTGCTCGAGGGGCGTCACGGACGTGTAGCCGGCGACGGCGGCCTCCGCGGTGGCGAACAGGTCGGCCGGGTCGGCGCGCCCTCCGAGGAGCGCCACGAGCGCCGCGACGAGGTCCAGGACCAGGGCCGTGTGGGCCATGTCCCCGAAGTCGATGATCCCGCTCACCCGGTGGTCCGCGTCGAGCAGGGTGTTGTCGAAGGTCAGGTCGTTGTGGATGACCTGGGCCCGGAAGCCGGCCAGGGCCGGCGCGACCGCGGCCTCGAACCGGTCGAGGATCGTCTCGACCAGGGCGCGCCGGGCGGGGTCGTCGACGAGCGCGAGGTGCGGTCGCAGCTCCGGCAGGTGCCTGACGTCCCAAAGGATCGGCCGCCCCGCGGCCGGGTGGACGTAGCCGCGCGTGGCCCGCCCGAGTCGCGCCGACATCGCGCCGAAGTCGCGGATCCGCTCCCGCGAGAGGTCCGTCGCGGTCCCGTTCGTGCCGGGCATGAGCGGCAGGAGACGCACGAAGTGACGGGCGCCGTCCACATCGGGCACGCTGCCCCAGGGCGCGCCGTCGCGCGTGGGGTGCGGGGCCGCGATTGGGAGCGCAGGGTCGACCGCGGCGACGTGCCGGACAACCCCGGTCTCCATCTCGACCACGCCCTGGTGCTCGCGGGCGTTCGAGACCTTGAGGACCCAACCCCGCCCCTCCGCGACCGCGATCCGGAAGTTCTGGTCGCGCTCGCTGACCAGTGGCGTGGCGGTGCCCCGGACGCCGAAGACGTCGGCCGCGATCGCGGCGGCCTCGGCGAGGTCGAAGCGGGGCGGCGGTGCCTCCAGGACGTTGCCCTGCTCGACGTCGCCCTCGCGGGCGTCGCCCCGACCTGCCACATCGGACCCGGAGCTCGACAGGCTCTCCATCGCAGCCGATGGTACAGGCCGCCCCCGCGCGTCGGGCGATGTCCCGGGGCCCGAGCCATGCGGGCCTCCCGCTAGACTTCACGCAGCCCCGGGATGGCGGAACGGCAGACGCACCCGACTCAAAATCGGGCGAGGGAAACCTCATGGGAGTTCGAATCTCCCTCCCGGGACCACCGTCGGTCACCCCCGCGCTCCGTCTCGTCGGAGGATGGGGCGCGCACCGGGCGTCCGTGGGCCGTCTCCGTGGGTGTCGGATTCACGACATGGATTGCAGAGCCGATGCTCTAGGGTTCGCAGTGTTCGTCGCCCGTTCCCGCACCCGGGAATGAGGCGAGCCCGCTAGTCGGCCGATCCCATGCGTCCCCCGATCATGCTCGTGCAGGTGCAGGGCGCCAACCTCGACGAGGAGCGCCACCGCGGCGAAGAGCGGCGGCACGCCCGCCAGCGCTCCCTTCTCGAAGCTCGGGTCGAGCGTTCGTCGCTGGCGGCCAGGGCGGGCGCCGCGTTCATGCGCATCGTTCGGCGGGATCGCCACTCGCTCACGGCCTACGCCTGCCGCCTTCCCGATGGGAAGATCGGCCGGACCGCGGTCGTCCTGAGCGGAGGCGAGTGGACCCTCGTCTGTCGGGTCGCGTAGCGGCCGCTGGGCACGCGGCCCCGGGCTGAGGCCGAGGTTCGAGACCCCGGGCGGCCACCGATACGCAGAAGCACCTATTGGGCCGACGGGCCCCGTGATCTCACAATCCGACCCGGCCCCCGGCTCCGAGCCGGCGCGCACCGCTCCGCGCCTCCGCCGCGGGACGAGTCGCGGCACCGGTCGTCCGGGGGCCGTTCGACGCTCGCCGAGTGCCGCTCTGCCGCACCCAACCATGCCGGGCGTACCATCAACGCGTGAGGGGGATCACTGCGCGCCAGCTCGACTGCGTCCGCGCCCGCGTCGCCACCGGCACCACGAAGGGCGCCGGGCATCGGCTCGGGCTCTCGCCGTCGACCGTCCGGACGCACCTGGCCGGCGTCTGCGCCCGCCTCGGCGTCGAGACGATCGAGCAGGCCGTGTACGTGCTGACCGTCCAGGGTGAGCTCGAGGTGCCCGACCTCCGCCGCGAGTAGGAGCCTTCAGCACCGCCCTCGCCCCGCACGGGACGCTCGCGGCGACCCGGAGTTGGGAGGTTTCCCCGGGACGGCCTGCCGAACGGCTCTGGCCGGCGAGCGCGGCGCGGCAACGATGCAGGCATGGACGTCGAGGCCCAACGCACCGACGACGATCCCCGCCTCACGCGGGCGGCATCCCCTCGTCGACCGTGGGGCTTCGTCCGCCGGCACGGCCGGGCGATCGTCCTGCTGGTCGCCGGGATCGTCCTCGTCGTGCCCGCGGCGCTCGTGTGGGCGCGGGTCCACCCGACCCGCGTGCCCCTCGACGACGACCCGGTGCGCCACGGCCTCTCGTACGAGGTCATCGCCTTCCCCAGCCCACTCGACGGGACGACCCTGCGCGGCTGGTACATCCGGGCGGAGCCGCCCACCGGCCGCGCCGTCGTCCTCGTGCCCGGCATCGACGACAACCGCCTCGTCGGCGGGATCGCGCTGCCCCTGGCCGCCGAGCTCGTGGCGGACGGCTTCGACGTCCTGGCCTTCGACCTGCGCAACCAGGGCGAAAGCGACGGCGACACGCTCTCCTTCGGGGCGCGCGAGCAGGACGACGTCCTCGGCGCGGTCGCCGCCGCCCGAGCGCTCGGGGCTCGCCACGTGGCCGTCGCGGGCTTCAGCATGGGCGCGGCCTCGGCCATGCTCGCCGCCGCGCGCTCCCCGGAGATCGAGGCGCTCGTGCTCGATTCGCCGTTCGCCGACCTGTCCGCCACCCTGGCCAATGGGATCCGCTCGACCTGGCACATGCCGGAGCCGATGGTCGCGTACGCCCTCCTCCTCTACCGGGTCTTCTCGGGGACCGATCCCTCGACGGTCGTGCCGGCCGATGCGGTGGGCGCCCTGGCGACGCGGCCGCTGCTGTTCATCGCCGGGGCCGACGACCAGGCCGTCGCCCCGACCGACGGGGCGACGATGGCTCGCGCGGCGGGCGCGAACGCGGTGTACGTCCTCGTTCCCGGCGCCGGCCACGTCGGCGCCTACGACGCCGACCCTGCTGCATACGTCGCCCGCGTGCGTGCGTTCCTGGCGGCGGCCCTGCCGCCCGGCGCGTGACGCGACCGACGCAGGCGCGACACCCGGCGCGACGCCGGACGCGCTAGGCTCGCCCGGTGACCGCCTGGCCCCGCCGCGCCAAGATCGCCTTCGTCGGGTCCCACGGCATCCGCAAGACGACCGCTGCCTACGCGTTCGCCCACACGATCCAGCGCGCCGGACGTTCCGTGGAGTTCGCCCGGGAGGTCGTCCGCGACAACCCGCTCGGGATCAACGAGTCGGCAACCGGCGAGGCCCAGCTGTGGGTCCTCGTCAGCCAGGTTCGCCAGGAGCTGGAGCTGGCGCCGAAGGCCGAGGTCCTCGTCACCGATCGCGGCGTCGTCGACAACTACGCCTACTACCTGCGGGCGTGCGGCGGCGTGGACCGCTTCGACATCGAGCCGCTGGTGCGGAACTGGGGCAGCACGTACGACCTCGTCGTCCGCCTGCTGCCGGACATCGCCCTCCGGGAGGACGGGATCCGCACGACCAACAACGCCTTCCGGGAGCTGATCGAGGGGATCCTCGACCGGGTGCTGCCGACGTTCGTCAGCCCGGAGCGGCTCGTCACGCTCCCCGCGTCCGCGATCACGGACTCGTTCGACTGGTGGCCGCTCGCGGAGCGCCTGGCGGCGGCGGTCGGAGCACCGCTCCTCGCGGAGGACGTGGAGGCGGCACCGCGCCCCCGCGCCCGGCGGCAGGCCGGTGGGCAGCGACCCGTCGGGACACCACGCCCGGGCACGGGCGAGGTGCAGCTGGACCTGCGCCTGCCGCCGGTCCCGCCGGCCGACTAACCTCGGACCGGCCGACCTCGACGACGCACCCCGCGACCGCGGCCCGCGGCCTCCGCCGGCACACGCCACGCCGCCCCCTTGCCGGTTGCTCGCGTCCGTCGCTCCCGACCCGTCCGCCGGTCCTGCGTTACGCTCCGCGCGTCCCGCCCCCAACCTCGCACCGGAGCCCGTGATGTCCTTCCTGCACCGCCTGTTCGGCGGAGACGATGCCTCCCCTGCGACCCCGCCCGCCGCGGCGCCGGCCCCGGCGGCCCCGGCCCCGACGCCGGCGGCCGAGACCGCGACCGTCCGGCGGATCGTGGCCCAGCTGGAGGCGCTGCCCCCCGACCGGGCCCGGCTTCTCGCCGGCGCCGCGTACGTCGTCAGCCGCGCGGCGAATGCCGACATGGCGATCAGCGACGACGAGGTCGCGCTCATGGAGCAGACCCTCGTCGAGCGCACCGGCGTCTCTGAGGCCGAGGCCGTCATCGTCATCGAGATCGCGCGCCAGCAGGCGCGGCTCTTCGGCTCGACCGAGGACTACCTCGTGACCCGCGAGTTCAAGCGGGTCTCAACGCCGGAGCAGCGCCTCGGCGTGATGCGCGCCTGCTTCCAGGTCGCGGCCGCGGACGACGAGATCTCCTCGCCGGAGAGCGCGGTCCTCAACCAGATCGCCACGGAGCTGGATATCGAGCCGGCCGACTTCGACGCGGTGCGGGCAGAGCACCGGGAGCAGCTGTCCGTGGTGCGGGCGGCGCGGGCAGTCCAGGGCGGCTGACCGCGGCCCTCACGCGGAGGCGGCGATCCCGTCGGCGTCGGCAGCGAGCGCGAGCCGCACGACTCCCGGCCTGACCCGCCGCGACACCTCGGCCACCAGCTCGGCGTCGTAGGCAACTCCGGCGCGGAGGTCCATCGGCAACGCCGGGCGCGCCGGCCCCTGGGGCAGGTGCACGGTCACGGGCGTCTGCCCCGGGCGGCCGCGCAGCACGTCGCGCACCGCAGCCATCGCCGCCTGCAGCTCGTCTGTCGGAAGCCCGGCCGCGAAACGCACGTGCAGCCGTCCCCCGGGGCCTGCCTCCCGCGGCACGGTCGGGGCGGCCGCGACCTGGAGCGCCGCGGCGCGTGCCTCCTCCGGAAACGGCGGCTCCTCCCGGTCGGGCGCCGATGCCGCGAGGTCTGCGGGTTCCTGGGAGCCGGGGACGGGCTCGGGCGCGACGGGCAGGGGCCGGGGCGCCGGGCTCCCGGCGGCGGGTGCGGCCGTGGCGGGCTCGGCGTCGCGGAGCGGCGAGGTCGCCGGCGGCACGCCGGTCGGCACGGCCTGCCCCCGCCCGCCGGCCGGCACGCCCTGCCCCGGCCCACCCCGCGTGCCGCCGGCGGTGCCGCTGCCGTTGTCGTTGTCGTTTGCCCCGCCCTTCCCGTTGCCGCCGGCCCGGCCGTTGCCGGCCCCGCCCGGCCGGCCGCGCCCCCGGCCCCGGTCGGCGGCTGCGACGTCCGCCGCGAACGACTCCTCGCCCGCGGCGGCCGCGGCGTCGAAGTCCCGCACGAGGTCGGCCAGGAGCGAGACCTCCTCTCCCCGATGGTCGATCCGGCCCGCGACGAGGAGGATCGCGCCGTCCTGCCACGTCGCCCCCGTCTGGTCGTAGAGCCTCGGGAAGACGACCACCTCGACCGAGCCCTGGAGGTCCTCGAGCGTGGCGACCGCCATCGTCGAGCGCGCCTTCGTGATCACCGTGCGGACCCCGGTCACCACGCCGCCGACGACGACCCGCTCGCCGTCGAGTGTTTCGTCCTTCAGGTCGCCCGAGTAGGCGGTCACGAACCGGCCGATGCGCTCCGCGACCTCGCCCAGCGGGTGGTCGGAGAGGTAGAGGCCCAGCAGCTCCTTCTCCCAGCGGAGGCGCTCGCGGACCGGGACCTCCGTGGCGGCCGGGAGGGGCGCCTCGAGGGCCGCCGGCTCGGCTGCGAGGTCGAAGAAGCTGATCTGGCCCGAGGCCCGCTCGCGCTGGTCGGCCTGCGCGGCGGCCAGCACGTCGTCGAGGGCCAGGAGCAGCTGGGCCGGATGCCCGAAGGCGTTCAGCGCCCCGACCTTGATGAGCGACTCGAGGACCCGCTTGTTGGCGAGCCGCAGGTCGATCCGGTTGCAGAAGTCGGCGAACGAGCGGAACGGCCCGCCCTCCTCGCGGGCGGCGATGATCGACTCGATCGCGCCGTGGCCGACGTTCTTGACGGCCAGCAGGCCGAAGCGGATCGCCTCGCCCTCGACGGTGAACTCGACGTGGCTGGCATGGACGTCGGGCGGGAGGACCGCGATCCCCAGCCGACGGCACTCGGCGACCGCGGCTGCCACCTTGTCGGCGTTGTCCCGGAACGCCGTGAGGACGCTCGCCATGTAGTCGACGGTGTAGTTCGCCTTGAGGTACGCGGTCTGGTAGGCGACGAGCCCGTACGTGGTGGCGTGGGCCTTGTTGAACCCGTAGCGTTCGAAGGGCTCGAACGCCTTGAACACGGCGTCGATCGTCTCGGGGCGGACGCCGCGCGCATTGGCCTGGGTGACGAACTTGTCCTTCAGCGAGTGCAGGACGCTCGACTTCTTCTTGCGGATCGCGTAGCCGAGCGTGTCCGCCTCGGGGCCGCTGAAACCGCCGAGGGCCGTCGCCGCGGCCATGATGTCCTCCTGGTAGACGAAGATTCCGTGCGTCCGCTCGAGGAACGGCTCGAGGAGCGGGTGCAGGTAGGTCACCCTCTCCTGGCCGTGCTTGCGCCGGATGTAGGCCGGGATGTTCTCCATCGGGCCCGGGCGGTAGAGCGCCACCATCGCGGCGAGGTCGTAGACCGACGTCGGACGCAGCTCGCGGATGTAGCGCCGCATCCCCGCCGACTCCAGCTGGAAGACGCCGGTCGTCTCGCCCGAGGCGAGCAGCTCGAACGTCTTCGCGTCGTCGAGCGGGATCTGGTCGAGATCGATCACGACGCCACGGTGCTCGCGGATCAGGTCGACGGCCGCCCGCAGGATCGTCAGGTTGGAGAGCCCGAGGAAGTCGAACTTGAGGAGCCCCAGCGCCTCGATCCCGTGCATCTCGTACTGGGTCATCGTGGCTTCGGAGTTGGTGGCCTTCTGGAGCGGCATCAGCTCGGTGAGCGGCTCCCGGCTGATCACGACGCCGGCGGCGTGGGTCGAGGCGTTGCGGGCGACGCCCTCGAGCTGCTTCGCGAAGTCGATGATCCGCCGGACGGACGGGTCGCCGGTGTACAGCTCGTTGAGCTGCGGGCTCATCTCGAGCGCCTCGTCGAGCCTGATCCCCAGCTGGTTCGGGACCGCCTTGGCAATCCGGTCGACGTCGCCGTACGAGTTCCCGAGGACCCGGCCGACGTCGCGGATGGCCGCGCGCGCCAGCATCGTGCCGAAGGTGATGATCTGGGCCACGTGGTCGGCGCCGTACTTGCGGCTGACGTAGTTGATGACCTCGTCGCGCCGGCCGTCCTCGAAGTCGACATCGATGTCGGGCATCGTCACCCGGTCCGGGTTGAGGAACCGCTCGAACGGCAGCTGGTAGTGGATCGGGTCGACCGGCGTGATGCCGAGCGTGAAGGTGACGATGGATCCCGGCGCGCTGCCCCGGCAGGTCGTCTGGATCGCCTGCTCGCGGGCGAAGCGCACGAAGTCCGCCACGATCAGGAAGTACCCGGCGTACCCCATCTGGTTGATGACGCCCAGCTCGTAGTCGAGGCGCGCCTGGAGCTCGGGCGTGACCGACCCGTAGCGGCGCGCGAGACCGCGCTCGCACTCCGCGCGCAGCCAGCTCTCCACGGTCTCGCCCTCGGGCACCGGGAAGTGCGGAATCCGCAGCTGGCCCAGGGGCAGCTCCAGGTCCACCATCTCGGCGATCCGCCGGGTGGCGAGGAGCGCGTCGCGCTGGCCCGGGAAGAGGGCCGCCATCTGGGAGGCGGACTTCAGGTAGAACTCGGCGCCCTCGAACTTCATCCGGCCGGGCGTGTCGAGGTTGCTGCCGGTTCCCACGCAGAGGAGGACGTCGTGGGCCTCCGCCTGCGCTTTGTGGACGTAGTGGAGGTCGTTGCTCACGACCAGCGGCAGCCCGGCCTCGGGCGCCAGGCGGAGGAGCTGCTCGTTGAGGCGCGCCTGCTCGGGGATGCCGTGGTCCTGCAGCTCGAGGAAGAAGTTGCCCTTCCCGAAGATGTCGCCGTACTCGCCGGCCAGCGTCCGGGCAAGCTCCCAGTCGTCCACCTCGAGCGCCTTGGGGATCTCGCCGCCGAGGCAGGCCGACAGGCCGACGAGGCCCTCGGCGTGACGGGCGAGGTGCTCGCGGTCGATGCGGGGCTTGTAGTAGTAGCCGTCGAGGTGCGCGTCGGTCATCAGCCGGCACAGGTTGCGGTAGCCGGTCAGGTCCTTCGCGAGCAGGACCAGGTGGAAGGGCTGGGCGTCGGCCTTGCCCTCCTTGTCGCGCATCGAGCGGCGGGCGACGTACGTCTCCACGCCGATGATCGGCTTGATCCCCTTCGCTCTCGCGGCCTGGTAGAAGGCAACGGCCCCGTAGAGGGCGCCGTGGTCGGTCAGGGCGAGAGAATCGAATCCCAGCCGCTCGGCCTCGTCGACGAGGTCGTTGATCCGGCCGAGGCCGTCGAGGAGCGAGAACTCGGAGTGGGCGTGGAGGTGGACGAAGTCGTTCGGGGCGATGGTCACGGGACGTCAATGGTAGCCGGGGCCGACGACCGAGGCGGTGGACGACTGGCTCCGTTGCCGGTAGGCTCGGCGAATGGGAGATGGTGAAACGCTGAAGCCCACGCCTCCTGATGCCACGCCGGGCGCGGACCCGACGGACCTGCAGATCGTGCGAACGCCGATCACGCTGGCGGGCCTCGAGGCGATGGCGGAGCGCATCTTCGGCAACCTCGTGAAAGCCGTCATTGACATCGAGCGAGGCATGATGGCGGTCGGGGGCGAGATGCACGCTGACGAGGAAGCACTGCTCCTCGGCGAGGGGTCGCCCCAGGCCAGCCTTTGGGGCGTCAACCTCTACCCGGCGGAGTTCGGCAGCTCCAGGTTCATCGAGTTCGACTCGGTCATCAACATCCGCCCGAGGCAGGGCAACCGCACGCGGTCGGTCGATGATCCCGTCGTGCGCGCGTCGATCGCCGCGACCGTCGAGCGGCTGGTCACGCGATGACGATTTACGCCGGTCTGGCGAGCGGCCGCTGGGGCACGCTCACCCTGGCCGAGCAGCTTGGCAACGCCGGAGCCGACGTCGGCCGCGCGATCCGAGCCCGGGACGAGCGCGACCAGGGTCGTTTCGACGCCGCGTTCGATCGAGCGCTCGAGCTGCTCGACCTCACGCTGGCAGACCCCCGGTGGAGCGTCCCACGCCTCCGTGAGATCGCGCGCACGCGCGAGGTCGTCTGCGACTTCCTCGTCGGGGAAAACCTCTACCGCTCCACTCCGGAACTGCTCGACAACTACTTCCTCGCTTTCGCCGTGGCGGCTCGGCGCGACAGGTAAGGGCGCCAGGTAGTGGCGCCAGCAGAAGTCGAGGGCCAGGTCTCAGGGCTCTGGGCGGGCGTCGGGAACGAGCGCGGACCCGTCGAACAGCGCCCGGCCGCCGAGCGGCTCGGCCAGGTGGACGTCGAGGTAGGTGCCCGTCAGGTAGTAGCCGACGGCAGGCAGGCGGCCCTCATCGGCCGTGACACAGCCCGAGGCGTCGAACGTGTCGGCCATGCGCATCGTGATGACCACGGCCCACGGCGTGGACGTGACGACCGGCGGCGCCAGCCAGGACGTGCCGTCCGGGGCACAGGCCGGCCGCGCGACCTCGATCGGGACCACGGTCGCCGTCCCGGCCGTCGTGGAGTCGAACCCCTGTCCGCCGGCCCCCTGGGCCACCTGCCAGGTGAGCGTCCGTTCGGATGGGAGCGGCGCGACGAGCAGCCGGGCCGCGAGCGCAACAGCGAGGACGGCGACGACCGCGGCCACGATGCGGGCGACGCGGCGGAGACCAGTCCGCGGGGCGGGGTCAGCGACCCGTGGCGTGATCATCGCCGGTCAACCGCCATCAGACCGGTCGCCGGCGGGGTCAGCCCACAGTCGGGCGTGGTGCAGAGCTCCAGCCCCAGCTGGGCCAGGCCCTCGGCCAGCGGCGTGAAGCCAAGCCATCCGTCGAAGCTGCGACTCGTGACCCCCGCCGGGATCCCCCTCACGAGGACCGCGCCGCCCGAGTCCCCGACGTCGACCCCGATGCGCGCGGCGATCATGCACGGGAAGTAGATGCCGTCCTCCGGGTGGAGGTACTCGCCCTTCTCGGCCACCGTTCCGCTCCGGTAGACGTTGCGGCCGTCGATCTCGACCGGGTCGCCGATCGCGATGTCGGCGCAGGCGAGCGGCGGCGTGCCCGGCGGGATGATCCGGTAGCCGGCCGTCCCGAGGTCCACGACGTTCAGGTGCCCCCACGGGATGCGGTCCCTGGCGACCACCAGGTAGTTCAGGTCCGACGCCGCGCAGGTGTGCCCGGGATACGGGCACGAGGCGTCGCGGGCAGCCGGGCCGAAGACGCCGCGCACGGTCGTGCCGTCCGGGTCGTAGGCCACGGTGCCCTCGCTGGTGCAGTGACCGGTGGACGTGAGCACGATCGTGTCCCCGAGGCGGGCGTAGAACCCGCCGGAGCAGTAGCCCCAGAGATGCTGGCCGGCGAGCACCGGCGGGTCGTACACCTCCGTGGTGCGCCGCGGCTGCATCGCGGTGCTCACGATGGAGTAGAGGCCGATCCCGAGCAGCAGGATCACCAGCACGATGATGAGGACATGCCGGGGGCGGACCCTCGCTCGCGCAGGCGTCCTCGCCACCAGCGTCACGGCTCTCCTCGTCCCCGGGGGCAGGGTCACCCGCGCGGACGTCGCGCGGACGGGCCCCGGGATCGGATCATCGGTGGCCATCACCGACCGCGCAACCCTGACGATCCGGCTGCCTCGACCGGGATCGTTGTGACCACCCGGGCCAGGGTGGAGGGGACGCGAGGCTCAGGGCCTCCGGCCGAGGAGGAGGAACAGCGGGTAGGTCCGGTCCTCGCTCTCGATCACCGTTGCCGTCCGGACCGCCACGTCGACGAACCCGGCGTCGCCCGCCAGGCGGATGAGCTTGCTCCGGTCGAAGCCGTGGTGGTGGACCCCCTCGGCGTCGGGCCCGTGGAACGAGCCATCCTCGGCGTCGAGGTCCGCCAGCGCGATGCGGCCGCCCGGGCGCAGCAGGGACCGGATGGCGCGCAGCGCCGCCGCCGTGTCGGGCAGGTGGTGGAGCACCAGCATCGAGACCGCCAGGTCGAACGGGTCGCCGGGCGGCGGGTCGGCCGGCACCTCGAAGTCGATCGCGCTGACGTGCGGCGACGCCCCGGACGCCAGCTTCTCACGGATCACGTCGCGCATCCCGGCCGAAGGCTCGGCGAGGACCATCTCGCCCACGCTGTCGGCAAGGGCGAATCCCAGCAGACCGGTCCCGGCACCGAGGTCGATCGCGCGCATGGACGTGGCCAGGGGGACGCTCGCCCGGATGGCCTGCGCCACGGCCTCGGCCCGGGCGTGCCGCTCGGGGGTGTCCCATTCCCGGGCCTTCTCGTCGAACGTGCTCATGCGCACCTCATCCTCGTCCGGCACCAAGTCGACGTCCAGCATGCCATGGGTGGAGAGGAGAGGTTCTGGCTCCGGGCCGGTCGCCGCCCGGCAACGACCGTGCGCCCTCGTGCGCCGCCCTCCCTCGGCCCGTCGGGCACGTCGCGGCGGCCCCCGCGCTACCCTCCGTGGATGCACCCGATCGAGCCCAGCCCGGGCCCCGACCCAGCCCCGGGCACCGAGCCCGACTCGTTCGAGACGGCCCTGGCCGCCGCGATCGAGCGCCTGCCCGACGCCTACCGGGAGCAGCTTGCCACCGTTGCCGTCGTGATCGCCGACGAGGCGACCGCCGAGGAGCTGGCGTCGACCGGCGCCCACGGGCTGCTCGGCCTCTACCGCGGCGTGCCCAGGACCGTCCTGGGCGCAGGGCACGCGGCGGTCCCCAGCGTGATCACCCTGTACCGCGGGCCGCTGGAGCGGACCTACCGCAGCCCGGCGGCACTCACGGCGGGCGTCGAGGAGACGCTGCGTCACGAGCTGGCCCACCACCTGGGGATCTCCGACGCGCGCCTCGGCGAGCTCCGGCGCGGCGAGCGCTGACAGGCGTTCGGCCCGAGCGTGGGCGGGCGCCGCCGGATTGCCGCTCCTCAGCCGCCGGAGACCGCCGGGATGACGTGGACCACGGCATCGGGCCCGACCGGCGTGGCGAGGCCGGCCTTCTCGCCGTCGACGAAGACGTTGAGGTGCTGGCGGATGGCCGGACCGGCCGTCGTCACGCGGTCGGCCAGGCCGGGCAGGCGGGCGTCCAGCGCGGCCATGACCTCGGCCACGGTGGAGCCGGCAACGGACGTCCGGCGCTCCGCCCCGGGGAAGAGCGCCACCAGCGAGCGCGGCAGGACGACGGTGGCCATCAGGACGCCTCAGCCGTCGACAACCAGCGCCTCGACCGACCAGATGCCGGGCAGGTGGCCGGCCACGAGGCTCCAGGTCGCCCCCTCGTCAGCGCTCGTCCAGAGCTCGCCGTTGCTCGTGCCGAAGGAGACGCCGACGGGGTCGAGACGGTCGACCGCCATCGCCTCGCGGAGCACGCCGAGGTACGCGTGCTCCTGGGGCAGCCCGCCGGCCAGGCGCTCCCAGGACGCTCCCCGATCGCGGGTCCGCCACACGGCGGCGGCGGCGTCGACCATGTACCGCCCCCGCTCGGGCGGCGTGAGCGGGATCACCCAGGCCGTGGCGGGGTCGCGCGGGTGGGAGACCATCGGGAAGCCGAAGTCCGACGGGAGGCTGCCCGTGATCTCCGTCCAGGAGGCACCGCCGTCCGCGGATCGGTAGACGCCACAGTGGTTCTGCTGGTAGAGGGTCTCGGGCTCGCCGGCCGCCGCCACCAGCTTGTGGACGCACTGGCCGAACTCCGGCGCGGGCCCGGGCACGAAATCGGCGCGGACGCCCCGGTTCCGCGTCTCCCACGTCGCCCCGCCGTCGCGCGTCTCGAACGTCCCGACGGCCGAGATCCCGACCCACATCCTCTGCGGGTCGGAGGGGTGTGGCACGATGGTGTGCAGGATCAGCCCCCCGTTGCCCGGCTGCCACTCCGGCCGTGTCTGGTGGCTCGTGAGCCCGGCCACGTGTGCCCAGGTCGCGCCGCGGTCGTCGCTCCGGAAGAGGCCAGCCGGCTCGACCCCGGCGAAGACGGCCCCATGGGCCGCCGTGACGTTCCAGGCGCTCGGGATCGCCGGGCCCTGGTCCCCGTAGGTCAGGCCGGCCGACGAGTGCATCCAGGTCGCGCCGAGGTCGTCCGATCGCCACACCGCCGGCCCGTACCAGGGATCCCCGGTGGCGGCGTAGATCGCCCCGCTCGCCGGATCCACGGACAGGTCGTGGACGGGCCAGCCCTCGCACAGCGGACCGCGCAGCGTCCACGTCCTCCGTGCCGCGTCCGACTCGGCGATGAACGCGCCCTTTCGCGTGCCCACCAGCAGCAGCACCCGCGTTGCCATCCGGTCCCCCCTTCGCGCCGTCACCGTTCCGTTGGTCGCGCCATGGTGCCATGCCCGGCCCCACGACGTCGGTTGCAGCAGCCCCGGCGCGGCCGCGTGAGCAGCGTGGACGACGCAGCCGGCGGCCTGCCATCGGACGTGCGCCGACGGCCCACGACAGGTCACGGCCCGGCCTATTCTTCGGGAGGCATCGCCCGGACCGTCCGACAGGGTCGTTCGATCTTGTTCGGCCCCGCGCCCGGGTCTACGATGGCACCAGTCGCCGGCTGGCTACCGTCCCGGCGTCCTGAACCGTCCGCTCGCCGACCGCCAATCCGGAGGAACGAGCAAGGGGACGATGTCAGAGGAGGAGAACATGCGCACCCGCTCCATGTGGCTGGCCCCTCTCGCCGGGCTGGCAATCATCGTCGCGGCCTGCGGTGGCGGCGCGACGGCAAGCCCGTCCGCCGCGCCCAGCGTCGCGCCGAGCGTCGCGCCCAGCGTTGCGCCGAGCGAGGCCCCGACGGCCACGCCCGGCGCCGGCGCCGATCTCAAGATCGGCGTCGTCACCGACATCGGGACGCTGAACGACAAGAACTACAACGAGTACAGCTTCAAGGGCGCCACCGAGGGTGCGGCCGCCATCGGCGCTGCTCCGCCGTCGTCGATCGTGCCGAAGGACCAGTCCGAGTACGCGGCTGACATCCAGTCGTTCATCGACCAGAAGTACAGCATCATCGTCACGGTCGGCTTCAACCTCACGAACGACACCGTCAAGGCCGCCAAGGCGAACCCGGACATCAAGTTCATCGGCGTGGACCAGTCGCCGATCTGCGTCACCCCCGAGGGTGAGCCCGACACGAATTTCGAGTGCAAGGGCGACGCCAAGACCGTGCTGCCGAACTACCAGTCCGTCTACTACGCGGAGGACCAGGCCGGCTACCTCGCCGGGATCGTCGCCGCGTACGCGTCCAAGAACAACGCGATCGGCGCCATCGGCGGCACGACGCTCTGCGCCCCGTGCGTTCGCTACATCCAGGGCTACGAGCTCGGCGCCAAGTCGGTCAAGCCGGACATCAAGGTCAGCTCGGCCTATGTGACGAGCGACTTC
Source organism: uncultured Chloroflexia bacterium (assembly GCA_963725875.1). Classification (GTDB taxonomy): domain Bacteria; phylum Chloroflexota; class Limnocylindria; order Limnocylindrales; family CSP1-4; genus CTSoil-043. The sequence continues at coordinate 320,299 of CAVRZZ010000010.1, read as the reverse complement.
TCCGCGGCCGCATTCAACGACCCGGCCGGCGGCAAGGCGTTCGGCGAGACCTTCATCAAGACCAACAAGCCGGACGTCCTCTTCCAGGTCGCCGGCAAGACCGGCAACGGCGTCCTCGAGGCCGCCTGCGCCGCCAACATCTACGGCATCGGCGTCGACGTGGACCAGTGGGTCTCGCTCGGTGCGCCGGCCAACGCCTGCATCATCACGAGCGCCGAGAAGAAGCTCGTGATCTCGGTCTCGGCGGCCATCCAGTCGGTCGCCGCCGGAACGTTCCAGCCCGGTGACTCGCTCTACAGCGCCGCGAACGACGGCATTGGCGTGTCGGACTTCCACGACAGCGCCAGCCTGTTCGGGCCCGAGGTCCAGGACGCGCTCGACAAGGCGCTCGCCGGGATGAAGGACGGCTCGCTGCAGACCTGCCCCGCGGATTCCTGCGGCAAGTACACGCCCTGACGCTCGCGTCAACGTGAACGGCGAAACGGGCCGGCCGGAGCGGCCGGCCCGTTCGCTATCCGCTCGGCCGCCCACCCGGAGACGCCGCCGATGACCGCTTCGCCCGACGTCGTCCTCGCTCCCGCGCTCGAGATGCGCGGCATCACCAAGCGCTACCCGGGCGTCGTCGCCAACGACGGCATCGACCTGGAGGTCCGCCCGGGCGAGATCCACGCCCTGCTCGGCGAGAACGGCGCCGGCAAGACGACGCTCATGAACATCCTCTACGGCCTCGCGCGACCGAACGAGGGCAGCATCCTGCTCGACGGCGAGCCCGTCGTGATCGCGGGCCCGTCCGACGCCATCGCCCGCGGGATCAACATGGTCCACCAGCACTTCATGCTGGTCCCCGTCCTGACGGTCGCCGAGAACATCCTCCTGGGCGAAGAGACGATGGCGAACCCGGTCTTCCTCGACCGGAAGGAATCCCACCGCCGCATCGTGGAGCTCGGGCGTCGATTCGGCTTCGAGATCGACCCCGAGGCGAAGGTGGGCTCGCTCTCCGTCGGCTGGCAGCAGCGGGTCGAGATCCTCAAGGCGCTGTACCGCAACGCGAGGATCCTCGTCCTCGACGAGCCGACGGCCGTGCTCACCCCCCAGGAGACCGACGAGATCTTCGCCGTGCTCCGGCGGCTGGCGCAGGAGGGCCACTCGATCGTCTTCATCAGCCACAAGCTGTACGAGGTCCTCGAGGTCGCCGACCGGATCACGGTGATCCGTCGCGGCCGCGTCGTCGGGCTGCGCATCCCCTCCGAGACGAACGAGGAGGACCTCGCCGAGCTCATGGTCGGCCGCGAGGTCCAGCTGACGGTTGACCGCGGGGAATCCCACCCCGCGGAGCCCGTCCTCCGGGTGTCCGGTCTGCAGGCGTCCGACGACCGGGGCAACCCGATGGTGCGCGGCATCGACCTCGAGGTCCGGGGCGGCGAGATCCTCGGGATCGCCGGCGTCGCCGGGAACGGCCAGGACGAGCTCGTCGAAGCGATCATCGGCCTGCGCAGACCGACCGCCGGCACGGTCACGCTCGACGGCCGCGACGTCACCGGGTACTCGCCGCGGGCGATGAACGAGGCGCAGGTGGCCTACGTGCCCGCCGACCGCCATCGCTTCGGGCTGATCCTCTCCTTCCCGCTCGCCGACAACCTCGTCCTCACCAGCTACCACCGACCGCCCTACTCGCGGGGCATCCTCCGCAACGACGCCGCCATCGAGCGCGACGCCGCCATCTCGATCGAGAAGTTCGACATTCGCACGCCGTCGCCCACGGTCATCGCCGGAACGCTCTCCGGTGGCAACCAGCAGAAGGCGGTCGTCGCCCGCGAGTTCGACCGCGACCTCAAGCTGCTGGTCCTCGACCAGCCGACGCGCGGCCTGGACGTCGGCAGCATCGAGTTCATCCACCGCCAGGTGATCGCCAAGCGCGATGCCGGGACGGCGGTGCTGCTCGTCTCGGCCGAACTCGACGAGGTGCTGGAGATGTCCGACAGGATCGGCGTGATGTACGCCGGGCGGATCGTCGCCGTCCTCGACGGCCGGACCGCGGACAAGAACGAGGTCGGGCTGCTGATGGCGACCGGCGGCCTCGACCGGGGAGGGACCCAGCCCCAGATCGTGGAGACCGCACGATGACGACGACGACGCCGACCCCGGACGCTCCCGCCCGTCGGGTCACGCCGCGCGCGATCTGGGCCGCGATCGCGGTGCCGCTCGTGGTGATTGGCGGCTCGCTGCTGCTCGGCGCCATCGTGATCCTCTTGTCCCAGCTCCTCGTCCCCGACAAGGCGTTCGACCCGTGGCTGTGGGTGACGGCGTACAAGGCACTGGTCGAAGGCGCGATCGGCAGTTCCGACGCGATCGTCTCCACCCTCGTCAACGCCACGCCGTTGATCCTGGGAGGGCTGGCCGTGGGGTTCGGCTTCAAGGCCGGCCTCTTCAACATCGGTGCCCAGGGGCAGTTCCTCGTGGGGGCCCTGGGCTCTGTCATCGTCGGCGTCTGGGTGGCGGAGTGGAACCCGATCCTGGCGATACCGCTGGCGACCGTGGCGGGGATCGCGGCCGGGGCAGCCTGGGGGTTCGTCCCGGGCTTCCTCAAGGCGACCGCCGGCGCCCACGAGGTCGTCAGCACGATCATGATGAACTACATCGCCGTGCAGACCCTGGCGATGCTCGTCAGCGGACCCCTCAAGGTCCCCGGCTCGCCGCAGCCGATCACGTACGACGTGGGCAATGCCGCCTTCCCGATCATCTTCGGGCGCAACGGCCACATCGGCATCGTGATCGCGTTGCTCGCGGCGCTCTTGGTGTGGTGGATCCTGTACCGGACGACCTGGGGCTTCGAGGTGCGGGCGGTCGGCGCCAACCCGGACGCCTCCAGGTATGCAGGCATCCGGCCCCGGGTCGTGGTCGTGGCCACGATGTCCTTCAGCGGCGCGCTGGCCGGCCTGGCTGGGGCATGCGTCCTGCTGGGGGTCAACCACACCATGACCTCGAGCTTCGGGACGACGGTCGGGTTCGACTCGATCGCGGTCGCCCTGCTCGCCCGCTCGAACCCGATCGGCATCATCTTCACGGCCCTCCTCTTCGGCGCCATGCGCGCCGGGGCCGGCCTCATGCAGATCCAGGCCCAGATCCCCGTCGAGCTCGTCGACGTCCTGCAGGCGACGATCCTGCTGCTGCTGGTGGCCAGCCCCGTCATCCGGCGCGCCGTCGGAGCCACGACACGGGCGCCCGGAGCCGCCGCGCCGGAACGGGCATTCACCGCGGGGGCCGGGCTCTGATGGACATCACGCCCCTCCTCGAGAGTCTCTACGGGATCCCCGTCGTCGGGGTCGTCCTACAGCTCGTCGGCTATCTCGTCGCGGTCATCCCGCCGAACGCGCCCAACATCCTGACCCAGGCGACCCCGCTCGCCCTCGCCGCCCTCACGGGCGTCGTGTGCGAGCGCTCGGGCATTGTGAACATCGGCATCGAAGGCACGATGCTGATCGCGGCGTTCACGGCCTGGGTCACCGGCGTCGCCGTGGCCCCGCTGTTCCCGGAGGCCGTGCCCGGCGACGTGTTCGGGGCAACCATCCCCCTCATCATCGCGTTGGTCGCCGGAATCGTGTCGGCGGTGGTCGTGTCCGGACTCCACGCCTGGCTCTCGATCTCGCTGCGGGCCGACCAGATCATCAGCGGCACGATCATCAACATCATGGCGTTCGGGATCACCGGGTACCTGACCCAGCTCATCTCGAAGACGTCACCCGCCGGGGCAGGATCGTTCGCCCGGTTCGAGCCACCCCAGGCGCTGGTCGATCTCCCGGTCGTCGGCTGGATCTTCGAGATGGTCCTGAACCAGGGTCCCATCACGTTCTCGGCGATCATCCTGATCATCGGAACGCAGATCTGGCTCTTCCGGTCGCGCTGGGGCCTGCGGACGCGGGCCGTCGGCGAACACCCCAGGGCCGCCGAGACCGTCGGAATCGACGTGATCCGGCTGCGCTACAAGAACGTCCTGCTCGGCGGCGTCTTCGCGGGGCTCGCCGGCGCCTTCCTCTCGATCGAGGCCACGAACTCGTTCCAGATCGGGATGACGAACGGCCGCGGGTTCATCGCCCTGGCGGCCATGATCATGGGGCGCTGGACCCCGATCGGAGCCTTCGCCTCCTCGCTCCTCTTCGCCTTCTTCCTCCAGCTGAGCCAGCTGATCAAGATCGCTCCCCCGAGCGGCGATCTCGGCACCGTGATGGGGCAGCTCCCAGCCCAGGTCTTCGACGCGCTGCCGTACATCCTGACCATCGTCGTGCTCGCCGGGGTGGTCGGGCGGAGCGTCCCGCCCGCGGCCGACGGGCAGCCGTACGAGCGGGAGTCGGCCACGTAGTGCCCGGGGCGGGCCCGCGGGCGGCAGTCACGGCGGGGCTGGATCCCGGCCTTCCCGCGGCGCTCGGCTACGCCCCGGCGAGCCCGGCATTCGTCGCCGATCCGTACCCAGTCTTGGCCCGCCTGCGCGCCGAAGGCCCGCTCGCCTACGACGCGGCCACGAACCAGTGGCTGATCAGCCACCACGCCGAGGTCAACGCGCTGCTCCGCGATCGCCGGCTCGGACGGTCATATCTCCACGTCGCGACGCACGAGGCGTTCGGGCGCACGCCGCCCCCCGCCTGGCAGGCGCCGTTCGCTGCGTCGCAGCGAGCACAGCTCATCGACATGGAACCTCCCGATCACACCCGGCTCCGGCGCCTCGTCTCGACGGCCTTCACGCCGCGGCGGGTCGGGGGGATGCGGCCGCTGATCGAGGAGGTCGTCGAGGGACTCGTGAGCCGTGCCGCGGCGACCGGCGAGTTCGACCTGCTGGCCGACGTGATCGAGCCCCTGCCGGTCACGGTCATCGCGGCGATGCTCGGCATCCCCGAGGCCGACCGCCACCTGCTCCGTCCGTGGTCGGCCGACATGACCATGATGTTCGAGCTCGACGCGACGGACGCGGACCAGCGCCGCGCGGTGCAGGCCACGGTGGAGTTCACCGAGTACGTGCGCGGGGTCGTGCGGGCCCGACGCGCCGCTCCGGGCGACGATCTCCTGAGCGAGCTCGCGGCGGTGGCGGAGGGCTCCGACCATCTATCCGAGGACGAGCTCATCGGCACCGCGATCCTGCTCCTCAACGCGGGACACGAGGCGTCGGTGAACGGCGCCGGGAACGCCTGGCGAACGCTGTTCCTGCACCCCGCCGCCCTCGCCCGCCTCAGGGCCGAGCCCAACCTCGCTGCGTCCGCGGTGGAGGAGCTCCTGCGCTACGACACGCCGGCGCCGATGTTCGAGCGCTGGGTCCTCGAGGACATCGACGTTGCCGGTGTCACGGTGCCCCGAGGCCAGGAGCTGGCGCTGCTGTTCGCGTCGGCGAACCGGGACGAAGCCGTCTTCCCGGACGCCGACGCGGTCCGGCTCGATCGGAGCCCGAACCCGCACCTGGCCTTCGGCGCCGGCATCCACTTCTGCCTGGGTGCGCCACTCGCCCGGCTCGAGATGCAGATCCTGTTCCGTTCCATCGTGGAGCGGCTCCCGACCATCGAGCTCACGGCCGAGCCGCGGTTCAAACCCCGCTTCGTGCTCCGCGGGCTCGAGGCGCTGCCGGTTCGCATCGGATAGCCGGACCGCGGCAGGCCCCGGCCGGGCGGTCCGCGGCCCGGTCCAGCCCGGCGGTCGTCATCCCCGGAGGGGGTACCGGCCGAGCTCCATCGCAGCGTCGACCATCGCCAGGATGTTGGCGGGCGGCACCTCGTCCATGATGGTGTGCACGGCGGCAAGGAGATAGCCGCCACCGGGACCGAGTGCGCCGATCACGCGCCCCACCTCGGCCCGCACCTCGTCCGGTGTGCCCAACGGCAGCACCCGCTGGGTGTCGATCGCACCGCAGAAGCTGACGCGGGTCCCGTACCGGCGCTTCAGGCCGGCCAGGTCGGCCATGCGGCCGGCCGACGTCTGGACCGGGTTGACGATGTCGATCCCGATCTCGACCAGGTCGTCAAGGAGGTCGAACACGTCGCCGTCGGTGTGGAAGAAGATCCGGGCCTGGGTCCGCGACCGGATGAACGCGACATACTCTGCGTGGATCGGCTTGAGGATCCGGCGGTAGGTAGCCGGGGACATGAGGAGCGATTGCTCCGTCCCGAGGTCGTCGCCGATCTTCACGATGTCGACGTTGTCGCCGAGCTCGTCGAGGAAATGACCCATCAGGCGCCGGCATAGATCGGCGTTCCGGCGCAGCAGCGCTTCCGCGAACTCCGGCTCGACGGCGAGGTTCATGAGGAAAGCGTCCATCCCCTGCATCGCGAACGCGCGCTCCAGGGGAAAGAGGAGCCAGGGCGTTGCCATGATCGCGTAGCGACCGTCCCGGGCGAGGTCGGCCGCGGCGGCGCGCACGTGGGCCACCCGCGACGGGTCGTCCATGTCCGGCCATGGGTAGGCGTCGAGGGCGTCGATCGAGGTCGCGTCCCGAAGCGGATGGACGCCGGGGAACCAGTGGCCCTCCTCGATCTCGACCTGGCCGCTGCCCCAGTCGTCGACGAACGGGGCGTGAGGCGGGCGCTCGCGGTTGCGACAGAGCGTGGCGGCCGGGTACGCGTCGAGCACCGGCCGGACATCGGTCCCGAGGCGCTCCAGGATCGCCTCGGTCGGGAGGGCGGTGCCGAGCTCAGGCCAGTCGTAGAGGTAGCGATCGCCGGGCTCCTCGCCCAGGAGCGCAGCAAGACCACGGTAGGCGCGGGCCTTGATGCCGGTCGCGTTGCTGACGCCGATGACGATCGGGACGCGGTCGGGCTCGCGGTGCTCCAGTGCGGTGAGGACGCGATCGCGCGGGGTCAGCGTCACCTCGTGCCACCTCCGGGAGGCCGGACGGTTGCCGGCGCCCCAGTAGTATGGAGGCGACCCGGCGCCGAGTGGCACCCGCCGCGGCAACCACCCGCCCCGGCGCGCCCCACGTGCCCCGGCGGCCGACCAGCCCGCCAGCAGGAGCCCGACATGGATCCCGCCGAACGGGAGCGGGTACGGGCCATTCTCGACCTCGACGAGGGTCGTGGCCCGGTCCCGATCCTCAACGACGCGGCGATCACCGAACTGCTCCGGTGCCGCCCGCGCGTCGCCGTCGTCGGCGCGTCCGACCGGCCCGGGCGGCAGTCGCAGAACGTTCTCCTGGCGCTGCTGCAGGCCGGGCTCGACGCCGTCCCGGTGACGCCACGCTTCGCGTCGGTGGCCGGCGTCGCCGCCTTCCCGGACCTCGCCGCGGCGACGGCAGCAACCGGCCGGTTCGACGTCGTGGACGTCTTCCGGCGTCCCGTGGAATGCCCGGCGCACGCCCGCGAGGCGGTCGCCGCCGGGGCGCGGGTCCTCTGGCTCCAGCTCGGGATCGTCAGCTGGGAAGCGGCCCGGATCGCCCACGCCGGCGGCCTGGCGGTCGTGATGGACCGCTGCCTGTCCGTGGAGCTCTGGCGCGTGGGCGGCCCCGGCGGCTGAGCGGCCGGCGGACCGTGCCGGCCGCGGCCGAGCCCATGGGGGTCGAGGGGCCCGACCGGCCGGTGACGCTCAGCCGGCAGCGAGGATGAACCCGACGACGACGAGCGCCACGCCGATCGTCGCGACCACGGCCCAGGTCCGGGCCTCGCGCCGGAGGAGCGCCATGGCGACCGACGCGCCGGTCTTCTCGTCCCCGGCCGATCCCGGGCCGCCGCGCCACGCGCGGTAGCGCTCCGCGTTGGCGTCCTGCGCGCGCAGGGCCTGGTAGCGCCGCCACGGCTCCCGCGCCCGGGCGTAGCCGATGGCGAACAGGACGACGCCGACGGCCACCAAGCCGTAGCCGAGCAACGTCATGCCCCGTCCCCCCGGCCGAGCCTCTCGCGGAGGGCCGCCCCGACGAGCGTCGCGTTGGCCTGGCCGCGCGACGCCTTCATGACCTGCCCGACGAGGAACCCGACGGCCTGGGCCTTGCCGGCCCGGAAGTCGGCCACGGCGGCCGGGTTGGCGGCGAGCACCTCGTCCACCAGGCGGCCGACCGCGTCCGCGTCGGAGATCTGGGCGAAGCCGCGCGCGGCGATGACCTCCGCGGCAGGACGGCCATCGGCAACGTGATCGGCGACGACCTCCTTCGCGTTGGCGCGGCTGAGGCGGCCCGCGAGCACCTCGCGCAGCACGTGGGCCAGCGACGCGGCATCCGCGCGGCCGGCCAGCCCGGCGGATGTCCGCTCGGTCGTCTCCTTGAGCGCGCGGGCGTAGTCGCCCGTCACGAGGTTGGCCACCTCCTTGGCGGGGAGGTCGGGGCCCGCGGCCCTGAGCGCATCGAAGGCGGCTGCCATGGCCTCGTCGTTGGCGAGCACGGCCGCGTCGTACGGCGTCAGCCCCAGCTCGCCGACGTACCGGGCGCGGCGAGCGGCCGGCAGCTCCGGGAGCGCGGCGCGGAGCGCGTCGAGCCAGGCCGGGTCGAGATGAAGCGGCGGCAGGTCGGGCTCCGGGAAGTATCGGTAGTCGTCCGACGACTCCTTGACCCGCATCACGTAGGTGGCCCCGGCGCCGTCGTCCCAGCCGCGCGTCTCCTGGCGGAGCGGCTCGCCGGCGTCGAGGGCGGCCGCCTGGCGCTCGATCTCGAACGCGATCGCCCGTTCGACGGCCCGGAGCGAGTTCATGTTCTTGACCTCGGTCCGCGTGCCGAAGGGCTCCGTGCCCCGAGGCCGCAGCGAGACGTTGGCCTCGACGCGCATCTGGCCGTTCTCCATCTCGGCGTCGGAGACGTCGATCGTCCGGAGCAGAAGCCGCAGCTCCTCCGCATAGCGGCGGGCCTGCTCCGCCGTCCGGATGTCCGGCTCCGTGACGATCTCCATGAGCGGCACGCCGGCCCGGTTGAAGTCGACCAGGCTCACCCGCCGGCCATCCGGCCGCGTGGCGTGGACCAGCTTTGCCGTGTCCTCCTCGAGGTGCGCCCGGGTGATGCCGATCCGGACCGGGCCTTCGGACGTGTCGACGGTCAGCGACCCGTTCGACGCGAGGGGCAGGTCGTACTGGCTGATCTGGTAGCCCTTCGGGAGGTCGGGGTAGAAGTAGTTCTTGCGATCCCACCGCGTCGCCTCCGGCACCGTTGCCCCGATGGCGAGCCCGGTGGCCAGGACGTGCTCCACGGCGGCCCGGTTGATCGTCGGCAGCACGCCCGGGAGGGCCAGGCAGACCGGGCAGGTGTGGCTGTTCGGGGCGGCGTCCGGGTGCGGCACGGAGCAGGCGCAGAACATCTTGCTGGCCGTCCGGACCTGGCAATGGACCTCGATGCCGATGACCGCCTCGTAGCGCTCGAGGGCCGCCGGCACCCCGCTCACCCGAGGCCCCCGACGACCGAGCCGGTGGAGGCCAGAAAGAGCCCGTAGAGGGCCAGCACCAGCCAGCCGACGGCGATCGTGGCCGACCTGGCGAAACGCCGGGCGGCCGGTCGCACGTGCGGCGGCCGGGCCGCGTCGATCGCCGTCCGCGTCGGGTCTCCCGGGTGGGCTGCCGGCGCGACAGCCTCCCGTGCGCTCCGGTAGCCCGACCAGGTGCCGACGCCGGCGAGCACGAGACCGCAGGTCACCAGGAGCAGGCCCATGCCGGAGAGTGTTGCACACGGCCCGGGCCGCGTGGGAGAGGGAGTGGCCGGCCGCCCGCGGAGGAGCCCGGGCGGCCGGCCGGGAGGATCAGCAGGGCCCCTCGCCCTCTCCCCGGCGACAGCCCACCTGGTGGCCGGGCTCCGCCTCGACCAGCGTGGGGGCCGGGGCTCCGTCCTCCGCCGGGCGGTCGCGCAGGATCTCGTGGTAGAGGCAGGCTCCTTCGAGCGGAGCCTCGGCGCCCAGGGCCCAGGCAGCGGCGACCTCGCCCTTCGTGCCCCAGCGGTCGTGCAGGTGGGGCACCGACGCCAGCAGCATCTTCGTGTACGGGTGGAGGGGGTTCCCGAACACGAGGCCGGTCGCGCCCATCTCGACGATCCGCCCCCGTCGGAGGATGACGGTCCGCTCGCTGATGTAGTTTCCCAGCGACAGGTCGTGGGTGACGAACAGGATGCCCAGCCCCCTCGCCTTGAGGTCGCCGAGCAGGTTCAGCACGTCGATGCGGGTCGAGGCGTCGAGCATGCTGATGATCTCGTCGGCGACCAGGTACTCGGTGTCGAGGATCAGCGCCCGCGCGATCAGGAGGCGCTGAACCTGGCCGCCGCTCAGCTGGTGGGGGAACTTGTGGAGCACCTGGCCGGGCTCCAGGTTGACGGTCGCGAGCGACGCCGCCACCTTGTCCTTCCAGGCGCTCTCCGGGAGGTCCCGGAAGTAGACGTCGCGCACCAGGGCGAACAGGTGATCGACCTTGAAGATCGGGTTGCAGGAGCTGAAGGGATCCTGGAAGACGCCCTGGATGCGGCGGTAGTAGTCGCGCAGCGCGGCGCCCTTCAACCGCGAGACGTCGACGTCGTCGAGCCGGATCGCGCCGCCGTTCAGGGACAGCAGGCGGAGGATCATGCGGCCGATCGTCGTCTTGCCGCTGCCACTCTCGCCGATCAGGGAGACGACCTCGCCGCGAGCGACGCCGAACGAGACGTCCTGGACGGCCTTCAGCTCCTTGCCTCCGAAGAGCCCGACCTTGTAGGCCTTGCTGACCCGGTCCAGCGTGAGCATCTCAGGACGCCGTCCAGCAGGCGACGGCGTGCCCGGGAGCCACCTCGACGAACGGTGGCTCCTCGGCGCACTTCTCGAACGCCAGGGGGCACCGGTCGCGGAACCGGCACCCCGCCGGGGGGTTGAGCAGCGAGGGCGGCGCGCCGGGGATGCCCGTCAGCCGCTGCTCCTCGAACCGCACCCCGATCTCGGGGAGCGACGAGATCAGGAGGCGCGTGTAGGGGTGCAGGGGCGCCTCCATCATGACGTCGGTCGGCGCCTTCTCGGCGAGCTTGCCGGCGTACATGACCGTCAGCGTGTCGGCGATCTGGTACAGGATCGAGACGTCGTGGGTGACCACGATCATGCTGTCGACGAAGGCGCGGTCGCGGAACTCCACGAGTGTCTGGGCCACGGCCTTCTGGCTGGAGACGTCGAGCGCGGACGTGATCTCGTCGGCGATGAGGAGCGACGGGTTGAGCAGCGTGGAGACCACCATGACCATCCGCTGCTTCATGCCGCCGGAGAGCTCGATCGGGTAGCGCTCGAGGACGTCGGAGCCCAGGCCCACCAGGGCCAGCCGCCGATCCAGCTCCTCGCGCAGCTCGGCGAACGAGCGGTGCCGCGATTCGACGAGCTCGGCCACCATCTGGCCGATCTTGCGGGTCGGGTTCAGGGCGCTCATCGCGTACTGCGGGATGATCGAGATGTCGTGGAACCGAAAACGGTCCATGGCGTCCGAATCGGCGATCGGAAGCTCGACGCCGTCGAGGGTCACGCTGCCGCCGATGTGCTTCATCCGGCCGTCGATCCGGATGAGGCTGTTGCCGAGGGTGGACTTGCCGCAGCCCGACTCGCCGGCGAGCCCCATGATCTCGCCGTCAGCGAGCTCGAAGCTGACGCCGTCGAGCGCCTTGACGTCGCCCGCGAGCGTCCGGTAATAGACCCGGAGGTCCTTCACCTGGAGGGTCATCTCACGACTCCCGCAGCCGGGGGTTGAAGATCTCGTCGAGGCCGACGTTCATGATGTAGAGCGACGCGACGATCGCCGTGATGCCGACGCCGGGTGGGACGAACCACCACCACATCCCGAGCTGGAGGGCGCTCCAGGCGACCGCGTTGTACATCATGAGCCCGAGCGACGTCCCCTCCGTCGGGCCCAGGCCGATGAAGTCCAGCGAGGCCGCGATGAGGATGGCCCCGCCGAACAGGATGATGAAGGTCATGAACAGGTAGGAGCTCATGTTCGGGGCGATCTCGCGGAACACGATACGCAGGCTGGAGATGCCGCTGATCCGGGCCAGGTCCACGAACTCGCGCGTCCTGAGCGAGAACGTCTGGGCCCGGATCGCCCGCGCCACCCACGGCCACGACGTGAGCCCGATGAACACGGCCTCGAGGATCAGCCCGCGCGCCTGCAGGTAGGCCGTCACGACGATGAGGAGGGCGAGGGTCGGGATGACCAGCACGACGTTCGTCACCATGTTGAGGATCTCGTCGACGCGGCCGCCGCGATAGCCGGCGACGAAGCCGACCGTCATCCCGATCACGGCTGCGATCCCGCCGCCGAGCAGCCCCACGACGAACGTGGAGCCGAGCCCGTGGACGAACTGCGCGAACACGTCCTGGCCGAAGGTGGTCGTCCCGAACCACCACTCGGCGTCGGGTGGCACGCCCAGCGGGCCCACGAAGGCGTTCGGGTCGCCCGGCCGCAGGAAGGGGGCGGCCAGCGCGAGGGCCAGCATGACGGCGAGGACCAGCGAGGAGATGAGGACCTTCCTGCTGCGCAGGGCGAAGTAGGCGATCTCGCGCCGCCGGCTCACCGCCTCCGAGCCGGACGCGAAGCCGGGGACGCGAGCCGGCGGGGTGGCGTCGAGGGGCACGCTGCCGCCCGTGGGCGCGCGGGCGGAATCCCCCGCCACCACGCCCATGCGGGGTCCCTGGTCCTTCACGCGGTCCCTCCGCTCATCCCGAGGCGCGTGCGTGGGTCGACGAAGACATAGGCGATGTCGACGAGGAAGTTCGCCACCAGGACGCCGACGATCACGAACAGGAAGATCCCCTGGAGCAGGAAGTAGTCCTGGTTCTGGACGGCGGCCAGGAGCAACTTTCCGATCCCCGGGTACGAGAACACGATCTCGGTCACGAGGGCGCCGGCGACGATCACACCGAGCGACAGGGCCAGCCCGGTGATCTGCGGCAGCACCGCGTTCCGGAACGCGTAGCGGCGCACGAGCCCCGAGGGAGCCCCGAGCGCACCGAGGTACCGGGCGTAGTCCGCGTCGAGCTCGTAGATGATCATGTTGCGCATGCCGATCGCCCAGCCGCCGAACATGACGAGGAAGAGCGACAGGAACGGCAGGAACCAGTGCCAGGCGAGGTCCGCGATGAACGTCCAGCTGAGCGACGGCTCGAGGCTGTAGGAGTAGCCGCCGGAGATCGGGAAGATCCCGAGGAGCGAGGCGAAGATCCAGGCCAGCATGATTGCCAGCCACATGTAGGGCGTCGAGGTCAGGACGTAGCTCACCGGCAGGAGCGTGTTATCGAGCACGCGGCGGCGCGCCGCGAGCGCCCCGGCCTTGTTCCCGGTCCACCAGCTGAGCAGGATGGCCGGCACGAGCAGCGCCAGGGTGTACGGCAGGGCGGCCATGATCACATCGGCGACGGGCCGGCCGGAGAGGTAGACGCTGCGGCCCAGGTCGCCCTGCAGGAGGCGGCCCCAGAAGTTCAGGTACTGCTGCCACAGCGGGACGTCGAGCCCGAACAGGTTCTTGTAGTAGGCGATCAGGTCGGCGACCGCCTCCGGCGCCACCTGCGTGCGCGACAGGAGACTCTGGATCGGATCGCCCGGCATGAAGCGCGGGATCATCCAGTCGATGGTCGCGGCGACCCAGAAGGTCAGCAGGTAGATGCCGAGCTTGCGCCCGAAGTAGCGTCGCACGAGGTCTCCTGGTCGCCCCTAGATGCTGTCGACAGAATGCCCCTCCTCCCGCCCGCGCGGAAGGAGGGGCCTCACGACTCGATCCTACGGGGTCGGAACCAGCTCCAGGTTGGTGAGCATCTTGATGGCGCCCATCTGCCAGTAGCCGTTCCAGGTCGCCGGGAGGACGTGGTCGCCCTCGTCCGACGGCCAGTTCGTCCAGACGACGTTGCTGACCTGCGACCACATCCCGTTGTACCAGAGCGGGATGACCGGAAGATCCTCGAGGAAGATCTTCTGGAGCTTGGACGTGATCTCCTGCTGCGCGGCGAGGTCGTCGACCGGCGTCTTGTCGAACTGCTGCACGAGAGCCCAGGCGTCCGGGTTCGAGTAGCCGCCGAAGTTCCGGTTCCTGCCCTCAGCCGACATCAGCGGCTGGCGGAAGATGTAGTCGTAGTAGGTCCATGGCGAGTTGGAGATCTGGACCTCGTTGTTGAGGACCAGGTCGAAGTTCATGTTGTTGCGGTCGTTGACGAGGCCGTTGTAGTCGGTGATCTTGGCCTCGGTGTTGATCCCGACGGCCTTCAGGCTGGCGACGATGACGTCACGCGCGGCCTCCCAGTCGGACCAGCCGCTGGGGACCATGATGGTGAGCTTGATCGCCGACCCGTCCTTGTTCGCGTAGAACCCGTCGCCGCCCTTCTTGTAGCCGGCGGCATCGAGGATCGCCGCGGCCTTGGCCGGGTCGTACGTGAAGCCGAGCGCGTCGCGCTGGGCGGCGTCGATGTACTTGTCCCAGGCCGGCAGGAGGCCGGTGGGGTCGGCGGCCTTGACGATGTTGCCGTAGACCTTGTTGACGATGTCGGGGACGTTGACCGCGGAGGCGATCGCCTTGCGGAACTCCTTGTCGTCGAGCGGCGGCTTCTGGTCGTTGGTGACCAGCCAGGCCGTGTTCGCCGACAGCATGTACGGCGCCTGCTTGTAGTAGGTCGACACGTAGCCCTTGTCGACCAGCGTGGCGACTCCGGGCAGGAAGTTGTTGCTCAGGTCGAAGTCACCCTGCATCAGCCGGCCGAGCGCGACGTTGTTCGCGCCGTTGACGATGTCGACGACGTACTTCGGCTTGACCTCGAGGCTGAGGGCGCTCTTGGCCCACCAGTCCTCGTTGCGGATCCAGACCATCCGGTCCTCGGAAGCCGTCTTGTACATGTACGGGCCGGTCCCGACGCCGTTGGCGTTGGTGTCCTTGAGGATGTCCTCGTTGGCCTTGGCCTCCCAGATGTGCTTGGGGACGATCGGGCTGTTGTAGGTCCACAGCGCCCACTGCTGGTACGCGGGATCCTTGAACTTCACGACGACGGTCGAGGCGTCCGTCGCCGTCGCGTCGGTCACGTAGTCCCAGATGTTGGAGCCGACGACCTTGATCTTGGCCAGGCCGATCGTGAAGGCGACGTCGTCCGCGGTGAACGGCTCGCCGTCGCTCCACTTCACACCGGAGCGGACCTTGATCGTGTACGTCGTCGGGTCGGTCCACGACGCGCTCTCGGCCAACCACGGATCCCACTTGTCGGCCAGCGGGTCGAACAGGAAGAGGGTCTCGTACTGGAGCCCGACCACGCCCATTGCCGCGTTCGGATCGAGCGGGTTCCACGTGGACGGCGGACCCCACTGCTTGCCGGTCGTGTAGAGCGTCTCGTTCCGCGGGTAGCTCTCGACGGCGCCCTCGCTCGGGGCCGGGGTGGCCTCGGCCGAGGGTGCCGGCGTGGCCTCGCTCGTGGGAGCGGCCGAGGGCGTCGCGCCGCCGCCGCATGCCGCCGCCGCAAGGCTCGCGATCGCGAGCAGCGCGAGCAGGCGCTTGCTGTTTGCCATTCCTGGTCTCCTCCTGGCTGCTGCCAATGCCACATTGTCGAAGTGCTGGACGTCGTGAGCGATCAGGGCCGCGGCACACCTCCCACGGTCGACTGGCGGATGACCAGCTCGGTCGGCAGCACCACCCGTCGCGGGCGGCCGGCCGGGTCATCCAGGAGCTGCAGCAGCGAGCCGGCCGCCTCGGCGCCCTGCTCGCGAATGCTCTGGCGGATGGTCGTGAGCGGCGGGTGGAGGTGCGCCGCGAAGTCGAGGTCGTCGAAGCCGGCGAGGGCGACGTCGTCCGGCACGCGAAGGCCTCGCTCGCGGATGACCCGCAGCGACCCGCGCGCGGCCAGGTCGTTCGAGCAGAAGATGGCGTCCACGCCGCGATCGATCAGCTGGACGGCCCCGGCCGCGCCCGCCTCCTCCGTGTAGTCGCCGTCGACGATGAGCAGGTCGGAGGGCAGGCCGGCACGCTCCAGGGCATGGCGATAGCCCGTGACGCGGTCCTCCGCCGAGAAGGTGCCGCGCGCGCCGGTGACGTGGCCGATGCGCCGGCGGCCGATCTTGACCAGGTGGGACGTGAGGATGTCGGCGGCAGCGACGTTGTCGATGTCGACGTAGCTGGCACTGCGGTCCGCGCTCCGGTGCCCGACGAGGACCGTCGCCACGTGCGTGGCGAGGAGGCCGTCGACGAGCGGATCGTTGATGCTGTGGGCGGTGACGATGACCCCGTCGAGGCTCATCGAGAGGATCCGGTCGAGCGTCTCCTCCTTCGAGCGGTTCCCGAGCCACAGCATCATGCCGGTCTGCCGCTCGGCGAGGACGTCGCTGATCCCCTGCAGGAGCTGCGAGAAGTAGCGGTCGGAGAAGAGCCGGTGCGGGTCGACGTGGAGCACCACGCCGACGACGCCCGATCGACCCGACGCCAGGGTTCGGGCGGCCTGGTTCGGACGGAAGCCCGTCGAGGCCAGCACCGCCAGCACTCGGTCCCGCGTCGCGCCCGCGACCGGCCCCCCGTTGATGACGCGGGAGACGGTGGCACGCGACACCCCGCTGAGGGTCGCCACGTCGTCCAGCGTCCGAGCCACGCGCCCACCTCGACTATTGCCCTCCTGCGTGAGAGCGCTTCCAATACTAGACCGTTGCGGAACGGTGTCAAGAGGGTTCTCGAGCGTGAGAGAGTCGTGTACAATGCAGCCGTCAACTGCCAGGATGTGTGAGAGCGGTTACACAAGGAGCGAGCGGTGACGATCTCAGCGTTCCCCGAGGGCTTCACGTGGGGGGCCTCCACGTCGTCCTACCAGGTCGAGGGCGCGACCCGCGAGGATGGGCGCGGCGAGAGCATCTGGGACCGCTTCGCCCACGCGCCGGGACGGATCCGCAACGGCGACACCGGCGACGTCGCGTGTGACCACTACCACCGCTACCGTGACGACGTGGCGCTCATGGCCGAGCTCGGGCTGGACGCCTATCGCTTCTCGATCGCGTGGCCGCGGGTCCTGCCGACCGGGACCGGCGCCGTCAACGAGGCCGGCCTCGACTTCTACGAGCGGCTCGTCGATGCCCTCCTCGAGCGCGGGATCGAGCCGCACGCGACGCTCTATCACTGGGATCTCCCCCAGCCCCTCGAGGACGCCGGCGGCTGGCCCGTGCGCCTGACCGCCGAGGCGTTCGCGGGCTACGCGGAGGTCGTCGCCCGCCGGCTCGGGGATCGCCTGGCCACGATCGCCACGCTCAACGAACCCTGGTGCTCCTCGTACCTGGGGTATGAGAGCGGCGAGCACGCCCCCGGGCGACGGGAGCCGGCCGCGGCCCTCGCGGCCGCCCACCACCTGCTCGTCGCCCACGGCCTCGGGACCGCGGCGATCCGGGCGGCCGCGCCGCGCACGAGGGCGGGCATCGTCCTGAACTTCCAGCCGCACCACCCGGCGAGCGACCACCCGCTGGACCTCGAGGCGGCCGTTGTCGCCCACGATCGCTTCAACCGCTGGTACCTCGATCCGGTGACCGGGCGGGGCTACCCCGCGGACACGGCCCGGCGCCTGGGCTGGCGCCGCGACGAGGTCCTCCCCGGCGACATGGCGCTGATCGCGGCCCCGCTCGACTTCCTGGGGGTCAACTACTACACGCGCAGCTTCGAGCGCTCGCCCCTGCTGCCGCCGCTCGAGCGGCGCTCCGGCCGTGAGGCGACCGCGATGGGCTGGGAGGTCTACCCGGAGGGCCTGACGAGCGTCCTCGAGTTCGTCGCGTCGCGGACCGGCGACCTGCCGCTCTTCGTGGACGAGAACGGCGCGGCCTACGACGTCGACGTCGAGGACCCGACCCGCGACCCGGACCGCGTGGCGTACCTGCGCCGCCACCTCGCCGCTGCGAGGACGGCGATCGAGCACGGGGTGCCGCTGCGCGGGTACTTCGTGTGGTCGCTCATGGACAACTTCGAGTGGGCCCAGGGGTACGCCCACCGCTTCGGCATCGTCCACGTGGACTTCGAGACGCAGGAGCGCCGGATTCGCGATAGTGGACGCCTCATCGCCGCGATGGCCAGCGGCGCGAGGCTGGAGGTGCCCGCCGGATGACGCGCGAGGATGCCGGCGTCCCGATCCCGTGGGAGGCCCGGCCCGCCGGCGCGTCCGGCGTCTTCTGGCGGTCGAGTCACAACCCCATCATCCGGCGCGACCAGCTGCCCCGGTCCAACAGCATCTTCAACTCCGCCGTCGTGCCGTTCGAGGACGGCTTCGCCGGCGTCTTCCGCGTCGACGACACCGCCCGGACGATGAACCTGCACGCCGGGCGCAGCCGCGACGGCCTGGCCTGGGACATCGACCCGGATCCGATCCGGTTCGCCGCCGGCGACGGACGCGTGACCGAGATCCAGGAGACCTTCGAGCACGCCTACGACCCCCGGGTGACGTGGCTCGAGGACCGCTTCTACGTGACCTGGTGCCACGGCTACCACGGACCGACCATCGGCATTGCATGGACGACCGACTTCCGGTCGTTCCACCAGCTCGACAACGCCTTCCTGCCGTTCAACCGCAACGGCGTCCTCTTCCCGCGCCGGATCGGCGGGGCCTACGCGATGCTCAGCCGGCCCAGCGACAACGGCCACACCCCGTTCGGGGACATCTTCTACTCGGAGAGCCCGGACCTGGTGCACTGGGGGCGCCATCGGCACGTCATGGCTCCCAGGCACCTCAGCTGGGACGCCACGAAAGTCGGCGCGGGGCCGACGCCGATCGAGACCGAGGATGGCTGGCTCGTGATCTACCACGGCGTGCTGACGTCCTGCAACGGCTTCGTCTACTCGATGGGGGCGGCGCTCCTCGACCTCGACGAGCCGTGGCGCGTGCTGGCCCGCCCGCGCGACTACCTGCTCTCCCCGCGCCTGCTCTACGAGCAGGTCGGCGACGTCCCAAACGTGGTCTTCCCATGCGCGGCGCTCGTCGATCGCGCGGGCGACAGGCTCTCCGTCTACTACGGCGGGGCCGACACCGTCACCTGCATCGCCCACGCCCACCTGTCGGAGCTGCAGGCCTTCCTGCGCGCCGGGGCCTGAACGGCGGTCAGCCCGGCCCGGCGGCCCCCGCGACCCGCGTCCGGGCCACGAACCGGCCGATCCGCACGAGGGCCTCCTCGAGCTTCTCGTAGCTCGTGGCGTAGCACATGCGCACGTGACCGGCGCCGGACGGGCCGAAGGCGCTACCGGGAACCGCGGCGACGTGCTCCTCCTCGAGGAGCCGCTCCACGAAGGCGTTGTCGTCGAGCCCCGTCGAGGTGATCCGCGGGAAGGCGTAGAAGGCGCCGCGCGGCTCGAAGGTCTCCAGGCCGAGGGCGTTGAGCCCGTCGACGACGAGCCGGCGGCGGCGGTCGTACTCCGCGCGCATCACCTCCACGTCCTCCTCGGCGCCGGTGATCGCGGCCAGCGCGGCATCCTGGGCGGTGGTCGGCGCTGACATGATCCCGTACTGGTGGACCTTCACGATCCCTTCGAGGATCGCGGCCGGCGCGCAGGCGTAGCCGACCCGCCAGCCGGTCATCGCGTAGGCCTTGGAGAAGCCACCCATCAGGATCGTCCGATCGCGCATCCCGGGCAGGGCGCTCATCGCCCGGTGGCGGTAGTCGCCGTAGGCCAGCCGGTCGTAGATCTCGTCGGAGTAGACCAGGAGGTCGTGGCGCACCGCGATCGCCGCCAGCTCATCCTGGATCTCGGGCGTAAGCACCGCCCCGGTGGGATTGCACGGATACCCGAGGAACAGGGCCTTCGTCCGGGGCGTGACCGCGGCCTCCACCGCCGCCGGGTCGAGGGTGAAGTCGGCCTCGAAGCGGGTCGCGACGTGGCGCACGACTCCGCCCGAGAAGACGACCGCCGGGACGTACGCCACGTAGGACGGCTCGTGGAGGATCACTTCGTCGCCGGGGTCGATGGTCGCCCGCAGGGCGAGGTCGACGGCCTCCGACGCCCCGACGGTGACAAGGACCTCGCTCGCCGGGTCGTAGCGCACGCCGTAGCGCCGCTCAAGGTGGTCGGCGATGGCGCGCCGGAGCTCGAGCGTCCCGTAGTTGCTCGTGTAGTGCGTGCGCTCGGCGCGGAGGCTCGCGATCCCCGCCTCGATCACCTGGGCCGGGGTCGAGAAGTCCGGCTCCCCCACCCCGAGGCTGATCACGTCCTCCATCGTGGCCGCGATGTCGAAGAAGCGGCGGATGCCGGACGGGGGCACGGAACGCACGCGCTCGGAGAGGGCCCGGGCGGCGAGCGGAGCGCGCGCGGCGGTGTCGGTCATGTCAGGTGCCCTCCCGCGAGCCCGGCGGCTCGCTCTGCCGGTGTCGCTCCGGCGGGATCCACGGCCGCCGCGAGTCCCGGCGGGTCCATGCCCCGCCACGGGGCTCCGGCGGTGATGCCCTCGTAGGCGCGCGCGAGCGCGAGGAGGCGGACCTCGCTCCAGGCGGGCCCGATCAGCTGCAGCCCGACGGGCAGCCCGTCGGAGAGCCCGCACGGCACCGAGATGCCGGGCAGGCCGGCCATGTTCACCGGCAGCGTGCAGGCGTCGGCGAGGTACATGGCGACCGGGTCGGCCATCCTGGCCCCGAACGGCCAGGCGACGAACGGGCTCGTCGGCGCGACGAGCGCGTCGATCCCCTGCCCGAAGGCGGCGTCGAAGTCAGCCTTGATGAGCGTGCGGACCTTCTGGGCCTTGAGGTAGTAGGCGTCGTAGTAGCCGGCGGACAGGGCGTACGTGCCGAGCATGATGCGGCGCTTCACCTCGGCGCCGAAGCCCGTGCCCCGGGTGGCAAGGTAGTTGGCGAGGACGTCGCCGTCGCGAACGGCGTGGCCGTAGCGGATCCCGTCGTAGCGGGCCAGGTTGGCCGAGGCCTCGGCCGGGGCCACGATGTAGTAGGTCGCCAGCCCGTACTCGGTGTGCGGGAGGCTGACGTCGACGATCTCGGCGCCGGCGGCCTCGAGGGCGGCGACGGCCTCCCGGACGCGCGCCTCGACGCCGGGCTCCATGCCGGCCACGAAGTACTCGCGGGGCACGCCGAGGCGGGCGCCGCGGAGCGTTGCGGCGGCTTCGTCGTCCGAGCCGGCCAGCGCCAGCAGCTCCCCGGGGACCGGCCGCGGGGCCGACGTGGCATCGCGCTCGTCGCGGCCGGCCACCGCGTGAAGGAGGAGCGCGGCGTCGCGCGTGTCGCGCCCGAACGGGCCGGCCTGGTCGAGCGAGCTGGCAAAGGCAACGATCCCGTAACGGCTGACGCGGCCGTACGTCGGCTTCAGGCCCACGATCCCGCACATCGCGGCCGGCTGGCGGATCGAGCCGCCGGTGTCGGTGCCAATGCTGACCGGGACGTGGTACGCCGCCACCGACGCCGCCGAGCCGCCGGAGCTCCCGCCGGGCACCCGGTCGAGGTCCCACGGGTTCGCCGTCGGCCCGTAGGCCGAGTGCTCCGTCGACGAGCCCATGGCGAACTCGTCCATGTTGGTCTTGCCCAGGATCACCGCGCCGGCATCGCGCAGGCGCTCGGTGATGTGGGCGTCGAACGGGGCGACGTAGCCCGCGAGGATCCGGGAGCCGGCAGTGCACTGCGCCCCACGCTGCGTGACGAGGTCCTTGAGCCCCACGGGGACGCCGCACAGCGGGTGCAGGGCGTCCAGGGCCGCCGGGCCATCCGCACGTGCGCCGGCCAGCCGAGCGTCGGCCGCGTCGGCCGCAGCCATGGCGCCCGCGTGGTCAATGGCGAGCCACGCGTTCAGGGCCCGGTTGCCGGCCTCGGCCGTCTCGAGGTGGGCGGCGGTCAGCTCGCGGGAGGTCGCCTCCCCGGCGCGCAGGCGCGCGGCCAACTCGTGGGCGGCGAGCCGCGTCGGCGTGCAGTCCGCCACGGCTCAGTCGCTCCCCTGCCCGGCGCCGATGATGGCGGGCACGACGACGAAGTCGCCGTCCCGGGAGGGGGCGTTCGCGAGGGCCTCCTCCACCGTGAGCGACGGGCGGGCGACGTCGTCGCGCAGGATGTTCTCAAGCTCGATGGTCTGGGACGTCGGTGGGATGGCGTCCGTGTCCAGCGTGGCCAGGATCGCGTACTGGTCGAGGATGTGGTTGAGCTGGCCCTCGAAGCGCGCCAGCTCCTCGTCGGTGAGGCTCAGGCGGGCGAGGTGGGCGACGTGCTCGACGTCGGCGCGGGAGAGAGTCCCCATTGCCCGCGATGATAGCCGAGCGAGCGTCGGCGCCGGTGCGGGGACACCGACGAATGACGAGAGCGTGCCCGACGGATCGCCGGCGACATCCGGGACGGACGCCCACGGTCGCGCACTCCCGTCGGGTCGATGCTGGGTGCCTCGCATACCGCCGGCGTCCCGGCCCCGCATCTCGAAGGACCACCCCGATGATGAGCCCGCACCTGATCCAGGCGCTTCACCTCGCGACCCGCGCCGACCAGCTCCGCGATGAAGCCGACCGCGAGCGCCGTGCCCGCGCCACCCATTCGCCCCGGCGGCGCTGGGGCCTGCCCCGCCGGACCTCCGGCAAGACCACGACGCACCGGCGTCCCGTGCTCCGGGGCCTGGAGTCCCGTGGCCCGGAGCCCAGCGCGCCGTCGGTTCGTTCGCTGCCGTCGCTGCGCGGCTACCCGTACTCCGCGCCCGGCCGCTGACGGCTTCCCGGCGGCGGCCTCGGCACCGACCTGCCACCCGCGCACGCAGGCCGGCCTGCACCCTCAGGCCGTCATGTCTCCGGCCCGTCGCCGGCTCCGCCCGGTCAACCCGTTGCCCCTCACGCACGATCCCGACGTCCGTTTGCGCCAGACGACAGCAAGCGACAGGCCGGGCACGCGGCTGGTCGAGGCGTTGCCTCTCGCGCACAGGAGCTCCCCGGTACAAGTCGTGCGGATCGCTGCCGCGGCGTCCCGTTACGGCTCGAGCATCGTGGCGACGTCTCCACTGCCACTTCCCGGTAGCGGTGGTCGCGTGTGTGCGCGAAACGCAACGGGGCGTGGGGGCGGGCGCCGGAGCCGGGGTGCGGTACGCCGTCTGGCCGGCGGGACGCCGGACGAGAAGCGCCGGGAGGACGCCGACGAACCCCTCAGCCGGCCTCGCCCGCGAGCAGCGACCGGAAGCCGTCCGCGTCGAGGACCGGGATGCCGAGCTCCTGGGCCTTCGCGAGCTTGCTCCCGGCTCCCGGGCCCGCGACCACGTAGTCGGTCTTCGTCGAGACCGAGCCGGCGGGCTTGCCGCCGGCAGCCCGGACGGCCTCTTCGGCCTCCTCGCGGCTGAAGCCCTCGATCGAGCCCGTGACGACGACCGTCTTCCCGGCCAGCCGGCCCGCCGGGGCCGCCTCGTCCCCCGGCAGGGGCACAGGCCGTTCCGGCACGACGCCCGCGTCCACCAGCTCGCGCAGCCCGTCGCGGGTCGCCTCGTCCGTGAACCACCCTGCGATCGCCGCGGCCACGGTCGGCCCGATCCCCATGACCTCGGTCAGCAGCGCGGGCTCCTCGCCGGCAACCCGCCGGAGCTCGGCCTCGGCGGCGGCAAACCATGGGTCGGGAACCGCGTCCGGCGCGGCGGGCGGGAAGGCGTCGGGGCGCACCCGTCC
Source organism: uncultured Chloroflexia bacterium (assembly GCA_963725875.1). Classification (GTDB taxonomy): domain Bacteria; phylum Chloroflexota; class Limnocylindria; order Limnocylindrales; family CSP1-4; genus CTSoil-043. The sequence continues at coordinate 296,825 of CAVRZZ010000010.1, read as the reverse complement.
CGCCAGCCAGCGCGCGAGGTCGATCGCGGTCGCCTCGCCGACCTGCGGAATGCCGAGGCTGTTGAGAACCCGCGCGAAGGGCCGACCCACGCGCGCCCGCTCGATCGCCGCAGCCAGGTTCTCGGCGCTCTTCCGGGCGAACCTCTCGAGCGACTCGAGGTCCTCCACCGTGAGCCGGAAGACGTCGCCCCGGTTGTGCACCATCCCCCGCTCGAGGAGCTGCTCGAGGACCGCCCACCCGGCGCCCTCGACGTCCATCCCGCCGCGGCCGAGGAAGTGGGCGAACTCCTGGGCCCGTCGCGCGGGGCAGCCGACGTTCGGGCAGTAATGGCGGACCGCGCCCTCGTCGCGCACGATCGGGGTCCCGCAGACCGGACAGGCCTCCGGCATCCCAAAGACCCGTTCGGCGCCTGTCCGACGCTCCGGGAAGGATCGGACCACCTCGGGGATGACATCGCCGGCCTTCTGGAGCACGACGTGGTCGCCGATCCGGATGTCCTTCCGGCGCACCTCGTCGAGGTTGTGGAGGGTGGCCCGGGCGACCGTGCTCCCCGCGACCCTCGCCGGCCGGAGGTGGGCCACCGGCGTCAGCGTCCCGGTCCGCCCCACGTACGGGACGATGTCCTCCACGACGGTCTCGACCTGCTCCGGCGGGAACTTGAACGCGATCGCCCAGCGCGGCGCGCGGGCCACCATCCCCAGGCGGGCCTGCTGCTCGACGTCGTCGACCTTCACGACCACGCCGTCGGTCTCGTAGTCGAGGGCGTGGCGCGCCTCGCGCCAGCGCTCCAGGAAGTCGATCACGCCTTCGATGTCGAGGCCCGCCTCGCGGTGCGGCTCGACCGGGAAGCCGAGCGCCTCGAGGCGCACGAGAGCGCTCGACTGGCTGCGGGCCGCCGGCGGGCTGTCGCTGCCGTCACCGCCGACGCCCTGGTCGCGGGCCCCGGGGTCGCCGAAGAACGTCGCCTGGGCGGCCGCCGGCTCCTCCAGGAGCTGGTAGGCCCAGAACGACAGGCGCCGGCCCGCGGTCACGGTCGGATCGAGCTGGCGGAGCGAGCCAGCCCCGCTGTTGCGCGGGTTGGCGTACAGCGGCAGCCCCGCCTCCTCGCGCTCGGCGTTGATCCGGGCAAACTCGGCCTTCGGCATGTAGACCTCGCCGCGAACCTCCAGCGTGGCCGGCTCGCGCAGGCGGGGCGGGATGACGGTGATCGTGCGCAGGTTGGCGGTGACGTCCTCGCCGGTCGTCCCGTCGCCGCGCGTGGCGCCCCGGGCGAGCCGGCCGTCGCGGTAGCGGAGGCTGACGGCGAGGCCGTCGATCTTGAGCTCGGCGACGTAGCACAGCTCCGGGGCCGGCTCGGGAGCCGGCACCAGGCCGAGGCCGCGGCGGACGCGGGCGTCGAACGCGCGCAGCTCGTCCGCCCCGAAGGCGTTGCCCAGGCTGAGCATGGGCCGGTCGTGGCGGATCTCGGCGAACGGGCTCGCCTCCTCGGCCTCGACAGCCCCCACGCGTTGGGTCGGCGAATCGGGCGTTCGCAGCTCCGGGAAGGCTGCCTCGACCGCGACGAGCTCGCGGAGCTTCGCGTCGTACTCGGCGTCCGACATGATCGGGGCGTCGTGGAGGTAGTAGGCGCGGTTGGCGGCCGTCACCTCGGCCGCGAGCACGGCGTGCCGAGCAGCGGCGGCGTCGTTGCCGAGGGCGGCAGAAGCGGCCACGAGGCCGGGATCGACGGGCAGGTCGGGCGTGCTCATCGGCGGCGAGTCTACCTTCTGGGCCGCGCCGCGCGCCTCAATCCGCGGGCTCGAGGTTGGCCATGCTCGCGAGCAGCGTCTTCACGCCACCCGCCCGAAAGGCCACCGTGACCTCCTCGTCGTCACGGGTGAGCTTGCTCGTGACGACGACGCCGTCGCCGAAGCGAGCGTGGACGACCCGGTCGCCGTCGCGGAAGAGCCGCTCCCCGGGGAGGCGCACACGCGGCGCGGACGCGGGCCGCGCGGGGGCCGCGCCCACGGCCGGTGGCGGGGCAATCCGGCGCACCGGAAGGTCGTCCGCGAAGGCGGCCTCCGGGTGGTCCTCGCTGCCGCCACTCACCCGATCGCGGAAGCCGCGGTGAACGCCGGGCACGGCGAGTGACCCCGACCGCGCCCCGGCCTCGAACGCCTCGCGCCGGGCGGCGAGATCGCGGCTCGGCCGGAACCCGGCGCCGTCGGCCGGGGCCCCCGGGCGGCCACTCCCGGTGCGGTAGGCCCCGCCGCCGGCCCGGATCGGGGCCCCGAAGCGGCTGCTTCGCCGCGCGCCGAACGCGAGGGCCAGGTCGTAATCGGCGTCGCTCCCCTCCCCCGGCTGGAGGCGCGGGCCCTCCATCAGGTCGGCGGGGATCTCGAACAGGAAGCGCGAGGGGACGGACGGCCCGCCGCCGCCCGGGCCCCACGTCGCCCGCTGCCAGGCGTGCGAGACGAAAAGGCGCTCCTTGGCCCGGGTGATCCCGACGTACGCCAGGCGCCGCTCCTCCTCCAGCTCCTTCTCGTCGTCGAGCGCCCGGCTGTGGGGGAAGACGCCCTCCTCCATCCCCGACATGAAGACGGCCCCGAACTCGAGGCCTTTCGCCGCGTGGAGCGTGATCAGCGTCACGGCGTCGGCGTCGGACTCGTAGGCGTCCTGGTCGGCGACGAGGGCGGTCTCCTCGAGGAGGCGGTCGAGCGCGTCGTCGGGCGCCAGATCGTCGTAGCGCGTGGTGACCGAGCGCAGCTCGAGGAGGTTGCGCCAGCGCTCCTCATTCTCCTCGGTGCCGTCGGCGAGCATCGCGCGGTAGCCGGAGACCTCCAGCACGTCGTCGAGGAGCTCGGGCAGCCCGAGGACGCCGATGCGGCTGCGCAACCGCCGCACGAGGGCCACGAAGTCGGTCACGGCGCCGCGAGCGCGCGGCGCGAGCACCAGGAGCTCGCCCGCGGCTGCCCGCTCCAGGGCGCTCCAGTACGTCTGCTCCGGCTCACCGGCGGCCATCCGGAGCACCTCGAGGGTCTTGTCGCCGATCCCCCGAGCCGGGAGGTTGACGATCCGCTCGTAGCTCACCTCGTCGGTGTCGCTGCGCAGGACCCGGAGGTAGGCCAGGGCGTCCTTCACCTCGCGGCGCTGGTAGAAGCGGGTCCCGCCGATGAGCTGGTAGCGGATGCCGTAGCGCAGGAACGCCTCCTCGATCGACCGCGACTGGGCGTTCGTGCGGTACAGGACGGCGATGTCCTTCGGCCGGAGCCTATCGGCCTCGTCGGCCCGTCGAGTGAGCGCGGCCGCCCGGCCGCCGAGGAGCGCCTCGACCTGGCGGGCGATCCACTCGGCCTCCTCCTCCTCGTTGTAGGCCTCGAACCGCTGGATCGGCCGCCCGCCGGCCCGCTCGGTCCACAGCTTCTTGTCCTTGCGCCCCTCGTTGTGGGTCACCACGGCGTGGGCCGCGTCGAGGATGAGCTGGGAGCTGCGGTAGTTCTGCTCGAGCTTCACGACGGTCGCGCCGGGCTCGTCGCGCTCGAAGTCGAGGATGTTGCGCAGGTCCGCGCCGCGCCAGGCGTAGATCGACTGGTCGTCGTCGCCGACCACGCACAGGTTGCGGTGGGCGGCCGCGAGCGATCGCACGATCCGGTACTGGGCGGCGTTCGTGTCCTGGTACTCGTCGACGTGGAGGTAGCGCCAACGGGCCTGGTAGCGCGCCAGCACGTCGGGCTGGGTCTCAAGGAGGCGCACCGTTTCGACGAGCAGGTCGTCGAAGTCGAGTGCGCCGGCCGCCCGCAGGCGCTCCGTGTAGCGCGCCGCGATCCGGGCCACCTCGCGCTCCATGTGCGTCGTCGCGCCGGCGACGAGGTCCTCCACGGACTCCAGGTTGTTCTTGGCCCGGCTGATGGCCTCGAGGACGGTCCGCGGCCGGAGGACGCCGCCCTTGATCGGGAGGTCCAGGTCGCGGAAGACCTGCTTCATGAGGGACTGCTGGTCGTCCGTGTCGTAGATGACGAAGCGCGGCGAGAGGCCGATGGCGGCGCCGTCGCGGCGCAGGATCCGGGCGCACAGGGCGTGGAACGTGCCCATCTCGACCTTGCGGCCGTCCTCCGGCCCGACGAGGGCGATGATCCGCTCCCGCATCTCGCCGGCTGCCTTGTTCGTGAAGGTCACGGCCAGGATCCGCCACGGGGCGACGTTCCTGACGCCCACCAGGTATGCCACGCGGTGGGCGACGACCCGGGTCTTGCCGGAGCCGGCTCCGGCGAGGATGAGGAGTGGGCCCTCGGTCGTCGCGACCGCCCGCGCCTGCTCCGGGTTGAGGCGGGCGAGGATCCGCGATTCGAGCTCCTCCCGGCTGGCGGCGCCGGTCGCCAGGCCGCGGTCGCGCTGCGGCGCGCGCGGGTCGGCGCCCGGCGAGCCCCACGGATCGGCCTCCTCCGGGGCGGGCGCGTCGGGCAGCGGCGGCTCGTCGGGGCCGGGGCCGGGACCACCCGAAGCCGCGCCCGCGCCCGCGCCCGCGGCCACGGGCGCGTCGGGCACGGACGGCTCGGGCTCCTCGAGCCAGGGGGGCGTGGGGTTCACGGGCGAATTGTACCGGCGCCGGCTTCACCGGCCCTCATCCCGTGGCGGCGGCCGAGGCGCGAGCCGAGCGCGGTCCGGCAGGGGCCAGCCCGGCCAGCGCGAGACGAGCGCGGTCCGAGAGGGACCGACCCGGCGGGCTCCGTCCCGGCTCCGGTTCAGCCGGGCGCGTCCTTCACCTCGTCGGCCGGCGGCGGCGTGATCGTCACCGGCTCGTTCACCTTGCTGAGCTCGAGGTCGATCGTGAGGTCCTGCGCACCGCCGGCAGGAATGTCCAGGCCGAGCGTCGCCAGCTGCAGGTTGTCCTTCCGGACGCCGGCGGTGACCGTCACGTCGCCGACCGCGTCCCCGGACAGCCCGGGGATGGCGCTCCCCAGCGAGCCGAGGGCGTCGCGGATCTCGGCGGCGGGCACCGTGAAGCGGACGCTGTAGCAGTCGGTGCCGGCACAGCGCGTGTCCGGGAGCTTCTCCGGCTGCAGCTCCGGGCGGCCAAGGAACGTCGCCAGCCCGTCGAGCGCGGCCCCGGGATCCCCGCCGATCCCGCCCTCGGCCGGCTGGCGGACCCAGCTGTCACCCGTCAGGATCGGCGCCTTGAGATAGGCCGAGCCGTCGGCGACGACGAGGTTGAGGCGCAGGTTGAGCAGCGCGGGCGCCAGCAGCTCAGCCGCCAGCTTCGCGCCGGCGACGTCGACGTCGCCGTCGAGCGTCGTGCCGTCCAGCGGGACCGGCGCTCCACCGCCCGCTCCACCGATGTCGAGCGCGAGCTCGCCGTCGATGGCGCCGCGCAGGTGGAAGCTCGTCATCTCGCCGAGCGATGCCGCCCCTGCCTGCAGGATCTCGACCGGGTCCGTGAGCGCGGGCGTGCTCGGCCCGCAGGCGGCGGTGATGAGCGCAAGGGACGCGAACGCAACGACGAGGGAGCGGCGCGCGCCGCGAGAGATCGGTGAGCGGGACATGAGGGCCTCGGTGCGGCGCCGCGGGGAGAGGCGCGTCGCACGCAGCGTGACCGACCGACGCGGGACGGTCAAACGGCCGCCGAGCTCGCCGGGCCTCGATCGAGGACGGACGCCGGCGGCGACGGCGTTGACGTCACCACGGGTCCCGCCTACCGTCCGGTCATGGGTACCCCGGTGCACGGCCGGGCGGATCTCCATGTCCACCCGGCCGGCGATCGCCTTCACGGCCGCGACCTGGACGGACTCCTCGCAGCGCTCGCCGCGGCCGACCTGAACCTGGTCGCGCTGACCGACCACAACCGGATCGACATCGCCGCGAGGCTGGCGGCCCGCGGTGCCGGGGCGGGCATCGCCCTCGTCGTCGGCGAGGAGATCACGACCTGCCAGGGGCACCTGCTCGGCCTCGGGCTCCACGGGCGGGTCGCACCCGGGCGCACCCTGGGTGACAGCATCGCAGCCGTCCACGACCAGGGCGGGCTCGCCATCGTTGCCCACCCGCTCCTCCCGGTCACGATCTCGGCCCCGCGGCGGGTCCTGGAGGAGCTTGCCGAGGGCGTTCCCGAGCGACGGCCGGACGCGCTCGAGAGCTACAACGCGCGTGCGGGTTGGGTGCCGTTCCAGCGCCGGCGTGTCGTCGCCTTCGCCGCCCACGCCGGCTTTCCGGTCGTCGGTGGCTCGGACGCGCATCGCCCCGGCGATGTCGGGCGTGGCGTAACGCGCTTCGCGGGACGCACCTTCGCGGACCTGCGGGCGGCGATCGCCGCGGGCACGACCGTCGGCGAGGCGCGCCCGCGCCAGCGCCAGCGCACGCAGGTCGCCCGCGGGTCCCGGGACCGCGGCGACGACACGCAGCTCCCACCAGAGCGTCGCGAGCCCGATCGACCCCGCGGCCGTCCGCCCGATTGGCCCATCTCCGACGGCTAGGTAACAACGCCTATTGAGTCGACACGCCGAGGCCGCCGACAATCCGCGCCTGCCCCCGGCTCCGCGACCGGCGCTCCGCTCTGTTCCCAGGCAGTTGCGGCTGACAGGACACACAACATCCCGGGGAGCAGGATGGGATGCGCCCAGCGGGGTCCGAGGGCCGCTCGGGGGTATCCTTTCCTCAAAAAGCGGTGCCAATTGGCACTCACCGCGTCGACTCCGGACGCTGATCCTCGTTCGAGCACCACATACCGGGGGTCTCATGGAACTGCTTGTCGGCGTCGCGAGCCTGAGCGTCCTGCTGCTCATCCTCGTCGCGGCCGCGGCCCTGGCAACACTCGCCGGGATGGCACTGGGGGTCATCCTCCAGGACCTCGGGCCGCACGAGTAGCATCGACACCGCCCGGCTCTGCACCCGGACGCTCCCCCGCTCTTCTCAGGATCCTCGGGGAGTGGCAGCGACTCGGGCGTTCGGGGCCGGTACCTGGTAGCAGCCTGGCAGCATGAGAGCCGGGCACCCGCGGATGGGTGACCCGGCTCTCACCGTGCTCTGAGCGTGAACCCGACCGGGTCGGCCGCCCGCGAATCGGACGGGGCCCCGGCCGTTCCCGGCCGGGGCCCCGTCGCGTGCGGAGGAGCGGAGGACCTAGAAGTCCATGTCGCCGCCGCCGTGGCCGTGGCCACCGCCGGCGCCGTCTTCCTTCTTCTCGGGGAGATCCGTCACGAGCGTCTCGGTCGTCAGCACCATTGCCGCGATCGAGGCCGCGTTCTGCAGCGCGGAGCGGGTCACCTTGGCGGCATCCACGATCCCACGCTCGAACATGTCGCCGTACTCGCCCTTGAGGGCGTCGAAGCCCTCGCCCTTCTTCATCGTCTTGACCTGGTCGATGACGACCTCGCCGCGAGCGCCGGCGTTGTCGGCGATCTGGCGGGCCGGAGCCTCGAGCGCGCGCCGGACGATGTCGACGCCGACCGCCTCGTCGCCCTCAAGCTTGAGCGCGTCGAGGGCCGGGATGGCCTGCAGGAGCGTCACGCCGCCGCCGGCGACGATGCCCTCCTCGACCGCCGCGCGGGTGGTCGAGAGCGCATCCTCGATGCGGTGCTTCTTCTCCTTGAGCTCGACCTCGGTCGCCGCGCCCACCTTGATGACGGCAACGCCGCCGGCGAGCTTGGCGAGGCGCTCCTGGAGCTTCTCGCGGTCGTAGTCCGAGGTGGTCTCCTCGATCTGCGCCTTGATCTGGTTCATGCGCGCCTTGATGTCCGCCTCGCGGCCGGAGCCCTCGACGATCGTCGTGTCGTCCTTGGTGGCGACGACGCGGCGGGCCTCGCCAAGGTCCTCGGCGGTGACCGAGTCGAGCTTGCGGCCGACCTCCTCGGAGATGACCGTCGCGCCCGTCAGGATCGCGATGTCGCGGAGCATCTCCTTGCGGCGGTCGCCGAAGCCCGGCGCCTTGACGGCCAGGACCTGGATGGTGCCGCGGAGCTTGTTCACGACGAGGGTGGCGAGCGCCTCGCCGTCGATGTCCTCGGCGATGATCAGCATCGGCCGGCCGACCTGCACGGCCTTCTCGAGGCCCGGCAGGATGTCGGCGACGGCCGAGATCTTCTTGTCGGTGACGAGGATCTTGGCGCTCTCGAGGACCGCCTCCATCCGATCGGGGTTGGTCACGAAGTACGCCGAGATGTAGCCCCGGTCGAACTGCATGCCCTCGGTGTATTCCTTCTCGAGGCCGAGGGACTGGCCCTCCTCGACGGTGATGACGCCGTCCTTGCCGACCTTGTCCATCACCTCGGCGATGATCTCGCCGACCTCGGGATCGGCCGCGGAGATCGCGGCGACCGCGGCGATCTGCTCGCGGGAGTCGACCGGGCGGGCGCTGGCCTTGATCTCCTCGACGATCACCTCGACGGCACGCTCGATGCCGTGCTTGAGGACCATCGGGTTGGCGCCGGCGGTGACGTTGCGGAGGCCCTCGCTGACGAGCGCCTGGCCGAGGACGACGGCGGTGGTGGTGCCGTCGCCGGCGACGTCGTCGGTCTTCGTCGCGACTTCCTTGAGGAGCTGGGCCCCCATGTTCTCGAAGGGGTCCTCGAGCTCGATGTCGCGCGCGATCGTGACGCCGTCATTCGTGATCGTCGGGGAGCCGAACTTCTTGTCGAGCACGACGTTCCGGCCCTTCGGGCCGATCGTCACCTTGACCGCGTCGGCGAGCTTGTCGATGCCGCGCTTGAGGGAGCGCCGCGCGTTGTCCTCGAAGATGACCTGCTTAGCCACGGATTCGGGTTCCTCCTGGGAGTGTCTGGTGCGAGGGAAGCTGGGGGCGACTCGCGCGCCGGGTGTCCGGCGGCGTCGCCGGTCAGTCCTCGACGATCGCGAGGATGTCCTTCTGGCTCACGATGAGCAGATCGTCGCCCTCGACCTTGAACTCGGTCCCGGCGTACTTGGCGTAGAGGACCTTGTCGCCGACCTTGACGTCCATCGCCTCGCGCTTGCCGTCGTCGAGCATCTTGCCCGGCCCGGCGGCGAGGACCTCGCCCTCCTGGGGCTTCTCTTTGACGGTGTCCGGCAGGACGATGCCGCTCTTCGTCATCTCCTCGCGGGGCAGAGGCTTGACGACGACGCGGTCGCCGAGCGGGCGAAGCTTGCTGGAAGTGACCAACGCGCAATCCCTCCTTCGAGGTTCTGGTTCCGGCTGGTCCGCATCTGGTGCGAACCCCGATTCGACTGGCTGGCTGCCCGGGCGGGCCTCCGCCGCGGTACTCCCCCGGTGTGTCGCCCCCCGGGATACGTCGGCTCCCGGCTGCCTGTCCGGGCGACCTCCCCGATGACTAGCACTCACATGTTGAGAGTGCTAAGGATGCTAGCGGAACGTGTGCCCCGTGTCAAACCGGGGCACACGCGCGGAGGCGCCGGAGCAGCGCGCGGTGGCGAGCCAGCCGACGCGGGCCGCGCCCCAGCCGCTACGATCAGCGCGTGCACGACCCCATCACCCTTCGCACACGTTCCGCCGAGGCAGTCGTCGATCCCGGTGCCGGCGGGCGGATCGCCGCCCTGCGCGTCGACAGCCTGGACCTGCTCGTCACCGGGGGCTGGGGTCCGCTGGCGTGGGGCTGCTACCCGATGGTGCCCTGGGCCGGCCGGCTGCGCGAGGGGATCCTCCCCTGGCGCGGCGAGGAGCACCGCCTGCCGACGGATCTCCTGCCACCCCACGCGATCCACGGGACCCTCCTGCGGACGGCCTGGGAGGTCGTGGAGGCCGGCCCCGACATGGTGACGCTCGCCGCGGACCTCGGCCCGCCCTGGCCCTTCGGGGGTCGCGCCGTCCACCGCGTGCGGGTGGCCCCGGACGCCCTCCACGCAACGCTCGAGGTGCACGCCGCGGACCGGCCGATGCCGGCGATCGTCGGCTGGCACCCCTGGTTCCCGCGCGTCCTGCGGAACCGCGACGGGACGGCCGTGGGCGAGCGGGTGGTCGTCGACGTCGTGGCGGGGGCGATGCTCCTGCGCGGCGCCGACGGCCTCCCGACCGGCGAGCTGGTCCGCCCCATCCCGCCCCAGCCGTGGGACGACTGCTTCGTGGAGATGGCTGCCGCGCCGGGGGTCCACTGGCCGGGCGCCCTCGAGGTGCGGATCGAGTGCGACGCCCCGTTCTGGGTCGTCTACACGGAGCGCGAGGAGGGCGTCTGCGTCGAGCCCCAGACGGGGCCGCCGAACGGCCTCGCCACCGGGGAGCACGCCGTCGTGGAGCCCGGGGTGCCGCTGATCGCGACGATGACGCTGCGCTGGCGCCGCCTCGCCTGAGACACCGCGCGGGGTGCCCCGCCCAGGCCTCGCCCGGGCCGCCCGAGCCGGTCCGCGACCCGCGCTCCCCTACTCGCCCGGCCCAGGGAAGATCCGGTCGAAGTTCTCGACGAGCTGCGCCCCCAGGGCGTCCGGGTGCTCACCCCGCTGCGCCGCGACCCAGGCGGCGGTGATCCGGACCCAGGCCGGCTCGTTGCGCCGGCGCGGAGCGCCGGGGGGCGAGAGGTACGGGGCGTCCGTCTCCACCAGGATTCGGTCGAGCGGGACCAGGCGGACGGTCTCGGCCGTCGCCTCCTCGCCCTTCCGGAAGCACAGGCCGGAGACGGAGACCGCGCAGCCGAGCTCGAGCGCCGCCGCCACGTAGTCGACCGGGCCGGTGACGGAGTGGAGGATCGCCGGCGGCCGGCCGCCGAAGGTCGTCCGCGCCGCCGAGCCGCCGAGGCCGGCCGCTCGCATCTCCTCGAGGAGCGCATCGTGGGCGTCGCGGCGCCCCGCGGCGCTTCGGCAATGGAGGATCACCGGCTTGCCGGTGGCAAGGGCGAGGGCCAGGTTCCGGCGCAGGGTGCGCAGCTGGTCCTCGACCGGCGAGAAGCGGCGGTCGTAGTCCAGTCCGCCCTCGCCGATGGCGACGACCGCCGGGCCGTCCGCCAGCGCCGCGGTGCGCTCCCACGCCGCGTCGTCCGTTTCCGCGGCCGCATGCGGGTGGATGCCGACCGCCGCCACCATGCGTGGGTAGCGCGCGACGAGCTCGAGCGCCCGGAGCGACGACGCCTCGTCCCAGCCGGGCACGAGGATCCGCTCCACGCCGGCGACCTCGGCCGCCGCGAGCACCTCCGGCAGGTCGTCGGCGAACTGCGGCGACTGGAGGTGTGCGTGGGTGTCGACGAGGCGCATGGACGACTTCCGGTCGATCAGGCGGGGGCCGGCCCGGACCGGGCCTCGGCCGCGTCGATCTCGAGCCGCGGGAAGAGCGGCGTCGGCGCCGCCAGCGTCCCCGGCTCGCCTGCGTGGGCGCCCCATGCCAGCTCGTCGAGGAGCGGCGGGCCGCCCGTGCCGTCGGCGGCCCACGGGTAGGCGTGGCCGAGCTGCGCCATGACCCGCGGGGCGGCGCCGGGCATGACGGGGGCCGCCGCCAGCGCGATCAGCCGGCAGGCCTCGAGGAGGTCGGCGAGCACATCGCGGAGCCGCGCGGTCGCGGCATCGTCACCGGCCTTGGCGGCCTTGGCGAGGACCCACGGTGCCTCCGTGTCGACCATCTTGTTGGCCACGCCGACGTAGTCCCAGAGGACGGCCAGCGCGTCGTGGATCAGGCACGCGTCGAGCCGCTCGGCGACCGCTCGCCGGGTCTCGGCCCAGCTCGCCGCGAGCGGGGCGGCGTCGGCGCGGCGCGGTGCCGGGCGCTCGCCGCCGAGGTACCGCCCGGCCATCGCCACGGTCCGGTTGACGAGGTTCCCGAAGTCGTTCGCGAGGTCGGCGTTGTAGCGCCGCAGGAAGCCGTCCCAGCTGACGTCGCTGTCGCGGTCGAAGGCGACCTCGCGGAGGGCCACGTAGCGAGCGCCGTCGGCGCCGAAGGCAGCGACGAAGTCGAGCGGGTCGAGGAAGTTGCCGCGGCTCTTGCTCATCCGCTCGCCCTGCGCCAGAAGCCAGCCGTGGACCCAGACGTGCCGCGGGGCCTCGAGCCCCGCCGACCAGAGCATGGCCGGCCAGAAGATCGTGTGGAAGCGAGCGATGTCCTTGCCGATGAGGTGGAGGTCGGCCGGCCACCAGCGGGCGAGCATGGCGGGGTCGTCGGGGAAGCCGGCGCCGGTGATGTAGTTGATCAGGGCGTCGTACCAGACGTAGATCGTGCCGGCGTCCGGGTCCCAGCTGCCGTCGGGCCGGCGCGCGTCGGAGCCGTCGGGGAGGACCGGGAACGGGATCCCCCACCCCGCGCCGGCCCGGCTGATCGAGAAGTCCTCGAGGCCGCCCCGGATGAACCCCAGCATCTCGTTGCGCCGGTAGTCCGGCTGGACGAAGTCCGGGTGCTCCTCGTACCAGCGCTCCAGGCGTTCCTGGTAGGCCGAGAGCCGGAAGAACCAGTTCCTCTCGGTCAGCCACTCCAGGGGGACGTCGGGATGGTTCGGGCAAATGGTCCCGGCAGCCGTCTCGTGGACGTCGGTCGCGTTGCGGAAGCCCTCGTTCGGGCAGTACCAGCCTTCGTAGGTCCCGACGTAGATGTCACCGTTCGCATGGGCCCGGCGGACCATCTCCTGGGCAGACCGGTGGTGATCGGGGTCGGTCGTCCGGATGAAGCGGTCGGGGCTGACCAGGAGCGCGTCCTCGGCAGCCCGGAAGAGGGCGACCTTCTCGTCGACGAACGCGCGGGGGGTCCTGCCCTGCTCGGCGGCCTTCTGCGCGATGTTGACGCTGTGCTCGTCGGTCCCGGTCAGGAAGCGGGTCGGGATGCCGCGCATCCGGTGCCAGCGGGCGAGGGCATCGGCGGCGATCACCTCGTGGAGCGTGTGAAGGCCGGGCTTGTTGTTGGCGTAGGCGATCGCGGTCGTGATGTAGAAGCGCTCGGGGGCGGTCGGGTCGGCGGAGCTCGGGCGGTCGGGCTCGGGCACGGCAGTCGGGTCGGAGTCGGGCATGGCCGCGCGATCGTAGCAGGGGCGCGAGGGCCGCGAGCCAGTGAGGGACGGCGGTGCCGGAGGGCCGGTGCCGGACGCCACGCGGGTGCCGATCGGGCGGCGCGCGCAGCGTCCCGGGGTGCCGCGCCGGACGGACGTGCGCAGCTGTGCCGGGCGCGCAAGGTACCGGCGTGCCGCGCAGGCCCCCTGAGCCCTCTCAGACTCGCCGGCGGCGGATGACCGCACAGAACCCTGCCGGATCCAAGGGTATCCCCGGCGCTGGTCGGGGTTTCGTGTTAGGGACGGCGATCCTGGAGTCAGGCTGGACTCAAGCGGCGAGGCGGCAGCCTCGACCCGATCGGGCGGCGGCGTGGCGGGTCGGGCGGGTGCCACCGCGGTGGGGGCCCGCCGTGGTGGTCGGGGCGAGGCGCGCCGATCCCGGTCAGTGCCGGAAGTGGCGGACGCCGGTGAGCAGCATCGTCGCGCCGGCGGCGTCGGCGGCCGCGATCGCGTCGGCGTCGCGGAGCGAGCCGCCCGGCTGGGCAAATGCGGTGACACCGGCCGCCAGACAGACCTCCACCGCGTCGGGGAACGGGTAGAAGGCGTCCGAGGCGCACGCGGCACCCACCAGTCGGTCCGCCCCGAGCAGCGCCGTCGCCTTCGCCACGGCCTGGCGGGCGGCGTCCACGCGGCTGGTCTGGCCCGAGCCGATGCCGATGAGCATCCCGTCGCGTACGAGGACGATGGCGTTCGAGGTGACGCCGCGCACGAGGCGCCAGGCGAGGTCGAGGTCGCGCCGCTCGGGGTCCGTGGGAGCGCGCTCCGTGGCCGCCGTCCAGGTCGCCGGGTCATCGGGAGCGGTGTCCGGCGCCGTGACGAGGACGGCCCCGCCGGCGGAGCGGAGGGAGCCGGTTGGGCTGGGCGCCGCACGCGGGGCCAGCCCGCCGAGGGCCGGGTCGACGACGAGCCGGAGGTTCGGCTTCGCCGCCAGCACCTCGAGGGCAACCGGCTCGAAGCCGGGTGCCGCCACCACCTCGAGGAAGATGCTCGCGAGGCGCTCGGCGACCTCCCGGTCGACCCGCCGGGTGAGGGCGACGACGCCGCCGAAGGCCGAGACCGGGTCGGCCGCGAGCGCGTCGTCCCAGGCGGCGGCGAGCGTGTCGCGCTCGGCCGCGCCGCAGGGGTTCGTGTGCTTGACGATGACGCAGGCCGGCCCGCGCAACAACCGGGCGATCCCCGCCGCCGCCGAGCCGTCGAGGACGTTGTTGTAGGACAGCGCCTTGCCCTGGAGCGGCGACGCGCCGGTCGCGAACGCCCCGTCGGCAAAGGTCGCGCCCGGCCGCCGGTAGCGAGCAGCCGGCTGGTGGGGGTTCTCCCCGTAGCGCAGGGCCTCGACCTTCTCGAGGGTGACCGTGAGGCGAGCTGGGTACGGGTCGGCGGCGCCGGGCATCCCCGGTTCGGCAGGGAGCGCGACGCCCTCGGCCGCCATCTGCTCCGGCAGCACCTCGGCGATCCGGGCGTCGTAGGCAGCCGTGTGGCGGAACGCCTCGACGGCGAGCGCGGCGCGCAGGCCCGGGGGCACGGCGCCGCCCGCGTCCAGGGCGGCGAGCACCGCGTCGTACCGCGCGGGGTCGGTGACGATCGCGACGCTGGCGTGGTTCTTCGCCGCGGCCCGGACCATCGACGGCCCGCCGATGTCGATCTCCTCCACGAGACCGTCGAGGTCGAGCTCGCCGCGCAGCGCCCGCTCGGCGGCCGCGGCGAACGGGTAGAGGTTCACGACGACGAGCTCGAAGGGCTCGATGCCGGCGACCGCCAGCTGCTCGCGGTGGGCCGCCAGGCGGCGATCGGCGAGGATCCCGCCGTGGACCCGCGGGTGAAGGGTCTTCACGCGGCCGTCCAGCATCTCCGGGAAGCCGGTCACCGCCGCCACGTCGACGACGGGCAGGCCGGCATCGCGCAGGGCACGAGCGGTCCCGCCGGTGCTGACGAGCTCGAGGCCCCGGGCGACGAGCCCGGCAGCGAACGGCACGAGGCCTGTCTTGTCCGAGACCGACAGGAGCGCCCGACGGGGGGCCGGAAGCCGCTCGGCGGCACGAGCCGTGTCGATCTCCACGCGCCGCCCCTCGACGCGGAGCGCGCCCGCGAGGAGCAGCCCGACGGCCCGCGGCAGGATCCGGTGCTCGACCGCGTGCAGCCGCTCGAGGAGCGAGCCTTCGCTGTCGCCGGCCAGCACCGGGACCGCCTCGGCGAGGACGATCGGCCCGCCGTCGAGCGACTCGTCGACGAGGTGGACGGTGACGCCGCTGACCACGGCCCCGGCGGCGAGCGCATCGCGCACCGCGTGCGCGCCGGGGTACGCCGGCAGCAGCGACGGGTGGACGTTGAGGACCCGGCCCGGGAAGGCGTCGAGCACCGCCGCCCCGACGAGGCGCATGAAGCCGGCCAGGACGACCGCGTCGAGATCGAGCGCCGCCAGGGTCTCGGCCAGGGTCTCGTCCGCGATCGCCCGCGCACCATGGTCCGGGGCGCCGAGATCCGCGATGAGGGCCGTGTCGAGCCCGGCCTCCTCCGCCCATGCTAGGGCGGCGCACGGCCGGTCGGAGAACACGAGGACGATCGCGGCCTCGAGGGCGCCGCGCTCGATCCGGGCATGCAGCGCCCGCAGGTTGCTGCCGCTCCCGGAGACCCCGACTGCGATCCGTCCGGCCATCAGCCCACCTCCACGTATCGTTGCCCGCCTGTCGCCGCGACCGCGACCACCTCGCCGACCAGCATCCCCGCGATCCCCTGCGCCGCCGCCGCCGCGAGCACCGCCTCGGCCGCGCCCGGCGGCACGGCGAGGATCATCCCCAGCCCACCGTTGAAGGTCGCCCGCAGCTCGCGGTCGTCGAGCCCGCCGAGGACGCCCAGCAGGCGCATCACCGACGGCATCGCCCAGCGGGCCGGGTCGAGGCGGACTGCCAGCCCGTCGGGCACGATGCGCGGCACGTTGCCGGGCAGGCCGCCGCCCGTGACGTGGGCCATCCCGTGGACGTCCGCGCCCGGGACCGCCGCCCGGACCGCGGCCCGGATCGCGAGCAGCGCTCGAGCATAGACGCGCGTCGGCTCGACGAGCACGTCGGCCAGGTGCAGGTCGGCGAGGGCCTCCTCCCCCGCCACGCCCGGCGCATGGCGCGCCAGGACGGCCGCGTACGGCGTTTCCAGGTCCAGGCCGGCCTCGTCCACGATCCGCCGGACGAGGGAGTACCCATTGCTGTGCAGACCGGACGACGGCAGCCCGACGAGGACGTCGCCGGCCACGACCGCTCGCCCGTCGAGCAGGTCGTCGCGCTCCACGACGCCGACGCAGGTCGCGGCGAGGTCGAGGTCGTCGGGGCGCATCACGCCCGGGTGCTCGGCGGTCTCCCCGCCGAGGAGGGCACAGCCGGCGAGCCGGCAGCCCGCGGCCACGCCGGCCACGATCGATGCCACCTCGTCGGGCACGACCCTCCCGACGGCCACGTAGTCGAGCAGGAGGAGCGGCTCGGCGCCGGCGCAGGCGACGTCGTCGGCGCACATCGCCACGAGGTCGATCCCGAGACCCCCGAGACGGCCGGCGCGGCGCGCCAGCGCCACCTTGGTGCCCACCCCGTCGGTGGAGGCGACCAGCAGCGGGCGGCGGTACCCGGCCGGGAGTTCGATGGCGCCGGCGAATCCGCCGAGGCCCCCGACCACCTCGGGGCGCCAGGTCGAGGCGACGGCGTCGCGCATCAGGGTCACCGCGCGCTCACCGGCCTCGACATCCACGCCCGCGGCCCGGTACGCGTGGCGTGGTGCGGCCTCCCTGGCGCCCGACGGTCCGGCCAAGAGGTCCGCCACGCCGCCCGGCGACGCGGTCGACGGGCGGTCTGGCACGTCGCGCGACCCGTCAGCCACGGAGCGCCGCCGCTTCCTCGAGGACGAACTTGCGCCGCGCGGCGTCGTACGGGACCGGCTCCGGGTAGCGGCCATCGAAGCACGCGAAGCAGAAGCCCTCGTACGGCAGGTCGAGTGCCCGGAGCAGCCCGGGGATCGACAGGTAGCCCAGGGAGTCGGCCCCGATGAAGTCCCGGATCTCCTCGCCCGAGTGGCTCGCCGCGATCAGCTCGGTCTCGACCTGGGTGTCGATGCCGTAGAAGCAGGGGTGGTAGATCGGCGGGGCGCTGATCCGGACGTGGACTTCGGCCGCGCCGGCCTTCCGCAGCAGCCCGACGATCGAGCGGGTCGTCGTGCCGCGCACGATCGAGTCGTCGACGACGACGAGCCGCCGGCCGCGGACGACGTCCCTGAGCGGGTTGAGCTTCACCGTCACCCCCCGGTGACGCATCGCCTGCGAGGGCTGGATGAAGGTGCGTCCCGCGTAACGATTGCGGTACATCCCCTCGCGATACGGGATCCCGGAGGCCTCCGCGTAACCGGCCGCGGCAGGACCACCGGTGTCCGGCACCGGCATGACGAGGTCGGCGGCCACGGCATGCTCGGCGGCGAGCTCCATCCCCATCCGGCGCCGGACCTCGTAGAGGTTCCGGCCCTCCATCACGGAGTCGGGGCGCGCGAAGTAGATGAGCTCGAAGACGCACGTGGCCGGGGTCGGCGGCGCGAAGCGGACGGAGCGGGGCGCCTCCCCGGGCTCGAGGATCACGAGCTCGCCCGGCTCCACGTCCCGGACGTACTCGGCGCTCACGACGTCGAGACCGGCCGTCTCCGACGAGAGGACCCAGCCGGCGGACGCGTCGGAGTCGTCCCACAGGCCCGGCGCGTCGGGATCGGCCGGCAGCCGCCCCAGCACGAGCGGGCGGAACCCATGCGGGTCGCGGACACCGATCAGGCGCCGCTCGTCGAGGATGACCAGGCTGTAGGCCCCGCGCACGTGGGGCAGGACGCGCACCAGGGCCTCCACCGTGTCGCGCCCCGGCTCGTCGGCGAGCAGCGCGGTGAGGAGCTCGGTGTCGGTGCTGGCGGGCAGGCGGCTGCGCCCGCCGGGGAGGCGTTCGAGCAGCTCGCGGGTGTTGACGAGGTTCCCGTTGTGGCCGATCGCAAGGGCGCGCCGGGGCCCGAGGCGCAGCGTCGGCTGGGCGTTCTCCCAGATCGTGGAACCGGTCGTGGAGTAGCGGCAGTGCGCGATGGCAAGCCGGCCCGGCAGGCTCGGCAGGCGGCGCTCGTCGAGAACCTGGGCGACGAGCCCGAGGTCCTTGTAGAGCATCAGCTGGTCTCCGTCCGAGGCCGCGATCCCGGCGGACTCCTGGCCCCGGTGCTGGAGTGCGAAGAGCCCCAGCGCCGCGAGGCGGGCGGCGTCGCCCGCCGGGGAGACCGCGCCGAACACTCCGCACACGGCGCTAGCCGTCCACGCCGAGCGCCCGTGGGAGCCCGTGCTCCCACGCGTGGCGCAGGTCGCCCAGCCCGAGCTCGACGGCGTCGGCCACCCGGGCACCCCGCTCCTCGGCGGCGCCGGTGGCCCCCTCCCCCGCGAGCTCGATGACGAGGAGATCGCCGCCGCTCACGCCCAGCTGCGAGAGCGGGACGTCGTGGTCGCGCGCGAGGGCTGCGAGCGCCTCGACGGCCGCTGGGGGCACGGCGAGCACGGCCCGCGACGGGCTCTCCCCGAAGAGGGCCACCGCCGGCGAGCCCGCCACGGCGACCCGGAAGCGTCCGCCGCGGCCGCCCCAGAGCGCCATCTCTGCGAGGGCCACCGCGAGCCCGCCGCGGGAGACATCCTGGGCCGCGGCGACGAGGCGGGCGGCGATGGCGGCCCGGACGAATGCCTGAAGGGCAACCTCGCGCGCGAGGTCGAGGTCCGGCGGATCGTCGTCGCCCCCGCCGGCCAGCGCGGCATATGCCGAGCCGCCGAGCCCGGGGCCGGTGGCCCCGGCGAGGAGGACGACGAGGTCGTCCGCGCCCAGGGCGGGGCCGACGAGCACGTCGACGTCGTCCGCGAGCCCCACCACGCCGATCTCCGGCGTCGGAGCGATCGCGCTGCCGGGGGCCTCGTTGTAAAGCGAGACGTTCCCGCCGGTGACGGGGATCGCCAGGGCCCGGCACGCGTCGCCCAAGCCGCGGACGGCCTCCTTGAGCTGCCAGAAGGCCTCCGGGCGGGTGGGGTCACCGAAGTTGAGGCAGTTCGTGACGCCCAGCGGACGGGCGCCGGTCACGCTCACGTTGCGCGTCGCCTCGGCGACCGACAGCGCCGCGCCGAGGTATGGGTCCAGCGCCGAGACGGCCTGGTCCCCGTCGGTCGTCGCGACGAGCGCCCGGCGCGTGCCCTTGACGCGCAGAACCGCGGCGCCGCGCCCGGGTCCCGCCACGGTGTTCGTCTGGACGTGGTGGTCGTACTGCTCGTAGACCCAGCGCCGCGAGGCGAGGTTCGGGCTGCCGAGGAGGCCGAGGAGGACGGCGCCGGGGTCCATCCCGCGCTCGGGCAGGAGCTCCGCCGGCTCCTGCGCCGCTCCCGGGGCCGGCCCGGGGCGGCGGCGGACCGGCGGCGCCGCCGGGCGCTCGAAGACGATGGCGTCCGACGTCAGTGCCGCAGCGGGCACCCGGGCCAGCTCGTCGGCGCCCGGGCTCGGTCTGCCCTCCGCGTCGATCCCGCCACGGACCACCCTGATCGCGCCGTCGCCGGTCACCCTGCCGATCACGGCGCAGGGCAGGCCCCAGCGGGCGCAGACCGCCGCGACCTCGGCGTAGCGTTCCGGCTGCACGATCGCGATCATCCGCTCCTGCGACTCGCTGATCAGCACCTCGAAGGGCGCCATGCCGGGCTCCCGGCGCGGGATCGCGTCGAGGTCGACGAGGATCCCGGTCCCGGCTCGGTCGGCGGTCTCGGAGACGCCGCAGGTGATGCCGGCGGCACCCAGGTCCTGGATGCCCTCGGCCAGCCCGCCGTCGATGATCTCGAGGGTGGCCTCGATGAGCAGCTTCTCGGCGAACGGGTCGCCGACCTGGACGGCCGGCCGCTTGGACGGATCCTGGTCTCCGAACGTGGCGCTCGCGAGGACCGACGCGCCGCCGATCCCGTCCCGGCCGGTCGTGCTGCCGTACAGCACCACGAGATTGCCGGGCCCCGGGGCCGCGGCCCGCATGATCCGGTCCTCCGGGACGATCCCGATCGCCATCACGTTGACGAGCGGATTGCCCTGGTAGGACGGGTCGAAGACGAGCTCGCCGCCGACCGTCGGCACGCCGACGCAGTTGCCGTAGCCGCCGACCCCCGCCACCACCCCGCTCACCAGGTGGCGCGTGCGCGGGTCGCCGGGGTCGCCGAAGCGGAGGGCGTCGAGGACGGCAATCGGCCGGGCGCCCATGGCGAAGATGTCGCGCAGGATCCCGCCGACGCCGGTCGCGGCCCCCTGGTACGGCTCGACCGCGCTCGGGTGGTTGTGGGACTCGATCTTGAAGGCCACCGCCAGCCCATCCCCGATGCGCTGGACGCCGGCGTTCTCGCCCGGCCCCGCCACGACGTCGTCGCCGCCGGTCGGCAGGGTCGCCAGGAGGGGCCGGCTGCTCTTGTAGGAGCAGTGCTCGCTCCACATCACGCTGAACATGGCGAGCTCGAGGTCGTTGGGGGCGCGGCCGAGCCTGGCCTCGATGGCGATCAACTCCTCGTCGGTGAGGCCGAGGGCGCGGTGGAGCGGCACGGGCGGGAGGGACGGCACTGGAGGCTCGCTCACGGGGGGCCGCCCGCGCCCGCCTCACGGCCCACCACCCTCCCACCGCCCACGACGCCCCCACCGCCCACGACGGCGCGACCGCCCACCACGACGAAGCCACCGGTCGCCGCGCGCTCCCCCGCCGCCTCGACGAGCGAGCGCAGGATGGGAAGCCCGTCGACCGAGCCGAGCAGCGCCTCGACGGCGCGCTCCGGGTGCGGCATCAGGCCGGCCACGTTGCCGGCCGCGTTCAGCACCCCGGCGATCGCGTGCAGGGAGCCGTTCGGGTTGGCCGGGTCGTCGGCCTCGCCGGCCGGCGTCCCGTCGGAGTGGACATAGCGAAAGAGCACCTGCCCGTCGCGCTCGAGGGCGTCGAGCGTCGCCGCGTCGGCGTAGTAGCAGCCCTCCCCGTGGGCGACCGGCATCCGCAGCGGGCGGCGCTCGCCGACGAGCCGGGTGAAGGGCGTGTCGAGCCGCTCGGGGGTGATCGCAACCTCCCGGCACACGAAGCGCAGGCCGCGGTTCCGCAGCAGGGCGCCGGGGACGAGGCCGGCCTCGGCCAGGACCTGGAAGCCGTTGCAGATCCCGAGGACCAGGCCGCCCGAGGCGGCGAAGGCCGCGACGGCCCGCATCACCGGGCTGAAGCGGGCGATGACGCCGGCCCTGAGGTAATCGCCGTACGCGAAGCCGCCCGGGAGGACGACCGCGGGGACGCCGGCGAGGTCCGCCGACTCGTGCCACAGCTCGACGGGCTCGGCGCCCGCGACGCGCAGGCCCCAGGCCGTGTCCTGCTCGCAGTTCGAGCCCGGGAAGACGACGACGCCGACCCGGACGCTCACGGCACGGGGCGCTCCGTCGTCGTCGACGACGCGGCCGCGAGCACCTCCACCTCGTACCGCTCGATCAGCGGGTTGGAGAGCAGCTCCCCCGCCAGCCGCTCGACGACGGCCCGGGCGGCCGCCAGGTCGGCCGCCTCGACGCTCATCTCGACACGCCGCCCCACCCGGACGTGCCCGACCCCGGCCACGCCGAGGTGCGGCAAGCTCTGTTCCACCGCCCGGCCCTGCGGGTCGAGGATCCCCTCCTTGGGCGTGACGTTGACGGCGAACCGGAAGCTGGCGGCCGGTACCGCGTCGGGGGCGCTCATGGGGCGACGACGTCCTCCTCCAGGTAGCGGGCGAACGAGGCCCCGGTGATCCGCTCGAAGGCGGCGACGTACCGGGCGCGGGTGCCCTCGACCACGTCGCCGGGCAGGGCGGGCCCCGGGTGCGTCTTGTCCCACGGCTGCGTCTCCAGCCAGTCGCGCACGAACTGCTTGTCGAAGCTGGCCTGCCGACCACCGGGCTCCCAAGCCGCGGCGTCCCAGAAGCGGCTCGAATCGGGAGTCAGCACCTCGTCGACGAGGAGGAGCTCGCCGGTTGCCGGATCGAGCCCGAACTCGAGCTTCGTGTCGGCGAGGATGAGCCCGGCCCGCTCGCAGACCGCCGCGCCGTGGGCGTAGAGGGCGAGCGACGCCTCGCGGACCCGGACGGCCAGGTCGTGGCTGATGAGCGTCACGACCCGGGCGAAGGGGATGTTCTCGTCGTGGACGCCGGCCGGCGCCTTCCACGCCGGCGTGAAGATCGGCTCGGCGAGACGCTCGCCCTCGCGCAGCCCCGGCGGGAGCTCGATCCCACAGATCTCGCCGGTGGCCCGGTACTCCTTCCAGCCGGAGCCGGCGAGGTAGCCGCGGACGACGCATTCGACCGGCAGGACGTCGGCCCGGGGAACGATCATCATCCGGCCGCGCAGCTCGGCGGCAACCGCCGGGTCGGCGACCAGCTCATGCGGAAGCGCCGCCGGGTCCGTGGCGAGCAGGTGGTTGGCGACGATGCCGGCGGTCTCGCCGAACCAGAAGCGCGACAGCCCGGTGAGGATCCGGCCCTTGTCGACGATCGGCGTCGGCAGGACGACGTCGAACGCCGAGAGCCGGTCGGAGGCGACGAGCAGGAGCCGCCCGTCGCGCAGGTCGTAGAGGTCGCGGACCTTCCCGGAGCGCAGGAAGAGCCCCTCAGCGCGGAGCATGCGGCGCCTCCACCGGGGCAAGCTCGGCGCCCGGCCCGGCCTCCTCCGTCGACCCGGTCCGCCGGGCCGGGTCGATGGCATCGAGGCGTGCGATCACGGCCGGCACGTGGCGCAGGAAGCCCGCGTCGTCGAAGCAGGCGTCGAGCCGGGCCAGGGTGAGGCGGCCGGCCACAGCGGGGTCGGTCGCCAGCAGCCCGTGGAGCTGGACCCGGTCGTCGGCCGCCCGCAGCGCGTTGCGCTGGACGATCGCGTAGGCCTCCTCGCGTGCCAGGCCGCCGTCCTCCACGAGGGCGACGAGAACCCGGCTGCTGGCGTGCAGGCCGAGGCCGCGCTCGATGTTCTCCCGCATCCGGTCGGGGCGGACGACGAGCCCCTCGACCAACCCCGTCATCTTCGCCAGCATGTAGTCGAGGAGGATCGTGGCATCGGGAAGCAGGACCCGCTCGGCCGAGGAGTGGCTGATGTCCCGCTCGTGCCAGAGCGGCTGGTTCTCCAGGGCGGCGCCGGCGTAGCCGCGCAGCAGGCGGGCGAGGCCTGCGATCCGCTCCGCGACGATCGGGTTGCGCTTGTGGGGCATGGCCGAGCTGCCCTTCTGGCCGCTGCGGAACGGCTCCATCAGCTCGCCGATCTCCGTGTGCTGGAGGTTGCGCACCTCGGTCGCGAAGCGCTCCAGCGATCCGCCGGTGATGGCGACGGCGGCGAGGACCGCGGCATGCCGGTCGCGCTGGACGATCTGCGTGCTCACCGGGTCGACCGCGAGGCCCAGGTCGGCGAGCACGTCCGCCTCGAGGTCAGGCGCCAGGTGGCTGTACGTCCCCACCGGCCCCGAGATCTTGCCGGTGGCGACGTCCTCGAAGGCGCGTGCCAGCCGGACGCGGTCACGGTCGAGCTCGAAGGCCCAGCCGGCGAGCTTGTGACCGAGGGTCGTCGGCTCCGCGTGGACGGAGTGGGTCCGGCCCATCATCACCGTCCCCGCCTCCGCGCGGGCCCGCGCGACGAGCGCCGCCAGCAGGTCGTCGACGCCCCGCAGGAGCAGGCTCCCGGCGTCGCGGAGCTGGAGGGCGAGGCCCGTGTCGACCACGTCGCTGCTCGTGAGGCCGAGGTGCAGGTAGCGGCCCTCGGGACCGACACGCTCGGCAACCTGGCTGACGAAGGCGATGACGTCGTGGTCGGTCGTGCGCTCGATCTCGGCGATCCGCGCCACGTCGATCCCGGCGCGCTCCTCGATCGCGGCGAGGGCGTCCGCGGGGACCATGCCGCGGGCGACCTGGGCCCGGGCGACGGCGATCTCGACCCGCAGCATGGCCCCGAAGCGCGCCTCGTCGGACCACGTCGCGCCCATCTCGGCGCGCGTGTAGCGCCGGATCACGTCGCCGCTCCGGCGCCCGCGAGCGGCTCCCGCGTCGGGACCGCCAGGGCGATGTCGTGGCGCCGCTGCGCGCCCGGGAAGCTGACCGCTCCGGCGGCGGCATCGGCCGCGACGCGGGCCGCCGCGAGGTCGGCGCCGCGTCCGACCACGGCTACCACCCGACCGCCGTCCGTCTCCCAGCCACCGCCCGGCGCGCGCCGGGTCCCGGCGTGGAAGACGAGCGCGCCGGCGGCCTCGGCGGCGGCGAGCCCGTCGATCGGGTCGCCCGCGGACGGCGCGGCCGGGTAGTCCCGGGACGCCAGGACGATCGCGACAGCTGCGCCCGGGAGGGTCGGCAGGACGTCTCCCGCGAGCCCCGCAGCGGCAGACGCGGCCCCCAGGCGCCCGTCCGCGGCAGCGAGGAGGAGCGGCGCGAGGGGCGTCGCCAGCAGGGGCAGGATCGCCTGCGTCTCCGGGTCGCCGAAGCGGGCGTTGAACTCGAGGAGGACCGGGCCGTGGTCGGCGGTGAGGATCAGGCCGGCGTACAGGGCCCCGCGGAACGGGATCCCGCGCCGGGTGAGCTCCGCCAGCGCCGGCCGGTGGAAGCGGGCTACGACGTCGGCGACGTCCGGGCCGACGAGGTCCGGCAGCGGGGCGTAGGCCCCCATGCCCCCGGTGTTCGGACCGGCGTCGCCGTCGCGGAGGCGCTTGTGGTCGCGGGCCGGCGGGAGCGCGAGTGCATCCCGGCCGTCGCATACGGCGATGACGCTCGCCTCCGGGCCCCGGAGCCGCTCCTCGACGACGACCCGGGGGGCGCCCGACGGATCCTCGCCTGCCGCGAAGATCGCCCGCAGCGCCGCCTCCGCCTCGGCGGCCGTGTCGCACACGCTCACGCCCTTGCCGGCCGCGAGGCCGTCGGCCTTCACCACCACGCCGTCCCCGGCCGCCGCCAGGTCCGCCGCAAACGCCAGCGCCGGCTCAAGCGCGGCGAAAGCGCGGGCGCGGGCCATCGGGATGCCGGCGGCGGCGGCGATCTCGTGGCAGAAGGCCTTGCTGGTCTCGATCCGGGCGGCCGCCGCACCGGGTCCGAAGACCGGAATACCCGCCGCGGCGAGGGCGTCGCCGACACCGGCGGCGAGGGGCGCCTCCGGCCCGATGACGACGAGGTCCACGACGTGCGCGCGGGCTGCCGCGAGGACCGCCGCCGGGTTGGTCGCGGTGACCGCGGCGTCGATACGCACCCGCGGCACCGTGGCGATCGCGGCGCTCCCCGGCGCCGCGACGATCTCCGCCACGCCGTCCTCGCCCGCGAGCCGCCAGGCCAGGGCGTGCTCGCGGCCACCGCCGCCGACCAGCAGGATCCGGCGCGCGAGGCCTGGGGTTGCGCTCATGCTGCAGCGCCTCCCGTCGAACCACCGGCCCGGGCCGCGCCCAGGGCGCGCTCGCCGACGACGACCGTCTGGGTTCGCTCCGGGCCCACGGACACGAGCCGAATCGGCACCCCGGCGAGATCCTCGAGCGCGCGTACGTAGGCGCGGGCGTTGCCGGGCAGGTCATCCGGCGTCCGCGCCGCGTGGATCTCCTCGGTCCAGCCCGGGAACCGCTCGTAGATCGGTGTCGCGCGCGCGACCTCGGCGGCCGACGCCGGCCAGCGCTCGACGCGCCTGCCGTCGATCTCGTAGGCCACGCCCACGAGGACCTCGTCGAGGCCCGACAGGATGTCAAGCTTGTTGACGACGATGCTGCTGACGCTGTTGACGTCCACGGCGTAGCGGAGCGGGACGGCGTCGAACCAGCCGACCCGGCGGCGGCGGCCGGTCGTCGTCCCGAACTCGTGGCCGCGGGTCGCGATCCCCTCGCCAATCGCGTCGCGGAGCTCGGTCGGGTACGGCCCGGCCCCGACGCGCGTCGTGTAGGCCTTCATGACCCCGATCACCTCGGACACCTGGAGCGGGCCGATCCCGCCGCCCGTGCAGGCCCCGCCGGCCACCGGGTTCGACGAGGTGACGAACGGGTACGAGCCGTGGTCCAGGTCCAGCAGGGCGCCCTGGGCGCCCTCGAAGAGCACGTGGTCGCCGCCGCGCAGCGCGTCCTGCACGAGGCTCGTGGTGTCCGCGATGACCGGGCGCAGGCGCTCGCCCCAGCCGATCGCCGTCTCGAGGATCGCCTCGACGAGGAAGGGCTCGCCGGGGTCGCCGAGATGGGCGAGGCGGGCGTTCGCGTCGGGCACGACCCGCTCGAGCCTGCGGCGCAGCGCGACGGGGTCGAGGAGGTCCTCCATCCGGATGCCGGCCCGCGCGGCGCGGTCGGCGTACGCGGGCCCGATGCCGCGGCTCGTGGTCCCGATCCCCTCGCGCCCGAGACGCGCCTCCGACGCCCGGTCCTGGGCGACGTGGTACGGCAGGATCACGTGGGCCGCCTGGGAGACGCGCACGCGCGACGCGTCGATGCCGCGGGCGGCCAGGCCGTCGAGCTCGCGGATCAGCGTCTCCGGGTTGACCACCACGCCGGGGCCGATGAGCGGCGTGATGTGGGGGTACAGGACGCCCGACGGGACGAGGTGGAGCTTGAAGACCTCCTTCCCGAGGACGATCGTGTGGCCGGCGTTGTCCCCGCCCTGGTAGCGGACGACCCAGCGGACCTGCTCGGCCAGGAAGTCCGTGGCCTTGCCCTTCCCCTCGTCGCCCCACTGGAGCCCGACGATCACGGTCGCCGGCATCGCCGCGCTCCTTCCGCACCGGAGCCGGCGCCCGCCGGCAGGCAACGAAAAAGGCCCTCGGCACGTCGGCCGGGGCCCTGCTGGATAGAGTGCCCCCGCAATCCGGCGCCGCGATGGCGCCCGGGGGAGGCTGGCGTGCCCGCCCGGTTCCCGTGGGGACCGGGGGGTCGACCTCGGACGATGGCTCGACTCCTGCGGGGCGGGCGGCGGAGCGCCCGCGGCTGCTGGGATCGGCGGAGTATAACAGGGCGGGGATCCCGCTCGACATGCGCCCGTCCCGGGCGCCGGGCGCACCACGGCGCCGGGCGCACCGCGGCGCCGGCGACAAGGTGACCATCCGCGCGGCGCCTCGGTACCTTTCGACGACCCGGACCGCGGTCCACCCGGCTCTACGCTGGCTGCGTGATCCGACTGCTGGCGGCCCTCGGCCTGGTGGCCCCCGTGGCCGTCGTCCTCGTGGCGTTCCTCGCCATGTCCACCGAGCCCCTGGGCGCCGACTCCCGGACGGTGACCGGCATCGCCGGCGGGGTCCTGCTGGGCGTGCTCCTGGTGGCCGCCATCGTGTCGCTCTGGCTGCGGGCCCGGATCGTGCCCGTCATCCGGTCGATCGAGAAGATCGCGGCGGGCAGGCTCGACGCGCCGATCCCGCCGTTCCGAGGTGGCCTCGGCGGCCGCCTCGCGACGGCGGTCGGGACCGTGGCCGCGACGCTGTCCGAGACGCACGACGCCGCGACCACCGACCGCCTCACCGGGATCGCCAACCGCCCTGCCGTCCTCGCCGCCCTCTTCACCGAGGTCGAGCGGGCCACCCGCTACGACCGGCCCCTCGCCGTCGCGTTCGTCGACATCGACCTGTTCAAGAACGTCAACGACACGTACGGCCACGACGTCGGGGACATCGTCCTGCGCGGGGTGGCCGGCACCCTCCGGGCCAACATCCGCGCGGCCGACACCCTGGGCCGGTACGGCGGCGAGGAGTTCATGGTCATCCTCCCCGAGACGGACGCGGAGGCCGCCGCGGCGATCGCCGAGAAGCTGCGCCAGCTCGTGGTCGGCGCACGCTTCGTGGCGGAGGGGCAGGGCGCGATCAGCGTCACGGTCTCGATCGGCGTCGCCACGGGCATCGGGCGGACCCTCCGCGTGGAGGCCCTCGTGCGCGACGCGGACGCGGCGATGTACTCCGCCAAGGCCCTGGGCCGGAACCAGGTCTACCTGTTCGAGGAGCCCGACGAGGACGCCCGCGTCCGGCGCGCGCCCATCTCGCCCGAGGGACGCGCCCGTGCCGCCGAGGTCGGCCGGCTCGCCCGCGCCGCCGCGGAGCAGGCGCTGATCCAGACGCTCGCGCCGTACCCCAACCACCGGGGCCAGCCGTCCGCCCGCATCGCCACGCTGGCGGTCTTCCTCGGCCGCCGCCTGGGCCTGCCCGACGCGGACATCGACCGGCTCCGGATCGCCGCGCTGCTGCACGACGTGGGGAAGCTGGCGCTTCCGGAGGAGATCCTCGAGAAGCCCGCCGCCCTCACGTCGCAGGAGTGGAAGGCCATCGTCCAGCACCCCCGGATCGGCCAGGTGATCCTCGAGCAGGCGTCCGCGATCAAGGATGCCGTCCCGATCGTGCTGCATCACCACGAGCGCTTCGGGGGCGGCGGCTACCCGTACGGCCTGCGCGGCGAAGAGATCCCGCTCGGCGCCCGGATCGTCGCCCTCGCCGACGCCTACGACGCGATGATCCAGGACCGGCCGTACAAGCGAGCCATGAGCCATGACGACGCGATCCGCGAGGTGAGCCGCCACGCCGGCAGCCAGTTCGACCCGGACCTCGTGGAGGCCTTCGTCGACCTCTTCGCCGACGGGATCCCCGACCTCGACCCCGCCATGGTCGCGCTCGTCTCCCACGGGCCGACGCCGCTCCGGGCCGGCGCTGCCCTTCGCGCTCCGCGCCGATCCCGCCGCGAAGCCGCCGGATAGGCCGTCCCGCAGCCCGGCGCCCGGCCGGGTGAGCGGCGGGTGATCGGCGCGTGAGTCGCGGGTAAGGGCGCCTGCGTAGGGTTCGGTCCGGCGGGCTCCGCACCGGTCGTCCACGCGGGCCCGCCGCCACCGCCGAGCCTCGACCCGCCGGTCATGCGAGAGGCCGCGTCCCGGCGCCGCCGGGCCGGCCAGGAGGGAACGGACCGTGAACAAGGTGCTCTTGACCGGGCGGCTGACCCGGGACCCCGAGATGCGTGCGCTCGCCTCGGGGAAGCACGTCACGAGCTTCTCCGTGGCAACGAACGAGTACGTCGGGAACGGCCGCGAGAAGGCCGAGTACCACGCCGTGATCGCCTGGGAGCGCCTCGCCGACATCTGCGCCCAGTACCTGGGCAAGGGGGCCATGGTGGCCGTCGAGGGGCGCCTCCAGACACGCCAGTGGGACGACGAGGCCGGCAGGCGCCACTGGCGGACCGAGGTCGTGGCCTCGGCGGTCGAGATGCTGTCGGGGCGACGCAAGAAGGACTATGCCGCCGACGCCCTCGCAGCCCAGGCGGTCGCGGGCGGCGCCGACGCGGGCCCGGACGACACCACGTCGACCGGGGTCCTCGACCCGGAGGATCCGGAGGCCGACGAGATCGAGGTGGCAGCAGTGGCCTGAGGCTGCCGCCTCTCCCCCGGCGGGCGCCGTTCTCCCCCGGCGCCCGCCGTCTTCGCCTGCCCGGAGCGCGCGGACGGCAGGAGACGACGGTGGCGTGACGCGGTCGCCCGCATCGGGCGGGGCGCCGCCGACAGCTCCCCCGGGCGCGCGTGCCTCAGGGCAGCTCGAAGAAGGAGACCGCCAGGATGACGTAGACGATCATCAGCAAGGCACCCTCGAGCCAGTTCGACTCGCCGTCGAGGGCGATCAGCGCGCTGATCCCGACCGCCGCGCCGACGGCCGCCACCTCGAGGGGCGTGAAGACGAGGTTCATCGGCTGGCCCATGAGCGCCCCGATGATCACCAGCACCGGCCCCACGAAGAGCGCCACCTGGAGGCTGGAGCCGTACGCCACGGCCATCGAGAACTCCATCCGGTTCTTCCAGGCGAGCTGCACGGCCACGATGTGCTCGGCCAGGTTGCCGATCGTCGGGATGAGGATCACGCCGACGAAGATCTCGGAGAGCCCAAAGGCCTCGATGAACGGCTCGATCGAGCTGACGAGGATCTCCGACAGCACGGCCAGGAGGCCGGCCGCCGCGAGGAGCACCACGATCGCCACCGACCGGCTCCACGCCGGCCCACCGTGCTCGGCCATCGGCTCGTGGCCGCCCAGCATCCGGCTCGAGTTGCTGAACGAGAAGACGAGCGAGAGGACGTAGCCGACGATCAGCAGGATGGCGACGAGCACCGACTCCTCGGTGATGGTCCCCTGCTCCCCGGAGCCCGTGCTGAAGGCGAAGACGGCCGGGACGAAGAAGCCGATCGCGGCCACCACGAGGAGCGCCGCGTTCGAGCCCGCGACGCGCGGGTCGAAGCGCTGGATCCCGTTGCGGAGACCGCCGAAGAAGACGCTGGCACCGAGCACCAGCAGCAGGTTCCCGATGATCGAGCCCGTCAGCGAGGCCTTCACGACCTCGACGAGGCCGGCCTGCAGCGCGAAGAAGGCGATGATGAGCTCGGCGATGTTGCCGAAGGTGGCATTGAGGATCCCGCCGACCTGCGGCCCGGTCAGCGCGCCCAGGCGCTCCGTCGACAGGCCGACCACCCAGGCAAGTCCCAGGATCGCGACGGCCGAGATGACGAACAGGATCGTGGGATCGGCGCCGACGACCCAGGCGAGGACGATCGTGACGAGGGAGACGGCGAGCGTCGCCAGCACCAGGGCGCGGGCAACCGGCGAGAGGGCCCCGAGAACCGGGAGGCGCGCCGCGGCGGTGTCCATGACGCGCCGATCCTAGCGATCCGGCGCGGCGCCGTAGAGGCGCCGGCGCGCGATCCCGGTGGCCGCGGCCACGCGCCGCGCTGCGTCGCCCCGGGCCGCGCCGGCCGCCACGAGGCGCTCGACCTCGTGCCGGGCCCGCGCCAGCGCCTCGTCGTCGGCCCCCAGGCCCGACGGGCCGCCGGAACCGCCACCGGTGGCCAGTCCGGCGTCGGCGGCACCCCGGCCGTCGGCGGCGCCCGCGTCCCCGACCACGATGACGATCTCGCCGCGGGCGGCGATCGCCCCTTCGGCCACGGCGGCGGCGAGATCCGCGAGCGAGCCCCGGCGGACCTCCTCGTGGATCTTCGTCAGCTCACGGCAGATGGCGGCGGAGCGGCCGGGTCCACAGGCCCGCGCGAGGTCCGCCAGCGTCGCGCCAAGGCGGCCCGGCGCCTCGAAGATCACCGTCGTCCGGGGGTCGGCCGCCACCCGCGCGAGGCGCTCGCGGCGCTCCCGGCCGGCGCGGGGCAGGAACCCCTCGAAGGCCCATCGCGGGCCGGCGGCCCCCGAGGCGACGAGCGCCGCGAGCACGGCCGAGGGTCCGGGGATCGGCACGACGGCCCCGCCCTCGGCGGCCCAGGCGGCGACCAGCTCGCCCCCGGGATCTGACACGAGCGGGGTGCCGGCGTCGGTGACGAGCGCGAGATCCTCGCCCGCGCGCAGACGCGCCAGCAGCTCCGGGCCCCGCGCGGCGGCATTGCGGGCGTGGTAGCTCACGAGATGCGTGGTGACCTCGTGCCGGGCGAACAGGCGGCGCGTCATCCGCGTGTCCTCCGCCGCGACGAGCGGCACCGTCCGCAGCACCTCGAGCGCCCGGAGGGTGACGTCGCCGAGGTTCCCGATCGGCGTCGCGACGACGTAGAGGCGACCGCGCGCGTCGTCGGCGGCCCCGCCCGTGGCGGCCGCCGGGCCGACGGAGCCGTCCGGGCCGCTCGTCAGGCCGGCAGGGCGGGCCGCCGGGTGGCCGACGCCGGCCATCGCGCCGCGGCTCACGTCCGGGCGCTGCCGGGCCGGCGGCGCGGGTAGAGGTAGTCCACGCCCGCGGTCCGCGGTCCGAGCTTCGCGATCGGCGGGACCTGGCGCTTGAACTCGGACGCGGCCACCAGGCGGTCCACCCGCGCGACGGTCGCGGGATCGAAGCCGAGCTCCGCAAGCTCCGCGTCGGTGCGGCGCCGGTCGATCACCTGGAACAGCAGCCGGTCGAGCTCGTGATACGTGAAGCCAGCCTCATGCTCGTCGGTCTGGCCCGGCCACAGGTCCGCCGACGGCGCCTTGCGCAGGATCGCGTCGGGCACCTCCATCGCCAGCGCGAGCTGGCGGACCTGCGACTTGTAGAGGTCGCCGATCGGGTTGAAGGCGCAGGCGCTGTCGCCGAAGAGCGTCGTGTACCCGATGAGCGCCTCGGTCTTGTTGCCGGTCCCGACGACGAGCCCGCCCCAGGTCACCGACGCGTCGTACAGGACCATCATCCGAACCCGGGCCATGAAGTTGCCCCGCCGCAGGGGGGAAGCCTCGAGCGCCTCGCTGCCGCCCGCGCCGGGCGAGCTGGTCCCGTCCCCGCCGGCCGTGCCGAAGTAGGCGTCGACGATCGGGCTGATGTCGACCAGCCGGCTGGCGCACCCCAGCCGTCGCACCACCTCCTCGGCATCCGCACGCGATGCCGGGGACGAGGTGCGGTAGGGCATCAGGATGCAGAGGAGCCTCTCGGCCCCGATCGCTTCCGCGACGAGGTACGCCACGAGCGCCGAGTCGATCCCGCCCGACAGCCCGAGGACGGCCCGCTCGAAGCCTGCCTGCTTGAGCTGGCCGCGGATGAAGCCGCCGATCACCCGCCGGGCGACGTCGGTGTCGATCCGCAGCTCCTCGGGGAGCTCGAACGGCGGCGGGGCGTCGGGGGGCGGGTCGTCCGGGGGCGGCGGGGGCGGGGTCGCCGGGCCGCTCACGACCCGGGCTCCGGGTCGGCGGTCGCGTCCGGCGCGAGGCCGGCCCGCTCCGCGACGATCCGCGCCAGCTCGCGGACCAGCAGCTCCGGCCGCTCGTCGCGCAGCAGCGGGAGCGCGATCCGCTCGCGGCGGATGTCGGCCGGCGCGACGTCGGCATAGACCAGGGCCTCGTCGTACAGCGGAGCCCGGACGATCGTCTCGCCGCCGGGGCCGATCACCTCGCTGCCGCCCCAGAAGCTGATCGACTCGTCGACGCCGACGCGGTTGCAGAAGACGACGACGCTCGTCGTCAGCTGGGCGTAGGTGCGCAGGAGGGATCGCCACGAGGCTGCCGTCCCGAGCCCCTCGGCATGCGTGGCGGCGAGGTCGCGCCCCGGCGACGACGACACGTTGACGATGAGCTGCGCCCCGTCGAGGGCCAGCACCTGGGCCGTCCCCAGGTGCCAGAGGTCCTCGCAGACGGCCAGCCCGACGCCGACGCCGAGCCGCGACGGCACCGCCCGGATGGCATCGCCGGCCGCGAAGAAGCGTCGCTCATCGAAGAGGCCGTACGTCGGCAGGTGGACCTTGCGGTGCACGTGGCGCACCTCGCCGTCCTCGAGGAGCGCCGCCGCGATGAAGAGCCGGTGGTCGCCCGATTCCTCCACGAAGCTGACCACCGCGGAGCAGCCCTTCGTGTCGGCGGCGAGTGTGGCCAGCCGCGGGTCGTCGAGGCGCATCGCGACCTCCGCCGCGAGATCCTGCAGGAGGTACCCGGTGAGGCCGAGCTCGGGGAAGACGACGAGCCCGGCGCCGCCCGCTCGTGCCTCGCCGATGAGCTCGGCATGACGGCGCAGGTTGTGCTCGAGGTCCCCGAGGCGCGGTGCGAGCTGGGCGAGGGCGATGCGGAGCGGCTGCACGTCGCGAGTCTATCGGCTATGAAGGTGCAGCAGTCCGCGGACCGGGGTGGAGTACGGTTCCCACACCGGACGAGGGGCTGGAGGGACACCATCGACGGGCAGGCCGCCGCCGCTATGGACGCGAGAGTCCGTGAGTCTATGTGGCCGCCCCTGCGACTTGACCGGTTGCGCCACTCCTGAGCGCGGATCCGTAGGTGTCGTGTCGCCCGAGCTGGTGTCGCTGAGCGGGAGAGACTGATGCGTCACATCGGGCTCGACGTCGGCCGCGACTTCGCCCACGTCGCCGTCGTCGAGGGAACGGGCCACGCGCGGCGTCTGCCGCGGGTGGCGATGGGCGACGACTTCCGGGCCTTCGCGGCGACCCTCGGCCCGGACGACGCGGTCGCCCTCGAGGCGTCGACGAACACCTGGGCCCTCGCCGACCTGCTCGCGGCCCACGCCGGGCGGGTCGTCGTCTCCAACCCCCTGCGCACCCGGGCGATCGCGTCGGCCAAGCGCAAGACCGACGACATCGACGCCACCACCCTGGCCGAGCTCCTCGCGGCCGACTACCTGCCGCCGGTCTGGCAGCCCGACGAGGCGACCCGCCGGCTGCGGCGCCTGGTGTCCCACCGGGCCGGGCTCGTGCGTGACCGGACCGCCGTCCGCAACCGGGTCGCCGCGGTTCTCGCCCGACGGCTCCTGCGCTCGCCCGTGACCGACCTGTTCGGCATCCGCGGACGGGCCTGGCTGGCCACCCTGGAGCTCCCACCGGACGAGCGCCTCGCGCTCGACGCCGCCCTCGTGCTCGACGCCGTCCTGTCCGAGCAGGTCAAGGCGGCCGAGCGCGCGATCGCCACCGCGGTCGTCGACGATCCCCGGGCGCGGCGGCTGCTCACGATCCCGGGCATCGGGCTCGTCATCGCGGCCTCGATCCTGGCCGTCGTCGGCGACATCGAGCGGTTCGACCGGCCGGCCAAGCTCGTGTCCTATCTCGGCCTCGATCCCCGGGTCCGCCAGTCGGGCGACCGGCCGGCGATGCGCGGCCACATCAGCCGGGCCGGCCAGGCGCACGCGCGGGGACTCCTCTGCGAGGCGGCTCACTCGGCAGTCCGCTCGCCGGGACCGCTGGCCGGGTTCCATGCCCGCCTGAAAGCCCGGCGCGGCGGCGGCGTGGCGATCGTCGCCACGGCCCGCAAGCTGGCCGTCCTCGTCTGGCACCTGCTCGCGAAGGACGAGGACTGCCGCTTCGCGCCGCCGGTCCGGACCGCCTTCAAGCACCGCGAGCTCGAGCGGCTGGCGGGACGGGAGCGGACGCGGCCGTCGCAACGGGGAGCGACTGGTTCGAGCCACGACCGAGGTCGGGCACGGCTGCGCGGCGGGCACGATCCCCATGACCCCGCCCTTCGCCAGGCGATCGACCGCGTCCGACCTGACGATACATCGATGCCTGGGGCTTGACACTTTCATCCGTAGCGGCTCCGGGCGTCATTTCGAACCGGAATGGCCGGCCGGCCGTATGACGAGCAGAGGTGGCGGCGCCACCCGGCCGGTGCTAGGCTGGCGCGCACCCGGGCGGCCCGAGGAGAGCGGGTCGCCGTGTGTGTGTGACCGTCCCGACGGGACGGCAGAGAGGAGGAGCTGCGAGCATGCCCGGAACTCCGTGGCGCGCCCGACTTGCCGCACTTGGTGCCACGACCGCGATCCTCGTCGCGGCCTGCGGCGGTGCGGCGACACCAACCCCGTCCACGTCGACCGAGCCCAGCACGGCGCCCAGCGAGGCGCCGAGCGCGGCGCCCTTCGAGGGCATGGCCTACCCGACCGCGGCCGAGGTCGACTGTGCCGCCAAGACCTTCAACGGCAAGCCCTACACCGGCATGATCAAGTCGATCAAGGCGATCGACGCGCTCACCGTCGAGTTCAACCTCTGCGGGTCGGATCCGGCGTTCCTCTCGAAGGTGGCGTTCAGCCCCTTCGCGATCAACGACACGGCCTACCTCGAGAAGGCGGCCACAGACGGCTCGATCGTCCGCCAGCCGAACGGGACGGGCCCGTACAAGCTCAAGGAGTGGGTCCAGGGCGACCACATCACCCTCGAGGCCAGCCCGACCTTCTGGGGCGAGGCGCCCAAGGTCAAGGAGGTCATCTTCCGCTGGAGCACCGAGGCCGCGCAGCGCCTCGTCGAGCTGCAGTCCGGGAATGCCGACGGGATCGACAACCCGGGCCCGACCGACTTCGAGACGATCCAGAACGACCCGAACCTCAAGCTCTACCCGCGTGAAGGCCTGAACGTCTTCTACGTGGGCATGAACAACACCTATCCGCCGTTCGACAACGTCAAGGTTCGCCAAGCCGTCGCGATGGGGATCGACCGCCAGCGGATCGTCGACAACTTCATGCCGCCCGGATCGTCGGTCGCGAGCCACTTCACGCCGTGCGCGATCCCGAACGGCTGCGTCGGCGACGAGTGGTACACGTTCGACGCGGCCGCCGCCAAGGCGCTCCTCGCCGAGGCCGGCTTCCCGGACGGTTTCAAGACCACGATCCACCTGCGCGACGTCGTCCGCGGCTACCTGGCCCAGCCGGTCATCGTCGCCCAGGACATCCAGGCCCAGCTCAAGGCCAACCTGAACATCGATGCGACCATCGATGTCCAGGAATCCGGCACGTTCATCGACAACGCCGACGCCGGCAAGCTCGACGGCATCCACCTCCTCGGCTGGGGCGCCGACTACCCGGACGTCACGAACTTCCTCGATTACCACTTCGGCGCCGGCTCGAGCGCGCAGTTCGGCGACAAGTACCCCGACATCGTGACCCCGCTCCAGGAAGGCGCAAAGGGTGCCTCCGACGCGGTCCGCGAGCCGTCGTACGTCGCCGCCAACAACGCGATCAAGGCCAACGTGCCGATGGTCCCGATCTCCCACGCGGGGTCGGGCACGGCCTTCAAGGCCGACGTCGAGGGCGCGCACAGCTCGCCGCTCACGAGCGAGATGTTCTCGGTCATGAAGCCCGGCGACCGCAACCAGCTCGTCTGGATCCAGAACGGCGAGCCGGCCGGCATCTACTGCGCCGACGAGACCGACGGCGAGGCGCTCCGCGTCTGTGAGCAGATCAACGAGGCCCTCTACGGCTTCGAGGTCGGCGGCACCGCGGCGATCCCGGTCCTCGCGACGGCGTGCACCCCGAACGAAGACCTGTCGGTCTGGACCTGCAAGCTCCGCGAGAACGTCGTCTTCGAGGACGGCGCGACATTCGACGCCAACGACGTGGTCCTCTCGTACGCGGTCCAATGGGACACGGAGCATCCGCTCCACAAGGGCCGCGACGGCAGCTTCACGTACTTCCCGAGCCTGTGGGGCGGGTTCCTCAACCCGCCGCCGGCCGAGTAGGCCACCCCGGCCTGTAGCACGACGGGGGCGCCGCACCTGCGGCGCCCCCGTCGTTCACCACCCTCCCGGAGCACTCCGACTGCCGCATGAGCCGCTTCATCATCCGGCGCCTGCTGCTCGCCATCCCGGTCCTTCTCGGGGTGATCACGCTCGTCTTCGTCCTCGCCCGCGTCATCCCGAGCGACCCGTGCCGCGCGGCCCTCGGCGAGAAGGCGACCGACGAGATCTGCAACGCGTTCAACATCCGCTACGGCCTGGACCAGCCCATCTTGGTCCAGTACGTGCAGTACATCGGTAACGTGCTGTCGGGTGACCTCGGGACGTCGATCCGCTTCAACCGGACCGTCTCGGACATGCTCGTGGAGCGGCTCCCGGTGACGGTCGAGCTGACCCTCTATGCGCTCCTGTTCGCAACCGTCGTGGGGATCTTCCTCGGCCGCGCGGCGGCGATCCGGCGCAACTCGCCGGCCGACGTCGGCACGATGGTGGTCGCGAACCTCGGCGTCTCGATCCCGGTCTTCGTCCTCGGACTCATGCTCGCCTATCTGTTCGCGGTCGTGCTCAAGGACACGATCTTCGCCCTGCCGCCGTCGGGGCGGCTCACGCCCGGCACCGAGGTCGTGCCGCTCGCGGAGGCCTGGGGACTCGAGGACCTGACGGGCCTGCCGCGCACGATCCTCGACTTCATGTCGAACATCCTGACGTTCAACGCGATCGTGACCCTCAACGGGCCGCTGCTCGTCGACACCGTGCGCCACATGATCCTGCCGGCGATCGCGCTTGGCACGATCCCGATGGCCATCATCGCCCGCATGACCCGCTCCAGCCTCCTCGACGTGCTCGGGCTCGACTACATCCGGACCGCGCGCGCCAAGGGCGTCTCCGAGCGGCGGGTCGTGAGCGCGCACGCGATGCGCAACGCCCTCCTCCCGATCGTGACGATCATCGGGCTGTCCCTGGGCGGGCTCCTCTCGGGCGCCGTCCTCACCGAGACGATCTTCAACCTGACCGGGATCGGCAAGTCGATCTACGAGGCGATCACCGGCCGCGACTACATCGTGATCCAGGGTCTCGTGCTCGTCGTGGCGAGCATCTACGTCGCCGTGAACCTCGTCGTCGACGTCTCGTACGGGTTCCTCGACCCGCGGATCCGGCTCGGTTGACGGTGGCCCGGCGATGACCGCGACGCTCGACCAGGTCCCAGCTGCCCTGCCCGAGGCCGTCGCGGCCCAGAAGCCGACCAGTCTCTGGCGCGACACGCTGCGCAACATCCTGCGCCAGCGCTCGGCGATCGTCGGGCTCGCCTTCCTCGCCTTCCTCGTCCTGGTCGCGGTCTTTGCGCCGGTCGTCGCGACCCACGATCCGAACCTGCCGATGATTGGCATCGAGGAAGGGGCGAAGCCCCGCAGCGCCCCGTGCATCCACCTCCTCGGGTGCCCGGAGGCCCAGCCCGAGCACTTCATGGGCCTCGACGGGAACGCCCGCGACGTGTTCAGCCGCGTCGTCTACGGGGCCCGCGTCTCGCTGTGGATCGGGATCGTGACGGTCGGCGTCGCGATCGCCATCGGGATGTTCATTGGGGCCATCGCCGGGTTCTTCGGCCGCACCGACAACGTGCTCATGCGCCTCATGGACGTCGTCCTCGCGTTCCCGAGCCTGCTCCTCGCGATCGCGATCGTGACCGTCCTCGGCCAGAGCCTCGTGAACGCGCAGCTCGCGATCGCGATCGTGAGCATCCCGATCTACGCCCGGGTGACACGCGCAGCGGTCCTCTCGGTCCGCGAACAGGAGTTCGTGGCCGCCTCCCTCGCCCTCGGCGAGTCGCGCATGGGGATCCTGCGCCGCCGGATCATGCCGAACGCGCTCACGCCGGTCATCGTCCAGGGCACGCTCGGGATCGCCGGGGCGATCATCGAGGTGGCGGCCCTCTCGTTCCTCGGCATGGGCGCCCAGCCACCGCTCGCGGAATGGGGCTCGATGATCGGGATCGAGCGCAACGCGGTCTTCGCGGCGCCCCACCTGATCCTCTTCCCGGGCGCGGCGATCGTCATCACCTGCCTCGCCTTCAACCTCCTTGGCGACGGGGTCCGGGACGCCCTCGACCCGAGGCTGAACCGATGACCTTCCCGATCGACAGCACCCGCCTCGCCAACGGGGCCGTGATCGAGGAGCTGTCGCCGGCCGCAACCCAGCGCCTCGGCCGGCCGCGCGCGGAGCACCCACTGCTCGAGGTGAAGGGCCTGCGCACGTCATTCCACACGCGCGACGGGATCGTTCGGGCGGTCGACGGGATCGACTTCCACGTCGACCGGGGTGAGGTCCTCGGGCTCGTCGGCGAGTCGGGCTGCGGCAAGAGCGTCACGTCGCTCTCGATCCTGCGGCTCGTCGCGAAGCCGGGCCGCATCGAGGCCGGCGAGATCCTGTTCGACGGTCGCGACCTTCTCACGCTCGACGACGAGGCGATGCGCAGGATCCGTGGCGAGCAGATCGCGATGATCTTCCAGCAACCGACCTCGTCGCTCAACCCCGTATGGGACGTCGGCCGCCAGATCGCCGAGGTCCTCGAGATCCACCGCGACATCAAGGGCTCGGCGGCCCGGGACCGGGCACTCGAGCTGCTCAAGATGGTCGGCATCCCTGATGCCGAGCGCCGCCTGCGGGCCTACCCGCACGAGCTGTCGGGCGGGATGGCCCAGCGCGTCATGATCGCGATGGCGCTGGCCTGCGAGCCGGACCTGCTCATCGCGGACGAGCCGACGACCGCCCTCGACGTCACGATCCAGGCTCAGATCCTCGACCTGATGCGACACCTGCGGGAGGAGACGGGGTCGGCGATCATCCTCATCACCCACGACCTCGGCGTCGTCGCCGAGATGTGCGATCGAGTGGCGGTGATGTACGCCGGCGAGATCGTCGAGGAGACCGACGTCCGCACGCTGTTCCGGGAGCCCAGGCACCCGTACACGCGGGGGCTCATCGGCTCGATCCCGGTCGTCGGCGAGATCCGCGACGAGCTCGCCGTCATCCCCGGCAACGTGCCGAACCTGATCGACCTGCCGCCCTATTGCCGTTTCGCCCCGCGCTGCACGGCGCGCGTCGAGGCGAACCTTGCCCGCTGCACCGAGGAGCATCCCGACCTCCTGACCGTGGCCCCGGGCCACGAGACCCGCTGCTTCCTCTACGAGGAGGCCCGATGAGCGGGCTCGCCCCCTACCCCTCCGGTTCCGGCCTGCCGGCCGCAACGGCGCCGGCCGCAGAACCGGGAGCTGCCGCGCGCGACCGATCGGCCGACGGGAAGCCTCTCGTCGTCGTCCGCGACCTTGTGAAGCACTTCCCGATCAAGGGCGGCCTCCTCATGCGCACGGTGGGCCTCGTGCGGGCGGTCGACGGCGTGAGCTTCGAGATCCGCCAGGGCGAGACGCTCGGCCTCGTCGGCGAATCCGGCTGCGGCAAGACGACCGTCGGGCGATTGCTCCTCCGGCTCATCGAGCCGACGTCGGGGTCGGTCACCCTCGACGGGGTCGACATCACGCGCCTCGAGGGAGCCGCTCTCAAGAAGCACCGGCGCCGGATGCAGATCGTCTTCCAGGACCCGTTCGGCTCGCTCGACCCGCGCACGCCGATCGGCGACAGCATCGGCGAGGGGCTCCGGATCCACGGGATGGGGAACTCCCAGGAGCGGGCGGACCGGGTCAAACGGATCATGGACATGGTCGGGCTCCAGCAGTACCACGCCCGGCGCTACCCGCACGAGTTCAGTGGCGGCCAGCGCCAGCGGATCGGCATCGCCCGGGCCCTCGTCCTGGAGCCCGACCTCGTCGTGTGCGACGAGCCGGTCTCGGCGCTGGACGTGTCGATCCAGGCGCAGGTCCTGAACCTCCTCAAGAACCTCCAGCGGGAGCTCGGCCTGACGTACGTCTTCATCGCCCACAACATGGGCGTCGTCGAGCACATCAGCGACCGCGTCGCGGTGATGTACCTCGGCCGGATCGTCGAGGTGACCGATCGGATCCGGATCTTCGCCGAGCCCGAGCACCCGTATACGGTGGCGCTCCTGTCGGCAATCCCGATCCCGAACCCGGAGATCAGGCGAACGCGGGTCATCCTGCCGGGCGACGTGCCGTCGCCGGTCAACCCCCCGTCGGGCTGCCATTTCCACCCGCGCTGCCCGCTGCGCGCGCAGCTCGGCGAACCCGCGATCTGCGCCGAGACCGTCCCGCCGCTCGAGGAGCTGCGGCGCGGCCACCTGGTTGCGTGCCACTTCCGGCGGTCGGGCGCCCTGGCCGATGGGCTGTCGCCGACCGCGAACCCGGTGTCGGCCACCTCCTGAGGCGACCTCCGGGGGTCGCGGCCCCCTCGGTCAGATCGTCGTGCCGGCCGTGCGCGCCGCGGCGCCGATGGCCTCGGGGGTGACCTCTTCCGCGAAGTGACACGCCACCTGGTGGTCCGGGGCGATCTGCCGGAGCTCGGGGACCTCCGCCGAGCACTGCTCGGGGTTCCCGAGCCGCTCGCGGAGCCAGCACCGGGTGTGGAAGCGGCACCCCGACGGCGGGTTGGCCGGCGACGGGATGTCACCCTTGAGGATCACGCGCCGCTTGCGATTGCGCGGGTTCGGGTCCGGCACCGCCGAGAGGAGCGCCACCGTGTACGGGTGGGCCGGGCTGGCGTAGATGTCATCAACCTCGGCCAGCTCCACGAGCATGCCCAGGTACATCACCCCGACGCGGTCGCTGATGTGCTCGACGACCGCGAGGTTGTGGGCGATGAAGAGGTACGTCAGCCCCAGGTCCCGCTGGAGGTCGTCGAGCAGGTTGAGGACCTGGCTCTGGATCGACACGTCGAGGGCGGAGACCGGCTCGTCGCAGACGATGAAGTCGGGGTTGAGGGCCAGCGCCCGGGCGATGCCGATGCGCTGACGCTGGCCGCCACTGAACTCGTGCGGGTAGCGGTGGATGTGGCTCTGGTTGAGACCGACGCGGGCGAGCAGCTCCCGCACGAGGTCCTCGCGCTTGCCCTTGTCGGTGAGCCCGTGGACGAGCGGCCCCTCGCCGACGATCTCGCCGACCGACATGCGCGGGTTCAGGCTGGCGTACGGGTCCTGGAAGACGACCTGCAGGTCGCGACGGGCCTTCTTCATCTCGTCGTCGCCGATGACCTTCGACTTCTTGCCGGCCTTGCGCTCCGCCTCGGTCGGGATGTCGAAGAGGACCTGGTCCTTGACGGTGACCTTGCCCGACGTCGCCGGGAGGAGGCGCAGGATGACCTTGCCGAGCGTGGTCTTGCCGCAGCCCGACTCGCCGACGAGGCCGAGCGTCTCGCCCTTGCGGACGCTGAACGAGACGCCGTCGACCGCCCGCACGGCGCCGATCTTCGTGATGCCGAGCAGGCCGCCCGTGATCGGGAAGTGCTTGACGAGGTTCTCGACCCGCAGGAGGGTCTCCCCGAGGGCCGGGGCGGCGTGCATCTCCTCGGGACGGGTGGTCTCCATCTCGACTCCGCTCATCGGGCCACGTCCAGGGCAACGGCCGCCTCCTCGGCGACCTCGCGGGTCGGCTCGGGGCCGATCGCAGGCGGCTCGCCGGCCGGGGTGAGCCAGCACCGCGACAGGTGCCCCGGCTCGACCTCCTGGAGCGGCGGCGGGGTGTCGCAGACCGGCATCGCGTGCGGGCAGCGCCGCTTGAAGAGGCAGCCCTGCGGCAGGTTCAGCGGGTTGGGCACGACGCCCTGGATCACCTCGAGGCGATGGCGCTTCTCGCCCATCCGCGGGAGGGACGCGAGGAGCCCTCTCGAGTACGGGTGGTGCGGGCGCTCGAAGACGGTGATGACGTCGGCCGCCTCCACGATCTTGCCGGCGTACATCACGACGACGTCGTCGGCCATCTCGGCGATCACGCCGAGGTCGTGGGTGATGAGCATGATCGCCATGCGGTTGCGTTCCCGGAGGGCCTTCATCAGCTCGAGGATCTGGGCCTGGATCGTCACGTCGAGGGCCGTGGTCGGCTCGTCGGCGATCAGGAGCTCGGGGTTGGTCGAGAGGGCCATGGCGATCATGACCCGCTGGCGCATGCCGCCGGAGAGCTGGTGCGGGTACTCCCCGGCCCGGCGCTTCGCGTCCGGGATGCCGACCTGGCCCAGCATCTCGATCGCCCGGTCGTTCGCCTCGCGCCCCGGGATCCCCTCGTGGAGCGAGATCGTCTCGGCGATCTGGTCGCCGCAGGTGTAGACGGGGTTGAGCGAGGTCATCGGCTCCTGGAAGATCATCGAGATCGAGTTGCCGCGCACGTCGCGCATCTCCTCGTCGGAGAGCGCGAGGATGTCGCGGTCGGCCAGCCGGATGGACCCCTCGACGATCCGTCCCGGGCGTTCGATCAGGCGCATCACCGACAGGGCCGTGATGCTCTTCCCGCAGCCGGATTCGCCGACCACGCCCATGGTCCCGCCGTGGCGGATCGCGAAGCTGACCCCGTCGACGGCCTTGACGACGCCGTCCT
Organism: uncultured Chloroflexia bacterium; assembly: GCA_963725875.1. Taxonomy (GTDB): domain Bacteria; phylum Chloroflexota; class Limnocylindria; order Limnocylindrales; family CSP1-4; genus CTSoil-043. Next base: position 253,542 of record CAVRZZ010000010.1, on the reverse strand, counting down.
GCGTGAAGAAGTGGGTCCGGAGCCCCTCGATGGCGAGGAGATCTCCCCCCGAGCCGGCGCGCTGGGCCATCAGTTGGCCTCGACGCGCTGCCGCGGATCGAGCGCGTCCCGCAGGCCGTCGCCGAGGAAGCTCGCGGCGAGCACCACGAGGATCAGCGCGATCCCCGGGTACCAGGCCAGGAGCGGGTCACGGTAGAAGTAGTCCTGGGCCTTCGTCAGCATGTTGCCCAGGCTCGCCTCGGGCGGCGTGATCCCGAAGCCGAGGTACGACAGGGCCGCCTCGATGACGACCGAATCGGCGATGCCCAGCGTGGCCGCCACGACGACCGGAGCCATCGCCGACGGGATCATGTGACGCACCACGATGCGGCGGTCGCCGGCACCGAGCGCCTTGGCCGCCTGGACGAAGTCGGCTTCGCGCAGCGACAGGAACTCCGCCCGGACGAGCCGCGCGGCGGTCGTCCAGCCCGTCAAGCCGATGGCGATGATGATCACCCAGGCGTTGCCGGTGCCCCAGAAGGCGACCAGCATCAGGATCAGGAAGAACGTCGGGATCGACAGCACGATGTCCACGAAGCGCATCAGGGCGTTGTCCGCCCAGCCGCCGAAGTAGCCCGCCATGGCCCCGACCGTCACGCCGATCAGGACGATGACGACGACCGCCGAGAAGCCGATGAAGAGCGAGGTCTGGAGTCCCTTCATCAGGCGCACGAAGGTGTTGATGCCCAGGTTGTCGTAGCCCAGGGGGGCCGTGAGCGTCGGCGGCTGGTTGATCCGTTCGAGCGAGGTCTCCTTCCAGGCATCGCCGGAGATGACCGGGATCAGCACCGCCATGGCGATCAGGATCGCCATCAGGAAGAAGGCGATGACGGCCAGGCGGTGGCGCACGAAGCGCTGGCGGACCAGCTGCCAGTAGGTCCGGACCGGCGTGAGGTCGACCTCGTCGACCGCGGGGGCTGCGCCGCCGGGAAGCTCGGTGATCTGCGTGCCTTCCATCGTCGCGCCCCTAGTACTTGATCCGCGGGTCGACGACCGCGTAGAGGACGTCGGCCAGCAGGTTGCCGACGATGACCATCGCGCCGCCGATCATCGTGAACGCGAGCACGACCGGATAGTCACGTTCCTGCACCGCCGAGACGCCGAGGAACCCGAGGCCGGGCCACGAGAAGACCGCCTCGGTGATCGCCGCCCCGGCGAGCAGCGTCGGGATCGTGAGCCCGAGCAGGGTCACGATCGGGATGAGCGCGTTGCGGAGGGCGTGCTTGAAGATGACCCGCGACGAGGCGAGGCCCTTGGCCTTCGCCGTGCGAATGTAGTCCGCGCGCAGCACCTCCAGCATGGAGGCCCGCATGTAGCGGCTCCAGCCCGCGACGCCGACGATGGTGATCGTCAGGGCGGGCAAGAAGAGGTGCCACAGGAGGTCCAGCACGTCGCCCTCCTTGCCGAACGACTGCTTCCCGAAGAGCGGGAAGAGGTCGAGCTGCTGGGCGAAGATCTGGCGCAGGATGATGCCGAGCCAGAAGGTCGGGAGGGCGTAGCCGATCGTCGTGACCACGGCGATCGTCTTGTCGGCGAGGCTGTACTGCCGCACGGCGCCCAGGATCCCGACCGGGATCGCGATGATGATCGTGAGGATGAGCGACGTCCCCATCAGCTGGAGCGTGCTCGGGATGCGCTCGAAGATCTTGTCGCGGACCGGCAGGCCGTCCGTGATCGAGAAGCCCCACGCCGTGTTGTCCCAGGGGAACGTCCAGAACGTGGTGAACCACTTGAAGAACTGGACCGGCAGCGGCTGGTCCAGGCCGTAGACGCGGCGCAGGTTCTCGATGACCTCGGGCGACACCTTGTTGGAGCGGAACCGGTCGAACGGGTCGCCCGGTGCCGAGTAGACGATGAAGAACGCGATGACGCTGATCCCGATGATGATCGGGATCGCCTGGATCAGCCGGCGAACGACGTAGCGGGCCATGGCTCAGCCTCGAGCAGGGGACGGCAGGGGCCGGCCGTCGGCGTGGTCGGCGTTCAGACGGTTCATCGATCCTTCCGGGACAACAGCCGGCCGGCGGCGGCCTCGAGGCCGCCGCCGGCCGTGCTGGTTCAGTGCGACGCGGGTGGCGCCGAGGTCACTGGGCCGCGACGACCCAGCTGTTGTTGTTCCAGTAGTACAGCGGGCTCGCGAGGTCGATGCCGCTCGTCGTCGACGTCACGGACTTCGTGATCGCCGCGTTCGCCACGTCGGACCACGCGAAGTAGTAGGGCAGGTCGTCATGGGCGATCTGCTGGAACTTGCCGTAGATGTCCTTGCGCTTCGCCTGGTCGAGCTCCTGGCGGCCGTCCTCGAGGAGCTTGTCGGCCTCAGCGTTCTGCCAGCAGACGAAGTTGTTGTCGTCCGGGTTCTCCTTCGTCACGCACTTGGACGAATGGAAGATCGAGAAGTCGTCGGGGTCGATCGAGGTCGACCAGCCGCCGAGGTAGGTGTCGAAGTCGTTCGGGTAGCTGAGGAGCGGCAGGAGGACGGTCGCGAAGTCGCCTTCCTTCGGGGTCAGCTCGATGCCGCACTTCTTGAGCTGGTCGGCCGCGAGCTGGCCGAAGGCGACGCGCTGCGGCCGGCCGGCCCGCACGTACATCTCGGACGCGAGGCGCTTGCCGTCCTTGGCATAGATGCCGTCACTGCCGAGCGTCCAGCCGGAGCTCTCGATGAGCTTCTTGGCACCCTCGACGTCGAGGGTGTACGGCGTGACGTTCGGGTTGAAGGCCCACGATGCGGGCGGGGTGTTGGCCTGGACCGGCACCCCCCGGTTGTCGGTCGCCGCCGCGACGGTCGCATCGTGATCGACGCACATCGAGAACGCCTTGCGGAGGTTGATGTCGCTGTAGAGGCGACCCGGGCGGAGGTTGAAGGCGATGAAGTAGTAGCCGAAGTCGGCGTACTCGGCAACCTGCAGGTTCGGGTCGGCCTTGAGCGCCGCGAGGGCGTCCGAGGTCACCTCGGTCTGCCAGTTGATGTCGCCCTTCTGGAGGGCGGCCGACGCCGCCGCGGCGTCCTTGATGATCGGGATGAACACCTTCGCCGGGCCGACCTTGGCGCCCTCGGGGCCGCCGAAGTAGTCGTCGTTGCGGGCGAGCTCCACGCTCTGGGCGGTGGTGTACTTGACGAGCTTGTAGGGGCCCGTGCCGATCGGGGCGCGCTGGAAGTCGAGGATCCGGAACGCGGCCGCGATCTGGTCGATGTCGGTGGCGGCAAGGGTGGTGTTGAGGTCGCGGAGCTGCTCGAACAGCGCCGCGCCGTAGGCGGAGAGGTCCGTGGAGCCGTCGTCGGCGACGAACTGCGCCTTGTCGGGCAGCTGGATGCCGGCCTTGGTGAGGAGGGCCTCCATGTCGGTGACGTACGTGGCGTAGTCGCACTCGGCCGGCGGGGTCTCGCCGCCGCAGGCCTCGGCGGTCGTGGCCGCGTCGATCTTGTCGAAGAGGGCCTTCACCTCGGCCGGGTCGACGGCGCCGGTGGAGGCCTGCAGGCGGCCGAAGCTGTCGCGGATCGCCTTCTCGGGGACGATGAGGACGCTCAGGCCGGTGACCGCGAACGGCGCGAACTTCTGCTTCAGGACGAACGTGATCGTGGCGTCATCGACGGCCTCGACGGACGCGATGTTGTCCTGGATGCTGGAGCAGCCGTCCGGGATGTACGTGCAGTTCGGCGACATGCCGAGCTTGTAGCTGAACACGACGTCCGAGGCCTTGAGCTCGGTGCCGTCGTGGAACTTGACGCCCGGCTTCAGCTTGAGCGTCCAGGTCAGGCCGTCCTCGCTCGTCTCGGCGTAGTCCGCGGCGAGACTCGGGACCGACTCGAGCTTGTTGTTGATCGTGTAGAGACCGTCGTACAGGAGCCCGACGACCCAGCTCGTCGGGAGGTCCGTGTAGGCGTACGAGAAGTAGGTCGGCTCGCCGTCGAGGCCGAACGCGAAGTCGGCCGAGGCAGCCGGAGCCTCGGACGGGGCGGCCGACTCGCCGGGAGCCGGTGTGGCGGGGGCGGGACTGGGCGACGCGGAGCCGCCGCAGGCCGCTACGCCGATCGCGAGCGCCCCTAGCAGGCCGAGACTACGCCGTCTCAAGCTCATCGAGTTCCTCCTGTTCATGAGGTCGGACGCTCCTCCGCGCCCGACCCTCTCCTCGCTGGAAGGCCGCCTCGTCGGGCCCTGCGCGCAGGCGCGCAGAACATGCCGCGAGCGGCCCGCAGACTGCCGCGCATTATAGGTCGCGGCCGTCGTCGTGCGTCAATCGTGCACCCGGGTTGCGTGGCGGGCGGCGCCCACCCCGGGACCCTGCGTCAGGATCGCCTCGCGCTCACCTCCTGCCGGCCTGGCGCTGCACGGCGCCGCCGTCCGGGCCCGCAGCCGTGGCGAACGGGATCGGCGCGACGACTTCCTCGATCCACACGACCCCTCGACGCATCGAGAGGGGCAGGTCCGCCGTGATCGGCGGCGGGGCGATCCGGACCCCGGTGTACGGGAGCGCGGGCTCCGGCCCGACCGGGAGGAGCCCCTCGTCCAGGGCGCGCTCGCGGCTCCGCTCGAACTGGAGGTATGGCGGGGCCGCGCCCCGCGGCGCCTCGTTGTACACGCCGGCCGGCCCGCCGCCGCTGATCGCGCCGGGCCCGATCAGGGCCGCGCACAGGCCGAAGGCGGCGACGACGCCCGGCAGGCCGGAGAGCAGGCGCGACGGCTCGCGGCGAGCCGCGGCGAGCCGGTTCCGGAGGCGCACCCAGCTGTCGCTCGCGGGCTCGGCGCGCTCCGTCTCCTCGTGGAGGCGCCGCAGCGCGTGCAGCACGAGCGTGGTGGTCGCGAGCTCCTCCTCGCAGGCCCGGCAGCGGTCGACGTGGTCGAGGGCCCGCCGCACGTCCGGCCCCCCCGCGCGGTGGCTGGCGAACTCCACCAGCGCCACCCGGTGGGCCCGGCAGGGACGGCGTGCCAGGAGCCCCATCACGGCTCGGGCTCCGCCGGGACCCCGGCCGGCGACGCGGCGACCGGCCCGTACGCGCCGCCGAACCGTCGATCGTCCTCGAGCCGCGCGCGCAGCGAGCGAAGCCCGAAGTGCAGGCGGGACTTCACGGTGCCCGGCCGGATCCCCAGGATCTCGGCCGTCTCGTTGATGCTCCGCCCGTGCAGGTAGAACAGGACGATGACGCCGCGGTGCTTGGGCGGCAGCGCCGCGATCCCGTCGCGGACGATGGCCCGCAGCTCCTCGCGCTCCGCGCTGTCGGCGGGGCCGGCCGCGCGATCACGGACGAGCCGTGCCACGGCCTCGCTGATCGGCTCCCACGGGAGGCGCCGTCGCCCCAGGCGGGTGTACGAGTAGTTGAGCGCCACGCGATGCAGCCACGGCAGCGGCGACGCGTCCGGGTGCAGGCGGCAACGCCACTCGTAGGCCTTCGCGAAGGTGTCCTGGAGGACCTCCTCGGCGGCGTGCCGGTCGCCGAGAACGGCATACGCCGTGGCGAAGACCGGACCCCGGTAGCGCGTGAAGAACGCCTCGAAGGCGTCGAGGTCGTCCGCGCGGATGCGGCGCAGCAGGATCTCCTCCTCGGGGTCGAGCTGCCGCGCCGCCTGCTCGCTCGTGATGCTCGCCTCCTGCCGCTCGGGCACGGGCTGTCGGGGGCCCGCGCCGGGCCTCCCTGTCGAGAATACGCCGGGTCGCCCCCCCGGGTTCACTCGGGCGGGGGCGGCGTCCGCCAGCGCAGGTTCGGCTGGCGGGCCGCGGTGGCCTCGTCGAGGCGCCGGAGGGGCGCCGTGTGGGGAGCCTCCCTGACCAGCTCGGGGGTCTCCCGGGCCTCCACGGCGATCTCCAGCATCGCCTCGGCGAAGGCGTCGAGCGTCTCGAGGCTCTCGGTCTCGGTCGGCTCGATCAGCATCGCTTCCTCGACGGTCAGGGGGAAGTAGATCGTCGGCGGGTGGTAGCCCTTGTCGATGAGCCGTTTCGCGATGTCGAGCGTGCGTACCCCGGTGGCGGCCTTGATCTCCGCGGCGCTCGCCACGAACTCGTGCATGCAGGGCCGTTCGAAGGGGACGACGTAGGGACCGGTGAGCCGGTGCTTGAGGTAGTTCGCGGCGAGGACGGCGTCCTCGCTGACCTCCCGGAGGCCGTCGGGGCCGTGGGCCCGGAGGTAGGCGTAGGCGCGGACGAGGATCCCGACGTTCCCGGCGAAGCTGCGCATCCGGCCGATGCTCGCCGGGCGCTCCCCGGTCCGCTCCAGGCGGAACGAGCCGTCCGGCTGGCGCAGGACGAGCGGCTCCGGCAGGTACGGCACGAGGTGCGAGCGAACGCCGACGGGGCCGGCGCCGGGGCCCCCGCCGCCGTGGGGTGTCGAGAACGTCTTGTGGACGTTGAAGTGCATGGCGTCGAAGCCGGCGGCGCCCGGCCGGAAGTGGCCGAGCATCGCGTTGAGGTTCGCCCCGTCCATGTACGCCAGGGCGCCCGCGGCGTGGACCATCTCCAGGAGCTCGACGACGCGGCTCTCGAAGAGCCCGACGGTGGAGGGGTTCGTGAGCATGACCGCCGCCGTCGTCGGGCCGAGCGCGGCGCGGAACGCCTCGAGGTCGACGCCGCCGTCGGCCGCCGACGGGATGTTGACCGTCCGGAAGCCGGCCATCGAGGCGGTTGCCGGGTTCGTCCCGTGGGCCGAGTCGGGCACGAGCACGTCGGTGCGGGCGTGGTCGCCGCGGGCCCGATGGTAGGCCCGGATCGTCAGGATGCCCGTCAGCTCGCCGTGGGCCCCGGCCGCCGGCTGGAGCGTCACCGCGTCCATCCCGCCGATCTCGGCGAGCTGCTGCGCGAGGGACCACAGGAGCTCGAGGGTGCCCTGGGCCGTCTCGTCCGGCGCCAGCGGGTGAAGGTCGGCGAAGCCGGGCAGGCGGGCCGCCCACTCGTTCACCTTCGGGTTGTACTTCATCGTGCACGAGCCCAGCGGGTAGAAGCCCGTGTCCACCGACCAGTTGAGCTGGCTGAGGTTGACGTAGTGGCGGACGAGCGTCGCCTCGTTGAGCTCGGGGAGGGCCGGCGGGGCCGGCCGGCGGGCCGACGCCGGGAGCCGGTCGAGGGCACCGGCGGGCGCCGCGGGGAGGCGCGTCCCGGCACCGCGGCCGGGCCGGCTCAGCTCGAAGAGCGTGGGCTGCAGGGGATTGCCGGTGACGCTCATCGGACGGCCTCCGCGACCGGGGCGAGCTCCGCGGCGAGGGCCGCCCCGAACCGGGCGATCTCCGCCGGCGTGGTGACCTCCGTGGCGCACACCAGCAGGCCGTCGGCGAGGGCAGGATCGCCCGGCTCGAGCTGGGCCAGCGGGACGCCCGCCAGGATGCCCCGGGCCAGCAGGCGACGGTGGACCGCCGCCGCATCGGACACCCGGACCGCGAACTCGGACAGGTACGGCCCCGGGTGCAGCCGCGGCGCGCCGGCGGCCGCGAGGGCCGCCTCGAGCTCCACGGCGCGGGCCGCGCCGGTGGCCGCGACGTCGTGCAGCCCGTCAGGCCCCAGCGCCGCGAGGTAGATCGACGCGGCGAGGGCGCACAGGGCCTGGTTCGTGCAGATGTTGGACGCCGCGCGCTCGCGCCGGATGTCCTGCTCGCGGGCGCGCAGGGTCATCACGTACGCCCGCCGCCCCTCGATGTCGGCGGTCATCCCGATGAGGCGGCCCGGGATCTGCCGGATGAGAGGCTCACGGCAGGCCAGAATGCCCAGGTACGGGCCGCCGTACGACGGCGGCATGCCGAGGGGCTGACCGTCGCCGGCGGTGATGTCGGCGCCGTAGGCCGCCGGGGGCGCGAGGACCGCCAGGCTCACCGGCTCGACGACCGCCACGAAGAGGGCGCCCGCGGCATGGGCCAGGCGGCCGATCTCCGCCATCGGCTCCAGGAGCCCCAGGACCGACGGCTGGGCGGCGACGACGCCGGCGACCGGGCGGGCCGGGTCGGCCAGCAGGGCCTCGAGGGCCGCCAGGTCGGTGGTCCCCGCGGCCGGGCCGTCGGCCAGGAGGGGCACCTCGGCGAACGTCAGGTTCGCACCGGCGAAGTACGTCTCCAGCGTCGCCCGGCCGTGCGGGTGGACGCTCCGCGACACGAGCACGTGGTCGCGCTTCGTGGCCCGGCAGGTCATCAGGGCGGCCTCGGCGGTCGCCGCGGCACCGTCGTAATGCGACGCCGAGACGACGTCCATGCCCGTGAGCTCGGCCATGAGCGACTGGTACTCGTAGATCGTCTGGAGGGTGCCCTGGCTGATCTCGGGCTGGTACGGCGTGTACGCCGTATAGAGCTCGCCGCGGAGGAGCAGCTGGTCCACGACCGGCGGCAGGTGGTGGCGGTAGACCCCCGCGCCCAGGAAGCTCGTGAGCTCGGGCCGGTTGCGGCCGGCAAGGTCGCGCAGGTGGTCCATCAGCTCGAGCTCGGTGAGCGCCGGGGGCAGGTCGAGCCGGGTCGCCCGCACGGCCTCCGGGATGACCTCGAAGAGGGCATCCACGGACGCGATCCCGAGCGCGTCGAGCATCCGCGAGCGCTCGCCGGCGGTGTGCGGTCCGTACGCCATGTCAGGCCTCCGCGACCAGCGCCTCGTAGGCGGCCGGGTCGAGGAGCGCGGCCGCCTCGGCCGGGTCGGCGAGGCGGATCCGGAGCATCCAGCCGGCGCCGTACGGATCGCTGTTGACGACCTCGGGACCCGACGCCAGGCTGCCGTTCGCCTCCACCACCTCGCCGCCGACCGGCGCGAACAGGTCGCTCACGGCCTTGACCGACTCGACGACGCCGAAGGTCGCGAACTGGGCCAGCGCCGCCCCGGGCTCCGGCAGCTCGACGAAGACGATGTCCCCCAGCTGGTCGGCGGCGTGGGCGGTGATCCCGACGGTGGCCACGTCGCCCTCGATGCGGACCCACTCGTGCTCCTTGGTGTAGCGCAGGTCGGCCGGGATCATGCGGCGCTCCTCTCGTCTGCCCGGCGCGCCGCCGGGCACTCTCCGGGCCGGCAGCAGCCGGCCATCGTCCTGGTCAGCGGGGCCGGCTGTAGAACGGCAGCGGGACGACCTCGGCGGCCGCCCGCGCGTCACGGATCTCCACGTCGAGCATCGTACCGGGCGCCGCGTCCCCCGGTGCGACGTAGGCCATCGCGATCGGGACCCCCAGGGTCGGCGACATCGTGCCGGAGGTCACGATCCCGGTCGCCCGCGCGCCGGACCAGACGGCGTGACCGTGGCGGGCGATGCCCCGGCCCCGTACGACGAGCCCCACGAGCTGCTTGCGCGGGCCTGCCTCGGCGGCCTTCGCCAGGGCGTCGCCGCCGACGAAGCCGCCCTCCTTGGCGAGCTTCACGACGCGGCCCAGGCCGGCGTCGAAGGGGGTCGTCTTGCGATCGAGCTCGTTGCCGTAGAGGGGCATGCCCGCCTCGAGACGCAGCGTGTCGCGCGCGCCGAGGCCGATCGGCGCAAGGCCCGCGCCCCGGCCGGCCTCGAAGAGGACGTCCCAGATCGTCGTCCCGGCGGCGGCGTCGACGAAGACCTCGAAGCCGTCCTCGCCCGTGTAGCCCGTCCGGGCGACAAGCGCGGGGACACCAGCCACGGTCCCCTCCCCGATCCCGTAGTAGCGGGCCTGGTCCAGGTCGAGGGAGGCCAGCGGGGCGAGGATGCCGCGCGCGGCCGGCCCCTGGATCGCGATCAGGGCGGTCGCCAGCGAGCGGTCGTCGAGGACCGCGCGGCGGCCCGCGAAACGCTCCGCGAGCGCGTCGGAGACCGTCGTGGCGTTCGAGGCGTTCGCGACCACGAGGAACCGGTCGGCCGCCAGCCGGTAGATGATCAGGTCATCGAGGATGCCGCCGTCGGGCGCGCAGATCATCGAGTAGTGGGCCCGGCCGACGGCGAGGGAGCGCGGATCGGTGGTGACGGCGTGGGCCAGCGCGTCGCCGGCGTCCGGGCCGTCCACGAACAGCTCGCCCATGTGGCACAGGTCGAAGAGGCCGGCCCGCGTGCGGACGGCGCGGTGCTCCTCGATGATGCCCGTGTACTGGATCGGCATCCGCCAGCCGGCGAAGTCGACCATCCGGGCCCCGAGCGCGTCGTGGCGCTCGGCGAGCGGCGTGGAGCGCGGTTCGTCCGTCATCGACGGCCCTCCCTGCTCAGGCTTGCCCTTCCACGCGGGCCGCGGCCGCGCGGGTCGCGCGCTCGACGAGCGCCCGCTCGGTGTCGAAGGTGAGGAGGTCCGGCGCCTCGCCGACGGGGACCCAGCGCACCTCGTCGAACTCGTGGTCGTGGCCGTCCAGGTCGCCGCCGATGGGCTCCATCAGCCAGTAATGGACGGTCTTGTGGATGCGCGCCCCGCCCTGGATGAACCAATACTCGATCGCGTCGAGCGGCGCCAGGAGGCGCACCTGGAGCCCGGTCTCCTCGGTGACCTCGCGTAGCGCGGTCTCCTCGAGGGTTTCGTCGGGGTTGGGCGTCCCCTTCGGCAGCGTCCAGGTGACCCCGTCGCGATAGCGCCGCCGGCGACCCGCGACGAGATGCGGGATGCCGTCGATGGACTGGATGACGATCCCGCCGGCCGAGGTGGCCGTGGCACGCTTCAGCCGCGCCACGGCGCCGTCGCCGCACGCGGCCGACGGCCGGCAGCGCGTGCACCCAGCTTCGCCCAGCGGACCGGCGCCCCGGGCCCGACCAGCGCCGCAGGCGCGTGCGGTGTCCGCGTGGGGGTCACGGCCCGCCAGTCCGCCCGCAGGAGCGCGACCGGCCCGATCTCCGGTCGCCGGAGCAGGGTCGGTCGGTCCGCCGCGGTCCGGAAGCGGACGTGGCGATCGAGGCCGAGGCGGGGCTCGCGGGCTCGCGGGACGACGGTCGCGAAGTGCGCCGTCGGTCGAGCCGCGTAGCGCGAGGCGATGCTGCGCTGCATGGGAAGATCGTACCGCGTCAGGCCAACCTTGTGAACGCCGCGCGCAACCGTACCGCGGCTTCCGGTGCGAGGCCGCGCCGGGACTCGGCGATGGCGACCTGGCGAAGGCCCAGCGCGCGGTAGACGGCGAGCGCCTCGTCCCCCGCGCCCGACACCGCGGCGAGGTGGGCCGCGATCGTGCCCGCGTCGCCCCGGACGACCGGCCCGGTGAGCGCTGCGCCGATCCCCAGCGCGGCGGCGTTGGCCAGCGCCTGTGACGCGAGGGGCCCGTAGACGGCGAGCGTCCCGGCTTCGTCGAGGCCCGTCGGGGCGGCGACCGCGGCAACCACGTCGAGCAGCGCCGTCAAGCCACCGGCGGCCAGGACGGCCGCGGCGTGGTACGCGGCCTTGGAGCCCGGGGCGAGGCGCACGGGGACCGCGCCGAGCGACGAGGCCATCTCGGCCAGCAGGTCCAGGAGCGCCTCGTCGCCCTCGATCGCCACCGTGGCGCCCGGCAGCGCCGCCAGCGCCCGCTCCAGGTCGGCAAAGGCGACCAGCGGATGGAACGAGCCGGCGCTCGTGCCGGCGGCGAGCGCCGGGGCCAGCACGTCGGCGCCGTGGAGTCCGCTCGTGTGGACGATCGCCTGCCCGGAGTAGAGGTGGAGCGTTGCCGCCAGGCCCGGCAGTGCGTCGTCGGGGACGGCGACGAGCGCCAGGTGACACTCGTCGAGGACGGCGGCCGCCTCCGGGAACGCTCGCACCCCGGGGAGGAGCGCCCGGAAGCGTTCGCGGCGCCCCGCGTCGCGCGAGGCGACGGCGCCGACCTGCCAGCCGGCCCGCGAGAGGGCGACCCCGAGCGCCGTCCCGACGGCTCCGGCGCCGATGATCCCGATCACCGGCCGGCCGTCGTCGGCCGGGCCGACGTGCGGGTGCGTATGGGCCTCCCAGTGGACCTCGTCGCCGTGGCGATGGGCCCCCGGCGGGAGGGGCCCGTCGCCGGCAGACATCCGTCGGCGGAGCTCCTCCATCGTCGCGGGGTCGCCCGGGGGCGGCGGCGTCGGCTCCCTGCGCCAGGATCGCATCTCGCTCTCCACGCTACTCTTGGATCGACAGCGTAGCGCCACCGGCGGCTCGTGCGCCGCCCCGAGCAAGCGAGGACCATCCGTGTCGACCCGCGATCCGTTCGGCGCCCGAGCCGGCCTCGGCCCCGGCCTCCCCGACGCCTACCTCCTGGCGGCGCTGGGCGGCGGCGCGTTGCTCGACCGGATGCCGGTGACCGTGAAGATCCTGCTCGAGAACGTGCTGCGCCACGCCGGCGGCGGGATCGCCACCGAGTCCGACGTGCGCGCGCTCGCCGGCTGGCGGCCGGCGTCGGCCGTGCAGGTCGAGATCCCGTTCATGCCGGCCCGGGTCATCCTCCAGGACTTCACGGGCGTTCCGGCCGTGGTCGACCTGGCGGCGATGCGCGACGCCATGGCCACGCTGGGCGGCGACCCGGCGCGCGTCAACCCCCTGGTCCCGGCGGACCTCGTCATCGACCACTCGGTCCAGGTGGACCACTACGGAACGGCCGACGCGTTCGCCTTCAACGTGGGCCGCGAGTACGAGCGCAACGGCGAGCGCTACCAGCTCCTGCGCTGGGCCCAGCGGGCGTTCCACGGCCTGCGCGTCGTGCCGCCCGGCACCGGCATCGTCCACCAGGTCAACCTGGAGTACCTGGCCACCGTGGTCGCGACGGCCGACGTCGACGGCAGCCCCCTCGCCTTCCCCGACACGCTGGTCGGCACCGATTCGCACACGACGATGGTCAACGGCCTCGGCGTCCTCGGCTACGGCGTCGGCGGGATCGAGGCCGAGGCCGTCCTCCTGGGCCAGCCGCTGTACCTGCCGATGCCGCGCGTCGTGGGGGTCCGTCTCGAGGGGCAGCTGCCGCGCGGCGCCACCGCCACGGACCTGGTCCTCGTCGTGACGGAGCGCCTCCGTGGCCTCGGCGTCGTCGGCTCGTTCGTCGAGTTCGCCGGCGACGGCCTCGCGGGCCTGGCCCTGCCCGACCGGGCCACCATCAGCAACATGAGCCCCGAGTTCGGGGCGACGGCCACGCTCTTCCCGGTCGACGCGGAGACCCTGGCGTACCTGCGCCTCACGGGTCGCTCGCCGGAGCTCGTCGCGCTCGTCGAGCGCTACGCGAAGGAGCAGGGACTCTGGCGGGCGCCGGGCGCCGGCCCGGACTTCGACGACGTCGTCGAGCTCGACCTGGCGACCGTCGAGCCCAGCCTCGCCGGTCCGCGCCGACCGCAGGACCGGGTCCCGCTGCCGGCGACCCGGTCGAGCTTCGAGGCTGCCTATCCGGGGCTGCTGCCGTCGTCGGAGGCACCGGCCGCGGCGGGTGACGTCCGGAACGGGTCGGTCGTGATCGCCGCGATCACCTCGTGCACGAACACCTCCAACCCCACGGTGATGGTGGGCGCCGGGATCCTGGCCCGGAACGCCGTCGCCCGTGGCATGCGGGTGCCGTCGACCGTCAAGACCTCGCTCGCCCCGGGGTCGAAGGCCGTCACCGCCTACCTGGAGCGGGCCGGCCTGACCGGCCCGCTGGCGACGCTCGGGTTCAGCCTCGCCGGGTACGGCTGCACCACCTGCATCGGCAACTCGGGGCCGCTCGACGAGGCGGTGGCAAGCCAGATCGAGAGAGAGGGACTCGTCGCGACGGCGGTCCTGTCGGGCAACCGCAACTTCGAGGGCCGCATCCACCCGCTGGCGCGCGCCAGCTACCTGGCATCGCCGCCGCTCGTCGTGGCCTTCGCCCTCGCCGGCAGGATCGACCTCGACCTGACCCGCGAGCCGTTGGGGATCGACGACAGCGGCCGGCCGGTCTTCCTCGCCGACCTGTGGCCGTCGCCGGAGGAGATCCGCGACGCGATCGCCGGCGCCGTCGACGGGGAGCTCTTCCGGGCGACGTACGCCTCCGTCTTCGAGGGCGACGAACGCTGGCGCGCCCTCCCGGTCCCGGAGGGCGACCGCTACGCCTGGGACCCGGCCTCGACGTACGTCGCAGACCCACCATTCTTCACCGGGATGGGCCTCGAGCCGCCCCCGGTGAGCGACATCGCGGGCGCCCGCGTCCTGGCCTGGCTCGGCGATTCGGTGACCACCGACCATATCTCGCCGGCGGGCTCGATCCCCGCGTGGTCGCCGGCCGGCCGGTGGCTGCAGGCGCAGGGGGTGACGCCCGTCGACTTCAACTCGTACGGCTCCCGGCGGGGTCACCACGAGGTGATGATGCGCGGCACCTTCGGCAACATCCGCCTCCGCAACCGCCTCGTGGAAGGCAAGGAAGGGCCCTACACCCGGATCCTGCCCGGCGGCGAGGAGGCGTTCCTCTACGACGTCGCGATGGCGTATACGGACGCCGGGGTGCCGACGATCGTCCTGGCCGGCCGCGAGTACGGCTCGGGCTCCTCGCGCGACTGGGCGGCCAAGGGAACCCGTCTCCTCGGGATCCGCGCGGTGATCGCCGAGACCTTCGAGCGCATCCATCGCTCCAACCTGGTGGGCATGGGCGTCCTGCCGCTCCAGTTCCTCGCCGGCGAGAGCGCCGCGTCGCTGGGCCTGACCGGCCGCGAGACGTATTCGATCGAGGGACTCGCCGAGGCGCTGGCGCCGCGGGCGCACCTGGAGGTCGTCGCCACCGCCGACCCGGCCGACGGCGGGGGTCAGCGCCGCTTCGTCGTGGAGTGCCGCCTCGACGGCCCGATCGAGGTCGACCACTACCGTCACGGCGGCATCCTCCCGGCGGTCCTGCGCCGGATCGCCCGCGAGAGCGGGGCCGGCTGACCCGCCCAACGGTTGAGGGCCGGCTCGTCCGGGCCCGCGGCTCTGCGTCGCGCGGCGGCACGCGGCGGGCTCCGCGGCGCCGTCCTGCCGGGCTACGATGCGCCGACGCCCCGTCACGCCCACCGCCAGCTTCTCGTCTTCCCGCAGGATGAACGCCCAGCCTCGACCGCCGGCCCGCCGCGGCCCGCCGCGGCCCGCCGCGACCGCGGGCGACACGCTGTTCGCCGTCGGGCTGGCCGCCCTCGGCCTCGCCCTGGCGGCCACCCTGCTGGCGGCCGGCGGCGGGGTCCCCTGGCTGGCACGCCACCTTCCGGGTGCCGGCCCGACGGCCACGCCCGCCGGATCCACCCCGGCGCCCTCCGGGCGCTCGTCGGCCGGGCCGATCGCACCACCGCCGGCGACGCCGGACGCAGAGACGACGCCCGACCCGGAGACCGCGCCGAGCGGCGAGCCCTCGCCGAGCCCCGAGCCGACGCCCGCCGCGAGCCCCTCGCCGGTGCCCGCGGCCGGCCCCTTCACGATGAACCTGTACCGGAAGGGCGTCTTCGTCCACCAGGTGGACAAGGAGGCGTGCGTCGCGGCGGCCGCGCAGAACATGCTCAACGTCATCCGGGCGGTGGAGGACGGCCGCGCGCCGGACGTCTCGGCGAAGACGCAGCGCGCGCTCTACCGGCGGATCGTGAAGCTCACGACCCGGGAGGACTCGCACAACGGCGGGACCGGGCCCGGCGGCTGGGCGGCCGCGCTGGCGGAGAAGGGCTACCCCTACGAGCTCCGGGTCTACGACACGCGCGGCCAGGCGATCAACGCCGCCGCCGTTGCCCTGCGGGCGACGCGCCGGCCGGTCGGGATCCTCGCCTGGGGCGGCGTCCACTCCTGGGTCATGACGGGCTTCACGGCGACCGCCGACCCGGCCCGCACGACGAAGTTCACGGTGACGAAGGCCTACGTCCTGGACCCGTGGTACCCGTGGGTCTCCACGCGCTGGCCGCGCTCGGAGAAGCCCAACGCGCCGCGAGACGCGGCCGACCTCAAGGCCAACATCCGCCCCTGGAAGCTCGGCTCCGGGCCGTACGTCGGCCGCGACGGAAAGTACCTGGTCGTGGTGCCCCTGGAGGACTGACCGGCGAACCGGGGCCGCCGAGCGTCCGCCGGTGGCTGCGCGCCATGTCGCTGGGTGCCGGGCCGCTACGAGCCGCGCTGCGGGTGCATCGGCAGGGCGGCGGCGAGGGCGAGCGCGACGCCGGCAACGCCGATCACGATCCCCCACCCCACGAGGACGCCGGTCGCATCGGCCACCACCCCGAGCGCGAACGGCGCCGCGATGATCGCCGCCCCCGAGGCCAGCGTCACGCGCGTCCCGGCGAGCGTCAGCTGCCCCGGCGCCGCGGCCAGCGCCGCGGCGACCCCCAGCGGATAGAGGCCCGCCACGCCGAGCCCGGCCAGGAAGAGCGCCCCGCCGGAGAGGGTCGGGATCGGCGAGGCCCACGCGATCGCAGCCCCGACGACGGCGAGCCCGACACCCGCCGCCGCCGGCCGCCGGAGGTCACCGCCGGTCCCGAGCCCCAGGCTCTGGGCCAGCCGCCCGACGAACATCCCGCCCAGGAACATCCCGCCGAGCAGGGTCGCCACGGCCATGTCGGCGCCGGTGCGCTCGGCGACGAGCGTCGAGCCCCAGAAGACGATCGAGAACTCCAGGGCGACCGCCGCGACGAGGAAGCCCCAGGCGAGCCAGTACGCCGCCGGCAGGCGGCCCGGGGCCGCCGTCCCCGACGCCACGTCGAGCCGGGGGCCGGCGCGCAGGTCGATGCCGACGGCGAGCAGGAGCACCAGCGCCGGGGCAAGCCCGAGCCCCCACGGCAGGTCGGTGGAGGCCACCGCCGCGAGGACGATCGGACAGGCGAACGCCGCGGTCATCGCCCAGACGTTCGCCCGGGCCACCCGCAGCCGGGCCTGCCGCCCTCCCGGGCGGGCCAGGATGGCGTTGGCGTAGCCGAGGAGCGTCCCGATCCCGAGGCCGACGAGCGTCGCCGCCGCGAGCGTCACGCCGAGGCCGGGCGCAAGCGCCAGGGCGACGACGGCCACGACCAGGCCCGCGATCGCCGCCCCACGAACGGCCACCTCGCCGAACCGCCGGCCCAGGCCGGCGACGATCGCGCCGGAGACCAGGAGCCCGATCCCCATCGCCGTCGGATGGAGGCCGACCTGCGCGTTCGAGAGCCCGAGCTGCGCCCGCAGGTAGGGCGCGGCCGCGCCGACGCCGTAGATGACATAGCCGACGACCGCGAGGGCGGCGTAGGAGGGCCAGGCATCCCGGCCCGCGTCGGAGGATCGAGTGAGCCGCACGCGCCGTAGGGTACGTGCGCCACCGCGGAGGCGTGCGGACGGCCCCGCGCGGGCGGCCACCCGCATCGCGGCCGTCCCGGGATCCCGGGGCGCCACGCGGGAGTCAGCGCCCGGCGCGACCGTCGGTAGCGCCCGGCTCGAGCCCCTCGGCTCGATAGACCTCCTGCGTGAACCCGTCGAGCAGCGCCCGTCCTCGGGCCAGCGCCTCCTCGGCACCCGCCCGACCCGGCGCGCCGAAGAAGTCTCGCTCGACCAGGCGCGCGAACCAGCGCTGGAGCTTCTCCCAGTCGGCCTCGCCCTCCTCGAGCTCCGCGAACCGGAACCGTCGCTTGCGCGTCTCGCGGCGGATCTCGTCCTCGAAGCTCTCGACGCTGTCGAGGATCTCCTCGTACTCGGCGTCGCGGGCCGCGTTGAACCGGGCGACCAGCTCCTCCTCCCAGGCCGGGCTGGGCGACACGGTCTCGAGGAGGGACGCCTCCCCACCGGTGGCGCGGATCCGCTGGCCCAGCCGATCCAGCTCCGCCCGGAGCTCCGGCCGGTCGGGCACGACGGCGGCCGCCTGCTGGAGGTAGACGGCGCCGAGCTGGCGGAGCTGCCGCCAGACGTACGTCCGGCGGCCGGACGACTCGGCCTTGATCCGGTAGATGAGGAGCAGCCAGCGTCGCGGTCCCTCGAGGCCGCTGGCCGGATCGTCGACCTCCCTCACGCGCCGATGTCCCGCCGGCTCATCCCCCAGGCGCCGATGAGGAGCCCGCCGATGGCGAGCACGAGGCAGGCGGCGATCCCCCCGACGTCCCACGTGCCGAGCATCGGCTGGCCGAGGTGGTTGGAGAGCGCCAGGTCCTGGAGCACGTCGGGCAGGTTCAGCATCGGGCCGAGGATGTCGACGAGGAAGGTGCCGATCACGAGCGCGGCCACGGTCCACCCCGCGAAGGACGGCCCGAAGAGGCCGCCGACGGCGACGCCGACCCCGACCACCGCGGCCCCGTAGAGCGCGAGGACGAGCGTCCCCGCGAGCGGGGTGCCGACCTCGCCACCCGCCGCCGACACGCCGATCGCGAGCGCCGCCGCCACGAAGGCGATGATGACCGCGATGCCCAGCCAGGCGCCGATGCCGTTGGCGACGGCCCAGCGGACCCGCGAGACCGGGGTCGAGAGGAGGAGCTCGAAGCGGCCGGCCGACTCGTCGCCCATCCGCCCCGCCACGAGCGTGGCCGCGGCGAGCCCGAGCAGCACGAGCCCGAAGTCAACGAAGAGCATCTCGAGAAACCCCACGGGCGTCGACCAGTCCATGCCCGGGAGCATGGTGTCGATCATCGCGCGGAGGCTGGGTGCCTTCGCCAGCTCGTCGACGAAGGCCCGGCTGGCGGCCGCCATGAGAAGCCCGTAGAGCCCGAGGCCGGCGCCCCATGCGACGCTGACGGGGAGGACCTCGCCGAACGATCGGCGAACCGGCCCGCCGATGCCGAGCAGCGCCTGCGGCAGGCCCGGGCATCCGGGTCGTCCCCGTGATCGCGATGTCGCGGCGAACGAACGCCACGACGCCGATCCCGAGCAGGAGCGCGCTCGCGACGGCGACCAGGCCGAGGGACCCCCAGTCCGACCGCCCGGCGAGCGGCACGTGGTCTGCGGTCCAGCCGAGCCAGCTGAGGCCGGCGACGGCATCGAACGCGGGGACGACGGCGCGGTAGCCCGTGACGACGTAGCCCCCGAAGAGGAGCGCCCCGGCGATGCCCGCGGCGGCGCCCCGGCCGACATACCCCGCGAGGGCAAAGGCCACCGAGCCGGCCATCAGTGCCTTGAGGGCGATGCCCGCGCCGAAGCCCGCCGCCGCGGCGGGCTCGATCTCGTCGCCCGGGAACGTCGCGAAGACGGCACCGGTCGCCCAGGCCGCGGTCGCGATGACGGCTGCGGCGGCCACCAGCGCGGTGGCGTGGCCGGCCACCTTCTCGAGCGCGACGACCGCGCGGGGGAGCGGCGCCGCCGCGACGAGGTCGAGGCTGCCGCGCCGGGCCTCGCCGGCCAGCGTGCCGGACAGGGCGAGGATCGACCAGAGGCCGGCGAGGAGCGTCAGGTATGCCCCGTAGTGCCACGTCACGAACCCGCCGATCGTGCCCACGTTCACCGGGTTGCCGTACAGGCCGCGCATGACCGGCGGCAGCGTCGCCGAGAGCACGTCGAGCTCCCGGCGGGAGTCGAGCGTCCCGTAGGTGCTCGTCATCTCCCCGCCGCCCGCGAAGACGAGGATGCCCAGGAGGCCCGCGACCACGAGGAAGCCGAGCCGCGAATCGCGGAGGGTCTTGCCGTAGATGGAGCCGAAGCCGTAGAGGCGGTGGCGCAGGGCGACCGGCCGGTTGGCAACCGCGGCGTGCGGCACGCCCCGGATCTCAACGGCCATGGTTGGTCACCTCGACGGCCTCGCGGCCGTACTGGGCGAGGAAGGTCTGCTCGAGGCTCGGCTCCCGGGTCTCGAAATCGACCAGCCCGTGGCCGGCGGTGGCCTCGACGACGGGCGCCATCGAGCCGGTCACGCGCATCCGCAGGCCGCCGTCGATCTCGTTCACGTCGCTCACCCCGGGGAGCGACGTGAACGCCGCCGCGGGGACGGGCGTCGCGAAGCGGAGCTCGACGACGTGATGTGCCAGGCCGCGGAGCGCCTCGACGCGGTCGACGGTGACGATCCGGCCCTCCCGGATGATCGCGACGCGGTCGCACGTCTTCTCCACCTCGCCGAGGATGTGCGACGAGAGGAACGCGGTCCGGCCCTCCGCGACGGTCTCGCGGAGAAGCTCGAAGAACGTCTGCTGGACCAACGGGTCGAGTCCTGAGGTCGGCTCGTCGAGGACGAGCAGGTCCGGCCGGTGCTGGAGGGCGATCACCAGGCCCACCTTCTGCTTGTTGCCCCTGCTGTACTCCTTGAAGCGACGGGTCGGATCAAGCTCGAAGCGGGCGACGAGGTCGGCCTGGTAGAGCGGGTCGACACCGCCCCGAAGGTTGGCGAAGTACTCGATCGTCTGGCCGCCCGTCAGCCGGTCGAAGAGGGCGAACTCGCCGGGGAGGTAGCCGATCCGCCGGTGGATGGCGACCGGATCGGACGACGTCTCGATCCCGAACACGAACGCGCGACCGGAGGTGGGGCGGAGGAGATCCAGCAGCAGCCGGATCGTCGTCGTCTTCCCGGCCCCGTTGGGTCCGAGGAAGCCGTAGATCTCGCCCTCCTCGACGGCGAGGTCCACGTCGACGATGCCCCGGTGGGATCCGTAGTGCTTGGTGAGCCTGACGGTCTCGATGACGGACATGCCGCCGCCCTCCTGGTCGGGCTGCGGATCCCCGGACCGGGCCACCTCACAGGCGCAGGGCGTCCCTGGCTCGATCTCCAGGATCGCGTCAAGTTGACCGCACCGGGCGCCGACCGACTAGAGACGAATGGAGCGTAATGTGTGACAAACGTCACATGCGATTGACGTCACATCGCGGGCAGCCCGCCTCGGCGGCACGAGGCGGAGGACCGTGTCGGCCAGCCGTCGCGTTCAGTCCACTCCCACCCCACCCACCCTACGGTCGGCTCGGAATTGCTGGCGGGTCGCTGCTTGGCGGGCTCTTCGCGTCGTCGGGCCGGAGCGCGAAGGGCAGGACGAGCATCGCACCGGCGATGGCGGAGACGATCGCGAACGCGAACGATGCCGCGGCCACGGTGATCCATGCGAAGTGGGGATCTCGCGCGACGAAGAAGACGTCGACAAGGAACCGCGCGCCATCCGCGCCGGTGGTCGCTTGTCCGGCCTCCCAGGTGGCGACGACGACCCCGACGCCCGACAAGGCCAGCCCGACCAGCCGACCCCATGACCGACCGGCAAGGACGGCCAAGCCGGTACCGCCCCACACGAGCAGCAGCGCCAGTCCGACGACCATCCGCCCGGAATCCGCTGATACCTGCGATCCGAACAGGGCAAGGCCAAGGCCGATCAGGATGGCCCCCACGATGATGCGGCGCGCCATGAGACACCCCTCCGATCAGGGCTCAGTCGCCCGGCGGAACCTCCAGCCACCCCTCGCGCAGAGCGCGGGTGGCCAGCTCGGTCCGGGACGCCACCCCGAACCGCTCGTACAGCCGATGAAGGTGGGTCTCCACGGTCTTCGATCCGATGCCCAGGGCGGTGCCGATCTCGTCGTTGGAGCGACCCTCGATCACGAGGCGCACCACGTCGAGCTCGCGGGCCGTCGGTCGATGGGTCGTGCCGGCTCCCGGCCGGACCGAGAACGACATCCCGCCCTCGGCCGCCCGGCGGATCGCGTCGACGAGCTCGCTGATGGGCGCCGTCTTCAGGACGTAGCCGGAGGCACCGTAGCGGAGTGCCGCGTCGACGTACTGCGGGTAGCCGAACGACGTAAGGAGCACCACCGCGGCCCCGCCCGAATCCCGCAGCTCTGCCAGGAGGCGGAGGCCGCTGTCGGATCCGAGCCGCACGTCGAGGACCAGGACATCCGTCTCGCCCGAGAGGGCCAGTGCCCGTGCCTCGTCCACCGTCGCACCCTGCCCGGTCACGACGAACCCCGGGGTCTCGGCGAGGAGAGCGGCAGTCCCCTCGCGGACGACAGGATGGTCGTCGACGACACCCACGCGGATCGGCCGCCCTGTGGGCTCCCCGTTCACGATGCCTTCCATTCCAGAGACACGCGCGTCCCTCCGCCGGGCCATGCCCGGATCGACAGCAGGGCTCCGATCTGCTCGGCCCGCTGCTGCATGGTCGCAACGCCGTAGTGACCGGGACGGAGGATGATCGGTCCGCGCTCGACATCGAGCCCGGGCCCGGCATCGTCGACGAAGAGGCTCACGGCCGACGGACTGGTTGCGTAGTGCACCACGATCGGTGGCCCGCCATGCTTCACCGCGTTCGAGATCGCCTCCTGCGCCACCCGGAAGACGGCCAGCTCGACGCCGGCCGGAGGCCGCGCGTCGTCGGCTCGCTCGAGCCGGACCTCCTCGCCGGTGGCGGTCCACACCTGCTGGACCAGCCACTCCAGGGCCGGACCCGCGCCGAGCTCGTCGAGGATCGGGAGGTGTAGCGCCCCACAGAGGTCACGGAGGTGCTCCGAGACCGTGCGAGCCTGCGCCGCCGATCTCTCGTCACCGCTCGCGTCGAGACGGCGGACGAGGAGCGTGAGCTCCTGGAGGGCAACATCGTGGAGCTCGGCGGCCAGGCGAGCGCGCTCCGCCTCGGTGACCGTGACGACCAGGTCCCGCTGCAGCCGCGACTGGGCAATGCGCCGTTCCGCAGCGCGCCCGACGACCAGCAGGGCGATACAGAACGGGACGAGGAGCCAGGCAGCCCAGTCCCTGTCGCTGGCGGTCTGGGTCAGCATTGCCAGCGCCGGTGCGCAGGCGGCGACCATCAGCCACACGGAACCCGGGTTGTCTGTCCCGGCGAGCGGCGTCCCGGGCAGCGGCTTCCGCGACGTGACGATGAGCATGGGGACGAGAGTCACGAGGAGCAGCGCCCACCAGGCGGCAGCCAGCGCATCACCCTGGAACCCGGTGCGCGGGAGCAGGAGTGGGAGCAGGGCCGCTGCCCCTGCCCCGGCGAGAGCGACCCCAATCGCGGCGATGCGCCAGCGACGCGACGCGATGAGCACGCCGATCGCATCGGCCAGCAGGAGCGATGCCAGCGCGGGCGCGGTCGTCGCCAGCGCAGTGGCGGCTTCAGCCATCGTGCCGCCGAGCGCCGCCCCCAACGCGGGGAGCGGAGCCGCGAGCAATGGGACGGCACACGCGGACGCGAGCGGGATCGCGATGCCGTCCAATCCCGCCCCGGCCCGACCGCCCTTCATCCACCAGGCCCCGCCGAGGAGCACCAGGACCCCGAGCAGGTAGAGGACGACCGACCCCTCGAACGTGTAGCCCTGGTGACGGACGTAGACGCTGACTGGCCCGCCCGGCGTTTCGACCTCCACGACGTTTGCCCCCGACAGGCCCGTGTGCAGCGGATCCGGCAGCCCTTCGTCGGTGAAGTTCCGAACCCACTCCGCGACGGGCTGCCCGTCGAGCGAGACGACGGCAGCACCGGGCCGGACGCCCTCGGCATCGGCCTGGCTGCCGGGTGTCACCGACCCGACCACGTAGCTGCCGTCGCTCTCGATGATCGCGAAGCCCAGGTCGGGCTGGTGGGCGAACCAGGCGACGGCGCTCGCAGCCAGGACGAGCACGGCGACCGCGAGGGCAAGCACATCGCGCCAGCGGATCGGAATCACGATCCGAACGTAGTCCCCTCGTGCGCGGGCCACAAGTCCGGAAGATCATGGAATGGCACCCCCGGGGCACCATGACTGGCACGCGCCATGCTCCGGCACTAGCGTTGGACCGACCACTACCACGAGCACCAGCGCCGCGGGTGCGCGCCCGGGTTACAGAACACCCGGACGGCGACCCAGGGACACCCCAAGGAGGGTGCGATGCGCGCACGACGTCGACGGATCGCAGTGGGGCTCGGGGTCGTCCTGGCACTCGGCGTCGTCGGGTATGCCGGCGCGAGCTACTACGGCTACGACCTGCTGACGCCTGCCACTCCCCACTGCAACGGCAGGTTCCCGGACTCCACGCCGGCGAGCTTCGGCACGGAGGGCATCTCCTCGTACTTCACGGCGGGCGGCTTCGCCACGAAGCCGTATGCCATGCCGGCCTACCAGGAGGTCAGCTTCCCGACCCGCGACACGCGCCAGCCGAGGCTGACGATCCGAGCCTGGTGGGTCCCGGCCGAGCAGGCCGGCGCGCCGGCGGTCATCGTCGTCCACGGCATACACAGCTGCCGCCACGACCCGGTCGTCCTGCTGCCGGCGGGGATGCTCGCCCGCAACGGCTTCTCCGTCCTCGTGATGGACATGCGCGACGAGGGTGACTCCGACATCGAGGACGGTCGGTCGGGCTGGAGTTCGGAGGAGTACCTCGACATCCTCGGCGCGTGGGACTGGCTCCAGACGGCGCAGGGTCTCCCGGCGAGCCGAATCGGGCTGATGGGCGAATCGCTTGGCGGGTCCTCGGCCATCATCGCGATGGGCGAGGAACAGGCGATCGCCGCCACCTGGGCCGACAGCGCCTTCGCCGACCTCGGGGTCCTGTTCGACGAGCTCGCCGCCGGGAGCGGCTTCCCGACCTGGCTCCGCCCGGGCGTCATTGCCTGGGCGAGGATCATCGCGAACGACGACCTGACCGCGCGCCGCCCCGTGGACGCGGTCGAGAACATCGGGGCCCGGCCGCTTGCCATCGTCCACGGGCTCGCGGACGAGCTGGACGTCCATCACGCGAAGGATCTCGCCGCGGCGCACGCGACGTTCGTCCCCGGCTACGAGCCCTGGCTCGTCCCCTGGGCGCCGCACCTCCAGGCCGCCTTCGCCGCACCGGCCGAGTACGAGCGCCGGATCGTCGAGTTCTTCCGGGCGAGCCTCGGGGACTGAAGGCCCGGTACTCGCCTCCAGCCACCGCATCTTCGGCCTACGGGAGGCGGAACGTGGCACTCGCGCAGCGACAGTCGGCAGCATCGCACTTCAGGAGCCGGGCCTTCTTCCCAGCGTTTGTCGTCGGAACGGTCGCGGCGCTCGTCTGGTGGTGCCTGACGATCAGTCTCGGGTCCGGCCTGGCGACCCTCGTCACGGCACCGTGGGCCGGGCTGGTCGCCGGCGGCGTGAGCGCCGACCGGCGACGCCTTCTCGGCTGGATCGGCGGGGTGACCGGGGTGTTCATTGGCAGCCTCGCCGCGAACCTCTGGCTGCCCCTGGCCCTCGACGTCTCCCGCAGCGGCCTGCTGTGGGTGGTCGCGTTCACTCCCGGGTACGCGCTCATGGTGGCCGCGGCGACCTACGCGCAGAAGGCAGGGGGCGACGGCGGGGCGGTCAGGGTGGCCACTCGGACTCGACTGGACCGGGTGGCGGCCGTCGTCCTGGCTGCCGTCGGCGTGCTCGTGTCCGGCTCGATGGCAATCTACATCGCCGCGAACGCTGCCACCCTCGCCCAGGGCGGGCACGCGGCCGGTGATCTCTGGTGGTTCGTGATGGCCGCCGGCCTTCCAGTGGTGATCGGCGGCCTGCTTGCCTTGCCCCCAGCCTGGCTCCTGTGGCATGGTCGTCGCGGCGGCGGGACCTTCGCCCTGCTGTGGGTGGTGCCGGCTGCAGTCTCGGTCGCAATCCTCGTGGCGACAAGCGGCCCGGATGGCCTCTGGTTTCCGTTCTCCCTGATCGTGCCGAGCGTCGCGGTCGGGGCGCCGACCCTCGCCGGGCTCCTCCTTGCGGGGTGGGGCGTCGGCCGGGAGCGGTAGCCTCGCCCCCCGGCTCCACGCTGGCCGCTCCGGGCCGACTGGGGCGATCCGGTGCCGTTCTTCGAGCTCGTGCTGCTACCACATGCGGCGAGGGCGGCCCCCACACACGGCCGCAATCCTGCCGGGCGGCGCAGAGTCTCGACTCAGGTCCGGGCGACGACTACCCCTTTGGCGGCCTGGTCGTGGTCTTCGACCCGGCTTTCCTGACAGACCACGAGGCGGCGGCCGCAGCCTCCGCCTCGTGTGGGGTCAGTGTGGTGGGCGATACTGGGCTCGAACCAGTGACCTCACGGATGTGAACCGTGCGCTCTGACCGACTGAGCTAATCGCCCGTGCCGGCGAGTATAGCGCGGGGCCGGGCGCCGTCCCGCCGGGCGGGGTCCCGGCGCCGAGACCGGGGTCCGATGCCTCAGGCCGGGTCGTCGAGCCAGGAGACCCGCCAGGCCCGCCAGAGGGCGGCTGCGTCGCTCAGCGGGTCGCCGTGGACCAGCACGAGGTCGGCCGGACCGCCCTCGCGCAGGCGTCCCGCCTCCGCCTCGCCGAGCAGCTCGCCCCCGCGCCAGGTCGCGGCCGCCAACGCCTCCCACGGCTCGAGACCGGCCTCGACGAGGGCTTCCACCTCCCACGCCAGCTGGTTGGCCCGGGTCGAGCCGCCCCCGAAGTCCGTGCCCGTGGCGATCCGGACACCCGCCGCGCGGGCGAGGCGCACGCTCTCCTCCGCGCGCTCGCGCCGGGCGGCGATGCGCGCACGACCCCCGGCCTCCGTGAAGCGCGGCAGGTCGGTGGTCCGCCCGAAGGACGCCCACGAGCGGAAGACGGCGAGCGTCGAGACGAGGAACGTCCCGCGGCGGGCCATCCCGGCCGCGACGTCCGCATCGAGCTCGAACCCGTGCTCGATCGCGTCCACGCCCGCGGCGACCCCGACCCGGGCCCCGTCGAGGTTGCCGGCGTGGGCCGTCACCCGCGCGCCGCGGGCGTGGGCGAGCGCAACGACCGGCTCCACCTCGGCAGCGCTCCACGGCGAGATCCCCGGCTCGGGGCCGTCGAGGTAGAGCTTGACGAGGTCGGCGCCATCGTCGAGCTGCCCCGCGGCCGCCGCCAGCAATGCGTCACCGTCCTCCACGGCGACGACCCGCGGCGTCGCGAGCGTCCCCGACCGCATGAGCCAGGTCCCGGCCGCACGGATCGACGGGACGTCCGCGCGGCCGCGCCAGCGATCCCGGATGTCCAGGGCGAGCGCGCGGCCGGATCCACCCTCGCCGGACTCCAGGCGTGGCGACCCGACGTCCCGGATCCAGCGCACGCCAGCCCGGCCGAGGAGCCGGGCGTTCTGCTCCGCGGCCGCGACCAGGTCCTCGACCGGGTCGTCGATGCGCGCGATCCAGCCCGCGCCGCCCGGCAGGGAGAGGTGGGCGTGGGCGTCCACGAGTCCCGGGACGATCGTCGAGCCGTGGGCGTCGACGACCCGCGCCGTCCCGCCCGGCGGGAGCGGTCCCTCGTCGTCCGCCGGACGGATCCAGGCGACGCGTCCGGCATCGACCAGGACGCTGACGCCGAGGCGAAGCCGGTCGGAGGTCCCGTCGGCGAGCGCGGCCCGCCGGTAGAGCGTCGGGGTCACCCGGCGCTACCGGAGCCGGCGTCGGGGCGGGAC
This sequence comes from uncultured Chloroflexia bacterium, assembly GCA_963725875.1. Classification (GTDB taxonomy): domain Bacteria; phylum Chloroflexota; class Limnocylindria; order Limnocylindrales; family CSP1-4; genus CTSoil-043. The sequence continues at coordinate 226,516 of CAVRZZ010000010.1, read as the reverse complement.
CGGGAGCGGGCCCCGGTGTCCGCCCCGGTGCGGCCGCCGTCGGCAGAGCGGGCGCCGGGCCGGGAGCGGCCGTCGTCGCCGAGTCCGGGCCACGCGGCGGCCAGCCGGGCGGGCTCGACGTCCAGCTCGACCAGCTTCCAACGGGCCGCCGCCCCGCCGACGATGCGGACCGCCCCGTTGGCGATGCGAAGCTCGCGCGCGAGCAGCCGGCAGAGGGCGTCGTTGGCCGCGCCGTCGACGGGCGGCGCCGCGACGCGGACGCGCAGCGCGCCGTCCTCCCCCACCCCGTCCACGCGATCGGCGCCGCCGCGCGGCGTCAGGCGCACGGCGAGCCGCGCCGTCACAGCGACACGAACCGCAGGAGGACCCCCAGGCCGATCATAAGGATGAGCGGGGCGAAGTCGACCATCCCGGTCTGCGGGAGGAGACGCCGGATCGGCGCGAGCATCGGCTCGGTGAAGGCGACCAGGTAGCGCGAGACGGAGTTGCGGGCCATCGGGTCCACCCAGCTGACCAGCACCCGCCCGAGCACGAGGAGCCACAGGACGAGGACGAGGACCTCGAGGAAGTTGCGGATGACGGCCACGCCGCCAATCCTACCCCGCGGTGCGTCGCGGCTCGTGCCCGGGCGCGGCCGCCCCGGCGCCGCGATCCGGGTCGAGCCCGGCGCCTGCCGGCCGCTCGCCGAACAGCGCCCGGCCGACGCGCACGATCGTCGCGCCCTCCTCGACGGCGACCTCGAAGTCGTCGGTCATCCCCATGGAGAGGTCGGGGCCCAGCGCGGGCCAGCGGGCCCGGAGCTCGGCCCCGAGCGCGCGCAGCGCGGCAAACGTCGGGCGCGCCTCCTCGGGGTCGCCGGCGAGGCGGCCGATCGTCATGAGCCCGCGGACCTCGAGGTTCGGCAGCGCGAGGACGACGGGGAGCGCCTCCCCGACCGCCGCCGCCGCGAACCCCGCCTTCGACGGGTCGAGGTCGACGTTCACCTGCAGGAGGATGGGCATCCGGCGCCCGGGCCACACGTCCGCGGCGAGCCGATCGAGGCGGCGCGCCAGCTCCATCGAGTCGACGGCCTCGAGGACGTCGAAGAGCTCGACCGCGCGGCGGGCCTTGTTGGCCTGGAGCGGCCCGACCAGGTGCCAGCGCGGGCCCGGGACCAGGGGGATCTTCGCCGCGGCTTCCTGGACGCGGTTCTCGCCGAGCACGTCGTGGCCCGCCGCCACGGCCGCGCGCAGCCGCTCGATGGCGACTGTCTTGCTGACGGCGACGAGGATGACCCCGGCGGGGTCGCGCCCGGTGCGGGCGCAGGCGGCCGCGATCCGCGCGAGCACGCCGGAGCGTGCGGCGGCCAGCGCCGCGACCTCGGCGGGATCGAAGCTGGTCTCCCGGCCGGCGTGCACCGGCCCGCCTACTTGTTGCGGCGCAGGAAGCTCGGGATCTCGAGGTCGTCCTCGTTGTAGGTGGTCCGCCGGACGCTCGCCGGGATGGGCTCGGCGGCGACGGTCCGCTCGGCGCGTGCCGGGGGCTCGGTGGCGGGGCGCTCGGCAGGCTTGATCTCGGGCATCGGACGCACGTCGGCGGCGTCGGCCGCCGCCCGGCGGCTGCTCTCGAGCTCACCGAGGAAGTCACGATCGAGGCGGACGCCCCGGGTGACCTCGAACGGCGACGCCGTGCTCTCGCGGCGGACAGAGTCGCGCTTGCGGTTGGCGTCGAAGCCCGTCGCGATGACCGTGATGACCACCTCGTCGCCGAGCCGCTCGTCGAAGCTGGCCCCGAAGATGATGTTCGCCTCGGGATCCGCCGCGGCGCGGATCTCCTCGGCCGCCTCGGTCACCTCGTACAGGGTCAGGCTCGAGGAGCCGGAGATGTTGAACAGGATCCCCTGCGCGCCGGTGATGTTGATCTCGAGGAGCGGGCTGGCGATCGCCTGCTTGGCGGCCTCGACGGCCCGGTTCTCGCCCGCCGCCCGGCCGATCCCCATCAGCGCGGAGCCGGCGTCGTGCATGATGGCCTTGACGTCGGCGAAGTCGAGGTTGATCAGCCCGGGCACCGTGATGATGTCGCTGATCCCCTGGACACCCTGGCGCAGGACGTCGTCGACGACGCGGAACGCGTCGAGGATCGACGTGTTCTTCTGGACGACGTCGCGCAGGCGGTCGTTCGGGATCGTGATCAGGGTGTCGACCTTGGCCCGGAGCTGCTCGGCGGACTTCTCGGCGATCAGCTTCCGCCGGTTGCCCTCGAAGCTGAACGGCTTCGTCACGACGCCGATCGTGAGCGCCCCGAGGTCCTTGGCGATCTCCGCGATGACGGGCGCGGCGCCGGAGCCGGTGCCGCCGCCCAGGCCGGCCGTGATGAAGACCATGTCGGAGTCGCGCAGCGCCTCCGTGATCTTCTCGGTGTCCTCCTCGGCGGCCCGTTGGCCGATCGTCGCGTCGCCGCCGGCGCCGAGGCCGCGGGTGATCTTGTCGCCGATGCGGATCTTGTGGGGCGCGTCCGACTGCAGGAGCGCCTGGGCATCGGTGTTCACGCCGATGAACTCGACGCCCATCATCTCGGCCCGGATCATCCGGTTGACGGCATTGCTGCCGCCACCGCCGACGCCGACGACGCGAATGAGCGCGAAGTTCTCCGAATCCGACCTCAGCGGCATCGCTCGTCCTCCGGTGGTGCGCGGCCGACGGGGCGGCCGTCCGGGCTCCCGGGCCCGGATTCAGGGTCGTCTGTGCGAGAGTGCTGGACCGATCCGGCGAGCGGGCACGGCGCGCTGGAGCGGGACTGGCGCGGAGTATACCCCCGTGGCGCGCGAAGGGAACCCCGTCGCTCCGACCGCCCAGGCAACCCGAGGTCGCAACGGTCGCTGCGCCGGCCGCGCCCTACCCCGCGAGGAACGCCAGGTGGACGGTCCGGACCGGGTTGTCCGCGTTCGGATCGAGCAGGCAGATCGACTGCCACGTCCCCAGGAGGAGGCGGCCGTCGGCGACGGGAACCGTGAGCGACGGCGGGGCGAGGAGCGGAAGGACATGGTCGGCCCCGTGGCCGGCGGACCCGTGCCGGTGCCGCCAGCGGTCGTCGCGCGGCACCAGGCGGTCCAGGGCGTCGAGGAGGTCGGCGTCCGAGCCGGCACCGATCTCGACGATCACGAGGCCGGCGGTGGCGTGGGGCAGGAAGATCGACAGGAGCCCGTCAGCGCCGTCGGCCGCCTCGGCGACGAATGCCGCGCAGGCCGGGGTCAGGTCGGCGAGGCCGCGCACGCGGCCGGTGCGGACCGTCAGCTCGCTGGTGAGCACGAGCCTGCGACCGGCCGGGTGCCCGGGAGCAGCGTCCGGGCTACGGGAAGACGCTCCGCAGGGCCGCCCGGAAGCGGGCCATCACGCCGCCACCGGGCGCCGAGTCGTAGGTCGTGAGCTCCGCGGCCGCCACGTGCCGGGCACCCCACAGGAGCAGCCCGATCGCGGTCGAGGAGCCGGGCTCCAGCAGGCCGTCCACGAGCCCGCCGACGTCGGAGGGCGCGGCCACCCGGACCGGCATCTCGAGGACCTCCCGGCCCAGGATCGCGCTGCCTGCCAGCTGGGATCCGCCGCCGGTGAGCACGAGGCCCGCCGGCAGCATGCCCGGCGCAGCGGCGAGGATCTCCGTGCGCAGCATCTCGAACGTCTCGCGCATCCGCGCCTCGATGATCCGGCAGACCTCCAGCCGCTCCACCGTCCGGCCGGCCTCGTCGCCGAGGACGGTGACGCTGATGACCTCGTCGGGGTCGAGGCCGGCGAGGTCGCAGGTGCCGTGCTCGACCTTGAGCGTCTCGGCCACGTGGAGGCTCGTCTTGAGCCCGATCGCGACGTCGTTGGTGACGTTGGCCCCGCCGACCGGCAGGACGGCTGTGTGGAACGGGGAGCCCTCGACGAAGAGGGTCAGGTCGATCGTCCCGGCGCCGATGTCGGCGACGGCGACGCCGAGGTCGCGCTCGGTCGGCGAGAGGACCGCCTCGGCCGAGGCCAGGCCGGCCGCCACGAGCTCGTCGATCTTCACGTCCGCCGCGGTGATGCACTTGGTGAGGTTCTGGACCGCGGTCGCCGACGCGGTGACGATGTGGGTCTCGACCTCCAGGCGCACGGCGCTCATCCCCAGCGGGTTCATCACGCCTTCCTGGCCGTCGACCGTGTAGCCGCGCGGGATGACGTGCAGCACCTCGCGGGTCGACGGGATGGAGACCGCCCGGGCGACCTCGATCGAGCGGTTGACGTCCTCCTGGGTCACCTCGCGGCGCGGCCCGGCCACCGCGACCTGGCCGGGCGAGTTGAGGCCCTCCACGTGCTGCCCGCCGACGCCGACGAACGCGCGCTCGATCTTGTAGCCGGCGTGGCGCTCGGCCTTCTCGACGGCGCTCGAGATGGAGTGGACCGTCTGGTCGATGTTGACGACGTTGCCCTTGCGCAGCCCGGACGCCGGCACGATCCCCTTGCCGATGATCGTCAGCGCGCCGTCACGGCCGACCTCGCCGATGAGCGCCACGACCTTCGTCGTGCCGACGTCGATCCCGACGAACGTCTCGCGTTCCACTCGTCCCGTTCCTCTCCCGTCGTCTCGTCCCGGCCGGCCTACAGGAAATGCCGGCGGATGAGGGCCACGTTCTGGAAGATCCGCAACCCGAAGGTGATCAGCGCCACCAGGTACAGGTCGAGGCCGAGACGATCCCCGATGAAGGTCAGGAGGACCGCGACGACCGCGTTGACCACGAACCCGCTGATGAAGATCCGATTGCTGTACACCCCGTCCAGCTCGGCCCGGAACGCACCCAGCACCGAGTCGAGCGCCGCCAGGATGGCGACGGCCGAGTACCGGGAGAGCTCGAAGCCAACGTTGACGTTGAGGACGAGCCCGAGAAGGACTCCGACGAGCAAGCCCGCCAGCGGCAGGAGCACAGGTCGGTTGGCCCTCCTCGACTGCGTTTCCCGAAGGCTACTCGACCCGGGCCGCGACCGCAGCGCGGATCTCGCGGCGCGTCACGACTTCGGCTTCTCGGTGAACGTCCCCTCGCGCTCCCCGGCGAGCACCACCCGCAGAATCGTCTCCTCGCGGCCGGCGAGGAGGCTGCCCAGCAGGCGCACCTGCTCGGGGATCATGGCCGATTGACGGATCTCCGGCCCGTAGAACCCGAACACGGAGATCCACGGGTCCTCTGCCGTCGGGACGACCGTCCAGCCGTCGCGATCGTCGACGCCGACGACGAGCGCGGGGGCCGACGACCCGACGTCCGCGGGGACGAGCGAGAGCAGCCGCGTCGCCACGTCGAGGTCGAGGGCGTCCACCTCGGCCCCGACCGCCAGGACGGTCCCGGCCTCCCGGCGATCGGCGACGAGCGGCAGGCCCTGCGCGGCGGCCGTCGCGGCCGGGGACCCGTCCGCCACATCCGCGACGATGCGACCGTCCCGCTCCACGAGGAAGAGCGAGTCCCCGTGCCGCCAGGCGAGCACCGGCTCGCGCTCCGTCACCCGCGCGCGGACGGTCCCCGGGAGCCCCACGGTCACCTGGGCATCGGCGACCGCCGGCAGTGCCAGCAGCCGGTCCCGCAGGGCGTCGGTCGGGAGGGTGAAGGCATTCGGGGCGCTGCCCGCGAGGCCGAGCGCGGTACGCACGGCGGCATCACCCGTCAGCTCGGCGCCCTCGACCTCGACCCTGCGGACGTCGAACACCGGCGAGGCCACAACGCCCCAGGTGGCGCCCGCCGCGGCGAGGAGGACGAGCGCGGCGAGGGCGCGCCGCGGCGAGAAGCCCGCCGACGCCCGGCGCCGGCCGCCGCGCCGCCGGACGCGCGTCCCGCGGACCGGCAGATCGCCGCTCACCGGGGCAGGTCCGCGGGCGCCAGGCGGCGGGTCGGGCGGGCGTCCCGCGTGGCGGCCCCGAGGTCGACGATCCGGGCGCACAGCTCGTCGAAGGGGATGCCGGCGGCCTCGGCCATCTTGGGGTAGAGGCTGATCGGGGTGAAGCCGGGGATCGTGTTGATCTCGTTGAGGAAGAGCGCCCCGGTGGCGCGGTCGAGGAGGAAGTCGACCCGGGCGAACCCGGTCGCGCCGATCAGGGTGAAGGCGGCCGCGCCGATGCGGCGCACCTCGGCCCCGGTTGCCGGCGGGACGTCGGCGGCCGCGGCCGTCCGGGCCGCGGAGCCTGCCGCGTACTTGTCCGCGTAGTCGTAGAACTCGTGGCCGGGGACGACCTCGCCGGGCCCGAGGACGGCCAGCCCGGTGGCGGGATTGCCGAGGACGCCCATCTCGAGCTCCTGCGGCCGGTCCAGGCAGGGCTCGACGATCGCCCGCGCGTCGTGGGCCAGCGCGCCGTCCACGATGGCGGCCCGCTCGGACGCTACGTGGGCGATCCCCATCCCGACCGACGACCCCAGGCGGGCCGGCTTGGCGATGAGCTTCCCGTCGGGGACCATGGTCGCGAGCCGCCCGACGTCGGCCAGGACGGCGTCGCGCCCCGCGTCCCAGGCGCCCCGCGACACCTCCACCCAGTCCAGCACGGGCAGCCCGGCGTCCCGCGCGAACCGCTTGAACAGCGGCTTGTCCATCCCGATCGCCGAGGCCGCCACGCCGGCCCCGGTGTAGGCCAGCCCGGCCTCCTCCAGGATCGCCTGCACGATGCCGTCCTCGCCGTACGGCCCGTGGAGGGCCACGAAGACTACCGGCTGGGGGCGGGCGCCCGCGATCCCGGCGGCGGCCTCGCCGGCGCCGAACGGCCCGGCCGCGCCCAGGGTGCCGGGCTCGTCGTAGGCGGCCGGCGGCCGGTCGCCCCGCCGGTGGTCGGCCGGGAGCAGCCACCACGCGCCGGCGAGGTCGACGTAGAACTGGCTCACCGGGTGACCTCGGCCGGCGAGCGCGGCCGCGATCGCCGTGCCGGAGACGACGGAGACGTCGTGCTCCGCGGACGGCCCGCCGTACACCACGGCCACCGCGCGCGGGGAGCCGGCCGGGCGCCCCGGGTCGTGGCCGCCGGCGTCGCCGCTCATGTCGTCTCCTCCGTCCAGCCCGACCAGTCGCCGAGGAACACCACCTCGAAGGCGAGCCGGACCCCCGTGGCCCGCGCGACCGTCGCCCGGACGTGCTCGCCGAGGCGGCGCACGTCGGCGGCCGTCCCGGCCTGGTCGTTGAGGATCCAGTTTGCATGCATCGGCGAGACGACGGCGCCGCCGATCCGGTGGCCTTTGAGGCCGCAGCCGTCGATGAGGGCGCCCGCCGAGGGCCCGGCGGCCGGGTTCCGGAAGACGCTGCCGGCGCTCGGGATCCCGAGCGGCTGGTGCTCGCGGCGCCAGCGCCGAATCTCCTCGAGGTGGCCCCGGATCGCGGCCGGATCGTCCGGCGTCAGGCGGAACGTCGCCGCCAGCACGACCTCCGGCGGCGCACCGGGAACGGGATGCTTGAGGCGGCTCTCGCGGTAGGCCAGGCCGAGGCCGGCGGCATCGAGGCGGGCCTCCCCGCCGTCGGCCCCCAGGACGAGCGCCGACTCGAGGACGGCCGCCACGTCGGACGCGTGGGCACCGGCGTTGGCCCACACGGCCCCGCCCACGTTGCCGGGGATCGCGAGGCCGAACTCGAGGCCGGAGAGGCCCGCCGCGGCGGTGACCGTCGCCGCTTTCGCCATGGGCAGGCCGGCCTCGGCGACGAGGCGGCCGTCGACGATCTCGTGGCCCTCGGCCCGAACGTGGATCAGCAGGCCGCGCACGCCGGCGTCGGAGATCACCACGTCGCTGCCGCGGCCGAGCAGGGTGTACGGGATCTCGCGCACCCGCGCGTGCTTGACGATGCCGCGCAGCTCGAACAGGTTGCGGGCGGCCGCGTAGAGGTCGGCCGGCCCGCCGACGCGCATCGTGGTGAAGCGGGCGAGGGGCTCGTCCCGGGAGGTCTTGATCCCGAGCCGGCGCTGGATCTCGATCCCCGCCCCGGCCGCGTCGAAGGCTGCCCCGCTCGTGCGCTCCATCAGCGGGGCTCCGCGCCGGCGGCGAGGGCGGCGATCGCGTCGGGCGACGGCCAGGGCCGATGCTCGGCGGCGCCCTCGACGAGGACGGCGACCGCGTCGGCCGCCCCCGGCCGGGCGGCGTCCCGGGCCGCCGCGCTCATCGCCAGGTGGGTCGAGGGGTCCTCCAGGATCCGGCTGGCGTCGAGCAGCGCGGCCGCGTCGAACGCAGCATCGTCCACGAGCCGGGCGGCCCCGGTGGCCGCGTAGGCCTCGGCGTTGAGCCGCTGGTGGCCGGCGGCATGCGGATACGGGACGCAGACCAGCGGCAGCGCGAACGCGGCGCACTCGGCCAGCGTCGACGCCCCGGCGCGGCCCACGACGAGGTCGGCCGAGGCCAGGGCGGCCGTCATCTCGTCGCCCAGGAACGGCACCGGGCGGTAGCGCTCCCGGCGTGCCGCGGGGAGTGCCTCGCGCGCTGCAAGGGCCGCGGCGTAGGCATCGTCGCCGGTCACGTGCAGGACGGTGCAGCGCTCCACGAGCCCCGGGAGCGCGCCCGTGACCGCCGCCGAGAAGCGGCGCACCGACTGCGATCCCCCGAAGACCAGCAGCAGCCGCTCCCCCGCCGGGACCCCCAGGCGGAGCCGCGCCGCCACGCGGTCGATGGTGCGGGGGTCGCGGATCGGGGTCCCCGTCTCGTAGCAGCGGCGGGCCGCCAGCGCCGTGCAGGTCCGCTGGTCGGCGACCGCCACGGCGCCGGCAAGGCGGGCCGTCGCCCGGACGGCGCGCCCGGGGACGACGTTGCCGTCCCACAGGACGGTCGGGATCCGCAGCAGGCGGGCGGCGACCAGGACGGGGATCGCCACGTAGCCGCCGGTCGTGAAGACCGCGTCGGGGCGCCACCGGGCGAGGAACCAGGCGGCCTGCGGCAGCGAGGCAGCCAGGCGCAGCGGGTCCAGCACGAGGTGGACGTCCCGGCCCGTGCTGCGCAGGGAGCGCAGCGCCAGCCGTCGGAGCGGGATCCCGGATGGTGGGACGAGCTCGGCCTCCAGGCCGCGCCGTCCGCCGATCCAGGTCAGCTCAGGCGCCACCGGGCGCGCGCGCAGGGACCGAGCGACGGCGAGGGACGGGTAGATGTGCCCGCCCGTTCCGCCGGCCGCGATCGCCACTCGCATGCACCCACCCTCCAGCCAGCGCGGTCTCGCGCGAGACCGACAGGAGGATCCCCGCCGCGACGAGGCTGACGATCAGCGAGGAGCCGCCAGCCGAGACGAACGGGAGCGTGATCCCCGTGACGGGGAGCAGCGTCACGACGACGCCGATGTTGACGAATGCCTGCAGGCACAGCCACACGGTGATTCCGGCCGCGAGGAGGCCGCCGAACGTGTCCGGCGCCGCGAGCGCGATGCGGATGCCGCGGTACGCGAGGAGGCAGAACAGCCCGATCACCCCGGCCGCGCCGAGGAACCCGAACTCCTGGCCGATGACCGCGAAGATGTAGTCGTTGTGGGCGTTCGGCAGGACGATGCCGCTCGCCGCGGCGCGCTCGCCGAGGCCCTGCCCGACCAGCCCGCCGATGCCCAGGGCCAGGAGGCCCTGCACGGCGTGGTACCCGGACCCGGCCGGGTCGGCGAACGGGTCGACGAACGACTGGAGGCGGGTCACCTGGTAGTCCTTCAGGAAGGCCGAGCCGACCACCAGGGCGGAGGCCGAGAGGCCCAGCAGGTAGAGGGGGTTGGCCCCGGCCAGGAAGAACATCACGACGGCCGTCACGCCCAGGACGGCGGCCGAGCCGATGTCGGGCGACTTGAACACGAGCAGCACGAACGGCGCCACGATCACGACGAACGGCACGAGGCCGGACGAGAGACCGGTGACGGCGCTCCCCCGTCGCGCCATCCAGTGGGCGAGGTAGATGATCAGGGCCAGCTTCGCCAGCTCGCTGGGCTGCACCGCCGGCAGGCCCGGGAGCTTGAGCCACTGGGCCGAGCCCCCGGCGGTCACCTGGAGGCTGGGAACCTGGATGAGGACGAGGAGGGTCCCGGCCACGAGGAGCAGGGGGAGCGAGACGACCCGGAGCCAGCGGTAGTCGACGCGCATCGCGATCAGCATCCCGACGAGCCCCACGGCCGCCCACTGGAGCTGCGGGCCGAGCGTGGCGAACGGGTCGGCGACCGAGAGGTAGCCGTCCATCGCGGACGAGGAGTAGACGACGAGCAGCCCCAGCGCCGTCAGGGCCAGGGCCGCCAGCACGACGACCGTGTCCGGTCCGTGGCGCCGGACCCCGCCGACGGGCGGGGCCACCGGCGCGGCCTCGGCCCGCACGACGGCCGGGGGACGCACGGGCGGTCGCGCGGACGACCTCGTGGACCCGGGGGCCACCGGGACGGTGGCGGCGCCGCGGACCCCGGCACGGGCGGCCGCGGAGAGCGGGCGGGCGGGCGGGCGGCTCGGCGGGCGGGGGCGGTCGGCGGGTCCCATCGTCACCTCCTCGGGGCGCTCGCGGCGCGCGCCGCCGCCAGGGCCGCGACGCCGCCCTTGAAGGCGCGGCCGCGGGCGGCATAGTCGCTGAACTGGTCGAAGCTGGCGGCGGCCGGCGAGAGCAGCACCGTCGCCAGCGACGCCGCCGGCGCGGCGGCCAGGAGCTCGCGGGCGATGGCGTCCGCCCGCGGCAGCGCGCGGGCGAGCGTGCCCGCCTCCTCGACGTGCGCGACGCCGGCGGCCCGGAAGAGGCGGGCGAGCGCCGGCCCGCTCTCGCCGATGAGGACCGCGGCCGCGGCACGCTCGGCCACGATCGGCGCGAGGGCGGCCAGGTCGACCCCCTTGTCCCGGCCCCCGGCGATCAGGACCAGCGGAGGCTCGAAGCTGCGCACGGCGGCCGCGACCGCGTCCGGCTGCGTCCCCTGGGAGTCGTTCACGAATCGCACGCCGTCGACCTCCGCGACGAGCTCCAGGCGATGCTCCACGCCGCGGAAGCTGCCGGCCTGGCGCCGGATCGCGTCCGGCGCGATCCCGAACAGGAGCGCGGCGCCGGTCGCGGCGAGCAGGTTGGCAAGGTTGTGGCGGCCCGGCAGGGGCAGCTCGCCGACCGGCAGGATCCGGCCCCCCGGTCCCGCGGCGGCCAACCCGCCGCCGGCGAGCGGGAGGCGTTCCACTCCGGCGGCCACGACCCACCCGTCCACGACCCCGACCCCGCCCCCGATCGGCCGGCCCAAGCGGTAGCACACGGACGGGGTCGCACCGAGGGCCGCGTAGGCGCCGACGACCGGGTCGTCCAGGTTGAGGACGAGGGCCCCGTCGGGATCCACGAGCTCGGCGAGGCGCCGCTTCACCCGCCGGTAGGCCTCCATCGACCCGTGCCGGTCGAGGTGGTCCGCGGTCACGTTGGTGTAGACGCCCACGGTGGTGCCCCGGGAGAGGCTCGGGAGCTGCAGCTCCGACAGCTCGTCGACGACGCGGTGACCCGGGCTGAGCTCGCCGAGGCGGTCGACGAGCGGGGTGCCGATGTTCCCGCCCAGGACGACCGGGTGTCCCGGGTCGCCCGCGAGGAGGTGGGCGGCGAGGGAGGCGGTGGTCGTCTTGCCCTTCGTCCCGGTCACCCCGATCGTCGGGGCCGGGCAGAGGCGGAGGAAGAGATCCGGCTCCGACACGAGCACCGGCGCCCCCGGATCGCCGGCCGCGGCCCGCGCCGCGAGCGCGTCGAGCGCTCCGCGGAGGCGCGGCTCGGTGGTCGGGAAGCCCGGGGTGATCGACGGGCTGAAGGCGACGAGCGCGGCGCCGGCCCAGGCGGCCGCCGGATCGACCTCCGGCCCGCAGGCGAGGGTCACCGATCGCCCGGCGAGCGCCGCCACGGCGTCGGCGAGCGCCCCGGCCGGCTTGCCGTCGTAGACGGTCACCCGGGCGCCGGCGTCGGCGAAGAAGCGGACCAGGGCAATCCCCGTGCGGGCCAGGCCCAGGACGGTGACCGGCACGTCCCGCAGGGCGCCGTCGCGGACGTCGGCGAGGTCGAGCGCGTCGAGGTCGAAGCGCGGTCGCACGTTCACACCAGCCGCTTCAGGCTGGCCAGGAAGAGGGTGACCCCGAGGAGCCCGGAGAGCACTGCCACGATCCAGAAGCGGAGCGTGATCTTGGTCTCCGCCCAGCCGCCCAGCTCGAAGTGGTGGTGGAGCGGCGACATCCGGAAGATCCGGCGGCCGTGCGTCAGCTTGAAGTAGCCGACCTGCATGACGACCGAGAGGGTCTCGATCACGAAGATGAGGCCCACGAGGGGCAGGATCAGGATCTGGCCGGTGATCAGGGCGATGACGGCGAGGGCGGCGCCCATCGACAGCGAGCCGGCGTCGCCCATGAAGACCTGGGCCGGGTGGGCGTTGAACCACAGGAACCCGAGCAGCCCGCCGATCAGCAGCGAGCACAGCAGGGCGAGGTTCGGCTGGGCCGGGCTGTTGAGGAGAGCGATGATCAGGAAGGCCACGAAGGAGAAGACCAGGGTCCCGCCGGCGAGGCCGTCCAGGCCGTCGGTCAGGTTGACGCCGTTGCTCATCGCGACGATCGCGAACGCCGCGAAGGCGATGTAGGCCCACGGGTGGATGCCGACGGGGCCGTAGAAGGGAACGGCGATCGCCACGATGTCGTAGGTGTCCTGGATCTGCCAGGCGGCAAAGAGGGCGACGACGACCTGCCAGAGGAGCTTCTGGCGCGCCCGGATGCCGTCCCCGGTCCGGGCGTTCAGCCAGTCGTCGGCGAGCCCGAGGCCGCCCACGAGGGCCAGCGTCGCCAGCGGCGCGAACGTGGACGCGTCGACCAGGCCGAACAGGAGGGCGAGGGCGATCACCACGGCCAGGATGAGCGCGCCGCCGGCCGTCGGGGTCCCGGCCTTGACCTGGTGGCCCTGGGGACCCTCCACCCGGATCCGCTTCTCGAAGCCGGCCCAGCGGATCAGGCGGAGGAAGGCCGGCATCACGATCACGACGATCGCGAAGGCCAGGAGCATGCCCTGGATCAGCTCGACGGTCACGAGCCGCCCTCCCGGGCGTCGATGCCGGCGGCCAGGGCTTCGACGATCGTCTCGAGCGCCGCGCCTCGCGAGGCCTTGACCAGGACGGCGTCGCCGGGGCGCAGGATCACCCGCAGGATCGCGAGCGCCGCCTCACGGTCGGCCACGATGTGGACCCGGGCGGCGTCGAGGCCGGCCGCGATGGCGCCCTCGGCGATCCCGGCAGCCGGGGCTCCCACGACGACGAGCTCCGCCGCCGCCCGTGCAGCGGCTCGCCCCACCTCGCGGTGACCCGCGTCATGGAGGGGGCCAAGCTCGCGCATCTCGCCCAGGACGGCGACGGGCCGGCCGGGCAGCGTCGCGAGGACCTCCAGCGCCGCGATCACGGCCGGCGGCGAGGCGTTGTACGTGTCGTCGAGGATCGTCAGGCCCGGCGCCTCCAGCAGGACGCCCCGGTGGGCGGAGGCTCGACCCCACGGGGCGGAGAGCCCCCTCGCGATCGCCTCGTCGCCGACGCCGGCCACCAGCCCGACCGCCACCGCCGCCAGCGCGTTCTGGACGTTGTGCCGGCCGAGAGCGGCGATCTCGACGGCGATCCGGGCCCGGCGCGGTGAGCGCGCGACGGCCTCGAAGCTCATCCCCGCCGCGCCCCGGGCCACGACGGCCTCGGCGGTGACGTCGGCCCCGGCGGCGAGGCCGTAGGACACGACCGGGGCGCGGGTCCGCGACCCGAAGTCCCGGACCCGCGGGTCGTCGTGGTTGAGGACGGCCGTCCCGCCGGGCGGGAGCGCCTCGACCAGCTCGGCCTTCGCGTTCTCGATGGCCGCCAGCGAGCCGGCGCGCTCCAGGTGGACCGGTGCCACGGCGGTCACGACGCCGATCGACGGCCGCGCCAGCGCCGCCAGCGCGGCGATGTCGCCGCCCACGTACATCCCCATCTCGAGGACGGCTGCCCGGTGCTCCGGGCCGAGGCGCAGCAGGGTGAGCGGCAGCCCGATCTCGTTGTTCTGGTTGCCCTCGCTCCGGAGCGTCGGCATCGCGGCCGCCAGGACGGCGGCCGTCGCGTCCTTCGTCGACGTCTTGGCGAGGCTGCCCGTGATCCCGACGACCAGCGGTCCGAAGCGGGCCCTCCAGGCCGCGGCGACCGCCTGCAGCCCGGCCAGGGCGTCGGCGACCTGGACGACGGTCACGTCGCCCAACGCGGCCAGGGTCTGGTCGTCGAGGCGGCGGGACACGACGAGCGCGGCGGCCCCGGCCGCCGCGGCAGCCCCGACGTGGAGATGGCCGTCGGTGCGCTCCCCGGGCAGGGCCACGAAGAGGCAGCCCGGCGTCACGAGGCGGGAATCGACCGCACCGCCCCGGACGGGTCGCGCGGAGCGGCGGAGCAGCGTGCCCCCCGTCGCCGCGACGAGCTCGTCGGCGGTGAGGGGAGCGGCGGGCGACGGCTCGGCGTCGTCCCGCGCGGCCGGCACGGTCGTCACGGCCGGGAGTGTCCCACAGGCCGGGCTCACGGGACCGCGGGGCTCGGCGACGCCGCCCCGCCGGTCCGCCTCGGCGCCAGGTCGAGGGTCGTCATGGCATCGGTCGCGACCCGCCGGAAGAGCTCGAACGACTCGACCGGCATCTCGATCCGGCCGATCTGCACCACCGTCGGCGTGCCTTCCTCGATGCGGACCGCGACGACGACCTCGGGGCTCGTGCGCCCGACGAACCCGATGAACGAGTAGTTGAAGACGTTGTGCTTCCAGCGCTTCTTCTCGGCGTCCCAGATCTGCGCGGTGCCGGTCTTGCCGCCCACGACGTAGCCCGGGATGAGGGTCCGGTCCTTGTAGAACGGCACCGCCATCGGGACGCGGCGCATGATCCTGACCAGCTCGGCCGACAGCTTCGGGGTGAGGACCCGGCCGCGGTCGCCGGCGATCGCCGTCTCCTCGCCCACCCGCTGCACGACGTGCGGGGTCGGGAGGATCCCCCCGTTCACCATCGCGCTGTAGGCGGTGGCCAGCTGGAGCAGCGTCACGGCCACGCCCTGCCCGAACGCCCCGTTGGCGACGTCGATCTGGCGCCACGTCGAGGTCGCCGGGTCGCGGACGATGCCGGGCACCTCGCCCGCCAGGTCCACGCCGGTTCGCGTCCCGAACCCGAGCTTGGTCCAGCTGACGTGGAGCACCTCGGCCGCCGCCTGCGCGTCGTCGCCGAGGAGGAGCGCGACCTTCGACATGACGACGTTGCGCGACCAGGCGACGGCGTCCTGGAACGTCAGCTGGCCCCGCGAGCCGCGGTCCGCGTTCGTGACCTGCGCCGAGCCGCCGTCGAGGCGCAGGACCGCCTGGTCCCGCACCCGCGAGGTGCGCTTGACGACGCCGGCCTCGAGGACCGCGGCGGCCGTGACCATCTTGAAGACCGAGCCCGGCTCGTAGACCGAGGAGACGATCGGGTCGACGAAGCGCGCCGGGTCCTCCGCGGCGACGGTGCGGTAGGCGTTGGCGTCGTACGAGGGATACGTCGCCTCGGCGAGGATCTCGCCGTTCCGGGGATCCATGACCACGGCGGAGACGCTCTTGGCCCGGTCCGCGACCCAGGCCGCGTAGACCTCGCGCTCGAGCGCGAGCTGCAGGCTCGTGTCGATCGTGAGCGTCAGGTCGGCGCCGTCGCTGCCTGCCGAGACGGCCTGTGCCGTCTCGAGGTTCGGCTCGCCGGAGGCGTCGCGCTCGGCCAGCAGCACGTGCGGCGCACCGGCGAGGGCCTCCTGCCAGCGCCCTTCCACCCCGTACTGCCCGCCGCCCTCGCGGTTGACGAAGCCGAGGACGTGGGCCGCCAGCGTCGTATCGGGTGCGCCGCCCTCGAGCGGGTAGACGCGCACCGGCTCGGGCTCCAGGCGGACCTGCGCCACCCGGTCCGCGGCGGCGGCCGCCCGGATCGCCGCCGATTGGGCGGCGTCGAGATCCCGGGCCAGGACCACGTAGGCACGCCCGGACGCGAGTCGCTCGCGCAGGGTCGCGGCAGCGTCGCCCCCGAGGCCCAGGATCGTGACGAGGTTCGCGGCGGTCGTGTCGCGCTTCAGCCGGTCGTCGGCCGTGTCCCCGGCGAGCTGGGCGGGGAAGGCGACCAGCCGGTCGCGGCTGATCGTGGTCGCCAGCGCCACCGTCCCGCTGCGGTCGTAGATCGTGCCGCGCTTCGAGGGGATCTCGGTGCGGACCAGCGTCTGCTCCCGGGCCCGCGCGACCAGGAAGTCGTGCTGCCCGAGCTGCCAGTACCCGAGCCGTCCGATGCAGGCCACCCCGAACACGAGGATGACCACCAGGAGGAGCAGCGCACGCGAACGGCTGTCGGTCCGGCCCGCCATGACGTCAGCGGGCCGGGACGATGAGCGGGTCGACGAGCTGGCCCAGGCCGGCGTCGAGCGCCTGCTTGCGAACCGCCGGCTCGCGCCCCAACCGGTTGAGGTCGGAGCGCAGCTGCCCCTGCTCGTCCTGCAGGATCCGGAGGTCGGTGGCCAGCTGGTCCTGCTCGACCTGGGTGGCCGACACGCGGACGGTCTGGGCCAGCGAGACGAAGCCG
This sequence comes from uncultured Chloroflexia bacterium, assembly GCA_963725875.1. Classification (GTDB taxonomy): domain Bacteria; phylum Chloroflexota; class Limnocylindria; order Limnocylindrales; family CSP1-4; genus CTSoil-043. Next base: position 210,012 of record CAVRZZ010000010.1, on the reverse strand, counting down.
AGCGCGAAGGTCACGACGATGCCGGCGACGAGGATCCCGGTGCGTCCGGAGCGCCGCTGTGCGCGGACGGCCGCCCCCGACCGCACGCGCCGGCGCGGCAGCACGCCGGTGCGTTGATCGACGGGCAGGTCGCGGGGCGCGGCCCCACCGCGCCGTCCCAGGAGTCCCGAGCGGGGCCGGGCGCCCGCGTAGCCCGCCACTACTCGAGCCCGAGCCAGGTGGCGCCGTACGCCGCCCGGTGGTCGGCGGTGACGGCCTCGGTCGGCGCGAACCCGTCCTCGACGAGGTCCCGCTCGACATCGTCGGGGCGCTCGACGCGGTCGCGACGCTCGCGGACCTCGTGCTGGCGGCGGCCGTACGTGCGGCGCCGGCTGGCCTGGTGGCGCTTGCTCATCGTCGGAACCCTCCTTCGCAGCGACGACCGCGGCTCACGCTGCGAGCCGCTCGGCGGTCCGGAGCCGGGCACTCCGGGCACGTGGATTGGCGGCGACCTCCGCCTCCGACGGCATCGCCGGCTGCGGGCCGACGGGACGGAGCCGGGGTGCCCGGCCGCAGACGCAGACGGGGAAGCTCGGGGGACAGGTGCAGCCGCGGCGCTCCGCGGCGACGAAGCGCTTGACGATCCGGTCTTCCAGGGAGTGGTAGCTGAGGACGACCAGGCGCCCTCCCGGGCGCAGGAGGTCGAGCGCCGCTCCGAGGGCCAGCTCCAGCGATTCCAGCTCGCCGTTGACGGCGATCCGGAGCGCCTGGAAGACCCGGGTCGCGGGGTGGATCCGGCCGCGCGGTCCCGGCCGGCGGGGAACCGCGCCCTCCACGACGTCGGCGAGTCGCCCGGCCGTGTCGATCGGCGCCGCGCGCCGGGCGTCGACGATCGCGCGGGCGATCCGGCGCGCGTGCGGCTCCTCCCCGTAGCGCCGGAAGAGGTCCGCGAGGGCCGCCTCGTCGAGCCGCGCCAGGAGCTCCAAGGCCGGCTCGCCCCGCGACGGGTCGAAGCGCATGTCGAGCGGGCCGCCGGCCCGGAACCCGAAGCCCCGCTCCGCGTCGGCCAGCTGGTGCGAGCTGAGGCCGAGGTCGAGGAGGATCCCGTCCACGGCGCCGAACCCGGCACCACGGGCGACCTGGCCGAGCTCCCGGAAGTTCGCCTGCCGCAGGACCAGCCGATCGCCGAACCGGGCGAGCCGCTCCCCCACCCGACCGATGGCGGCGGGGTCGGCGTCGAGCCCGAGGACGCGGCCGTCCGGGTTGGCGGCTTCCAGGATCCGCTCGGTGTGCCCACCGCCCCCGACGGTGCAGTCGACCTGGAGGCTGCCGGGGCGCGGGGCGAGCATCTTCACGACCTCCTCCACAAGCACCGGCAGGTGCCCTTGCTCCATGTCAACTCCACCGACGACGTGCGGATCCCGAGCGGACCCTGGAAGCGCATGTAGTGCCGCTAGATGCCCAGCCCCGAGAAGGCCTTCGCGAGCTCACCCGGGTCCTCGAGCGCCTTCCGATAGTCGTCCCAGCCGGCCGGCGTCCAGATCTCCGCGTGGTCCAGCGAGCCCACGATCACCGCCTCGCTCCCCAGCCCCACCGCCTCGCGGAGGTAGGACGGGAGGACGAAGCGCCCCTGGCCGTCCCAGACCACCTCGACGGCGTTGCCGAACAGGAAGCGGGCGGCGAGGCGGGCTCCAGCGTTCTCGACGGTCGGGAGCGCGGCGACCCTGGCCGCGAGACGCTCCCAGTCGGCGCGGGGCCAGATGGCGAGGCAGGCGTCCATCCAGCGGGAGACGAACGCTCCGCTGTCGAGCTGCGCTCGGAACTTCGCGGGGACGGCGACCCGCCCCTTTGCGTCCACCGAGTGCCGGTACTCGCCCGTGAACACCTGCCAGGGATCCCTCTGGTTCGCTCCGGTGGCCCGCCCCGGGTCGGCGTGGGTTCCTCCACCTCGCCGTCCCGGATTCACCACTAGGCACCACTTTGTGCCACTGAGATGGGATGATACACCGCGGAGGGCGCCAGTCAATGGGAATCTCGGGATCGGGAACCACCCTCGTGACGGAAAGCCGGGCGCTGCCGCGGTGGCGCGGCTCTACGCCCGGCCCGGAGGGCCGGGGGCCGTTGGACACCGGCGGGGCAGTACCTTCTTCGCCTTGCGCGTCGCCGACGGCCGGTGCTAGGCTGCGCCGCCGGACTCGTCCTGCGCGCACATGAGGACGCCCCAGCCCATGGCCCTCGCCCAGCCCACCGCCGCGCCGACCCCGGAGCCGTTCCTGGCGGCCCCGCGGATCAAGCGCTGCACGTTCCGCCGCGTGACCGCCGTCGACCGGCGCAGTGAGCGGACCTACGACGTGGACTGCCTCTTCCCCGACCGCGCCCTGCCGATGCCCCTCGGCGACTTCGCCAGCGCGCTGGCCGTCTGCAACGCCTGCACGGCGACGGGGATCTTCCGGGCCGACGAGGACTGACTCCGGCGCGCCGAGCGCGCCGGCCGGCGCGGGAAGCCCGCCAACGGCCGGCGATCGAGCGGAGGGGGCGCCAGCGAGGCGACCTGTACGCCGGGTTCTGTACCGCCGTCCCCCCGGTGGGGGCGCGGCGACGGTCATCCATCTGGGGCCGCCAGTTGCCCGGCGGCTCATGCAGCCGACCCGAGAGCTCCGGCGGCGCGCCGGTGCCCCGGCAAGCCGGGACTCGCTCTCCTATTTGGCCTTGCTCCGGGTAGAGCTTGCCGCGTTTCACCCCGCTGCCGGTTGCCCGGCCGCGGACTCGTCTCTGTGGCGCTGGTCCTCGCCTCGCGGCGGACGGGCGTTACCCGCTACCCTGCGCCGTGGAGCCCGGACGTTCCTCACACTCCCGGTTGCCCGGACGCGCGCGACCGTCCGGTCGCCTCGCTGGCGCGGGAATTCTACTCCGCCGGCTCGGCCGGCCCGGGGAGCAGCTGTGCCACGACCCCCGCGAGCGCCCGGCCGAGCCTCGCGTGGGCGGCTGCGCCGAGGTGCACGCCGTCGGACGGATCGACCTCCACGAGCGCGCCGGCATCGAGGAACGCGGCGCCGGCCTGGGCGGCCACCTCCCGGTAGAAGGGGGCGAGGCGCCGCGAGGCCTCGTGGGCGGCCCCGAATCCCCACAGCTCCGACGTGATCGTGAGCGCCCCGAGCGGCGGCGGTGCGACGAGGACGACGGCGGGCGCGCCGCCGTCGGGACCTGCCAGGCTCTCACGGGCAACCTCGACGAGGCTGCCGGCACCCTGGGCGATGGCGGCCGGCCCCAGCCCGTGGATCGCCTTGAGGTCGTTCGTCCCGAGCATGATCACGACGACCGCCACGGGAGCGTGCGACCGGAGGCACGGCAGGAGGTAGGTCCGCCCGTTCCGGCCGGGAGTGAACGGGTCGTCCCAGATGGTCGTCCGGCCGCTGAGGCCCTCCTCGACGACGTGGGCCCGCCCCGCGAGCTCGTGCGCGACGACGCCCGGCCACCGCACGCTGCGCGCGAACCGGACCATGCCGGCCCCGTCGAGGCCGTGGGTGTTCGAGTCGCCGTAGCACACGACGGTCGGCAGATCGGTCACGCGGTCCTCCTAGCGGGCGACCCGGAGCTCCAGCCCGTCGACCGCGACCTCCACGCCGGCCGGCAGGCGGCCGGCGAGCGCGGCATGGCGAAGCTCGTGGTCGAGGTGGGTCAGGTAGGTGCGCCGGGGACGCAGCTCCGCGACGATGGCGAGCGCTTCGTCGACCGTCTGGTGGGTCGGGTGCGGACGCTCCCGGAGGGCGCTCAGGACGAGCACGTCGAGGTCGCGCAGGAGGGCCAGCGACGGCGCCTCGATCCGTTTGACGTCCGAGACGTAGGCCAGGCCCCCGGTCCGGAAGCCGGTGATCGCCACCTCGCCGTGGACGACCGGCACCGGCACGAACCGCCGCCCGGCGATCTCGAACGGCCCGTCGATGGCCACGGGCCGCAGCATCGGCAGGCCCCGGAAGCGGGCCTGGCCCGGCTCGAAGGCATAGGCGAATCGCCGCATCACGGCCTCGAGCGTCGCCGCGAGGGCGTGGACCGGGAGGTAGTCGCCGGTGATCTCGTTGAAGCTCCGCAGGTCGTCGAGGCCGCCGCTCGAATCCTGGTGCTCGTGGGTGAGGAACACGGCATCGAGGCGGTCGAGGTCCGCGGCGAGCGCCTGGGCCCGGAAGTCGGGACCGCAGTCGACGACGACCCGGCGCGCGCCCCAGGCGAGGAGCACCGACGCCCGCAGACGCCGGTCGCGGGGATCCCCGGACGTGCACGTCGCGCAGTCGCAGGCGATCCGGGGCACGCCGGTGCTCGTGCCGGACCCGAGGATGCGGACCCGCAGCTCGCCGGCCTCGGGGCCCGGGTCGCCGGGATCGAACCCCGGCTCCAGCCCGAGCGGGAGCTGGTCGCGGTCCGTCCGCCGCGGCCGGGGCGCGTCCCGCCCGGGTGCCGGGTCGCCGGCGGCGACGGGGGCGTCGGCAACCCGGGCCGCGGCCTCCGACCGGATCCCCCCGCCAGGGCGGCGCACGACGACCGCCGGCCCGCCGGCTGCGACCCGGTCGAGCGCCTCGTTCGCCAGCGCGTCGGCCGTCCGGTTCTCCGAGCGCGGCACGTGCCGTGCGCTCCAGCGCCGGAACCGACCCAGCCGAGCGACGGCCTCGGCGTGGAGGAGCGCCAGCTTGGCGTCCTTCACCCGCCAGCGGCCGCGCAGCTGCTCCACGATGAGCTTCGAGTCGAGGAGGAGCGCGAGGTCCTCGGCGCCCAGCTCCTCGGCGAGGGCCAGGGCGCGCAGGAGGCCCGTGTACTCGGCGACGTTGTTCGTCTGGCGCCCCAGGGCCTCCGAGACCGTGGCGATCGGCGACGCGTCGGGCCGCTCGGCGCCCGGGGCGTCCGCGTCGATGAGCGCCGCGCCACAGGAGGCGGGCCCGGGGTTGCCGCGCGCCGCCCCGTCGGTCCGGACGATGAGCCGGCGGGGTCCTGCGCCGCTCAGACCGAGCGCTCCACTGCGGCCCGCGAGACCTCGAGGATCGCCCGCGTGATGTTGATGCCGCGCGGGCAGGCATCGACGCAGTTGAAGGTCGTCCGGCAGCGCCAGACGCCGTCCTTGTCGGCCAGGATCTCGAGGCGCTCCTCGGCGGCCTCGTCGCGGGTGTCGAAGATGAAGCGGTGGGCGTTGACGATCGCCGCGGGCCCGACGTACGACGGCTGGGCCCAGAAGGACGGGCACGACGTCGTGCAGGCCGCGCAGAGGATGCACTTCGTGGTGTCGTCGTAGCGGGACCGGTCGGCCCGGCTCTGGAGCCGTTCGCGAGCGGGAACCGGCGACTCGTTGACGAGGAACGGCATCACGCTGCGGTACTTCCCGAGGAAGCCCTCCATGTCGACGACCAGGTCCTTGACCACCGGGAGCCCCATGAGCGGCGCGACCGTGATCTTCCTCCCGAGCTGGTCCACCCTGATCTTGCATGCGAGGCGGTTGCGGTTGTTGATCAGCATCGCGTCCGAGCCGCAGATCCCGTGGGCGCAGGAGCGGCGGAACGTCAGCCTGCCGTCCTGTTCCGCCTTCACGGCGTGGAGCAGCGTCAGGACGCGGTCCATGGGCTCGGCCTCGACCATGTAGCGCTCCCAGTGGGGGGCGCTGTCACGCTCGGGGTCGAAGCGGAGGATTCGAAGGTCGACCTGCATCGCGTTCGCTCCCCGGCTCAGTACGTGCGGGGCTTCGGCTCGAAGCGGGTGATCGTCACCGGCTTGTACCGAAGCGTCGGGCCGGACTCGCCCCGGTAGGCGAGCGTGTGGGTGAGCCAGTTCACGTCGTCACGCGCGGGATAGTCCTCTCGCGAATGGGCGCCCCGGCTCTCCGTGCGAGCGAGGGCCGACGCGGCCATCGCCTCCGCGCAGTCGATCAGGTAGCCCAGCTCCCGGGCCTCGAGCAGGTCCGTGTTGAACACCGTGCCGCGGTCCGCCACGCGCACCCGGCCGTAGCGCTCCTTGATCGCCGCGATGTCCGCGACCGCGGTCGCGATCATCGCGCCGGTCCGGAAGACGCCGACGTTGTCCATCGTCGTCGCCTGGAGCTCCGTCCGCAGCACGGCCGGGTTCTCGCCCTCCTGCCGCCCGAGCAGGGCATCGAGCTCGGCCCGCACCGGGACCTCGGCGTCCACCGCGACCTCGGGCATCCCGGTCGCCCCGCAGTAGGCGACCATCTCGCGCCCGGCCCGCCGGCCGAAGACGAGGAGGTCGACGAGGGAGTTGGTCCCGAGGCGGTTTCCGCCGTGGACCGACACGCAGGCAGCCTCGCCGGCGGCGAACAGGCCCTGCACCACCGTGTTCCGCTCGTCGCGCACGACGCGCGTCCGGATGTCGGTGGGGACGCCGCCCATGGCGTAGTGCGCCGTGGGCTGGATCGGCACCGGCTCCTTGAGCGGCTCGACGCCGAGGTACACGCGGGCGAACTCGGTGATGTCCGGCAGCTTCTCCTCGATCACCTGGCGCCCGAGGTGGTGCACGTCGAGGTAGACGTAGTCCTTCTTCGGGCCGGCCCCGCGGCCGTCGCGGATCTCGAGGTAGATGGCCCGGCTGACCATGTCCCGCGGGGCGAGATCCATGGCCTTCGGGGCGTAGCGGCTCATGAACCGCTCGCCGTCGCCGTTCAGCAGCGTGCCGCCCTCGCCCCGGGCCGCCTCGGACAGCAGGATCCCGACCCCGTACAGGCCCGTCGGGTGGAACTGGAAGAACTCCATGTCCTGGACCGGGATGCCGTGGCGATACGCGAGGGCCATCCCGTCACCCGTCAGCGAGTGGGCGTTCGAGGTGATCCGGAACATGCGCCCGTTGCCGCCGGTCGCGAGCAGGACGGCCTTGGCCCGGAAGGTGTGGACCTCGCCGTCCGCGATCCGGTAGCCGATCGCGCCGGCGGCGCGGCCCCCGTCACCGCCGTCGCCCCCCTCGAAGAGCAGGTCGACGACGTGGTACTCGTCGTAGAACGTGACCCCGGCCTTGACGCAGTTCTGATACAGCGTCTGGAGGATCATGTGGCCGGTCCGGTCGGCCGCGAAGCAGGCCCGTTTGACGGGCGCCTCCCCGAAGTTGCGGGTGTGGCCGCCGAAGCGCCGCTGGTCGATCTTGCCGTCGGCGGTCCGGTTGAACGGCAGGCCCATGTGCTCGAGCTCGATGACGGTCTCGATGGCCTCGCGGGCCAGGACCTCCGCGGCGTCCTGGTCGACGAGGTAGTCGCCGCCCTTCACCGTGTCGAACATGTGCCACTCCCAGTGGTCCTCCTCGAGGTTCCCCAGGGCGGCACACACGCCTCCCTGGGCGGCCCCGGTGTGGGAGCGGGTCGGGTAGAGCTTCGTGAGGACGCCCGTCGAGACGCCCGCCCTGGCGAGCTCGAGGGCGGCCCACAGGCCGGCGCCGCCGGCGCCGACGACGATGGCTTCGTGGTCGATCTGCATCTGCCGGCTCCCCTACTTCACCGGGAAGCCGAGCGTCGCGACGGCCATCGTGCCCATCGCGAAGAGCGCCAGCGCCACGAGGTAGAGCGACATGGTGAGGACGGTCCGCAGGCCGCCCCTGGAGTAGTCCTGCAGGACGGTCCGGACCCCCATGAACGAGTGGAAGATCACGGCCGTCAGCATCAGCCAGTCGACCGTCCGCCAGAGGAGGTCTCCCCACCGGGTGTCCACGATCCACTGCGAGGTCTGCTCGGCGGGATCGAAGACGAAGTGGGTGATGCTGAAGTGCGAGAGGGCCAGCACGAAGAGCGCCAGGCCGGTCAGGCGCATCAGGTACCAGACGGCGAGCTCGAAGCCGCCGCCCCCCGGGCGCGCTCGCCCCGCGCGGGTGGTCCGAATGTCGCCGCTCATGCCGGCACCCCGTTCCAGATCGGGCTCAGGATGACGTAGGCGCCCGGGAGACCGAGGCCGAAGAAGATCACCCAGGACGCGTACCACATCTGCTTGTGGTAGACGGTCGTCGCCGGCCAGAAGTCCATGACGATGATCCGCAGGCCGTTGAGGGCGTGGTACAGCAGGGCCGCGCCGAGCAGCGTCTCGCCGATGCGGCCCACCGGGCTGGCGTACAGCTGGAGGACCTCGTCGTAAAGGTCCGGGTTCGCCCCCGCCAGCCAGATGTCCAGCACGTGGAGCAGGATGAACAGCCAGATGGCCACGCCGGAGATGCGGTGGAAGGCCCACGCCAGCATCCCCTCGCCACCGCGGTACTGGAGGTAACGCACCGGGAGACTCGCCTCCTGGCCGGCGCGCGTCGATGGGCACCGGCGGCTGTTCCTTGCGCGGCGGGTCCACCCGGGGCGACACCAGCCGTGCCTCTGTCGCCGTCGGGCTCGTCCGGCGGTCGCCGCATTGTACGCGCCGGCCCCGCCCGCCAGCGCGTCGCGCGGCCCGCGCGGACGGGCCAAGACAACCATGAACGGTCGGCCGGGCCTCGCGATCAGTGGCTTTCGACCAGGTCAAGGAGCTGGTCGTGGGTCATCGCGGCGCCCCGCTCGACGAGCGCAGCGAGCCGATCGGCACCGAGCTCGTCCCGGCATCGCTCCTCGAGCGGGCCGTAGATGGCGGGGTCCAGGCCGTACGAGGGCATATTGCGGCGCGACGCCCCAAGGAGCACCGCCGCATCTTCCAACCGGCCCCGGGCGGCAGCCGTCTGGGCGAGGTACCGCAGCGCCATCCGGAACCAGTTCTCGAGCCCCGAGCCGAGCGCGATGCGAAGACCCCGTGTGGCCGCGTCGTCGGCCGCGTCCAGGTCCCCCCGGGCGGCCAGGGCCTGGCCGTAGATGATGAGGGCCGACGCCTCCCAGCCGCTGCCGCTCGACAGCTCAACGGCCTCCATCGCGTAGCGTTCCGCCGCCGGAAGATCCCCCTGGCTGAGGGCAATGGTGCTCAGCGGCGTCAGGACCGTCACGACGAGGATGCCGAGGTTGCCCAGCTCACGGTGGAGCGGCCGCGCCTCCTCGAACCGGGAGCGGGCTTCGGCGAGCGAGCCGCCGCCGAAGAGCGACGCGAATCCCAGGTTGGCCAGGTGCCCGGCCCGTCCCCAGCGGTCGTCGTTCCGGTCGCAGATCTCGAGTGCCTCGATCGCGTCGCGCCGAAGCAGGACGAAGTCGCCGAGCGCCAGACCAACGGAAGCCCGCCCCCAGAGGGCGGCGAGCAGGGCCTGTGTGCTCTCGCCCCTGCGCGCGAGCCGGACCGCCTCGTCACTGAGGGAGAGGGCAGTCGAAAGGTCGCTGGCCAGCACCGCGGCATGGGACGCCGCACTGTGGACCTCGGCGAGGAGATCCGGGGGGACCGCGTCGAGGTCACCCGCCAGCATCTGGGCGGTCCAGCGCGCGGCCTCGCGCTGGTCCCCCCTGCGGAACCAGAGCTCCCGCAGGGCCGGAGCCGCCCGCAACGTGACCGCCCGCGGCTGATGCACGAGCGACCACCCGAGCGCCTGGCGGAGCTCGGCGTAGACCGCGGCGAGGCGGGCCATCCAGGGCGTGACGTCCGGCGTGCCGAGGACGGCGCCGGCCCGGACGGCCAGGTCGAGGTGGTACACCGCGTGGGCCTGCCGAACCTCATCCTCGACGCCGCCCCGGCGCACCCGGGTCAGGCCGTACTCGCGCAGGGTCTCGAGCAGCCGGTATCTCGTCTCGTCTCCGTCGCGCTCCGGGCTGAGCAGCGAGGCGTCGACCAGGGCCGTGACGTCCGCGAGCGTCCGGCGCGGCGAAGCCTCGGCCGCACAACCCACGGCCCCGGCCGCCTCGAGGTCGAACGGCGCGACGAACACCGAGAGGCGCTCGAACGCGACCCGTTCGTGGTCGGACAGGAGCGCAACGCTCGCGTCGATGGCGGCCTCCAGGGTGCGGTGGCGGGTGAGCCTTCCTGCCGCCGACAGCTCCAGGAGGGCGAACCGGTCGTCGAGGTGGCGGGCGATCTCCCTCGGCGACAGGACCGGCAGCCGGGCCGCGGCCATCTCGATCGCCAGCGACAGGCCGTCGAGCCGGCGGCACACGTCGCCGACCGCCGCCGCGTTGCCGGCGTCGAGCGCGAACGTCGGGCTGACCGCTCGGCCGCGCTCGACGAACAGCCGCACGGCATCGGAGTCGGCCAGCCCGCCGGTTGGTGCTGCCTCGGCCGGCAGGCTGAGCGGCGGGACCGTCCACAGCCGTTCGCCCTCGACCCGGAGGGGTGTCCTGCTCGTCGCCAGCACCCTGGGGAGCGTCGTGGATCTCAGCACCTGACCGACCAGCTCTCCGACGGCCCCCGCCACGTGCTCGCAGTTGTCGAGCAGCAGCAGGGCTCGCCGCCGGCCGAGCGCCCGGGAGACGGCCTCGACGAGCCCGGTCCCGGGAGAGGGCGCCACGCCGAGCACGCCGGCCAGCTGGTCGACGACCATGTCGGCCTCGGTCACCTGCGCCAGGTCGACCCACCAGGCACCGCCGGGGAACCGCGACCGCTGCCGCCCGGCCACCTCGATCGCCAGGCGCGTCTTGCCGATCCCGCCGGGACCGGTGAGGGTCACGAGGCGGTCGATCTCGAGCAGCTCGGCCACCTCGCGGAGCTCACGCGTCCGGCCCACGAACGAGGTCAGCCGGCTCGGCAGGTTCCCCGGTGGCTCGGGCGGCTCGAGCGACAGGTGCGAAGCCTGGAGCAGGATGTCCCGGTACAGGTCCCTGACCGTCGGGGAGGCATCGATCGCGAGGTCCTCCCGCAGTCGAACCTCGAGCGCCCGGGCGGTCGCCAGCGCCTCGGCCTGGCGGCCGCAGCGGTACAGCGCCAGCATCAGCTGGGCGTGGAGTGCCTCGTCGTATGGGTCGTGTGCCACCAGGCCGGCGAGCTCGGGAACGAGCTCGCGGTGCCGCCCCAGCGTGAGGCGGACGTCGACCCAGCTGCCCAGGGCCTCGCGGTGCAGCCGCTCCAGGTGCGCGGCCTGCTCGCGCACCGACGGCGGGGGCTCCGGCAGGTCCGCGAACGGAGGTCCCCGCCAGAGCCGGATCGCCCGCGCCAGGGTCCGCTCGGCCGCCTCCGAATCGCGGTCGGTGAGCGCCCGGGCCTCCGTGATCGCAGCCTCGAAACGCCGCGCGTCCAGCTCGTCCGGCTCCACGCGGAGCGCATAGCCGGACCCCGAACGGACGATGCGCTGCCCATTCGCGGGCTCGCCCAGGAGTGCCCGAAGGCGGGACACGTAGACGTGCAGCAGGTGATGCGCGCTCGGCGGAGGACCGTCGCCCCACAGCTCGTCGACGAGCCGGTCATCGGAAACGGCCGTCCCGGCCGAGGCGAGCAGCACGGCCACGAGGGCGCGTTGTGCCGGAGCTCCCAGGTCGAGGGCGCCGTCCCCGGAGCTCACGCGCAGCGGGCCCAGGATGCCGAACTCCATGGCGGTCCAGGCCAACTGTACGCCCGGCCGTAGAGCGCGCATAGACCTCCTGTAGAGCGCCCAGGCACACGCTGCCCTCGACCGCGCGGGAGCTGGACCGACCTGCGCTGGAAAGGAGCGATGAGATGAGCCCGAACCCTGGCCGCCGGGACCGCGCCGCGCCACGGGCGAGACCGACCCGCGACGGCATCCCCGAGGAGGGGCGGGAGCTGTTCGGCCGTCGCCTGGCCGGCCGCCTGGGGGCAATCCTGCTGGCCATGATCCTGCTCGGCGCGTGCGGCGCGAGCGCGACCACGTCGCCCGCGACGACGCCGGCCTCGACCCCGTCGCCCGCAGCCAACGCAGACGTGGCCCTTGTCACCGAACTCGCTGCCCTGTTCAGCAACCCCTACGACGCGGCCAAGGTTGCCGCGCTCTATGCGCCCACCGCCGTGCTCCACGAGATGACCAACGCGAACCTGACATCGACCGGTCTCGAGGCGATCCAGGCGAGGGTCAAGCTGCTCGCTGCGGAGGGCTTCAAGGCCCTCGTGACCTCGGCCCCGATCCGGCAGGACAACTTCGTGGCCGTCTTCAGCAAGTTCGGCGCCGGGGGCTCCCTCGCGGGCCGAGGCCTCGTGGTCTACGAGCTGAAGGACGGCAAGGTCCTGAACCACTGGGTGTACCAGGAACCCTGAACGAGGAGCCGGGGGCCAGAGCTCCAGGCGGGTGTTCGGTCGGCCAATTGCAGACCGAACCGCATGACGCGAGAGGAGATGTCGAGATGACGAAGCGATCCTGGTTGGCCGTGCTGGTCGCGGCCGCCCTTTGTCTCGCCTTCGCCGCGCCCGTCGCGGCGAAGAATCCGGCCAAGCCGTTCAGTGGCTCGTTTGTCACCGTGGACAGTTACGACCTCATCCACCCCGGCTGCCCGGGCGACGCCTTCCTGAAGGCCGACATCGTCGGGCGGGGCCAGTTCCAGCATCTCGGCCTGACCAGGATCCACATGACCCACTGCACGTGGCTGGACCTCGCGACGGGGGCCGGATGGACCGGCGTCGGTGACATGACCCTCACCGCCGCCAACGGCGACACCCTGCTCCTGCACTACCGGGCCACGTTCCAGATGGACCCCTGGCCGGACTTCGTCTCCAGCACCGTCGATACCCTTCCCTGGACGGTGGTCGGCGGCACGGGTCGCTTCGAGCACGCCACCGGCTCGGGCGGCGGGACCAACTTCGCGGTCATGGCCGCGGGCACGGCCACGTACTGGCTGTCCGGGACGATCTCGTACTGAATCCTGGCGGTCCGGACCCGCGCCGAGCCTTCGGCGCGGGTCCTTCCGTGCCCGGCGCAGTCGCCGCGACGGTCGCACTCGGGCCACCGTCGCGGCCCGTGGCGCGCGCTACCATCGACACAACCACCCCCGTGCCCGTGCGCCCAGCAGGAGTCGCCCGTGAAGATCCAGGAAGCCGACGCCAAGACGCTCCTCGTCGCCGCCGGGCTCCCCGTGCCGCCATGGGCCGTGGCCCGCACGGCGGCCGAGGCACGGGCCGCAGCCGAGCGGTACCTCGCCGAGGGCGCCGGCCGCGTCGTGATCAAGGCCCAGGTGCTCGTCGGCGGCCGGGGCAAGGCCGGCGGCGTGAGGCTCGCCGGATCCCCCCAGGAGGCGGAGGACGTCGCGGCCCGCATCCTGGGGATGGACATCAAGGGGATCACCGTCCGCAAGGTCCTCGTCGGGCCTGCCGCCGTCATCGTCAAGGAGTTCTACCTCGGGGCGATCCTCGACCGGGCCAGCCGGCGGATCGTCCTGATGGCCTCCGCAGAAGGCGGCGTCGAGATCGAGGAGGTCGCCCGGACGACGCCGGAGGCGATCCACCGGGTGGCCGCCCATCCCCTGCTCGGGCTCCTCGACTACCAGGCCCGCGAGCTCGCCTTCGCCGTCGGCCTGGGCGGCCAGCACCTGCGCGACTTCGTGAAGATCGCCCGGGGCCTGGTGGCGACCATGAAGGTCAACGACGCGGACCTCGTCGAGGTCAACCCGCTGGCGATCATCCGCGAGAGCGGCCCCGAGGGCCACGTCGAGCGCCTCGCCTGCCTCGACGCCAAGATCACGCTCGACGACTCAGCCCTCCCCCGCCACGCCGATCTCGAGAAGCTGCGCGACCTCGACGAGGAGGATCCGGCGGACTCCGAGGCGCGCCACTACGACATCAGCTTCATCCACCTCGACGGGTCGATCGGCTGCATGGTCAACGGCGCCGGGCTGGCGATGACGACCATGGACCTCGTGAAGCGCGCGGGCGGCGAGCCGGCGAACTTCCTCGACATCGGCGGCGGCGCCAAGGCCGATCGCGTCGCCGCGGCGATGCGCCTCATCCTCGCCGACCCGAAGGTCGACGCGATCCTCGTCAACATCTTCGGCGGCATCACCCGCGGCGACGAGGTCGCCCGCGGGCTCATCGAGGCGCGCAGCCGCCAGGAGCGCGACGTGCCGATGGTCGTCCGGATCGTCGGAACGAACGCCGAGGTCGCCGGCCGCCTGCTCGAGGAGGCCCGCTTCGAGACGGCGGCGACCCTCGACGAGGCGGCCGCCAAGGCAGTGGCGGCCTCGACGGCCGTGGCGGCCGCCCGGGCCGCGGGAGGTGCCGCGTGAGCATCCTGATCGGCCGCGACACGCGGCTCGTCGTCCACGGCATCACCGGTCGGGAGGGCGAGTTCCACTCGCGCCAGATGCTGGAGTACGGGACCCCCATCGTGGCCGGGATGACGCCCGGCAAGGGCGGCCTCCACGCCCTCGACAACCGGGTCCCGGTCTTCAACACCATCGCCGAGGCCGTCGCCGAGACCGGCGCCAACACCTCCTGCATCTTCGTGCCGGCGGCCGGCGCACCCGACTCCATCCTGGAGGCCGTCGGCGCGGGGATCTCCACGATCTTCTGCATCACCGAGGGGATCCCGACGCTCGACATGCTTCCCGTCGTCGAGGTCGTGCAGGCGGCGGGCGCGCGCCTCATCGGCCCGAACTGCCCGGGCGCCACGTCGCCGGGCCGGGCCAAGGTCGGGATCATCCCCGGCTCGATCCACCGGGAGGGCACCGTCGGCGTCGTCTCCCGCTCGGGCACCCTCACCTACGAGGCCGTCCAGGCCATGACCGACGCCGGGATCGGCCAGTCGACGTGCGTCGGGATCGGCGGCGACCCGATCATCGGGACGACCTTCCTCGACGTCCTCCAGCTGTTCGCGGCCGACCCCGAGACCGATGCGATCGTCCTGATCGGCGAGATCGGCGGGGCGGCCGAGGAGGAGGCGGCGGCCTGGGCCGCGGAGCACCTGCAGGGCGTCCCGATGGCCGCCTTCATCGCCGGTCGCACGGCACCTGAGGGGAAGCGGATGGGCCACGCCGGGGCGATCATCTCCGGCGGCCGGGGCACGGCGGCCGAGAAGGTGGCCGCCCTCGTGGCGGCCGGCATCCGGGTCGCGTCCTCGCCGACGGAGATCCCGGCCCTCCTCCGCGAGGCCGGCTACCGGGGGTGAACAACGGAGGGCCCGGCGGCCTGCCATCGTCCGACGCGGAGGACCGCACCGAAAAGGCGATCCGCGACAACAACGTCCTGTGGGACGAATGGACGGCGATCCACGCCACGTCGGCGTTCTACGACCTCGACGGTTTCAGGCGAGGCGGCGTGCGGCTCGCCGACTACGAGATCGCGGAGATCGGCGACGTCGCCGGCCGTGACCTGCTCCACCTGCAGTGTCACTTCGGGATCGACACCCTTTCGTGGGCCCGGCTCGGAGCCCGGGTCAACGGAGCGCGCCGAGCCGCTGACCTTCGCGGTCCAGGGTTCCTACGCGGATCCGACGGCGAGGTCGCAGCCACGGTCGAGCACAGCTGGGACCATGGTCTCGGCGAGATCGTGACTGCGCTCATCGAGGCCGGCTTCCAGATCGAGAGCCTCCGGGAGTTCCCGTTCGCGGCATGGAAGCTCGACTTCCTCGTCGAGGACCCAGACGGCCGCTTCCGGCTGCCCAAGGGGACGCCCGGCGAGCTGCCGCTCTTCTTTTCGCTCAAGGCCAGGAAGCCCGCCCGCTGAGCCCGTCGCAGGCCGGACCGCGCCCCCGGATTCGGCATGTCGCACGGGTCGGCTCGCGGAGGGTCCTGCGGGCACGGGTGACGATTGGTGGGGTCCGGAGCAGGCACCGCACCCGTATACAGGTGATCAGCATCTTTGGCTCCTCGAAACTGGGAGCCCGCCTTCGGTCGCCATGGCTCACGATCCACCCACGGCACGGCCACTCGCGCCGGACGCTCCGCCGACGGGCGATTCGCTCCGGCTGGTTCGCCTGCGCCTCTACCTGACGCTCGCCGCGGCGGCCGTTCTGCCGATGGCGCTCGGGTCGCCGCTGCTCCGGCTTCTCTCCGGTGGCCCGAACGGGCTGGAACCCATCCAGGTGGCGGCCCTGACCGCGGTCGGTGCTCTGCTCGTGGTCCTGACCAGGTGGATGACCCACCAGATCCTCAGGCCGGCCGCCGAGCTGGAGGCATCCCGCGCTCGTCTCCATCAGGCGTACGAGGAGGTTCGCGAGTTCGCTCTCGTGGATGGGCTGACGGGGCTCGGGAATCACCGCTCGTTCCAGGAGGAGTTCGATGCGCTCCTCGACCAGGCGCGGCGCTACCGCCACGAGCTGTCGCTGGTACTCCTGGACGTCGACGAGTTCAAGCAGGTCAACGACTCCCAGGGTCACGCCGTCGGCGACGAGCTGCTGGCGGAGGTGGGGCGCCTCCTGCGCCAGCAGATTCGGCGGGCCGACCGGGCATTCCGCGTGGGCGGCGACGAGTTCGCGATCCTCCTCCCGCACACCGGCGCCGACGGTGCCGCGCAGCTGGCGCGGCGAATCCTTGCCTCGGGCCTCGCCGTCCGACCGGCGGCACCGTATTCGCGGCCCATCTCGTTCTCGGCCGGCGTGGCGTCCTGCCCGGCGCATGCGACGAACCGGGAGCAGCTCCAGCTGTACGCGGATTCCGCGATGTATCGCGGCAAGCGGTCCGGGCGAACGGTGATCACGGTGGTGGACCCGGCGTTCGACGGGGAGCAGGTCGACGAGCAGAAGCGCGCCGCCCTCTCAGAAGCGGTCTCGAAGGTGATCGACGAGGGCGCGCTGCGGCCCGTCTACCAGCCGCTCGTCCACCTGGAGACCGGCCGGGTGATCGGCTTCGAGGGGCTGATCCGTCCCGCCCCGGGATCGCCCTTCACCAACCCCGGTGGGCTGTTCGCCGCGGCCGAGGTCGGCGGCCGGATCGTGGACCTGGACCTGGCCTGCCTGACCGTGGTCATCGCGGGTGCGACCGCGATCCCGGCACCGCTGCTGGTCACCCTCAACGTCTCGCCGCGCACGCTGGAGGCGCCCGAGTTCGGCGCAGCGCGCCTTGTCAACATGCTGGACCATGCCGGCTTCCCGGCCGACCGGGTGATCCTGGAGGTCACGGAACGCGAGGTCATCCACGATGTCTCGCGGGTGGTCGCGGTGCTCGAACGATGCCGTGGCGCCGGGATCCGGGTCGCCGCCGACGACGTGGGCGCGGGCAATGCGGGCCTGCGCCTCCTGAGCCAGTTCCGTTTCGACGTCGTGAAGATCGACCTCTCCCTCGTTCAGGCTGGAACCGGGCACGAAGCGGTGAGGGCCGTCCTCGGCTCGCTGGTCGACCTCGCGCGGCGGTGGAGAGCGCTCGTGGTGGCCGAGGGCGTGGAGACGCAGGCGCAGCTCGCGATGGCCGCCGAGCTGGGGATCGACGCCGGGCAGGGGTACCTGCTGGGCCGGCCCGGCGACACGGTCGACCTCGAGCGCATCGACATCGCGGCGTTGCTCGAGCCGTCCACCGACCCCTTCGTGCGACTCGGCCTCGAGCGGCCCGACCCACTGCCGGGTGGGGCCGCAATCGACCACGGCGAGCGGGAGGTCCGGGGGGGGTGACGGGCGGGTAGTCCCGCGGTTTCGCTTCGCGCGGCCGGTCGACGCCCCGTCACCCGGCTCCACCCGGCACAGCTAGTACGATCCAGCCATGCAGCTCGACGACGTCCGCTTCCTGTTCGCGTACGACCGGTGGGCCACGCGCAAAGTGCTCGAGGCGGCTGGACGGCTGGGCGGGCGCGACTGGCCGGCCGGCGAGACGATCGGCGAGCGTCACGTCGGCGAGATCCTCGTCCACGCCCTCGGCGCCCACCAGCGCTGGCGCCACGGCCTGGCCGAGCTCCCCGGCGTGTTCCGGCCAGAGCGCGAGCCGCTCCCGACGGTCGCGGGACTCGCCGCGACCTGGGAGCTCGAGTGGGTTGCCCTCGACGCCTGGCTCCCGACGCTCGACGATGCCTGGCTGGTGAGGGCGGACGAGGGCGTCTCGTTCTGGCAGATGCTCGCGCACGTGGTGAACCACGGCACGCAGCACCGAAGCGAGGCGGCAGCCCTACTGACCGCGATGGGCCACTCGCCGGGCGACCTCGACATGATCTCCTTCAGCGAGGAGCACGCGAAGGCCCCTGGCTGAAGCGTCGGAGCTCGCACCTCGACCCGACGGGAGTCAGCCAGCCGGGACCGGTTCGGCGGCGCCCAGCTCCCATGGCACGGTCCAGCGCCATTGGTCGTCGGCAGACCAGACCTGGCGAGCGAGAGCCGCGATCCCGTCGACCCGTGCGTCGTAGACCTCCCGATCCCGGAGCTGGTCCTCGATCTCGGAACGGGACCAGGCAACCGCGAGCGCGATGCTGGCGACGTCTCGCAGCTTGCCCGTCCCTAGGCCCCCGGGGCGCGGAAGCCGTGTGGGTAGTGCGACGCCCAGGCTGGTCCGCCGGGCGCCTCGATCAGCTCGACGAGCACACCGTGGCAGCTCTTCGGGTGGAGGAAGGCGACCGGCCCCTCCGCGCCGGGCCGCGGCGCCGTGTCGATGAGCTCCACGCCGTCGAGGCCGAGCCGCGTCAGGGCCGAGGAGATGTCCGGCACCTCGAAGCAGACGTGGTGGAACCCCTCGCCGCGGCTCGCCAGGAAGCGCGCGACGCCCGTCGTGTCGTCGGTCGGCTCGACGAGCTCGATCTTCACCTCCCCGACCGGCAGGAAGGCGATGTTCACCCGGTCCGAGGGGATCGGGACGACGGGCCCGGGCGCGAGGCCCAGCGTGTCGCGGTAGAGGCCGAGCGCGGCGTCGAGGGAGCGGACCACCACCGCGATGTGATGGACGCGGCCCACGCTGCGAATGTGCGGCGGCACCGGCGCCGGAGTCATCGGAGCACCTCCCCTGCCATGGTCAGACCGTCACCAGCTCGCGGTGCTCGCCCCACGCGGAGCGCAGGACGTTGCTGATCTCACCGACCGTCGCGTAGGCCTTCACCGCCTCGATGAGGGCCGGCACCAGGTTCTCCTCGCCGCGCGCCACCTCCTCGACGCGGCGCAGCGCGGCGGCCCACGCGGCCGGGTCGCGCTCGGCGCGGACGCGGCGGAGGGCCTCGACCTGGCGGCGCTCGCCTTGCGGGTCGATGTGGAGCGTCGGCGGGCGTTCGGACCTCCTCGTCACGGAAGGCGTTCACGCCGACCACGACCTGGTCCCCGGTCTCGATCGCCCGCTGGACGCGATAGGCCGCCTCCTGGATCTGCCGCTGCTGGAAGCCGCCCTCGATGGCGGCCAGCGTACCCCCCAGCGCGTCGATCTCGTCGAGGAGCCCCCGAGCCCGCGTTTCGAGCTCGTTCGTGAGCGTCTCCACGTAGTAGCTCCCGGCCAAAGGGTCCGGCGTCTCCGTCACGCCCGATTCATGGGCCAGGATCTGCTGGGTCCGGAGCGCCAGGCGGGCAGCCTCGGCGGTCGGGAGCGCCAGCGCCTCGTCGCGGCTGTTCGTGTGGAGGCTCTGGGCGCCGCCCAGGACGGCCGCCAGTGCCTGGACCGTGGTGCGGACGACGTTGTTGTCGATCGACTGAGCGGTCAGCGAGCTGCCGGCCGTCTGGACGTGGAAGCGGCACATCATCGAACGCGGATCGGTGGCGCCGAAGCGCTCCGCCATGATCCGGGCCCACAGCCGGCGCGCGGCCCGGAACTTGGCGACCTCCTCGAAGAGCTCGCTCCAGGCGGCGAAGAAGAACGACAGCCGGCCGGCGAAGGCGTCCACGTCGAGCCCTCGGGCCACGGCGGCCTCGACGTAGGCAATCGCGTCGG
The DNA here is from genome assembly GCA_963725875.1 of uncultured Chloroflexia bacterium. Lineage (GTDB taxonomy): Bacteria > Chloroflexota > Limnocylindria > Limnocylindrales > CSP1-4 > CTSoil-043. Next base: position 190,481 of record CAVRZZ010000010.1, on the reverse strand, counting down.
CCATCGTGAAGGCCAGCTCCTGGGCTGCCGTCGCGCCCGCCTCGCGCATGTGGTAGCCACTGATGCTGATCGTGTTCCAGCGCGGCAGCTCCCGCGAGCAGAACTCGAAGATGTCGGTCACCAGGCGCATCGACGGCCGCGGCGGGTAGATGTAGGTGCCGCGCGCGATGTACTCCTTGAGGATGTCGTTCTGGGTCGTCCCGGACACCGTCGCCCGGGGTACGCCCTGCTTCTCGGCCGCCGCAACGTACAGGGCGAGCAGGATCGCCGCGGTCGCGTTGATCGTCATCGAGGTGCTGACGTCGGCGAGCGGGATGCGGTCGAAGAGGACCTCCATGTCGGCCAGGGAGCAGACCGGGACGCCGACGCGCCCGACCTCGCCTTCGGCCTCGGGGGCGTCGCTGTCGTAGCCCATCTGGGTCGGCAGGTCGAAGGCGACCGACAGGCCGGTCTGGCCCTGCTCCAGGAGGTAGCGGAAGCGCTCGTTCGTCTCGGCGGCCGTTGCGAATCCTGCGTACTGGCGCATCGTCCAGAAGCGCCCGCGGTACATCGTCGGCTGGACGCCGCGGGTGAAGGGGTACGCCCCCGGCCGGCCGAGGTCACGATCCTCGTCGAGGGCGGCGAGGTCGGCCGGCGTGTACAGGTCGGCGATCTCGATGTCCGAGGAGGTCCGGAACGACGCCCGTCGCTCCGGCGTTGCGGCGACGGCCTTCGCGCGGGCGACGGCGCGCCAGCGCTCGCGCCCCGGATCGGGCGTCCGCGGATCCGGAGTCGGCGCGGTCGCGGGCTGCGGTTCGTCGGCCATTCGGGCCTCCCGGCGGGTCAGTGGATGACGACGAGGAGATCGCCGACCTCGATCGTATCGCCCACGGCCACCCCCACGCGCTCCACGGTGCCCTCGCGCGGCGCGCGGAGCTCGTTCTGCATCTTCATGGCCTCGACGACGAGGATCTGCTGGCCGGCATCCACGGCGTCCCCGGGCTTCACCCCGACGCCGACGATCCGGCCCGGGATGATGGCCCGGACCTCGACCGGGCCGCCCTGTGAGGCGGCGCCCGCGGACCGGCGGGCGCGTTCCCGCAGCACGGCCCGGCGTTCGGGCTCGATCTCGATCTCCACGCGCCAGCCGTCGACGACGACCTCCCGGACGTCCGTCCCTCGTTCGCGGTCGAGGCGAGTCGGTCCGAACAGAACAGTTGTTCGACGGGACGCGCCATCCGGGTCGACCCAGTCCAACCGGGCGCGGACTGCATCGTGGCGATACAGGCGCGCCGGCGTCGGGATTCCGTCGACGAGCGGATGCTCGGCAGGCACTGCGCCATCGCGCCCCAGCTGGCGGGCCGGGTCGGGCGGGGGCGCCAGGCTGAACGCCGGATCGCCCTCGAGGCGCGTCGGCGGAGCCACCGCCACCCGGACGGCGCGCGGGTCGGCCTCCACGCCGGGCGACGGCCGGTCGTCGTGACCAGACGGGCCGGCGATCATCGTGGGCGGCAGCGAACGACGGGGGCTCATGCCGGCCACCGCGGGCTCATGCCGGCCACCGGTCCGTCGCGAGCACGCGCCCGCTCGTCCGCCAGGAGCGGTCTCTCCCGTCACCGTCGCCCGTCACCGCGTGTCCCGTCGAGGTCGCTCCGGGACCGCCCGTCGCGGGGGCGGTCCCGCTGGCCGTCGCCGGGACCGCCACGCCCCCCGGCGAGCGATCACCTGCCAGCCCTGCCAGCCCCGCCGCGAGCGCTGCCGCGCGGACGGCGCCGGCCCGGGCACGCAAACCGTCCCAGTGCGTGTCGACCCACGTGGTAGCAAGGTCCGTGGCATCGACGAACCCGGGCTCGTCCAGCATCGCCCGGTGGAACGGGAGAGTGGTCTGGATCCCGCCCACCTCGGCCTCCGCGACGGCCCGCCGCAGGCGCGCGATCGCGGCCGGGCGATCCTCGGCGTGGGCGATCACCTTGGCGATCAGCGGGTCATACTCGGCCGGGACCCGGTCGCCTTCCTCGACGGCCGTGTCGACGCGGATCCCGGGACCCGCCGGCATCCGCCAGCGAGTGATGCGCCCGGGCGCGGGGGCGAAGACGCGGGCGGGATCCTCGGCCGAGACCCGCAGCTCGATGGCGTGGCGGGTCGGCCGGGCGGCCCGCTCCGCTGCAGCCAGGACCCGCGCGGAGAGAGGCTCGCCGGCCGCCAGGCGGAACTGCTCCTGGACGATGTCGAGCCCGGAGACGAGCTCCGTCACCGGGTGCTCCACCTGGAGCCGGGTGTTCACCTCGAGGAACCAGAAGTCCCCGTCCCGGTCGTACAGGAACTCGCAGGTCGCGGCGTTGGAGAGGCCGGCCGCGGCGCCCATCCGCTCGGCCATCGCGTGGAGGCGGCGTCGCCCGGTCTCGGTGAGCCCCGGGGCGGGCGCCTCCTCGATGAGCTTCTGGTGGCGCCGCTGCATCGAGCAGTCGCGCTCCCCGATCGCCACGACGTTTCCTGCGGCATCGCCGAGGAGCTGCACCTCGACATGGCGAGCCGGCATGATCTCGCGCTCGAGGTAGACGGACCCGTCGCCGAAGGAGCTGGCGGCCTCGCGCGAGCCGGCCAGCAGCGCGCCCGGAAGGTCATCCTCCTCCACGACGCGCCGCATCCCACGGCCCCCGCCGCCCGCAGCGGCCTTGACGAGGAGCGGAAACCCGACCCTCCGCGCGTCCGCGAGGATCGAGGCCACCCGGTCGGGCCGGTCGACCGGCGCCGGCTCCAGGGTCCCCGGGACGTGCGGGATGCCCGCGTCGCGCGCCGTCCTGCGGGCCGCGAGCTTGTCGCCCAGCGCCGCGATGACGGCCGCGGACGGCCCGACCCAGACGAGCCCGGCCTCCTCGACCGAGCGCGCGAACGCCTCGCGCTCCGACAGGAACCCGTACCCGGGATGGACCGCCTCGGCGCCGGAGGCGATGGCCGCCTCCACGACGGTGTCGATCCTCAGGTAGCTCTCCGACGGCGATGCAGGACCGAGCCGAACGGCGCGATCGGCCGCCCGGACATGGGCTGCGGCCGCGTCGATGTCGGAGTAGACGGCCACCGCCTCCATCCCCATCTCGTGGCACGCCCGAATGATCCGCAGGGCGATCTCGCCCCGGTTGGCGATCAACACGCGCCGGAACGGGGGACTCACGCGCGCCCGCCCCGGGACATGTGGCAGCCCGTGGGTGCCTCGGCGCGGCGCGCCTGTCTTTGCGTAAAGACGTCCGGCGACGGACTCGAGAGCCGGCACCCGGCCACGCGCCGCGCGCCGGGCTCCCCCACCCCCACCCCGATCACAGCGGGATGTTCCCGTGCTTCTTGCGCGGGTTGGACTCGCGTTTGTCGGCCAGCATCTCGAGCGCTGCGATGATCCGAGGTCGCGTCTCCGACGGCAGGATGACGTCGTCGATCCAGCCGCGTGACGCCGCAACGTACGGATGGTTGAACTCCGCCTCGTACTCGGCCACGAGGCGGCGATGCTCGGCCGCCGGATCCTCCGCCTTCGCAATCTCGTCCTTGAAGATGATGTTGACGGCGCCTGCAGCACCCATCACGGCGATCTCCGCCGTCGGCCACGCGAAGTTCATGTCACCGCGGACGTGTTTCGACGACATGACGTCGTAGGCGCCGCCATAGGCCTTGCGCGTGATGACAGAGACCTTCGGGACGGTCGCCTCGCAATACGCGTAGAGAAGCTTGGCGCCTTCCTTGATGATGCCGCCGTGCTCCTGGTTTACGCCGGGCAGGAACCCCGGGACGTCGATGAGGGTCACCAGCGGCACGTTGAACGCGTCGCACGTCCGAACGAACCGAGCGCCCTTCACCGAGGACTGGATGTCCAGCGCGCCGGCGAGGACCGACGGCTGCTGGGCGACGATCCCGACGCTCCGGCCACCGAGATGCGCGAAGCCGACAATGATGTTGGCCGCCCAGCCCGGCTGGATCTCGAAGAAGTCGCCGTCGTCGACAACGAGCCGGATGACGTCATGCATGTCATACGGCTTGGACGGATCGCTCGGGACGATCCCATCCAGCGCGGGATCGCGGCGATCGACGGGATCCTTCGTGGAGAGACGTGGGGGATCGCCCAGGTTGTTCTGCGGCAGGAAGGACAGCAGCCGCCGCGCGTAGTCGAGCGCCGTTGCCTCGTCACGCGCTGCCAGGTGCGCCACGCCGGACTTCGTCGAATGCGTGAGAGCCCCCCCGAGGTATTCCGAGTCCACCTCTTCGTGGGTGACGGTCTTCACGACGTTTGGACCGGTGACGAACATGTAGCTCGTCCCCTCGACCATGATCGTGAAGTCGGTGATCGCCGGGGAGTAGACGGCACCCCCGGCACAGGGACCCATGATCACGGAGATCTGCGGGACTACGCCGGAAGCCAGAACGTTGCGCGTGAAGATCCAGGCGTATCCCGCAAGGGACGCCACTCCTTCCTGGATTCGCGCCCCACCCGAGTCGTTCAGCCCGATGACCGGTGCCCCAACCTTCATGGCCAGCTCCATGACCTTGACGATCTTCTCGGCGTAGGCCTCGGAGAGCGATCCCCCGAAGACCGTGAAGTCCTGGCTGAACACGAAGACGAGGCGCCCATCGATCGTTCCGTGGCCGGTGACGACACCGTCACCGAGGATGTGCTGCTGGTCGAGCCCGAACTCGGTCGACCGATGAGTCACGAACGCGTCGAGCTCCACGAACGACCCGGGGTCGAGAAGCAGGTCGAGGCGCTCCCGCGCCGTCAGCTTGCCAAACGTGTGCTGCCGCTCGATCCTGACGGCTCCGCCACCAAGCTGCGCCTCGCTGCGCATTCGCTGCAGGCGCTCGAGGCGCTCTTCGTTGCTCGGCACCTGGACCTCCTCACGAATGCGGCGCCCGGGGCACCCCGATCGGGCGTGGGTCGTGTCTTTGCGCACAGACGCGGCGGCTCGAGTCTCCTCCATCATAGGCGTCGAGGCCGCTCCCGGAACAGCGGATCGTCGTGGTCCAGTGCGGCCGGCCACCGCGCACGCCAAGCGCCATCGCGCACGCAAGCGCCATCCACGACGCAGGGATGCCGGTGCATCGAGCGATGCCTTCGACGCCGCCACGACCGAGGCCCTCGATCCGACGACGCGTTATCCACAGAATCGTGAACAAACCCCGATTGCTGTGGATAAGCGAGGCCACGGGATGCCATCGTGGGGTAGGATCAGCACCCGCGCCGCAGCGCAGGCCCAACTACTCCAACGACGACCAACGAGGTGATCCCCGGGTGGCAACGGTCATCGCGATCGCGAACCAGAAGGGCGGTGTGGGCAAGACCACGACCGCGATCAACCTCGCCGGCGCCCTCGCCGAGCAGGGAAGGCGCGTCCTCGCGGTGGACATGGACCCGCAGGCCAACCTCACCGTCGGGCTCGGGATCAACCTCGGCCAGGTGGAGCATTCGATCGCGCACGTCCTCGACGACGAGCACGTGACGCTGGAGTCGATCATCCTCCCCTCCCCCACCGAGCGGATCGACGTGGCTCCCTCGACCCTGGAGCTCGCTTCCACCGAGGTCGAGCTGTTCAGCGCGATCGGCCGCGAGTACACGCTGCGCGAGGCTCTCGCGGAGAGCACGGTTCGCCAGAACTACGACTGGATCATCATCGATTGCCCTCCGACGCTGGGCCTGCTGACGATCAACAGCCTCGTCGCTGCGGACGGGGTGATCATCCCGGTGCAGACGCAGTACTACGCGCTGAAGGGACTCACCGCGCTGGTGAAGGTGATCAACACGATTCGAGCGAAGCTGAATCGGGACCTGCGGGTCCTCGGCCTGCTGCCGACGTTCTACGACGGGCGTACCGTCCTCGCCCGCGAGATGCTCGAGGAGTTGCGTGAGCTCGGCGATCACCACGTCTTCAACTCGATCGTGCGGACCACCGTGAAGCTGGGCGAGGCGCCGCTCACCGGGCGGCCCATCACGTCGTACGCCAGCCACACCGAGGCCGCCCGCACGTTCCGAGAGCTCGCGAAGGAGGTCGTCGAACTTGGCCAGGCCTGACTTCCGCGCGGTCGCCGCACAACGTCTCTCGGAGGAGCGGGAGCTCTCTCCGTCCATCGTCAACCTGCTGTCGGCCGAGGGCACGAAGAGCCTCGGCGTCCGCCACGTGCCCGTTGAGCGCATCGAGCCGAATCCCGAGAACCCGCGCCTTCTCTTCGAGGAGTCGGCCCTCGACGAACTCGCCGCGTCGATCCGGGAGCACGGGGTACTGCAGCCCGTCCTCGTTCGCCCGATGGGAGACGGCTACCAGCTGGTCGCCGGCGAGCGGCGCTGGAGGGCGGCGATCCGAGCCGGCCTCGCGACGATCCCGGCCCTCGTGGAGCTGCTCGACGATGACGCCGCCCTCGAGATCGCCGTCATCGAGAACCTCCAGCGGGAGGATCTCTCGCCGCTCGAAGAAGCCACGATGTACGACAAGATGGTGTCCGAGCACGGGTACAGCATTCGCAAGCTCGCCCAGAAGCTCGGCAAGGACAAGGGCTACCTGGAGAACAGGCTCCGCCTCGCGGACGCCCCCGAGGAGATCCGGGCCCTGGTGTCTGTGCGCAAAGACACCCTGTCGCACGCCTACGAGCTCCTGAAGGTCCAGGACCCGAAGAAGCGAAAGCGGCTCGCCGCCCAGGTCGCCAGCGGGCAGCTCTCGCTGGTCAAGCTCCGGGAGAAGATCGAGGGACGGCCTCGCCGGACTGCTGACGAGGGTCCCGAGGCGGTCGCAGCCTGGCCCGCGGAGGAGGACGAGCAGGAGGTGCTTCCGCCGCCGTCCGTGGTCCCGACCGGTGATGATGCGCTGCTCGCCGCCAAGGCCCAGTTTCAGGAGGCGCTCGGCGAGCTCCTCGCCGTCCTGCGAAGCCAGGAGTTCGAGAGCTCGGTGAACCCGACCGACCGGCAGAACCTGGCGAAGTACCTCACGATCTCGAAGCTCACCATCGAGAACGCCATCACGGTTGTCCGGGGACGCGGCGACTGACCGCGGCGGGCACTCGGGGCGCGCCGGCCCCCGGTTCCCCTACCCCGTCAACCGATCCGCCCCAGCGAGCGCACCGACCCAACCGGCCGCGAGGACGGCGAGCCCGACGGCCTGCACCTCCCACGCCCGTTGTCGTGCGCGCGGGGCGCTGCCCCAGCCGAGCGCGACGCCGCTCGCAAGGCATGCCGCTCCCCCAGCTCCGAGAAGGATCCCGGCCGCGTCGCCGCCAAGGGCGACCGCGGATCCCAGGGCCGCGACCGCCACAGCGCCCTGCAGGAGAGCGCCCAGGCGTCGAGCGGGCACGAGGCCGAGGACGGTGGCGACCGTCTCCACGCCCGCCGCCTCGTCCCGCTCGAGGTCCGCGAGGGCGTTGGCGACGGCCAGGGCCGCGCCGGCGACCATAGCGACGGGAAGCAGCACGCCCAGCGAAGGAGGCACCTCGCCGGTCGCGCCGACCCAGCCGAACAGCGGGAGCAGCGGGATCCCGATCGCGTAGGGCACCCACGACCAGCGCGTCCCCTTGAGGCGAAGGTCGTAGGCAAGTCCCGCGGCGAGGCCCAATCCCGCGACCAGGAGGGCGGCCGTCCCGGCCAGGGCGGCGAGGGCCAGTCCTGCGACAACGAGCGCCGCGGCGACCCGCCCCGCCGCAACCCGCGTCACGAGCCCGGCCGGGATCGGCTTGTCCGGCCGGACCACCCCGTCGGCGGACGCGTCGGCCCAGTCGTTGGTCGCCCCGATCCCGAGCTGGAGAAGGAGCATGGAGGTTGCCAGCACGAGCACGCGCGACGCATCGCCGCCGGCGAGCGTCGCGACCGCCCCGGTCACCGCGGCGTCGAGCAGCGACGGGAAGGGGTGAACGAGCCGGGCGAGGCCGCCGAGGCGCGCGGCCGGCGAGGCGGCGTCAGGGGCCTGCGAGGCCGCGCGATCCCCCCGCGCGCCGGGCTCGCGGTCAGGCGTAGACGAGCTCCTCGAAGTTCTCCACGAGGTACTCGACCAGGGTCTCACGTGCCCCGGGGACGACGGCCCGGAGCCCCGTCACGAAGCAGTGGAGCGTCACCGCCGGCACCATGAGGCGACCGTCGGCGTCATGCCCCACGACGGCCGGCGGCCCGCCGCCCGCGGCAAACACCTTCTGGAGCTCCCGATCCTGCAGGCCTGAGGCGGTCCGCAGGTCGTGGAGGACGGCCACGACGCCGCGCCGGATGGAGATGTCGCGCATCGCCTCGGCCGCCCAGGCGTCGAGCTGCTCGTCCGGCTGCTCGCGCAGCCGGCTGCGGTACTCGTCGGGGGTGGTGGCGAGTCCGGTCGCTCCCATGCCGCTGGCGTGCCTCCTGGTGCTCTGCTCGGTGTTGCCGGGAGTATCGCAGAACGGCCACGCCGGCCGCGGCGACCAAGATAGAACGCGCGTTCTACTCTCGGTCCCGGACGGAGGGCCGAGCTCCCTCGGGCCAGTCCTGGAAGGCCTCCGTGAGCCAGCGCCCGAAGCGGCCGGGCGGCTCGCGGTCGCGGCCGTCGGCCACGAGGGCGAGCAGGGATGCACGCGTCGCCTCGGTCATCTCCCTGACGTTCTCCTTCGTCGGCCGCCCGGCCGGCAGGATCGGGTCGCCGACGCGGACGCGCACGGTCCCGCCGAAGCGCAGCCACGCGACGCCGGTGATCCCGATCGGGATGATCGGGACTCCGGCCCGCAGGGCGAAGAAGGCGACACCCTCGTCGAGCGGCAGGACCACCCGCTCGCCGGCGTGGATCCGGCCCTCCGGTGCGATCGCGAGGCGGTCGCCGCGCTCGAAGATCGCGTGCACGCGGCGCGCGACGGCGAGGAGGCCGGTCTTGTCGGGCCGGAACGGGACGTCCCGCTGCGTCCAACGGATGAGGCGATTCTTGCGCCCGACGCCCATGTCGGCCTCTCTCGGCCCGAAGAACATGATGTCCGGGCGGGCGGGCAGGGCCGCCACGACGACGAAGGGATCCGCCCAGCTCTGGTGGTTGAAGCAGAGCATCGACGGCCCGTCCGGGAGCCGGTCGAGCCCCTCGACCCGCAGCCGCAGGTAGACCCGCACAACGAGCCAGAGGAAGGCACTCACGAGCCAGTAGCGGACCCGGCTGGGGCGCCCCGGGTCGCGCTCGCCGCCGATGGCCTCGGGATGGTCGCTCACCCCGTCCCTCCCAGGGCAGCGAGCGGCAGTGCGCCAAGGCGCTCCAGGATGACGTCCGCCGCGTCGGCGGCACCCGGGCCGGGTGGCACGCTGGCGTTGGGGATGAGGACCACCCGCATCCCGGCGGCCCTGCCCGCCAGAACGCCGTTCCGCGAGTCCTCCACGACGAGGCACCGATCCGGCTCGACGCCCAGCCGCCGGGCCGCCTCGAGGTAGACGTCCGGGGCTGGCTTGCCGGCGGCAACCTCGTCGGACGAGACCACCGCGCGGAAGAGGCCGGCCAGGCCGGTCGCGGCGACGGCGGCGCCGATCACCGCCGGGTGGGCCGACGAGGCGATGGCGACCGGCACGCGGGCGGCAATCGCGGCGGCGGCCGCCGGGGCACCCGGCACGACCGGCACGTCGAGCAGCGCGTAGCGCGCCAGGAGAGCCTCCACGATCCCAGCCTCGATGGCGGCGGGGGATTCGTCGACGGCGAGGCGGGTGCGCATCACGACGGACCACTCGCGCGAGTTCCGGCCCATGCATGCCTGGCTATCGTCCTCCGTCCAGGCCCGGCCGCGAGTGGCGGCCCACGTCACCCGGACCTCGTGCCACCAGGGCTCGGTGTCGACCAGCACGCCGTCGAGGTCGAAGATGACGGCACCGACACCGGCGACGAGCGATCGAACGCGCTCGCCGGCGCCATCCTCCGCGGCCCCCGGCGCCGCCGCTCGTGCCTCCCCCGGCCGCGGCACCCCGCTCCCAGCGGCGCCGGTCGCGCCGGCGGACGCGACCGCCGGCATTGCGGCGGCCACCTGGGTCGATGCGACGGCTCCTCGAACGGCCGCCCCCGAGCGCCATTCGCTGAGCCGCACCGTCCGTTCCTCCCGCACCGAGCGTGCCATCCGTCGGCGACGAGGCTACCACGCGGCCCCTCTGCAACCGTGACGGGCAGGCGTATTCTCGGGGCGCTGCACCGTGGAGGCCCACATGTCCGTCGATCGACGCCTCCTCAACTGGGGCGTCTTCCTCGTGCTCCTGGGGGGCGTGCCCCTCGCCGTGGCGCAGGGCTGGATCCCGCGCGACGCGGTGGCCCGCGCCTGGGAGCTCTGGCCGTTCATCCTGATCGGGGCCGGCATCGGCCTCATCCTGGGCCGCACCCCGCTCCGGGCGCTGGGCGGGCTCATCGTCGCCGGGACATTCGGCGTGATCCTCGGCGGGATGCTCGCCGTCGGGGTCGGCGGCGTCAGCCTCGGAAGCATCGGCTGCGGATCCGCGGCCGCGGACGCCCCGGTCCTGGCCCAGGAGCAGGGTACCTTCGAGGGCGCCACGGGAGGCGTGCTCCTGGCGGCCAACTGCGCCGCCGTCAGCGTGACCGCCGAGCCCGGCAACGGCTGGGGCATCACGGTCCGGGGCACCGAGAACTCCCGGCCGGACGTCGAGAAGGCCGCCGGCCTGGTGAAGGCTCGCTCGCCCGAGCGACCCGTGGTCGTGGCCTTCGGAACCCAGCAGGCCACGTGGGATGCCACGCTCGGGACGGCCACGCGCCTGGATCTGACCCTCACCCTCAACGCCGGGGACGCGAACGTCGACCTCGCGGGAGCCTCGCTGGCCGAGCTCGCGTTCAGCGGGAACGCCATCGGGTCGTCGAAGCTCGACCTGTCGGCCGCCACGGTCGACAGGCTCGACGTGACGGTGAACGCCGGCCAGGTCACCGTGCTGCTGCCTGCGTCCGCCGACCTGCGCGGCGACGTCCAGGCCAACGCCGCCTCGGTCGGCCTCTGCGCCGCCACGGGCGTCGGGCTCCGCCTGCTCGTCGACGACAACATCACCGCCAGCAACAACTACGACGACCAGGGCCTGGTCCGAACGGGCAACGCCTGGGAGACCCCCGGCTATGCCGGGGCCACCAGCCAGATCGAGCTGCGGACGACCGGCAGCGCGGTCAGCTTCACGCTCAACCCGAAGGACGGCTGCCGATGAACGACCGGCTCTACCGAAGCGTCGACGACCGCGTCATCGCGGGTGTCTGCGGGGGCCTCGCCGCCCGCATGGCCATCGACCCCAGCCTCGTGCGGATCGGCTATGCCGTGCTCGCGTTCGTGACAGGGATCTTCCCGCTCCTCGTCCTGTACGTGATCATGGCCGCCGTGGTCCCGGAGGAGCCGACGGGCTTCGCCGGGGTCGGGCGCTCCCCCACCCCGCCCGGACCCGGCGCGGTTCCCGGCTGGGAGCCGCCCTCCGCGGCGGGCGCCTGGCCGCCGGCATCGGAGGCGGCGGCAGCGACCGCCTCGGACCCATGGCCGGCGGCGTCGGCGACCGCCACCCCGGAGCCGGATGCGACCGACCCGGGCAGGGACGAGCCGGTGACTGCGACCGTCCCGCTGGCGGCGGTCCCGCCGGCGGCCGTCCCGCCCGCATGGCCGGCGTCCCCCGCGTCGCCGCGGAGCGAGCCCGGCGAGCGCAGGCGCGGCGATCCCCTGCTCGGGGTGATCGGGGGCCTCGCGCTCGTCGGCCTCGGCGTCTACTTCCTCGTCCGCGACCAGCTCACCGTCGACTGGGGCGTCGTGTGGGCCGCCGGCCTCATGGCCCTCGGCGTCGTGATCGTCGTGGCAGCGTTCGTCCGGCCGCGGCGCTGATGGCCGCCTGGGCCACAAGCCGGGGCGCAGCCAACCGCCCGGGCCGGGCCGACCACCCCGGCCAGAACGACCGACCGGACCCGGCCGACCGACCGGACGCCGGCGGGGGCCTCGCCACCCCGGCGCGCGGCCCCGTCGGGTGCCGGCACGGGCACAGCCGATAGACTGCGGGCCGTGGAGAACGCCGGGGACTTCATCGCCGCGTTCGCAACGCTCGGTCTGCTGGGCGGAATCGTGCTCCTTGCCCGCGGGCTGGCGGCGTACCGGGCCGCCCAGCGCGTCACCGGCATCGGGACCAGCCGGATCGCGTCGCTCGCGGCGGGCGAGGTGCGCCTCGTCGGGGTGGTCGAGGCCGATATGCTCACCCTCGTGTCGCCCCTGCAGAGCGTCCCCTCGGTCTACTTCCGGTCGCGGATTCGGGAAGGGTCGGGGGACGACGCACGGACCGTCTTCGCCGACGAGCAGGCGATCGGGTTCCGCCTGCGCGACGCGTCGGGCACGATCCGCGTCTTCCCGCGCGGAGCGCGCTGGGACGTGCCTCTCCGCTTCGACGCCGCGTCGGACTGGACGGGCGACGACCCGCCGGGGCTGCAGGTCAACCCCGGGGCGACGCACCGTCCGGCGACCGAGGACCGCGACGCGCAGATCGCCGCGCTGCTGACCGTGCGCCAGCCGGCGGACCTCCCCGGCGAGGGGCTCGACGGCGACGCGAGCCTCTTCGCGGCGACGCTCGGGTCGGGCGGCTTCGGGCTGACCGGGCCGCGCCGTCGCGACTACGAGGAGCGCCGGCTCGAGCCCGGCGACACGGTCACGCTGGTCGGGTCGGCGCTCCCGTTCGGCGACCTCGACGATCCGGCGACCGCCGACCGCGACGAGCCGACCCTGGCCCTCGACGACCCGGAGGTGGCGATGAACCTCGCCGAGGCGCGCGAGGCGGGGATCCTCGCCGCGACGCCCGAGGAGGCGTGGGGCAACGCCGCGATCCCCGGCTTCGGCATCGGGCGTCCGACCCGCGCGCCCGAGCTGCACCCGGAGGCCGACGTCCCGCCGCTCGCCGATCAGGGCGCGGCCGCCGCCGCCGAGGCCCGTTTCGAGATCCCGGCGGGCGAGCTGGTCGTGGCGGCGGCTCCCGAGCACCCCCTCTCGGTCGTCGCCGGGACCCCGGGCGAAGCGCGGGCGCGGGAGGACACCAAGGTCCTGCTCGGGCTCGCGGGGGCCGGGCTCGCCATCCTTTCCGCCATGGCCCTTGCCCTGACGCTGCCGGCGACCCTCCGGTGAGCCCGGCCGGGGCGGCCGCCCTCTTCGCCATCCTGCTCGTCGCCGTCGTGGCCGGCTTCTTCGGGGTCGTCACCTACAACGCCGTCGTCGCCCTGCGCAACCGGATCGACAAGGCCTGGGGCAATGTCGAGGTCGCCCTCCGCCAGCGCCACGACCAGCTTCCGGCGCTCGTGGATGCCGTCCGCGATCTGATGGCGTTCGAGCAGGACGTGCTCGAGGAGGTGACCAACCAACGCGCCCGCTACATGCCCGACGCGCCGGTCGCCGACCAGGGGGCGGTCTCCGCGGCCACGACGGCGGCGGTCCGCTCGCTCTTCGCCGTCGTGGAGCAGTACCCCCAGGTGCGTTCGCAGGAGAACGTCCTGCGCCTCCAGGGCGAGATCGAGCGGCTCGAGGGCCAGATCGCGGACCGGCGGGAGCTCTACAACGACCAGGTCTACCGCTTCAACACGACGATCGCGCAGGTGCCGGCGGTCGTCCTGGCGGCGCTCCTCGGCTGGCGTCCGCTGCCGTTCTTCGACGCCGGGGACGCGGCGGACGTGCCGCCGGACGTCGCGCTCCGGGCCCGCGACGCCGATCCGGATCGGTAGACTGGCGAGCGACCCGGCGCCAGGAGGCCGGGCTGCAACCGAGGGAGGGCATGGTGCACCCGGTCTCGACCGGGCGTCTATCGGCGCCCGACGGCGTTGGAGACCTCCGCCACGCCTTCGAAGGGCGCGGCCCGCTCGACGCGCCGCCCCTCGTCCTGCTCCACGGCACGCGGCGAACGCGGGCGATGTGGCGCCACCAGCTCGACGGCCTCGCGGACACGTTCCGGGTGCTGGCCGTCGACCTGCCGGGGCACGGCGCGCTGGCCGAGGTGCCCTTCCGCCTCCGCGATGCGTCGGACCTCGTGAGCGCCGTCATTGACGCGGCCGCGGGCGGGCGCGCGATCGTCATCGGGCAGTCGCTGGGTGGCTACGTGGGGATGGACCTCGCGGCGCGCCGGCCCGACCAGGTGGCCGGGCTCGTGCTCGCCAACGCCACTGCCGAGCCGCGCTCGGTCGCCCGGCGGGCGCCGCGGACGGTGGGGGCGTATCTCCTCGTCGCCGCCAGCGAGCGCGTCCGCGGCAGCCTCCCTACCCGGGATCCCCGCGACCGCGCCGGGGACCCCGGACCGGCGACGGCTGCCTCCCCGGGCCCGGGCCCGGACGACGGTACCGGGCAGGGGCCTGCAACCGACGGCTGGCTCTTCAAAGGCGGCACGCGTGCCCTGGTTGCCGCCCTCCGGGAGGTGTTCGAGCCGCGCCTCGCGGCGTATCCGGGCCCGACGCTGATCGTGAACGGCGAGGACGACGACCTCTTCCGCAGCGGTGAGCGCGACTTCCTCGCGGCGGCGGCCGACGGCCGGCTCGTCGTGATCCCCGGCTGCGGCCATCTCGTCAACGAGGACCGCCCCGACGCCTTCAACGCCGCGGTGCGGCGGTTCGCCGCGGAGGTCGCCGCCCAGCCCGTCGGATCGACGGCGGCCGAACGGTCCGTGGCACCCGAACGGTCCGTGGCGCTCGGCGACGCCTGAGGGTCCCGGTCCACCGCGGGGTTGTCCTCGCGGCCGGCGACCCGACACGACGGCCGACGCCGGCACTCGGGCGCTGCTTGCGGACCCGCCCCCGGGAGCCCACACGCGGGCCGTCACGCGGCGGACATGAAGACGCCCGGGGACGGCGAGCCGCCCCCGGGCGTCGGTGCGAAGGGTCAGCCGTTGGCGCCGCTCGCCGGTGCGATCGACGGAGCCGGCGACGCGTCCGGGTCGCCCCAGCCGCCACCGGGGAAGCCGTGGCCGCCTCGGCCGCCGCCCATTCCCCAGTCGCCCATGCCGGGGCCGCCCATGCCGGGGCCGCCCATGCCAGGGCCGCCGAAGTCGCCGGCCGCGTGCGACCGGACCGATGTCGCCGACAGCGAACCGTCAGCGTTCTTCGTGCCGCTCGCCATGACCACGTCGCCGACCTTGATGTCGGCGAGCGTCGGCGAGGTGATGCCGCTCACCTCGTACGTCGTCGACGAGGTGACCTTCACCACGACGGTGGAGCCGTCCCGGATGGTCAGCGTCAACGAGCTCGTGCCCTTCTCCTTGACGGTGCCGGCGGCGGCGGCCGGCTCGATCGCGACGGAGGTCGCGGTGAGCGTCCCGTCGCTGCCGAGCGTGCCCGTGGCCACGATGCGCACGCCCGCGACGAGGGCGTCCTTCGTGGCTGCCTGGCCGTCGAGCGTGTACTTCGTCGAGCCGGTGAGGACCACCTTCGCCGTGCTCCCGTCACGCGTCGTGACGGTGACGGTGGAGCCGGACACCGTGGCGACCGTCCCGCCGACCGTCGGCTGGACGACCGTGATCGCCGTGATCGTGTACGTCCCGTCGTCGTTGCGCGTCTCGCGGAAGACGATGCGGTCGCCGACCTTGAGGGTCGAGAGCGCGACGGTCTCGCCGTCCTTGGTCACGGTGGCACCCGCGGCGTCGATCGTCCGGGTCCAGTCGTTGTCGGTCTTGAGCGAGAGCTTGGTGCCGTCGATGGCCGTGATGGAGATCGCACCGCCCTCGAAGCCCCCGCGGAGCCCGTGCCCGCCGCGGTCGTCGAGCCGCACCTGGGTCCGGCCGTCCGGTGAGGTCCAGCCCGCCATCGTGACCGGCGCGGATTCGCGCCCGTTTGCCGGGACGGTGGCTGCGTCGTTCGAGGATGCCCCGCTGCCGATGGCGAACCCGACGGCGAGCACGCCGACCGCGACGGCACCGGCCAGGGCCGCGAGGCCGAGGGTCCGGCCCCGCGGCCTGCTGGGGGTGGTCTCCTGCATCTGCTCGGTCTGCTGCACGTCCTGCGCGGCCTGCGTCTGCTGGGCGTCCTGCGCGGCCTGCGTCTGCTGCACGTCCTGCGGTTCCTGCACTCGATGTCTCCTGGTGCCCCCCGGTGGACGAAACGGCGATGCGCCCGGCGGTGGGAGGGTCGACCCCGGGCGTCCGGCGCATGTATGACGCGGCGACCTGAATGGGTCCTGAAACCGCGGAGATCTCCCCGTGGACGCCACCCGTGGCGGGCCGGGGCGCCGCGGGGCCGCTTCAGGGAGGCTTCAGGATGAAGCCCGATGATCCCGTCCCATCGGGCCGCGGAGTCCGACGCCGTTGCCAGGAGGTCGCGATGCTCGATGCCGTCCGGCCCGCCGGCCGGGGACCCGCGGTCCGCCCGGGAGCGATCCCGCCCGCGGCTGGCACGCCGGTTGCGAGGACGGTTTCGCTGCCGCGGCGCTGGAACCTCCGGGCCGCGGACCTGGGCGCCGTCGCCGGCGGGATCGCGGTCCTGATCGTGGCGATGTGGGTTCGCCACGGCGGCCTGGCCCCCGTCGGCTCGCCGGCGGGGTCTCTCAACGCGGTGGGCCAGCTGGCCGCCCTGCTCGGCACCTACGCGGCGCTCCTCCAGCTCGTGCTCATGTCGCGCAGCCCGTTCCTCGACCAGGTCGTGGGGCCCGACCGGCTGGCCTGGCTGCACCGCTGGCTCGGGTTCGCGACGGCCTGGCTGATCGGCGGGCACGTGCTCGCGACGACGACCGGCTACGCCCTCGGGGAAGGGCGGGGACCCCTCGAGCAGGCAGTCACCTTCCTGGGCACGTACCCGTTCGTCCTCCTCGCCGCGGCCGGCTTCGCCCTCTTCATGCTCGTGACGATCACGTCGCTGCGGGCGGCACGGCGCCGCCTCTCGTACGAGACGTGGTTCGGCCTCCACCTCTACGCCTACCTCGGCATCGCGCTGGCGTTCGCCCACCAGCTCGCGGTCGGCACCGACTTCGTCGACGACCCGGTCGCGGTCGCGTTCTGGGTCGGCCTGTACGCCGCCACGGCGATGCTCGTCGCCGTCTTCCGCGTCGGGCAGCCGCTGACGCTGGCTGCGCGCCACCGGTTCCGTGTCGCCAACGTGGTGGTGGAGGCCCCGGGCGTCGTCTCCCTCTACGTCACCGGGCGCCGGCTCGACCGGCTGCCGGCGCGCGCCGGCCAGTACTTCCTCCTCCGCCTCCTCACCGCCGACGGCTGGTGGCGAGCCCACCCCTTCTCCCTGTCGGCGGCCCCCAACGGCCGATTCCTGCGCTTCACTGTCAAGGGCCTCGGCGACTGGACCGCCGGCCGCCTGCAGCAGCTCCCCGTCGGGACCGGGCTGATCCTGGAGGGCCCGTACGGGGTGCTGACCGGCGCGCGACGGACGCGGCCCAAGGTCGCACTGGTCGCCGGCGGAGTCGGCATCGCCCCCCTCCGGGCCCTCCTCGAGGCCCTCCCGGGGCGCCCCGGCGACCTCACCCTGGTCTACCGCGCCCGGGGCCCCGGGGAGGTCGTCTTCCGGGACGAGCTCGACGCGATCGCGAGGGCCCGCGGGGCCACAGTCCACTACCTCGTCGGACGGCGCGGGAGCCCGGGCGTGGGCCCCGACCCGTTGGGACCCGTCGCGCTTGCCGCCCTCATCCCCGACATCGCCGAACGCGACGTCTACCTGTGCGGCCCGGTGTCGATGATGGACCGCGCCCGCGACGCGCTCCGGGACCTGCGCGTGCCCGGGCCGCAGATCCACGTCGAACGCTTCTCCTCCTGATCGGAGCCGTGCCATGCCGCGCCGCGGGGCCTTCGCCCTCCTCCTGACGACCGCCGCCCTCGTCCTCCTCCTCTCGTTCAAGACGCCGACCGACCCCGCGGCCGCCGTCCGCGGCGACCCCGCCGGCGGCAGCGCCCCGGCGTCGACGCCGGCCGCCGTCGCGCCGATCGCCGAGAGCACGCCCGCGCCGCCAGCGACGGACGTTCCCGCGCCGGCGGACCTCGCGGCGCCGACCCCGACGCCCGCCGCCACGCCGGCCCCGACGCCGGCCGCCGGCACCGCCCTCCGCGACGGCACCGTGACCGGGGCCGCCGTGGGCATCCGCTGGGGCGCCGTGCAGGTGCAGGTCACGATCGCCGGCGGGGCGATCACCGACGTCACGGCGATCCAGCTGCCGGACGGCGACCGCCATTCCGCGCAGCTCAGCCAGCGCGCCGAGCCGCGGCTCCGGAGCTCTGCCCTGGCCACGCAGGGCGTCGAGGTGGACGTCGTGTCCGGGGCCACCTACACGAGCCTGGCGTACGCGCAGTCGCTCCAGGCCGCCCTCGACGCCGCGCGAGCCTGAGCGGTGGGCGTCCGCGTCGAGCGGGTCATGGGGACCGTCGTGTCGATCGACGTTCGCGACCCCGACCCCGCCGACCCCGCGATCGCCGGGGCGGTCGACGCCGTCGTGGCCTGGCTCCACGAGGTCGATGCCCGGTTCAGCCCGTTCCGGGCCGCCAGCGAGGTGCGGCGGCTCGACCGCGGGCGACCTCGCGCTCGACGACTGCCATCCCGACGTGCGCCACGTGCTGCGCGCGTGCGATGACCTGCGCGCGGCGACCGGCGGCGCGTTCGACGTGCGCGGCCACCATTCGGGCGGGCACCTCGATCCGTCGGGGTTCGTGAAGGGCTGGGCCGTCGACGAGGCGGTCGACCTGCTGGTCGCGGCGGGGGCCCGCTCGTTCGCCGTCAACGCCGGCGGCGACGTCGTCGTGCGGGGCGAGGCGGCGCCGGGCCGCGAGTGGCGGGTGGGCGTGCGCGACCCGGCGGCCGCCGACCGGGTCGCGGCCGTGCTCCAGATCACCGACCGCGCCGTCGCCACGTCCGGGCTGTACGAGCGCGGCGCCCACGTCCGGGACCCGCGGACCGGCCGCGTGCCGGACGCCCTCGCGAGCGTTACGGTCGTCGGGCCGACCCTCGGCATCGCCGACGCCTGGGCGACCGCGGCCCTGGTGCTCGGCCCGGACGGCCCGGCCCGCACGGCTGCACAGCCCGGGCTCGGCGTCCTCGCGATCGACCACCGGGGCGTCGCCACGTGGTCGGACCTCGTCGATCCGCTTCTGCGATGATCGCATCGCAGCGAGGTCGCTTCAGGCTGGATTCAGGAACCGCGCGTACAACGACGCTCGACCGGCGCCCCTCCCCGCTCGCCCGGAGTCACCGATGACGTTCGATCCCCCGACCGACCCCGCCGCGCCCCCTGTCGCGCCCTCGGCGCCCGCCACGGCCCCCGCCGCGCCACGCCGGGACGTCGGCGGGCTCCGCCTCGTCGTCGCCTCCGCTGCCCTCTCGGCGCTCCTGGCGGGCGGCGGCACCGCCGCGCTCCTCCTTGCCTCCCGCCCCGCCGACGCCCCCGCGGCAACGCCCGCTGCCGGCGTCGTGGCCAGCACGTCGCCCACGACCACCGTCGTGAACAGGGTCGACGGCGCCGACGCCATCGCCGCCGTCGCCGCGGCGTCCGAGCCGTCCGTCGTCACGATCACCGCATCCTCCGGGCGCTTCGGGACGACGGGCGGGACCGGGATCATCGTCTCCGCGGACGGGCTCGTTCTCACCACCGCGATCGTTGCGCCCGCCGACGGGACGTACGGCATCCTGCTGGCAGACCAGCACGAGACGACCGCCCGCATCATCGCCAGCGACCCCGCCAGCGGGCTGGTGGTCCTGCAGGCGAACGCGACGGGTCTCACGCCGGCCCGGCTCGGGGGGTCGGCGCCCCTCACCGTCGGGCAGCTCGTCGTCGCGGTCGGCAGCCCGCTGGGCGACTTCACCGACACGGTGACGTCGGGGATCGTCTCCGGCCTCGACCGCGCCATCGACCTGCGCGACCCGTCCACCGGCATCCGCGTGGCCCTCGACGGCCTGATCCAGACCGACGCGGCGATCAACGCCGGCAGCAGCGGCGGGCCCCTGCTCGACTCCGCCGGGACGGTCGTCGGTGTCATCGCCACGTCGGCCAGCGACGGCCAGGGCATCGGCTTCGCGATCCCGATCGGCGACGCCCTCGAGCTGATCGCCCGGGCCGGAGCGTGAGCGTCCCGCCGGACCGCCTGGGAGCCTGAGGTGCACCTGCTCCTCGTCGAGGACGATCCGCGACTCGTTCGGCTCCTCACCCGCCTGCTGACCCAGGACCGCCACGTCGTCGACAGCGCCACGACCGCGGCCGAGGGCCTCGAGCTCGCCACGGAGGCCGAACTCGACGCCGTGATCCTCGACGTCGGCCTCCCCGACGGGTCTGGCTTCGACGTCGCCCGCCGCCTGCGGGCGACGGGCTCGGCCGTGCCGATCCTGATGCTCACCGCCCGCGACGCGGTGTCCGCCCGCGTCGAGGGCCTCGACGCGGGCGCCGACGACTACCTCGTCAAGCCGTTCGCCTACGAGGAGCTGCTCGCCAGGCTGCGCGCGCTCGGGCGACGGCCACCGCCGCGCCGTGGCCTGACCCTGCGGACCGGGCCGATCACCCTCGACGAGACCGATCGGCGGGTGACGGTGGCGGGCCGGTCCGTCGACCTGAGCCAGCGCGAGTACGCGATCCTCGAGTGCCTGCTCCGCCGGCCCGGCCAGGTCCTCTCGCGCGACCAGCTCCTCGACCAGGCGTGGCCGTACGGCGCGGCCCTCACTCCGAACACCGTCGAGGCCTACATCCACCTGCTGCGCACGAAGCTCGGCCCGGACGGCGGCGCCTGGATCGAGACCGTCCGCGGCGTCGGGTACCGCGTCCGTGCTCGCTGACCCGCTCGCTCCCGCGCCCGGGGCCGCCGGCGGCGAGGCGGCCCGCGACGACGCTGCGCTCCTGCGGCGGACGCGCCTGCGGCTCATCGCCTGGAGCGGCGGCCTGACCCTGCTCATCCTGCTGGCGCTGGGAGCGCTCGTCTTCGGCGCCGTCTCCAACGAGCTCGCGGGCCGTGGCACGGCGGTCCTCGAGCGCCGCGCCGCCGAGGTTGCCCGCCTGATCAGCCGCCCCGGTCCGCTCTCCGATCGCCCGCCCTTCGGGATCAGCTTCGGCGGCGAGCAGTCGGGGACCCTGACACTGGCCATCCAGCCGGACGGCTCGGTGCTCGGCCGGCTCGACGAGGTCGGGGGCCTGCCGGTCGGGCCGTCGGTCGAGGCGGCACGCGCCCGCGGCCAGGACACGCGCACCGTGACGGTCGCCGACACGCCGATCCGCGTCCACTCGCTGGCCGTGCCGCGCGGCGACGGCGAGTGGGTCGTCCAGGTGATCGGCGAGCGGGCATCGGAGGAGCGGCTCCTCGCGGCACTCCTCTCCGTGCTCGTCATCGGCAGCCTCGCCGCGCTGGCCCTCGCCGTCGCCGCGGGGTGGATCTACGCCGGCCGCGCGCTCGTCCCGATCCGCGCCGCCATCGACCGACGCGAGGGCGCCCTGCAGCGTCAGCGCGAGTTCGCGGCCAATGCCAGCCACGAGCTGCGCACCCCGCTGACGGTGATCCGGGCCAGCGTCACCGACCTGGAACGCAACCGCGACGAGCCGGTGGCGAACGTCGGCGCGGCACTCGAGGACATCGATGCCGAGACGACCCACCTCACGGCGCTCGTCGACGACCTGCTCCTCCTCGCGCGCACCGACGCGGGGACGCTCGAGCTGGATCAAGCTCCCGTGGATCTCGCCGACGTCGCCGCGGAGGCGGCCGGCGCGCTGACCGCCGTGGCGGCCGAGCGGGGCGTCGCGGTCGTCGTCGACCCGCTCCCCGCCGAGGTCCTCGGCGACGCGCTCCGCCTCCGCCAGCTCGTCACCATCCTCGTCGACAACGCGCTCGCCCACACGCCGGCGGGCGGCGGTGTCGCCGTCCGGGTGCGGCCCGAGAGTGGCTCGGCCGTCCTGGTCGTGGAGGACGACGGCCCCGGCGTCCGCGACGAGGACCTGCCGCGGGTCTTCGAGCGCTTCTGGCGCGCCGACGACGCGCCGGCCGGCGGCACCGGCCTGGGCCTGGCCATCGCGGCCTGGATCGTGGAGCGCCACGGCGGCCACATCGCCGTCTCCAACCGACCCGAGGGCGGTGCCCGCTTCGAGGCCCGGATCCCGCTCCGGGGGG
This sequence comes from uncultured Chloroflexia bacterium, assembly GCA_963725875.1. Lineage (GTDB taxonomy): Bacteria > Chloroflexota > Limnocylindria > Limnocylindrales > CSP1-4 > CTSoil-043. The sequence continues at coordinate 168,514 of CAVRZZ010000010.1, read as the reverse complement.
CATAGCGCCGGGACGGGCGGTCAGCCGATGCCGCGCACGTCGGCGACCCGACCCCAGTGGAAGACGCGTACGGCGACGAGCACGCCGAACGCCGCCAGCACGAGGATCGCCGCGGCGGCGATCGACGCGTCGAGCTCGCCGCCCTGGAACTCGCCGTAAACGACCAACGGGAGCGTCTGCGTGCGCCCCGCGACGTTGCCGGCGAACATGATCGTCGCCCCGAACTCGCCGAGCGAGCGCGCCCAGCTCATCGTCAGGCCGGCTGCGAGGGCGGCGCCCGCCAGCGGGACCGTGATCGCGCCGAAGAGCTGTCGCTCCGACGCGCCGTCGGCCCGCGCGGCGTCCTCCAGGTCGCGGTCGACCCCCGCGATCCCGGTCCGCGCCGAGCGGACGAAGAAGGGCGCCGACACGAAGGTCTGGGCCAGGATCACCGCGATGGTCGTGAACGGCACCGAGATGCCCATGAGCTCGAACGGCTCGGAGAGCAGCCCTCGCCGGCCGAACACCAAGAGCAGAGCGAGCCCCGCGACCGACGGTGGCAGGACGATGGGAAGGTCGACGATGGTCTCCACGAGTCCCTTGCCGCGGAACTGCCGACGCGCGAGGACGACGGCGAGCGGCAAGCCAAGCGTCACCGTGATCACCAGGCTGATGGCCGTCGTGACGAGGCTGAGCCAGAGCGCATCGAGGACGACCGGCGACGCGACTGCGACCCGGAGCGACCCGTCGAGGATCGCCCGCGCGACGAGCGTGAGGACCGGCAGCCCGAGGAACAGGACGAAGAGCGCGGCCACCGCGGTGAGCGAGCGCTCGCCCCACCGACCCTGCCCTCGCCGACCCGGCCTCGAGCGACCAACCGCAGCGGGTGCCCCTCCGGAGCTCCCGGCCGCCTCCCCGATCACGACGGCGGCGGAAGGAACCCGAAGCCGGCGAGGATGGCCTGGCCGTCGGGGCCGGCGAGCCAGGTCAGGAAGGCCTGCGCGGCGACGGCTTCCGGCGACGCCTTCACCACGACGCCGGCGTACGTCGCGAGGACGTTCGCCGAGTCGGGCACCTCGACGGTCGCGACCTTGGTGGACGCGGCAGCATCGGTGACGTAGACGATGCCCGCGTCGCCTTCGCCGAGCTCGATCTTGGCGACCACGGCCTTGACGTTGTCCTCCTTCGTGACGACGTTGGCCGCGTAGGCCGCGGCGAAGTCGGCGGGGTAGCCCGGCTCCTTCGCGAGGTTGTCGACGAGCTGATTGGCGTACTTGGTGATCGGCACCGCGTCACCGGCGGCAATGATCTTCACGCCGGCCTTCGCGAGGTCGGCGGGCGTCGTGATCCCGGCCGGGTTGTCGGTCGGGACGATGACGGTCAGCTTGTTGCCGGCGAAGGGAACCGCCGGCCCGTCCGTCAGCCCCTTGTCGACGAGGGCCTGCGGGTTCCTGGCGTCCGCCGACAGGAAGACATCGGCCGGGGCGCCCTGCTCGATCTTCGTCGCCAGGGCGGACGAGGCGTCGGCCGAGATCGTCAGCGTGGTGCCCGGGACCGCGGCCTCGTAGGCGGTCTTCGCCTCCTCCAGCACTCCCTTGAGCGACGCCGCACCGTAGATCGTCAGGTCGACCGCGGGTGCCGGCGTCGCCGTGGCCGGTGCGCTCGATGGCGTGGCCGCCGGCGTCGTGGCCGGGCTGCGCGGCGACGGCGACGCGCCGCCCGCGCAGGCCGCGACGACGAAGGCCAGGACGGCGACGAGGACGGCGAGGCGAGATCTCATGCGCGCGACTCCTTCGACGACGGGATCTCGACGATCACGTTGGTGGCCTTGACGACGCAGACCGCCTCGTCCCCGACCTTGAGGTCGAGGTCGTCGATCGCCTCGGCGGTCATCAGGCTGACCAGGCGGTGCGGCCCGGCGATCACCTCGACGACCGCGGCGACGCGATCGCGCTCGATCCGCGTGACGATGCCGGCGAAGCGGTTGCGCGCCGACTGGGCGACGATCGGGCGGTCGATCGAGGCCTTGCGGCGCACGTCGAGCAGGCGCGAGATCTCGTCGACGTCGACCAGGCGTTGCCCGCCCTCGGATCGCGTCATGCGGAGGCGCCCCTCGGCTTCCCAGCGGCGCAGGGTCTCGACCGAGACCCCCAGCATCTCGGCGGCCTGGCCGACCCGCAGGCGACTGGTGGCGTGCGTACGCGGGTGTGTCATACCCATGAACTGTACGCCAATATGGTCATTCGTATCTATGTGTTTCCCACGTTCCGCAAGGAACGCGACGACGAACTGAGCGACCCCGAGGGCGCGGGCAGGCGGGCAGCCAATCTGGGCGCGGTCGGGAGAGGAAATGGCTCCGGCGGTAGGATTCGAACCTACGACCAAGCGATTAACAGTCGCCCGCTCTACCACTGAGCTACGCCGGAGCGAGGGCGCCCGCCGCGATGGGTCGGGGCGCGTCGCACGGCCGAGGCCGCGCCGGGCCGAAGGATAGCACGGCATCCGTTCCGATCGCGGCGCGCTCCCCGAGGCGCCCCAGCCGGCAGGCCCGGGTTGCCGCGCGGCGGGGTCAGGGCGGCCGATGCGATACTCGGGCGGTGAGCCTGATCAGCCCGGCCGGGTTGGCCGCCCGCCTCGACGACCCCGGCCTGCGTGTCGCCGACGTGCGCTGGTCGCTGGCCACGCCCGCCGCCGGCCGCGCCGCGTACGCCAAGGCTCACCTCCCGGGCGCCGTCTTCGTCGACCTCGACACCGTGCTCACCGCGCCGATCGGCGCCGGACGCCATCCCCTCCCCGATCCGCAGGCCTTCGCGACCGCCCTCGGGGTGCTCGGGATCGGGCGCGAGCACCACGTGGTCGCCTACGACGACGCGGGTGGGACGGTGGCGGCGCGGCTCTGGTGGATGCTCGACGTCCTGGGCCATCGCCGGGTCGCGGTCCTCGACGGCGGGATCGCCGCCTGGCGCGACGCCGGGCTGCCGCTCACGGCCGACGTGCCGGCCTTCGCGCCCGTGGCGCCGGCCGCGCGCGTCGCGGCGGCGGGCTCATGGCCCCGGACGATCGAGCGGGCCGAGCTCACGCGGCACCTGGGGATCGTGACCCTGCTCGACGCCCGCGCCAGCGAACGCTACCGCGGCGACGTCGAGCCGATCGATCCGGTGGCCGGCCACATCCCGACGGCGGTGAACGCGCCGACGGGGTCGTTCCTGGCGCCGGACGGTCGCTTCCTGGCGCCCGCCGTGCTCGCCGCGCGGTTCGCCGACCTGGGCGCGGCCAACGAGCGACCGGTCATCGTCGCCTGCGGCAGCGGAGTGAACGCCTGCCAGCTCGCGCTCGCCATGCGCGCCGCCGGCCTGCCGGACCCCCTCCTCTACCCCGGCTCGTACTCCGACTGGAGTCGCTCCGGCATGGCGGTCGCGACCGGAGACACGCCGGGAGCCCCACCGGCCGGCATGGGGCCTGGAGGGGACGATCGTCGCGTCTGACGCCTCGGCGTGCGGCCCGACGGGGCGCGTGGAGCGCGCCGTGACGGCGGCCGTGCCCGCCGGCCACCGGCCGGCGGGCTCACCCGGCGTGCGCCCGCTCCAGGGCGGCGATGTCGAGCTTCTTCATCGCCAGCAGCGCCTCCATCGCCCTCCGCGCCTTCGCGGGATCGGGATCCCCGAGCAGCCTGCCGAGCGCCGTCGGGACGACCTGCCAGGAGACGCCGTACCGATCCTTGAGCCAGCCGCACTGCTGCGCGGCCGGGTCGCCACCCTCGGCCAGCCGGTCCCAGTAGTGGTCCACCTCCGCCTGGGTCTCGCAGCTGACCTGGAACGAGATCGCCTCGGTGAACCCAAACGCCCGGCCCCCGTTGAGGGCCACGAACGGCTGGCCGAGAAGCTCGAAGGCCACGGTCATGACCGATCCCGGGGCGCCGCCGGTCACCTCCTGCCCGGCGTCCCCGTAGCGGCTGACGCTGACGATCCGCGAGCCCGGGAAGATCGACGTGTACAACGCGGCTGCCTCCTCGGCCTCGCTGGCGAACCAGAGGAAGGGCGTGATCCGGTGGCCGATCGTCGGCTGGGTGGTCATCTCGTCTCCTCAGGCGGCCGGGGCCGGCCGGCCGACGAGCTCGTCGAGCCGCGCGTAGCCCTCGTTGACGCCCTGCTCCATCCCGTTCTCGATCATCCCGTCGCGGTCGGCAACCGACTGGTAGACGGCGTGGGCGCGCAGGGTCGTGCGCCCGTCGTGCTCCTCGAAGGCGAGGGATTCGAGCGAGACGTGGCCCGGGAACCCCTCGAACTCCCAGGTCTGGGTGATCCCCTCGACCGACGGCTGCCCGTGGAAGACGCCCCGGAATCCGAACTCGTGGCCCGCGTCGTCGAGGTGGACGTAGCGCCAGCTGCCGCCGTCGCGGACCTCGAGCCGGTCGACGACCAACGTGTATTTGGCCGGCCCGAGCCACTGGACGAGCAGCTCCGGGTCCACGTGGGCCCGGTAGAGCAGCTCGCGCGGGGCGGCGAACTCCCGCTCCATCTCGATGAACGGGAGTCCCGGCTCAGCCGTGATCCGCGTCGTTCCCATCAAGTGTCCCCCTCCTCGTCCTCGGGCGGGTCCCGGTTGGTCCGGGGGCCGGCGCCCGTGTGGCGTGCAGCCCCGCGAGCAGCTCGTCGAGGCGGTCGTAGCTCTCGTCCCAGAAGTCGCAGTACCGGGCCAGCCAGGCCGTTGCCTCGCGGAGCGGCTCGGCCTCGAGGTGGCTGAGGCGCACCGTCGCTCGCCGTTCGCGCGAGATGAGCCCGGCACGCTCCAGCACCTTCAGGTGGCGCGAGATCGCCGGCTGCGAGACGCGGAACGGCGCGGCGAGCTCTCCCACGCTGGCGTCCCCCTCGGCGAGCCGGGCGAGGATCGCGCGGCGCGTCGGATCGGCCAGCGCGCCGAAGACCGCGCTGAGCTGGTCGGCCGTTACTCCATAACTAACTAGTTCCATAATGCACTTGTTAAGGTATTCGGGTCGCGACCCGACGTCAAGCCCTTCGCGCACTCCCGCCAAGGCGCGCCCGCGCGCTACGATCCGGCCACCATGCCGGACCCGCCCGACCGATCCGCGCTCTCCCGAACAGCTGCGCCCGTGGGGCGCGAGCGCGAGCTGGCCGCGATCGACGGGTTCCTCGCCGCGCCCTGGCCGCGGATCCTGCTCATCGAGGGACCGGCCGGGATCGGCAAGTCGACGCTCGTCGAGGCCGCGATCCGCCGGGCGGCCGATGGCGGCGCGACTCCCCTCGTCGCGCGGGCAACGCTCGCCGAGCGCGACCTGCCCTTCGCCACGCTGGCCAGCCTCCTGCCGGACGTGCGGATCGATCCCGTGCTGGATCGCCTCTCGGCGCCGCGCCGCCGGGCCCTGGAGATCGCGCTTCGCCGGGCCTCGGCGGAGGGCCTCGATCTCGACCCAGCGGCACTCGGCCTGGCCGTCCTCGACGTCGTCCGGATGATCGCGCGGCCGATCCCGGCGCTCCTCGTCGTCGACGACCTCCAGTGGTGCGACGGCTCGACGGCGGCCGTCGTCGCGTTTGCGCTCCGGAGGGCGGCGGGTGAGCCGTTCGCCCTGCTCGCGGGCGTCCGGGCCGGCGTGGAGGCAGCGGCGGTCGACGCCGTAGCCGAGGCAGTGCCAACCGAGCTGCTCGATCGGCTCCCGGTGGGGCCGTTGTCGCTCGGGGCGATCGGGCGGATCGTCGAGCAGCGGACGGGGCGGTCGCGCGGCCGGGCGCTCCTCGCGCGCGTCGCCGAGGCGGCCGGCGGCAATCCCCTGCTCGCCCTCGAGCTCGTCCGCGGCGTGGATGCCGCCGGTCGGGACCCGGCGCCGGGCGAGCCGCTGGCGCTGCCGGCATCGGCGGAGCCGTTGCTGGCGGAGCGGCTGGGCCGTCTGTCCCGCGTCGCCGAGGACGTCGTTCTCGCGGTCGCTCTCGCGGGCCGCGCCACGCAGGCCGGGATCCCGGCGGCCACCGGCACCACCGTGGACGCCGGCCGAGAGGGGCTCGACGAGGCGGTCCGGGCCGGCCTCCTGGAGCTCGCCGACGACGCGGTCCGGCTGGGTCATCCGCTCGTCGGGGCGGCCGCGATCGGGCGGGCGACCGTCGATCGCCGGCGCGCGATGCATGCCCGCCTCGCGCCGCTCGCGGACGACCCGGAGGCCCGGGCACGCCACCTCGCCCTCGCAACGGCGGGACCGGACGAGGCGGCTGCGGCGGCGTGCGTCCGAGCGGCGGACGACGCGGAGGGACGTGGGGCGGCCGAAGCCGCGGCCGAGCTGGCGGAGCTGGCCGTGGCCCTCACGGCGGAGGGCGACGTCGCCGGCCTTGCGACCCGCCGCTGTCGCGCGGCCGCCCTGCGCGTTGCCGTCGGCGATCCGGACGGCGCGCGCCGGAACCTGGAGGCCGGGCTCGCGGTCGCGGCGTCACCGGGCGCCCGGCTCCCGCTGCTTCTCGTCGGCGTCGAGCTCGCCCACCTCGTGGGTGGTCGGCCCGCGGCCCGCGACGCCGCGGCGACCGCGCTCGCGGCCGCGGAGGACGACCCCATCCTGCGCGCCCGGGCCCACGCCGCGATGCTCGCGTGGGGTGCCGAGGACACCGCCGAGGAGCGCCGGCACGCCGCCGCCGCGCTCGAGCTGCTGGCGGGCCGCGAGAGCGAGGCTCCTGAAGCGGCGGCGGACGCCCTCGCCATCCTTGCCGACTCGCGGCTCGCCTCCGGCGAGGGTCCCGCCTTCGATCTGCTCGAGCGGGCCCTCGAGCTCGACCGGTCGCGGCCGGACTTCGTCGTGGGGTCGCTCGAGGTCCTCGCCGGCAACCTCCGGACCGCCGACCGGATCGACGAGGCACGGGACCGCTGGGCCGAGTCGCTCGCCCGCCTCGAGCGTGCCGGCTACGAGTCGCGCAGGGTGAGCACGCTCACCCAGATGGCGTGGACGGAGGTCCTGGCGGGCGACCACCGGGCCGCGCGGGCGCTCCTCGACGCCGCCGGTCGGCTCGCCGCCGAGCTCGGCGCCGACGCGACCGGCCCGCGCCTCTACGCGGCCCACCTCGACGCGCTGCTCGGCGACCGTGAAGCTGTCCGCGCCGCTGCTGCCCTCGGGATCGCCGACGCCGAGGCTGCGGGGAACTCCTGGGTCGTCGCCCTGTGGCATCGGGCACTCGGGATCGACGCCCTGGCCGCGGGCGAGATGGCGATCGCGGCCGACCACCTGGGGACGACGCAAGACGCGGCGCTGGCGCTCGGCATCCGCGAGCCGAACTGGGCACGGGTCGATGCCGACCTCGTCGAAGCGCTCGCGGGCGCCGGCCGGCTCGAGGAGGCCGAGACGGCGCTCGCCGACTTCGGGGAGCGGGCAGCCACCGCTGGGCTGCCGTGGGCGCTCGTCGCGCACGCGCGGGCCAGGGCCGTCCTGTGTGCCGCGAGGGACGATCTCGAGGGGGCCATCGCCGGGATCGACGGTGTCGCGGATCGCTCGGCGCGCCTGCCCCTGGCCGTCGAGCGGGCCCGCGTCGACCTCGTGCGCGGGGGCGTGCTCCGGCGACTGCGCCGCGTGCGCGAGGCACGGGCCTCCCTGGAGTCCGCGCGGGCCACGTTCGCCGCCTGCCCGTCGCCCCCGTGGGAGGCGCGGACGCAGGCCGAGCTGGCCCGTCTCGGCGGCCGCTCCGCGGCCGGCCGGGACCTCACGCCCGCGGAGCGCCAGGTCGCCGAGCTGGCGGCTGCCGGCCGTTCGAACCGCGAGATCGCCGAGGCACTGGTTGTCAGCGTCCGCACCGTCGAGAGCCAGCTCTCGTCGACGTACGGAAAGCTCGGGGTGCGGGGTCGCGCGGCGCTCGCGCGGGCGCTCGCGGAGGGTGAGCCGCCGGTTCGGTAGGCCGGCCAGGTCCGGCGACGCGCCGGCTCCCCGTCCGTGGCCTCCGTGCCAGGCCGGACATCTTTGCGTGGTTCCACGGATGACCGGTTCGGGCACGGCGGCGACGCTGCCGTCCTGAAGCCGCAGCCGGAGACCGATCCATGGGCCGTCCCGTCGCTCGCGCCGCCGGCGCAACCCTCGTCCTCACCGCACTCCTCGCTGCGTGTGGAGCCTCCGCGACGCCGGCGCCCTCCTCCGCGCCGGCGTCCGGGGCTCCCGCGTCGCCGGCGGCGACGACGGCCGTCGCGCCGACCGCCACCCCGGTGGCGACGGAGCGGACCACCAAGCCGACCCCGCCGGCGGCCGATGCGACGCCGGCTGCCCCGTCGAACGACCGGCCGCTCGCGGACCGTCTGCCCGCCACGTACGGCGGCGTGACCCTCCAGAAGATGAGCCTTTCCGGCGCGGAGGCGATCGACGCGTCCACCGCCTCGCTTCTCGAGAAGTACGGGAAGACACCCGCCGACGTCGCGGGCGCGTCGGCGTTCGGCGGCTCTGACGTCATCTTCGTCGCGCTGCAGGTGAAGGGTCTCGGCGAGGACGCGCTGCGGGACCTCATGGTCGCCTCGGCGGGACTGGGCGTCGCCGACGTCGCGGTCGAGGAAGTGAGCCTTGACGGACAGCGGGTCTACAAGACCACCGTGCCCGGCTCCGAGAACCACGGCTACTTCATCGTCCGCGGCGACACGGCACTCGGGGTCACGGCGACGGCGGACGAGATCGCGGCGAACGCCCTGGCGGCGATCCCGTGACCTCGCGCGAGACCGCCGGCCGTCGGACCGACCGGTGAGCCGCGACACGGCGCCCGGTGTCACCACGATGGCCACCTTCCTCGTCGAGCGCTACGTCTCCGCCGACCGCGACCTGCGCGACGCCGTTCAGCGGGCCGCCCGGGTCGCCGAGGAGCTCGACCGCCCCGAGGCTCCCGTCCGCTACGTGTGGTCGGCGCGGATCGCCGCCGACGAGACCTGGCTCTGCTGCTTCGAAGCGCCCGATGCCGGCGTGGTGGCCGACCTGAACCGGCGCGCCGCATTCCCGTTCGACCGCATCTCGGAGGCCGACGTCGCCCTGGCGGCGGCTCCCCCCACCACGGAGGAACCCCGATGAACCGACGCTCGTTCAGCCTGGCGGTTCCGCTGGCCGCGACCGTGCTGCTCGCCGCCTGCGGCGGCGGCGCGTCCCCGTCCCCGGCCGGCCAGGCGTCGGCCGCGCTGCCGACGGCCGCCACGTCCACGCCGACAGGTGCCGGCAATGCGACGGCCGCACCGGTCGGCGATCCGACGGCCGCACCCGCCGCGACGGGCCCGGTCGACGCCTGCGCCCTCCTCACCGCCGACGAGGTGGCGACCCTCGTGGCCGATGCCACGGCCGAGCCATCCACGAGCGAGGGCGGACCCATCCCCTCGTACACCTGCACGTGGAACGCCACCATCTCGAACGGCATGATCCCGGTCTCGCTCGCGGTCACGGCGACGCCGGGGTTCGTGTCCGCGTCCGGCTCGACCCCCGACTTCGTGAAGACGATGATCGAGGCCGAGGGGAGCAACGCCGAGAACAACGGGCGGGTCGTCGACGGGCTCGGGGATGCTGCCTCCGTGACCTCGATCGCCAAGTTCGACGCGACTGCCCAGTTCCTGCAGGGCGACACGCTCGTCCAGGTCGTCCTCACCGCCGAGGACGCGCCCTCGAAGCAGGACGCCGTGGTCGAGCTCGCCCGGGCGGTCGCCGGGCGCCTGCCGTAGCTCCCTTCAACCAACGCGATACCGAACGAGGAAACGACATGCACCGGCTCCATCGCCCACGGCTCATCGGCGCCGCCCTCGTGGTCGGCGTGTCCCTCGCCGCGTGCGGCGGCTCCGCGGCCGGACCGACGGACGCCTCGGCGGCCACGGCGGCCCCCTCCGCCCAGCCAACCCCGGTCGCGACAGCCGAACCCACCGCCGAGCCGACTCCGACGTCGAGCCCCACGCCGGTCGCCTTCGTCTCGAAGGCATACGGCTACGCGCTCGACGTCTCGCCGACGTGGCTGGCCGACCAGGCGAAGCAGGCCTGGGACGGCGAGGCCCGAATCGACTCGAACGGCCCGTACGTCGACTCGATGATCCTGCCCGGGAGCATCCAGTTCTTCGCCTACGGCGCCCCGACCGACCTCGACCTCGACGCCTACGCCGCCAAGACCCAGGAGCAGATGGTCGCGTGGCACGAGTGCCCGGTGACTCCGGACAGCGCGACCGACCTCGCCCTCGACGGCACGCCGGGGCGACTCCACCAGATGACCTGCCTGGGATCGTTCGTGCAGAAGCTGATGGTCGTCCGGGACGGGGAGGGGCTCGTCGTCAACATGCTCGCCCCGCCGGGAAGCCGGGCCGAGGCAGAGCAGCTCTTCCGTGACCTCGTCGCGAAGATCGACTGGCCCGCCTGACGGGCGTGACCGCCGGCGGCTGGCGACGCGGCCCAACCCGGCCGGCCGGCGCGGGGGGCGCCGGCCGGCCGAGTCTCAGAACATCGTGGCGCACCACGCGGCGCGATCGGCCGCGAACAGGACGTCCGCACGCCGCAGGGCACCCGGCGTGCGCTGCTCGACCCTGCCGGCGGCGGCGAGGTCGGACAGCCCGAACGCCCCGAGGTAGGCCGCGGCGAGGTCGGCCGTGTCGACGACGAGGTCGGGGGGCGCGTCCGTCCGCTCGAGGGTCGCCACGGCGGTGCCGGGCTCGCCCGCCGCGGCCAGGCGCCAGCGCCCGGCGTTCCAGGGGCAGAAGGCATCGACCACTTCGAGCGTGAGAGCATCGGCCGCGCCGTAGCGCCGGGCCGCGAGGGCCGCCGGGAGGTCGACGAGGCGCACCCAGAGCCCGTCCCCGACCATGAGGCCGAGAGCGCGCGGGTCGGCGAGTGCCAGCTGGAGCGGGTGCGGGATGATCACGCGTCCGGCCTTCGTCGTGCGCATCAGGTCGATGCCGAAGAGGAAGCCCCAGATCGCGCGCTCCGCCCGCGGCGTGACCGCCATTGCCTCGATGACGAGCACCTGGCCCTTGGGCCCCCGGTCGTCCCACTCGCCCTTGGGCCGGTAGATGGCGTAGCCCTCCGCGGCGCCGTCGACCTCGTAGAGGTAGCGGAACTTGGGGCCGGCCCCGTGGCGCATGTGCTCGGCGTCGTGCAGGACCCCCCAGCGCCACCAGGTCTCGGTCCGGCTCAGGGCCCCCGGCGTGACGGCGCGCATCTGCTCGTAGACCGGCGGGAACGTCGCGAGCGCCTCCGCGGCGTCGACCAGGCGCACCCGCCCCTCGGGCGCCCACGGCCGCAGCCAGGCGGTGCGCCCGCGCTCGATCTCGAACGAGCCGTTGAGCGTGCCGAGGCCGTAGCCGAAGCGCTGGTAGATCACGCTCTCCGACGCCCACAGGATGGCCAGCGGCTCGCCGCGCTCCCGCACGTCGTCGAGCTGGTGGCGCATCAGCGAGCGCAGGACGCCCTGCCGGCGATGGCCGGGCTCGACGCCGACCACAGTCACGCCGGCCGCCGCGACCTCCCCGCCGGGGACCGTCATGGAGAACGTGTAGGCGCCGGCCGTGCCGATCGCCGCCTCGCCGTCGAACGCCGCGATCAGCCGGTCGGGCTCGAGCAGGTGGTTCCACTCCTCGAACTCGACGTCGGTCAGCTCCTCGCCGAACGCCGTCATCGCGGGTGCCAGGAAGGGGCGCACGGACTCCGGGGTCGCCGTGCGGATGGGGTAGGTCGCGGTCAACTCGCTCATGGCGCCATCCTGCCACGCACGGACCGGCGCGGCACGAAAGAGCGGTCGGGACGAACGGCCCCGGTTTGACGGGACGCCGCACCCTCACCCGGCGCGCCCGGGTGCCCCATCCTGTGGGGATGAGCTCGCCGGTCGAGGGTGTAATCAAGGGGGCCTGGACCCGCGACGCCGTCGAAGTGGCCGCCGCGCTCGGCACCGACCCGGCCCGCGGCCTGGACCCGGACGAGGCGGCCGCCCGCCTGCTGCGCTTCGGCCCCAACCAGCTCATCGAGCACGGCCGGAAGCCGCCCTGGCGCCTCCTCGTCGAGCAGTTCACCAACGCGATGATCGTCGTCCTGATGGCCGCCGCGGTGGTCACCGCGCTGCTCGGGGATCTCAAGGACACGGTGGTGATCCTCGCGATCGTCGTCCTCAACGGGATCGTCGGCTTCGTCCAGGAGTACCGCGCCGAGCAGGCCCTCGACGCCCTCAAGCGCATGGCGAGCCCCACGGCGCGCGTCGTGCGCGGCGGCGAGACGCTCCTGGTCCCGGCGCCCGAGGTGGTCCCGGGCGATCTCGTGCGGCTCGACGCCGGCGACATCGTGACGGCCGACCTGCGCCTCTTCGAGGCGCGCTCGCTCCGGATCAACGAGGCGGCCCTGACCGGCGAATCGGAACCCGCCGAGAAGTCGACCGAGCCGCTTCCCGGGGTGCCCGAGGGGGTCCTCGCCGACCAGCGCAACGTGGCCTTCAACGGGACGGCCGTGGTGTACGGACGTGGCGCCGGGGTCGTCCTCAGCACGGGAATGTCCACGGCCCTCGGCCGGGTCGCCGAGCTCATCCAGGAGCACGCTGGCGGCCAGACGCCCCTCCAGAAGCGTCTCTCCGCGCTCGGCAAGGCGCTTGCGCTCCTCGCCTTCATCGTCTGCGCCATCGTCTTCGCCGCCGGGGTCGCCCGCGGCGAGTCGCCCGAGGAGATGTTCCTCGTCGCCGTGAGCCTCGCGGTGGCGGCCATCCCGGAGGGGTTGCCGGCCGTCGTGACGGTCGCCCTCGCCCTGGGCGCCCGCCGGATGGCCCGGCGCAACGCCCTCGTGCGCAAGCTCCCCGCCGTCGAGACGCTCGGCTCGGTGACCGTCATCTGCTCGGACAAGACCGGCACGCTCACGGAGAACCGGATGCTCGTCGAGCGGGCCTGGACGCCGGCGGGGGCGTTCATGATCGGCGGCGACGGGTACTCGCCGGATGGGACGATCGCGCCCGATCCCGCGGCCGCTGGGAGCACCGCTCCGGGCGCGCTCGAACCCGCCGCCGAGGCGGCCCTCGACCGCCTCGCCAAGATCGCCACCGCCTGCAACGACGCCACGCTCCGGGCGCCCGGGAGGGCCGGCGGAGCGTGGTCGACCACCGGGGACCCGACCGAGGGCGCCCTCCTCGCCTTCGCCGGCAAGCGCGGCATCTTCGCCTCCGACCTGCACGTCGACCGCCCGCGCGTCGAGGAGCTGACCTTCGACGCCGCGCGCCGCCGGATGACCACGCTCCACGCGTCGGACGACGAGGTGTGGGTCGCGTCCAAGGGCGCGCTCGAGGCGCTCGCCCCCCTGCTCGACCCGGTCGACGCCCACCTGCTGCCGGCCGCCGAGGCCGCCGCCCGCGGGTACGCCGCCGACGGCTACCGGGTCCTCGCCTTCGCCGAGCGGGTCATCCCCGCAATCCCCGCCGAGCCCGAGCGCGCCGAGACGCGGCTGCGCCTGGCCGGCCTCGTGGCGATGGCGGATCCGCCGCGCGCCGCCTCGGCCGCCATGATCGACGCCTGCCGGACCGCCGGGATCACCCCGATCATGATCACCGGCGACCATCCACTCACGGCCGCGGCGATCGCACGGCGCCTGGGGATCCTGCGCGAGGGCGGCGAGGCGCTCACGGGCGTCGAGCTCGACGCCCTCGACGATGCGGCGTTCGGGGCCCGGGTCGACCGGGTCGCCGTGTACGCGCGCATGAATCCCGAGCAGAAGCTTCGCATCGTGGAGGCCTGGCGCGCGCGGGGCGCGGTCGTCTCCATGACCGGGGACGGCGTGAACGACGCGCCGGCGCTGCGCCTGGCCGATATCGGCGTGGCGATGGGGATCACCGGCACGGAGGTGAGCAAGGAAGCGGCCGACATGGTCCTCGCCGACGACGATTTCGCGACCATCGTCCACGCGGTGGAAGAGGGCCGCCGCATCTACGACAACATCCGGCGCTTCGTGCGGTACCTGCTGACGACGAACTCGGCCGAGGTCTGGGTGATGTTCCTCGCGCCGTTCCTCGGCCTGCCGATCCCGCTGCTTGCCGTCCAGATCCTGTGGGTCAACCTCGTGACCGACGGCCTCCCGGCGCTCGCCCTCGGCGTCGAGCCGGTCGAGCGCGACGCAATGCACCGGCCGCCGCGTTCGACGCGGGAGTCGATCCTCGGCCGCGGCCTCTGGCAGCACGCGCTGTGGGTCGGTCTCCTCATGGGCGGCGTCGTCCTCGCGATCCAGGCGACCGCCATCGAGGCCGGCTGGCACTGGCAGACGATGGTCTTCACGACGCTCTCGCTGCTCCAGCTTGGCCACGCGCTCGCGGTGCGGTCGGAGCGGACGAGCACGTTCTCGCTCGGCCTCCGGTCGAATCTCCCGCTGGCCCTCGCGGTCGGCGGGACGCTCGTCATCCAGCTGGCGCTCGTCTACGTGCCCGCGCTCCAGCCGATCTTCGTGACCGAGGCGCTCGGCGCCGAGGAGCTCGCGATCGTGCTCGTCGCCTCGACGACCGCGTTCGTCGCGGTCGAGATCGAGAAGCTCTTCGTTCGCCGCCGCGACCGCCGGGCACCCGCCGCCGCGTAGCGCGGGCGCCGGCTGCGGCCGCGCAAGCCGGGGCGACCCGCGCGCTGCCGCCGCGGCCACGTAGCCCGGGCGCCGCAGCGACCGCGCGGCATCGGGCCGGACGCGACCGGCGCACTGGTGGTCGCTTGTGTGCATGCCTGCAACGAAGCGTCGGCCCGTTGCTCGGCATGCAAGCGGTCGGCGCTGGGACCCGCGCGGCCGGGCAAGGCGGTAGGGGGTCTGGAACCCGCGCGGCCGGGCGCCCAGATGTACCACGGCCGCGGAGTGTGCCGGGGCACGCCGCTGTGCAGGTGCGCACCGCGCAGCAGGGGGCGCCCTGCTGAACCAGGACCCCGGAGCGCCGATCAGGCCCCGGCCTGGTCCTCGGCCGCCGCCTGGGCGGCCTCGCCCGCCCGCTCCACCGCAGCCTCGGCGGACTCGCCGGCATCTTCGGCTGCGTCCTGGGCGGCATCGCCCGCGTGCTCCATCGCGGTCGTCGCCCGCTCACGCACCTCACTGATTCGCTGCTCGAGCTGGGCCTGCATCTCCGTGAACCGGGCCTCGAGCCGCGAGCCGAGAGCATCGAAGTCGCGGCTGCCCAGGTCCGAGCGGACGTCCTCGTACGTCTCGCGGAGGTCGCGACCGCTCTTCGCGGAGTAGACGACGGCACCGACGGCACCGAGGATGACGCCGGTCAGGAGGCCAACGATGAACTTCATGCGGATCGCTCCTTCGTCTGCGCGAGCCAGGGTCCGACCGGCTCACCAGCCATAGATACCACTTCCACGCGGGCCGGGTGCCCGAACCGCCACTTCGACGCGGGCCGGGTGCCCGAGCCGCCGTCCACGCCCCCCTGCGCCCGAGCCACCGGAGATGCCCGGCGCCCCGCGCCCGGGCCGCTCCTCTCCCCCTACTCCAGGTAGTCCTTGAGCTTGCGCGACCGCGACGGGTGGCGCAGCTTGCGCAATGCCTTGGCCTCGATCTGGCGGATCCGCTCGCGGGTCACGTTGAACTCGCGGCCGACCTCCTCGAGCGTGCGAGCCCGGCCGTCCTCCAGGCCGAAGCGGAGCTGCAGGACGCGCCGCTCGCGGCCCGTGAGCGAGTCCAGGACCGCCTCCACCTGCTCCTTGAGGAGCTGGTGCGAGGCTGCCTCTGCCGGGGCCAGCGCCCCGCGATCCTCGATGAAGTCGCCGAGGTGCGAGTCCTCCTCCTCGCCGATCGGCGTCTCGAGCGACACCGGCTCCTGGCTCACCTTCATGATCTCGCGGACCTTCTCGGGGGTGACCACCACCTCCTGGCCCTTCGACATCGCCTCGGCGATCTCCTCGACCGTCGGCTCGCGGCCCAGCTCCTGGAGCAGCTGCCGGCTGACCCGGATCAGCCGATTGATCGTCTCCACCATGTGGACCGGGATGCGGATCGTGCGGGCCTGGTCGGCGATCGCGCGCGTGATCGCCTGCCGGATCCACCACGTGGCATAGGTCGAGAACTTGAAGCCCTTCTCGAAGTCGAACTTCTCGACGGCCCGGATCAGGCCGATGTTGCCCTCCTGGATGAGGTCCAGGAACGACATCCCGCGCCCGATGTACTTCTTGGCGATCGACACGACCAGGCGCAGGTTGGCCGACGTCAGCTGCTCCCGCGCGTCGCGCCCGATCCGGACGATCTCGCCCTTGCGGTGGGCCAGCTTCGTGTTGAGCGGCACCTCGGGGTCGTACCCCATCTTCTTGAGGAGATCGGCGTCGTTGCCGGCCAGGATCCAGCGCTCCAGCGCCGGGAAGGCAACCTCCTCGCGCGTCCAGTCGTAGATCGCCCGCAGGCCGACGTTGTCGCGCGAGTCGAGGTCGCCGTTGTGGACGGCGAAGTAGGCCCAGTCGAGCAGCGTGACGAAGGCCTCCGGGGCCAGCGACTCGTTGTAGGCGGCGAGGAGCTTCCGCGCCGCCTTCAGGAGCTCCTTGGTGCCCTCCGACTGCGCATCGCGGCCGGCCCGCACCAGGTGGAAGTCCGGGTGCGGGACGAGCAGGTCGAGCGCACCCTCGTCGGCCATCCCCGCGCTGACGATCCGGTGGGCCTCCTCGCCGAACGGGAGGCGGTGCTGCGGTTTGGCCGTGCGCGTCTTGCGCTCGGTGTCGTGGAGCGTCCACTCGTGGAGGCTGACCATCGCCTTCCACGGAAACTCCACCATCCACTCGCCCAGCTCGATCGCCTTGGCCAGGACGACCTCCTCCTCGGCGGTCAGGAGCGCGACCTTCCCGATCTCCTTGAGGTACATGCGGACCGGGTCGTCGATCCCGATCATGTCGGCCGAGAGCGCCTCGAGCTCCTCGGCCGTCGGCTCCTCGAGGGCCTTGACGTCGAGCTTGACCGGCGCGTCGACCGGCGAGACCGCGTCGGTCGCGTCGGCGACGAGGCCCGGGACGATCACCGTCGCCAGGTCGCCGATGACGTCGATGGCGAGGTCTGCATCGGCGTCAGCCACGGTGGGGCCGGCCGGCTCGGCGCCGAGGTCCACGTCCTCCTCGTCGCTCTCCACGTCCGCCGCGAGGGCGACGACGGCATCGGCGGGCACCTCCTCGACGGCCACGGCGGCCCGCCTGGCGGTCCTCACGGTCCTCGCGGCCTTCGTCTCGGCGGTGGCTGCCGTTGCCTCGGCGGCGGCTGCCTTGCGGCGGTGCGGTCGCTTGGCGAGCACCGCCTCCACGAGCGCGGCGTCGGCGGGATCCGGGGTCATGGTCGTCCTCCAGCTGGGCGCGCGAGCGGCTTGGCGAGCAGGCTGGCCTGCTCGAGGCGCCGGTGGAGCGCGCGGCGGTTCTCGTTGTGGTGGGAGATCTCGGTCATGTAGCGGTCGATGGCCGGTCGGTCGCCGGCCCGCTCGGCCTCGGCGAGCTCGACACGGGTGAAACGGTCGCGGTCATCCAGGCGCTCGAGCTCGAGGCGCAGCAGGCACTGCTCGATTCCCTGCTCGGCCTGGCCGGCCGGGGGCCTGCCGGCGGTGCCACCCGCGGCTGCCGTTCCCGTCCCGCCGAGGAGCGCGGCCATCAGCGCCTGCGTCTCGGGGTCCAGGCGGGCGTAGACGGCCTCCGACGTGTAGGCCCCGGCCTCGCGCAGGGCGAGGACCGCAGACCACAGCTCGCGGGCCGGCGTCGACGGCAGGTCCGCCGGCGCCAGCCGCTCCGCGGTCTCGACCTGGAGCTCGGGGGCGAGGAGCAGGAAGCGCAGCAGCTCGCGCTCGACCGGGCTGATGGCGCGCAGGACGGCGCGCGGGTCGAACGCGTCCGGCGAGGCCATCACGGAGTCGGCCGAGATCCGCCCGCCGTCGGCCGAGGCGGACGCCCCGCGCGACCCCGGCAGCCCCGGTCCGCCGCGCCCCCCGTCCGGCGCCCGGTGGAGCGACTCGAGGAGCACGCGCTCCTCCACCCCCGACACCTGGCGCAGCGTCTGCAGGTAGCCATCGCGCAGGACCGGGTTGCGGACCGTGCGGAGCGTGGGCAGGATCGCGTCGACGAAGCGGGCCCGCCCGCCGGTCGTCCGCAGGTCGGCGCCCCGGGCGTGGAACTCGATCAGGTACTCGACGATCGGCAACGCCGTCCGGATTGCCTCGCGCCAGGCATCCGGGCTGTCCCGGATCACCTCGTCGGGATCCTTCCCGTCCGGGAGCCGCGCGACGCGCACCTCGTCGAGCTCGACGTCGGTGTCCGCGGCCGCCAGCTGGCGGGTCAAGCCCTCGAGCGCCGTCACGCCCAGGGTGCCGGCCTTCTCGCCGGCCGGGTCGACGTCGTACGCGAGAACGATCTTCTTCGCCGCGTAGCGGATCAGGAGCGCGACCTGGCCGGGCGTGAGGGCGGTCCCGAGGCTCGCTACCACGTTCGTGAAGCCCGCCTGGTGGGCCATCAGCGCGTCCGTGTAACCCTCGACGATGACCGCGGTGCCGGTCTTGCGGATCGGCGCCTTCGCCCGGTCGAGCAGGTACAGGGTCCGGCTCTTGTCGAAGAGCGGCGTCGCCGGCGAGTTGAGGTACTTGGGGCCCTCGGGATCGGCGCCGTCGGCGCCCTTGAGCACGCGGCCGCCGAGGCCGGTGGCGTTGCCGGTCGCGTCGCGGATCGGGAAGATCACACGGGCCCGGAAGCGGTCGTAGGCCCCGTTGCCGCCCTTGCGCGGCGTCGCCAGCCCCACCTCGGTGAGCTCCGCCGCGCCGATCTGGCGCCGCTTCTCCAGGGTCCTGCCCAGGGCGTCCCAGTCGGGCGGCGCCCAGCCCAGGTTCGCCCACTCGATCGTCTCGTCGGTGAAGCCGCGGTCGTGCAGGTAGGCCAGGGCGCGCTCGCCGGTGGGCGACTTCGTCAGGACCGCGTGGTAGAAGGCGATGGCCGATTCGACGACGTCGTGGAGGTGCCTGCGGCGGGCGTCCTCGCGCGAAGTGCGCTCGTCGATCTCGACGCCGGCGCGGGAGGCCAGGATGCGGAGCGCCTCCGGGAAGGCGAGGCCGTCGCGGCGCATGACGAAGCTGAAGACGTCGCCGCCCTCCCCGCAGCCGAAGCAGTGCCAGCTCTCGCGCGCGGGCGTGACGATGAAGCTCGGCGTCTTCTCCGAGTGGAACGGGCACAGGCCCTTGTAGGTGGTGCCCGCCTTCTTCAGCTGGACGGTCTCCCCGACGACCTCGAGGACGGTCAGCTTGCTCTTGACTTCGGCTGCGACGCCGACGGCCAACCAGTGCTCCCGCGTTGTGGGGCTCGTGCGCGCTCGCGATCCCCGCTTCCCCCGCCCGTCGGGGTCCCGACACGCCGGCTGCGCCCCGGCCAGGGCATCTCCGCGCCGGACATGCGTACGGGCGTGTCAACTCTTGACACGCCAACTCGTCGGGATGATGCGCCGCCCGAGGCCTCTTGTCAACCCCTTTGTCAATACTCCGTGGGGGTATATCACGTCTGCCGAGGCACCGCATGGTGGTGGGGCCCGGGGTCCCCGCGTCGAAGTCTCCATCGAGCCTCCACGTCGTCTCCATCGAACCTCCTCCCCCGCGGCCGAGCATGACCCCGTCAACGACCGCCGCGGACATGCGCCGGTCACGCCAATCGACGACAGGAGACATCCATGAAGAGACAGATCATCAGCCTGGCCGGCGCCGGCCTCGCCAGCCTCGTGTTCGCTGCGACCGTCGTGGCGGCCGACCCGACGCCGGCGCCGTCGGCGGCGCCAGTCCAGGCTCGGGACGCCGTCCCGGCCGTGCTCGGGATGACCCAGGCCCAGGTCCAGGCGCTCCGTCACGACGGCCTGTCGCTCGCCAAGATCGCCGAGCAGCAGAAGGTCGACCCCCAGAAGCTCGTGGATGCCCTGGTGGCGCGGTGGACGAGCCGGATCGAGGCACGGGTCGCGAACGGGGCGCTCACGACGGCCGAGGCGACCACGCTCAGGGCCCAGGTCCAGACCCAGGCGAAGAGCATGGTCAACAAGGTCACGCTCGGCGGCATGCAGGGTGCCGCCGTCGGCGCCGGCCGCCAGGGCCGTGCCGGGGCCGGAACCGGCGCGGGCCGCGGCCCGCAGGGTGCCGGAACCGGGACCGGGACGTGCGACGGCAGTGGCCCGCACGGATCCGGCCGCCCGTAGCCGCGGGCAGCCCTGGGACGGCCGGGCCAGCGAAGGTCCGGCCGTCCTGACATCCTGACACCATGCCTCGCATCCTCGTCGTCGACGATGAGCCGCACATCGTCGACGTGGTCCGTGCCTACCTCGTTCGCGAGGGCCACGAGGTCGACGTCGCCCATGACGGTGACGCCGCCCTTGCCCGGGCCGGGGTGAACGCGCCCGACCTCGTGATCCTCGACGTCATGCTTCCCCGGCGCTCCGGGTTCGACGTCCTCCGCGAGCTTCGGGCGGCCGGCTCGAAAGCGGCCGTCATCATGCTCACGGCCCGCGACGACCTCATCGACCGGGTCGCCGGCCTCGAGCTCGGGGCCGACGACTACGTGACCAAGCCATTCGAGCCTCGCGAGCTCGTCGCTCGCGTCGGAGCAGTCCTCCGGCGCATCGGCCGGCCGGCCGATGCGGACGCGTCCGAGTCGTTCTTCGACCTTCGCGTCGCCGGCGCGGCGCGGGAGGTGAGCCGCGGAGGGATGGCGCTCGACCTCACGCGAAGTGAGTTCGACCTGCTGGCGGCCCTGGTCATCAACCGCGGGGTCGTCCTGACACGCGATCAGCTTGGGGCCGCGGTCTTCGGCGAGGCGTTCGACGCGTACGACCGGACCATCGACAGCCACGTGAAGAACCTCCGCCGCAAGCTGGGACGCAGGCCGGACGGGGGCCAGTACGTCGAGACGCTCCGCGGGGTCGGATACCGGGCGGCCCGACCGTGAGCCTGCGCCTGCGCCTCACCGCTGCGTTCGCCCTCGTGGCGCTGCTCACGGCCGGTGCCGTCGCCCTGGCGACGCCGGCGATCGTCGGCCGCGGGTTCGCGCAGATCGCGGGTCTCGACGCCACGGGCCGCCCCGGCGGAAACGGATCGGGGCCCGGCCCGATGGCGGGACTTCACGCCCAGCAGGTCCAGCAGGACACCGTGATCGCGCTGATCCTCGTGGCGGTCCTGGCCGCGATCGGCGCGTCGCTCGTCGGGTTCGTCGTCGCGCGGAGCCTCGCCAGGCCGCTGGGATCCCTCGAGGCGGCGGCGGCGGCCG
Organism: uncultured Chloroflexia bacterium; assembly: GCA_963725875.1. Classification (GTDB taxonomy): domain Bacteria; phylum Chloroflexota; class Limnocylindria; order Limnocylindrales; family CSP1-4; genus CTSoil-043. Next base: position 147,385 of record CAVRZZ010000010.1, on the reverse strand, counting down.
TCGCGGCAGGGGATCTGGACCGTCGCAGCGGCCTCGCCGATCGGTCCGACGAGCTCGGCACGCTGGGCCGATCCTTCGATGCCATGGCCTCGAGCCTCGAGGGCGCGGAGGACTCTCGGCGACGCTTCCTGCAGGACGTGGTCCACGAGCTCAAGACGCCGTTGGCCGTCATCGACGCCACGACGAGCGCGGTGCTCGACGGCGTGTACGAGCACGACGATCGCCACCTCGAGACGATCCGGGGCCAGGCACGCCAGCTGGCCCGGATCGTCGACGACCTCCGCACCATCGGCCTCGCCGAGTCCGGGGTGCTCCCGCTCGAGCGCACGCCGACAAGGCTCTCTCCCCTGCTCGGCGAGATCGCGACCGCCTTCGACGCGGCTGCGCGCTCCGGTGGCGGCTCGATCGCCGTCGCGGCCCCGCCCGACCTGGTGGTCACGGTCGACACGGACCGCCTCCGCCAGGCCGTCGCTGCCCTGGTCGACAACGCGGTCCGCCATGCCCCGGGCACCGCGATCGAGCTGCGCGCCACCGCGCAGCCGACCGGAGCCCGGATCGAGGTCCGCGACGGCGGGCCCGGGATCGCGCCGGCCGACATCGCCCACGTCTTCGACCGTTTCTACCAGGCCGACGAGTCGCGCGACCGGACCGCCGGCACCAGCGGCCTCGGGCTGGCGATCGTGAAGGCGATCTCCGAGGCGCACGGTGGCTCCGCAGGGGCCGTGAACCTGCCCTCGGGCGGTGCCGACTTCTGGCTGGACCTCCCGACGGGAGCCGCCTGAGCAAGCGGCCCGATCACCCGGGTACGGGTCGGATGGCCCTGTTGCGCGCCTCCACCTCGCGGACACGCTCGGCACCACCGACGTCCGGATCCGCGGGATAATCGCGAAAGTCCAGCTCGGCTCCGGCCACCCCTGAGCCGCCCCGGCGTACCGTCACGAGAGCACGCGCATGTCGTCCCTGTCCGAGGCGTCGCACGAGCACCACGACCGCCTCATGCCCCACGTCGACCGTCTTGCCGAGCTCGCGGAGATGCTCGGTGAGACCGTGGCGCCCGAGTTCGGCCCGGCCTGCGAGGCCGAGCATCGCTTCATCCGGGGCCAGCTGCTCCCCCACATCGAGGCGATCGAGACGACGCTTTACGCCGAGCTCGAGCGGCTCATGGAGGGCCGCCACTCGATGGCGCCGATGCGGCGCGAGCACGACGACCTCCGCCGGCTGATCGAGTCGCTGGGCCAATACCACGAGCTGGTCACGGCGGGCACGCTGGGGCCCGCCGAGGCGATGGGCCTCCGGCGCGCGCTCTACCGGCTGCACGCGATGCTCCGGGTCCACCTGGCAGAAGAGGAACTGTACCTCCGGGTGCTGAACCGGCACCTGTCCGAGGAGGAGAAGGACCAGCTCGCGCGGGGCATCGAGCATGCCGTCGCCGAGCCGATGTAGCGCGGGCGACGGGGCTCGCGGTCAGACCGCGGTACGGGGCAGCGTGTTCAGTGCCGCGGGTGACGGGGGTCGGCCACCGCGTCCAGGTAGCGCGCCTCGAACTCGCCGATCAGCCGCCCGCGCTCCTTCATGACCGCAGCCCACTCGTCGAGCGCCGCGTAGCCGGTCGCGGTCAGCTCGTACTCCCGGCGCTGGGGGCCGGCCGCCTCGGTCGACCAGGCGGACGTCACGTACCCGGATGCTTCGAGGTCGCGGAGCGTCCGGTAGACCTGCCCGACGTCGACCGCGCCCCCGGTGATCCCCATCTCCTCGAGCTCGGCGGTGACGGCATACCCGTGCGCCCCGCTCGTCGCGAGCACGGCGAGCACGAACGGCTCCATCCAGCGATGCCGGCCGCCCATCGGCGCCCAGCCGCGGTGGACGGGCGTCCCGGCGGCGTCACGATCGGAGGCGAGCGCGTCGGTCGCCGCTCCCATGGTCTCCTCGGCGTCGGTCGCCGCTCGCCGGCTCGGGGCACTCATATGCACGGAGCATATCCGCCGGGCGCGCCGTGCGGGCTCCGCATGCGGGCGTCCGCCGCGGGTCGGGTCCGCGACGCCGGGTTGGGCGCGCGCCGCCGGGTTCGGCCCGCGACGTCGCCCGCCCGACGCGCGGGGGTCGGTGCGCCGGTCAGGGCTTCGGGATGCCCGGGTGGTTCAGGGCGGCCGCCATCACCTCCGCGGCCTCGTCGGTCACGCCGTGATTGACGATCGGGACGTACAGCTCCTCCTCGGCGAGGTGCACCTCCAGGAGGGCGTAGAGGGGGTAGAGCGTGCGGCGCAGGGCGACCGCCTTCCCCACGTGGGGTCGGGCGTCGTCGAGCCCCTTGACGAGCCGCGAGAAGTCGGCCACGAGGCGGCGGATCTCGGCATGCTCCCGGCGCATCGGCGTCATGGAGTGGCGGTTCTGGAGCATCCGCTCCAGCTCCGGGTAGAGGGTCTTCTCGGCCGCCTCGAGGTGGGGCAGCAGGAGCCCGGTCAGGAACTCGTCCAACTCGACGAGCCTGGGGCGGAGCTCCGCCATCGGCGCGGCCAGGATCATCGCGCCAAGGGCTGGCATCTGGTCCACGTGCTGCATGAGCCGCTCGTGATGCTCGTGGGCCACGCGCGGCAGGCTGGGTGTCATCGGAACCTCCTTGGCTGGTCGGTCAGCCATTCGATTCACCGAGCCCCGGGAGAGGCTCGCGGGCGAGGGCGACGAAGAAGAGCCCCACCGGTCGATAGACCGCATGGGCCAGCTTCATGAATGGAGCCAGGAGCACCAGCTCCATGGCGATGGCGACGTGGAAGAGGAAGACCCAGTAGCCCCAGGCGGGCGGCTCCGGAAGGTACAGCGCGAGCTCCAGGCCGAAGCCGGTGACCCCTGTGATCCAGAGTAGGGCCAGGAGGGTCCAGTCGGCGGTGGCCGAGCGGGCCACGGACGAGCTCGCGGCCCGCAGGCGGTCGATGATCATCACGGTGCTGCCGTAGACGAGCATGAGGCCGGCCACGGTCCCGAGGAGCCGGACCGGGTACCAGATCGGCACCGGTGTGCCGGTCTCCTTGATCCCCACGATGTCCAGGCCGTAGTCCAGGGCGGTGGCGGCGAGCAGGCCCAGGAAGCCCCACAGGACCATCGCGTGGACGAGCCAGCGCCGGCGATACCAGGGCACGCCCACCTTCTCCGTCTCGCACTCGGCGCGGTACCGCGCCTGGCCCAGGGACTCGCGCCCGATGGAGCTCCACAGCGCCCGGCCGGAGCGGGCCAGGGCGGCGCGACTCCCGAGGACCGTGCTCCACCCGACGCCCTCCCGGCGCCCGACGCGGCGGGCCATCCGGGCCACGCCGATCAATCCCGCGGCGAGGACGAGGATCATGACGACGATCCCGAGGTTGTGGATCAGCTCCTCGGGGATGAACTCGAAGATCGCCAACGTCTCGGAGCTTCGCGGGCCGGCGGCCGTGTACATGAAGAGGGCGAAGAAGGCGGCCAGCGCCAGCGCGAACGCGGTTCCCAGGGCCGGCCACAGGTACATGAGGCGGGCGATCCCGGTCGCGTCGTAGCTGGCGATCGCATAGCGCCGGGCTGCCGCCATGAACTCGCCGGGGTCCGCCTCGGTGGGACAGCTGTCGGAGCATTCGCCGCAGTGGTAGCAGCTCCAGAGCTCCTTGCTGGAGAGGAGCGCGTCCTTCATCCCCACCTGGGCGTAGCGGATCATCCGCCGCGGGAAGGTCGCGTCGTTCTCCGAGAGCGGGCAGATCGCGGTGCAGGTGCCGCAGCTGAAGCAGGCGCTCATGTCGGTCGCGCCGTACCGCTGCAGCTCGGGGTACAGGCCGACGTCGGCCACGGCGGTCATGCTCGCTCCTCCGCCTGGTACCGGAAGTACCCGTCGCCGGCCGATCCCTTGACCTCGCTGACCCAGCCGTAGCGGCGCAGGCCCATGACCCAGAAGACGACTTCGTGGGTCGGGCAGCCGATGGCCTCGGCGATCTCGGGGACCGTGCGCGGTCCTTCCTTCAGTGCTTCGAGGATCTGGGCGCGCATGACCATCTCCTCGCGGACGACCTCGCGGACCTCGCGACTCGTGGTGCTCATGCCACCGACACCTCCAGCAGGCTGTCGATCTGGGCCCGGACCTGGGCGTCGGTGTAGCCGAGCAGGTCGATCGCGTCGTCGGGGCAGACCGGGACGCACCCGCCGCAGCCCTTGCAGCCGGTTGGACTGATCACCGCGACCTCGCGACCGTCGACGGCGGCCATCGACACGGCGGCGCCGGCCGCCATGGAGATCGCGTCGTACGGGCAGGCGGTGAGGCACGTGCCACAGGCCGTGCAGGCGTCCGGGTCGACGATGGCGACCATCGGGTCGAGCTCGGCGAAGCCCTTGCGCAGGATCGCCGCGCTCTGGGTCACGGCGGCCAGGCCCGAGGCCACGCTCTCGGCGGAGCTCTTGGGCCCCTGGCACGCCCCGGCGATGAGGACGCCGTCGACGACCGTCTCGACCGGGCGCAGCTTGGGGTGGATCTCGTTGAAGAAGCCGTCGCTGCCGAGCGGCAGCTTCAACGTGCCGATCAGCGCCTCGTTCTTGCGCGGGACCATGCCCGTCACCAGGACCACGAGGTCGGCCGGGATGGCCAGCTCCTCGCCGCCGGTCAGGAGGTCGCGGACGGTGACGACGAGGCTGCCGTCCGTGCTCGCCGCCACCGCGGGCGGCTCGTCGTCCGGGAACCGCAGGTAGACCGAGCCGGCCTTGCGGGACTCGGTGTAGAGCGTCTCGTACTTGCCGTAGGTCCGTATGTCCCGGTAGAGGTGGAACTGGCGGACGCTCGCGTCGAGGCGCGACGCCTGGATCGACGCGCTCACGGCGGCGGTGCAGCAGTAGCGCGAGCAGTACTCGTTGGCGCCGTCCCCGTCGGCCGGCTGGCGGCTCCCGACGCAGTAGACGTAGGCGATGCTCCGGACGGGCCGCCCGTGGTGGGTCAGGGGGCCCGTGGCGCCGTCGAGCAGCTCCTTGTACTCCGGCAGGGTCAGCACGCCGTCGATGCCGTAGCCCAGCTCGCCGACCTCCGGCAGGTAGCTGTCGAAGCCGGTGGCGACGACGATCGAGCCGACGAGCACGGAGATGGCCTCGGCGCCGGGATCGCCGACGCGGACGTCGACGACGTAGTTGCCGAAGCTCCCCGACTTGGCGACCATCTCGGCCCCGGTCAGGACCGTGATCGCCGGGCGGCGCCTGACCTCGGCGACCAGGCTCTCGATCAGGTCGCGGCCGTTCTTGCCGTGCGGGTACATGTCGCCGAAGCGGCCGACCCACCCGCCGAGCGTCAGCTCGCGCTCGACGAGCACGACCTGCAGCCCGATGTCGGCGAGGCCGATCGCGGCCCGCAGGCCCGCGATTCCGCCGCCCACGACGAGCGTCCTGGGTGTCGTCTCGACGACGATCGGCTCGAGCGGGGTCGAGAGCCGGGTCCGGGAGATCCCGGCGCGGACGAGGCTGAGCGCCTTCTCGGTCGCCGCCTCCTCGTCGTCCCGGTGGACCCACGAGCACTGTTCGCGGACGTTGACCTGGGTGTACTCGTACGGGTTCACGCCGGCCCGCGCCGCGAGGCCCCGGAACGTGTAGGTGTGGAGCTTCGGCGAGCAGGAGGCCACGACCAGGCCGTCGAGGCCGTACGTCTCGATGTCCTCGGAGATCTCCTGCTGGCCCGCCTCCGAGCAGGCGAACATGGGTGAGCGAGCGACGACGACCGCCTCCTCGCCGAGCGCCTCCGAGGCGACCTTCGCGACGTCGACGTAGTCGGAGATGTTGCCCCCGCAGTGACAGACGTAGACGCCGATCTTGCGTTGGGGGGCGGCCTGGGCGTCAGCATCGCGCGGCACGTCGCTCACGCCGGCACCTCCACCTTCTCGAGACGCGCCTGCTCCAGGTGGGCGGCCACCTGCGCCACCGTCGCACCGGCGTGCAGGATCGACTCGGCGATGTCCCTGGCCCCCGAGGCGGCCCCGGCGACGTAGACGCCGGGGATGCTGGTGACGCCGGGGTTGACGTCCTCGTCCATCTCGGCGATGTAGCGGAACTCGTCGAGCGAGAGGGCGCCTTCCGGGAAGAGCGCCGTCGCCGTGCTGTTCGGCTGGACGCCGACGGCCAGCACGACGAGGTCGTACTCGGCGTCGACGAGGGTCCCGCCGTTCTCGATGTCCTCGTACCGGAGGACCAGGTTGCCCTCGGGCGTCTCGGTGACCTTCGCCACGCGCCCCTTGACGTAGGTGGCGCCCATGGCCCTTGCCTGCTCGTAGAACTCGTCGTACTTCTTGCCGGCCGCCCGCATGTCCATGTAGTGGACCGTGACGTCGGCGAGGGGGAGGGCGCCCATGATCAGCTGGTTCTGCTTGATGGAGTACATGCAGCAGAACCGCGAGCAGAGCGGATTGCCCACCTGCTCGTCGCGCGACCCGGTGCACATGATGTAGGCGATGCGCTCCGGGACCTTGCCGTCGCCCGGCCGGAGGATCGTGTTGAAGGGCCGGGTGGGCGCCAGGAGGCGGTCCATCTGCATCCCGGTGATGACGTTCTTGAACGTCCCGTACCCGTACTCGGGCTTGAGGTCGGCGGCGAAGAGGTTGAAGCCGGTCGCGAGCACGACGGCCCCCACCTCGACCTCCAGCTCCGTGTCGCGGGCGTGGAGGTCGATGCAGCCGTCGACCGGGCAGGCCTTGACGCATTCCTCGCACTCGGAGCAGACCGCGCAGTCCATGCAGCGGGCGGCCCCCTCGTGGGCCTCGGGCTCCGTCATCGGCGGCTCGATCTCGTCGAAGTCGCGTGGGTCCGGGTCGGACGCGCCGTGCGTCGGCGCGGCGGGACGCAACGCGTAGGCGTGCTGACGGGCCACCACTTCCTGCTTGTCCACGACCGGCAGGCGGTCGTCGAAGCCGGACATTGCCCCGCCGGTCAGCCAGCGGTCGATCATGTGGGCGGCCCGCCGGCCCTCGCCGACGGCACGGGTGATGTCGGCGGGCCCGGTCACGACGTCGCCCGCCGCGAAGATCCCCGGGACGCTCGTCCGGAGCGTGGTGCGGTCGGCAACGAGCGCGCCGTTTGGCTCGGCGGTGATCGTGGCGGCGAAGGCGCGCGTGTCGGGCGCCATGCCGATCGCGGCGATGACGACGTCGGCGTCGAGGACGAACTCGCTGCCCACGATCGGCTCGGGGCGCCGGCGCCCGGACGCGTCGGGAGCGCCGAGCGCGATCTTCGTGCAGCGCAGGCCGCGCACGGCACCGACGTCGTCGCCGACGACCTCGGCGGGTGCGACGAGGAAGGCGAACTCGACGCCCTCGCGCTCCGCGTCCTCCACCTCGGCCAGGTGGGCGGGCATCTCCGCGCGGCCCCGGCGATAGGCGACCGTGACGCTGGCGGCGCCGAGGCGCCGAGCGGTGCGGGCGGCATCCATGGCCACGTTCCCGCCGCCGACGACGACGACCCGCCGGCCGGCCAGGTCGGCCGCCTGGTCGAGACGCACGTCCCGCAGGAACGTGACTCCGCCGAGAACGCCCGTGCGATCCTCGCCGGGCACGCCGAGCCCCGTGGAGCGGGGCGTGCCGGTGGCCACCAGGACCGCGTCGAACCCGTCGCCGCGGAGCGCCGCCAGGTCGTCGACCGGGCTGTTCGTGACGATCTCGACGCCGATGTCGGTGACGTGCTTGATGTCCTTGGCCACGACCTCGGCCGGCAGGCGGTAGGCGGGGATCGCCAATCGCAGGAAGCCGCCCGGCTCGGGGGCAGCCTCGAAGATCTTGACGCCGTAGCCCTTGCGGGCCAGCTGCCAGGCGGCGGTCAGGCCGGCGGGCCCGGACCCGACGATCGCGATCCGCTTGCCGTTCGGGGGCGCCACCGTCACGCCGGGGCCGTCGAAGTGCTCGTGATGCCAGTCGTCGGCGAACCGCTTGAGGCGCCGGATCGGCAGGGTGCCCTCGATCTCACCGCGCGTGCACTCGCTCTCGCACGGCGCGTAGCAGGCCCGCCCGAGGGTGCCCGCGAGGGGCGTCGCCTCCAGCACGAGCTGGAAGGCCTTCTCGTACTCGCCGCTCCGGATGAGCGACACGTAGCCGTGGGCCTGGATGCCGGCCGGGCAGGCGAAGGAGCACGGCGAGCTTCCGCCACGGTCGATGACCGCCTTCTTGGGGACCGCCTGCGGGAAGGCGATGTAGGCCGCGCGGCGCGCCACCAGGTCGGCATTGAACTGGTCCGGGACGGCCACGGTGCAGGCGGTCTCGCACTTCTGGCAGCCGGTGCAGGTCGTCTCGTCCACGTACCGGGCCTTGCGGCGGATGCGGGCGTGGAACGTCCCGTCGCCGTTGCCCGCGATCCCCTCGACCTCGCTGTAGGTCAGCGCCGTGATGTTGTCGTGGTGGATCGTCGCCGCCATCTTCGGCGTCGAGATGCAGCTCGCGCAGTCCAGGGTCGGGAAGACCTTGCTGAGCAGGATCATCTTCCCGCCCACGCTGGCGTCCTTCTCCACCACGAGGACCTTGAAGCCCATGTCGCCGAGCTTCAGGGCGGACTCCATCCCCCCGATCCCGCTGCCGACGACCAGCGCGTCATAGTCCATGGCTCACCTCGCCCGCGACGACCCGAGTCCGGCGAGCGTGCTCGCGAACTGCTGGACGTGCTTCGTGAAGGGCTCCGCGCAGACGGAGCAGATGGCTGCCAGCTTCAGGCGCTGCGGCGACTGGCCGGCGTCCTTCAGGAGCGCCTGGGCCTGCGCCACGATGTGCGACGACCGCTCGCCGCAGTCCGGCAGGTAGGCGCACTCGTCGCCGTCCGAGGCGATGAAGACCCCGTCGAACCCCTGCTCGATGGCATAGGCGATCCACGCCGGCTTGATCCCGCTGGTGCACGGCATGCTCATGACCGTGACGCCCGGCGAGTAGTGCATGTGCGAGCTGCCGGCGAGGTCGATCCCCGGGTCCGAGATGTTGTTCGTCGAGAACACGAGGATCCGGGGCTCGAAGGTCTCCGGCGGGGCGTCGGGCGGGACGGTGACGGGAGCGGTCATCGAGCGTGCTCCGTGGTTCCGGTCAGGGCGCCCGGCGGGGTCCCGCGGGAGCGGGGCCGCGCCGGGCGGTGCGCAGTTGGGCTACTTCCCGCGGCGGACGAAGACGCGGTCGTAGCCGTCGCCCTCGAGGACACCCATGAACTCGTGGCCGACCTTCGTCGACCAGGCGCTGATGTCCGTCTTCGTGACGGGGTCGCTCGACCAGATCTCGACGACGGAGCCGACCGGCACGCCCGGCATCGCCTTCTTGGCGTCGAGGAGCGGGCCGGGGCAGGCGGCGCCGCGGGCGTCGATGACCTTGGCGGCGGTGGTGGTCTCGAGCTCGGTCATGGTGGCGGTCATGGCTGCGTTCTCCTTGGTGTGGTCGATGCCCGGCGGCGAGACGCCGCTCGTGGGACGGTTCAGTAGACGAGGCTGTTGGTGGCCGACGTGATCTCGGCGATGAACCGGCCGGCGGCGACGACCTCGGCGCCCTCGACCAGGTCGGTGGCGGCAATCCCGCGGCTGGTGAGACAGGGTCCGCAGACGAGGAGCTTGCCGCCCAGCTCGCTGACGTCGGCGAGGAGCTTCTTCAGGGGTGGGAAGCCCGGCGCGTCGACGGCGTCGGCGCCACCGGCGCGCACGAGCTCGACGCCGTCGGCCTGGAAGCCCAGGACGACCTCGACGTCGGAGGCCAGTGCCGCCCCGGCCATCACGAACGGGATCGTCGCGTGCTCCGGATGGTCTGGCCCGTGGAGGACCATGAACACGAGCTTCTCGGTGTCGGCCACGCTGTGGTGCCTCCGTTCGTGGCGCTCTCGGGCGCCCTAGATGAAGAGGATCTGGCCGCCCTCGGCAGCCAAGAGGAAGGTCGCGATCCCCCCGGACGAGTCCACCAGCGGATCGAGCGTCGTGACGTCGATGCCGAGGACTTCCAGCGAGCCGGCGCAGGCGAGGATGGTGACGTCGCCGAGCTCCTTGGCCATGCGGAACGTCTCCAGCCACGGGATCTCCCCGACCCGATCGACGGGCTCGTTGAAGCGGGGCCGGGCGGCGTCGTACGCGAGGCCGTGGTCCTTGGCGATGCGATCGGACCGGAACGCGTCGAGCGCCCAGTACTGGAGCAGGATGTTGACGGGGCGGTCCATCGCGGCGGCACCCGCAGCGAGCGTCGCCGCCGCGTGCAGCTTGTCCGCGGTGCCCGAGAAGAGGACGATCGACAGCGTGTCGCTCACGGGTGGCCTACCTTGCTGGGAGGGGGGGCGGGGTCGGCCGGCAGGCGGGCTGCCGCCGCGAGGTCGCCGAGCTGCGAAAGGCGACGTACGAGTGCTCCCCGCATCAGGCTGCAGGCGGCGAGGATCTCCTCGTCGGTCAGCTGGTACCGCACCGAGCGGCCGTCCCGTACGGCTTCCACGATGCCGACCGCGCGCATCGCGGCCAGGTGCTGAGATGCCGCCGCCTGGCTGAGACCCAGCTCCCGCGCGAGCTCGTTCACCTCGCAGGGAGCGATCCCCAGCCGGTGAACGATCCGCAGCCGATGCGCGCTCGCCAGCGCCCGCAGGAGCGACGCCTGGATCGAATCGATGTCGGGGCCGGTGCTCAGCATGCGTTGGTACCCACTTCCGGTTGGGTCGTGCCGCCGTCTGGTGATGTCTCTCGGCCGATCCGGGTGTTCCATGCTTGTATATGTGTTGCATTGGTATATGCCTAAAGCATATGTATCGCCGGGGTCATAGGTCCCGAATCCGACCTGCCGGATGGCCGTTGCCGCAGCCCGCAGGGACGCCCGGCGACTGCCCGAGCCAACCGCCGTGGTTCGAGGGTTCCAGCACGACGCCGTCGCGCTCCCGGTACCCCTGATCTGTTACTTGCGCAAACACGCAATTGCGTGGTACGGTTACACACGACGCAACGCCGGACACGCCACCGGAGGACACCCAGGACGTGGATCTCACCACCGACACGCTGGATCACTACCGCCTGCATGCCGACGTCTGCAAGGTCCTGACCGACCCGAAGCGCCTCATGCTGCTCGACACGCTGCGGGACGGTGAGCGATCCGTGGGCAAGCTCGCGGTCGCGATCGGTGTGACGCTCCCGAACGCGAGCCAGCACCTGGCGGTCCTGCGGGGCGTCGGGCTCGTCGAGAGCCGGCGGAGCGGGACGACGGTCACCTACCGGCTCGCGGAGCCCGCCATCGTCGAGGCCTGCGACGTCATCCACGCCATCGTGACGCGCCGCCTCGCACAGGCCACCCGTCCCGCCCGGCCCGTCCCCGACCGGCCGATCGAACCCTCCCTCAACGCAACCCAGGAGTAACGCCATGTCCGTCTCCACCAGCTTCACCTTCGGGACTCGCCTGTCGGGAAGCGTCGCCAGCGTCCGGCCCGCCGTTGAAGCGGCGCTCCGGGCCGAGGGCTTCGGCGTCCTCACCGAGATCGACGTGCAGGCAACCATGAAGGCCAAGCTCGGCGTCGACCGGGCGCCGTACGTCATCCTCGGCGCCTGCAATCCGCCGCTCGCCCACCGGGCGATCGAGGCCGACCCGTCGGTGGGAGCCCTCCTCCCCTGCAACGTCGTCCTCCGCGAGGATGGCCCGGACACCATCGTCGAGGCGATGGACCCGATGGCGGCGCTCGGGATCGTCGACTCGCCGGCGATCCTGCCGGTCGCCGAGGAGGCAAAGGCCCGCCTTCAGCGTGCGATCGCCGCCCTCGAGAAACCCGCCTGACCTACCCCCGATCCTTCCCGCCCGCGACCGCCGCGCGGCGGCGCACACCCCCAAGACTCGAAACGGAGCCCTTCTCATGGCAGTCAAGACCGCGACCGTCGCGCTCGACGGGGGTGACCTCCGCTTCGTCGCCCGGACGGACAGCGGCCATTCGCTCGTCCTGGACGACGGACGCGGCGACACCGGCCCCCGGCCGGCCGACCTGGTCCCGATGGCGCTTCGTGGTGCGTGACCTCCTGGCGCTTCTTGCGCAGGATCGGGCCGCAACCGCTCCGCGCACGACCGCCGGCTGTCCCGCGGCGGCGGTCCTGGCGACGGTCGACCGGCGGTTCGCCCTCCACGCCGGCCTCTGGACGGCCGCCTCGCTCCTCGCCTTCGGACTGGTCGCGGCCATCATCCCGAACCCGGTCTTCGGGCGGCAGATCCCGCCGGAGCCGTTCGCGATCGCCGTCTGGCTCATCTCGGCGCCCCTCATGGGGCTGCTCGGCGCGACCTACTCGGCGCCCGCCGCGCCGGCCGGCGCCACCACCGAACCGGTGGCCCTGGTCCTGGAACCGGCCGCCGCCGGGGCGGGCCGCGACGGGTCCGTCCTCGGGACCGTAGCCGGCGTCGGCGCCTTCCTCGCCATCGGCTGCCCGGTCTGCAACAAGGTCGCCCTGGTCCTCCTCGGGACGAGCGGCGCCATGACGCTGTTCGCGCCGCTCCAGCCTTTGATCGGGGCGGCCTCGCTCGCGCTCCTTGCCGGCACACTGGCGTGGCGGTTCCGGCTCCGCGCTCGCGGCGGGGCCTGCCGCATCTGATCTCGTCCCGACTCGAGGACCCGAGGTGCCGATGTTCTCGTTCCTGCGCCGACACAAGACCCCCGAGATCACCGTCGAAGAGCTCGACGGGCTCCGCCGCGACCGCGCCGTCCGCGTCCTCGACGTCCGCGAGGACTGGGAGTTCAAGCGCGGGCACCTGCCGGGGTCGGTCCACGTCCCGCTCAAGCAGCTGCCTGCTCGTGCCGGCAAGCTGCCCCGGACCATCCGCTACGCGGTGATCTGCCAATCCGGCAGCCGAAGTCGGAGCGCGACCGACTACCTGATCGCGCAGGGCTTCGACGGCGCGGTCTCGGTTCGCGGCGGGACGGGAGCGTGGGCACGCAGCGGTAAGCCGCTCGAATAGGGCGCCGGACCGTTTCGGCAGCTGGACGGTTGGTGGGATCGCCCGATCGAGCGATCCTCGCAGCGCAGGAGACCTGATGGCCCGCTATCGCATCCTCGCCTGGCGCGAGATCCCGACCCAGGTGCAGGCCGCGGATGGGACCGGCGCGGTCGCCCGGCGGCCGATGCCGAAGTGGTTCATGCAGGAGATCAGCCGGATCACGATGCGGGAAGGTCTCGCGGGGACCGACGACTACCTCGCCGAGTTCGCGTGGTCCGACGAGATGGAGCGAGACGGGACGGCCGACGAGGTGGCCAACGCCGTCATGGTCGAGACGGCCGCCCGCTGGGGCCGGACCCCGGAAGGCCGCCGGCAACTCCCGGCCTCCAACAACGGGGTCGACGCGTCGTCCTGACTCACCCGATCCAGCACGAGGAGACAGACACATGCCCGCGCTCGCGCTTATCGCCGTCATCGGGCTCGTGGGCGGCGTCCTGTCGGGCCTGTTCGGCATCGGCGGGGGGCTCGTCATCGTTCCCGGTCTTGTCCTGCTGGCGGGGTTTCCGATCGCGAAGGCCGCAGGGACATCGCTGGCGGCGCTCCTGCTCCCCGTCGGCCTTCTGGGTGCGCTCGAGTACTACCGTGCCGGCCAGGTCGACATCCGCGCCGCGGCGATCATCGCGTTCGGCCTTCTCGTGGGCGCGTACGTGGGCGCTCGAATCGGAACGTCGCTCGACCCCGTGGTGGCGCAGCGCGCGTTCGGCGTCTTCCTCCTCATCGTCGGTGCGCGCCTGACGTTCTTCGCCTGACCTCCGGTTGCGCCGCCGAGCGGGTCAAGCATGGCCCGGGCGACGTGCTCCCCCGTCCCGGAACTTGGGGCCGAAGGGACCGGTACATATCTCATGATCCCCTGAGATACTGCGGGGAGCGCGCCCACGTCCCGCGTGCCGGCCGGAGCCGTCCGTCCCCCCCCCCCCCCGGGCCAGTCCAGTCCGTTTGCCGCATCGCCCCGTCCACAGCCTGAAGCAGATCGTGAGACTACCCATGCCGAACCGGGACCCGATCGAGCGCGTGCTCGTGGTCACCGCACACCCCGATGACGTGGACTTCAGCGTCGGAGGCACCGTCGCCTCCTTCACCAACGCAGGCATCGAGGTGACGTACTGCGTCATCACCGATGGCGATGCCGGCGGCATCGACCGGGCCGCCACCCGCGCCGAGGTGGCGGCCCTGCGACGGCGGGAGCAGGTCGCCGCTGCGGCCGTGCTCGGCGTCGATGACGTCCGCTTCCTCGGCTACAAGGACGGGGAGCTCATGGTCACCCTCGACCTGCGGCGAGATATCAGCCGGGTCATCCGTCAGGTGCGACCACAGCGCGTGCTCATCCACTCACCCGAGCGCAACTGGCGCCGCGTCTGCGACATGCACCCGGATCACCTTGCCGCCGGCGAGGCTGGAATCTTCGCGATCTACCCCGACGCCCGCAACCCCTTCGCGCACCCGAGCCTGCTGGAGGACGAGGGTCTGGCCGGCTGGGCAGTGCCGGAGGCCTGGATCTTCGGCACACCCACGCCCAACCGCTGGGTCGACGTCACCCAGCACATCGACCGACAGCTCGCCGCCCTGCGCGAGCACCACAGCCAGACCGACCACATGGTGGGCCTCGTCGAGCGCATCACCGGCCGGCGGACCGATCTGGCCGTCCAGGCCGGGTTGCCGGGAGGTCACCTCGCCGAGGCGTTCATGACCGTGGACACCGCGTGAGCGCCCGATAGGGATCCCTCAGGCGATCCAGACGAAGTACATGCCGACCGCGATCATGACGATGCCGCTGGCGCGCTCGATGGCACCTGACCAGCGCCCCGCACCCTGAAGTCGTTTCAGCGCACCCGTGAAGGTCCCTGCGAGCACCACGGGAACACCTCGTCCCAGCGCATAGACGAGCAGCAGGAGCGCGCCGTAGAGCAGCGCGCCCTCGGCCATCACGTAGGTGAGGATCGCCGCCAGCACCGGCGTCGCGCACTGGGACGCGACCAGCCCGGATACCAGGCCAAGCGCCAGCGCGCCGGGGGCGCCCCGCAGGCCGACGCGCTGCCGCAGCCCGCCGAACCACATCGGTGCGGGCACGCGGATGACCCCCAGCATCTGGAGGCCGAGGACAACGCACACCGCGGCGACGACGTAGAACCACACCCGGGAGGTGCCGCCGATCAGGCCGCCGACGAGGGCCGCGACGACCCCCAGCATCATGAACGTGATCGCCAGCCCGAGGGCAAAGGTCGACGACAGGACGAACGCCCGCCCCCGCGAGAGGTCGTGCGAGCCGCCGACGTAGCCGACGATCAACGGGATCGTGGCCACGTTGCAGGGGCCGAGGCTGGTGACGACGCCGCCGAGGAATACGAGGACGAAGCCGAAGACGGAGGCTGTGCCCAGCATCTCCAGGTCGAACGGCACGTCAGCCGCCGCCGGCCAGCGCCTGGAGTCTCTGCCGCAGCTGCTCCGCCTCCATCACGCCCACGAACGGTTGTGCTTGACCCGACCGATCGATGAGGACGAGCGTGGGGATGGCGAGGATCCGGGAGCGGTCCACCAGCGCCTGGTTGCGACCGTCGTACACGTCGACGTCAACGAGCGTGATCGCGCCCCGGAACTCCGGGTACACCTGCAGGACGATCGCGGTCATCTCCTTGCAGGAATCGCAGGTCAGCGAATGGTAAAAGGCCAGCGTCGGCCGGTTCGCGGCCAGGGCGCGGTCCAACGTCACTTCCGGCGCCTCGGTGACCCCCACCGGTCCCGGTGACGAGATCGGCCCCTGTGGCTGCCCCTTCGCGAACACGGCGACGCCGACGAGGACCGCCACGCCGACCAGGACCGCGATCCGCGATCCGCGCCACAGCCCGCCGTGGGAGGTGCCCGTCACTGTCCTGGTCTTCCGGGCCGTCGCGACGGCCCTGGGCGCGCGTGGCCGGCGGAATCAGTCCCGACGACCGGCTCCTCCGCACGAGCCCCCTCGCGCCGGCGTGCCCGGTGGCTGCGCGATGGAGCGATGTCGGTGGCGATCTCACGGAATCGCTCGGCGGCCCCGGGGTCGATCGAGTAGTAGACCCCGGTCCCTCGGCGCTCCGCACGGACCCAGCCCGCCTCGCGAAGTACCCGGAGATGGTGCGAGATGGTCGGCTGGCGCACCTCGCAGCAGTCGAAGTCGCACGCGGCAACCGACCCGCCGCACTGCAGCCGGCGGAGGATCGCGAGGCGGCTCGGGTCGGCCACCCCGCGAAGGAGTCGGATGTCGGGATCGCCGTCGGCGCGCATGCTTCTGTCGCGGCCCGTCGTCAGGACCGGATCGTCAGCAGCTGGTCGGCGCGATGAGGCTGGCATAGTCAGCGCCCAGCGCCGCGCTGACCTCGCGAGCGACGTCCGGCAGGAATGCCTTCACGTCGCTCGTCGCCCGCAGGTGGGCCATGATCGCCGCATTCGCGCGGACCGCCGCCTGGCACGCGCGCAGCTGGTCGACCTGCTCCTGGCTCGGCCGCAGGCCCGTCTTCTGCAGGCGCGCCAGGTAGCCTTGCTGCCTGCGGAGGTCGGCCATCAGCCCCTGGGCAGCCGTGTCGGCGTCGAGGGTGTCGGCAGCGGCGCGATAGATCGCCACGGCCGGTGCCTGGCGGAGCGCGCGGCCGAACTCGACGGCCGCCTCGTGGAGCTCGGTGCTGAGCATCGCGTCCCCCTCTCAGCCGCCACAGCAGCCGCCGGAGCGGCTGTTGGCGGCGAAGTCGATCCCGATCTGGGCAGTGATGACCGACGCCGTCTCGCGGCAGATGGCCTGGAACGCTGCCGTAGCGGCGACGTAGATCGCCACCGATGGGACGGCGAGCATGGCCGCCCGGAGGCCTTCCAGCCTGGCGCTCTGGGCGTCGTCGAGGACTCCCATCATGATCTCCGCCCGGAGCTCTGCCTGGAGGCTGCTGAACGCCTCGATCGCCGACGTCGCCGCCACGTCCTCCGAGAGCGCCCGGTCGGATGCCAGGAGGGCCGTGAACTCGGGTGCAGGCGCGGAGGGCCGCTCCGAATGTGCTCGCGGACGTGAGCGCTTCCGCCTCCGCGGCGCGGCTCGCGGCCGCGAGGTCGGCCGGATCCGCGGTGGATGGGTAAAGCATCGTGATCGGGCCTCCGTTCAGGCGACGAGCAGGGGGGAAGTGAGGGTCCGGTCGAGGAGCTCGCCGAGCCGGTCGAGACCGACGACCTCCCCATCGAGGAGCGGGATCTCGAGGACCGGGGCATCGAATCGCGCTTCGATCTCGGCGAGGTAGGACTGCTGCATGTTCCAGCGCGCCCGGGCGTACGGCGTCTGCAGGGCCTCGTCGGGCAGGACCATGTTGGCGACGACGAGTCCCAACGGGATCCCGAGCGACTTCAGCTCGGCGATGGCGCGCGTGGCCTCGACGATCGGCGTCGCCTCGGGGTACATGACGAAGGCGAAGGTGCTCCGTGCCGGGTCGCGCATCATGTCGATGACGCCGCCGAAGCGGGCCTTCGCCACGTCGTCCGCGGCGGCCGTGTCGACCGAGGCGAACACCTTGACATCGATCTGGCGGCTCCAGTCGATGGGGAGCTCGAGCAGCCGCAGGGTGTGGCCGGTCGGCGCCGTGTCGAAGACGGTGACGTCGAACGCGTCGCGGCTGGCCAGCTCGATGAACTGGTCGAACGCCGCCATCTCCTCGGTGCACGGCGAGTCGAGCTCCTCGCGCATCGCGGCGATCGAGGCCGGGCTCCGGCCGCGTGCTGTCGCGTCGGCGATGATCCGGTCCGTGTAGGCGATCGCCGCCGCCTTGGCGTCGACGCGGGCCGCCCAGAGGCCGTCCACGCCGTCCACCGGCGCGGGCTCCGTCCCGACGGCAGCGCCGAGGACCTGTCCAATGTGGGCCGCGGGGTCGGTCGTCACCAGCAGTGTGCGATGACCCTGGCGCGCCGACCAGACCGCCGTCGCGCAGGATGCGACCGTCTTGCCGACGCCGCCCTTGCCGGCGAAGAAGATCGTCCGCGGACTCCCGTTCGGAAGAAGGGCCGCCGCCACGGCCGCCTCGTCGTCGCGTGTCGCCCGTGTCGACCCGCGGTTCGCATGGCCGAACGCCGGCCGCGCGGCGTGCTCGTCGGCGAGCAGCGGCACCAGGGCCCGCAGCCGGGCGACCCCGCACACCTCGCCGTCGAGGAGCGGGACGCGCCGGGTGGGCATCGGCAGCTGCCGCGCGATCTCGGCGAGGTACCGCTCCTGCATCGCGATGCGGGCGGCGAAGAACGGGGTGGACGCCTCCTCCGCCGGCAGGATCCCGTTCACGATGAGCTCGGTCGTGGCGATCCCCAGGCGGGCCAGCTCGGCACCCGCTCGTCGCGTCTCGGCGATCGCGGTCGCCTCGGGATGGAGCACGAAGGCGAACCGCGTCAGCGACTGGTCGCGCAGGGCGGCGAGCGCGCGCTCGTACTTGACCTTCGCCTCGGCGATCGCCGCCGCGGGGCCGATGCACGTCTGGCCGGCGCCCGCATCTGCCTGCGAGATGCTCTTCGACCACGCCTCCGGCAGCTCGAGCAGGCGCACCGTGTGGCCGGTGGGCGCCGTGTCGAAGATCACGAGGTCGAAGCCGGCGCCGCCGGCCGGCGGTGCCGCGGGGGCCGTCGGGTCCAGGAAGTCGGCGAAGCGGTCGAACGCGGCGACCTCGGCCGTGCACGGCCCGGCGAGCTGCTCCTCCATGACCCGCACGATCTCGGGCGGGAAGATCTCGCGGATCGGCGCCAGCGTCCGGTCGGTGTACTCGGCGGTCGCGCGGTCCGGGTCGATCTCCATCGCCCACAGGTTCGGCACCCCGGCGATCGGGGTGATCGCGTGGCCGATCGGCTGTTCGAACACGTCGGCCAGGTTCGAGGCCGGGTCGGTCGTCACGATTAGGACGCGCGTGCCGGCGTCGGCCTCGGCCACGGCGGTCGTGCAGGCCATCGTGGTCTTGCCGACGCCGCCCTTGCCGGAGAAGAAGAGGAACTGGGTCACGAGGGGGGTCCTTTCGCGGGAGTCCGGAATGCTGCCGGCTCAGTCGTTGCGCGTGAGCTCGATCCGAAGCTCGTCGAGGGTTGGGTAGGCGTCGGTCTTCACGATGCGCCCGCCCATCACGGTGATCGGCAGGACCTCGAGCTGGCGCTCTTTGATCAGCTGGTAGACCTCGCGGTTGCGCATGAAGGCCTGGGGGTCCGCGGTCATCATGTGGCGGACCACCGTCCGGCCCTCGGCCTCGAGCGTGAAGATCGCCTCGCTGAGGTCGACGAGGGTCGTGTCGAGCACGGGACCGCAGAGCCCCGTCGGGCAACACAGGGGCGGGTCGAAGATCTCGACGTCCGGGGACGGAGTGACGGTGGCGGGAGCCTGGTCAGCCAAGGGACGCATCCTTTCGGGATCGAGGGGGTGGAGCCGGATCGGACATGGGGTCACGCATGGGCCGTCTCCGCCCGGAGGGCCTCGGCGACGGCGCGCTCGATGGCCGAGAGGTTCAGCTTCCCGCCGCTGAAGCGTCGGACCCCGTCGATGACCACGATCGGCGGGATAGCCTCGCCGTCGGCGATCGCCGCCTCGATGTCGGGGTGACGGGCCATATCCGGGCCGAACAGCTCGGCGTACTCGAAGGCGACGGCCGGCCCGAAGCGCTCGGCCAGGCGCTGCTCGACGAGCGAGGCAGCCGCCTTCCAGGTCTTGGCCGGGTCGCAGGCCGCCATGGGGACCCCGACCACGAGGACGGAGCAGGTCATGACGACAGCTCCGCGACCAGGGGCACGCGGCCAAGCGGTCCTGCGTCGGACATGGACGCCCTGCTCGGGCCGCAGTCCGAACAGAGACACGCGGTCGTCGCGGCGTCGGTGGGCGTGAGGAGGTCCGTGACGGCCGCCCGGAGGGCCGCGAGGCGCTCGAGGTCGAGCGAGTAGTAGACCCACCGACCGCTCCGCCGTTCGCGGAGCAAGCCCGCTCCGCGAAGGGTCCGCAGGTGGTGCGAAACGAGGGCCGGGCTCATCTCGAGCATCTCCCCGGCGTCGCAGACGCAGTGCTCGCCGTGGCTGAGCAGCGCGACGATGCGAGCGCGGTTCGGCTCGGCGATCGCTTGGAGAGCGGTAAGCTCGTCCGGCGCCAGGGAGGGAGCAGCCAGGTGGGAGCGATGCGCGTCCATGGACTCCATTCTAACGTCTGTTAGTGCAACGTGCATTTGCATGACGACGGCTCATGCTGTTCACCCCTCAACCACAGCACCCCGGCCGAGCGCCGGGACCGCAGGTCGGCCCGGCGGACACCCGGCCGGTGCGCAGCAGCGACGCGAACGTGAGTCTCTGGCGCGCCTGGCGGCTGCCGCACTTCGGGCAAGCGAGCACGAGTCCCGCTTCACGCTCCTTGATGCTCGCGCGCACCTCGAAGGCTTCCCCGCAGTCCCTGCACTCGTAGTCGTACAACGGCACCGAGATCTCCCGGTCAGCTCATGCCCTGCGGCCGGCGGTGGGCCACTCGCCAGATGTAGCCCGAACCTGTTACCGACATTCTAATCACGGTTGGTACAACGGCTGTTTGAGCGAAGTGCCCTGATGCACGGTGCCGAACGACCTCTTCGTCCCACGGAGCCGTCTGGCCGCACCGGAGCTAGCGGCGCGCACGGGTGCTCACCGAGGCGACCTGTCGTTCAGCTGACCGGCCGAACCGCGCGGACGACGGCATCGATCCGGTGCCGGTCGTCACCGACTGGCCGGCGGACGGTCTCGGCCCGCTCGATCGTGAGCGCCGGCAACTCCTCGGCGACCTCGGCGGCGGTGAAAAGCACGTCGGGGTCCTGCGGGCCGCCCGTGCCCTCGACGAGGTTCGAGCGGTCGTGGCCAACGACGAGCACCGTGCCGCCGGGCGCGACCGCCTGTGACGCCATCCGGTGGACCGCGCGGCGGTCCTTCGGCGCCAGGTGCATGAAGACGAGCATGAGGAGGTCGAACGATGCCGCAGGTGGATGCCATTCCAGCAGGTCCGCAAGCACCCAATCCACTGCCACCCCCTGGTCCCGGGCTCGGGCTCGGGCGCGCTCGAGTCCAACCGACGAGAAGTCGACCCCGGTCACGCGCCAGCCGCGCAGCGCAAGCCACACGGCGTTCCCGCCATCGCCCGCGCCCAGGTCGAGGGCCCGGCCAGGGGTCAGCCGCGCGACCTCCTCCTCGAGCGAGGGTTCGATCTCGAGCAGCTCGATGGGCTCGCGTGCTGCGTGCCGCTCGTCCCAATGCGCCCGGCGATCCTGGCTGACATCCAAGGACTGCACCTTCGATCCCCCGCCGTCATCGGCGCCGACGAGATCCGTCCGATCGACACTGCCGACTTCCCCCCGTGGGCGAGTTCCCGTCATGACGTTCCGGCCCCTGGCCGCCGGGCTGCGACCATCTCCGCCAGGATGCCGATCGCGATGTCCGCCGGCGTGTGACCGCCGAGATCCAGCCCGACCGGGGCGTGGATGCGCCCGATCTCCGCTTCGTCGAGACCCGCTTCGCGCAGGCGCGCCACGCGCTGGGCGTGCGTCCGCCGGCTGCCGAGCACCCCGACGTAGGGCGAGCCGCGCCGCAGCGCGGTGACGAGCGCCGGGTCGTCGATCTTCGGGTCGTGGGCGAGGGCGACGACATTGGCAGCCTCGTCGATCCCGGCGCGGTCCGCGACCTCGTCCGCCCAGCCCTCGATCAGCTCGTCGGCATCGGGGAAGCGCTCCCTGGTCAGGAACGCGGCCCGGGGGTCGATCACGACGGTGTGCAGGCCGACGGCGTGGGCGAGGCGGACGAGGTAGACCGCGATGTCGCCGGCGCCGACGATCACGAGACGGAGCGTCGCCAGCACCTCGATGTACAGATGCTCGTCCCCGACCGACACCGTGCGTGCGGCTCCGTCCCGAAGCGACTCCGCAGCGAGTCCGAGCGCGACCCCATCAACGGCGGGATCTCCGAGCGAGCCGCGGTGGCCCCCAGCGGCCTCCACCAGGATCCGCCGCGTCGTTGGCGCGTCACGGCCGGACGGGAGCGACGAGACAAGCGCAACCGAGCGGCCGTTCGCAGCTGCGTCGAGGAGCTCCGCCGGCACGTCGGGCTCGACCAGGACGTCGATCTCGCCGCCGCACGAAAGGCCCACCTCGGCAGCGCGCTCGTTGCTGACCCCGAAGTGGACGATCTCCCGGTACCCGCCGCGGCGCGCCGCGAGGATCACCTCCGCGGCCGCCCCCTCCACGCAGCCGGCTGAAACGCTGCCGGCGAGCCGGCCGTCGTCGGCCGCGAGGAGCATGCTCCCAACCTCGAACGGAGCCGATCCGACGGCAGCGACGAGCGTCGCCCGCCCGAAGCCGACGCCCTCGGCGCGCCACCGGGCCGCTGTCGCGAGGACATCACTCACAACCTGGCCTCGTGGGTCGTGGATGGTGATCGCGTTGCATCATCCCCCTCGATCGCAGCGCCGCAATCAGTCGGAGGCCCGGGCTCCGATTCCTCGGGGCCCGGGCCGGGAAGCGGCAACGCGATGCGAGGTCACTTCCGTCACTCGGTAATGTCTCACCTGATCATGAGAGATACCAGTGCCGGACGGCATGCCGTGGTCGGCCGAACGACACGTGAGCTCGCGACGCCACAGCTCCGGGTTCGCGCGGTGCGCCGACGATGGCACGCGCTACTCGCTCAGCCACTCGGCGATGTCACCGGCCGACGGGATGCGTCCCGCGCTCACGAGCTTCCCGTCGATCACCAGGCCCGGTGTCGACAGCACGCCGCGGGCCGCGATCTCCGCGTAGTCGGTCACCTTGATGATCTCGGCCTCGACGCCGGCCATCCCAACTGCTTCGCGGGCGTTGGCCTCGAGCCGCTTGCAGTTGTTGCAGCCGGGCCCCAGGACCTCGATCGTCTTCACGCCTGCACCTCGCTGGCGGTGAGCCACTGCGCGATGTCGCTGGCCGCCGGGATCCGACCGGCGCTGACGACGCGGCCGTCGATCACCAGCCCTGGCGTGCGCAGGATCCCGTAGCTGGCGATCCGGTCGTAGGAGGTGACCTTCACGATCTCCGCCTCGATGCCGGCGATCGCCACGGCCTCCTTCGCGGCCTCCTCGAGGAGGTGGCAGTTGTAGCAGCCGGGTCCGAGGACCTCGATCCTGGTCATGGGTGATCATCTCCCTTGGTTCGGTGCGATGCTGTTGTCGCGCGGGGTCATCCGAGGATCTGCCCAAGGGCGTCGAGCGCTCGCCGGCAGGCGACCTCGTCGCGCTCGTAGTAGACGCGACGGGTGTCGGCTTCGTAGCGGCCGGCTCGCACGAGGCCGGCGTCCCGGAGCTTGGCGAGGTGGTTGCTGACGTTGTTCTCGCGCGAGCCGAGCGCCGCTGCCATCTCGCAGACGCAGACGGGGCCGTCGCGGAGCATCCGCACGATGCTGGCCCGGATCGGATCGCCAAGGATCGCCGCCGCGGCGACAGCATCCCGCACGTCCGGCGCCGGGAGGTTCATGCGAAGGTCGAGGACGGGCAGCTGTGTCTGCATGGTGGGCCTCCCCTGGAACGCGTTCGTGGATGCACGGGTGGTGGTCATGACAGGAGGATCCAGGCGCGCTGCACCGCGAGAGCCACGAGCGCGACCGCGAAGATGCGCGAGAGGGTCGCGCTCTTCACCCGCCCGGCCGTGAAGCGTGCTCCGAGCCACGCCCCGATGACCGACGCGATGGAGGTGACGATCACCGTGGGCCAGTCGAAGGTCGCCGTCGGGAGGTGCGTCGCGAAGGCCGAGAACGACGGAAGCGTCACGGCCACCGAGTTGGTCGCCGCGGCGAGGCGGGCGCTGTAGCCGACGAGCGTGAGGGTCGGCATGAGGAGGAACCCTGGCCCGACGCCGAGGAAGCCGGCGAAGACCGAGATTGGGACGGCAGCCCCGGCGGCCTTGGCCCGGCTGCGGTCCGTGATCTCGGCGACGATCTCGGTTGAGGCACCCTTCGGCAACGCCATCCGAACGGCGAGGAAGAGGAGGACGCCGACGTAGAGCCACCAGATGAAGTCGACGGAGGCGAACTGGAGGAGCCAGACGCCGAGCGGGGCCCCGATCGTGGTGATCGTCACGAGGATGAGCGCGCCGCGCTTGTCGACCATCCCCCTGCGCCAGAAGGCGATCGCCGCGCTGATCGCGGTGAGGCCGTTGAGGAGCAGCGCCCAGGGCTGGATCTCGTTGATGAGGTCGTAGCCGAAGAGGCCGAGGACGGGGATCGCGATGAAGGCGACGCCGAGGCCGAGCATCCCCGACAGGAACGACAGGCCGAAGAGCAAGGGCGTCAGGAGGAGCAGCATCTCCACCGGATCAGGGAACGATCTCGAGCGTCGGCTCGACGACGATCTCGGACTTCACGGAGTTGGCCACGAGGCTGTACTTCTGGGCCGATTTCAGCGCCCGGCGGGCCCGGGACTCGACGACCTCGGGCCGCTCCGCCCCCGCGCGGATCCGGATCCGCGGCCACAGGCGCAGGTGGGTGAACGTCTCGGTCCGGTCGAGCTCGATCAGCTTGGTGCCCTCGGCCCGGCAGTCGTACGACTCCAGGTCGAGCTTGAAGCGCTCGGTCGCCCAAATGAACATCATCATCACGCAGGTGTTCGCGGCGGCGACGAAGGCATCCTCGGGCGTCAACACGCCGGCGTGGCCCTGGGCGTCGGGCGGGGCGGAGAACTTCATCTCTGGGCCGTTGCCCATCGCGATCGTTCCCCAGTGCTCGCCGGTCCAGGCGACCGTCGTGTTGTACGTGGCGGTGCGGCTCATGACCGGGTGAGCTCCTGGCCGCAGAACGCGGCGTACTCGCGCTCCAGGGCCGCCGCGTAGGCTTCGTCGGTCCCGGCCGGCACGTCGTTGTAGATCTTCACGGTCTCCAGGAGCTCCCTGGTCACGTCCGCTCCCGGCGCTTTCCCGGCGCCGCGGAACTGCTCGAAGATCAGCGGCAGGGCCGCCAGCGGGACCGCCCGGCCGTCCACGGCCACGGTCTGCACCGGGATGCCCGACCCGCAGGCGCACCCGACCTGTGGCGCCGCCTCCGGCTCGGCGGTCGCTGCGGCCTCCATGAACGACCCGCGGCGCCGATCCCACCGCTCCACCAGAAGCTCGTCGACGAGGCCGGCGACGCGGTCCGCGGTGATCTCGACCGCCTGCCGGCCGTTCTCGTCCAGGCGGCGGGCGCCCTGCGGCCGGTCGAGGCCGTGCTCGGTCAGCAGATCGGTCACGACGACGCTGGCGGCGGGCTCGCCGGAGAACTGCTCGGTGGCACGCGCCGCACACCGCTTGTCACAGCCGTCGACAGCGATGGTCGGATAGAAGCGGGCGAACGCCCGGTCGCCTTCCCCGCCGGCGAGGAACAGCGGCAGGCAGATGGTCACCGTCTCACCGGGGCGAAGTTGTTCGAGGACACTGAGCGCGGCCAGCCGGGTCACCGTTCCCTCGGCCAGCTCCTCGCCGGAGCAGGCGACGATCCCGACCTTCCGACCCGGCAGCTCAGGCATGGGTCGAGCCCCCCGCGGCGGCGAGCACGTCGTCGACGACGGCGGTGATCTCCTGCGCGACAGCGTGGGCGAGCAGCATCCCGCCCTCGTTCAGCTCGGCGATGCCCTGGGGCTTCAGCTCCCGGTTCCGCCGGTAGACGTCGAGGACCGCGATCCCCCGGGCGACCTGGCCCCCGCTCTCCTGGACCATCTTGGCCGCACAGCCGAGCTTGCAGCCGTCGATCGTCACGGCCGGGTGGGCCCGGACCGCGGCCCGGGCCTCCTCGTCGCCGAGGACGAGAAGCGACAGGGCCACGAGGTCCGTCGACCCCGGTCGCGAGTCCTCCACCACCTCGTAGGCGGCCTCGCGGCTCACCGTGCCGTACGTCTTGCCGATGCCGCTGCACGGCACGACCATGACCCTGCGTTCTTCCCCGCTCACAGCTTCTTCGCTTCCTCCTGGGCCTGGGTTCGCATGACCTCGAAGTAGGCCTGCGGGTCGAGCAGCGCGGCGCGATCCGCCGGCCAGTCGGCGGCCTCGATGACAGCGAGCCAACCCTCGCCGTACGGGTCGTGGTTGATGGCCTCGGGCGACAGCTCCATCGCCGGGTTCACCTCGACGACGGTGCCTCCGACGGGTGAGAGCACCTCCACGTTGGCCTTGATCGTCTCGATCGTCGCCACCTCGTCGCCGGCCGCCACGGCCGTGCCCTCCGCCTTGACCTCCGCGAAGGCGACGTCGCCGTTGAGCTGCTGCAGGAAGTCCGTCATCCCGATGCGGACCCGATCGCCATCCGCGAGAGCCCAGGCGCCCTCGGGGGTGTAGAGGCGGTCGGTTGCGACCCGGAAGATGAACTTGTCGACCGTGGTTTCCAGGTAGTCGGGCATGTGGTCGTCCTAACGCGTGCTGAAATGGAGAGTCGCGTCGCGGAAGCCGAGTGCCGCTTCGAGCATGGCCTCCGGCAGCGTGGGATGGGCGTGCGTCGTCCAGGCGAGGTCGTCGGCGGTTGCCCCGAGCTGGACGGCCAGGGCGCCCTCGGCGATGAGGTCCGTTGCGTGCGGTCCCATGAGGTGGACCCCGAGCACCGCACCGCTGCCCGCTTCGCACACCAGCTTCACGAGGCCGTCGGTCTCGCCGAGGATGCGCGCCCTGGGATTGGCCGAGAACGGGAACTGGGCGACCTTGACGTCTGCGCCCTGGTGTCGCGCCTGCGCCTCGGTCAGGCCGACGCTGGCGACCTCGGGCCGCGTGAAGACGACGTTCGGGACCGAGCGGTAGTCCACGGTGCGACTGCCCCCGCAGGCGTTCTCGGCTGCCACGCGCCCGTCGACCATGGCCTTGTGCGCCAGCATCGGACCACGGACCGCGTCGCCGATGGCCCACACGTTGGCGACGCTGGTGGCGAGGTGATCGTCCACGTCGATCGCCCGGCCGTTCATCGCCACGCCGACCTCGGCGAGGCCGAGACCCTCGGTGTTCGGCCAGCGTCCGGTGGCGACCAGGACGCGATCACCCTCGACGCGCGACGGAACACCCTTCGCGTCACGATACGTCGCGGCCAGGCTGCCTCCAGCGGACGCGATCTCCTCGACCGTGGCGCCGGTGACGATGCTCATGCCCCGTCGCCGGAGCAGGAGCGCCAGGCGTTGCGCCAGCCCTTCGTCGGTCGCCCCCGGGAGCAGGGTCGGCATCATCTCGAGGATCGTGACCTGACTGCCCAGGGCTTCGTAGATGCAGGCGAACTCGAGGCCGATGACGCCTCCCCCGACCACGGTCAGGCGGCCGGGGATCTCCGCGATGTCGAGCGCCTCGGTGCTGGTGATCACGCCGGGCAGGTCGAGGCCGGGGATCGGTGGCCGGGCGGTGATCGACCCCGGGGCCAGGATGACGCGGCCGGCCGACACGCTCACCGCATCGCCGGTGTCGGGCTGCACTCGAAGGGTGCCTGGCGCCGACAGGTGGCCCGTGCCGCGCAACAGGGTGACACCCGCCCGCTTCAGCAGGTGCTCGACCCCCCCGACCAACGCGTCCACGGAACCCTGCTTGTATGCCATGAGGGCGGGCAGGTCGTCCGTAGCCGTCGAGATGGTGACGCCGAAGTCGTGGGCGCGCCTCGCCTTCAGCAGCAGCTCGGTCGAGGTGGTCAGGGCCTTGGTGGGAATGCAGCCGATGTTCAGGCAGGTCCCCCCCACCCGCTGATTCTCGATCACGACGGGACGCACACCGAGCTGCGCGGCTCGAAGCGCGGCCACGTAGCCGGCCGGCCCTCCGCCGAGGACGGCCAGATCGAATTGCTCCGACGTCATCGAGCGGCTCGGGTCGGTGAGGCCATGCCGCGCATCCCGACCGGGAGCGACGGGCGTGCGCCGTGCGAAGAGAATCGGAGGAACATCCCCATGCGCTGAACATCTCACGCGCGTGTGTGATGTCGAAGGGCCAAGAGTCACCGTCCTGGGGGCGGCACGGCACGTCGGGGTCGCCGGGGCGTGTCGCGTCGACGGCCGGCGGTCGGCGGGCAGACACCCCGGGGCGGGAGCGCCTACGCTGCACAGCCCCCGCATCCTGCCGTAGTGCCTCGAGGGAGGGTTCGCATGCACGATCCGCTGGTCATCGCCGTCGCCCAGCCGCCGTGCATGCCCCGCGACGTGGCCGCGAATGCCGCGACGCACGCGGCGACCATCCACGCGGCGAGGGCCCGCGTGGTGGTCTTCCCCGAGCTGTCGCTGACCGGCTACGAGCTGGATGTGCCCGCGATCGGCGCCGGGGATCCGCGACTGGCCCCCATCATCGAGTCCTGCGCCGACACGGGGTCGCTGGCGCTGGTGGGCGCCGCGGTGCACGGCAGGGCGGGCCGGGTGCACATCGCGATGCTGGCCGTCGACGGCACGGCGGCCCGCGTGGCCTACCGCAAGATGTGGCTCGGCGGGCGGGAGCCCGATCGGTTCACCCCGGGCAGCGCTCCGGCCGTCCTCGACGTCGGCGGCTGGCGGCTCGGCCTCGCGATCTGCAGGGACACCGGCATCCCGCAGCACGCCTCCGACGCGGCCGCCCTCGGCATGGACGCCTACGTGGCCGGCGTCCTGGAGACCGCGGACGACGCGGCCGTCCCCGGCGAGCGCGCGCGCCGCGTGGCCCGCGACCACCACGTGTGGGTCACGGTGGCCAGCTTCGCCGGGTCGACGGGCGGCGGCTACGCGCCCGCCGCCGGCGGCTCGGGCGTCTGGTCGCCGGACGGGGTTGCCGTGGCGGAGGCGGGGTCCGAGCCCGGCGCCATCGCCCGCGCGACGCTCACCTGATTCCCAACCCGCCAGCGGGTTTTCGACGGATACCTGCTAGAATTCGGGACCTTCGGGGTCCGAGACTCGCCGCGTCGGGTCGGACTCCCCCGGGAGATACCCGGCACGGCAGGCCAGCTTCCCCGGCCAGCCGCGAGACCGGTCGCCGGCCCCCAGCGCGGGTTGCGACCCAACGAGGCACTCGACCCTGTACACCCCAACCCGCCGCTGGCGGGCTGTCGTGGCGGCCGCCGTGCTCACCATCGTCGTGAGCGCGACCCCGGCCCCCGACGTGCTCGCCGCGATCCCCGATCTCGCCGGCCCGTCGCCGGCAGGCGCGTTCCTCCTCGTACCGGCCGCGCGGGCGCCCCGACCCCTGCCTGCCGTGCCGCCCGACGGGCGGACGCTCGACATCCAGGTTCCCCGACCAGAGCCCGACGTCGCAACGCTGGTGGCGGCCGTGCCCGCCGTGGCGGCCGTGCCCGCCGTGGCGGCCGTGGCGGCCGCACCCGCCCGGGCCACCGCCCGGAGGGCAGCAGTCCGAGCGTCCGCGCGGCCCGCGAGGCTCTGGGCCCAGCTGCGCGATGGCCTCACCGTCCGTGGCGCGGCGACGTGGTACCACGGCACGCGCGGCTATGCCGGGATCGCGCACGTCGCGATGCCGGGCGCCCGCTTCCTGCCCCGCGGGTCGAGCGCGCCGCGCGCACGTGTCTGCGCCGCGGGGCGGTGCATCACCGTCCGGGTGGTCGACGCGTGCGGCTGCCACGTCGGCACCCGGCGGACGCGGCTCGTGGACCTGTCGGCCACAGCCCTGCGCCGGCTCGGCCTCGACCCGGGGCGCGGCGTCTACCAGGTCCGCGTGACCCTCATCGCTCCCTGAGCTCGCCCGTCCGGGCGTCCTGACGCCCGGACGGGCGGGGGCCGGCGTGGAGAATCGAGAACGGACCGCCGGGTCGGAAGGGGTTCCGGCTCCGCCGCCGCCCGGCATCCCGCCGGAGGGTCGACGCGCCGCCGGAGATGGTCCGGATGTTGGCGGTCCGTTCGATACCCGAACCATAGGACGGGCCAGGCCCGCCGGGAATCGGCCAAGGGTCAGGCGTGGGGGTGGACGAACGTTCTCGCTCTACGGGAGCTGCTGCAACACGTCGGCCGCGGTGGCTTCATCCGGCGCCTCGACGTAGTAGAACGTGTCGTCGGTCCCGTACAGGAATGTCCCGACGAACGAGCCGAGCCTGACGACCTGCTTGTCGCCGATGCTGACGGTCGGCGGAGGGCTCGAACCGGGGGCGGCACCAGCGCGCTCCTCGAGGAACGCCTGCACGATCTCGCTGCCGCTGGTGCCGTCGACCTGCATCCCATAGACGGTCGCGCCGGAGGCGAAGGCCAGGGCCAGCTGCGCGTCGGGCGGCGTCTTGCCAATGCGTCCGAGGATCCTCAGGTACACCCTGGGTGTCGTGCGGCCGGCCATGGTGAGCGAGGTCCTCGTCGTTGCCACGCCGTTGACGGTCATGGGAAGGCGGGCAAGCAACCCGGTCGCGACGATCGACGGGCTGGGGGAGGCCGGCGCAGACGTCAGCGGGGTGGCAGTTGGCGGGGTGGCAGTTGGCGGGGTGGCAGTTGGCGGGCTTGCGCAGGCGCCCATGACGAGCGCGACCAGGATGACGATGGCGGCGCGCATTGACCCTCCTTCAGGCTCGACCAGCGTGCGTCGGATAGTAGTCGGTGCCGGACTCACCCGAGTCTCGTCGTTGCCGAGCGCCGGCCGGCCGACACCAGGCAGAAGGCCACTCTTCGGCGAGAGTGGCACCAGCTGATCGATGCCGCCCACCTCCATCAGCCCTGGTCGTCGAGAACGAAAGTCCCGAGCAGGTTTGACTCGGCGGGCGATGGCGGTACTCCTGGCCCGGGCAACGGGCAGGGACCGGCGCGGTCACGCGCCCGTGAATCTCTCATCGCGGATGCCGCGGCAGAGGGCGGCCTGCTCGCGGGCGTCGTCGAGGGCGCGGTGCGTGTGCGGGAGGTCCACGGGATAGTGGCGGCGGACATGGTCGCTCGACGTCTCGGCCCACGTGAGGCCGTCGTCGAGGTGACGGCCCAGGTAGAGTGCCTTGAGGTCGATGGCGCTGATCCCGAACGGGTTCCGGCCGAGGTGACGCCACGCGGCATCCGCCACGAACATCCAGTCGAACGGCGCGTTGAAGGCGACGAAGACGGGCCGGCCGCCGGGCGGCACCACCCGTGCGAGCCAGGCCGCCAGGAGCTCCATCGCGTCGCGCGGCTCCAGGCCGTGCTCCTCGAGCAGCTCGCGGCTGAGCCCGTGGACCGCCTCCGCCTCTTCGCCCCAGGGCAGCGCCGGGTCCGGCCGCAGGAGGATCTCGAGCCCCTCGCCGGGGCGCTCGACGAGACAGGCGCCGATCGCCAGCAGGCTGCCGGTGCCGGGCGTCGGGCCGGACGTCTCCACGTCCACGCTGATCCAGGTCTCTGCGCTCACGAGCCGTCCTTCCAGGTGCGATCGCCCGATACTAGTCGCCGACGAACCAGCGAGGAGGCGATCGTGGACATCGACGAGACCGGACAGCCGACGGCGCTCGCCAGCGTGATCGAATCAGCCCGGCGGCTCGGCGTGGAGATCGACGAGGCCGAAGCCGCGGAGTGGGTGGCGGCGCTGGAGACCGAGCATGCGGGCGGCGACGTCGTCGTGGACGTCGACAGCGGCATCTACGGCCACCGGGTCTCCATGCTCGACTTCACGGCGCAGGACCTGGCGCGCTTTCGCGCGATCGGCGACATCGTCGGCTTCCCCGATCGACCGCCGGCGGTCCTCACCGCGCTCGCGCTCTCCGGGTCGGCGGCCCAGGGCAAGGTCCAGTCCTACCCCGGCGACTGCGACTACTTCGAGCGGATCCACATCGTGGCTCCCACCCGCGGGGAGGCGTGCGCGATCCTGGCCGACGTGATCCGCGACAAGGCGCTCGCCACGCGGGTCGGGCCCACCTTCCGGCTGTGGGAGGTGAAGTTCGGCAGCTACCCCTTCGACGCGGAGCGCGGCGGCCACCCGGTGCGCGCGGGGAGCCCGATCTCGTGGACCTCCGACGAGGTCGCCGCCGGCCACGTCGCGATCGTCCACGACGGCCGGGCCGAGGACCTGACCTGGGAGCAGGCGTCGGCCGACCCCGGCTGGTGCAAGCTCGACTGGATCGTCGCCGACCCGGCGCGGCGGGCCCTCGCCAACGCCAGCAACATGCTCGACGTCACGTGGGAGGCGCCGGACGGCACGATCACGGCCCTCGACGGCTTCATCGACCCGTACTTCCAGGAGGTCTACCTCGAGGCGGAGTCGCTGCCGCTCTTCACCCGGCTGGTGGAGCATCTCTCCGCCGACGCGGTCGACGACTACGTCGACCAGCTGGAGCACGAGGTCGTCAAGTACACGACGAAGGACCCGAACTACGGCAAGGTCGCGCGGCGCCTGTACAACATCTTCCGGCTGACAGGCCGCTACTCCGAGGCCGCCTACCTCCGGGAGCTGTTCGACGAGCCGACCACGGTCCTGTACCAGGTGGCCGCGCAGGTCCGCACCCTGGACGAGGCGGACCGTCCCGGCGCCGAGTTCGACTACGAGACCCTCCTGCGCCAGACGGACGCCCTCATCATGTCGGCGATCGCGGCGCTCGACGGCCGCTCCGAGGCCGAGATGGTGCGCCATCTCCTCGAGGTCCGCTCGAACCTGCGGGGCCGTCGCGGCTCCGCGGAGCGCACCGCCGAGGTGGACGAGGTCAAGAACGAGGCGCTGCGCGCGGTCAACGACTACTTCGAGCGGCGCCTGGCGGCGATCCCGTCCATCAAGGCCTACCTGGACGACCTGATCGCCCGCGCCTGAGCGATCCGGCAACCGGCCATCCGGACCGCCGGCGCGGAGGCCTGCGGCCCTGTGCGCCTGCGCCACGACAGCCCACGCTCGACAGGTGCACGCCGGGCCGTGGGTGGGCCGTCGCGGCCGGGCGCCGAACCATCCCGCCAGCGCTCGAGGACCACGGTGACGGAACCGCCGCGACTGCACTTCCTGGACAACCTGCGGGCCTTCGCGATCGTGATGGTGATCGTGCTCCACGCCTCGATCACCTACATGCTCTTCGCGCCCGAGTGGTGGTACGTCATCGACCCGGATCGCAGCATCTCCTTCACGATGCTCGTCCTCCTCGTCGATGTCCCGACCATGCCCGCCCTCTTCTTCGTGGCCGGGTTCTTCGCGCTCCCGTCGCTCCAGCGGCGCGGGACCGAGGGCTTCGTCCGGGAGAAGCTGCTGCGACTGGCGATCCCGTGGGTCGTCGGGGTCGTCTTCCTGGCCCCGATCGCCACGTACATGATCTACGTCTCGCGGAACGTCCCGATGGGCTACCTGGAGTTCTGGACCACCGACTTCTGGGGCCCGATGTTCCAGCAGTCGGTCTACTGGTTCCTGGGTGTCCTCATGGCCCTGTTCCTGGTCCTCGCCTGGGCACGTGCGGCCAGCCCGCGCCTGCAGGCCAGCGCGCCGCGCGTGGAGGAGCCGCGATCCCGCGTGTTCGTGGGGTTCGTCGCCCTGACGGCCGCGGGGTCGGCCCTCGTCGCGCCATTCCTCGGCCTCGACGACTGGATGCCCCTGTTCCCGTTCACCGTGCAGCCGGCGCGGATCGCCTTCTACGTCGGCTACTTCGTCCTGGGGATCTACGCGGAACGGCGCGGCTGGCTCAGCGCGACCGGCTTCCGGCCCGACCTGGGGCCCTGGGGCTGGGGCTGCGTGCTGACCGGCGTGGCCTACCTGGCCTTCCGGCTGAACGGCCTGCCGACGACCGTGCCCGAGCGATCGATCGCGGCGCTCCTCTTCGCCGCCTTCTGCCTCACCGCCGTGATCGGCGGCATCGCCCTCTTCCAGAAGTGGCTCAACGGCGCGGGACCCGCTTGGCGAACGTTGAGCGCCAACTCGTTCGGCATCTACTACGTCCACCCGCTGATCCTGTACCCGCTGGCCTACGTGCTCCTGGACCTCCCCGCGCCGGCCCTCGTGAAGGCAGCCATCCTCGTCGTCGTCACGCTGGCCGGATCCCTTGCCGTGAGCGCGCTCGTTCTGAGACGAGCCCCGGGCCTCCGCCGGGTGTTCTGAGCCGATCGCGGCGGCCGGAACCGGATCCGGCGGCGGGGCCGGCTCGCCGGCGTCCGGGCGGTCGCCGGCTACGCCGTCGCCAGGTCCGCGAACGTCACCATGTCCGGGACCGCGAGGTCCGCGGTGGGGGAGGCCGGCGGCGTCGCACCAGCCCCCGGGAGTCCGCGCCGGCGGTCGATCCACACCGTCGTCAGCCCCAGCTCCTTCGCGGGGACGTGGTCGTGGAAGAGGCTTTGCGCCACGTGGAGGATCCTCTCGCGCGGCACGCCGATCCGCTCGAACGCGACCTCGAAGGAGCGGTGGCTGGGCTTGTACGCGCCGACCTGCTGGGCCGTGACGACCCAGTCGAATGTCACTCCAAGCCGACGGTTCGAGGCGGCGAACAGATCGTCGTCGCAGTTCGTGATGACGGCCAGCCGGTAGCGGGACGCGAGCCGGGCGAGCGCCTCCGCGGAGTCCGGGAAGGCGGGCCAGTCGCCCACCGAGCCGCCGAACGCGGCGGCCTCCGCGTCGGTGGGCTCGACGCCGAGCTCCGCGCAGACGCCGCGGAGCGCCCGGGCCAGGACCTCGCGGTAGCGGAGGTAGGGGCCGGATTCGATGGCGGCCTCGTGCCGGGCGTAGCGCACCAGGAGGTCCTCGTCGTCGGCCGTCGCGGCGCGCGCGTCGAGCACGCGCCGGAGGCCCGCGAGGATGCCGGCCTCCCAGTCGATGAGCGTGCCGTAGCAGTCGAAGGTGAGCACCCCGAAGCGCTCGAACTCCACCGTCATGCGCTGGCTTCCTCCTTCGGCCGGTGACCGGTCCGACGCGGCCGCTCGAGCGGGACCCGACCCGCCGGCGAGCCTACCACTCGACTGCGGCCGGACGCTGTGATTTGACATGCATCAAATCGTCCGGCATCCTGCGGGCATCGTGGACGAAGGCCTCCTGCTGACCCTCAAGGCTCTCTCCGACGCCTCCCGCCTGCGGATCGTCGGACTTCTTGCCGCTCGCTCATACAGCGTCGAGGAGCTGGCGGCCGCCGTCGAGCTGACGCCGGGCACCGTGGTCCACCACCTCAAGCGCCTCGAGGCGGCCGGCCTGGTCGAGGGGCGGCCGAGCCGACCGTACGTGGAGTATTCGCTGCGGGTCGACCGCCTGAACGCCCTGGGGCGCCAGCTGGGGGCGCTGGAGGGCACGCGGGAGCAGGCCGCCGTGCTGCCGGGACCTGACGGCGCGCCGCTGGCCGCCTTCGATGCGAAGGTGCTGCGCGCGTTCATC
This sequence comes from uncultured Chloroflexia bacterium, assembly GCA_963725875.1. Lineage (GTDB taxonomy): Bacteria > Chloroflexota > Limnocylindria > Limnocylindrales > CSP1-4 > CTSoil-043. Next base: position 112,317 of record CAVRZZ010000010.1, on the reverse strand, counting down.
GTCGACGGCCGGCTGGCGTCGATCCCGGCCCAGGAGAAGAAGCGGCTCGTCGTCCTGCGCTACCTGCGGGAGCACTGCTTCGGCGAGGATCGGCCGTACCCGGAGAAGGAAGTCAACATGCGCCTCGCGCTCCTGCACCCGGACGTGGCATCGCTGCGACGCTACCTCGTGGAGTACGGCCTGATGACCCGCGAGGCGGGCGTCTACCGCCGCGCCTGACCGGGCCCCGGCCGTGGGCCCGTCGGGGTCGGGCGCTCAGGCCTTCGCGGCGGCCGCACGACGCCGCGCGGCGGATGCCGGCACGCCGAGCCGCCCCAGGGCGTCGGTGGCGTGGCGCCTGGTCTCCTCGCCCGAGTTCGCGACGAGCACGCGGAGGGCGGCAATGACGGGGAGGCGCGCGTCGTCGTCCCGGCGGGCAAGGACCTCGAGCCACGCGACGACGGCCGGCCCGAGGTCGGGATCCGCGGCAGCCAGCTCGCCGAGCGGCTTGATGGCGGCCACGCCGTGGGCGAGGATCGGCTCCCGGAGCTCGATCCGGTCCGCGGGTGCAGCCTTGGCGAGGGCGTCGATCAGGGTCGCGAGCGATTTCACGGAATCCACCTCCGGATCAGGATCCGGTTCCGCGGGCCCGTTGCCGGGCCCGCGGCGGGATCGTGCGCCGTCGCGGGGCGGTCGCCCGCCGCCGGTCGCGGGGCGCGCATGGACCGTCAGGCGGCGCGAACGCGAGCCGCGCGCGGGCCCTTGGGGCTCGCCTCGATCTCGAACTCGACGCGCTCGCCGCCGACCAGCCGGTCGAAGTCGAGCGACGCCTCCACGCCACTGCGGTGGAAGAAGTACTCCTTGGCGTCGTCCGCCACGATGAACCCGAAGCCGCGGTCGGCGACGACCTTCTTGATGATGCCGGTGGCCACGAGGGACCTCCTTGCTTCCCGAACTGGGAGGGCGGAGCGCACGGTCCGTTCGAGAAGGGGATCGACCACGCGACGGCTCGTCACGCACTGCGACGAGAGCACGAAGCATAGCACCGGCGGGGCCTCGGCCGCCAGGCGTGGCGAGGCTGGCCCTGCTAGGTGAACCTGGCAGGGCCACGTGCTCCGTGACGTGGTCAGTCTCACCCGATCCTGGCAGAAAGGGGTGAGCCGCCGGCTGGCCGGGATCCCGACGAACCCCGAGGCGGCCGGCCCCCTGGATGAGCTCATCCCACTCCCGCCGCGCGTCGCCCGGCGAGCGTCGCCGATCCTCGTCTGAACGGACTATTTGTTCACTGGCGGGCCTCCTGAGCACGGACGTCATGCCGAAGTGCCGATCCGGCGTGAGTTCCACGCTCCCACCCGCCGATCCTGACCAGGCGATCTGCTCAAACCGCCGGGATCGCCGCGTCGCCGGCCGCGCCACGCCGTCGCGGACGGAGCGACCCCGCGCCCCCCGAGCGCCCGGGCGACGCGTGCCAGCCACCGGCAGGCTCCGCCAAGGCCGACTGGCAGGATCCCCGAGGAGATGCCCTGACACATGCACTGCGCAGGTGAGCTGCCGGAGTCACGGAGCGTCGGCACCTCGGCCCACCGGCAGGGCGCGGGCCTGGGCGGCGCCGGGCCGGCGGTAGGCCGACGTACCACGTCGCCCGCCCCGCGACCCGGCGATTCGGCACTCCACTAGGGGCCAAACGGCCCTTCGGACCGACCCGCCCCAGCCGCGACCATTCCTCTGAGGCGCGTCGGTCGATCCCCCCTCCCCGATGCGCCACTTCTGCAGCGCCCTCGGTCTCCCCCACCCTGACCGAGGGCGCTGCGATTTCCCCGGCCATCCGCCCGCGTGCCCCGTCCGTCAGGGCTCCTCGCCCAGGACCTCCACGAGGAAGGCCGCGGCCGCGACCGCCGCGCGGAATCGCCCGTGCACCCCGTGCTGGAAGAGCCGCAGGTCCAGGACCCGGGACCACCCCGCGTCCGGGGCGACGACCGCGGCCCGGAGCACCGTCTGCGTGCCGTCCGTGTGGGCTACGAGGGCCAGGCCCACCTCCACGCCGGCATCGCGGGCGATGGCCAGGGCCTCGTCCTCCACGGGCCACGCCGCGACGTCGCGGGCGACCGCCGGCCCGTGGGCCACCTCCCGCTCGAGCGTCGGCACCTCGGCCAGGAGCGCCCCCAACGCCCCGTGGGTCCCGGCCTCGACGATCGCGAAGCGGACGTCCTCGCGGGCGGTCGCCTCGGCCACGAGGTCCGCCCACGACGTCTCGCCCTCCGTGAGCACGTGGCCGGCCAGGACCTCGCGGATGCTCGCCTCGGCGGCCCGGAGCACCTCCGGCGCGGGCCGCAGCACGCGCCCCTCGGCGTCGGTCTCGTCGACCGCGGAGATCCGCACGTCGAGCCAGTCGGCGCGCGCGTACGTCGCGACCACCGGGTTCGCCGCCCGCAGCATCGGCTCGCCCAGCAGCTCGGCGACGTGCGACTCCCCGATCCCGTACGTCCGGAGCGTCCGCACCAGCCGCCCGTCGCCGAGCCCGCGCTCGCGCAGCCGCGGCAGGACCCAGTCGCGCCACATCGGGCGCAGCTCGCGCGGCGGGCCCGGCAGGAGCACGACCACCCGTCCGTCCGGGCGGTCGACCCACCAGCCCGGCGCCGTCCCGTTCGGGTTCAGGATCGCGGTGGCCGAGGGGATCAGCCAGGCCTGCTTGAGGTTCACCTCGGGGAGCCGGATGCCTCGGCGCGCGAACAGGCTCCGCAGCCACGCCTCCTGCTCCGGGTCGACCGCCGGAACCTCGCCGATCGCCGCGGCCACGGCCTCGCGGGTGAGGTCGTCGGGCGTCGGGCCGAGCCCACCCGTGGAGACCAGGAGGTCGACCGCGTCGAGCGCCCGGCGAACATGGCCGGTCACGAGCGCGAGATCGTCCGGGAGGGCGGTGACCCGGCGCACGACCACGCCCTGGTGGGACAGCGAGCGGGCCAGCTCACCGCCGTTCGTGTCCTGCGTCTCGCCGGTCGTGAGCTCGCTGCCCACGGCGAGCAGCTCGGCGGTCCTGAGCCAGCGGCCGGGAGCGGGGCGGGGCGGGATGCTCATGGCCGGAGGGTACTTCGATCCGGGTCCCCCGTGCTCCGGCTCACGCGGCGCGCTGGCGAGCTCGTCACGCCTCCGGCAGCTCCCGGAGCGCGGCATCCCAGGCGGCGTCATCGGCCAGCGGGGCCAGCCGGGTGACCGCGAACTCGACCTGGCGCAGGCACCGGTCGCGCCAGATCCCGCTCGCGATGAAGGCCGCGTGCTGCTCGTCGGACCGCAGGTCCATGCCGAGCAGCGCGCGGCAGCTCACGGCCCCGTGCTCCCGCTCGAAGTCGTCCATCAGCCCGGCGACGAGCCGGCGAGCCGCGCGCTTCGCGACCTGGTGCTCCGCGATGCGGCGCTCCGCGAGGAGGCCGACGGCCATGGCGGCGCCGGAGATCGCGCCGCAGATTCCACCGCTGTACGCCACCCCACCGTTGAGGGCCATCGCCGCCGACGAGTCCCCGCTCTCGGGCAGGCCGTAGGCCTCCTTGAGGACCACGAACGTCGTCTCCGCGCAGCCGTACAGGTTGCGCTCGTCGAGGAACAGGTCGCGTGCCCGCGCGATCGCCTCGCGCCCGTCCATCGCATGCCTCCGCGCGGGTGCGACCGACCAGCCGACGAGGTCGACACCGACCGACGAGATCGTTGACCGGAGGGTCGCGCTGTCGTATGCTCGATAATCGATGATACGGCATGTGCGCGGGGTGACCGCGGGACCGACTGCGAAGGGAGCGCCATGAGCCAGCTCGACGTCTTCAGCCTGGAGGGGCGCGTCGCCCTGGTCCCCGGCGGCGGCGGCGCGATCGGCTCCGCGATGGCGGCGGCCCTCGCCGGCGCCGGCGCTCGCGTCACCGTCGTCGACGTGACCGAGGAGCGCGCTGAGGCTGCCGCCGAGAAGCTCCGCGCGGCCGGGGCGGAGGTCCTCGCCCTCGGCGCGGACGTGACCAGCGAGGCCGACTGCGAGCGGATCGTCGCGGCGACCGTGGAGAAGTTCGGGCGCCTGGACATCATCGTCAACTGCGTCGGTGGCGGGGCCGGCAAGGTCCTCTTCGACGCCGAGGAGTATCCCCGCGACGCGTGGGACTGGATCTACGAGCTGAACGTGCGGAGCACGCTCCTGGCGACGCAGGCGGCCGTCAAGGCGATGATCGCGGGCGGCCACGGCGGCCGGGTCCTGAACATCTCGTCGGTCCGTGCCACGCTCGGCATCAACGCCGGCTACTCGGCCTACGTGGCGGCCAAGGGCGCGATCAGCTCCCTGACGCGCCAGTGGGCGACGGAGTGGGCCAAGCACGGGATCAACGTCAACGCGATCGCCCCCACGTTCGTGGACACGCCGCAGGTGGCCATGCTGCTCGGCGACCCGGCTTTCAAGGCCGGGATCGTGAGCCGCATCCCCCTCGGTCGCGTGGGCGGCACGTCCGACCTGACCGGCGCCGCGATCTTCTTCTGCTCGGACGCCTCGGCGTTCGTCACCGGGCAGATCCTCGGGATCGACGGCGGCCTCACCGCCACCCAGTAGACAGGAGCTGACGCCGTGAGCACGGTCACCTCGGTCCACCCGATCGGAACGCTCGCGATGGAAGGCGTGACGCCCAGTGTCTTCACGACCACGAAGCTGCGGGGCTGCAACCCGAGCTTCGTGACGACCGCGGACGGCGTCGTCGTGATCGACACACCGCAGCTCCCGACGAAGGCCGTCGCGATGCGGCGCGAGGCCGAGGCGCACGGCCCGATCCGCTACATCGTCAACACGGAGCATCACGTCGACCACATCTTCGGCAACTACTACTTCAAGGGCGCCGGCACCGTGGTCAACCACCGGGAGCTCTACGAGCGCTTCATGGTCGTCTACCCGGAGCTCGACCCGTTCGCCTACGCCTACCAGTCGGTGCCCGGCAACGACCCGAAGGGGACCGACCTCGACGATCCCGAGGGCGTCGCGCTGTGGCCCGACCGCGACGAGTACTACCGCGACCCGAACAAGGGCCGCATCGTCTTCACCGGCGACCTGACCCTGCGGGTCGGCGACCACACCTTCAACCTCCTCCACACGCCGGGCCACACGCCGGGCCAGCTCGCCGTCCACGTCCCCGAGGAGCGCGTCGTCTTCACCGGCGACACGATCTTCTCCGGCTGCCAGACCTGGCTGATGACCTCCGACGTCGAGCAGTGGCTGGCGGCCCTCGAGCGGATCCGCACGCTCGACGTGGACTGGATCGTCCCGGGCCACGGACCGGTAGTCCCGAAGCGCTACCTCGACGTCCAGCGGTCGCATCTCATGGAGTGGAAGACGGCGGTGGCGACCGCGGTGGCCAACGGCTGGTCGCGCGAGGAGACCGTCGAGCGGGTCAACTTCAGGGACCGCTTCGGGCCGGTCGACATCGGCCAGGGCTACATGCTCGACTACATCCAGAACCTCAACGCGGAGTCCCTCTACGACAAGCTGACGGGCGCGATCCCCGGCGCCTGAACCGGCTGCCCCGTCCCGCGCGCCCCCCGCGCGGCGCTCGAGCCTCGTCGCCACACCCGCCAGGGAGGCTGCACCGTGCCGGAGACCATGCAGGCGCTCGTCGTCCTCGAACCGAACCGGATGGAGGTCCGCGAGGTCCCGGTGCCGGAGCCCGGCCCGAACGAGGTCCTCGCGCGGGTCCGCGCGGTCTCGATCTGCGGCACCGACGCCCACCTCATCCGGGGCGACTACCCGGGCTTCTGGCCGCCGGCCTTCCCGTTCATCCCGGGCCACGAGTGGGCCGGCGAGATCGCCGCGCTCGGCCCGGGTGCCGAGCTGTACGGCTGGCAGGTCGGCGACCGGGTCGCGGGCACCTCCCACGACGCCTGCGGGGTGTGTCGCGAATGCGTCGAGGGGCGCTACAACCTGTGCCAGAACTACGGGCGGCCGGGCCTCCACAAGCAGTACGGCCACAGCGTCCAGGGCGCCGACGCCACGTACGTCGTACAGGGGATCAAGACGATCTTCCCGCTGCCCGATGCGCTGACCTTCGAGGACGGGGCGCTCATCGATCCGGCCTCGATCGCTCTCCACGTCGCCAACCGCGGCAACATCACCCCCGGCGACACGGTGGCGATCACCGGCGCCGGCGCGATCGGCCTCCTGGGCGGCGACGCGGCGCGGATCCGGGGCGCCGGGCGGGTGATCGTGGTGGGCCGCGGCTCCCGGCTGGCGAAGGCCGCCGCGATGGGCTTCGAGACGGTGAGCACGGCAGCCGGCGACCCGGTCGGCGCCGTGCGGGCGATGACGGACGGGCTGGGGGCCGACGTGGCCCTCGAGTGCGCGGGCGTCCCGGCGACCGTGGAATGGGCCCTGGAGATGCTCCGGCGGGGCGGCCGCTGCGCCGCCGTGGGCATCCCGACGGTGGGCGTGGAGATCGCCATGCAGAAGCTCGTGCTCGACGAGCTGGAGCTCGTCGGCTCGCGGGCGTCGGCCGGCGAGATGCGGCGGGTCATGCCGCACGTCGAGCAGGGGCGCATGCGGGTGCGGGAGATGATCACGCATCGCTTCGCCCTGGCCGACTACGCCGAGGCGCTGGCCACCTTCAACGACCGCAGCAGCGGCGCCATCAAGATCCTCGTCGCGCCCTGACGGTCGGGCGCGCCGGCTGGCCGGTCAGACGAGGTCGGCTGCCCCGAGCGCGTAGCCGCCGTCGATGTCGATGACGGCGCCGGTCACCCACCGGCCGCCGTCACCGGCGAGCCAGGCGACGGCCTCGGCGATGTCGCCCCCGTCGCCGACGATGGAAAGCGCCTGCCGGCCGAAGGAGACCCCGGTCTCGAGCTTCGCCCGCTCCGCCTCCTCGGTCATCCCGCGCAGCTCCGACGGGATGATGCCCGGCCGCAGCACGTTGACCCGGATCTCGTCGCGACCGAGATCGAGGGCGAGGGCCCGGCTCATCGCCTCCACGGCACCCTTGCTGGCCACGTAGCCGAAGCGCCCGCGCGGCGGCCGGGAGACGACGGTGGAGCCGAGGTTGATCACCGCGCCGCGACTCTTGCGCAGCTCCGGGAGCGCGGCCCGCGTGCACACGAAGACGCTGACCACGTTGGCCCGCAGCATCCCCTCGAAGTCGGCATCGGCGAGGACGTCGAGGGGACCTTGCACCTCGCTCCCGGCGTTGTTGACGAGCACGTCGATCCCGCCGAAGGCATCGACGGCCGCGGCGACCATGGCCCGGGCATCGGCGTCGACCGTCACGTCGGCCCGGAACGGGACGACCCGCCCGGGCGCCGTCGCGAGGTCGGCGGCCAGGGCCTCCAGCCGCTCGAGGCGCCGGGCGGCCGCGAGCACGTGGGCGCCGCGGGCTGCCAGGTGGTGGACCGTGTGGGCGCCGAGACCGCTCGACGCACCGGTCACGACGATGCGGCGTCCCTCGATCGACATGGATGCGCCTCCCTGGCTCGATGGGCGGGGCCCGCTCAGGCTCGTCCCGCGGCGACCTCGTCCGTCCGGTTGCGGCCTGCGAGGAGGATCAGGTCCTCGTGGAGCTCGAACCACGCGCCGTGATAGCTGTCGACGCGCGGCGAGGCGACGTAGCGGTGGTCGCCGGCCCGGGCCGCCGTGCTTGCCCGCTCGAGGCGCTCGCGGTAGGCCGCCAGGCGCGGCAGGCCGGCCACCAGTGGTGTCAACCACGCCGCGGCATCCGCATGGAGAGCATCGAGTTCGGCTAGGACCGCGGCGTCGTAGGCGGCGTCCGTGTGGTCGTTGAACGTCGGCGCTCCGTCGACCTCCCGCATCTGCCACGCGGTGACGGTCTCCTTCATCCGATGATCGAGGGCCAGGAACTCGTCCAGGGCCGCCGCCGCGTTGTCAACTCCCCACGCCTCCGTGTCGGCTGCGATTCGCTCACGGCCGACGGCCTTGCCGTCGGCCGTGAGCCGGAAGGAGCCGGCGGCCAGCTCGGCGAGGCCGTCGGCAACGAGCCGGTCCAGGAGGGCGGTCGCCTCGTCGGGCGTGCCGAGCAGCGCGGTCGCGATGCCCTCCGGGGTCGCGTAGCCCTTCACGACCAGCACGCGCAGGACGTCGTCGGGGGTGGTCCCCACGGGAACCGGCGGGCGGTCGCCGCCCGCCGCGGGGGCGGGCGCTGCCGGGGCAGACGCCTCGAGTGTCGCCGCGGCCGCCGCCTCGCCGATCTGGATCGCGAGCTCACGGGCCCAGGCGAGCAGCGTGGCGACTTCCGGGACGACGGTGGCCGTGCCGGCCATCGCCCCGCCGAAGACCTCGCCGGTGGCGCCGTCGATCGTGATCGTCTCGCCGGCGGCCAGGGTCCGGTCACCGATGACGACGGCTCCCTCCCCGACCTGCACCGCCGACGCTCCCACGACGGCCGGGATGCCCCACCCGCGCGCGACCACCGCGGCGTGACTGGCGAGGCCGCCGGACGTGGTGAGGATCCCCGCGGCCTTTGCCATCCCGTGGACGTCGTCGGGGGATGTCTCGGCGCGGACCAGGATCACCGTGCGTCCCGCCTCGGCGGCCTCCACGGCGGCGTCCGGCGAGGTGACGATCTCGCCGCAGGCCACGCCGGGCGACGCGGGGAGGCCCGTGGCAAGCACGGGGCCGGCGTCTCCGCGCCCGGTGACCTGCGTCGGTGGATCGGCCAGCAGGCCAGCGACGCGGCGAACGGCGTCGGCCCGCGAGAGGGGGAACTCCGGGTCCTCGGCCATGTCGACCGCGATCCGCAGGGCAGCCTGCGGGCTGCGCTTGCCCACCCGGCACTGGAGCATCCAGAGCCTCTCGTGCTCGATCGTGAACTCGATGTCGCACAGGTCCGCGTGGTGCCGCTCGAGGCGCGCGGCGTAGTCGCGGATGTCGCGCGCGACGGCCGGCATCCGCTCGTCGAGGACGCTGATCGGCTCCGTCCGGTGGGTCCCCGCCACGACGTCCTCGCCCTGGGCGTTGAACATCACGTCGCCGTAGAGCACCGCCTCGCCCGTCGCCGGGTTGCGGGTGAACAGGACCCCGGTTCCCGACCCCACGCTGCGGTTCCCGAAGACCATCGCCTGGACGGTGACGGCCGTCCCGAGGTCGTCCGGGATCCCCTCGCGCTCGCGGTACGTGCGCGCCCGGTCGCTGTTCCAGGAGCGGAAGACGGCCTCGATCGCCGCTCGCAGCTGGTCCCACGGGTCCTCGGGGACGGCCTCGACGCCGACGATGTCGCGGAACATCGCCTCGAACCGCTGCCGGCAGTTGGCCGCGAACTTCGGGCTGCCGGACGCGGCCGCGAGCCCCGCGGTCGTCGCGTCGTTGAGGCCCAGGTTGAGGATCGTGTCCATCATCCCCGGCATCGAGATCGGCGCCCCGGACCGCACGCTGACGAGCAGCGGGTCGGCAGGATCGCCGTAGCTCCGGCCGACCCGCTCCTCCATGCGGGCCATGTGCTCGCGCAGCTCGTCGCCGAGCCCGTCGGGCCAGCCGCGCGCCAGGTACTCGTTGCAGGCGATCGTCGAGAGGGTGAACGCCGGGGGGACGGGCAGCTCGAGCTCCTGAGCCATCACGGCGAGGTTGGCAGCCTTGCCGCCGAGGAGGCGCTTGAGCTCCCCGAAGGCCAGGTCGTGGCGGTGGTCGCAGTCGAAGACGTAGGTCACGGAGCGGCTCTCCCGGAACGCCGAGCGGCCGGCCGCGCGCCTGGGGGTAGCGCGCGGCCGGCCGTCAGGGCGCGACAATGATCTTGATGGCCCCGCTGGCGGGATCGTTGAAGGTGGCCATCGCCTCCGCGTAGTCGCGAAGCGCGAAGCTGTGGGTCATGACGTCCCGGACGCGCATCCGGCCCTGCTCGACGAGGGGCATGACGCGTCGCATCTCCCCGGCCGACGCGCGCGAGCCCACGAGCTCGAGCTCGTCGAGGACCAGCCGCTGCATCGCGATCTCGACGCCCACGGTCGGGATGCCGACGGCGGCGCAGCGGCCCCCGCGGCGCAGCATGGCGAGCGCCCACTGGACGGTGACCGGGACGCCAGCGCACTCGAGGACGACGTCCACGCCGAAGCCGCCGGTCATCTCGCGCACCGTTGCGACCGGGTCGCCGGCGTTCGCGTCCACGGTCTCGAACCCCATCGCCGCGGCCTTCGCGAGCCGCCCGGGGTTGCGCTCGATGAGGATGACGCGGGCCGCTCCCCGGATCCGGGCGGCGTCGCCGCCGAGGAGGCCGATCGCGCCGGCGCCGGTGATCGCCACCGTGTCGCCGGGAGCGACGTTGCCACGGTTGGCGACGTGGAGGGCGATCGAGGCGGGATCGATGACCGCTCCCTCCTCGAACGAGAGCCCGGCCGGCAGCGGGAAGATCGTCTTGACGCCCTGCACGACATAGGTCGCGTCGGCGCCCTGGACGCTGTGGCCGTACTGCTTGTGGAGGCCCTCGCGGCCGTAGTTCTCGCACAGGTTGTAGCGGCCCTCGACGCACTTCTGGCAGACGCCGCAGGCGTCGTGGGAGGTGCCCGCGACCCGGTCGCCGACCTGCCAGCCGTACAGCTCGGCACCTGGGCCGAGCTCCGCGATCTCGCCGGCCCACTCGTGGCCCGGGATGAACGGGAAGGCCGGCGGCCAGAAGCCCGGGTAGTCGCCGCGCAGGATGTGCGCGTCGGTGCCGCAGATCGAGACCGCGCGGACACGGGCGAGGACCTCCCCCGGGCCCGGCACCGGGACCGGGACGTCCTGGATCTCGAAGCGGTTGGGCTCGAGGACGACGAGCGCCTGCATGGTCGCGGGCACGGTGACGCGCTCCTTCAGATGACGGCGACCGGGTCGACCATCGACCCCGTGGCGCCACGGATCTTCACGGGAAGGGCCACGAAGAGGAACTCGTAGATGCGCTGGCGCGCCAGCTCCTCGAGGTCCAGGCTCTCCATGATGTAGACGCCGTTCTCGATGAGCAGCGCCGTGTGGACCGGCTGCGGGTTGCCCGTGGGACCCGGGTCGGGGGCCGGCTGGACCTCGTACGTCTCGGTGTCCGTGCCGGTCGCGACCACGCCCCGCTCCAGGAGCCACCGCGCGGCCGAGACGTCCGGGCCGGGCGTCTTGTGGGCGGCCATCTTCTCCGCGTCGGGCCAGAGGCCCATGTAACCGGTCCGGATGACGACGACGTCCCACGGCTCCACGGTCACGCCCTGGGCCGCGCACATCGCGTCCATCTCGGCGGCGTCGATCGGCGAGCCCTTGGGCAGGCACTCCACGCCCCGGAAGGTCGGCGCGTCGAGGAGCACGCCCCGGGTGAAGAACGGCGGCATCTTGGCCGCGTCGCCGTGCACCGGGCCGAAGTCGGTCAGGTGCTCGTCGGCGTTCCCGCCCCCGTACCAGTGCATGTCGTCGTCGACGGTCATGTGGGCCAGCGCGTCCATGTGGGCGCCGGAGTGCGACGTCGCCATGACGTACTCGGCCATGTAGCCGAGGCCGGCGTCGTTGACCGGGCCCCACGGCTGGGCGCCGGTCACCCGGATCCCGCGCGGCGTGCGGTAGTTGAGCACCTGGAACGGCGGGTGCCCCGGGAAGAGCGGCATGCCCGGGAAGCGGACCGCCGCCAGCGACACCATGCGGCCCTCGCGGACCAGGCCCGCCGCCTTCACGATCTGCTCGGGCGGCAGAGCCCCGATCGGGCCGACCTCCATGCCGAACCTCATCGTCCAACCTCCAGGCGGCTCACCGGGTGGGCCGCTCCTGCAACGCGCGCCAGACCCGTTCCGGCGTGAGCGGCAGATCGCGGATCGCGACGCCCGCCGCGTCGCGGACGGCCGCGGCGACGGCCGGCGCCACGCACAGCAGGGCTCCTTCGCTCATGCCCTTCGAGCCGTACGGGCCCGGCCCGTCCTCGTTCTCCACGATCTCGCTGCGCAGCTCGAGGGGCAGGTCCATGCTCGTCGGGATCCGGTAGTCGATGGCGCCGAGGTTCCGGATCCTGCCGTGCTCGTCGAAGATGTAGTGCTCCATGAGCGTGTGGCCCAGGCCCTGGATGGCCGCACCCTCGTCCTGCATCCGGACCTGGAGCGGGTTGATCGCTCTCCCCACGTCGGAGACGGTGACGTGGCGGACGAGCGTCACGTCGCCGGTCTCCTCGTCCACCTCCGCCTCGATGGCCGTGCAGTTGAACTCGAAGAAGGCGGCGCTGCCGCCCAGCGGGTGGTCCGGCTCCGCCTCCTTGCGCATCTCGCCGTTCCCGACCAGCTCGCCGCCGAGCCGTCCGAGGCCCGGCGTCAGCACGTCGAGGATCGGCAGCTCGCGGTCGGGGAGCCGGACGATGCCGCGCTCGACGACGATGGCGTCCTCCGGCAGGCCGTGGAGCCGAGCCGCCATCGCCCGCAGCTGGACCTGGACCGCGCGGCAGGCGCGCAGGACCGAGTTCCCCATGAGCACGGTGGACCGGCTTGCCGACGTCTGCTGGTCGTACGGCACGATGGCCGTGTCGCCCATGACGACGGTGACCCAGTCGAGCGGGGCGCCGAGCTCCTCGGCGGCGATCTGGGCGAAGACCGTTCGCGCCCCCTGGCCCATGTCCGAGGTGCCGGCATAGACGATGACGCTGCCGTCGCCGAGGAGCCGGACGGTGGAGTACGAGAGGCCGGTCGTCGGACCGGACTTGATGCCGATGGCGATCCCGCGGCCGTGGCCGGGGGCCGCAGGAGTCCCCCACCCGATCAGCTCGGCCGCCCGGCGGACGGTCTGCTCCCAGTCGCCGTCGGCCGGCGTGTCGAACGGGATGAACGCCTCGCCCCGGCGGGCCAGGTTGCGCAGGCGGAGCTCGAGCGGGTCGATCCCGAGCCGGATCGCGGCCTCGGTGAGGTTGGATTCCACGGCCCAGTTGACCTGGGGGTTCCCGAACCCGCGGAAGGCGGTCGAGGGCACGGTATGGGACAGGATGCTGCGGGCCAGGATCCGGGCGTCCGGCACGCGGTACGGGCCACAGGCCGGGTAGCTGCCCTTGCCGACGACCCGGTCGGCGATGTCGGCATACGCCCCGATGAGGTAGTCCGCCTCGACATCCTGGAACGCCAGCGTGCCGTCCGTCCGCACGCCGGTGCGGACCCGGACCTCGGCCGACGTCCGCCGCACCGCCTGGAAGGTCTCCTCGAGCGTCAGGACCAGGCGCACCGGCCGGCCGGCCAGCAGGGCCATCAGCGCGACGAGCGGCTCGTACTTGGTGTGCTGCTTCCCGCCGAACCCGCCTCCGGGATCCGGGGCGAAGACGCGGACCTTCGCCAGCGGCAGCCCCAGGAGCTGGGCGATCACCTTCTGGAGCCAGTTCGGGTGCTGGATCGAGCTCCAGACGGCGATCCCGTCGCCGTCGGGCGCCGCCATGAACGCGTGCGGCTCGATCGCAAAGTGGGTCACCATCGGGAACGTGTACCGGTTCTCGACGACGAGGTCCGCCGTCGCGGCATCCACGTCGCCCCAGGCCACGCGGTGCTCGCGCAGCACGTTCGTGCCCGCGAGCGGGTCGTCCGGGCGGAGGGCGGGGTCCTGGACCAGCGGCGCGGCAGGGTCGAGGGCGGCGGCGACCGAGACGATCGCCGGCAGCTCCTCGTACTCCACCTTGACGAGGCGCGCGGCCTCCTCGGCCGCGTCCTTCGTGTCGGCGGCGACCGCCGCCACCGGGTCGCCGTGGTACTTCGCCTCGCCCACCGCGATGACCGGCCGGTCCCGGAACTGGGGGCCGAACCGCGGCACCGGCTGCGGGAGGTCGGCGGCGGTCGTGACGAGCCGGACGCCGCGGACCGCGAGCGCCGCGCTCGTGTCGATCGCGAGGATCCGGGCCCGGGCCACGGGCAGGACCACCAGCTTCGCGTGGAGCTCGCCGGGCAGGTGGATGTCGGCGACGTACTGCTGCCGGCCGGTGACCCGGGCGTCGCCCCCGACGCGCGCCGGGGAGTCACCCACCCGGCCCGGGAGCGTGGGCCCGGTCATCGGTCGGACCTCTCGGCGGCCGCGAGGACCGCCTCCGTGATCTGCTCGTAGCAGGCGCACCGGCACAGGTTGCCTGCGAGTCCCTCCTGGATCTCGGGCACCGTCGGGTGCGGGTTGCGCTCCAGAAGGTCGTGGGCAGCCATGAGCTGGCCGGGGATGCAGAAGCCGCACTGGACGGCTCCCTTCTCGAGGAAGGCGGCCTGGAGCGGGCTCAGGCGGGCGTCCGCCGCGAGCCCCTCGACCGTCGTGACCTCGCCGCCGTCGGCCTCGACGGCGAGCACCAGGCACGAATCGACGATCCGGCCGTCGAGGCTGACGGTGCAGGCGCCGCACTCGCCGACGAGGCAGCACTCCTTCGTGCCGGTGAGGGCCAGGTCGTCGCGCAGGACGTCGAGCAGGGTGTGGCGGACGGCCACCTCGAGCGACCGGCGGCGGCCGTTGACCGTGATCTCGATCGGAAGCGTCGGTTCCATGCCGGTCATCCTTCCGCGAGCCGGTCGATCGCGATCCGCAGGGCCCGGAACCCCAGCACGCGGAGCATCGCCAGGCGGTACTCCGGGCTCGCCCGCATGGAGCGCGGGGACGGGCTGGCGTCGGCGAACATCTGCTCGAGGAGCGGGGCCTTCGCCGCGTCCGGGGCGGCCGCGTCCGCCAGCACGCCGGTCTCGTCGACGCGCAGGACGGGCCGCGGGCCGACGCTGCCATAGGCGAGCCGCGTCACGCCGGCCTCGTCGACGCCGCAGCACAGGGTGACCGAGGCGAGGTCGTGGCCGCGGCGCCGCGTGCGCCGCACGTGGACGGCACCCATCCGGCGGGCCGGGACCGGCAGCTCGACCGCCGTCACCAGCTCTCCCCGGGCGAGGGTGGTGACGCCCGAGCGGACGAACAGCTCGTCGACCGGGATCCGCCGGGTCCCGGCGGGGCCCGCGACGACCACGACGGCGTCGTACACGAGGAGCGCCGGCGCGGTGTCGGCAGCCGGCGACGCGTTGCAGATGTTGCCGGCGAGCGTGGCCCGGTTGCGAATCTGCACCGAGCCGACCACCGCGGCCGCCTCTGCGAGCGCCGGGAAGTGGCGTCGGATCCGCCCGTCGGCGGCGATGTCGGTCATCACGGTCGTCGCGCCGATCACGATGCGACCGTCCTCCTCGCGGACTCCCGGCGGCAGGTCGCGGACCCGCTTCAGGTCGATCACGACGGCCGGCCGGAGCGACCCGTCGCGCAGCCGGATGATCAGGTCGGTGCCCCCGGCCAGGATCCGGGCGTCCGCGCCCCCGGCATCGAGAAGGGCGATCGCCTCGGCCAGCGTCGCCGGCCGCGTGTAGGCGAAGGTGTGCATCGCTCCGGCGTTCCCCCTACAGGACCTTGTCGACCTCGTCCAGGAGGACCTGGGGGGTGGCCGCGCGGATGAAGTAGAAGGGACGCTCGCAGAAGCGGGCCACGAAGGCGGCGCGCCCCCGGCGGAGCTCGTCGTTGTCGATCATCGGCATCACGTGGCCGGGCGCGAGGAGCTCGTTCGTGAGGAAGTAGTTCTGCAGCGAGTGCAGGAACTGGAACTGGCGCTCGAACGGGATCAGCTCATTGGTCGCAGGGTCGAAGTTGCCGTCGATCGCCGGGACGATGACGAGATCGATGTTCGGCGTGCCCTCGTACATGCCCCAGGACGGCATCTCGCCCCAGAACTTCTCGACGCCCTTGTTCGGCGCGGCCTTGTCGGACCGCTCGGTGCCCTCCGTCCGCTTGCGGAGGAACGTGTCGACGGAGCCCATCACCGCCCGGCCGTCCTCGTCGATCACCGTGGTCTCGGAAGCGACCTGGAGGGCGCCGCGCACACCGGCCTCGATCAGGCCCATGCTCTTGCCGTGGTTGGACTCGCCGCCGAGGAACAGCATGGTCCGGCCACCGTAGTGCACGGCAGCGCTGTGCGACGGATGCAGGCCCGCGGCCTCCATGCGGAGCGCGAGCACGGCGACGATCACCTTCTGGATCGGGCCGGCCGGCCAGTCGCCGGTGAACGTGACGACCCGGCCGTCGTACGAGACCCGCTTCTCCCCGTCCCGGCGCCAGACGATGTCGGGGCCTGCCAGCGTGACCTCGGGGGAGATGCGGACGTCGGCAAGCCGGTAGTTGAGGAAGCTGAGGTCGTCGAGGACGTGCTCGCGCGGCTCACTGCCGTAGACGTCCACCCGGAGGCGGGCGGTCCCGGCCGACATCTCCTCCGACAGTTGCAGCTGGTCGCTCATGGTGTCCTTTCGCGGGCTCGTGATGCGCGGGGTCAGGCGGGACGCTCGGCGAGCGCGGGGCTCACCTCGCTCCCGGCGGCTGCCTCGGCGCGCTCCCAGAGATTGCCGAGCATCGCCGCCGCGTTGAGGAAGTGCTGGTGGAGCACCGCGCCGACGAGCTCGGGGTCGCGCCGGCGGAGGGCGTCGAGCACGGGGACGTGCTCGTCGGCGATCCGACGCCGATCCGCGCCGGGCGCGACGATCGTGATGTACGTGCGCGAGAACGGCTCCAGCGTGCGCCAGACCCGCGCGAGGGTGGCATTCCCGGCGAGATCGATGATCCGGCCGTGGAAGGCCGCGTCGGCGCTCGCCTCGGCATACGTGTCGCCGGTCTCGGCGGCCCGCTTCATGTCCGCGACGAGCTGGGCCAGGGCTTCGAGGTCCTCGTCGGTGAGCCGGGCGACGGCGAGCCGCGCACCGAGCGATTCGAGCTCGGCCCGGATGGCGAACGCCTCCAGGAGCTCGTCCGCCGACGGGCGGCGGACGCGAGCTCCCCGGAAGGCGGTGGTCTCCACGACGCCGAGCGCCTCGAGGTCGCGCAGCGCCTCCCGCACGGGAGCCTGGCTCGTGCCGAGCTCCCGGGCCACCCGGGTCTCGACGATCCGGGCGCCCGGCGGGTAGCGGCCGTCGAGGATCGCCTGCAGCAGGCGGTCCTTGACCTGGTCGCTCAGGACGCTGCGCGAGATCGCGGCTTGGCGGGTCATGGAGGTGCGGTCAGTCCTTCATCCCGACGGCGGCGACGGTCTCGAGGATCTCGACGACGCCGGAGTTGCCGTCGACCCGGACCCTGTCGCCCGTCTTGATGCGCGCGGTACCCCCGGAGGTGCCGACGACCGCGGGGATCCCGTACTCGCGGGCGAGGACGGCCGGGTGGGACACGGTCCCGCCGGCGTCGGTCACGACCGCGATGATCTTGCCGTAGAGGACCTGCCAGGCCGGGTTGGTCATCTGGCAGACGAGGATCTCGCCCACCTGCAGGCTGTCGAACTGGGCCTCGGACATGACGACGCGCGCCACGCCCTCGACCACGCCCGGCGAGCCGGCGATCCCCTTGACCTTGCCGTACTCGACCTCGGAGGAGCGGGAGAACTTGTCCGGGTAGCCCCACAGGTTCAGGTACGGGAAGGCGAGCTGCGTGGCCGTGACCGTGCCGACCCAGTCGCGCGGCTGGAGCGCGTCCGCCGCGGCGCGCTTGGCCCTGGCGCTCGCCACGATGGCCCGCCCGTCCATGCCGGTCGGGTTGCCGATGAACGCCCGCAGCTCGTTGTACCGGAAGTAGATGACGTCGTCCGGCGCGTCGAGCACGCCCATCTCCACGAGCTTCTCGCCGAGGGCGATGAGCACGAGGCGGACATGGGCGTTGGCGCCCTGGTCGATGTAGAAGTGATGGTCCGGGGTCAGCGGCGCCATCTTGAGGTTGATCTCGTTGGCGGCGCGCATCTCCTCGAGCGCCTCGCCCTCGAGCCCCTGGAGGATCTCCTCGGCCGCCGCGTCGATGTCGGCCTTGAGGGCCGCGATCTTCGTCGGATAGTCGTAGTCGGACGAGTACTGGTCCCGAACGAGCTGGACGACCGGGGTCATGTCCTCCCGGAAGCTCGTGTAGACGAACTCGTGGCTCCAGACGGCGTGCCAGCCGAACTCCTTCTGATAGGGCACGACCCGCTCGTCGATGAAGCGACGGCCGCGCTCGCTCGCCTGCAGCACCGGGATGATGTCGGCCGCGGTCAGGCCCGCGAAGGCCTTGGCCAGCTCGGCGTCGCCCTTGACCTCCTCCTTCATCTCCCAGAGGGCGCGGATCTTGTCCCAGTTCCGGTCGTTGGCCGAGTTCTGGAGCCGCCCGAGCAGGACCTCGTCGATCTTGCCGTGCGTCTTCTCCATGACCGCCCGGAGGTTGAGCGTCGCGCTGAGCTGCGCGAAGTTCAGCATCCAGTGGATCTTCCAGTGGCGGTCGTGCATGTCGATGGCGTCCTCGAGGAGGACGGCCACCTCGGCCAGGCTCAGCTGGTCCTTCTGGTCGAGCATGCCCTCGAGGTACTCGAAGTTGCGCGCCATCTCGGGGACGAAGCGAGTCCGCCACCAGTCCGTGAACTTCAGGCCGTAGACGGGCAGCACCGCGCCCAGGTATGCCCCGATCTTCCCGGCGTACTCGTCGTCCTCGGGCACGATCGGGTT
Source organism: uncultured Chloroflexia bacterium (assembly GCA_963725875.1). GTDB lineage: Bacteria > Chloroflexota > Limnocylindria > Limnocylindrales > CSP1-4 > CTSoil-043. The sequence continues at coordinate 93,921 of CAVRZZ010000010.1, read as the reverse complement.
CGTGCGGTAGTTGTACTCCTGCGTGTCGACGACGAGGCCGGCCTCGGCGGGGACCGCCGCCGTGTACAGGTAGCCGTTGATCTTCTTGTAGATCCAGTCGGTCGCGAACGGCGTGCCGAACCGGCGGAACATGTGATCGCAGGAGAGCCACCAGCCGCCGATGTCCTCGTACATCGGGCTCAGCGGCTTGGGGCAATGCAGGTCGTCGTAGACCCAGAAGAGGAGCTTCTCCGTCTCCGAGGACCACTCGACCGGGAACGTCTCGTCCCCGAGGAACTGGCCGAGGACTTCTTCCTTGAGGGGCACCGCTGATTTCCTCCTGTACCTGCCTGTACGTGCCTGCTGTCGCCCGGGCGAAGGTCGCCTAGCTCGTCGCGGTCGCCGTACGGGCGACCCGCTTGAAGCGCCGCATGTTCTCCGTGATCGCCACCTCCGTCGGAAGTCGCTCCATGCTGGACGCACCGAAGAACCCGGCCACCCCGCTGGTGTGGTCGAGGATGTGCTGGGCGTCCTCCGGCTCGGCGATCGGGCCGCCGTGGCAGAGGACGATGACGTCGGGCTTGACCGCGGCGGCCGCGTCGCGGATCGCCTGCACGAGCGCGGCGGATTCCTCCAGCGTCAGGGCCGTCGTCGCGCCGATGGCGCCCTTCGTGGTGAGGCCCATGTGGGCCACCACGACGTCGGCGCCGGCCTCCGCCATGGCGCGCGCCTGGTCCGGGTCGAACACGTAGGGGGTCGTGAGGAGGCCGGCCTCGTGGGCCGCCCGGATCATGTCGACCTCCAGGCCGAACCCCATCCCGGTCTCCTCGAGGTTCTGCCGGAACTTGCCGTCGCACAGGCCGACGGTCGGGAAGTTCTGGACCCCGGAGAAGCCGACCCGCTTGACCTCCTCGAGGAAGACGGGCATGAGGCGGAACGGGTCGGTGCCGCAGACACCGGCCAGGACGGGCGTCTCCCGGACGATCGGGAGGACCTCGCCGGCCATCTCCATGACGATCGCGTTCGCGTCGCCGTAGGGCATGCACCCGGCCAGGGAGCCGCGCCCGGCCATCCGGTAGCGCCCCGAGTTGTAGATGATGATCAGGTCGGCGCCGCCGGCCTCGGCGCACTTCGCGGAGAGGCCCGTCCCGGCCCCCGCCCCCATGATGACGCCGCCCTCGGCGAGGGTGCGGCGCAGCCGCTCCAGCGCCTGTTGCCCATTCATGCGCGTCCTCCTGCGTCCGATGCCCGCGCGGCGGCCCAGGCGCGGTAGTGCGCGTCGAGCCGTTCGGCCATCGCCGTCGCGAACGTGGGGTCGTTGATGTCGGCGGCCGTCTCGACCACCTCGACGTCCGGCCGGAGGCCGGCCTTCAGCTCCCGTACCAGGGCCGCGTCGGCGGCGGGGTCGTGGAACGGGCCACCGGGGGTCGCGATCATCGAGACGCCGCCGAGCGGGATGAAGACGGTCAGGGGCCCGGTCGCCCGGTTGAGCTTGCGGGCGATGATCCGCCCCAGCTCGGCGCACTCCTCCTCGGTCGTCCGCATGAGGGTGACCGTGGCGTTGTGCACGTACAGGTTGCGGTCCCGGAACCTCGCCGGGACCGTCTCCAGCGGGCCGAAGTTGCACATGTCGAGCGCCCCGAGGGACACGACCTGGGGCAGGCCCAGGGCCCCGGCCATCTCGAGCCGGTCCGGCCCGGCGGAGAGGACGCCCCCGACGAGCTCGTCGACGAGCTCGGTCGTCGTGATGTCGAGCGAGCCCGTGATGAAGCCCGCCTGCATGAGGGCCTCCATCGCCCTGCCGCCGGCGCCGGTGGCATGGAAGACGAGCACCTCGTAGCCGTGCGCCTCCAGCCACTCCCGCGCGGTGGTCACGCTGGGTGTCGTGACCCCGAACATCGTGGCCCCGATGAGCGGCTTGGGCGGGATCTTCGACACGAATGCCGCCGAGGCCTGCGCCATCCCGGCGATCCCGGCCGCGGCGTTCGTGAGGATCTTCTCGGAGAGGCCGTTGATCCCGGCGATGTCGACGACCGAGTACATCATCGCGATGTCCGAGGTGCCGACGTACGGACGCGTGTCGCCCGAGCCCATCGTCGAGACGAGCATCTTGGGGACGCCGACCGGCAGCGCCTGCATGGCGGCCGAAACGATGGACGAGCCGCCCGAGCCGCCGACGCCGAGGATCCCGTCGACCTTCCCGGCGGCGTGGAGGCGCCTGACCACCTCGGTCGCGCCGCGCGTCATGGCGAGCACTGCCGGGCCCCGGTCGCGGGCGGCCGCCAGGGCGGCCCGGCTCTCCCCCGCCGCGGCAGCGACCTCGTCGGCGGTGACGTCGCCGGGAGACGGGTCGCTCAGGACGCCGGCGTCGACGAGGATGACGTCGCAGCCGAGCTCGCGGACACGGTCGCGGAGGAATGCGTACTCGTCGCCCTTGGTGTCAAGGGTACCGAGGAGCACGACGCTGGCCATGCGTGCGACCTCCTGCACTCGACCCGGGCGCCGGTCCGGGTCCGGTGGCCGTCCGGTGGCCAACGGGTCGGATCCGACCGACATTCGATAATCGATTACCGATAACGATAGGCACCAGGGGCCGGCCCCGTCAAGTCCCGCGACGCCGTCCGGCGGGGGCGCCCGCCGTCCGTCGGGCCTCCGCCATCCGTCGCCGGCCCGGCGGTCCCCCCTTGCATCACGAGCATCGATGATCGATTATATGACCGGTCGGGTGTCGCACGAGAACCCGACGAGGAGGCCTGATGGCGGCGAACGCGCGACAGACCGAGACGACGCCTCGAAGTCAGCCGTCGTCGCCGGCGGGTCGCGCCTCCGCTCCCGGAACGCCGCCGCCGGGGCTGGCTCGGCCCCGGCACAACCGGTCCGCGCGCCACGCAGAGGTACCTCGATGACGATCACCGCGCTCGACAGCCCGCTCCTGCAGATGACGCGGGAGACCACGACCCAGTACTGGAACGACTCCTGCGCCGTCGATGAGCTCGCCTACGCGGTCGAGCGCGGCGCGACCGGCGCCACCTCGAACCCGAGCATCGTCCTCGAGGTGATGAAGAAGGAGAAGGACCACTGGGTCCCCCGCGTGCACGAGCTGGCCGCGGCGAACCCGACCTGGTCCGAGGTGGAGCTGACCTGGGCGCTCGTCGAGGAGATGGCCGCCCGCGGCGCCGGAATCCTGGCTCCCGTCTTCGAGCGGCTCGGGGGCCGGGCCGGCCGGCTCTCGGTCCAGACGAACCCGGCGAACCACCGGGATCCGGTTCGGATGGTCGAGCAGGCGATCCGCTTCGACGGTCTCGCTCCCAACATCCAGGTGAAGTTCCCGGCGACGGCGGCCGGCATCGTCGCCATCGAGGAGGCGACCTTCCGCGGCGTGAACATCAACGCGACCGTGAGCTTCACGGTGCCCCAGGCGCTGGCTGCCGCCGAGGCCGTGGAGCGCGGCCTCGACCGTCGGGCGGCGGCCGGCGGGGACGTGGCCTCGATGTCGCCGATCGTCACGATCATGATCGGCCGCCTCGACGACTGGATGAAGGTCCTCGTCGAGCGCGACGACCTCGCCGTCCACCCCGACGCGCCGAACTGGGCGGGCATCGCCGCCTTCAAGCGCGCCTACGGCATCTTCCGCGAGCGCGGCTACCGCTCCCGCATGCTGGCCGCGGCGTATCGTCACCGCCTCCACTGGACCGAGCTCGTCGGCGGTGACGTGAGCATGACCCTCCCCTACCCCTGGCAGGTGCGCTTCAACAAGAGCGGCCTCGCGCCCCGCCCACAGATGGACGTGCCCGTCGACCCGGCGTACGTGGCCGAGCTCTACGAGCGGGTCCCCGACTTCCGGCGCGCCTACGAACCCGACGGGATGACCCCCGACGAGTTCGAGGCGTTCGGCGCCAGCGCCCGGACGCTGCGCGCGTTCGTGACGTCCTACCACGACCTCCAGGGCGCGATCCGGGATGTGGTCCTGCCGGACCCCGACGTCCGCCACGCCTGATCCCATCGACGTGCCGCAGGCTGTGCTCGATTCTGCGAGGTATCCCATGATCAAGCGAGTGGCGCGCGCGGAGGCGGACCTGTATCCGCTGCCGGGGCGCAACTGGTACACCTACATCGGGCCCCAGAACACCCCGACCGAACGGGTCTCGATGGGGGTCTCGATCTTCCCGGCCGGGTCGAAGCCCGCTGGGCATGTCCACGACTCCCAGGAGGAGACGATCTACTGCGCCGCCGGGCGCGGCCGGATCGTGACCCCGGAGGCGACCGCGGAGATCGAGGCGGGCGTCACCGTCTGGGTCCCCGTCGGCACGCTCCACGCCACCGAGTCCGACGGGCCCGAGCCGCTCGAGCTCGTCTGCTTCTTCTCCCCGCCGGTCGTGCCCGGCTCCTACGAGAAGCAGGGCCGGTCATGAGCGAATCGCTCGTCTCCGGCGTCGACGCCGCCGAGATCGTCCGCCTCCAGGAGGTGGCACGGCGGATCCGGGTGGAGGTCGTCAAGGCCGTCAACCATGCGCGCGCAGGCCATCTCGGCGGACCCCTCTCGGCCGCCGACATGCTGGCGGCCCTCTACTTCCACGTCCTGCGCATCCGACCCGACGAGCCGTCCTGGCCCGATCGGGACCGCTTCGTCCTCTCCAAGGGCCACTCGTCGATCGGCCTGTATGCCGCGATGGCCCTGCGGGGCTACTTCCCGGTGGATGAGCTGGCAACGTTCGACGCCGCCCACTCGCGCCTCCAGGGCCACCCCGACATGACCCGGCTGCCTGGCCTCGACATGTCGTCCGGGTCGCTCGGGATGGGCATCTCCGCCGGCATGGGCATGGCGCTCGGCGCCCGCCTCACCGGGCGCGACGTCCGGGCCTACGTGATGCTCGGCGACGGCGAGTGCCAGGAGGGCGAGGTGTGGGAGGCGGCGATGGCCGCGCCGCGGTACGCCCTCGACAACCTGGTCGTCATCGTCGACCACAACAAGCTGCAGCAGTACGGCTGGCCCGGCGACGGGCCCGACGGGCGGCTCCCACCGCAGGTGCCCGGCGAGCTCGTCGCCAAGTGGAAGGCCTTCGGCTGGCGCGTCCTCGAGATGGACGGCCACGACATGGCCGACATCCTGCGCGTGCTCGACCTGGCCGTCCACGGCGACGGCCGCCCGGTCGCCCTGATCGCCAACACGGTCAAGGGCAAGGGCGTCTCCTTCATGGAGGGCCACTACTTCTGGCACACCCGGCCGATCAAGCCCGAGGAGTTCGCGCAGGCGATGGCCGACCTCGGCGAGCCGCTCCCCGCCGGCGAAGGAGGCCCGCGATGACGCTGCCGATGGGCCGGCCCATGCGCGAGATCTTCGGCGAGACCGTCGCGGCCATCGCGAACGACGACCCGCGCGTCGTGATGCTCGACGGGGACGTCGGCAGCTCGACGCGGGCCGACATCTTCGAGAAGGCGCACCCGGACCGCTACCTCCAGATGGGGATCGCCGAGCAGAACATGCTGGGCGTCGCCGCGGGCCTGGCGACGATGGGCCTGATCCCCTTCATCAGCACGTTCGTGTCGTTCGCCGTCGTGCGCCCCCTCGACCAGATCCGGGTGCTGATCGCCCAGACCGGCGCGAACGTGAAGATCACCCCCGGCTATGCCGGCCTCTTCACCGGCCAGACGGGTATGAGCCACATCATCGTGGACGACCTGGCGATCATGCGGGCGATGCCCGGCATGGTCACCGTGGCCCCCGCAGACGACGTGGAGGCCGCGCAGGTCCTGCGCTGGGCGGCGGCCTACCAGGGGCCGTGCTACGTGCGGCTCGTGCGGGACGCCACCCAGCGCGTGTTCGACGACTCGTACCGCTTCGTCTTCGGCACGGCCGTCGTGGTGCGCGAGGGCCGCGACGTGACCCTGTTCAGCACCGGGTCGCAGACTCCGCGCGTCGTGGACGCTGCCGAGGTCCTCGCGGGCGAAGGCATCGACGCCCACGTGGTCCACGTCCCGACCCTCAAGCCGCTCGACGTCGCCGCGATCGTCGCGGGCGCCGAGCGGACGGGACGCGTCATCACCGTCGAGGAGCACACCGTGATCGGCGGCCTCGGCGGCGCCGTCGCCGAGACGCTCTCGGAGCACCGGCCGACGCGCGTCGACCGGATCGGCCTCCGGGACGTCTACCCGGAATCGGGGGCGAACGACGCGCTCCTCGACATCTACGGGCTGTCCGCGGCCCGCGTGGCGGAGCAGGTGCGCGCGATCCTGCGCCCGGCCTGATCGCGGCGGCGGCGCCGGGGCATTCGGCGGCCCGGCGCCGCCGCGGTCAGCTGGTGCGCGACCTCGAGCGGGCCGCGGTGACCGGCGGGGTCGGGGCGTCCTCCCAGCCGGTGGCGAGGTGGGCGCCCGCCTCCTCGAAGTGGCGCCGGAGCGCGCCCGCGACGGCCTCCGGGTCGCGGGCGCGGAGCGCCGTGATGATCTGCGTGTGGAGGTCCGCCGTCCAGTGGGCATCGGCGCCCGGGGCGACGAGCGTGATGTACGTCCGCGAGAACGGCTCGAGCGAGCGCCAGACCCGCCCGAGCGTCGCGTTGCGGGACAGGCGCAGCAGCCGCGCGTGGAACGCGGCGTCGGCCACCGCCACCGCGTGGCGGTCCCCCGCCGCGGCGGCCCGCTGCATCGCGGCGTGGAGCTCCTCGAGTTCGCCAAGGTCGGCGTCCGCCATGCGCGGGACGCCGAGGCGAGCCCCGAGCCCTTCCAGCTCGGCACGGACGGCGTAGGCCTCGAGCAGCTCGTGGGCCGTCGGGCGCCGCACCCGGGCGCCCCGGAACGGGAGGATCTCCACGACCCCGAGGGCCTCGAGGCCGCGCAGCGCCTCGCGGACCGGGGCCTGGCTCGTCCCCAGCTCGCGCGCGACCCGGGTCTCGACGATGCGCGAATGCGGCGGGTACCGGCCGCCGAGGATGTCCTGCAGGAGACGGTCCTTGACCTGCTCCGCGAGAACGCTCCGCGAGATCGTGCCGTCGTCGTCGGCCATCCGGTTGCCGCACACCTCCTGCGGAGTAAGTCTAGCGCGACGGAAGCCCGTCTCAACGCTGTCGGGGCGGACGCGGTTGGCCGGGGACATGCCCTGCCCCATCCTCGGGTCGATGCAGGCCCTGGTCCCCCGGGTGCCCGTCAGGCACGCCCGGCCGGGTGACGCACGGCCTGCCACGCTCGTGGTCGATAGAATGTGCTAGAATGTGCTCATGTCTGAACAGATCGTGAGCGTTCCTGGCGAGCCTGCCCATGCGCTCGACCTTGCCGCCGCCCGGCGCCAACGGCTGGGCGCGATCGTCGAAGCCCGCCGGGCCGTCCGCCTCGAGGAGCTCAGCGCCGCCCTCGGGGTCTCCCAGGCGACCGTCCGGCGGGACCTCAACGCCCTTGCCGCGACGGGCCGGCTGCGCCGGGTCCACGGTGGCGCCGTGGCCGCCGACGAGCGCCTCGACGAGCCCCACTTCGAGGCCAAGGCCGCCGCCGCCGCGCTGGAGAAGGCCCGGATCGCGGAGCGCGCGGTCACGCTGCTCGCGCCGGACGACACGGTCTACCTCGACAGCGGGAGCACGGTGCTCGCGGTCGCCCGCCTGCTCCACGGCTGGACGCGCCTGACCGTCGTGACGAACAGCCTCCCCGCCGCCGCGGAGCTCGCCGGCCGCGGCCCGCGCCTGATTGTGATCGGCGGGGAGCTGCGGGCGACGAGCCGGGCGCTGGTCGGACCGCTCACGCGCCCGCTGCTCGAGGAGCTGCGCGTCGACCGCGCGCTGATGGGGACGTTCGCCCTGTCCTTCGACGACGGCCTGACCACGACCGACCCGGCCGAGGCCTACACGAAGCAGCTAGCGATGTCCCGGGCCCGCGAGGTGATCCTCCTGGCCGACAGCACGAAGGTGGGAACGCGCTCCTTCGTCAGCGCCGGCCGCCTCGACGACGTCGACACCCTCGTGACGGACGCCGGCGTCGACGACCGCCTCGTCCGGACCCTCGCGCGGCGGGGGATCCGCGTGATCGTCGCGTGACCGTCCAGCCCCGGTTGCCGGTCGCGGCGACCACCTCGAGCACCTGGAGGTGAGCACCATGGCCGCGGAGCCGACCTACCGCAGCGACACCCGCCCCGACTTCGCGCCGTTCGAGGAGTCCTGCGGCACGATCACCGGTTTCGCCTACACCGGCGACCTCGCGACCGAGCTCGCGCAGGGCGGGATCGACACCGCCGGGGCCCTCGACCTGCTCGACGACATGCTTGCCATCCGCGAGCTCGAGGAGATGATCGTCCGCCTCCGCTCCGGCGGATACGACCCGCTGCCCGGCTACGACTACCGCGGCCCGACCCACGTCTCGATCGGCCAGGAGGGGACGGCCGTCGGGGCGTCCTGCGCGCTCCGGCCCGACGACAACGTCACGAGCTCCCACCGGGGCCACGGCGACGCGATCGCGAAGGGGTTCGCCGCGCTCCGGCAGATGACGCTCGAGCAGCTCCGGGCGCGCGTCCCGGGCTCCGCCGCCGAGGCGCCGGAGGACCTCCTGGAGGCGGCCCTGGAGGAGCACGTCTACCGCGTGATCGCGGAGCTCTTCGGCAAGGAGGAGGGCTACAGCCACGGGCGTGGCGGCGGCATGCACATCGGCGACTTCGCGACCGGCAACCTCGGGGCCAACGCGATCGTCGGCGGCAGCGTGCCGATCGCGACGGGCGCGGCGATGGCCGCCCGGTACGAGCGGAGCGACCGGGTCGTCTGCTGCTTCGCCGGCGACGGCGCGTACGCCAACGGCGTCGTCCTGGAGTCGCTCAACTGGGCCGCCCAGGACCAGTGGACCAACCACCTTGCCGGTGACCGGGCCCACGGGCTGCCGATCATCTACCTGATCCAGAACAACCACTACGGGATGACCCACCGGACCGACGAAGAGGTCATGGGGGTGCGCCATCTCGCCCGCCGGGCGGCCGGCTTCGCGCAGGACAACATGCACGCCGAGGTCGTCAACGGGATGGACGTCCTGGCCGTGCGCGACGCGGTCCGGCGGGCGGCGGCCCGCTGCCGGGCGGGCGAGGGGCCGGTGCTCATCGAGGCATCCACGTACCGCTACTACGGGCACTCGCTCTCCGACCCACGCAACGAGTACCGGACGCGCGAGGAGGAGACAGCCTGGCGGGCCGTCGACGCGATCAAGCTCCTCGAGCGCCAGCTGCTGGAGGCCGGCGTGGCCGACGAGGCCGGCATCGCCGCGGTCGAAGCCCGCGTCCGCGAGCGCAACGCCCGGGCGGCCGTGCGCGCGGCGCAGGCGACCGACCCGGATCCGGCGGACGTCCTGCGCTACCTCTACACCGACACGGCGGCCGACCAGGTCCCCGAGGCGGCACGGACGGTCACGACCTATGCGGAGCCCCCCGTCGCGAAGCGCGACGCCGCCGGCGCCATCAGCTACCGGGACGCCCTCCGGGAGGCGCTCGTCGAGGAGATGACCCGCGACATCCGGGTCATCGTCTACGGCGAGGACGTCGCCGACTACGGCGGCGCGTTCAAGCTGACCAAGGGGCTGCTCGAGGCCTTCGGCCGCGAGCGCGTCTTCAACACCCCCATCAGCGAGGCCGCCATCTGCGGGACCGCCGTCGGCGCGGCCATCGTCGGCCTCCGGCCGGTGGTCGAGCTGATGTACATGGACTTCGCGCTGATGTCCTCCGACCAGATCGCCAACCAGGCCGCGAAGTGGCACTACATGAGCGGCGCCCAGGTGGAGGTCCCGCTGGTCATCCGAGCCTCGGTCGGCGCCGGCAAGGGCTACGGCGGCCAGCATTCCCAGTCGCTCGAGAGCGTCTTCACCCACATCCCGGGCCTGTACGTCGTCTACCCGGCCACGCCGGCCGACGCGAAGGGCCTCCTGGCGTCCGCGATCCGGACCAACAACCCGGTCCTCTTCGTCGAGAGCCAGGGCCTCTACCCGACCAAGGGCGTCGTGCCCGAGGGGGACCACCTCGTCCCGCTCGGCGCCGCGCGCGTCGCCCGCGAGGGCACCGACGTCACGCTGGTCGGCTGGGGGCCTGCCGTGCCCGACCTCCTCGCGGCGGCCGAGATCCTTGCCGCCGAGCACGGCATCGAGGCCGAGGTCATCGACCTCCGAAGCCTCGTGCCGCTCGACATGGAGACGGTCCTGGCGTCGGTCCGGAAGACCGGTCGCTGCGTGGTCGCGGCCCAGGCGGTCCTCGTCGGCAGCTTCGTCAACGAGATCGTGGCCCGGATCCAGCTCGAGGCGTTCGACTCCCTCGACGGCCCGGTGGGCCGGATCGGGGCGGCCAACGGCATCTCTCCGCAGGCCGAGAGCCTGGAGCGGGCCTTCCTGCCGAACGCCGCCGATGTCGTCCGGGCCGTCCTGGCCCTCGTCTGACCACCCGCGACGACCGAGGAGCACGACGATGGTCCACGCAGTCCGCATGCCGAAGCCGGGCCAGATGACCGAGGAATGCACCCTCACGGGCTGGCGCAAGCAGGAGGGAGACCCGGTTGCCCGAGGCGACGTCCTGTTCGAGATCGAGACCGACAAGTCCGCCATGGAGGTCGAGGCCTTCGACGACGGCGTCCTCCTGCGCCGCCTGGTCGCCGAGGGCGAGACGGTCCCGGTGAACACGATCTGCGGGTACGTCGGGGCCCCGGGCGAGGTGATCCCCGACGCGGAGCCCGCGGCCGACCGGGCCTCGGCTCCCTCCCCCGCCGCTGCCGAGCCGCAGCCAACCGCGCCGGCGCCGGAGGCGGTCGCCTCCCCGATCGCCCCCGCCCTCCCCGGGGCCGGGGCGGCTGCGTCCCCGCGGCCGGCGATCAGCCCCCGGGCAAGCCGCCTGGCGGCCGAGGCGGGCGTCGACCCGCGGACGGTCACCGGGACCGGCCCCGCGGGCAGGATCGTCGAGCGCGACGTCCGCGCAGCCATCGATGCCCGGCTCCCCGGGTCGGCGGTCCCGGCGGTCCCGGCGGTCCCGCCGCTCACGGCGGCCTCTGTCTCGCCGGTGGACGGCGAGGACGCGCCGCGCCCGCTCACCCGGATGCGCCGGGTCATCGCCGACCGGCTCACCCAGAGCTGGACGACGACGCCACACTTCACGGTCACCGTCGCGGTCGACGTGACCCCGCTGCTCGCGCTGCGGAGCGAGCTCAAGGCCGCAGGAACGAACCTCACGGTCACGGACTTCGTGCTCGCCGCCACGGCCCAGACCCTGGCCGAGTTCCCGGACGTCAACGCGCGCACCGACGGCGTGTCAGTCTGGCCCCGCCGCCGGGTGCACCTCGGCCTCGCGGTGTCGCTGCCCGGCGGCCTCGTCGTGCCGGTCATCCGCGACGCCGACCGGCTTGCCCTCGGCGACCTCCACGACCGAGCCCTGGACCTGGCCTCCCGGGCGCGCGAGGGAACGCTGCCCGTCGACCTCATGACCGGCAGCACCTTCACCGTGTCCAACCTCGGCATGTTCGGCGTCGAGGAGTTCAGTGCGATCATCAACCCCGGCGAGGCGGCCATCCTCGCCGTGGCCAGCGCGCTGCCGACGGCGGTCGCCATCGGGGACGGGCTTGCCGTGCGGTCCATCATGCGGATGACCCTCTCGTCAGACCACCGCCTGGTCGACGGCGAGCTCGGGGCACGGTTCCTCGGGGCGATCCGGCGCCGCCTCGAGGACGTGGCGTCCAACCGGAACGAGGCCCTCACCCACTGACCCGGGCGGACGGCCGCCACCACGGACCAGCCCAACCACGGGAGTCACGATGAACCCGACCACGCAGCTCCACCGGGCCGGCCAGAGCCTCTGGCTCGACAACATCACGCGCGACCTGCTGACCAGCGGCCGGCTCCGGCACTACGTCGACGACCTCGCGGTCACCGGCCTCACGTCCAACCCGACGATCTACGACCGGGCGATCGGCGGGACGGCCGCCTACGACGAGGCCGTGCGGATGGCCGCGAGGCGTGGGCTCGACCCCGAAGCGACGTTCTTCGACCTCGCCCTCGACGACCTGACGCGCGCCGCGGACGTGTTCCGGGCGACCCACGATCGGACGGGCGGGGTCGACGGCTTCGTCTCGCTGGAGGTCTCGCCCCTGCTCGCCCAGGATGCGGCCGCCACGATCGCCGAGGCCGCCCGGCTCCACGCCCTCGCTGGCCGCCCCAACCTGTTCATCAAGATCCCCGGGACCGAGGCAGGGCTGCGGGCGATCGAGGAGACGATCGCCGCCGGCGTGCCGGTGAACGTCACGCTCCTCTTCTCCTCGGCCAGTTACCTCGCCCAGGCCGAGGCGTACACGCGGGCGATCGAACGGCGCGTCGAGGCCGGCCTGCCGGCGTACGTGGCGTCGGTCGCCTCGGTCTTCATCAGCCGCTGGGACGGTGCGGTGGCGGCGCGCGTCCCCGACGACCTAAGGAACGGGCTGGGCCTCGCCGTCGGCAGGCGGGTCTACGCGGACTACCGGGCCTTCTTCGCGTCCAACCGCTGGCAGCGGCTCCTCAACGCCGGCGCCCGCCCCCAGCGGTTGCTGTTCGCGAGCACGGGAACGAAGGATCCCGCGGCGTCGGACGTCCTGTACGTCGAGGGCCTCGCGGCGCCGCACACCGTCAACACGATGCCCGAGGAGACCCTGCTCGCGTTCGCCGACCACGGGTCGTTCTCCGGCCTCCTGCCGGCCGACCCGGAGCCGGCCGACCGGCAGCTCGACCGCTTCGCCGCGGCGGGCATCGACGTCGAGGCCGTCGGCCGCGACCTGCAGGAGAAGGGAGCGGCGGCGTTCGTGACCTCCTGGGCCTCGCTGCTGGACCGGATCGCGGCGAAGGCCGGCGACGCGGGCGGACGCGCAAGGTGACGGAGGGCGACGCGGCGGCCGGGGGCGGGCCGGGGACGGCGCCCGCCCTGGGCCTGCTCCAGGTCGCGCTGCCGAACCTGCGCGACGTCGGCGGCCATCCGACGCGCGACGGCAGACGCGTCCGCACGGGGCTCGTATACCGGTCCACCGACCTCGGGAGGCTGGATCCCGCCGCGGTGGCAGCGCTCGGACGGCTCGGGATCCGGACCGTGTACGACCTGCGGACGGCCGCCGAACGGACGGGCCAGCCGGACCGGCTCCCGGCGGGGAGCGCGTACGTCGTCGCCGACGTCCTCGGCGACTCGCCCGGGATGACCCCGGCCGACTTCGCGGTGCTGTTCGAGGACCCCGCCGCGGCGTCGCTGGCGCTCGGCGCCGGCCGGGCCTCGACGTTCTTCGTCGACGCCTACCGCGAGTTCGTGCACCTCGCCAGCGCGCGAGCCGGCTACCGCCGCCTGTTCACGGACCTGGCCGGTGCCGCCAGCACGCCCGCGCTGTTCCACTGCACGACGGGCAAGGACCGGACCGGGTGGGCGGCCGCGGCCCTCCTGCTGTTCCTCGGCGTGCCCGACGACGCGGTGATGGAGGACTACCTGCTGAGCGGCCCGCGGCTGGTCGCCATGACCGCACCGATCATCGACGCGTTTGCCGCCCGCGGCGGCGACCCCGACCTGCTCCGGCCTCTCCTCGGCGTCCAACCGGCATACCTGGAGGCGGCCATGGACGAGGTGCGCCGCCGCTTCGGCTCGATCGAGGGCTACGTCGCCGACGGCCTCGGGATCGACGCTCGATCGCGGGCCGCCCTCCGCGCGTTGCTCGTCGAGCGACCCTGACCGACGGTCACGCGCCCGCGCGTGCGACCCCCGCGACCACCCCGGGGAGGCTCCCCTCCCCTCCCCGCCCCGCGCCCCGTCGATGCTGGCGTAGGCGCGCCGGCCGATGGCGGCGCTGCCCAGCGCGGTGTTCCCGAACAGCGCGATCCTCACCGCGGCAGGACGCCGGTGGTACGTCCGACACCGGGCTCCCGGACCTCGCGGCGCGTACGCTCCCGGTCTGGTCGAGCGCCCTGGTGGCCGTCGGGGCGACCCTCCACGCCCGCGCCGGGATCCACGCCCGGCAGCGCTGACGTTGCCGCGCGGACCCTGCGTGCCGGTCAGCTCGCGCCGGCGCTCCGGCGGTCGAGCGCCACCCTCTGGATCGCCATGATCGACATGCTGTCCGTGATCCGGCCGTCGAGCGTCATCGCCAGCGCTTCGGCGAAGGCGACCCAGCGGACGGCAAGCTCCTCGGTCGCCTCCGGCGCGGCCGTCCCGGCGGTGAGACCGGTCGCCAGGTACAGGATCCCCGCTTCGTCGGTCACCGAGTTCGAGAGGTGGAAGCGGCCGATCTCCTGCCAGAGCGTCGCGACGACACCGGTCTCCTCCCGGAGCTCCCGGCGGGCGCCGTCGAGGGGGGCCTCCCCCGCCGGGACACCGCCCTCCGGGACCTCCCATGACCAGGCGTCCAGGGTGTACCGGTGCTGGCCGACCAGGAGGACGCGGTCCGCGTCGTCGAGCGCCACGATCCCCACGGCGAGGTTGGCGAAGTGGACCACGCCGTAGATGCCGGGGCTGCCGTCGGGCCGGGCCACGTCGTCGTGCCAGACGGTGATCCACGGGTTCTCGTAGGCGACGCGGCGCGCGTGCCGCCGCCACGGGCCACGCAGCCGCCGGATCGAGGTCATCGTTCACCCGCGCATCGTACCGGGCGGCGTGGGTAACGAACGCGGGGGCGTTGGCGTCCACCCGGCTCGCATCGCCACCGATCCCTCGGCACCCTTGGAGAGCATCGCCGGGACCGACCAACGATCGGTGCTCACCCACGCCGGGGAGCCTCCGCCGGGGGGAGCCTCGGCCATCGCGCGCAGGCCAGCGCCGGTGGCGAACGGCGCCGGCTCGAGGGGTGCGCCGGCTTGCACCGGCGGCGGCCCCTCGCGTCCACGGCCGTCGTCCTGTTGCATGTCCTGCACAGGCTCGACGCGCCGTTGCATGAGACGACAGGAAACGACGAGATCGTCCGGCGGGTGGTCGTGGCGTTGCGTCCGGCGCACACGAACGACGAGCGGACGGCCGCTGGGCCGGCACTCGAGTCGTGCGCTTGCATCCGATGAAACGCGACGACGCGCCTGGAGGCAGAGCGCGGGCAGCCAGGTCGCTTGTTTGCACCGGGTGCAACGCGCCGGGGAGACCGCGCCGATGTCACGACTGGGGGCGTGATCCCCGCGGATCAGAGCCACTGGAGCAGCGACCCGACCCCCGGAGGGACGACCCGCGGCCGGCCCGAACCCGAGTCGCGAACCCGAACCCGTCAGGCCTGCTTGAGCGCTGCCGCGATCTCGCCGGCCCAGGCCCGGATCTCGTCCCACGGCCGGAAGTCGCCCTCGGGGGCGCGGACGGCGGTGAGGATCACCTTCTCCCCGAGGCCGAGCTTGCTGCGATCGACCTGGCCCGAGAAGAGCCGATGCTCGCGGGCGCCCGTGGCGGCCACCAGCTCGGCGAGGTCCGCGGGCTCGTCGTCGGGCTTGGGCTCGTGGCCGATCGGGCCGCTCGAGAAGAGCCAGACCGGGACCGTCCGGATCTCCTTCGAGAAGCGCTCGACGAGGTTGACCGCAGAGTCCATCCAGTGGCCGACGTAGACGCTGCTGCCGAGGATGACCGCGCCGTAGCCCTCGAGGCTCGTCACGGCATCCGGCGGCAGGACCGCGGTCTGGAAGCCGGAGGCGGCCAGCGTCGCGCTGATCTCCTCGGCGATCTCGAAGCTGGCGCCGTGCCGGGAGGCGACGCTGATCAGGACCTTCATGGGGCGCGTCCTCTGGAGCGAGTGCCGTGGGGACCGGGCCGGACCCCTGACGAGGCGACCCTACCGGTGGGGCCGTGGCCGGACGGAGGGCCGAAGCGCCCGGAAACGCCCGCCGATCGTCGCGCCGCGCCGCTGCGGCACGCCGGGGCGGGCCGTCGCGGTTCGAGCCAGCCGGGCCCGGAAGGCGCCATCGATTCGTGACCTCGGCCCCTATCGCGCGCGCCGCGGGACGGGGATGGTTGACGCAGCAGCACGGTTGCCGTGGAGGTGATGGGATGACCGCGCGGGTTGGAGATCGGATCGTCGTCGAGTCGGAGAAGGTCGGGCAGGCCGACCGCGAAGGGGTGATCCTCGAGATCCTCGAGGCGTCGTACGGCACCCGCTACCGGGTTCGCTGGGACGACGGCCACGAGAGCACGATCCGGCCGTCGGCCGGGAGCGCGCGCACCGTCGAGCAGGCCCCGACGACGCCGCGCTAGGCGCCCGACAGGCGCACCGACCTCGCACCGACAGCCGCGACTCCTCGCGACGCTCAGGCGCGGGACCGCGCCTCCCGGCCTTCCTCACGTCGCGCGAACCGCTCGCCCGGCAGCGTGGCGAAGGAGCCGCGGGGCTCGTGGCGCATGCCCGTCTCGTGGTGCTCGCCGGCGTCCGGGTGCCGCTCGGGGCCGCGAGCAGCCTGCGGGCGCCGGGGCCCCTGCCTCCCGGGGCCGCCCGGGCGATGCCCGGTGGGCCGACCCACCGGCTCTGGGTGCCGGGGGCGATCCTGCCGGCCGATGCCGACGGGCCGCCCGACCGGCGCCGCGTGCCGCGCCGCAACGGGCCGCCCGATGCCGACCGTCCGCGATGGCCGGCCGACGGGCGCGGCGTGGCCGACGGGCGCGGCGTGGCCGACGGCGCGTGCGATCGCGGGGCGACGCCCCGATGCTCGGCCGAGCGGAGATGGATCGGCTCCGGCGCGATCGAGCGATCGGGCTCGAAGCCGGCCACGGCCTCCACCGGGATGGTCCGGTGCAGGAGCCGCTCGATGGCCCGCAGGAGGGGCGTCTCATCGACGCAGACGAGCGAGATCGCCTGGCCCTCGACGCCGGCTCGCCCGGTTCGGCCGATCCTGTGGACGTAGTCCTCGGGGACCATCGGCAGCTCGTAGTTGACCACGTGCGGCAGGGCGTCGATGTCCAGCCCGCGGGCCGCGATGTCGGTCGCGACGAGAACGTCGACGCGACCGGCCTTGAAGTCCGCCAGGGCCCGGACGCGCTGCGACTGGCCCTTGTTGCCGTGGATGGCCGCGGTGGCGATCCCATCGCGCGAGAGCTGCATCGCGAGGCGGTTCGCGCCGTGCTTCGTCCGGGTGAAGACGAGCGCCTGTTCCAGCCGCCGGCTCCGCACCAGCGAGCTGAGGAGCTCGCGCTTGCGCTCGCGGTCCACCGGCAGGACCAGCTGGCGGACGAGCGCCGCGGCGGTGTTGCGGGGGGCGACGTCGACTTCTGCCGGGCGGTCCAGGAACCCGTTGGCGAGCCCCCGGATCTCGTCGGAGAAGGTCGCGGAGAAGAGGAGGCTCTGGCGCCGTCGCGGCAGCAGGGCGAGGATCTTGCGGATGTCGTGGATGAACCCCATGTCCAGCATCCGGTCGGCCTCGTCGAGCACGAGGATCTCCACGGCCGACAGGTCGATCGTGTGCTGGCCGACGTGGTCGAGGAGCCGGCCGGGGGTCGCGACGACGATCTGCGCCCCGGCCCGGAGCGCGCTCGCCTGCGGGCCGAACCCGACTCCGCCGTAGATGGCGACCGAGCGGATCGGCCGCCGCGCACCGTAGGTCCGGACGCTCTCCTCCACCTGGAGAGCGAGCTCGCGGGTCGGGACGACGACGAGGGCGCGGACCTGGCGCCGGGGCGTCGCGCGGCGGTCGTCCGGCCGCGGAGCGCTCGCGTTGAGGTGCTGCAGCATCGGCAGCACGAAGGCGGCCGTCTTGCCGGTGCCGGTCTGGGCGCCGGCCAGCACGTCGCGGCCGGCGAGCACGAGCGGGATCGCGGCGGCCTGGACGGGGGTGGGCTCGGTGTAGCCCTGGTCCGCGACCGCGCGGAGAAGCTCGGGCGTCAGCCCGAGATGATCGAAGGACACGAGGTGCTCCTGGCGGGGCCCTCCCGCGCGAGGCGGGGCCCGGTCAGGGCGCGGAGGTGGTTCGAAGTCGTCGGCGTGGGAGACCGGGGCGCTGACCGGCGCGCCCATCGACCATGAGAGGCGTGAGTGTAGCGGAGACGGGTTGATGCCGCAGGCGCGCGCGACCCCGACCGACGACGTCGCGGGCGCGTGGCGCCGGCGATCGCGTGCCGGATCGATCCCCCGATCAGCCCTCGCCGGTGACCGGCTCGAGGTCGATCGTGCGGACCTGGCGGCTGCGGCCGGCCTCGGTGCGAACGGTCGCGGCCGGGACTACCGACCCGCCGAGCTTCTCGATCACGGCGATCTCGCCGGCGTAGAGCCCGGTCCCAAGGATTTGCACCCGCTGCCCCACCGCGAGTCCGTCGCGTCCGTGGCGCGCAGTCAGGTCGATCGCGACGACGCTGGTGCGGACCACAGGTGCCTCACCCGGGGGGAAGGCAGGCGCCTTGCGCGGCGTCCGCTTCACCGGGTAGACGACCTTTCGCTTGCGGGCCACTAGCGGCCCCTCCGCGGGCGCTCAGCGCCCTTCGGCGGCTTCGGCTCGTGGCCCGGTCGCGGCGGGTTGGGAAGCGTCCCCGGGGCCATGTCGGGCGGCGGCGGAAGCGGGCCCCGCTCCCGTGCGGCCCGGACGGCCGTCTCGAACTCGCGAGCCACCGCGGAGGGCGTGCTGGCCGCCCACGACGCCTCGATCTGGCGCACGCGCTCGGTCTCCACGGCGCGCTGGGCGCGCTCGTGCTTCGATCGCTTGGTCATCCGTACCTCTCGCTGCCGCGCCGGCGGCGCGGGACTGGGGTGAGTGTAGCGTCCCTCGGGCGCGGACCTCGTGCGCCGATGGCGCCGCGGGGTCCGCCGAGGTGCCGGTGAGCCGGCCGATCACCGGACGGATCTCCGGAGGCTGCGCCGCGCGCCCGGTCGACGGCGCTGCCCCGTCCATACAATTGGGTCGATCACGCGGCGCGGATCCCCTGCCGCTCACCCCCCGGGCGCAGCCCCGCTCGCAGAGGAGTCGGACGACGATGACATCTCACTCGATCACGATGCTGGGCACCGGGCTCATCGGTGACTTCTACACGATGACCCTCCACGGCCAGCGCGGCCGCGACCGGGTCCGCGTCGTCTACTCCCGGTCACCGGAACGCGGCGCCGCGTTCCGGGAGCGCTGGGGGATCCCCGAGGCCACCACCGACCTGGCGGCCGCGATCAACCACCCCGACACCGACGTCGTCGTCGTGGCCCTTCCCAACCACCTCCACGAGGAGGTGGTCACGGCCGTCGCACAGGCGGGCAAGTCGGTCCTCTGCACGAAGCCGCTCGGGCGCACCGCCGCCGAGGCGCAGCGGATGCTCGAGGCGGTCGAAAAGGCCGGCGTCTTCGCCGGCTACCTGGAAGACCTCTGCTACACACCGAAGACGCTCAAGGCGGTCAAGGCGGTGCAGGCAGGGGCGATCGGCGACGTGACCTGGGTCCGCTCCCGCGAGACCCACCCGGGCCCGCACTCCGCCTGGTTCTGGGACGGGCGGCTCACCGGCGGCGGCGCGATCATCGACCTCGGCTGTCACTGCATCGAGATCGCCCGCAACATGGTCGGCAAGGGCAACCGGCCGGTCGAGGTGATGTGCCACACGGACACGCTGGTCCACCCGATCGCCGACGAGGACAACGCGATCGCCCTCATCCGCTTCGAGTCGGGCGCCATCGGCCAGTTCGAGGTGAGCTGGACTTTCCGTGGCGGGATGGACCTCCGCGACGAGGTGGCCGGCACTCACGGGACGATCTGGATGAACCACTTCCTGCGGACCGGCTTCGAGATGTTCACCGCCGGCGGGGGTGGCGGCTACGTGGCGGAGAAGGCGGAGACGAGCGCCGGCTGGCTCTTCCCGGTCGGGGACGAGGTGTCGGAGCTCGGCTACGTCGACATGTTCTCGGACATGTTCAACGCGCTCGAGGCCGGCCGGGCACCACAGGAGACGTTCTACGACGGGTACGTCGTGAACGCCATCATGGACGCCGCGTACCGCTCGGCAAAGAGCGGCCGCTGGGAGACCGTCGACCTCTTCGAGTGGCGCGGTGGGACGACGCCGCGGATCGCCGCGACGCCCGAGCACTTCGAGGGCCAGGTTGTCATCAAGCGCGAGATCCTCCCCGACGGCCGCCAGAAGCTCATCCTCAAGGATCCCGCCACGGGCGACTTCACGGATCGGGTCGTCGCCGGAGGATGACCCTTCGCCTCGACGTCCTGCCGGCGGCGGCCTGGGCCGACCGGGTTGCCGCCCACCTCGCGGCGAGGGTCCGCACAACTCCCGGGATCCGCCTCTGCCTGCCGACCGGCGACACGCCGGCGCCGGTCTACGCCCGTCTCGCGGCGCTGGCGGCGGGTGGATCGCCGTCCTTCTCGCGAGCCGAGGTGATCGCGCTCGACGAGTACCTCGGCCTGCCGCCGGGGCATCCCGCGCGCTGCGACGTCCGGCTCCGTCGGGAGCTCCTCGACCGCCTGCCCGGGCCTCCGGCGGCGTTCCACCGCATCGATGCCGACGACCCGGACCCGGACGCCGCGGCGGCCCGCCACGAGGCCGTCGCGGCGCGCGGGATCGACCTGGCGCTCCTCGGCCTGGGGATCAACGGCCACGTGGGGCTCAACGAGCCGGGCTCCGTCGCCGATGCGCCGACGCGCGTGGTCCGGATTGCCGAGACCAGCCGCCGTGCGGCCGTCGAGCGCTACGGCGCCGACCCGCCCCCGACCGCCGGCATCACGCTCGGCGTCGCGCGCCTGCTCGCGGCCGGCGAGGTCTGGCTCCTCGTGACGGGCGAGCGCAAGGCCGCGATCCTCGCCCGTGCCCTCGAGGCGCCCGAGGGACCCGACTGTCCCGCCTCGTTCCTGCGCCGCCACGATGCCCTGCGGGTCCTCGCCGACGAACCCGCGGCCGCGCGCCTGCGCGCCCGCGGGCGATGAGCCCGGGCGCCGACGCGGCGCCGGGCTCACGTCCGCCCTATCCTTCGGGCCGTGAGCCTCGTCGACCTGCGCGATCCCGGCGACCTCTTGGCGCCCCTCCTGGTGGCGTCGTTCGACGGCTGGGTCGATGCCGGTGCCGCCGCCACGACCGCCGCGGCGCGCCTTGCCGAGGGCGCCGAGACGATCGCGACCTTCGACACGGACCGCCTCTACGACTACCGCGCCCGCCGCCCGACGCTCGAGATCGTCGATGGTCGCCCGGACCACCTGACGTGGCCCGAGCTGGCGCTCCGCCGCACCCGGTTCGGCGAGCGCGACCTGCTGGTGCTCTCCGGCCCCGAACCGGACTACCGCTGGCGCGAGCTCGAGGAGGCGGCCGTCGACCTCGCCCGCCGTCTCGACGTGGCCGCGTGGATCAGCCTCGGGGCGATCCCCGCCGCGGTCCCTCACACGCGCCCGGTGACGATCCTTGGCACGGAATCACGCCCGGGCCTCCTGCGCGGCGACGTCACCCCCGGGCCGGAGGGCGTTCTCCGGGTGCCGGCCGCGGCGACCTCCCTGCTCGATCTCGCGGTCAGCCGCGCCGGCGTCCCGGCGGTCGGCTACTACGCCCAGGTCCCGCACTACGTGACGGGGGGCTACCCGCCCGCCTCGGTCGAGCTGCTCCGTCTCGTCGGCCGGCACCTCGATGTCGAGATCGCGGTGGGCGAGCTGCGGGACGAGGCCCGGCGCATGCTGGCGCGCCTCGACGCGGCGACCGCCGGCGATGCCAACACCCGATCGTACGTCGAGCGCCTGGAGGCGATGGTCGATGAGGCGCGGCGTCCCGCGGGCGACGACCTGATCACCGAGATCGAGCAGTTCCTCCGCGAGCAGGGCGGCGGGGAACGCTCCTGAGGGGCTCCGGACCACCGGACGACCGGCGCCTCGGCGCGCGGCGGCCGCCCGGCCGACCGGCGACCCGATACCATCCAACGACGTGACCGAGCTCGCGGGCAACCGCTCCTACCGGGCTCTGCTCCGCGTCCCGACGCTCGGGCGCGTGCTCGTCTCGATGCAGGTCGCGCGCACGGCGCAGTCGATGCTCAGCGTCGGCCTCGTTCTCTTCACCCTGGACGCGTACGACTCGCCCGCCCTGGCCGGCGTCGTGACCTTCGCCACGACCTTCCCCGGCCTCGTCGTCAGCCCGGTCGCCGGCGCGCTGCTGGATCGCCACGGGCGCGTTCGGCTCGTCGTCCTGGACTACGTCGTGGCGCTCGTTGCGCTGTCCCTCATCGCCACGCTCGCCTTGGCCGACCTGCTGCCCGCCTGGCTGCTCGTGCTGATCGCGCTGGTGTCTTCGATCACGGGCATCTTCAGCCACACGGGCCTGCGCAGCCTCTTCCCGATCCTCGTGCCGCGCCCCCTCTGGGAACGCGTCAACGCGGTCGACTCGAACGGCTACGTGGTGGCCACGATCATCGGCCCGCCGCTCGCGGCCGGGCTGATCGCGACCATCGGCGGACCCCCCACGATCCTCGCGATCGCAGTCGCCTTCGGCGTCGCCGGCGCCGTGATGATCCGCGTGCCCGAGCCCCACGTCGAGACCGCGACCACGGGCCGCCTGTTCGCCGACGCCTGGCAGGGCCTCCTCTACTGGTGGCGCAACCGGACGCTGCGCGGCCTCGGCTTCTCGCTGGCCATCGTCAACCTCGCCACGGGGATGACGACGATCGTGATCCCGCTCACCGTCATCGACGTCCTGGGTGCCGGGCAGGCCGCCGTGGGGCTGGTCTTCGCGCTTGCCGGCGTGGCCGGGATGGTGTCCGCGCTGGCCTTCGGGCGGGTCGACACGCGGGGTCGCGAATGGCCGCTCATCGTGATCCCGATGTTCCTCAGCGCCGGCGCGGTGGCGCTGATCCTGCCGGCGGTCGGTGCCGGCGGGATCGAGGTGGGCGTCGGCGCCGGCCTGGCGTTCCTGGCCGCGCACTCACTCGCGATCGGGCTGCTCCAGGGGCCCCTCGACGTCGCCCTCTTCACCGTGCGCCAGCGCCGGACCGACCCGGCATGGATGGGCCGGGCCTTCGCCGTGTCGATGGCCGTCAACTTCGTGGGCTTCCCGATCGGGGCGGCCGCCGCCGGGGTGATCGCGTCGGTCTCGCTTCCCGCGGCCGTCGCCCTCGGGATCGTCGCCTGCCTCGTGGGGGGCGCGCTGGCGGCGCTCATGGTGCCGCGCCGGTGACCGGACCGGCGACCCGGCCCGGGGCGTACCCTCATGCCATGCAGATCGTGGTCGACGACCTCCTGTGCCCGTCGTGCGACGGGTACGTCCACCCGTTCCTCGAGGCGTGCCCGGCGTGCGGAACGGCACGTACGAGTCGGTTCGAGGAGGTTGCCGCAACCGGAACGCTGGGCGCCGGAGCGCTGCTCGAGGACGAGGGGACGCGCCGGGCGGCCCACCTCGTGGTCCTGCGCTACACGATGCGCGCGACGTCGGCCTCGGGACTGGCCGACCTCGACGCCGCGTTCGGCGCCGTCGCCGCCTCCCTGACGTACCGCGCCGAGGTCACGGCCGACGGCTCGACGCCCGCGCTCCCGTCGGGGCCGGCCACCCTCGATGACGCCAAGGTCGTGCTCGTCCGGGAGTCCCTCGAGGTCCGCGCCGGGCGTTCCGGCCGCTCCGCCGCCACGATCCCGCTCGCGAGCGTCCTCGCCGCGACGCCGGCCGTGAAGGGCGCTCCTGGCGCCGGGACGTGGACCGGCGCGGTGCTGGGCGGGCGGCGCCTCCTGGAGCGGGGCCCGCTGGTCTCCGGAGACCTCCTCGTGACGTTCTCGAGCGGGGGCGGCGCGGGGCAGATTGCGCTCTCGAACCGGCGGGGGCTCTTCGCCCCGACGGCGCGCGCCGACCACTACGCGACGCTGGCTCGCTGGCTCGCCATCCTCGGTGCCGCGGCGGCCGAGACCCGCTGGACGGACGTGGGGCCGACTGCCTATGCCGCCGAGCTGGGCCTCCGCGATGCCGTCCAGGGCCCGGTCACCGCGATCGAACGGGCGCCTGCGGTCGACCCGGCCGACGCCGGCCGGACGGCGGCGAGGGCGGCGCCGGACGGCCGCAGCGACGGGAGTGCGCCGGCCGCGGGCCGTGCAGGGACGCCCCAGCCCGGGGTCCGCGCCGCCCTCGAGGAGCTCGAAGGGCTGCGTGCCGCCGGCCTCGTGACGGCCGCGGAGTACGACGCCAAGCGGCGAGAGATCCTGGCCCGGCTCTGACGGCGGCCTCGCGGTGGCGAACGACGCCGGGGGCTGGAGGCGCGATCGTCGGCGGCCTCGCGGGGTGTCGGTGGCTGTCCCCTTCGGCCACGGCGCCGCGGCCGAAGGGGCGAAGGGGCGGTCGGCAGCCCGAGGTTGGTCGGTGCCGTCGCGGACGTCAGCCGGAGAACGACTCGGCCGGCGGCCGCTCCGGGTCGAAGGTCTCCGGCTTCCAGCGGAAGAACGACGGGTTGCGGATCCACCAGAGGACCATCAGCACGATCCCCAGGACCAGGAAGACGATCGACAAGGCGAGCGGGACGCCTACTCCGAAGAGCTGGGCGCAGGTCGCCGGATCCTCCGGGTCCTCGCAGGTGTACGAGCTCAGGGGATCGGCCAGGTCGATGATCGACTGGACGAACGCCCAGGTGAGGATCAGGCCGCCGGCGAGCGGCAGGACGCCCATTCCGACGAAGTTCCGCCAGCTCCGCGTCAGGACGTGGCGGTAGTAGATGAAGGATGCGTACCCCGTCAGCCCGTAGTAGAAGGCGATCATGAGCCCGAGGGCCGTCAGGGCGTCGTAGTAGACGTTCTCGGACATCAGCTTGAGGCCGATGTACCAGACGACCGACAGGATGCCCATCCAGATCGTGGCGTTCGTCGGCGTCATGAAGCGGGGATGCATTCGTGCCCAGAATGCGGGCAGCGCGCCCTTGGATCCCATCGAGAGGGCCGTCCGGGCCGTCGGCAGGATCGTCGTCTGCGTCGACGCCGCGGCGGACGTCAGGACCGCGATGATCATGAGCTTGTCGAGCGGCGAGCCAAGGACCTCGTTCGCCAGCGCCGCGAGGACGTCACCCTCGCCCTGCTCGGCGAGGTACTCGGCCCCGTGGAGCGCCTGGGCCGCGATCGTCACGAGGACGTAGGTCCCGACGAGGATGAAGACCGAGGCGACGGTCGCCCGTCCCGGCTGTTCGGTCGGGTTGGCGCTCTCCTCGTTCACCGCGGCCGTCGTGTCCCAGCCCCAGTAGATGAAGAGGGTGATCAGCAGGCCGGCGGCGAAGGCGCTGGTGTCCCAGCTCCCGTCCTCGGTGACGATCGAGAACGGGTTGAGCCAGTCGAGCGTCGGCATCACTGCCGTCTCGACGCTGCCCCCGTAGACCTGGGCCAGGGCGACGACCGAGAAGAGGCCGAGCATGAACAGCTCGATCGACAGGAGGACCGTCTGCGTCCGTGCCGAGAGCTCGATGCCGCGGTAGCAGATCCAGGTCATCGCGGCGACGAAGATGACGCCGAGGCCGATGACACCGACGTCGACGGTCGTCTCGCCGATCGCGAACGGGATGATCGGGTTCTCGAAGGGGTCGATATCGAAGAGGCTGAAGGTGTACTGCGCCGCGACCTCGGCGAGGCTGGCGATGACGATGACGTCAGCCACGATGATCGCCCAGCCCGTAAGCCAGCCGATGCGCGGCCCCATCGCCCGGGTGACCCACGTGAAGCTCGTGCCGCAGTCGGGGTCGGCGCGGTTCATGTAGTAGTAGGCCAGCGCGATGCAGAACATGGGGATGAAGGCCACCCACATGATCGCCGGCGAGGCGAGCCCGACTGCGGCCGCCACGAGGCCCAGCGAGACCGCGAGGCTGTAGGCAGGCGCCGTCGACGCGACCCCGATGACGATGTTCGAGACGAGGCCGAGGGCCCCCGTCTTCAGGCCCTTGCTGCCGGGCGCTCCCTGCGCCTCGACGACCGCTTCGGACATGCGCGACCGCCTCCCTCCAGGGGTCCGAGGGGACGCGCTCGGGTCACGAAAAGCGTTCCGCCGGCGAGCGTGAGACGGCGTGGCCGGGCTGCGCCAGTGCCGGTCCGCCCGTCGCGACGGGTCGGCCGGATCAGCCGGGGCGATCCCCGGTCATCGCCCCGGCGTCCGGCGGGGCGTCGTCCGGGGTGGATCGGCCGCGCCCGGCCGCGGCGGCGGCCAGCAGGAGCAGGCCGAGAAGGACGGCCGTGAAGAGCGCCACCGACGCGGGCGTGCCGGCCCTGCGGGCCCAGGCGCCATCCCGGGCGGGCGGAGCCGGTGCGGGGGCCAGGTCCGCGGCCGCCGGCGCCGCGGCCGGAGGGGCCGTGGGAGGGATCGCCTCCACCGCGCCGGGCGGCCGGGACGCCGCGCCTCCGTCCGGGTCGATCCGGTCCAGCTGCCGGGACGCGGCCGCGGCGGCGATCCCCTCCCCCATCGGACGGGCCCGGATGCCGAGGAGCTCCTCGAGTGTCACGAACCGGAAGCCGCGCGCCCGATACCGGGCGATGATGCGGGGCAGCGCGCGGGGTGTCACGGTGGGCCCCGCGTGGAGGAGGACGATGGATCCGGGTCGGCCCGCCGAGGCATCCCGGACCACGCGCGCGACCGTCGGCCGGCCGACCGTGTCGCCCGCGCTGACGTCCCACATGACGACGTTCTCGAAGCCGGCCGCCGCGACCACCGCGTCGGTCGCCGGTGTCCGGCTTCCGTACGGCGGTCGGAACGCCGGCAGCATCGGCCGCCCCGTGGCGGCCTCGACGGCCTCGCGCGTCAGCACCACGTCGATGGCGAGCTGCCGGGGCGTCAGGCGCCGAGCGTCGCGGTGCAGGTAGGAGTGGTTCGCCAGCGGGTACCCGGAGGCGGCGATCCGGCGCCACAGATCGGGTGCCCGCTGGACGTAGACGCCGGTGACGAAGAAGGTGGCCGGGACGTGCTCCCGGACCAGGACCTGGTAGACCTGGCGGAGCGTGCGCGGGTTCCAGCCGTCGTCGAAGGTCAGCGCCACCACGCGGTCGGTGCGTGGTCCGTGCCAGGCGATGCGGGCGATCGCCACCGGTGCGGCGGACGCGCGGGCCGGCACCGCGCTCACGGGTTCGCCGGCGCGCACCGACGGTGCCCCGGGCGCCAGCGGCGCCAGCAGGACGCCCACGAGAACGATGCCGGCCACGAGGCCCACTCGTCGCACCGACCCGGACCGTTCTCGCCCCGATCGCCCCCTCCGTTCCACGCCTACGGCTCCCCGGGCGCGTCGTCGAGGATCCGCCAGCCGCGCGCGACCGCGATCGGTCGGAGCTCCCCATCCGGCGCGACCGCGACCGGGTCGGCTGCCATCTCGAGGAGCGGCAGGTCGGCGAGAGAGTCGCCGTACGCCACCGCGAGGGGCGCACCGGACGCCCACGCCCGGACGCGGCCCGCCTTCCACTGACCGGTCCCGACCCGCCCGACCAGCCGTCCCGTCGTCCGGCCCCCGACGACCTCCAGCGAGGTGCCGAGCCCCGCCATCGGACCCGCGGGCCCGGCGGCCAGGCGGCCGATGAACGCGTCGAGCACCGGCTGGTAGGTGCCGGAGGCGATCGCGACGCGGGCCCCGGCGGCCGCGGCGGCCTCGAGCTCGGCGATCACCGGACCGCGCCGCGCGGGCCACAGGGTCTGCTCGACGATCTCCTCGGCGACCCGCGCCAGGTCGTCCGGGCCGAGGCCGTCCAGCAGCCGGGCAAGGTCGCCGATCCAGCGGTCGCGAAACGCCTGGCGCGAGATGAGCCCCACGCGGACGAGCGGCAGCGACGCCATCCGGGGGACGAAGAAGCGGCGGTACCGGCCGCGCCGACCGTTCGCCGAGAGCCAGGCGCCGACGCCGCGCCAGGTCTCCCCGGCCGTGCAGGTGCCCTCCAGGTCCGCGACCACGAGCGTCAGGAAGGAGGCGCCGGGCGCCGGCGAGGGGTCGTGCGCGGGCGAGGCGCCGGCGGCCGGCGAGGCGTCGTGCGCGGGCGAGGCGTCGCGGTCCGAGGATCGCGTGGGGACGGTGGCGGTCACGTCGAGAAGGATAGGGCCGGGCCCCGGGACGTGCCGCGGACCGCCGAGTGCCGGTCATCGGTGGACGGATGACGATGCCAGCGCGGCGGGACGGCGATGTCGCGCGCGGGCACGCGCGGGGTATCCTCTCGGCCCGTGGAGATCGACCGCGCTCGCTCGCCGTTCCCGCCCCGCACCGACACGCTCGCCCGCACGGTCGAGGCCGAGCGAACGCTGCGCGAGATCACCGGCGAGCTCGCCCGGCTGCGGGACCCCGGCGCGGTGCTGCAGCAGGTGGTCCTGGCCGCCGGGCGCCTCGTTCGGGCCGACGGCGCGATCCTCTCGCGGTACGACGCGGCCGACGGGCTCCTCCACTGGGACGTCGATGACGGCGTCCGGGCGCAGTTCGACCCGGCGTACGTCGCGTCGCTCACGCTCGAGGTCGGCGTCGGCCTGACCGGCCGGGCCGTCGCCGAGCGCCGCGTCCTGGCGTGCGGCGAGGACCTGGTCAACGCCTTCCCACGCGTCCCGGAATCGGACCACTTCTTCGAGGTGACCGGGTTCCGCTCGCTCCTCGCCGCGCCGATCGCGAGCGCGACCGAGCTGTACGGGGCCCTGGAGGTCTACGCCCATCGCGAGCACGCCTTCAGCGACGCGGACGCCGCGCTGCTCGAGGCGTTCGCCGCCCAGGCCGCCATCGCCTTCGAGAACGCGCGGCTGATCGCCGAGCTCGCGACCGCCAACCATGCCATCGCCCGGCGCGCCGAGGAGGAGCGGACGCTGCGCGAGATCGCCGCCCGCATCAGCGCGATGGACGACCCGATGGAGATCCTGGCCACGATCGTCCGGGAGGCACGGCGCCTGCTGGCGTCCCACCTGGCGGCGATCAGCCTGCACGAGGCGGTCGCCGGCCTGCGCCTCTTCACCGACCCCCCGGAGGTGGCGGCGCAGTTCACCGACCCCGTCGTGCCCGCGGGCGTCGACCCCGCCTCCCTGCCGGGCATCTGGGGCCTGGCGCTTGCCCGCGGGCGGGCGGTGTCCACCGGCGACTACCTCGCGGACTCCTCCTTCATCCACGACACGGAGACCGACCGCAGCGCGGCGGCCGCCGGAATCCGCTCCACGGCGGCTGCGCCGCTGGCGGTGGAGGGCCGTGTCCTGGGCACGATCCAGGTCGCGAGCACGCGGCAGGACGCCTACGGTGGGGCCGAGCTCGAGGTCCTCGCCGCCCTGGGCACACAGGCCGCCACGGCCATCTCCAACGCCCTCCGCATCGCGGAGCTGTCGGCCTCGCGGGCCGAGCTGGCTCGCCGGGCGGAGCGGGAGACTGCCCTCCGCGAGATCGGCGCGCGCCTCACCGCCGTGGGCAACCCCGACGAGCTTCTTCGCCGCATCGTCGCGGAGGCGCGGCGCCTGGTCGGTGCCGACGGATCCCGGATCGACCTCCTCGACGAATCGACGATGCGCCTCCGCTGGGCCTACGCGGACGGCGCGACGGCCGACGCGGATGCCCGGCTCCTCCGCGAGGTCGGTCTCGAGATGGGCGAAGGGATCGCCGGCCGCGCCGCCGCGGAGAGCCGCGCGGTCTGGACCGACGACTACCTCGCGGACCCGGACGTCCGGCCGGGGCCGGCATCGACCCGCTTCGTCGAGGAGACCGGGGTCCGCTCCGTCCTCTCGACGCCCCTCCCGGGCCTCGGTCGGCCCCTGGGAACCCTCTCGGTTCTCGCGGTCCGGGGCGGGGCCTTCGGCGAGGCTGACGCCGACCTCCTCGACGCGTTCGCCGTGCAGGCCTCGATCGCCTTGACCAACAGCCGGCGCCTCCAGGCGCTCGCCCGCGCCACCGAGGAGAACGCCCGGCGCGCCACGCGCGAGCGCGCCCTGCGCGAGCTCGCCGCCCGGGTCGGCGAGCTGCGCGAGCCAGCGGAGATCGTGCAGCTGGCCGTGGACGAGGCAGCGCGCCTCCTCGGCGCCGACGGCGCGCGCATCGACATCGTCGGGAACGAGGGCGCGGCGCTGCGGCGCCAGCTCGGCGAGATCGTGAGCCACGAGGCGTTCCGCCTCGGGTTCGACGCCGGCGGCTGGGACGAGGCGCCGGGCGTTGCCGGGACCGCGGTCCGCCTCGGGCACGCCTTCGGGACGGGCGACTACCTCGACGATCGCTCGTTCGAGCGGAGACCGGAGCAGGACGAGGGGATCCGCCGGCTCGGTGTCCGGTCCGTCCTGGCGGCCCCCATCCGCGGGCTCCAGGAGCCGATCGGCGCCCTGACCGTGCTCTCGCGGGCGGAGCACGCCTTCGACCTCGACGCCACGGCGACCCTCGAGGCCCTGGCGGGGCTCACCGCGGCCGCCCTGCGCAACGCGGTCCTCCTCGGCCGGTTGAGCGCCTCCGAGGCGCGCCTCCGGGACCTGGTGGCGACGTCGCCGGACCTCATCTGGGAGGCCGATGCCGAGGGCCGCTTCACGTTCGTGAGCGACGTCGCCCAGAGGCTCCTGCGCCTGCCCGGCGCGGATCTCGCCGGACATCCCTTCGCGGAGGTCGTCCACCCCGCCTCGCTGGAGATCGCGCAGGCGGCATGGCAACGGCTCGTCGACGACCCGGCGACGATCCTCACCGTGCGTCTCTCGCTCCGGGGCCTGGACGGCGAGGAGGTCCCGATCGAGAACGTCGCGGTGGCGCTCCTGGAGGACGGACGGTTCGTCGGCGCCCGCGGCGCCGCCCGCGACGTGCGGGAGCGCGAGCGCCTGGAGCGCGGCCTGCGCGAGTCGGAGGAGCGCTATCGCTACCTGGTCCAGGCCTCACCCGACACCATCTGGCGGATCGACCCGGCGGGTCGCTTCAGCTTCTTCAGCGCGACCGTCGAGACGCTCCTCGGGTACCGCCCGGACGACCTCGTCGGGGCGTCGTGGGAGCGGATCGTCGACCCGGCATCCCTCGAGGTGGCGCGCGAGGACTGGGCCCGCCTCGCCGAGACGCGCGAGCCGATCCGCCAGCACCTCGTGCTGCGGCGCCGAGACGGGTCGACAGTCGCGACGGAGGTCTCGGCGGTCGGAATCGTCGAGGATGGCACCTTCGGCGGGGCCCACGGCGCGATCCGCGACGTCAGCGAGCGCGAGCGGCTCGAGGCCGAGCTGCGCGAGTCCGAGGAGCGCTACCGCGACCTGGTGCAGACGTCGCCGGACGGCGTCTGGCAAGCCGACGCGGACGGGGTCTTCACCTTCTGGAGCGACACGGCGGCGACCCTCACCGGGTTCCCGCCCGAGGCCGTTCTCGGGCGCCACTGGTCCACCGTCGTGGGCGCCCGCGCAGCCGACGCCGCCGTCGGCGCCTGGCAGAAGCTGGCCGACGGCGCCGGGCGGGTCGTCCGGGTCCGGCTCGACCTGGTGCGACAGACGGGAGAAGAGCTCCCGTCCGAGGTTGCCGCGGTCCCCGTCACGCGCGACGGACGGTTCGCCGGCGCGCACGGATCGATCCGGGATCTCCGCGACCAGCTGCGCCTCGAGCGCGACCTGCGCGACTCGGAGGCCCGCTTCCGCGAGCTGGTGCAGACGTCCCCGGACGGCGTATGGCAGACCGACCCGGAGGGCCGCCTCGTCTTCTGGAGCGATGCCGCGCGGTCCCTCCTGGGCTGGGAGCCGGACGAGCTCATGGCGCGCCACTGGAGCACGGTCGTCGCCCCGCACGCCGTCGACGAGGTGCGCGAGCGCCTCAAGCCGCTCGCCGACGGCCCGCCCGATGCCGTCGCGCGGGTCCGCTCCACGGTCGTCCGCCGCGACGGCACGGAGATCCCCGCGGAGATCTCGGGAGTGCCGCTCTTCCGCGACGGCCGCTTCGGTGGGATCCAGGGGACCATCCGCGACCTCCGGGAGCAGGTCCGGCTGGAGCGCGAGCTGCGCGACCAGGCGGGCGCCCTCGCCTCCTCCGCGGAGCGGGCCCACCTGGCGCGCGAGCTCCACGACTCGGTGACGCAGGCCCTCTTCTCGATGGGGCTCATCACCCGCTCCGCCGAGGTGCTCCTCGATCGCGATCCCGCGGCGACGCGGGCCAAGCTGGCCGACCTGCGCGAGCTCCAGCGCGACGCCCTCGCAGAGATGCGCTCCCTGATCTTCGAGCTTCGACCCGGCAGCCTCGAGCGCGAGGGCCTGGCCAATGCCCTGCGCACCCACGTCGCGGCGGTCCAGGGTCGCGTCGGCCTCCCCATCGTCCTCGATGTCGCCGACGTCGGGCGGCTCCCACTGGCCGCCGAGGACGCGCTCTACCGGATCGCCCAAGAGGCGCTCCACAACATCGTGAAGCACGCCAACGCGCGGACGGTGCGCCTCGTGCTCGGCCGGGACGGGCCGGAGGTCACCCTCGGCGTCATCGACGACGGCATCGGCTTCGACCCCGTGGGGGTGGCGGACGGGCACCTGGGCCTGGCCGGCATGCGCTCGCGCGCGGAGCGGGCAGGCGGGCGCCTCGTCGTCCGCTCGGCCCGCGGGAAGGGCACCGAGGTCGCCGTCACGCTCCCGGCACCGGCGGGGCCACCGGGGGGCTGAGCCGGGCGGCATCGTCATTCGACGGTATCGACACTCGGCGACCGTCCGTTCCGGCCCCGGAGGCGGCATGCGAGGCTCGCCGCATGACCCGCCTCGAACCAGACCACGCCGCCGCCGCCGCCCCGCCCGGTCGGCTGCGGCTGCTCGTCGTCGACGCGGACCGGCGCGTGCGGGCCAGCCTCGCAGGCCTCCTCGACCTCGCCGAGCACGTCGAGGTCGTCGGCAGCGCCGGCGACGCGCGGCTCGCGCTCGAGGCCTGCGAGGCGCAGCGCCCGGACGCCGTTATCGTGGATCCCCGGCTGCCAGAGCTTCCCGACGGGATCGCCTTCATCCGCGGGCTCCGGGCTGATCAGCCGCGGGTGCGGGTCGTGGTGGTCGCATGGTCGCCGGGACTTGCCCCGATCCTTGCCGACGACCCCGGCATCAGCGTCGTCTCCCCCGACGGGGGGGACCTCGCGGACCGGATCGTCGACGCGCTGGGCGTGGCACCCCGGGCGGGCTCCAGCCCCGGCGAAGACGCCGATGCTATGCTCGGCGAGAAGGCATGAGGCCCGGCGTCGCCACGCGTGTCGATGCGCCGGCCGGGCCCGAGGGAGGGGCGAGCGTGGCCGAGACGCCGATCCGCGTGCTCATCGTCGACGACCACCAGGTCGTGCGAGCCGGCCTCCGCGTCTTCCTCGATCTCCTCGACGACATCCAGGTGGTCGGCGAGGCCTCCGACGGGAGCGAGGGTCTCGCGATGGCTCGCCGCCTGGCACCGGACGTCGTGCTCATGGACCTCCTCATGCCCCGCATGGACGGCATCACCGCGATCGGCCGGATCCGCGACGAGCTCCCCGACGTGGAGGTCGTCGCCATGACGAGCTTCATCGAGGAGGAGAAGGTCACGGCTGCCCTCGAGGCGGGGGCGGCCGGGTACCTGCTCAAGGACGCCGCGGCCGACGAGGTGGCATCGGCCATCCGCGACGCGCACGACGGAAACGTCCACCTCGACCCAGCGGTCGCACGGCTCCTGGCACAGCGCCTGCGTCGACGCCCGGCCGACGAGGAGGCGGCCGAGCCGCTGACCGACCGCGAGAAGGACGTCCTCCGCCTGCTCGGCAAGGGCATGAGCAACAAGGAGATCGCCGCCGAGCTCTTCATCACCGAGCGAACGGCCCGGACGTACGTCTCCAACATCCTCGGCAAGCTCGGCCTGGCGTCACGGACGCAGGCGGCCCTGTGGGCCGTGGAGCACCACCTGGTCGACTGACCCTCCGCCGGCGAGGTGTCCGGGGCGTCGTGTCAGGCGGCGCGCCCGAGGGCAAGAAGCTCCGCCAGCGGGGCCGGGCGCGCGAACAGGTAGCCCTGGGCGAACGCCACGCCGAGCCCGCCGAGGGTCGCGGCCTCGCCCTCGGTCTCGACCCCCTCCGCGACGACGTCGGTCCCGGTCGTGGTGGCGTAGTGGACCATGCCGGCCACCAGCGACTGGCGCACAGGATCACCGTCGATCGCGCGCACGATGGCCGCGTCCAGCTTCACGATTTGCGGGCGCAGCTCCACGACGTGGCGCAGCCCGGCGAAGCCGGAGCCGGCGTCGTCCACCGCGAGCCGGACGCGGGGGCCGAGCGCCTCGACCGCCGCGCGGAGGGCGGCGTAGTCGTCGACCGCGAGGTGCTCCGTGAGCTCGATCACGACGTCGCGGTCGATGCGCCGGACGATGGTCTGCAGGCGGCCGGACAGGATCATGGCCCCGGAAGCATTCAGGCTCAGCCAGGCCTGGGGAGGAAGGTCGACCGCGGCCGTGACCGCCACCCGCAGGCTGGCTGCCTCGAGGTCGACCCCGACACCGAGCGCCGCCGCCTCCGCGAACCGCACGGCGGGCGCGACGCCGTCGTCGAACCGGGTGAGGGCCTCGTAGCCCGCCACCGACCGGTCGGCCAGCCGCACGATCGGCTGGAAGACTGCGTGGAACCGGCGGCCGCGGGCGATCGTCCGGATCGCCGCCCGCGCCCCGTCCAGGTCCTCGCGGGCCGCCAGCTGCGGGCCGAGGATCGGCGCCACGACCTCGGCGAGCTCCAGGAGCGCGCCCAGGCGCCGGCCCAGCGTCGCGGCCGGATCCGTCCGGGTCGTCACGCCCCCCACGACGGCCACGATCCTCCCCCCGTGGGCCACCGGGGCGTAGATCCCGCCGGTGATGCCCCCGGCAGCCACGATCGCCGCGGCGTTCGCGCCCGGCGGCGGCTCGTGGGCGAAGACGTGGATCCAGGGCCCCTCGGCGGCCCGCCCACGGAGGTACGCCGCTCTCTCGTCCGACATCTCCTCGCCCGGCACGATCTGCACGCCCGGGATCCGCCCCGCGAGGCGGAAGACGCGCTCCGGCCGGCGGGCCAGGTGGAAGACGGAAGGGTGCTCGAGGCCGTCCACCTGGAGCAGCGCCTCGACGATCGATGCCGCCGTCGCCTCGGGCGTCCGCCCCGCGGCGATCCGCCGCGTGGCGGCGCGAACGGCCGCCCGGTCGGTGAGCTCCGCGCGCAGGCCGGCCTCGAGAGCCCGCTCCGCGCTCAGGTCGCGCTTCACGGCGACATATGCGGTGATCCCGCCGGACGAGTCGCGCACCGGCGAGATGGCCGCCTCCTCGTCGAAGAGGGTGCCGTCCTTGCGGCGATTGGTCAGGGTCCCCCGCCAGGTCTGGCCGGCGAGCAGCGTCGACCAGAGGCGCGCGTAGAACGCGCCGTCGTGCGCGCCGCTCTTGAGCACCCGGGGGTTCTGGCCGAGCAGCTCCGACCGGGAGTAGCCGGTGACCCGCTCCAAGGCGGGGTTGGCGTAGACGATCGTGCCGGCCGGGTCCGTGACGACGATCGCCTCGGCGGCCTGGTCGATCGCCGTGGCGAGCCGGGCGCGTTCCGCCTGGGCGTCGTGGATCGCGGTGACGTCCTCTGCCACGACCACGGCCCCGCGGATCCCGCCGGCGTCGTCGCGCAGCGGGGCCACGAAGAGCTCGAGATCGCGGGACCGGCCGTCGCGGTGCGGGTAGCGCACGGGGACGGCCACGAGGGTCTCGCCCGTCATCACCTCGCCGAAGCCGCGCGAGACCCAGGCCGGGTCGTCCGGGCGGAGGATCGTGGCGGGCCGGCCGACGACCTCGTCCTCGCGCCAGCCGAGCACGCGCTCGGCGGCAGGGCTCCAGGAGGTGATCCGGCCGTCGCGGTCGGCTGCGACGATCGCCAGGGGGCTCGATCGGAAGATGGCCGACGTGGCCTCCACGGCCGCGAGGCGCTCGCGCTCCGTCCGCGCCAGCACCCGGTCCCGCGCGGCCAGGACGCCCCACAGGACGATCGTGGTCACGACCACGAACCCGACGCCCTTGACGGACCCGACGAGCTCGCCCGAGCGGCCTGGCAGGACGACCCGGAGGAACAGGTCGGAGGCCAGGACCCACGTGGTGCCGGCCACGGCGTACGCGCCGACGACGAGCGCGGCGGACGTCCGCCGGCCCCGGCCGGCCGGCCGGGTGCTCGCTGGATCCCCGGCTGCGGCGTCTGCCATGTCACCCCCTGGGTCGCGGTGTCCCTCCGCACCGGATCGTATTCGGCACGGGAGCGCCCGCCCGGGACCCGTTCGGGCTATCCGCGCCGGACCTTGGGGCCATGCCCGGACCTTGGGCCGTCCGACGCCGTGGTGCGGACGGTGCCCTGCGCCAGCGGGCGCGCCAGCGGGCGCGCCGGCGGGCGCGCCGCCGCGACGGGGCGGAATCGGTACGGGGGCCCCGCAGCCGGGGCCCCCGTACGTCGCTGGAGGTCGAGACGTGGCGCCCCAGGGGGGCGCCGGCCCTACTTGTCGCGGAAGGCACCGTCGCTCATGGCCGCCTGCGCCGCGGCAAGCCGCGCCACGGGGACCCGGAACGGCGAGCAGGAGACGTAGTCGAGGCCGATCGCCTCGCACTTGTGGATCGAGTCCGGGTCGCCCCCGTGCTCGCCGCAGATGCCGAGCTCGAGGTCGGGGCGCGCCCCGCGTCCCTTGTCGACCGCGATCTTCATCAGGCCGGCGACGGCATCGTCGAGGGTCTGGAAGGGGTTGGCAGGGAGGATCTTGTCCTCGACGTACTTGAGGAGGAAGCCGCCCTCGGCGTCGTCGCGGCTGTAGCCGAACGTCATCTGGGTGAGGTCGTTCGTGCCGAAGCTGAAGAACGACGCCTCCTTCGCGATCTCGTCGGCGGTCAGGGCGCCGCGCGGGATCTCGATCATCGTGCCGAACTTGTAGTCGAGCGTGACGCCGGCGGCCGCAGCGATCTTGTCGGCCTCGACGTCGAGGAGCTCGCGGGTTGCCTTGAGCTCGTTCACGTGGCCGACGAGCGGGATCATGATCTTGGCGATCGGGTTCCCGCCGGCCTTCTTGACCGCGACCTGGGCGTTGAGGATCGCCCGGGTCTGGATCTTCACGAAGTCCGGGATCATGATCCCGAGGCGGCAGCCGCGGAGGCCGAGCATCGGGTTCTGCTCCCGCATCGCCGTGGCCGCGGCAAGGAGGCGGCGCGCCTCGGCGTACGCCGCGTCGTCCGCCGGCGTCCCGAGCGCGTCGAACCGGGTGACCTCCTCGATGAGGTCGTCGCGGTTCGGCAGGAACTCGTGGAGCGGCGGGTCGATGAGCCGGACGACGACGGGCAGGCCGTCCATCGCCCGGAAGATGCCCTCGAAGTCGCCCTGCTGGAGCGCCTCGAGCTCGCCCATCCGGCCGTCGAACTCGGCGACGACGGCCGCCTCGTCGGCGGTCAGCGTGCCGCCCGCAGCGACCTTGGCCTTGGCCCTGGTCGCCTGCGTCGCCACGAGGATGGCGGCGCGGACGATCTCCAGGCGCTCGCCCTCGCGGAACATGTGCTCGGTTCGGCACAGGCCGATGCCCTGGGCGCCGTACGAGCGCGCCTGGGCGGCCTCCTCGGGCTTGTCGGCGTTCGTCCAGACGCCCATGCGCCGGATCCCATCGGCCCAGCCGAGGATCGTCTGGAGCTCGGTCTGCTCCTCGTAGCGGGCGGACACGGTCGGCAGGGCGCCGACGAAGACCTCGCCCGTGGAGCCGTCGAGGCTGATCCAGTCGCCCTCGTGGATCTCGAGGCCGGTCAGGTTCGAGTGCGCCTTCTTCGCGTCGGCGTCGACGTGGAGCTCCTCCGAGCCGGCCACGCAGGGCTTGCCGATCTGGCGCGCCACGATCGCCGCGTGCGAGGTGGCGCCGCCCTTGGCGGTCAGGATTCCCTGCGAGACGGCCATACCGGGGAAGTCGTCCGGCGAGGTCTCCTCGCGGACCAGGACCACGGTCTCACCGTTGGCGACCCACTCAACGGCCGTCCGGTAATGGAAGACGGCGCGGCCGACGGCGGCGCCGGGCGAGGCGTTGAGACCGCCGGCGATCTTCTGGGCCGCCTTGCGGGCGGCGGGCTCGAACTGGTCGCGCAGGAGCTGGTCGACCTGCGAGGGCTCGATGCGCGAGACGGCCTCGCGCTTGTCGATCAGGCCCTCCTCGACCATGTCCACCGCGATCTTCACGGCGGCGGCGGCGGTGCGCTTCGCGGAGCGCGTCTGGAGCATGTAGAGCTTGCCGCGCTCGATCGTGAACTCGAGGTCCTGGACGTCCTTGTAGTGGCGCTCCAGCTGGTCGCCGATCGCCACGAACTCGTCGTAGACGGCGGGCATCCGGTCCTTGAGATCGGCGATGTCGAACGGGGTCCGGATGCCGGCGACGACGTCCTCGCCCTGGGCGTTGGTCAGGTACTCGCCGTAGAGCTCCTTCGTCCCGCTGAAGGTGTTGCGGGTGAAGGCGACGCCGGTACCGGAGTCGTCGCCCATGTTCCCGTAGACCATGGTGACGACGTTGACCGCCGTGCCGAGGTCGTCGGCGATCTTGTTGTACTTGCGGTACTCGCGGGCCCGCTCGCCGAACCACGAGGCGAAGACGGCCTTGATCGCGAGGTCCAGCTGCTCGTCCGGGTCGGTCGGGAACTCGCGGCCGGTCTCGTCGCGAACGATCTGCTTGAAGATCGTCACGAGGTCCCGGAGGTCCTCGGCCGGGAGGTCCGTGTCGGCCTTCGTGCCGCGAGCGGCCTTCTTCGCCTCGAGCGGCTCGTCGAACTTCCGCCCGTCGACGCCGAGGACGATCCGCCCGAACATCGCCACGAAGCGGCGGTAGGCGTCCCAGCCGAAGCGCTCGTTGCCGGTGAGGGCGACGAGGCCGGCCAGGGCCTCCTCGTTGAGGCCGAGGTTGAGGACGGTGTCCATCATGCCCGGCATCGAGAACTTGGCGCCGGAACGGACCGACACGAGCAGCGGGTTCTTCGGGTCGCCGAAGCCCTTGCCGCTGCTCGCCTCGACCTCCTTCACGGCCTCGAGGACGTCCTCCCAGAGGCCGGGCGGGAGCTGCTTGCCGGCCTCGAAGTAGTCGTTGCAGGCCTCGGTCGTGATCGTGAAGCCGGGAGGGGTCGGCAGGCCCGCGTTGGTCATCTCGGCGAGGCCGGCGCCCTTGCCGCCGAGCAGGTCCTTCATGGACCCGTTGCCTTCCGCCCGGCCGTCCCCCCAGGCGTAGATGTAGCGCTTGGCGGCGGCGTGGGCGCGCGTGGTCGTGGCGGCGTCGGGCATGGGGCGGGTTCTCCCTGTGTGCTGGCAGCGGGGCATGGGGTCGCCCCGCGATCGGTCCGATCGTGTCCCGGTGATTGTACCGGCCTCCCGGGCGGCACGGACCGTACCGTCGGCCCGCTCTCGGGGGCCGGATCGCCCCCGGGGACGCCGTCGTGCGGCCCGACGCCGGTCTACACTCGGAGCGGCGTCGCGAT
Source organism: uncultured Chloroflexia bacterium (assembly GCA_963725875.1). Taxonomy (GTDB): domain Bacteria; phylum Chloroflexota; class Limnocylindria; order Limnocylindrales; family CSP1-4; genus CTSoil-043. The sequence goes on along the minus strand of CAVRZZ010000010.1, from coordinate 54,787 downwards.
TCCGCGCGGCAGGGACCCAGCCAGGAGATCCGCTCCCCCATGAGCCACCACGTCGAGGACTCCCGCGTCATCGCCGATGACGCACCGCAGTACAACGCCACGCTGGTGCGGCGCGTCGACCACACCGCCGACCTGGCATCGTTCTGGGTGAAGCTCGACGGCGAGCCCGTCCCGTTCGAGCCCGGCCAGTACATGACGATCGGCGTCTTCGCCGACGAGAAGCTCTGGCAGCGGCCCTACTCCATCGCCTCGGCGCCGTCGGTCGCGGGGACCGAGGGCTACGAGATGTACGTCCGCCTCGTCCCGGTGATCCGGTTCACGACGCTCCTCTGGCGGCTCCAGGAAGGCGCCCGGATGCGGCTCATCGGCCCGAAGGGCAAGTTCATGCTCGAGCCGGACGACGCCCGCACACACCTCTACGTCTCGACGGGGACCGGCCTCGCCCCGTTCGTCTCGATGATCCGCGAGACCATGGCGCAAGGGAAGCCGCGCAAGACCGTCGTGCTCCACGGCGTCTCCCACGTCTCCGACCTGGGTTACCGCGACGAGCTGGAGGGGCTGGCGCGCGATGGGTCCTACCCGGTCCGCTTCGTCCCCACCATCTCGCGGCCGGCCGACCCGCGCAACGCCGGATGGAGCGGCCGGACGGGCCGCGTGGAGCAGGTCGTCGCCGACGTCTGCCGGGACCTCTCCCTGCGGGCGGACCGCACGGTCGTCTACATCTGCGGCAATCCCGAGATGATCCTCAACGTCGAGCGCGTCCTGATGGACCGCGGCTTCCCCGAGTTCCACGTCAAGAAGGAGCTCTACTGGCCGAAGGGCAAGACGCCCGCCGGCGAGCCGCCGGCCACGCCTGCCGGGTAGCAGCGGCCGAGCGGCGGGCAACGCGCCGCACCGGCGTTGGGCGACGTTGCACCTGCCTGATCGGCGCACCGCCGTCGGAGGGGAGCTGCGCGGCGGCGCGGGTCCGTCCGGCTCTGGCCCGCTGCGGGCCGGCGAGGCATGCTGGTGGCCGAGCGGGGAGCTCCGACGCGCGGTCCGAGCACGGCCGCCGCGACCGCGCCGAGCCAACCAGTGGCGGCCTGCGGGAGATGCCGGACATGCAGGACGCCGATCTGTTCCTCGAGCTGGCCGGGATCGCCGGCGTATTCGTCGGGTTCGGGGCGCTCATCGCCGTCCGCGGCGGCGGCGCGAGCGGGAGCCTGGAGGTCGGGTACACGCGCGGCATGGTGGCGTTCGGCGTGCTGGCGGTCGTCGCGGCGCTCGCCCCGGTGACCCTCGGTCGCTACGACCTCACCGAGCACGGGGTCTGGGCGCTGAGCAGCGCGGTGGTCCTGGCCGGCTGGCTCGTCTTCCTGGTCCTCCAGCTCCGGACGCCCGAATACCGGGCGAACGTGGCGGAAGCACGCGAAGCGACGCGCTCGCGACGGGCAGTCGTGGGCGACGTGGCCACCACCGGGCTCTACATGCTCGTGGCCGTCCTGGCCCCCATCGTCATCGTGCTGGGCCTACTGCCGGATCTCGAGGCGGCCCTCTACTTCACGGTCGTCGTGGTGATCCTGCTCGGAGCCGCGTGGCTCCTGCTGGCGCTCGTCTTCTCGCAGCGACCCGCGTCGGGCGCCTGACACGACCCGCCGTGCCGCGGCCGCGCGACCCGGGGCACGACCCGCGGCCGGGCGGTACGATCCACCCGACGGGGCCTGCGGCCGCGAACGGGCCGTTCGGCCCCCGGAACATATGCGTGACGGCGCATGGGTCGCGCGCGCGTCAGCGCGCAGGATTCGCGTGACCGCCCCCGTCCTGGAGTTGCCATGCACACCGTCGTCGACAAGACCCAGCTCTCGCCGAACGTGACGCGCCTCGTCATCGAGGCGCCGCGCATCGCCGAGATCCGCAGGCCGGGTCAGTTCGTCATCGTCCACCGCGGCCCCGGCGCCGAGCGGATCCCGCTCACGATCGCCGACGCGGACGCGGCCCGCGGCACGATCACGCTCGTCATCCAGGCCGTCGGCAAGAGCACCGAGGATCTCGTGGCGCTCGAGGTCGGCGAGGCGATCCAGGACGTCGCCGGGCCGCTCGGCAAGGCCACGGAGCTCATCGAATCCGGGCACGCCGTCTGCGTCGGCGGCGGCGTAGGGACGGCGGTGGTCCATCCGATCGCCCTCGGGCTCCACGACATCGGCGTGCAGGTCACCAGCGTCATCGGCGGCCGCTCGAAGGAGTGGGTCATCTTCGAAGAGGAGCTGCGGCGCGCCGGCGACGTCGTCACCTGCACCGACGACGGGAGCTACGGGCGGCACGGCTTCGTCACCGAGGCCCTGAAGGACCTCCTCGACGCAGGCGGCATCGACGCGATCTACGCGGTGGGCCCGGTGCCGATGATGCGCGCGATCGCCGAGCTGACCCGGCCGTACGCCGTGCCGACGTTCGCGTCGCTCAACGCGATCATGCTCGACGGGACCGGGATGTGCGGTGGCTGCCGGGTCCAGGTCGGCGGCAAGACCGTCTACGCCTGCGTCGACGGACCGGAGTTCAACGCCCACGAGGTGGACTTCCGCGAGCTCGGCGACCGGCTGGGCACCTACCGCGAGTTCGAGGCGCACGCCCTGGAGGTCGCCCGTCGGCGGGCCGCCGAGACGCCGGCCGAGCCGCAGGACGAGGCGCCCATCCATGCCCCGACCGGCAGCTGCCTGATCCCGGCGCTCGCGGAGCACGCGGAACAGGAAGAGGCCGCCGTGGCCGCCGGGGAGGCCCGCGCGTGACCGACCAGCCGACCCCTGCCGCCGGCGAGGCGGCAGACGCAGCGTCCCGCGGCGACTCGGAGTTCCAGCCGGCGTTCGACCGTCCGCTCACGCCGAAGGAGCGGATGGCCATCGAGCGGACCCACATGCCCGAGCAGGACGCGCTCCAGCGCGCGGCCAACTTCCGCGAGGTCAACCTCGGCTACTCGCAGCAGCTCGCGGTCCTCGAGGCCGAGCGCTGCCTGCAGTGCAAGAACCCGGTGTGCATCGCGGGCTGCCCCGTCCGCGTCAACATCCCGCGTTTCATCGAGCTGCTGCGGGTCGGCGACATGGCCGGCGCAGCGGAATCGCTGCTCGGCGACAACGCCCTCCCCTGCGTCACGGGCCGGGTCTGCCCGCAGGAGATCCAGTGCGAGGGCGTCTGCGTCCGGGCCAAGAAGGGCTCGCCGGTCGCGATCGGCGCCCTGGAGCGCTACGTTGCCGACTGGGCGATGGTCCACCCCGAGTCGCAGCCGACGGCGCACCCGACGCCGGCCGGGCGGAGCGTCGCGATCGTGGGGTCCGGGCCGGCCGGCCTGACCGCCGCCAAGGAGCTCGTCGGCGGCGGCTACGACGTCACGATCTTCGAGGCGTTCCACTCCGCCGGGCGGGGTCCTCATCTACGGGATCCCGGAGTTCCGGCTCCCGAAGGACATCGTCCAGCAGGAGGTCGATCGCCTCGTCGCGGCCGGCGTCAAGATCGAGACGAACGCGATCATCGGCCGGACCTACACCCTGCGCGAGCTGCGCGACCGCTTCGACGCCGTCTACCTCGCCGTCGGTGCGGGGCTGCCGGTCTTCATGAACGTGCCCGGCGAGAACTTCAAGGGCGTCTACTCGGCCAACGAGTACCTGACCCGGGTCAACCTCATGGGCGCCTGGAACCCGGCGTCCGACACGCCGGTCCTGCGCGGCCATCGCGTGGTGGTCGTCGGTGGCGGCAACGTCGCGATGGACTCCGTGCGGACCGCCAAGCGCCTGGGCGCCGACGAGGCGACGATCGTCTACCGCCGCGGCAAGGCGGAGCTCCCGGCTCGCGCGGAGGAGGTCCACCACGCCGAGCAGGAGGGGATCCAGTTCGAGCTCCAGGTCGCCCCGGTCGAGGTTCTCGCCGACGAGAACCGCTGGGTCACCGGGATCCGCTGCCTCCGCATGGAGCTCGGGGAGCCCGACGCGTCGGGCCGGCGCCGGCCGGTGCCGATCGAGGGCTCCGAGTTCGTCATCGACTGCGAGATGGTCGTGGTCGCGATCGGCACGAAGGCGAACCCGCTCCTGACCGCGTCCGAGCCGGAGCTCGAGATCAACCCCTGGGGCTACATCGTGACCGACGACTTCGGGATGACGACGATGCCGGGCGTCTTCGCCGGCGGCGACATCGTGCGCGGCGCGGCGACGGTCATCCTGGCCATGGGCGACGGCAAGCGCTCCGCCCACGCCATCGACGCCTTCCTGCGCGGCGAGTACCCGCCGAAGGGCGAGGTCGTCTCGGGCGAACCGGTCGCCGCCGCGGAGTAGTCGCGGCCGCAACGGTCCTCGCGCCGCCGGCGCGCAGCGTTTGCGCCGGCGATTCAGCCGGGGTACTCGACAGCCGCGGCCGGCTCGTTCCGGCCAGGATACCGGCCCGGGCGCTGCTATCAGGCGATCGTGCCGGCTCGCCCGGCCGGAAGATCAGCTCGAGGCGTTCGTGTGCACGCGTTCCACGGCCGGCGAGCCGGCGCAAGCCCCTCGCCCGGCGCCGTCACGCTCATGGCGTCCCGTCGCCCCGCCGATCCGGCCGGCCGCGCAGCCCGCCGAACGCCGCGCATAGCATCAGCCCGGCCGGTATTCCGGACGAAGAGCAGGCACCGGGCCGCCCGCCCACGATCGGACCGGGTGCGGCGAAGCCACGCCGCCAGCTCGCCCGGCCTCGCAGCGGGAACGTCGGCCCGAAGAGCGGTCTCGAGACGAGCGACGCGCTGCCGGTTCGCCGTCGAAGTCGCGCACCGCGAGCAGGCGCGACGACCCGGGCCGGACGTCTCCCCGAACCGCTCCGGCGCGAGCCGACCGCCCACCGCGCCTTGACGTCGAGACGCCGGAGCATCTCCTCCGCCGATGCGATCTCCGTCTTCACCTCGACCACGAGCGCGTCCGCGTCGCCGGGTGCAGGGCCAGGACGTCGACCGACCCGCGGTCGCCGTAGTGGTTGAAGCTCACCTCGACGTCGACGCGGTCCAGCCGGTCGGCCCGAGGAGCTGCGCCAGCGCCGCGACCGTCGCGGCGTGCCCCTCGTCGAGTAGCCGGTCGAGCTCGCCGCCGCGCTACCGAATGACCACGCCGACGTCCGCCGGGCCACGCCCGCGGCGTGACCCGGCGTCGTGGCAATGACGGGTCAGGGTGCCAGGCGCTGCCAGGACTCCATCTCGGTCGCCGGCCACGCCACCCGCTCCTGGGTGGTAGCCGTCCCCGGCGAGCAGCCACGTCGACCCGTCGTCGCGGTACGTCAGGAGGATCTTCGTTCCGTCGGGCGAGAAGTGCGCGGCCGCGCCGTTGGTCCGCTCCGGGTGCGGCGCCCCCAGGACGACCTCGGGCTGGCCCCCGTCGACCGACAGGATCGCCATCGAGTACTTCCCGTTCGCGTCGTACCGCTCCTCGAGCAGCGTCCTGCCGTCGGGCGAGAACTGCGGGCTGAGCCGTGTGTACCCGTCGCTGAGGTCGGGCGTGAGCAGCCGGTCGCGACCGGCGTCGATGTCCACGACGTGGATGCGCCCCTGGAGCCCGACGCCATCCGTCCAGGTCGCGTAAGCAAGCAGGGAGCCGTCGGGCGACAGCGACGCCTCGTTGATTGCGCCGGAGTCCGCCTGGATCTGCCGGAGACCGGTGCCGTCGGGGTTCACGAGCCAGAACCCGTGCTTGCCGGCCTTGTCGCCGGTCAGCACGAGCTGCTCGTGGCCCGGCCGCCAGGTTGCCTGCGCGATCGCGAACCCGGCGTCGATGGTCGTCGACGACCCGCCGGCGACGTCGATGATCTGCGCGGGGTCCGTGGCGTCGAACCCGCTGATGACGATCCGGTCGCCGGTCGGCGACCACTCGATCCATCTGCCGAGCGTTCCCGCGGCCAGGACCTCCCGGACGCCGGTGCCGTCGATGTTCGCCACCAGGAGCGCGGTTCCCTTGCCCGACTCCCGCTGGAACAGGAACCGGCGGCCATCCGGCGACACCCATGGATCCTGGTCATGTGGATGGACCCGTGACGACCGCCGTGGTCGCCCCGGTCGCCGGATCGGCCGCCAGGATGTCGCCCTCGGTGGTGCTGAAGAGGATCGCGCCGTTGCGGGCGGGACCGAATGGAGCCGGGAGTCGGGGCCGGGAGCCCGCGAAGGCCAGCGCTGAAGCGACGATGAGGATGCCCAGGATCGCGATGATCAGGAGCGGGCGCAACGATGGCGCCCGGAGCGGTGCGGGAAGCGCGACGTCCATGGGAAGCCACCTTTCGAGGGAGCTCCAGGCGGGCCGCTGCCGAGTTCGGGCGGTCGCCAGGAGCATGTCGTCGAAGTAGTCGGGTACCCGCGCGGTCGCCAGGTCGGCCAGCAGCTCGGGCAGCCGCGGTTCGAGGCGCTCGAGGTCGGTCATGCGACGTGCCCTCCCGTGGCGGGCGAACGCGGGGGTTCGAGAGCGGCGGCGATCGAGAAACGCATCTCCTCGAGGGAGCGATGGTGCCGGGACTTGGCGGTCCCGATCGGGATGTCGAGGGTCGCCGCCACGTCCGGCAGCGGCATCCCGAGGTAGTAGTGCAGGACGACGACCGCGCGCCACTCGGGTCGGAGCCGCCGCAGGGCGGTGTCGAGCATCTCGCGATCGGCGACGAGCGAGGCGATGTCGCCGATCGCCGGCGCGTCGATCGGCGACAGCTCGACCTCGATGGGCCGGCGGCCGCGACGCCGGACGGCGTCGATGCAGGAGCGGAAGACGAGCCGGCGGAGCCACGCTTCGAAGCGATCCGGGTCGCGCAGCGTCGGAAGGTTCCGCCAGGCGCCGATGAAACCCTCCTGGACCGCGTCTCGCGCGAGCTCGGGGTCCCGGAGGATGAGTCGGGCTGCCGCGTCCAGCCGCGCGACGAACAGGCGGGCGAGCACGGCGAAGGCGTCATGATCGCCCTCCCGCGCGCGCTCGACGAGCTCTCGCTGGTCCACGGCTTCCCCCCGGTGTCGACGCGGCGATGTCGTCGCGCCTTCGATGGTATGTCGTCGCGGAAAGCCGGAAGGTTCCCGCGGGCCGGGGCGCCGGCGACGCTCAGCGGCGGATCGCGTACACGAGGTGCGGCAGGCCGGCGAACTCGGCCGTCTTCCAGACGGTCATGCCGATCCGCTCCGCGACCCGTCGCGAGGGGACGTTGTCCTCCAGGATCAGCGAGATGAGCCGGTCGCGATCGGTCGTCGCGAAGGCGTGCTCGCGCCAGGCGATCGCCGCCTCCGTCGCGTAGCCGCGGCCCTGCTGGGCGGGGTGGAGGTGCCACCCGAGCTCGAGCTCGTCCGACCCGTCGACCTGCTGGACCACCGCCCCGCAGTCGCCGACCACCTCGCCGGTGTCGCGAAGCGTGATGGCCCACAGACCGAGGCCGTCCTGATCGAAGCGAGCCCGGTTGCGTTCGATCCAGGCGCGGGCCTCGTCGCGGGAGAACGGATGCGGATAGAAGCGCATCGAGACCGGGTCGCCGAGAACCTCGGCCATCACCTCGAGGTCGTCGAGCTCGAACGGCCGGAGCGCCAGGCGGGCGGTCTCCAGCCGCACGGCGTGGGGCCGGCCCGCACCCTCCATCAGAGGCGCGCCGCGCGCGGCTGACCCATCCCGTCGATCAGGGCCGCGCCGCCTCGAGCGGTCGAGGATGTAGCGCGTCACCTGGTCCGCGCCGATGCGCTCCTGGGTCATCGCGTCGCGGTCGCGGACGGTGACGTTGCCGTCGTCGAGCGAGTCGACGTCCACGGTCACGCACCACGGCGTCCCGATCTCGTCCTGGCGCCGGTAGAGCTTGCCGATCGCGGCCGTGTCGTCGTAGACGGCCATCGTGTGGCGCTTGAGGTCGGCCTTGATGCGGTGGCACATCTCGACGATCTCGGGCCGCTTCTTGAGCAGCGGCAGGACGGCGACCTTGTACGGGGCGAGGTCCGGGTGCAGCCCGAGCACGACCCGCTTCTCGCCGCGGACCTCCTCCTCGCGGTAGGCGTCGATGAGGAAGGTGAAGGCGGCCCGGTCGGCCCCCGCCGACGTCTCGATGATCCAGGGGATGAAGTGCTCCTCGGTCGCCGGGTCGAAGTACTCCAGGTTCTCGCCGGACGCCTTGGCGTGGCGGCCGAGATCCCAGTCGCCCCGGTTGTGGATCCCCTCGAGCTCCTTCCAGCCGAACGGGAAGCGGTACTCCACGTCGATCGCCTTCTTGGCGTAGTGGGCGAGCTCGTCGGGCCGGTGCTCGCGGAAGCGGAGGCGCTCGGGCGTGACGCCGTAGGCCTCGTACCAGGCCTTGCGCCGGGGCAGCCAGTCCTCGAAGTGGCCGGCCGCGGTCTCCGGGCGGACGAAGTACTGCATCTCCATCTGCTCGAACTCGCGCATCCGGAAGACGAAGTTGCCGGGGCTGATCTCGTTGCGGAAGGCCTTGCCGATCTGGGCGATGCCGAACGGGATCTTCTTGCGGGCCGTGTCGCGCACGTTGCGGTAGTTGACGTAGATCCCCTGCGCCGTCTCCGGGCGCAGGTAGACCACGGCGGCCTCGTCCTCGACCGGGCCGAGAAACGTCTTGAGCATCAGGTTGAAGCGTCGCGGCGGGCTGAGCGGCCCACCGTCGTTGGGGCAGGTCAGGCCGAGGCGGGCGACGATGCCCGGGTCGAGCAGCTCCGCCGGGCCCAGGTCCTCGGCCCCCGGGAACTCGTCGACCCGGTAGCGCCGCTTGCAGGTGGCGCACTCGACCATCGGGTCGTTGAACTCGGCGACGTGACCCGAGGTCACCCAGATCTGCGGATGCATCAGGATCCCGGAGTCGAGCCCGACGATGTCGTCGCGCTCCTGGACCATCGAGCGCCACCAGGCCCGCTTGACGTTGTTCTTCAGCTCCACGCCCAGGGGCCCGTAGTCCCACACGGCGTTGATTCCGCCGTAGATCTCGGAGCTCGGGAAGATGAAGCCGCGCCTCTTGGAGAGCGAGACGATCGTCTCGAGCTCGCGCACGGACGGCGCAACGGCGTTCGGGTCGAGGGGGTCGATCACGGGGCGGCTCCACGGTTGGCCCGAGCGTGGCAGGCCCGGGCGGGAGGGTTGCGCGCGGATCGTAGCAGGATGCGGGGCGACCACGGAGATCCGGCGCGGCGCCTACCAGGTCCGCACGCGGGTCGGACGGATCCGGATCTCCGCCGGGTAGTCGACGAGCATGCTCTCCATCGTCCAGCCGTGCGACGCGAGCTTCGCGGCGTGCTTCTCGAGGTAGGCGGGCGGGACGTCCGCCAGGGTCGCGCGCTCGTGGACGATCCGCGCCTCGCCCTCGATCACGAGGACGTCGCCGCCCTCCCCGTCGCCGTCGAGGTTCGCCACGACGCGGGGGTTCACCCGCACGTTCGCGAGGCGCGGCGTGTCGGCGCGGCTGTAGAGGAGGATCTCGCCGTCGGCCCACAGGAACCAGACCGGCGAGGTCTGTGGCTGCCCGCCCGGGGTGACGGTCGTGAGCCAGAGGATGAGCTCGCGTGCGAGGCGCTCGGTCGCGCGGGCGCCTGCCCTTGTCGTCGGATCGATCATCGGGGTCCTCCTTCGGGCGCAGCCACCGGCGCAGCCAGAGGCGCAGCCACGGCCGCCGCGCCGCGATCAGGCGCGGCCACGGGGGCCGCGGCCGCCGCGGTGCCGTCGACCGGCGGCACGGCCGGGGCGCTGGGCTCGGGCGGCACGGCCGGGGCACGTCCTCGACCGTAGCCGGCCTTGACCTCTTCCAGGAACCGTCGCGAGCGCGTGTCGCGTTCCATCACGTGGCGCACGAACTCCCCCATCACCCGCTCCACCTCGACTTCCACGTCGGGGGGGAGCCGGAGTCCCGCGAGGCCCTCCACGTCCATCCGCTGGTACGCCTTGAGCACCTTCAACGCGTCCGTGGAGAGCCCGGCGACCGCCTGCGACGGGCCTGCGTGGCGACCGCAGAGGACGCCACCCACGAGCGGGATCCAGCGCACCTCGTCGCCGGGGTCGAGGAGCCGGTCGCACTCGACGCAGCGGTCCACCTCGGGGCGGACGCCCATCTCGTCGCAGAGGCGCATCTCGAACCAGCGGGCGACACGCGCGGGGGCCATCCCGGCGTCGAGGAGCTCGTAGGCCCGGCGCAGCAGCAGGTACAGCGGCTCGGCCGCGTGGCGCTCCTCCAGCGAGCGGTCCACGAGCTCCGCGCAGTACCAGGCGGTCGCGGTCACCTCGAGGCTCTCCCGCAGCCCCAGCCAGGCGTGCTGCATCGTCACCTGCGTGACGACGTCGAAGGTGCGCCCCTTCGCCAGCTGGAGGCGCAACTCGGCCAGCGGCTCGAGCGAGCCCCCGATCCGGCTCGTCGGGCGGCGGATGCCTTTCGCGATCGCCTTGATCTTGCCGAGACCGGGCGTCAGCAGCGTGAGGATCCGGTCCGCCTCGCCGTAGTCGAAGCGGGAGAGGACGATGGCGTCGGTCACGTAGAGGCGGCGGTCGGGCACGCCCGGACCGTACCATCCGGCGCCACGACCGGCACGAACCTGCCGGGTGAACGCTCGCGTTCCCACGGCCACGCACCACCCGGAGGCTCTATCATCGTGCTCGTGCCCGGCTCCGTGGACTTCGATCTGCCCGCGCTGATCGCCGACGTCGAAGGGGAGATCCTTCGCCTCGTGGTCGATCGCGACCCGTCGACCCACGGCATGTACGAGATGGTGCGCTACCACATGGGCCTCGACGGCTCCGGGTCGTCCGGCAAGCGGATGCGGCCGCTCCTGGGCCTCCTCGCCTACGCCTCCATCACCGGCGAGACGGCGCCCGCGCTGCCGGGGGCCGCGGCGGTCGAGCTGGGCCACAACTTCAGCCTCATCCACGACGACATCGAGGACGGCGATCGCGAGCGGCGCCACCGCGCGACCCTCTGGACGTTGCACGGGATCCCGCAGGCGATCAACACCGGCGACGCCGTCTTCGTCCTGTCGCGGATCGCGCTCCACCGGCTCACCGAGCTCGGGTTCTCCGACGCCAAGGTGCTCCGCCTGATGCGCCTCTACGACGAGACGTGCCTGGCCCTCTGCGAGGGCCAGTACATCGACATCTGGACGGGCGAGCACGACATCACGATGACCGTCGACCTCTACTTCGACATGATCGGGCGCAAGACCGCGGCCCTGATCTCCGCGAGCATCGAGGCCGGCGCGCTCCTCGCCACCGACGACGAGGACGTCATCACCCGCTACAAGCAGTTCGGCTGGGCCCTGGGCCTCGCCTTCCAGCTCAACGACGACGTGCTGGGCATCTGGGGCCGTGAGCAGGCAACCGGCAAGGAGCCGACCGACCTCGCCAAGCACAAGAAGACGCTGCCGGTCATCTACGCGCTGGAGCACGCCGACGCCACCGACCGGGCCCGGCTCGATAAGCTCTACGCGCATCCGGATCCGAGCCCGGACGAGATCTCGGAGGCGATGGCCATCCTCGAGCGGTCCGGGGCGCAGGAGTACACGCGGGCGCAGGCCCGCCGCTGGCGCGACGAGGCGATCGCCCAGCTCGACGCGGCCGGTGTCGTCCAACCCGCGGCGCGGGAGAAGCTTGAGCAGATCATGCGGAGCGTGATCGCCGCCTGACCCTCGCCGCGTCGCGTCGCGTCACCCGGGGCGCGCGCGGGCTGGGATCACCCGGACGCGGGCGCCGAGCGACGGGCTACCTGCCACCGGATCGTCCCGTTGCGTCTCGCGCACAGTCCCGTCGCCCGTTTGCGCGAGACGAAGAGAAGCGACAGGCCGAGCGGGAATCTGGTCGCGTTGTTGCGCCCCACGTATTGGGACGACGAGGTGGAGATCGCTCGACCGCTGCCCGGTCGTCGCGTCGCGTGCGGCGAAACGCGACGACCTCGCGAACCGCAACGGCCCGACAGCCGGGTCGCTTTGTGTGCACGAGATGCAACGGTCGGGCCCGGCGTGCCCGGCCCGCGCCGCCTGGGCCGCGTCAGCGGTCCGAGTCGTCGCCCCCGGCAGCGTCGTTCGGCCGCTCGCGGGTCGCCAGCACCTTCGACACGCGGCGCCCGTCGGTCGACTCGACCGTGATGGTGACCCCGTGGAGCTCCACGACGTTGCCCGGCTTCGGCACGCCGCCGATCCGGTTGAAGACGAGGCCGCCGATCGTGTCGTACTCGTCGCGGTCCTCGAGCATCTCGTCGAGGTCGAGATCGTCCCAGACCTCCTCGAGCTCGTCGACCGAGGCCCGCCCGTCGAAGCGGACCCGGTCGTCGTCGAGGCGGACGACCATCTCCTCCTCCTCGTCGTACTCGTCCTGGATCTCGCCGACGATCTCCTCGAGGAGGTCCTCGATCGTGACCAGGCCGGCCGTGCCCCCGTATTCGTCGCCGACGATCGCGAGGTGCACCTTGCGGCGCTGGAACTCGTGGAGGAGGTCGTCGATCGACATCGACTCCGGGACGAAGACGGGCGGCCGGAGGAGCGCCCGGACGGTTGGCCGCTCGCCGGAATCGGCCTTGAGGATCGGCAGGAGGTCCTTCGCATAGAGGATCCCCACCACCTCGTCGACCGACCCCTCCCAGACCGGGAGCCGGCTGTGGCCCCCGGCGATGATCCGGTCGACGGCGGTCTCGAGGTCCACGTCGGCCTCGATCCCGACGATGTCGATGCGGGGGACCATGACCTCGTGGATGCGGCGCTCGCCGAGCTCGATGACCGCGTGGATCATCTGCTCCTCCTCGGCTTCGAGAACGCCCTCGTCGCCGCCGCGCTCGACGATGAGCTTGAGCTCCTCCGCGGTGATCTGCGCCTCCTTCGTCACGTCGGCGCCGAACGGCCGGACGAGGAGCCGGGTCAGGCCGGTGAGCACCGCCACGACCGGGGCGAGCAGCCGGCCCAGGATGTCGACGGGGCCGGCGAGGAGGAGGGCGGTCCGGTCGGGGAAGGCGAGGGCGAGGGCCTTCGGGACGAGCTCCCCGACGACGATCGAGAAGAGGGACAGGAGGGTCGTGACGCCGACGATGGCGATCGCGTCCGCGCTGCCCTTCAACCACTCGACCTGTGAGATCAGCTCGGCGAACCCCTGGGTGAGGGCGACCGCGGCCACGGCCGACGAGAGGAAGCCGATGAACGTGATCGCGATCTGGATGACGGCCAGGAAGCGGGCCGGGTCCTCGACGAGCTTGCGCACCCGGGCGGCGCCGCGGTGACGCTCGTCCACCAGCTGCTCGACCCGGCTGCGGCGGATCGAGACGAGGGCGATCTCGGCCGCCACGAAGATCCCGGCGAGGAAGGTCAGGCCGACGACGATGAGGACCTCGGTGAGGGAGCCCATCAGGAGGCCCCCTCCCGCGGAGGTGACGGGTCCGGTGCCGGCTCGGCCGGGCCAGACGCGGTCTCGCCGCCGTCCGCCGGCTCGCCGGCCGGTCGCGGGTCGCGCAGGCGGGCGGGCACGCCGACCGCGAGCCTGCCCGGCGGGACGTCCCTCGTCACGACGGCTCCGGCGCCGGTCTTCGACCCGTCGCCGAGGGTGACCGGGGCCCGCAGCATCGTGTCGACGCCCAGGAAGACGCCCTTCCCGATCTCGGTGTGGTGCTTGTGAACGCCGTCGTAGTTGGCGGTGATCGTGCCGGCCCCGACGTTCGTCCGCTCGCCCAGGTGGGCGTCGCCGAGGTAGCTCACGTGGTGCTGCTTGACGCCCGCGTCGAGCCGGCTGTTCTTGATCTCGGCGTAGTTGCCGATCTCGACGCCGGGGCCGATCGAGCTGCCCGGGCGCAGGTGGCTGAAGGGCCCGATCGTGGTCCCCTCCTCGACCGTCGAGCGCTCCAGGACGCTGGCCCACACGCGGCAGCGCGGGCCCACGTCACTGTCGATCACCTGGCTGCCGGCCCCGATCACGGTCCCCTCCCCGATCCGGGTGCGGCCGCGCAGGATCACGTTCGGCTGCAGCGTGACGTCCGGGGCCAGCGCCACTTCGCTGTCCACGTACGCCGTGGCCGGGTCGAGCATCGTGACCCCGGCCCGCATCCAGGCCACGTTGATCCGCTCGCGGAGCATCGCCGTCGCCTCGGCCAGCTGGACCCGGTCGTTGATCCCGTCGAGCGTCCCGTCGTCGGCCGCCTCGAGGGCCACGGCGGCCCGCCCGTCGGCGACGGCGAGGTCCACGAGCTGGGTCAGGTAGAGCTCCCCGGTGGCCGGCGAGGGCGTCAGCCGCCCGATCGCGCCGCGCAGCCAGGCCGCGTCGAACGCGTACAGCCCGGCGTTCACCTCGCCGACGGCCAGCTCGTCGGGGGTCGCGTCCTTGGCCTCGACGATTTGCTCGACCCGCTCCCCGTCGGCCGCCCGGATCACCCGGCCCAGCCGGCCCGGCTCCCAGGTATCGAAGGAGACGAGGGCCAGCGCCGCGCCGGCATCGCGGCGCCGGGCGAGAACGCCGGCGACCAGGCCGGTCTCGAGGAGGGGGACGTCGCCGTTGATCACGGCAACCTCGTCGGCGTCCGCCGGCACGGCGGCCAGCCCCGCCCGCAGCGCGTCACCGGTGCCGTCGGGGCGCTCCTGGACGGCGAACGCGACGCCGGAGGGGAACGCGTCGCGCACGGCGGCGGTCGCCGGCGAGACGACCACGACGGGGTCGGCACCAGTGGCTGCGCGCGCGGCATCCAGCACGTAGGCCAGCATCGGGCGCCCGCACAGGGGATGCAGGAGCTTCGGCGTGGCGGACTTCATGCGCGTGCCCAGCCCACCGGCGAGCACGACGGCGACGGGGCGGGTCATCGCGGGGCGGGGCGACCCGTGAGCGCGATGAGCTCCGGGTCCGGGCGACGGCCGCCCGGCGTTGCTGGTTCGGGTGTCATGTGGTGCCGGGATCGTAGGGGCGCGCCCGCCGGTTCGTCAACCGATCCCCGGCCGCGCCCCGGTTGACCTCAGCCCCGCAGGCGGGCGATCGCCTCGATCTCGACCCGGCCACCCTTCGGGAGCGCCGCGACCTGGACCGTGGAGCGCGCCGGCGGCGGATCGCTGACGAAGCGGCCGTAGACCGCGTTGACGGCGGCGAAGTCGGCCATATCGGCGAGGAAGATCGTCGTCTTCACGACGTCCTCGAAGGTGCAGCCGACGGCGTCGAGGACGTTGCGCAGATTGGTCATCGACCGCTCCGCCTGGGTCTCCACGTCGGGGCCGGCGAAGTCACCCGTCGCCGGGTCGAGGCCCAGCTGGCCCGAGCAGAAGACGAAGCCGCTGGCCGTGACGGCCTGGCTGTACGGGCCGATGGCGGCCGGGGCGAGCGAGGTGGCGACGGGGGTGCGGGACACGGCAATCCTCCTTGGTGCTGTCAGGGCGACGGGGTGGGGTGTGGATGGACGCTGGTGGCAGCCGCCGCCTCGACCCCGACGAGGGCGGCGGCGGCCACGAACGGAGGGCTGCCGCCCGGCAGGGCAAGCAGGCCTTCCGCGAGGGCGGCCCGGACGATCGCCGCGTCGCCCACCGCGTCGGCCTTCGACGGCGAGAGCGCCCAGAGGGTCGGGCCCGACCCGGACTGTCCGACCGGGCGCTCCAGCAGCCGGGCGAGCGCCCGTCGGGCGGCGACGAGGGCCGGGACCAGGTCGCCGGTGGCCGGAACGAGGTCGTTGGCCACCGACAGGACGCCGGTGCGCTCCATCAGGCGAGCGGTCGCCAGGCCCGCCTGCAGCTCGCCGGCGAGGTAGCGCGACGAGGCAAGCGTGGCCCCACCGGCCGGGCGGATCCCGGCGGCGTACCGGGCGAACACCGCGGGGGTGGAGACGGCGATGGCCGGGGTCACGAGCAGGACGCCGGGAGCCCCGCCCCACGGGGCCGGCAGCGGAGCGACCCGCTCCCCTCGCCCCTCGACCAGCGCCCAGCCGCCCGCGAGGAAGAAGGGGCAGTCCGAGCCGAGCGAGGCCGCGATGGAGGCCCGAGCCTCCGGCCCGACGACGTCCGCGACGCCCCAGGCCTCCAGCGCCCCGTCGAGCGCGGCCGCCGCGTCCGAGGAGCCGCCGCCGAGGCCGGCTGCCGCCGGGATTCGCTTCTCGAGGCGCGCCGCCAGCGCCGGGAGCGGCCGGTCCTCGCCGGCCGCGCGGACCGCCTCGCGCGCGGCCCGGATCGCCCGCAGGACGAGGTTGTCGTCGTCGGGGCCGAGATCGGGCGCCGGCGACCCGTCCGGGCCGATGACGTGGAGCCGGTCGCGCGGCCCGAAGGCGGGACTGAGCGCGAGCCGGTCGGCGAGGTCGAGGGGGGCCATCACCGAGTGGAGCGCGTGGAAGCCGTCCGCACGACGGCCCACGACGGCCAGCGTCAGGTTGAGCTTGGCGGGGGCCACCCGCACGACCGGGGTGACGCGGCGGGCGGGGTCGCTCATTCGGGCGGGGTCGCTCATTCGGGCGGGGTCGCTCATCCGGGCGCCTCCGGCCGCCGCCCGCGACGATCCTCCGGGATCGGACCGAGAACTCCCAGGAGCGCGATCCACTCCCCCACCCCAAGCGTCTGGGGCCGGCGGTCGCCGTCGATCCCCGCCGCCTCCAGGGCAGCGGCGACCGTGGCCGGCTCGACGGGCAGCTGGCGCGGCAGCACGTTGTGGAGCATCTTGCGCCGCTCGCGGAAGCCGGCCTGGACGAGGCGCCAGAGGCTGTCCTCCATGGCGGCGGGCAGGCGTCCGAGCGCGTCGGGGGCCCGCACGTCGAGGGCCAGGACGGCCGATTCGACCGCCGGGGCCGGCTCGAACGCCTCCCGCGGGACGCGGCGCACGACCGAGGCGGCGGCGTGGTACTGGACGAAGACGGAGAGATAGCTCATCTCGCCGGGCGGGGCTGCGATCCGCTCCGCCACCTCGCGCTGGACCATGAGCACGCAGCGCTCGGGGCGCGGCCCGGCTTCGCCGCCGAGGAGCCGGTGCAGGACGGGGCTCGTCACGTGGTACGGCAGGTTCGCCACGACGTCGTACGGGGCGGCGACCAGGGCCGGCAGGTCCTCGTCGAGGACGTCGCCCTCCACGAGCGTCAGCGTGCCGGCCGCGAGCTCCAGGGCGAACGCCTCCCGGAGGTGGGCGACCATCCCCCGGTCGATCTCGACGGCGGTGACGCGGGCGCCCGCGCCAAGCAGCCCACCGGTCAGGATCCCCAGGCCGGGACCGATCTCGAGCACGCGCCGGTCCGGGGCCGGCGCGGCGGCGGCCAGGATGTCCTCGAGGACCTCCACGTCGACGAGGAAGTTCTGGGAGAAGCGCCGCTGGGCCCGGAGGCCGGCCTCGCGCAGCGTCCGCCGCACGGCTCCGGGATCGAGGCGGATCGGCGCCCGCGCGCTGCTCACGGGAGACGTGTCCCGCTCACGGTGTCCCGGTCACGAGGTGACCCGCCCCGCCGCGTCCGCTTCCGCGTCGCGCACCGCGGCATAGGCGCGGGCAGCGGCCCCGCGCGTCGGTGGGCGGCGCGAGGACGGGGCTCCGGCCGGGCGGGCCAGGGGCCACGACGCGCGGACGCCGAGATCGAGACCGGCCCGCTCCCCGGCAGCGAGGCGCCGGGCGCCGGCAGCGCCGATCATCGCCCCGTTGTCCGTGCAGAGCCCCGGCCGCGGGATCAACAGGTCCACGCCGAGCGGGGCGGCCCCGGCGGCGAGCCGGGCGCGCAGCGCGGCGTTCGACGCCACGCCGCCTCCGACGACGATCGTGCGGGCGCCGGTCGCCTCCGCGGCACGCAGCGTCTTGGCGGCCAGCACGTCGACGACGCTCTCCTGGAAGGCCGCCGCGAGCGCGGCGATGCGCCCCTGCGGGAGGCGGCCGGCCTCCTCGGCCGGCGGGAGCCCGGCCGAGCGCAGCTCCGCCTCGACCAGCCGCCGGAGGGCGGTCTTGAGGCCCGAGAAGCTGAAGTCGAACGAATCGCCGAGCCACGCCCGGGGCAGGCGGTCGGCCGGGGTGGTCGCGCGGGCGGCGACGCCGGCAATGGCCGGTCCGCCGGGGTAGCCCAGGCCAAGAAGGCGGCCCACTTTGTCGAACGCCTCGCCGGCAGCGTCGTCGACCGTCTCGCCCAGGAGCCGGTACGCGAGGTGGCCCCGCATCTCGACGAGGAACGTGTGGCCACCCGACACGACGAGCGCGACGAGCGGGAAGGCCGGCTCGGGTCGCTCGGCCTCGCCCGGGTCGAGGAGCCAGGCCGCGTACAGGTGGCCCTCCAGATGGTTGACGCCGACGAGAGGCACGTCGAGCGACCAGGCGACCGCCTTGGCGTACGCGAGCCCGACGAGCAGCGAGCCGACGAGCCCCGGGCCCACCGTGACGGCGACGCCGCCGACGTCGGCCAGCGTCGCGCCGGCCGCCTCGAGGACCTCGTCGAGGGCCGGGTCGATCCAGCGCAGGTGCGCCCGCGCCGCGACCTCCGGCACGATCCCCCCGGTCCCGGCGTGCAGCGCGACCTGGCTCGCGACCGCCTGCGCGACGATCCGGCGGGGACCGTCGAGAAGGGCGACCCCGGTCTCGTCGCAGGAGGACTCGACGGCGAGGAGAAGGCCGCCGCCCCCCAGGCCGGCGCTCACGCCGCGGGCCGGGCCGCCGCCGCCCGTGCCGCCGCTCACGCCGGCGCTCACGTCGGTGCCTCCGGATCCGGCAAGGCTGCCAGCTCGGCCCGCCGCCTCACCAGGCGAGCCGTCATCGCCGGCGCCTCGAGCGGCTCGGTCGTCATGATGAGGGCGTCCTCGTGGTCGTCGCTGTAGTAGCGCGGGCGGATGCCCACCGGGCGGAAGCCGTACTTCTCGTAGAGCCGGCGCGCCCCGAGGTTCGAGAGCCGCACCTCGAGCGTCGCCTCGCGGGCGCCGCGCGCGATGGCCAGGTCGAGGAGGGCCAGGATCAGGCGCTCGCCGATGCGCCGGCGGCGCCACGCGGGCGCCACGGCAAACGTCGTCACGTGCGCCTCGTCGACCATGAGCCAGACGCCGGCATAGCCGATCACCTCCCGCCCGGCCCGGACGACGAGGTAGTGGGCAAGGCGGTTCGTCTCGAGCTCGTTGCGGTATGCGTAGGACGGCCAGGGCGTGGTGAAGCTCGCCTTCTCGATCGCCTGCACGGCGGGAAGGTCGGCGTGCGTCATCCGTTCGATGGCGATCCTCACGGGCGGGCGGGCGACCATGCCACCTCCCCTGCGACCGCCGCCACGCCCCGGGGCAACGTGACGTACTCCGGCGCCAGCGTGGCTCCGTCGTCCTCCCCCGCCCGCAGGCGCGCCGCGCCCAGCGCCACGAGCGCCGCCGCCAGGCCGTCACGTGCCGCAACGCCCCGGGCAACAGCGTCGGCGGGAGCCCTCCCGGCAAGGTCGACGGCAACCAGGACGACACCGGCCACCGGGTCCGTGGGGACGCCGCGACCGGCCGGGGCGAGCGGGGCATCCGCGGTGTTCCCGCCGAGCAGGGCGTCCGAGCCGTCCACGGCGTCGTCCGCGGGCGCGAGCTGCGCGTGGCCGTCCCGGACGAGGTAACGCCCCGCCGGGCCGGCCGGCAAGAGGATCGCCACGGCCGCGCCCGGCGGCACGGCACCGGCCGCTCGGGCCGCGGCGACCAGGGTCACCCCCGTCGGCACGCCGAGGAGCGGTGCGCCGCTCGCCCGAGCGATCCCGCGCGCGGTTGCCAGCCCGACCCGGAGCCCGGTGAAGCCGCCCGGCCCGGTCCCGACGATCACGCCGGCCAGCGACCCGGGGCCGGGGCGCCCGATCCCGGCGCCGTCCAGCAGGCGCGCGATCCGCGCGAGGAGCTCCTCCGCGTGGCGGTGCCCGGCCTCCCACGTCTCGGCGGCGAGGAGCGTCCCGTCGCGGGCGCCCAGCGCGACGACGGCCGTCGTGGTGGCCGTGTCGATCGCGAGCAGCGGCGCGGGCCGGGCGCCGGTCACGGGCTGCGCGGCAGGCGCGGGCCGGGCGGAGGGCGCGGGCCGCGGGCCGCTCACGCCACGGCCTCCAGCAGGCGCGCGTGGCGCGCGTCCGTCGCCCGCAGGTTGAGCGTGCGCGGATCGTCCCCGGCGCCGTCGATCGTGATCTCCAGGCGTCCCGGCGGCAGGGCCGCGCCGATCCGGTCGGCCCATTCCACCACGGTAACGCCCTCCGCCGAGCGCTCGTCGAGGATGCCGGCGGCCAGGGCGTCGGCCGCGCCGTCGAGCCGGTAGCAGTCGACGTGGAAGAGCGTGACCCGGCCGGCGTGCTCGGCCACCAGGACGAACGTCGGCGACGAGACCGGCTCCTCGACGTCGAGGCCGCGGGCGATCCCGCGCGCCAGCTCGGTCTTGCCGGCGCCCAGCGGGCCCACGAGGGCGACCACGTCGCCGGGTGCGGCGGCCATGCCCAGGCGCTCGCCGAGGGCGCGGGTGGCGGCGGCCGAGGGGCTGGTCTGCCGGATGGCGGCGGAGGTCCGTGTCACCGCCAGAGCCTACTAGAAGCGCGGGGGTCGGACGACCCGCCCGCGATCCACGACCCGCGGCGCGCGACCCGCGGCGCGCGACCCGCGGCGCGCGGGCCACAGCCCTCGGTCGGCCTCCTAGACGAAGCGCTCGAGGTCGCCCAGCGCGATCACGACGGCGCGGCCGTCGTCGAGCTGGACGCGGCACGCCTCGGCGACCACGCCGCCCGACAGACGCCAGGGCCCGGCGAGGCCCAGGAACCGGCCCTCGTGCCCCGCCTCGGGACCACCGCGCACCCGGACGTGCTCCGCCTCCGGCCGCGGGACACCGCCCTCGGCCGCGGTCGTGACGAGCATCGGCGGCCCGCCCACGAGCCCGACCTCGGCGTTCGCGAGGCTCGCGAGGATCTCGCGCAGCGGGCCTGCGAGGGAGTGGCGCAGGTATCCGTCGAGGACGAGCACCGGGAAGGGGGCGAGGCGATGAAGGCCGGCCCGCTGGCGGGCCTCGGAGGCGACGACGTCGCGCCGGTCGCGCTCGGCGAGCGCCGGCACCACGGCCCCTGCGATGCCCATCGCTCGCGCCCGCGTCAGGGTCTCGGCGTCGGCGCGTCCCGGGAAGACGACGATCGCGCCGGCGTGAGCGACGTCGAGCGGGATCCGTCCGTCTCCCTCGCCCGCCAAGAGCGCCAGCCGGCCGTGCCCGGGATCGCCGAGCATCTCGCTGCCCGGGATCCCGATCCCCTCGAGCTCGAGGACGATCTCCACGCCCGGC
Organism: uncultured Chloroflexia bacterium; assembly: GCA_963725875.1. Taxonomy (GTDB): domain Bacteria; phylum Chloroflexota; class Limnocylindria; order Limnocylindrales; family CSP1-4; genus CTSoil-043. The sequence continues at coordinate 33,677 of CAVRZZ010000010.1, read as the reverse complement.
CGGATCGCCGACACGCGGCCCGCGCCCGGGGCGGCCACCAGGTCGGGGTGGGGGCCCGTCGCGATCCGGCGCCGGCCTTCGTGCTCGAAGAGGAGCTCCCCGGCCGGGGCGGTGCCCCGACGACCCGGCTCGGCGGGGATCCAGGACCCCGGGTGCGAGGTCCCGGGATCGTGCTCGCCATCGCCGCTCTCGATGAGCCGCGGATCGCGGACGCGCTCCGCCAGCAGGTCGCCGGCGACGACGTGCGTCCCGACCGATGCCACGAGGCGGTCGCCCGGCAGCAGCGGGACCCGCACGAGGGGTCGCTCGACGACCAGGGGGCGCGGCGGCACGAGAGCCAGGCCGCTCACCGGTCGCGCTCCGGCCACAGCGCTGCCTCCCAGCTGGCGAGGAGGTCGCGGCGCGCGTCGACGCGCTCCGGGAGCCGCAACGGGATGTCGCGCAGGTCAACGACGAGGCCGGCGAGGCCGCCGGTCACCGGGACGGCGAAGCGCCGGCCGCGGACGCCGAGGTCGACCGGCGAGCGGAACGCGAGGCTGGCCTCCCCGGACGCGCCGGGCGGCAGGTCGATCAGGGCGAGCCTGCCGGCCGCCAGCTCCAGGTCGACGGGCGTCTCGCCGGAGGCCAGCCGGAGGTGGCCCGCCTGTCGGCTGCCCCGGACACCCTTCGCGACCGCGAGCGTGCCGACCGACACGAGGGCATCGGCGGCCAGGTCGCGAAGGACCCGGCGCCGCTCGTCCTGGTCTTCAATCGTCCCGAGCGGAGCGAGGAGGCGGGCCGGGTCGAGGGCCACCTGGACGACCCCCGGCCGCCGCAGGCCGTCCGCGAGGACGAGGAGCGCCGCCGGCGCCGGGATGGCCGACCAGGCACCGCCCGCCAGGACCACGAGGTCCGGGGCCGGCCCCCCGAGCTCGGCTGCGGTCGCCTCCGCGAGGCGCTCGAGCGCGGCTCGCAGCGCCGCCGCCCTGAGCAGGGCACCCTCGCCGCCGAGGTCGGCCCAGGGGGCAAGGCGCAGCTCCGCGAGCCGGTCCCGGAGCCGCGCGCGGTCGATTCCGAGGGTCGTCCACGCCTCGACGCGATCGAGCGCCGCGTCGTCGTCGGCCTGCCCCAGGGCCGCGGTCGGAACCTCCATGGCGACGACCTGCGCGGGCGCCCCCGTCCGGGCGGCGGGCTCCGCCCGGACGCGCAGGGCGCCGCTCATCCCGATATCGAGGAGCTCCACGCGCAGGTCGAGCACCTCGGCGATCGTCGCCGTCACGGCCGCCAGCGCCTGGCGCGGATCGCCCGGGCCCGCCCGCTGGGCGGCGAGGATCGCCCGCAGGTCCGTCGCCGGATCGCCGTGAGGTCGGGGGACCGGCAGCACCTCGATGGCGAGGGGGAAGTCTGCGGCGCGGGCTGCGGCCGCGCCGACCAGGACGACGCGCAGGTCGGGCCGGCGCTCCGCCACGCCTGCGGCGAGGGCCACGAGCTCACCGACGAGGTCCCGCTCGTCGGCGCTCGCCGGATCGCCCGTCCCGACGACGAGCGTCGTGATGTCGGGCCGCGTGGCCAGGCGGGTCGCCGCCAGCGGGTCGTCGAGCTCGGAACTCGCGCCGACCGTGCGCCAGCCGGCGGCGGCGACATCGACCTCGAGGCGGCGGCGCGTCTCCTCCGTCGCGGCCAGGACGGCCGCCTGCGGGGCCGGGCCTCCGACGGCCTCGATCCGCGGAAGCGCCGCCCGCGGTTCCGCGCCGACAGGCCCAAGCCCGACGCCGTCCGCGAGCGCGGGTTCCGCGGCGCGAACCCTGTCGCAAAGGACCGCGAGAAGGGCCTCCGGATCCGCTGCGGCGGGCACGGCCGTCGCGACGAGGAGGCGCCAGCGTCCCTCGACCCGTCCGACGAGCCCCGCGGCGCAGGTGGCAGAACCCCGGTCCAGGGTCACGAGGAGGTCGCCCCGCGGGCCCGCCGCCCGCGGCGATGCCGCCCCGGGCGCAGTCCCCGGGACAGGGGCGTGGATCACGCGTCCCAGCTCAGGTCCTCGTCGAGCTCCTCGAGCCGGTCGATGAGCTGCTCGATCCCGAGCTCGTCCGCGAGGATGGCCGCCGCCGGCGCGTTCTCGCCGCCGAAGAGCCGGCGGAGGACGGGGTCGAAGAAGAGCATCGCGCTGCCCGGCACCATCCCGTCGGGCATGCTTGCCTGCAGGAAGAGCATCGCCGGGCCGGTCATGCCGTGCAGGAGGATCTCGCGCGCCACTTCCTCCACGAGCTCGGCGCGGCGCTCGGGGGTCGGGAACTCGCCGGCGACCCCGGTCATGCCCGGCCGCCCGGCGAGGGTGCGGACGCGGGGGCGGCCAACGCGGCGCGAAAGGCCTCGTAGGCGGCGGCACCGCGGAGGGCGAAGGTCACGGTCTGGAGCTGGGGCAGCCGGCCCACCTCGGCACGCACCGTGTCGACCGTGATGCGGGCGGCCTCGTCGAGCGGGAAGCCCCCGACGCCGGTGCCGAGCGCAGGGATCGCGAGGGTCTCGACGCCGAGCTCGCGGGCGCGGGTGAGGGCGCTCCGGATGGCCCGCTCGATGATCTCCGCGCTGGTCCGGCGCTGGTGGTCGAGGGAGACGGCGTGGATCACCCAGCGCGCGGCCAGGCTCCCGGCGCCCGTGACGATCGCGCTGCCCAGCGGGACGGGTGCCTGGCGAACCGCGGCGAACTCGATCGCGTCCCCACCCCGGCGCTTGATCGCGCCGGCGACACCGGTCGACATCCAGAGCGTGTCGTTCGCGGGGTTCACGATGGCATCGACCTCGAGGTCGCAGATGTCGCCGTTCCAGAGCGCAAGGTGCGCCATGTCCCCCGATCCTCCGTGAGCGTGCGGATTCCGACCGGCACGGCGCGCGAAGTGTACACCCGGGGCAGGCGCCGAGCCATCGCCGCGACGACCTCCCAGCTGATCGTGGTGCGCTCCTGCGCCAGCTCCGCCGCGGTGATCTCGTCGTCCCCCTGGCGCCCCAGGAAGACGAACTCGTCGGCCGGCGTGACCGGCGGTCCCGGGACGTCGGTGACGTCCGCCATGACGGCGTCCATGGCCACGTTGCCGACGAGCGGGACCCGCACGCCGCGCACGATGGCCGTCGCCCGGTTGGACAGGTTCCGGGTCCAGCCGTCGGCGTAGCCGAGGGGCAGGCTGGCGATGCGGCTCGGACGGGTCGTGATGAAGGTCGGCCCGTAGCTGATGCCGGTGCCGGGCGGCAGGTCGGCGACGCGGATCGGGCGCGCCCGGAGCGACAGGACCGGCCGGAGGTCCGCGTGGATGCCCGTCGCCGCGGCGCCGATCGGGAGGTCCTCGGGCACGATCCCGTACGCGGCCAGCCCGACGCGCAGGCCGTCGAAGACGGGGCGCTCTCCGCCGACGAGCCCTTCGACCGCGAGCAGACCGCCGGTCGCGAGCACGTGGCGATGCGGCACGACGACCCCCGCCGCTGCGAGCCGCGCGAGGGCGACCGCGAAGCGCTCCACCTGGTCGTCGGTGCGGGCCCGGTCGGCGGGCGCCTGGAGATGCGACCAGGCCCCCCGGAGCTCGACTCCCGGGGCTGCGGCGATGCGACGAGCGGCCGCGACGGCCTCGTCCGGCGCGAGGCCGTCGCGGCCCAGCCCGGTCTCGAGCGCGATCTGGACACCCAGCGCCGGGAGCTCTCGGCGCGCGCGGCGACGAGCGGCGGCGTACGCCGCGAGGGCGCCGGCGAGGAGGCCCGCGTCGCCCGCGGCGATCGAGATCCCGGCCCGCGCGGCGACCGGCGCGGCCGCCGGGGGGATCGGGAACAGGACGAGGATGGGGGCCGTGACGCCCGCCCGGCGGATCTCGAGGGCCTCGTCCAGGGTTGCCACACAAAGGCCCCGCGCGCCCGCGGCGAGGGCCGCCCAGGCGATCGGGACGGCGCCGTGGCCGTAGCCGTCGGCCTTCACCACCACCTCGAGGGCGACGCCGGCGGGAAGCGCCGTGTGGATCGCGGCCACGTTGCCGGCCAGGCAGTCGAGGTCGATCTCCAGCCACGCCGTCCGGGGCAGGGGCGGGAGTCCGGCGGACCGGAGGCGCGCCTCGATCGGGGCGGCGCCGGCGGCGCCGGGCCCGGTCACCCGCGGTCGGCCGGCTGGGTGGGGGAAGAAGCCCGAAAGCCGACGCTCGCGCCGGCGGCACTCCGCTCCGCGCGTGCGGCGAGGCTCCGGCGGGCGAGGGCGATCTCGAGCGGGAGGTCCCCGGCGAGGAGGCCCGCATCCCCGACCCGGGCACGCACGGCGTCGCCGGCCATGCCGTGCAGGTACACCCCCAGCCGCGCCGCGGCGTACGGGTCGAGGCCCTGCGCCAGGAGCGCACCGATCGTGCCGGCCAGGACGTCGCCGGTCCCGCCCGTGGCGAGCCCGGGGTTCTCGAACGGCGCGCACGCCACGCTGCCGTCCAGCGCGGCGATCACCGTGTGGGCCCCTTTGAGCACCACGACGTGCCCCCAGGTCGTGGCCGCGTCCTGGGCCGCCTCGCGACGGGCCTCGTCGTCCTCGTTGAGGTCGCCGTCCGCGCCGGGCGAGATCCCGGAGGCGGCGCGCAGGCGGGCGAACTCCCCCGCGTGGGGGGTCAGGACCGCCGACCGGCGGACGCCCTCCCACCAGCCGTCCTCCGCGGCGAGAGTCCGCAGCGCCTCGGCATCGACGACGGCCGCACAGGCGTCCTCGCCGGCCGCCGGGCCGAGCACGCCCCGCACCAGCTCGCCGGTGGCCAGCGACGGGCGCAGGCCGGGGCCGATGACGAGCGCGTCGTGGTCGTGGTCGAGAATCCGCGCCAGCGCGGGTTCCGGGTCGACCTCCTCCACGTCGTCCTCGACGAGCGGCATCGTGGTCGCCTCGACGACCTTCGCCGCGAACAGCGGCTGGAGCGACTCGGGCACCGCCAGCGTCACGAGGCCGGCCCCGGCTCGCCCGGCGGCCCGGCAGACGAGGAGCGCCGCGCCGGCGTAGTCGAGCGACCCGGCGACGACGAGCAGCTTGCCGAACGTGCCCTTGTGGCCGCGGACGGGCCGGGCCGGCAGCAGCGCCGCGGCGATGCGCTCGTCGAGCCGTTCGATCTCAGTCACCGGCCGCCTCCCGAGCGCCTCCGGCGTGGCGTCCCGCCTCGAGCGCGGCTGCCTCGGCGGCGAGCACGCGCAGGCGATCCATGCGCCGCAGGAGCGCGGTCTCGCGCTCGTCGAGGCGCGCGTCGATGTCCGGCGGCAGGACGTACCGCCCCCCGGCGTGGCGGATGCCGAAGGCGATCGCGAGTGCGTACTCCCGCTCGTGGGTGATGCTGACGGCGACCCGCTCGAGGCCGAGCTGGTCGGCGCGGGCGGCGGCCCGCCCGTGCAGCCTCACCGCCGGCTGGCCGGTGGGCAGCCGCTCGATCTCGATGTCCCGCCAGCCGATCCCGCGGACGCCGAGCCCCAGCACCTTGCTGACGGCCTCCTTGGCCGCCCAGCGCCCGGCGAAGGTCTCGGGCCGGCCCCGCACGTAGCGCGACTCGGCCGGCGTGAGGACGCGCTCGACGAAACGGTCGCCGAATTGCTCGAGTGCCTCGCGGATCCGGTCGACGCGGATGATGTCGAGACCCAGCTCGGCCGTCCCGGCCGGGATCGGCGACGTGGCGTCCACGGGCCCGCCTACTCGACCGTGACGGACTTCGCCAGGTTGCGCGGCTGGTCGACGTCCGTGCCGCGCGCGACGGCCGTGTAGTAGGCGAACAGCTGGAGCGGGATGATCGCCAGGACCGGGCCGAGCGCCTCCAGCGTGTCCGGGACCCACAGCACGTCGTCCGCGAAACGCCCGATCTGCGCGTCTCCCTCGGTCGCGACGGCGATGACGCGCGCGTCGCGCGCGCGACCCTCCATCACGTTGCTCATGAGCTTGTCGTAGACCGAGGACCGCGTCGCGACGGCCACCAACGGGCACTCGGCGTCCAGCAGGCTGATCGGGCCGTGCTTGAGCTCACCGGCCGCGTAGCCCTCGGCGTGGACGTAGCTGACCTCCTTGAGCTTGAGGGCGCCCTCGAGTGCGGCCGGGTAGGAGGTCCCCCGCCCGACGAACATGAAGCCGCGGCTGTTGACGTACCGCCGGGCGAGGTCGCGTACGCCGGCGCTGGCGTCGAGGGCCCCCTGGGCGGCGTCGGGAAGCGCCCGGAGGGCGGCGACGAGCGCCCGTTCCTCCTCGATGGCGAGCGCGCCCCGGGCGCGGGCGATCGCTGCCGCCACCATCACCAGCGTGGCGACCTGGGTCGTGAAGGTCTTGGACGCGGCCACGGCGATCTCGGGCCCGGCCTGCAGGAAGAGGACGGCGTCGGCCTCGCGGGTGATCGCCGACCCGACCGTGTTGGTCACGGCGATGATCGGGCAGCCCTGCTCGCGGGCATAGCGCGTCGGGGCGATCGTGTCCGCGGTCTCCCCCGACTGCGTCACGGCGATCAGGAGCGTCGTCGCGTCGAGGGGCGGCGGGCTGTAGCGAAACTCCGAGCCGACCGTCACGCGGGCCGGGATGCCGACCCACTTCTCGATCAGCGCCGCGCCGGCGAGGGCCGCGTAGGAGGCCGTCCCGCAGGCGACGAGCTCCACGCGGGTGATCGTGCGCAGGACGTCGGCCAGCGGGGCCAGCTCCTCCACCCGGAGCGTTCCATCGCTCGCCACGCGCCCGGCCACGCACTGGCGCAGGGCCTGGGGCTGCTCGTGGATCTCCTTGAGCATGAAGTGCTCGAAGCCGCCCTTCTCGGCGGCCTCGGCGCTCCAGGCGATCTCGACCACGGGGCGCGAGAGGGGCGTGCCCGCCACGTCCGTGACCGTGATGCCCGACGGCCGCAGGTCGACGACATCGCCCTCCTCGAGGAAGACCACCCGCTTCGTATGAGCCAGGATCGCCGCCACGTCCGAGGCGAGGAACATCTCCCCGTCGCCGATCCCGACGACGAGCGGCACGTTCTTCCGGGCGCCGACGAGGCGCGTGGGCTCGCGGCGGTGCATGACGGCGACGGCGTACGCCCCCTCGGCCCGGGCGAGCGCCTCCCGCACGGCCGCGGCAAGGTCGCCGCGGTAGGCCTCCTCGACCAAATGGGCCAGGGCCTCCGTGTCGGTCTCGGAGGAGAGGACGTGGCCACGCGCCTCGAGCCCGTCACGAAGCTCGCGGAAGTTCTCGATGATCCCGTTGTGGATGACCGTGATATCGCCGGTGCAGTCCACGTGGGGGTGCGCGTTGAGGTCGTTGGGCCGGCCGTGCGTCGCCCAGCGCGTGTGCGCGAGGCCGATTCCGGCGCCCGGCGTGCGATCGGCGATGGCCGTGGCGAGGTTGGCCAGCTTGCCGGCCCGCTTCTCCACGAACATGTCGCCCGACTCGGTCACGAGGGCGATCCCGGCCGAATCGTAGCCCCGGTACTCCAGGCGCCGCAGCCCCTCCATCAGGATCGGGCCCGCGGCACGGTATCCGGTGTAGCCGACGATTCCGCACATGCGCCTGAACCCACCTCCGTTGCGCCGGGCATCCGCGCCGGCTCCGTTGCGCCGGGCATCCGCGCCGGCGCCCGCCGGGCATCCGCGCCGGCGCCCGCCGGGGGACTAGTGTAGGCGCTCGCCCGCCAGGGCAGCCAGCCCATCGGCCAGCTCGGCGACCACGGCGGCATCGGCGCCCTCGACCATGATCCGCAGCGCGGGCTCCGTGCCCGAGGGCCGGACGAGGACCCGGCCGCCCGTCCCGAGCCTCTCGCGCGCCTCCTCGATCGCCGCCCCGAGGACCGGGTCCGCCTCCCACTGCTCCTTGCGGCGGGCCGGGACGGCGCGCTGCTGCTGGGGGAAGAGCGGGATCGCCGCCGCGAGCTCGTCGATGGGGCGACCCGTGCGGCCGAGGATCCCCAGCAGCTCGAGGCCCGTGACGACGCCGTCGCCGGAGCTCGTGTGCTCCAGCACGATGACGTGGCCGCTCTTCTCGCCGCCGAGGCCGGCGCCCGTCACCTGCATCCCCTCGAGGATGTACTTGTCGCCGACCGGGGTGCGGACGAGCTGGCCGCCGGCGGCCTGGAGCACCGCCTCCAGGCCGCCGTTCGAGAGGACGGTCACAACGAGGATGCCGCCCGGGAGGGCTCCCCGTGCCAGCCGGTCGAGGGCGCAGACGCCGAGGAGCTGGTCGCCGTCGACGACCAGCCCGTGCCGGTCGACGACCACGAGCCGGTCGGCGTCGCCGTCGAGGGCGAAGCCGAGGTCGGCACCGCGGGCAACCACCTCGGCGGCGAGCGACGCGGGGGCCGTGGCACCGCAGCCGGCGTTGATGTTCACGCCGTCGGGCTCGTTGTGGATCACGTCGATGCGGGCGCCGGTGGCCGCCAGGATCTCGGGCGCGGTCGCGCCGCCGGCGCCGTTGGCACAGTCGAGGACGATGTGGAGATCGCAGGGCGTCGCGCGGGCGAGGCGCCCACGGTTCTCCCGGTACCGGTCGGCAAGGCCGGGGGCCGCGACGACGCGGCCGATCCCGGCGTTCCGCGGGCCGCCGAGCTCCTCGGTCCGCCAGATGAGCTGCTCGAGGGCGTTCTCGGCCGGCTCGTCGAGCTTGAGGCCCCGGCTGTCGAGCACCTTGAGGCCGTTGTCGTCGGCCGGGTTGTGGGAGGCGGACACCATCACGCCGGCGGCGAACGTCCCCGACCCGGCCAGGTAGGCGAGCGCCGGCGTCGGGAGGACCCCGGCCACGTGCACGTCGCTCCCCAGGCTGGCGGCACCCGCGGCGATCGCCGCCACGAGCATGCCCCCTGAGCGCCGGGTGTCCTGGCCGACGACCAGGGACCCGCCCGCCCCGGCGAGCTCGTACGCGACCGCGCGACCGAGGGCATACGCCAGCGGCCCCCGGAGATCGACGTTGGCGATGCCGCGAATCCCGTCCGTCCCGAAGAGGCGTCCCATCGTCACGGGGCGGGGGTAGGTGTCGGAGCCGGGGTCGGCGCCGCCTGCTGGGTGGCCGCCGGCGTGGGCGTGACGAGGGGAGTCGCGGTCACTGATACCTCCTGGGGGGACGTGGAGACGAGGGTGACGCCGGCCGGGAGCTGGACCGTCGCCGCCACGGCGCTCGTGCCGGGACCGAGCCCGGCGACGTCGAGCCGGGCGGTGATGCGAGTCGGGTCGACCGCGTCGAGCGCCTCGACCGTGCCGCCGATGGTCAGCAGCACGCGGTCGACGGCGGGGAGATACGCGAGGTCCGGGCTCGCGTTGACGATCTCGAGGCCGACCTCGAAGGTGCGTGTCCCCGTGCGGGGGCGGATGGTCACCGTGACGCGCACCTGGTCGACGCCGAGGGCCGCGACGCCGCTCGGCAGGTCGAGGCCGACCGCGGTCTCGACGTCGGCGGTGGCCCCGGAGATCGACACGGGCCGCGTGTTGATCGAGACGATGCCCGCCAGTGCGTCCGCCTCGCCCTCGACGGTCACCAGGACGGGCTGGACCTCCACCGCGGTGATCTGGACGGCCGGGTCCGGCGTGCCCGTCACGACGGGGTTCACCGGCAGCGTCCGGGTCGCCAGCTGGCTCCCGATCTGGATGGTGACGCGGACCGAGCTGGGCTGGACGTCCACGCCGTCAACGACCTCGCCGATCGCGTCCACCGGCTGGAGGCCGACGGTCTCGTTCACGTCCAGCCCCGACGGGTCGAGCCGGACGCGTGCCAGCGCCGCGACGACGAGCCGCACGAAGGAGTCGGGCCCCGAGACGGTGGCGGTGTCCTCGGAGACGACCGGCTGACGGACATCGAGGCCGGGCGGGACCGTGCCGAGGTCCACCCGCACCGGGACGTCGCGCGACACGACCGGGTCGAGGCGCACGGCGACGCGCGAGGGCGAGAAGTCGATCACCTGGATGGCCGGGTCGATCGACCGGACGACCACCGGGACGCTCACCGGTGGCGCGCCCGCCACGGCTTCCACGCCCGACAGGTCGACGGTGGCGGTGAACGTCGACGAGGTGACCTGGGGGCGATCCGACCCGAGGGCCAGGTAGCGGACCGTCGTCACGTCCTCCAGGTCGCCGAGGACGTACGTGGAATCGGGCTGCTTGAGGATCTCGACCGGGATCCGCCCCCGGAAGGTCTCGGCCGAGGCGGAGACGATGAGGCCCGCGTACAGCAGCGTCGCGAGCAGGATGGCCGCGATCTTGAGGGGCCAGTTGCGGACGACGAAGCCGACGAGGGTCCGCACGGGCGTCAGCGGCCCGCGCCGGCGGCGGCGCCGGGGGCGTCGTCACGCGGCTCCTCGGCGACCACCTCCCGGGTGGGGCGACCGAGGTTCCCCAGCATCGCCCGCCGCAGGCCCCCGGCCGGCGAACCCGGCCGGCCCAGCCGGTCGCGGATGGCGTCGCCGCGGCGCTCCGGCCGCAGGAGCGCGGTGAGCGAGCGCGTCAGCTGCGCCTCGTCGAGGTTGCGCCGGATCCGGGCGCGCTCGACGAGGCTGGCCTGGCCGGTCTCCTCGGAGACGACGACCACCACGGCGTCGGTCTGCTCCGTGATCCCCAGCGCCGCCCGGTGGCGGGTCCCGTAGCGCTCGGCCTGCAGCGTGGTCTCGGCGAGCGGCAGGAGGGCGCCGGCGGCCACGATCGTCTCTCCGCGCACGATGACGGCGCCGTCGTGGAGGGCGCCTCGCGGGATGAACAGGGCCTCGACCAGGTCGGACGTCAGGTCGCCGTGGATCATGACGCCGGTCTCGGCGATCTCCTCCAAGCCCGTCTCCCGCTCGATGACGATCAGCGCGCCGGCGCGCACGGCGGCGAGGCGGGTCGCGGCGCGGGCAACGGTGGCGGCCACCCGATCCGCCGTCCGCTGATCGGCCGGAGACAGCACCCAGGCGAACGAGCCGACCCGCCCGAGCCGCTCGAGGCCGCGGCGCAGCTCCGGCTGGAAGACGACGACCAGCGCGAACAGGCCGACGACCGCGCCGGCCTGGAGCAGCTGGGTGAACAGCCGCAGGCCGGCCGCCTGGGCCAGCGCATAGATCACGAGGATCACGCTCACGCCGATCACGAGCCGGACCGCCCGGGTCCCGCGAATCAGGCTGAAGACCCAGTAGATGACGACAGCGGTCAGCCCGATGTCGATGAGCGTGGTCAGCCGGATCTGGCCGACGAACGACTCGAGGAGCTCCGACATCGTCCGGTGAGTGTAGCACCGGCCTCCCGGACCTCCGGGGGACATCCCCGGCCGGCCATCGGGAGCTCAGGCGGGGCCGAAGCGGGGATCGCCCGGCAGGCGCTCCGCCGCGACGCCGCGGATGACCGCGCCGAGCGCCTCGTCCCGGTCGAGCTCGGCGAGGCGGAGCAGGTTCGCGTACGTGTCGCCCGCCTGGGCGGTCCAGCCGCGGCCGGCGGCAAGGTCGGCGAGCAAGAGGTGGAGCTCCACGTCGGCCGGACGGGCGCTGATCCCCTGGAGGCAGACGTCGAACGCCGCGGCCACGTGCCCCTGGGCCCGGTACGCCGCGGCCGCCGTCAGCGCCGCGGCCGCGGCGGCGTCCGCGTCCCCTCGCGCGGCCGCCTCCTCGACGGTGACGACGAGCACCTCGGGATCCGGGCCGGGGGGCTCCGGCGCGGCCGTGGCCGGCTCGGCGGCAGCCGCGCCGCCCTCCGCCCCGGCGGTCGTCGCCGCCAGCCGCTCGACGAGAGCCGCGTGGCGCGCCCGTCTGGCGTCCGTCGGCTCGATCGCGAGGGCACGCCGGGCTGCCTCGACCGCATCGGCCGGGCGATCGCGGTCGTCCCGGAGGTCGGCGAGATGATCGTAGGTCGTCGCCGCGTCGGCGGTGCGGCGCAGGACGACGAGGGCCTGGGCTCTGCCGAGCGTCGCCGGGTCGTCGTCGGGGGCGATGGCGAGCGCCGCGTCGTAGGCCGCCAGCGCCGCCTCGGGGTCGCCCAGCCGGAGGTGGACGCCCCCGAGGGCGCAGTGGGGCACCGCCCGGTCGGGGGCGAGGGCGATCGCCTCGCGATAGGCCGCGGCGGCATCATCGAGACGTCCGCGCACGACCGACACGTGGCCGGCCCGCAGGGACTCCTTGTAGCGTTCGAACAGCGTCTCGGTCATCGCGGCCGCCGGAAACGGAGCGGGCGCCCCGCCTGGGGCGCCCGACTGGTCAGCGCTTCGTGTACTGCGGCGCCTTGCGCGCCCGCTTGAGGCCGTACTTCTTGCGCTCCTTCATCCGCGGGTCGCGGGTCAGGAAGCCGGCCTGGCGGAGCGGCAGGCGGTAGCCCTCGGGATCGACGCTCAGGAGGGCCCGGGCGATGCCGTGGCGGATGGCCCCGGCCTGGCCGGTGACGCCACCCCCCTCGACCTTGACCATGGCGTTGTAGCGGCCCTCGGTCCCCGTCACCCGGAAGGGCATCCGGAGGTCGCCCTCCGACACGGCGTTGCCGAAGTGCTGCTCCAGCGACCGGCCGTTGACGACGATCTCGCCCTCGCCGGCCATGAGGCGCACGCGGGCGACCGACGTCTTTCGGCGTCCGGTGCCCTGGAAGTAGGCAGGAGTGGTCATCGGGGCGTGCTCCTCGTCAGGCCAGCGGCTCGGGCTGCTGGGCCTGGTGCGGATGATCCGGGCCCGCATAGATCTTCAGCTTGCGGAGCTGCTTCGCGCCGAGCCTGTTGTGCGGCAGCATCCCCTTCACGGCACGGCGAAGGACCTCCTCGGGGCGACGCTCGAGGAGATGACCGAGCGTCTCCTCCTTGTAGCCCTGGGGATAGCCGCTGTGTCGCGCGTAGACCTTCGAGGTCAGCTTGTCCCGCGACACGGCGACCTTCCCGGCGTTCAGGACGATCACGTGGTCGCCGGAGTCGAGGTTCGGCGTGTAGGTCGGCTTGTGCTTGCCCTCGAGGACGCGGGCGATCCGCGACGCGAGCCGGCCGAGCGTCTCGTCCGTCGCGTCGACGACGTACCAGCGTCGCTCGATCTCCGCCTCTCGGAGCGTGTACGTCTTCGTGGTCATCTGTCTCCGTTCATCTCCCCGGTGCGCCGTCCCAGGACGACCCGCCGCAGGCAGAGCCCCCTCGCCGGAGCGACTGCCCCGTTGAAGGCCGGTGTCCGTGACGCGAGCGCCTCGGCCACCGCCGACTCATCGACATCGCCGCGCCCCACCAGGAGGAGGGCCGCCGCGATCCGCCGGACCATGTGGCGCAGGAAGGCGTCGCCCCTGACGTCGATCGTCACGAGCGGGCCGTCCCTCCGGACCCGGACCCGGTGAAGGGTTCGGACCGGCTGCCGGTCCGCCGCCCCGAAGGCCGAGAAGTCGTGGCGACCCTCGAGGGTCGTCGCGGCCCGTGCCATCGCGGCGGTGTCGAGCGGGGCCCGCACCCCGAGCGCGTAGCGCTCGCGGAGCGGGCTGCGCGGCCCGTTCCAGACGGTGTAGCGGTACTCCCGATACCGCGCCGCATAGCGTGGGTGGAACCCGGCCGGCGCGCGCCGGAGGTCCCGGATCGCGACGTCCCCCGGAAGGAGCGCATCGAGCGCCCTGCCGAGCTCTGCCGCCGCGAGCCTCCCACGGTAGGTGAAGGCAATCACCTGGCCTGCCGCGTGGACGCCCGCATCGGTCCGTCCCGCCGCGTCCACCCGCACCCGGCGTCCGCCGGTGAGCGAGGCGAGCGCGGCCTCGAGCTCTCCCTGGACCGTCCGGGTGCCCGGCTGAGCCTGGAACCCGGAGAAGTCCGTGCCGTCGTATTCGGCCCGCGCGCGGTAGCGCACGGGGGCGCCCTCTCGGGCGCCTGAAGCTTCTCTCCGGTCAGACGAGCTCGATCTGGACAATCGGGGCTGCGTCACCGGCTCGCTGGCCGATGTGCACCAGGCGGGTGTACCCGGAGGTGCGGTCGGCGTACTTGGGGGCGATCTCGTCGAAGAGCTTCTTGATGACGAGCGGCTCGTTCGGAAGCTCGGCGACGACCGTGCGCCGGGCGGCGAGGTCGCCGCGCTTGGCGAGCGTGATCATCCGCTCGACCTGCGGGCGGATCTCCTTCGCCTTGGCCTCGGTCGTCTTCACCCGCTCATAGCGGAAGACCGACACGATGAGGTTGGCGTAGAGGGCCATCCGCGGGCCGTGCTTGCGGGACAGCTTGCGGCCGTCGATCCGGTGGGCCATCGATCAGGCCTCCGCGAACGGCTCGTCGCCGTCCTGCGGCTCATCTCCGAGCTCCTCTTCCTCGAGCTCCTCGTCCCCGGAGATCCCGTCGAGGTCCGCCGACTCGTCGTCGGGGATCAGGAAGCCTCGCATGCGAAGCCGCTCCTTCATCTCGTCGAGCGACTTCTTGCCGAAGTTGCGCATCCGGAGCAGCTCGTCGTCGGAGAGCTGGAGCAGCTGCCCGACCTTGACGATGTTGTTGCGCTTCAGCGAGTTGTAGGCCCGCATCGGGAGGTCGAGCTCCTCGATCGGCATCTCCAGCATGTTGGCCGGGATCTGCGGGGCGCCCGACGCGCTGGCGAGCGGAACGGCCGCGGCGCCGACGTTGGCGAACAGGGTGAACTGGTTGACGAGGATGTCGGCGGCCTTGCCGAGGGCCTCCTCGGGGGTCACCGTGCCGTCCGTCTCGATCTCGAGCGTCAGCTTGTCGTAGTTCGTCATCTGGCCGACGCGGGTGTTCTCGACGTGGAAGTTGACCTTCCGCACCGGCGTGAAGATGGCGTCGACCGGGATCACGCCGATGGGAAGACCCTCGGGGCGCTCGGCGGCGAGGTAGCCGACGCCGCGCTCGACCGTGAGGTCCATCTCGATCTGGACGTCGTCCGCGTCGAGGGTCATGAGCACCTGGTCGGGATTGACGATCTCGACGTCGGCCGACTCGAGGATGTCGGCGGCGGTCACGCTGCCCGCCCCGGACTTGATCAGCTTGAGCTGCACCGGGTGGGCGGCGAAGCTCCGCAGGCGGAGCTTCTTGATGTTCAGAACGATCTGGGTGACGTCTTCCTTGACGCCGGCGATCGTCGTGAACTCGTGATAGACGTCACGGATCTGGACGGAGGTGACGGCCGCGCCCTCGAGCGAGGAGAGGAGGACGCGCCGCAGCGCGTTCCCCAGGGTCGTCCCGTAGCCGGCCGGCAGCGGGCCGGCCTCGTACTTGGCGTACGAGCCCTGCTCCGCGACGGGCTCGATCTGGGTCGTGGTCTCGAGTTCGATCATGGGGCGGGGCTACCTCGAGTAGTACTCGACCACGAGCTGCTCGTTGAGCTCGAGCGGCATCTGGTCACGCCGCGGCGCGGCGGCGATCGTCCCGGACAGCGTCGCCGGGTCGAGGGAGAGCCACTCCGGCACGGTGACGGAGCGGAGGTTCTCCTTGGCGAGCTTGAACGGCTCCCGGTCGCGCCGCGACTCGCGGACCGCGACCGTGTCGCCCGGCTTGAGCTGGTACGACGGGATGTTCGTGGGCCGGCCGTTCACGGCGAAGTGGCCGTGGCCGACGAGCTGGCGCGCCTGGTCGCGCGACGCGGCGATGCCGAGCCGGTAGACCACGTTGTCGAGCCGCAGCTCGAGCAGGCGAAGGAGGTTCTCGCCGGTCACGCCGGGGCGCGACTCGGCCGTGTCGAAGTAGGTGCGGAACTGCTTCTCGAGGATGCGGTAGATCCGGCGGACCTTCTGCTTCTCGCGGAGCTGTCGCCCGTAATCACCGACCTTGCGGCGGCGGACGCCGTGCTGGCCGGGCGGGGACGGGCGGCGCTCGAAGGCGCACTTCTTCGTGTAACAGCGCGAGCCCTTCAGAAAGAGCTTTGCGCCCTCGCGCCGGCACAGCCGGCAGACAGGATCGGTGTAGCGAGCCATGGGGCGAAAGCTCCGGTCAGACGCGGCGCCGCTTGGGCGGGCGGCATCCGTTGTGCGGGATCGGGGTGACGTCGGTGATGGCGCTGACTTCGAGGCCGGCGGCCTGCAGCGACCGGATCGCCTGTTCGCGACCGGCGCCGGGGCCCTTCACGTAGACCTCGACCTGGCGCATCCCGTGCTCCATCGCCTTCTTGGCAGCGGATTCGGCGGACAGCGCGGCGGCGTAGGGCGTGCTCTTGCGGGAGCCCTTGAACCCGACGACCCCGGCCGATCCCCAGCTGATCACGTTCCCGGTCTGGTCGGTGATCGTGATGATCGTGTTGTTGAAGGTCGCCTGGATGTGGACGTGCCCCTGCGGCACGTTCTTCCGCTCCCGCTTGCGCTGCTTGGGAGCACGCTTCCGATCCGCCATGCGTCCGACTCGTCCCTCTTACTTCTTGCGCCGGGCGCCGACGGTCCGCTTGGGACCACGCCGCTGGCGGGCATTCGTCTTGGTGCGCTGGCCGCGGACCGGGAGGTTCCGCCGGTGGCGGAGGCCGCGGTACGAGCCGATCTCGATGAGGCGCTTGATGTTGAGGGCCACTTCCCGGCGGAGGTCGCCCTCCACCTTGTAGCGGCGGTCGATCACCTCGCGCAGCCGGCCGACCTGGTCCTCGGTGAGGTCGCGGACCCGGGTGTCGGGGTTCACGTTCGTCTGCTGGAGGATCTTCTGGCTCGTCGGGAGCCCGATCCCGTAGATGTACGTCAGGGCGATCTCGACCCGCTTCTCGCGCGGGATGTCGATGCCTGCGATCCGTGCCATAGGACTAACCCTGCCGCTGCTTGTGCTTCGGGTTGGCGCAGATGACCATGACGGTCCCGTGGCGGCGAATCACCTTGCAGTTGTCGCAGCGCGCCTTCACGGAGGCTCGTACTTTCAACGGGACCCTCTTCGCTTCAGGAGTAGTACCGGCTACTTCAGCCGGTACGTGATGCGACCCCGGGTGAGGTCGTATGGGGAAAGCTCGACCCGGACCCGGTCGCCCGGCAGGATCCGGATGAAGTTCATCCGGAGCTTGCCGCTGATGTGGGCAAGGACACGGTGGCCGTTCTCGAGCTCCACCGCGAACATCGTGTTCGGGAGCGGCTCGATCACGGTCCCTTCGACCTCGATGGCGTCCTTCTTGCCCACGGGCTCCCTTGTGCCTTCGTCACATGATCATGCGCCGGCCGAAGCCGGGCGCACGAATGCGTAGAGTACCAACTTTCGTTCCATCCGGCAAGCGCCGGCCACGCCGCTCACAGCCGGGTCAGGACCTCCGGCCCATCCTCCGTCACCGCGATGGAGTCCTCCCAGTGGGCCGCGATCGACCCGTCCCGGGTGACCACGGTCCAGCCGTCCGCCAGGGTCTCCACGTCGGCCGAGCCGAGCGTGAACATCGGCTCGATCGCCAGGCAGATCCCGGGCGCCAGCTCGATGCCCCGCGTCTTGGTGCGGTAGTTCGGGACCTGGGGCTCCTCGTGCATGGAGGTCCCGATGCCGTGCCCGACGTACGGCCGCACGATGCCGTACCCGCGCGGCAGCGCGACGTCCTCGACGGCCGCCGAGATGTCCCAGATCCGGTTCCCGGGCCGGCCTGCCGCGATCCCCGCCTCGAGGGCCAGCCGCGTCGTCTCCACGAGGTCGCCGACCGCCCGCGGCACGTCGCCGACGACGAACGTCCGCGCGGCATCGCCGTGCCAGCCGTCGAGGATGGCGCCGGCGTCGACGGAGACGACCTGGCCGTCGCGGATCACCCGGTCGCCCGGGATCCCGTGGACGACCTCGCGGTCGATCGAGATGCAGAGCGACGACGGGTAGCCGTAGTAGCCCTTGAACGACGGCGTGGCGCCCGCCTTGCGGATGTGCGCCTCTGCGAGCGTGTCGAGGCGGGCCGTCGAGACGCCGGGCCGAAGCTCGTCCTCCACGAGGGCGAGGACTTCGGCCACGACGCGCCCGGCCCGCCGCATCGTGGCGATCTCGGCCGGCGACTTGCGCGTGATCACGGGTGGGTGCGCCAGTAGGGCACCGGCTCGATGCAGTCGAGGAGGTCGTTCGAGACGGAGGCGATCGGGCGCCGCCCGTCGACGGACCGGAGCACGCCGGCCGCGCGGTAGTGGTCGACGACGTCGCCCAGCGCACCCAGCTGCTTCTCCAGGCGCGCCGTGACGACCTCCGGCCTGTCGTCGTCGCGCTGGATCAGCCGCGACCCGTCCACGTCGCAGACGCCGGGGACGCGCGGCGGGTAGGCCGTCTCGTGGTAGGTGTGGCCGGTCGCCTCGCAGAGCCAGCGCCCGGAGAGGCGCGCCAGGAGCTCGTCGGGAGGCACGTCCACGTATAGGGCGGCCTCCACGGCGGTGGCCCGCTCGACGAGCGCGCGGTCGAGCGCCTCGGCCTGGGAACGCGTGCGCGGGAAGCCGTCGAGGATGACCCCGCGGGCCGCGTCGGGTGCGGCGAGGCGCTCGAGGAGCATCCCCACCGTCACCTCGTCGGGGACCAGGGCGCCGCGGTCCATGTACTCCCTGGCCGCGATCCCGAGCGGCGTGCCGGCGCGGACGGCAGCCCGGAAGAGATCGCCGGTCGCCACCCGGGGAAGCCCCAGGTGGCGGGCCAGGATGTGGGCCTGGGTGCCCTTGCCGGCCCCGGGCGCGCCGAGGAGGACGATGACTCTCATCGGGCCGGCGCGTCCGGCGGCGCGGCCGTCACCGGATGAAGCCCTCGTAGCTGCGCATGAGGAGCTGGGCCTCGAGCTGCTTCATCGTCTCGACGACGACGCTCACGGCGATGAGGAGGCTCGTGCCGCCGAGCGAGAGCGCCGAGCTGCCCGGGAAGAAGACGGAGATCACGAACGGCATCACCGCGATGACGCCCAGGAACAGGGCGCCGGCGACGGTGATCCGGTTGACGACCCGGGCCAGGTAGTCCTGGGTCGGGCGTCCCGGCCGGATGCCCGGGATGAAGCCGCCGTTCTTGCGCAGCTGCTCCGCGGTCTCGTCGGGCTTGAAGGTGAACGCGGTGTAGAAGTAGGTGAACCCGACGGTCAGCAGGAAGTACATGCCGCCGTAGATCACCGGGCTCTGGGGGCCGAACGTGTTCACGATCCAGTTCGCCACGTCCTTCACGACCTGGATGTCGGAGCTCGTGAAGTAGCCGGCGATCTGGCTCGGGAAGAGCAGGATGCTGACCGCGAAGATGATCGGGATGACGCCGGCCTGGTTGACCCGCAGCGGGAGGAACGTCGTCCCGCCCTGGTACATCCGCCGTCCGCGGACGCGGCTCGCGTACTGGACCGGGATGCGCCGCTGGCCCTCGGTGATGTAGACGATCACCGCGACGGCGACGATCGCGAAGACGGCGAAGGCGATCCCCTGGGGGATGTTCGGGCTCTCGAGGAAGCGGATGATCCCGCTGGGCACCCGCGACACGATGCCGGCGAAGATGATGAAGCTGATCCCGTTCCCGATCCCCTTCTCCGTGATGAGCTCGCCGAGCCACATGAGGAGGACGGAGCCGGCCGTCAGGGTGATGATCTGGGTCAGGGTGGCGAACGAGGCGAGGTTGAAGTCCGTCGTCAGGACGCCCTGCGAGTTCAAGAGGGCCAGGAACCCGTAGCTCTGCAGGATCGCCAGCGGCACGGACAGGTAGCGCGTGTACTGGTTGACCTTGTTGCGGCCGTACTCGCCCTCGCGCTGGAGCGCCTGCAGGGAGGGGATGACCCCGGTCATCAGCTGCATGATGATCGAGGCGTTGATGTAGGGGTTGACGCCGAGTCCCACGACCGAGAACTGGGAGAGCCCGCCGCCCGAGAACAGGTCGAGCAGGCCGAAGAGGGCGTTGTTCTCGAAGAAGTTCGCCAGCGCCTTGGGGTCCGCTCCGGGCACCGGCACGTGGGCCAGGGCGCGGAAGACGATCAGGATCCCGAGGACGAAGAGGATCCGCTTCCGGATGTCCGGCGCGCGGAAGGCGTTGAGGAGGGACTCGTACATCGGTGCGGCCTAGACCACGTCCCCGGCGGGATCATCGTCACCCGCCGCGGGCGCGTCCGCCGTGGCGGGCTCGTCCGCCGCGGTCGCTGCGTCGCCCGTGGCAGGCTGGTCCGCCATGGACGATCCCACGCCGAGCGCCGCGAGCGGGCCCGTCGGGATCTCGAGAAGCTGGGTGCTGCCGCCCGCCGCCTCGATCTTCTCGCGGGCGCTCTTCGTGAACGCGTCGGCGATCACGAACAGGGGGCGGCCGACGTCGCCGGCGCCCAGGATCTTGAGCGGCTTGTCGAGGCTGCTGACGAGGCCGGCCACGCGCAGGAGCTCCTGCGTGACGGCGATCGGCGCGCCCTTCTCGCCCTCGGGGAGGCGGCCCGTCTCGGCGGCGGCACTGATGCGGCCGACGTTGACGACCTCGTACTCGATCCGGTTGATGTTACGGAAGCCCCGCAGCTTCGGGATCCGGATGTGAAGCGGGGTCTGGCCACCCTCGAACCACGCAGGGATCGAGGAGCCCGCGCGGGACTTCTGGCCCTTCGTGCCGCGGCCGGCGGTCTTGCCCTTGCCGGCCGCGATGCCGCGTCCGACCCGGGTCTTCTTGGTGTGGGCTCCGGCCGGGGGCCGGAGGTCGTGGAGCTTCATCGCTTCTTCTTCTCCGGGGCGGTCGCGGGGAGCTCCTCGACGGTCACGAGGAAGCGGATCTGCCGGACCATCCCCCGCGTCGCGGCGTTGTCCGGCACCTCGACGGTATCGCCGATGCGGCGCAGGCCGAGGGCCCGGGCGGTGGCCCGGTTACGCTCGATGTGGCTGATGGTGCTCTTGACCTGCGTGACACGGAGCTTACCGGGCATCGACGACCTCCCCGGTGGGCTGGCCGGCCACGGTCACGCGCACCGGAACTCCCCGTCGGGCGCTCAGCTCCTCCGCGGACTTGAGGTCGCGAAGGGCCTCGACCGTCGCCCGGACCACGTTCACCGGGTTCGTCGAGCCGTGCACCTTGGTGAGGATGTCGCGGACGCCGGCGGCCTCCACCACCGCGCGGACGGAACCGCCGGCGATGACGCCGGTCCCCTGCGACGCGGGCTTGAGCATCACCTTGGCCGCCGAGTACTCGGCGTTCACCTCGTGCGGGATCGTGGTCCCGACCGTGGGGATGCGGATGAGGTTCTTCTTCGCGTCCTCGACGCCCTTGCGGATCGCCTCGGGGACCTCGCCGGCCTTCCCGATTCCCGCGCCGACATGCCCCTGCCCGTCGCCGACGACGACGACGGCGCTGAAGCTGAAGCGGCGGCCGCCCTTGACGACCTTCGCAACGCGGTTGATCTGGACGACTCGTTCCTCGAGCGTCAGCTTCGCAGGATCGATCCTGGCCACGGTCGGTCTCCTCCTAGAAGTCGAGACCGGCTTCCCGGGCGGCGTCGGCCAGGTTCTTCACGCGACCGTGGTACCGGAACCCGGCACGGTCGAAGACGACCTGCTCGACGCCGGCGGTGCGGGCCCGCTCGGCGACCAGGCGGCCGACGACCTTGGCCTCCTCGACCTTCGTCTGCGCCGAGCCCTTGAACGAGGGCTCGCGCGTGGAGGCTGCCGCGAGCGTGGTGCCCGCCGCGTCGTCGATCACCTGGGCGTAGATGTGATTGAGGCTGCGGAAGACCGCGAGACGCGGGCGACCGGCGGTGCCCTCCACGCGGAGGCGGATCCGCTCGTGCCGCTTCTGCCGCGCGGCGCCGCGCGAGGCGGCCTTCGTCATCTCGGACGTCCCTTCGTTACTTCTTGCCGCCGATCTTCCCGGCCTTGCCGGCCTTTCGGCGGATCACCTCGCCGGAGTAGCGGACGCCCTTGCCCTTGTAGGGCTCCGGCTTCCGGGTGGCGCGGACCTTGGCCGCGACCTGCCCGACGAGCTCCTTGTCGATCCCGACGACCGCCAGCTTGACCGGGGACTCCACCTCGAAGGAGATCCCCGCGGGGGGGGCGATCTCCACGGGGTGGCTGTAGCCCAGGTTGAGCTGGAGCTTGTCGCCGATCTTCTGGGCGCGATACCCGACACCGGCGATCTCGAGCGTCTTCCGGTAGCCGGTGGTGACGCCGTCGACCATGTTGGCGACGAGGGTCCGGGTGAGGCCGTGAAGCTGCTTGTGCACCTTCGCCTCGGACGGCCGGGAGACGACGACCGTCCCCTCCACCGTCTGGATCACCATCGCCGGTGGCAGCGAGCGGGTCAGGGTCCCTTTCGGACCCGTGACCGTGATGACCGGGCCATCGAGGCTGACCTCGACGCCGGCCGGGATCGGGATCGGTTGTCGACCGATGCGCGACATCGCCGTCCCCCTACCAGACGTACGCCAGGACTTCCCCGCCGAGCTGCGCCTTGCGCGCCTGCTGGCCGGTCATGATCCCCTGGCTGGTGCTGACAATGACGATCCCGAGGCCACCGAGGACCCGCGGGATATCCGTCTTCCGGGCGTAGACGCGGAGGCCGGGCTTGCTGATGCGCTTGAGCCCGGACACGACCGGCGCCTTGCCGTCGACGTACTTGAGGGTGAGCCGCAGGACCTGCGCGGGCCCGTCGCGCTCCTCGCTGAAGCCCGAGATGAACCCTTCCTCCACGAGGATGCGGGCGATCTCGCGCTTCACGCGAGACGCGGGGACGACCACCTCGAGGTGGTGCGCCCGCGACGCGTTGCGGATCCGCGTGAGCATGTCGGCGATCGGATCGGACACGTTCATCGGCGGCTCACCAGCTGGACTTCGTCACTCCCGGCAGCTCGCCCACGAGGGCGCGCTCCCGGAAGCAGATTCGACAGAGCGCGAAGCGGCGCATGTACGCCCGCGGGCGCCCGCACAGGGTGCAGCGGTGATACCCCTGCGCCTTGTGCTTGGGGGTCCGCTTCGCCTTCGCGATCAGGGACTTCTTAGCCATCGTCTCCTCCCCGCTCAGCCGGCGAAGGGCATGCCGAGGAGCTCCAGCATCTTGCGGGACTCCTCGTCGGTCTTCGCCGTCGTCACGATGCTGATCTCCAGCCCGCGGAGACGGTCGACCTTGTCGTAATCGATCTCGGGGAACGCGAGCTGCTCGCGGAACCCGAGGCTGTAGTTGCCCCGCCCGTCGAACGACTTGCCGGGGATGCCCCGGAAGTCGCGGATGCGCGGGAGCGCAATGGTGGTGAGGCGCTCCAGGAAGTCCCACATCCGCTCGCCGCGGAGCGTGACCTTGGCCCCGACCGTGTTGCCGGTCCGCAGGTGGAACTGGGCGATCGAGCGCTTCGCCTTGGTCACGATCGGCTTCTGGCCGGTGATGAGGGCGAGGTCGCCGACGGCGGCCTCGACCGCCTTGGCGTTGGTGAGCGCCTCGCCGAGCCCGATGTTGACCACGATCTTCTCGAGGCGCGGCACCCGCATGGGGTTCCGGTACTCGAAGTGCTTGGTGAGCGCGGGGACGACCTCGGTCGCGTAGCGCTCCTTCAGGCGATTGCTCACGCGCCCTTCACCTCCACGGCCTGGCCGCAGCGAGCGCAGGCCCGCACGCGGGCGCCGGTCTCGAGCTCCAGGTGACGGATCCGCGTCGGGCGGTCGCAGCGGGGGCAGACGAGCATGACGCGGCCGATCGGAACGGGCATCGACTTGTCGATGATCCCGCCCTGCTGCATGCGCGGCGTGCGATCGGCCTGGTTCATCCGCGGGCGCGGCTTGGTGTGGCGCTTCGCGATGTTGAGGCCCTCTACAACGACCCGGAACGGCTGTCCGACGAGCGCCGGGCGCTCCACGCTCTTCACCTCGCCGCGCTTGCCGGCGTCCTTGCCGGCCAGCACGAGCACGGTGTCACCGGTGCGGATCTCGGGAACCTTCGTCGAGCGGGGAGCGACGGAACGGCCCATCTCAGAGCACCTCCGGCGCGAGCGAGACGATCTTCATGTAGTTCCGGTCGCGCAGCTCGCGGGCGACGGGGCCGAAGATCCGGGTCCCGCGGGGGTTCCCCTGGTTGTTGATGAGGACGGCCGCGTTCTCGTCGAACCGGATGTAGCTGCCATCCGGACGGCCGTACTCCTTGGCCGTGCGAACGATCACGGCGCGCACGACGTCACCCTTCTTCACGGCGGCGTTCGGGATCGCCTGCTTGACGCTGGCGACGATCACGTCGCCGACTTCGGCGGTCTTCTTCCGCGAGCGGCCCATGACCCGGATGCACTGGATCACGCGCGCCCCGGTGTTGTCCGCGACGCGCAGCCGCGATCTGCTGCTGGATCACGCCTCGGCCTCCCCGGCCGCCGCAGCGGCACCCGCCGCTGGGGCGGCACCCGCCGCCGCAGCGGCGTCACCGGCGTCGGCATGCGCCCTGCCGGGATGGGCGACCGCGTGGATCGCCTCGGTCGTCGCCGACTCCTCGGCCACGATCTCCGACGGCCGGTCCTCGCCTGCGCGGGAGGTGACCTCGACGAGGCGCCAGCGCTTGGTCCGCGAAAGAGGGCGCGACTCCTCGATCAGGACCGTGTCCCCGACCTTGGCCTGGTTCAGCTCGTCGTGGACGGCGAACTTCGTCGTCATCCGGATGACCCGCTTGTAGAGCGGGTGACGTGTCAGGCGCTCGACGGAGACGACGATCGTCTTGTCCATCTTGTCGCTGACGACGCGTCCGACCTTCGTCTTCCGCTTGCCCTGCACCTGTGTTGCTCCTGCCATGGCCGGCCCCCTACGCCGTCTTGCCGAGCTTGCGCTCGTGCTGCACGGTGAGGATCCGGGCGATCGTCCGGCGGCTGCCGGAGACCACGGTGTAATCCTTCAGCTGGCGCGTCGCGAGCTCGAAGCGGGCCTGCCAGAGGTCCCGCTTGGCGTCCCGCAGCGCCTGCTCCAGCTCGGCGTCCGTGAGGGCGCGCACCTTGTCGATGTCCATCACGCGCCCTCCTCGTCCTTCACGATGAAGCGCGTGGCGACCGGCAGCTTGTGGCTGGCGAGGCGCATCGCCTCGCACCGCCGAGTCACGGTCGACCCCGGCCATCTCGAACAGGATCCGTCCCGGCCGGACCACCGCGACCCAGTGGTCGGGGGCGCCCTTGCCGGAGCCCATCCGGGTCTCGGCGGGCTTCTTCGTCGCCGGCTTGTCCGGGAAGATGCGGATCCAGATCTTGCCGCCGCGCTTGACCGAGCGGGTCATGGCGCGCCGTGCCGCCTCGATCTGGCGGCTCGTGATCCAGGCGGGCTCGAGGGTGACGAGCCCGTACTCGCCGAAGGAGACGGCGGTGCCGCCCTTCGCCATGCCGGACATCCGGCCGCGCATCACCTTGCGGTGCTTGACGCGGCGAGGCATCAGCATCGCGTCAGCCCCCCTGGGCGGCCGGCGCGACCGCGGGTGCGGCCGCGGGCCGGGCGGCCCGCTGGTCGGGGACGTCGCCCCGGTAGATCCAGACCTTCACGCCGATCGTGCCGTAGGTCGTCCGCGAGAGGACGTACCCGTAGCTGATGTCGGCGCGGAGCGTGCCGAGCGGGATCCGGCCTTCGCGGTCCCACTCCCGGCGGGCCATCTCGGAGCCGCCCAGGCGGCCGGCGACGGCGATCTTCACGCCCTTCGCGCCCGCCTTCATGGTCCGCTGGATGCCCTGCTTCATCGCCTTGCGGAACGCGATCCGCCGCGACAGCTGCTGGGCGATGTTCGCGGCGACGAGGTACGCGTCGAGCTCGGGCTGGCGGATCTCCTTGATCTCCAGCTTGACCTTGCGCGGCTTGGTCAGGTCGCCGATCTGCTTGCGCAGGATCTCGACGTTGGCGCCGCCCTTGCCGATGACGATGCCGGGCTTGGCGGTGTGGATCGTCACGGTCACGTAGTTGATGCCGCGCTCGATCTCAACGCCGCTGACGCTGGCGTTGGCAAGGCGCCGCTCCACGAGGCGGCGGATCGCGATGTCCTCCTTGAGGAGGGTCGTGTACTCCTTGTCGGCGTACCACTTCGCGGTCCAGGTGCGCGTGGTCCCCAGGCGGAAGCCGTAGGGGTGGACCTTGTGTCCCATCTAGGCCTCCTGATCCTCGAGGACGATCGTGATGTGGGTCATGGGCTTGTGGATCGGGAACGCCCGGCCCTGGGCCCGCGGCCGCCAGCGCTTCATCGTCGGCCCCTCGTTGGCGAGGGCCTCCACGATGACGAGGCTGTCGGCCGGAAGGTTGTGGTTGTTCTCGGCGTTGGCGGTGGCGCTCGCGAGGACGCGGGCGACGTCGCGGGCAGCGCCCTGCGGCATGAACCGCAGGATCGCGGCGGCGTCCTCGGCCCGGCGGCCACGGATGGCGCGCACGACGAGGTCGGCCTTGCGGGTGGACCCGCGGAGGTACTTGGCGGTGGCGGAGACGCGCACGATCCGGCCCCCTACCTGAGCGACGCCGAGCGGTCGGTCTTCTTCTCGTGCCCGCGGAAGGTGCGGGTGGGAGCGAACTCCCCGAAGCGATGACCGACCATGTTCTCGGTGACGAAGACGGGCACGTGCTTCCGCCCGTTGTAGACGGCGACGGTGTGCCCGATGAAATCGGGGAAGACGACGGACGCGCGCGACCAGGTCTTGACGACCTTGCGCTCGTTCCGCTTGTTCATCTCCTGGACGCGGCCGAGGAGCCGCGCCTCGACGTACGGTCCCTTCTTGACCGAACGCGACATGCTCCGGTTCCTCCGTTACGACTTGCGGTGCCGCGACCGGACGATCAGCCGGTTCGGCTTCTTGCCCTTCGCGGTGCGATAGCCCATGGCGGGCTTGCCCCACGGGGTCTTGGGCGGCATGCCCGTCGGCGACTTGCCCTCGCCCCCGCCGTGCGGATGGTCCCGCGGGGTCATGGCGACACCGCGGGTCTCCGGGCGGAGGCCCATGTGGCGAGCCCGACCGGCCTTGCCGAGGCTCTGGTTCTCGTGGTCCAGGTTCGAGACCTGGCCGACGGTGGCCATGCAGCGGAGCGGCACGCGGCGCATCTCCCCCGACGGGAGGCGGATGGTCGCGTAGTCGCCCTCCTTGGCCAGGAGCTGGGCGCTCCCGCCGGCGGAGCGGACGATCTGGCCGCCCTTGCCGGGCACGAGCTCGATGTTGTGGATCGTCGTGCCGAGCGGGATGTTGGCGAGCGGCAGGGCGTTCCCCACCCGGGCCTCGGCGTCGGGGCCGGCGACGACGACGTCGCCCACCTTGAGGCCGTGCGGCAGGAGCATGTAGCGCTTCTCGCCGTCCCGGTAGTGGAGGAGCCCGATGCGGGCCGAGCGGTTCGGGTCGTACTCGACCGTCGCGACCTTCGCCGGCACGCCGAGCTTGTCGCGCTTGAAGTCGATGATCCGGTAGTGGCGCTTCTCGCCGCCGCCGCGATGGCGGACGGTGAGGCGGCCCTGGTTGTTGCGGCCGGAGCCCGCGCTTCATCGGCTCGAGGAGCGGCTTGTACGGCTCGCGGGTCGTGACCTCCTCGAACGTCGAGCGGGTCATGAACCGCCGGCCGGGCGGAGGTGGGCTTGTAGCCGCGGAGCGGCATCGCTACACCCCCTCGAAGAATTCGATCTTCTGGCCGGCGGCGAGCGTCACGACCGCCTTGCGCCAGGGCGTGGTCCAGCCGGTGATGCGTCCGCGCTTGGTGCCGCGGCGCTTCTCCTTGGCCTTCGTCGTCAGGACGTTGACCTTGGTGACCTGGACCTTGAAGAGCTCCTCGACGGCCGCCTTGACCTGGATCTTGGAGGCGTCGCCGTGGACCTCGAACGTGTACTTGCCGCGGCCGGACTCGTCCATCGACTTCTCGCTGATGATCGGCCGGACGATGACGTCGTGGGCGGTGAGCGTCACGCGTACACCTCCTCGAGGCGAGCGAGCGCGGGCTGCTCGATGACGACCATGTCGGCCTTCAGGAGGTCGACGATGTTGAGCGAGTCGGCGAGGAGCACCTCGACCTCGGGCAGGTTGCGGGCCGAGAGGTCGAGCTTGTCGTCGCGGGCCGGGGCCACGATCAGCACCCGGCCGCTGGCCTGCAGGTTCCCGAGGACGCCCACGAGGTCCTTCGTCCGGATCGCGTCGAGGGCGAACGCGTCGAGGACCTTGATCGCGCCGTCGTTGAGCTTGGCCGTGAGCGCGCCGCGCAGGGCCAGCCGCTTCATGCGTCGCGGCAGGCGCTGGGCGTAGGAGCGCGGATGCGGGCCGAAGACGACGCCGCCGCCCGCGTAGTGCGGCGCGGTGCGCGAGCCCTGGCGGGCGCGGCCGGTCCCCTTCTGGCGGTACGGCTTCTTGCCGCCGCCGCGGACCTCGCCGCGGGTCTTCGTGTCGTGGGTGCCGAGGTGGCGGCCGGCGAGCTGCGCGGTCACCGCCTGGTGCATGACGGCGGCGTTCACGGGCGCGGCGAAGAGCTCGTCGGAGAGCTCGACCGTCCCGATCGCGTCGCCGCTGCGGGCGTAGAGGGTGGTCTGGGGCATCGTCAGGCCTTCTTCACGAGGACGAGCGCGTTGGGCGCCCCGGGGACGGACCCCTTCACGAGGAGGAGGTTCCGGTCGAGGTCGGCGCGCACGACCTGCAGCTTCTTGACGGTGATCCGCTCGTCACCCATGTGGCCGGCCATCCGGCGTGCCGCGGTAGACGCGGCCCGGGCGTCGTGCCGGGGCCGATCGAGCCGGGCTCGCGATGGTGGTCGGAGCCGTGGGTCTTCGGGCCGCGGTGGAAGTTGTGGCGCTTGATCGGTGCCGGCGAAGCCCTTGCCCTTCGACGTCGCCGGTGACGTGGATGAGGTCGCCGGCGGCGAAGAGGCTGACGTCCAGCGTCTGGCCCGACCTCGTACTCCCCGGGATCGTCGACCCGGAACTCGCGGATCACCGCGACCTTGGGAAGGTCCTTGAGCTGGCCCGCCTCGGGCTTGTTGAGCTTCCGGCTGGGCTCGATGCCGAGCTGGATGGCGGTGTAGCCGTCGCGCTCCGTGCGTCCGGAGGCGGGTCACGGTGTTCGGCTCGATGGCGACGACGCTCACCGGGATCATCGTCCCGTCGTCCTGGAAGATCTGGGTCATGCCGACCTTGCGGCCGATCAGTCCGATGCTCATCGAGCGGCCTCCCGCGCGCCACGCGAGCAGGCGCGCTCAGCGCAAGGCGGCACGCGAGCACCGCGAGCGAGCGCACCCGAGCGTGCGTGAGCGAGCGAGCGGAGCGGGCAACGCGGCGATGAGCCGCGATCGGTCGTGTGGCCCATCACATCTTGATCTCGATGTCGACGCCCGCCGCCAGCGAGAGTCGCATCAGGGCGTCGACGGTCTTGGCCGACGGGTCGAGGATGTCGACGAGGCGCTTGTGCGTCCGGATCTCGAACTGCTCGCGGCTGTCCTTGTCGATGAACGGCGACCGGAGGACCGTGAACTTCTCGATCCGCGTCGGCAGCGGCACCGGGCCGACGACGTCGGCGCCGGTGCGCTGGGCGGTCTCGACGATCTGCGCCGCGGACTGGTCCAGCAGGCGGTGGTCGTAGGCCTTGAGGCGGATCCGGATCCGCTGCTTTGCCATCTCGTCCCTACTCGGTGATGGCCACGATGGCGCCGGCGCCGACGGTCCGGCCACCCTCGCGGATGGCGAAGCGCTGGCCGACCTCGAGGCCGATCGGGGTGATGAGCTCGACGGTCATGTCGACGTTGTCGCCGGGCATGATCATCTCGGCCCCCTCGGGGAGGCCGATGGCGCCCGGTGACGTCCGTCGTGCGGAGGTAGAACTGGGGCCGGTAGCCGTTGTAGAACGGGGTGTGCCGGCCGCCCTCCTCCTTGGTCAGGACGTAGACCCGGGCGGTGAACTGGGTGTGCGGCTTGATGGAGCCGGTCTTGGCCAGGACCTGGCCGCGCTCGATGTCGTCGCGCTCGATGCCCCGCAGGAGGCAGCCGACGTTGTCGCCGGCGCGGCCCTCGTCGAGGAGCTTCTTGAACATCTCGACGCCGGTGACGACGATCTTGCGGGTCGGGCGGATGCCGACGATCTCGACCTCGTCGCCGACCTTGACGATGCCGCGCTCGATGCGCCCGGTGGCGACGGTGCCCCGGCCCTTGATCCCGAAGACGTCCTCGACCGGCATCAGGAAGGGCTTGTCGATCGCGCGCTCGGGGGTCGGGATGTAGGCGTCGACCGCGTCCATCAGCTCCTGGATGCAGGCGTACGCCGGGTCGTCGACGTCGTCGCCGGCCTCGAGGGCCTTGAGGGCGGAGCCGCGGATGACGGGGATGTCGTCGCCCGGGAAGTTGTACTTGGAGAGGAGCTCGCGGACCTCGAGCTCGACGAGGTCGAGGAGCTCGGGGTCGTCGACCGCGTCGACCTTGTTGAGGAAGACGACCATGTAGGGCACCTCCACCTGGCGGGCCAGGAGGATGTGCTCGCGGGTCTGGGGCATCGGGCCGTCGGTCGCGGCCACGACGAGGATCGCGCCGTC
The DNA here is from genome assembly GCA_963725875.1 of uncultured Chloroflexia bacterium. Lineage (GTDB taxonomy): Bacteria > Chloroflexota > Limnocylindria > Limnocylindrales > CSP1-4 > CTSoil-043. Next base: position 3,512 of record CAVRZZ010000010.1, on the reverse strand, counting down.
CATCTGGGCGGCGCCGGTGATCATGTTCTTGATGTAGTCGGCGTGGCCCGGGCAGTCGACGTGCGCGTAGTGGCGGGCGTCGGTCTGGTACTCGACGTGGGCGATCGCGATCGTGATGCCGCGCTCGCGCTCCTCGGGGGCGTTGTCGATCGAATCGAACGCGCGGTACTCGGACCCGCCCTTGAGGGCCAGGTACTTCGTGATCGCCGCGGTGAGCGTCGTCTTCCCGTGGTCGATGTGACCGATCGTGCCGATGTTGACGTGCGGCTTCGTCCGCTCGAACTTCTTCTTCGCCATCGTCGTTGCTCCCTGGCTCCTCGCCGCGTCCGGGTCCCGTCGGGGACGTCCGTCGCCGGCCTTCCCGACTCCTAGACCCTGGACTTCTGGACGAGCTCCGCGGCGAGATTGCCGGGGACCTCTGCGTAGTGGGACAGCTCCATCGAGTAGCTCGCCCGGCCCTCGGTCATCGACCGCAGGTCCGTGGCGTACCCGAACATCTCCGCGAGCGGGACGAACGCGCGGACGACCTGCGTCGTCCCGCGGGAGTCCATCCCGTCGACGTGGCCGCGCCGGCGGTTCAGGTCGCCGATGACGTCGCCCATGAACTGCTCCGGCATCGTGACCTCGACCCGCATCATCGGCTCGAGGATCGCCGGGCTGGCCTTCTCCACCGCGTCCTTGACCGCCATGGAGGCGGCGATCTTGAACGCCATCTCGCTCGAGTCGACCTCGTGGTACGACCCGTCGAAGACGACGGCGCGGACGTCGACCATCGGGTACCCGGCGTAGACGCCCGTCTCGAGCGCCGTCGCGGATGCCGTTGTCGATCGCGCGCATGTACTCCTTGGGGATCGTCCCGCCGATCGTCTTGTCGACGAACTCGTTCCCGGTCCCCTTCGCGAGGGGCTCCAGCCGCAGGATGACGTGGCCGTACTGGCCCTTGCCGCCGGTCTGGCGCACGAAGCGCCCGTTGCCCTCGGCGACCCGCCGGATCGTCTCCCGGTAGGAGACCTGCGGCTTGCCGATGTTGGCCGCCACCTTGAACTCGCGGACCATCCGGTCGACGAGGACGTCGAGGTGGAGCTCGCCCATCCCGGCGATGAGCGTCTCGCCGCTCTCCTCGTCGGTCTTGACCCGGAACGTCGGGTCCTCCTCCGAGAGGCGCTGCAGGGCGAGGCCCATCTTGTCCTGGTCGGCCTTCGTCTTGGGCTCGATCTTCACCTCGATGACCGGCTCCGGGAAGGTCATCGACTCGAGGATCACGGGGTGATCCGGATCGGCCAGCGTGTCGCCGGTGAAGGTCTCCTTGAGGCCGACCGCGGCGGCGATGTCGCCGGCGTGGACCTCCTCGATCTCCTCGCGGTGGTTGGCGTGCATCTGGAGGATGCGCCCGATGCGCTCCTTGCGGCCCTTCGTCGAGTTGAGGATGTAGGAGCCCGACTTGAGCGTCCCGGAGTAGACCCGGAAGAAGGCCAGCTTGCCGACGAACGGGTCGGCCGCGATCTTGAAGGCGAGCGCGCTGAAGGGCTCGCCGTCGTCCACCGTGCGGAGCACCTCGGCGTGCGTCGTCGGGTGCTCGCCGATGACCGGCGGCACGTCGAGCGGCGACGGGAGGTAGTCGACGACCGCGTCGAGCATCGGCTGGATGCCCTTGTTCTTGAGGGCCGACCCGGTCAGCACCGGCACGATGCGGTACTGCAGCGTGCCGAGCCGCAGCCCGTGCACGAGCTCGGCCTCGGTGAGCTCCTCGCCCTCGAGGTACTTGTGCATCAGCTCGTCGTCCATCTCGGCGACGGCCTCGACGAGCTTCTCGCGGTGCTTGCGCGCCTCGGCCTCGAGCTCGGCCGGGATCGGCCGCGACGTCGATCTGGGAGCCCAGGTCGTCGCGGTACAGGATCGCCTGCATCCGGATCAGGTCGATGACGCCGGCGAAGGTGTCCTCCGACCCGATCGGGATCTGGACGGGCACGGCGTTGGCGCCGAGGCGATCCTCGATCATCTCGACGCAGCGCCAGAAGTCGGCGCCGGTCCGGTCGAGCTTGTTGATGAAGCAGATGCGCGGCACGCGGTAGCGGTCGGCCTGGCGCCAGACCGTCTCGGACTGCGGCTCGACGCCGGCCACGCCGTCGAAGACGACCACCGCGCCGTCGAGGACGCGGAGGCTGCGCTCCACTTCCATGGTGAAGTCCACGTGCCCGGGCGTATCGATGATGTTGATGCGATGATCGTTCCAGAAGCAGGTCGTGGCCGCGGCCGTGATGGTGATGCCCCGCTCCTGCTCCTGGGGCATCCAGTCCATCGTGGCCGCGCCCTCGTGGACCTCGCCGAGCTTGTAGATCTTCTTCGTGTAGAAGAGGATCCGCTCGGTGACGGTCGTCTTGCCCGCGTCGATGTGCGCGATGATCCCGATGTTCCGGGTGCGCGCGAGGGATGCCTGGCGGACCATCAGCGAAGCTCCGGACCTACCACTTGAAGTGGCTGAAGGCCTTGTTGGCCTCGGCCATCTTGTGGGTGTCCTCGCGACGCTTGACGGCGGCGCCCAGCCCGTTCGACGCGTCGACGAACTCGGCGGCGAGCTTCTCGCTCATGCTCTTGCCGTTGCGCTTGCGGGCGGCCTGGACGAGCCAGCGCACGCCGAGCGAGAGGCGGCGATCGCCGCGGATCTCGACCGGGACCTGGTAGGTGGCGCCGCCGACGCGACGAGGCTTGACCTCGATGATCGGCGTCGCGTTGCGCAGGGCGGCCTCGAGGACCTCGAGGCCGGGGCGCTTGGCCTGGGCCTCGGCGCGGGCGAGCGCCTGGCGCAGGATGCGGTCGGCGAGGTTGCGCTTGCCGTCGTTCATGAGCTTCGCCGTGATGCGGGCGGTCGTCCGGTTGAGGGGGACCGACTCGTACTTGGCCTTGCGGGGGATGCTGGCGCGGCGCGGCATGGTCCGGCTACTTCTTCTGGCCGGGCAGCTGGGCGGTGGCCTTGGCCCCGTACTTCGAGCGGCCCTGCTTGCGGTCGCGGACGCCGGCGGTGTCGAGCGTGCCGCGGATGATGTGGTACTTCACCGACGGCAGGTCCTTGACCCGCCCGCCGCGAACGAGCACGACCGAGTGCTCCTGGAGGTTGTGGCCGATGCCGGGGATGTAGGCCGTGACCTCCATCTGGTTGGAGAGCCGGACGCGGGCGATCTTCCGCAGCGCCGAGTTCGGCTTCTTCGGCGTCATCGTGCGCACCTGCAGGCAGACGCCGCGCTTCTGGGGGGCGCCCGGAATCGGGGTCTGGCGCTGGTCGAGGCTGTTCCAGATCTTGCGCATCGCCGGAGCCTTGACCTTCGCGATCTTCGGCTTCCGGCCGTGGCGCACGAGCTGGCTGATCGTCGGCACGGAGACGCTGTCCCTTTCTGGTCGTCGTACAGGTGTCGGACCTTGCTCGCCCGCGGGGCGGCTCGGCCGGGTCGGACCCCCGCCGGTGGCGCGGGGCGCACGCGACCACGACCGGCCGGTCATGGCACGCAAGCGGGGAG
>CAVRZZ010000009.1:0-239999 GCA_963725875.1 uncultured Chloroflexia bacterium | reverse complement strand
AGCGTCGAGGCCGAGCGCGCGCTTCATGGCGGCGTGCACGTAGTACGGGCATTGCATGGAGCCATGCACGGTGACGCCGCCGTCCGGCCGTGGCACGGCGATCATGCCCTGGGTCTCGATGTAGAGCTGCTCCTGGTGGCCGACCCGGTAGGTTCCCTCGACAACCAGGTCCGCCTCGGCGAAGCCTGCCTCCAGGTCGCCCCGGGCGATCGTGTAGTCAGTGAAGACGTGGTCGGACGCGAGCATGTCCGTGACGGCCGGCAGCGGCTCCGTGCGGAGCCGGATGTGGTCGCGCGCGGCGTGCGCCAGCGCAAGGGTGGGGGCCGCGACCAGGGCGACCGGCTCGCCGATGTGGCAGATCTCGTCCGTGGCGAGGACGGGCTGGTCGTCCTTCATGAGGTGGATGACGTTCTCGCCGGGCACGTCGGCGGCGGTGAGCACGACCACCCGGCTCCAATCGAAGTCGGGGTCGCGCTCGATTCCGAGCAGCCGGGCGTGCGGTTCCGTCGCCCGAACCGTGCTGCCGTGCCATGCCCCCGGGACCACGAAGTCATCCGTGTACCGGGTGACGCCGAGCAGCTTCGGAACCGCATCCACCCGGGGCACCGACCGCGGGTCAGCGGCGGGGTCGGGGATCCGCCGCGCCGGCGAGGTCTCGGGTGGGGTCGCCACCAACGGCGCGGATGTGGCGGGCTTCGAGCGGGGTGTCCGAACCGGCGCTTGGGTCGTCATGGCTGTCGCTCGTCCTTCACGATGTGGGCACCGGCCCTGCCGAGGACCGCGTTGCGTGGAACTTCCGTGCGGTCAGCTCCAGAACACGGCACTAAGGTACCCCACGGCCCGATGCGGGTCCGCGCCGGCGTCCGCGGAGGTCGCGGACGCGAGGGCCAGGCCCGACGTTGCTCCCATCGCGCGGAGCGCCGCGAGGCCCAGGACGGCCGGCTCGATGCCGCACATCCCGCAGACCAGGCCCGGCCCGGCGTTGGGGCCGCGCTCCTCGGCCTCGGCCCGGGCCAGCTCCTCGGGGAGCAACCCCTCGATCGCGGGCAGGAGCTCCTGCGTCACGCGGATTGCGGCATCGGCGGGCGGATAGTGGGCCATATCCGTGCTGATCGCCAGGACGATCGGCGCACCCGCGGCCCGCCGCCGGGCGAGCAGCGAGCCCAGCCGCTCACCCGCCGCGATCGCGCCATCGCCGGTCCCGGCCCCGACCGCGAGTGGCACGATCCGGGCGCCGGGCGCGACGGTGCGGAGGAGCGGCAGCTGGACCTCGATCGAGTGCTCGTCGAGGTGCGCGGCACGGTCCGGTCCGAACGGCAGGCCGAGCGCCAGGATCTCGGAGGCCAGCTCCGCGTCCACGCCAACGGTGCCGAGCGGCGTCCGCCAGAAACCGGCCTCCCAGGCGCCAACGCCGTTGAGCCAGGCCGCCGTGTGGTTCGTGCCGAGCATCACGACGGTGGCGCCGTCGGCGACGAGCCGCCACGCCGCGGCTGCCACGAGGCCGCTGTAGGCGAGCCCCGCGTGGGGCACGAGGATGCCGAGCGGGGAGGACGACCCGCCCGAGGCCTCGGGCGCGGTCGCGAACCTGTCCGCCGCCGCGCCCCCTCGCGCGCCCACGGACGCCGCGGCGGTCAACGCCCGAACCGAGGCCGCCGACGCCGCCCCTTCGAGCAGTGTCGCGGTCATCCGGGACAGTCGCGCGGGGTCCGCCGGGTAGAACGTCCCGGCGACTGCGGGCGGGCGTTCGGCCGCGTTTGCGTCCGGCTGGAGGTCGTTCATGCGGTCATCCGCAGGGCACCCCGCCGGGCGCACCAGGGCGCCCGGGCCCGCGCGCCAGCGCACGACCCGCCAGCGCGCGCCCGCAGGACGGGCACGAGCCGTCGCCGCCGAGACGCGAGAAGACCCGGTATCCGTGTCGCTCGATCAGCAGCGCGTCGCAGCCGGCGCAGTGCGTGTTCTCCAGCCCCAGCTCCGGGGCGTTGCCCAGGTAGACGTGGAGCAGGCCGGCCTCGCGCCCGATCTCGACGGCTCGTCGCAGGGTGGCGATCGGCGTCGGCGGCACGTCCATCATCCGGAAGGCCGGGAAGAAGCGGCTGACGTGCCACGGAGTCTCCGGGCCCAGGTGCTCGACCAGCCAGGCGGTCAGCTCGCGCAGCTCGCCCGGGTCGTCGTTCTCTCCGGGGATGACGAGCGTGGTCACCTCCAGCCACGTCCCGGCGCGACGGTACGTCTCCAATGCCTCCAGCACCGGCGCGAGCGTGGCTCCGCACCGGCGCCGGTAGAACGCGTCGGAGAACGACTTGAGGTCGACGTTGGCGGCGTCGAGGACCGGCGCGAGCATGCAGATCGCCTCGGGCGTGGCGTAGCCGTCCGTGACGAAGACGTTCAGGAGCCCGGCCGCGCGAGCGAGGCGCGCCGTGTCGACCGCGTACTCGAGGAAGACGGTCGGCTCCACGTAGGTGTAGGCGATCGCCGCTGCGCCGTGCTCGCGGGCCGCGTCGATCACGCGCCCCGGTGGCAGGTACCGCGTCGGGACCGTCGTCCCGAGCCTCGGGGCCTGCGCGATCTCCCAGTTCTGGCAGAACGTGCAGTGGAACGGGCAGCCCGGCGTCGCGATCGAGTAGGCGAGCGTCCCCGGCGCCACGTGGAAGAGCGGCTTCTTCTCGATGGGGTCTACGCCGATCGCGGCCGCCGCCCCGTAGACCGTCAGCATCAGCACGCCGTCGCGGTTCTCCCGGACGCCGCAGATTCCGGCCCGGCCGGGCCGCACGAGGCAGCGGTGCGCGCAGACGCCGCAGCGGACGCTCCCGTCCGGCTCCGACGAGGCCAGCCGGGTCGGGATCGCGGCGGGCACGACCGAACGGACCGGTGGCGGGGGGATCGACACGAATGTCTCCTTGGGTACGACCGAGTCTCCGCGGGGCGGCGGGCGGCGGCGAGTGCCGCCCGGCACGGATACGGGGAGACCTTGTGCTCTGGCCGGTGGGGCCGGGGCGCGACTAGGGTCGCGCGGCGAGGGAGGTGCCGCATGTCCATGCTCGGAGATCGCATCGCGAACGGGACGACTCCGCCGGGATCCGACCCGCCGGTCGGCCAGCCGGCGCCCGTATCGCTCGACCCGGAGACAACCGCGGCGCTCCTGCGGATCGCGCGCGAGGCCGTCACGGCCGCGGCAACGCACGGATCACCGGCCCGGCATCCCTCGCGCTCGGAGACCGGCTCCCTCGGCGAGCCCGGTGCTGCCTTCGTCACGATCACGGAGCATGGGTCGCTGCGCGGCTGTATGGGGTCGCTCGTCGCGGAGCAGCCGCTCGGGGATGCCGTCGCCTCTGCGGCAGTCTCGGCCGCGGTCCGCGATCCCCGGTTTCTCCCGATCACCGAACCCGAGCTGTCGGCGGTCCACATTGACGTCTCGGTCCTGGGGCCCGCGATCGCGCTCCGCGACCCGGCCGCGTTCCGGCCGGGCATCGACGGGATCATCGTGGCCCGCGACGGACGGCGCGCCCTGCTCCTCCCGGAGGTCGCGACGGACCAGGGCTGGGGCGCCCGCGAGATGCTCGACGCGGTCTGCGAGAAGGCGGGTCTCGAAGGGCACGCGTGGCACGACCAGCGAACTCGCCTCTTCGTGTTCCGGACGATCCGGGTGTCCGAGGGCGAGGCGTCCGGCGAGTCCGAGGCGCCTGCTCGCGCCTGACGGGTCCGAGGCGCCCGTCGAAGCACGACCGCTGACCGCGCCGCGCATGGCTCGATGCAGGCATGTCCCCCGTCGCGAATCGCCGCTCATCGGCGGATGCATCCCATTCTCTGTGATGGTCAGGCCGCCGATGGCCAGGGCCGGAGGGACTCGGCGGACCGCGCCGACCAGTAGTGGTCCCAGGTCCCGTTGAGCCGCAAGAGCCGAAGCCGGACGAGGGCCGACACGCCGCGCCGGAACCAGCTCATGCCGCGGGCCTTGAAGCGCCGGGCGACCACGATGTCGACGGCCTTCTCCATCGGGCCCGAGGACGCGAGGGGGACGATCCGGTAGTGCTCGATCGCCCGGCGGTTGTTCGCGACGTACCCCCAGACGGCGGCCAGCCGCTCGGCGCGCTCGGGATCGCGGACCGCTTCCTCGGCTGCCCAGCCGGCGAGGAGCTCGAGCAGGCGCTCCGCGTCGCCGGGCTCGGCCGTCACGAGCGCGAGTTCGAGCCGGTCAGGTCGCCCGGGGCCGATCGCGCCGCGGAGCGCCTCGACGAGGTGGTACCAGTCGAGCAGCTCGATCGCGCTCGGGAAGGCCCGCTCGCGGATCCAACGGATGGCGGCCGCCCCATCGGAGACGAACAGGATCCGGTCGGCCTCGTACACCCCCAGGCGGGTGCACAGCGCGGCGAAGCGCTCGGCCCAGCCGGTCCAGCTCTCGGTGCCCGCGTCGAGCGTCCGGCCGGTCAGGACGCGGCGGGTCCGGCCGACCCGGCGGGCGCCGTCGAAGACGAGCCCGATCTTGACCTCGAGCTCGGTCCCCGACGCCCGGTCGTGGACCATCGTCCCGTCGGCGCTGACCCAGACCGTGCCGCCCCGACGCGGGCGCGAGCGGCGGTCGGGATGGGCGCCGAAGACCGCGTCGCTCTCGGCTGCCCGGGCGGCCTCGAGGCGGGCGCCTTCCTGTGCCACCCAGCGGTGGAGCTCGCCGCGCCCGATCGGCCAGCGGCGCAGCTCGGCCGCGGTCTCGACCGCCTTCTGGTAGCTCATCTCGGTCACGAGCCACAGGCCGCGCTCGCGGACGCCGAGGGTGTGCTGGACCCGGGGCTCGAGGCCCAGGGCGGCATCGAGCGGGACGTGCTCCGCGCTGCAGGCGCGACAGCGGAAGCGCTGGCGGCGCAGCTCGACCTCGCCGGCGAGCGTCACGAGCCGTCGCGGGGCTCGCCCGTTCGCGACGAGGCGGCCCCCGCAGACCGGGCAGGCCACCGGTCGCGCCAGGGTCCGGGCAAGCCGTCCGAGAAGCTCGGCCCACAGCGCCTGCCCGACCCGCGCGAGGGCGTCGGTCACGGCACGCTCGAGGGACCCGACGTCGGCATGCTCGATCGAGAGATGCACCTCGACGGGAACCGTACACTCCATCGCGAGCCCCTCCGGCTGTTGGTGTTACCACAACACCACCAGCGTGCCGGAAGGGGCTCACCTCGTGCCGGCCTCGTCACAGACGTTGGGATGCTTACCTCATCGGCATCGCCGCTCGTCGGGGTCCGAGCGCCTGCGGTATACTCCGTCGGCCCTGAGCAACGGGCACCCTCGGTCGGGGCGTGGCGCAGCTTGGTAGCGCGCATCGTTCGGGACGATGAGGTCGGAGGTTCAAATCCTCTCGCCCCGACCATAACCAGCAGATGCGCACGAAAACGCCTCCACGAGGCCCGCGGCGACCGCGGCCGGCGTCGGCTCCAGGTGCATCCGGCGGAGTCCGAGGACCTCCACCCGCTCGAACAGCGACTCGGTGAGCCCGCGCCTCGAGTCCGGGGCGTCGTCCCACAGGCGCGGCAGGTCCCGCAGGTAGGCCACGACCTCGGCGGCGGAGAGCTCGGGCGCCGGCTGGCGGTCGCGGGCCTCGGCCTCCTGCTCGTCGAGCGCCGCCATCGCCGCCTCGAGGGCCTGCAGGTCCCGGTCACGCCGGTAGCGCGCCAGGGCGGCGTCCCGCTCCCGGCCGATGCGGGCGAGCGCCAGGCGGTCGGGCTCTGGCGCCCGCGTGGCCTCGACGACGGCGGCGATCCGGTCGGCGCCCAGCGACACGTCGGCGAGGACGTCGCGGACGATCGCCTCGTACTCGGCCGCCCGGTAGCTGTGTGCCGGGCATGGCCTTGCGCTGGCCGCGGCTGCGCTTCCGGGGCTCGCGGCGGACTTCGGTGAACGCCTCGCAGGGGTCCGGGTGCCGGTAGCGGCCGGTGTCGCCGATCAGGTGCCGTCCGCAGTCCGCGCAGTGGAGCATGGTCAGGGCGTAGGGCCGGCGGACCACGGCCGGCCGGCCGTCGCGCGTGCGGCGCGTGGCGCGGACCGCCTGGACGGCCTCCCACAGCGGCGGCGGGACGACCGGGGCCCAGTGCGCCCGCTCGCCCGTCCGCAGCCGGCCGACGTAGAGCGGGCTGGTGAGCATCCCCCGGACGGTGAACAGCGGCAGGCCCGTCGCCGCGGCGACCTCGCGGTCGGTCCGGCGGTCAGCCGCGAGCTCGAAGGCGCGCAGGACCACGGGCAGGCGGTCCGGGTCCGGCTCGACGAGCTTCGTCGCGGGGTCGCGCCGGAACCCGACGGGAGGCCGGCCGCCCGGGTCGCGCGACGTGGCGCGCTTGGCGGCGTAGCCCTCGCGGACGCGGCGTCGGTACGTAGCCGTGCTGGCCGACGTGGCGGGCGATCATCCGCCTGGACAGGCGGGTCCATCGCGGATCGGCGTGGACGTGATGGTTGGCACCGATGCGCGACAGGCGCGCGTGCTCAGTGCAGCGGCTACCCGCGCGGCTGGTGACGACACCACAGACCGTGCACAGCTTCACGCGCGAATCGTCGATGGGGCGACTGGCGCGGTCTATTCGCCTCCGGTGCTACACCTGCGCGACCATGGCCGGCGGTGCAGGGTTTGCGCGGCTTCTGAGCGCGGGGCTGCAGCTTAGCTCTGTGCCGGGCGGACCAGGGCCCAGACCCGCAGCCCGCCGTCAAGCGCGGTCGGTCGCCGGCGGTCCGAAAGCCCAGGCGCTCGTCGGCAGCGAGCGCAGGTGGGTTGACGGCCGCCTTACGGATACGAGGTCCAGGCGAACCAGGCCGTGGCAGCATTCCATCCCAGCCCGACGACGATGAGGAACTTGTCGTACAGCCCCGAGTACGTCGGCAGGCCGATGACGTTGAAGGCGAAGAGACCGACCGCGGCGATGACGCTGACCCAGCGAAGCGTCTGCCCGGACAACGTCACGGACACGACGACCATGACGATAGGAATCAGCATCAGGACGGCGACGAACATCAGCGCCGCCGGGACCATCTCCTGCTTGAGGCTGCCGAACTGGCCCGGGGTGGCGTCGCCGCTCCAGAACCGCAAGACGTCCCCCAGCAGGTAGGTGAGCATCAGGGCTACCCACAGCGCTGACAGCTTGATCTGGACCTCTGGCATCGATCGGCTCCGTTCTCGATCAAGTGAGCTTTGGGGTTGAACGTCATGCCTCCGGTCGATCCACCGGCTCGGTGAGCGCTGAACGGGTCTGCCCATCGGCATCGGCTCGTTCATGCGGCCACCCCTCAGGCCGCTGCCCGATCGATCGCGATGACCACGGTCCCTCGCGCATGTCCTGCTGCGACATGCCCGATCGCCTCGGGCGCCTCTCGCAGTGGCCAGGTCCCGGCGATCACCGGTTTGACCTTCCCCGCCTCGACGAGTTCCTTGAGGACATGGAGGTCCGGTCGGTTCTGCGCCTTGAGGGAAGGCTTGCCCTGCTGGCGCACAAACATCGACACGATCGCGAGCCGGATCACGCGGCCGAGCGCGCCGCCGGCGTGTCCGCCACCGTTGGAGAGCAGCACGCCGTTGGGCGTGAGAGCCCGCCGGGTCGCCGCCATCGAGTGGTCACCCACGTTGTCGAGGATGAGGTCGTAGCGCGCTCCACCCTTCCTGAAATCCTCCTTGGTGTAGTCGATGACGTGGTCGGCCCCGATTGAGCGGACCAGCTCCAGGTTCTTGGTGCTGCACACGCCGGTCACCTCGGCACCGAACGCCTTGGCGATTTGCACGGCGAACGTGCCCACGCCTCCTGATGCCCCATTGATCAGGACCTTGTCGCTGGGCTGGACATGTCCGCTGTCGCGCAGGAGCTGCAGGGCAGTGGTCGCGGACACCCCGACGGCTGCGGCCTGCTCGAAGGTGAGGTTGGCTGGCTTGAGCGCGAAGTGGTCTTCGCTTGCCGATGCGTACTCGGCGAAGGCGCCCGTGCACCACCCGAACACCTCGTCGCCGGGGCGTAGCCCCTTCACGTCCTTGCCGACCGCCTCGACCGTCCCCGCAATGTCTGTGCCCGGGACGTGGTTCTTCGGCTTGCGCATTCCAGTTGCCATCCGCATGAGGTACGGCGAGCCCGTCATGACGATCACGTCACCGACGTGGATGGACGCGGCATGGACACGGACCAGGACCTCGCCCTCGCCGATCTCGGGCCGATCAATGTCCCGTGACTCCAGGACCTCCGCCGCGCCGTACGTGTCTTGAACGATTGCCTGCATTGATGGGGTCTCCTGTGGCTTTACGATGTAAAGTTGCCACATCGGACTTTACGGTGTAAAGTGGGTGATGTCAACCCCGGAATCGTTCGGTTGACCGAGTCCCAGAGGAGGCCGATTGACGCAGACGAGCAAGCGAGCACCGGGACGCGTCCCGCTGAGCCGGGAGCTGGTGCTCGACACCGCGGTCAAGCTCGCCGATCAGGGTGGGCTCGAGTCCCTCAGCATGCGGAAGCTCGGCCAGGAGCTCGGTGTCGAGGCGATGGCCCTCTACTACCACTTCGCCAACAAGGACGAGGTGATCGACGGGATCGTCGATCTCGTCTTCAGCGAGATCGATCTGCCTGCCAGCGGAGCCGACTGGAAGACCGCCATGCGTCAACGGGCGATCTCGGTACGAGACGTGTTGCTGCGCCACCGATGGGCAATTGGCCTGATGGAGTCGCGGCGGAAGCCGGGGCCGGCGAACCTGCGCCACCACGACGCGGTGATCGGCAGTCTGCGGTCGGCAGGCCTCGACATGCCGACGATCGCGCATGCGTACTCGCTCTTGGACAGCTACATCTACGGTTTCGCCCTGTTTATGGCGAACCTCCCATTCGATCCCTCGGAGGAGGTTGCGGAGTTGGGCCAGGTCACGCTCCGGGCGTTCCCCCTCGACGCCTACCCCAACCTCGTCGCCTACATCTCAGCGATGAGGCCCGGCTACGACTACGGGGACGAATTCGAGTACGGGCTCGACCTGGTACTTGACGGCCTTCAGAGGGCAGCGGGATCTTCACGATCTGAGCTCGGCTCCAGCTCTCCGACGACCAGCCAGCCGTCGGCCCGCCCGCGGTAGATCAGCTGCTCGGTGCTGAGGCCTGAGCGTGCCCGCAGGTCGGCCAGGTGGCGTTTCGCGGTGCTCGGCCGGACGCCGACGAGGGCCGCGGCGTCCGCCACGCAGCCGCCAGCGGCGACGAAGGCGGCGAGGACGTCGATCTGGCGCGCCGTCGGCTTCCGTGGGAGAGAGCCTCGGAGATACCCGTCTCTCACGACACCGGGGTCACCCGGCTGCGCGTGATGAGCCCGAGGATCACCGCGGTGACGGCGAGGATCGCGCCGATCTGGTCGGGTGCGAGGCTGAGGCCGAACGCGACGACCAGGGCGATCACCGCCTGGACGAGGGCGAGGACCATCGCCGGCTCGCGGCCCCAGATCGTGCCGGGCTGGGTATCCATGACTCCTCCCGTCACTTCACGCGGACGATGTCGCCCGGGTGGATGAGCCCCGGGTTGGCGCGATACGTGGCGTTCTGCGGGAAGGCGAGGAGCACCTTGAGCGTCAGCTTGTGCGCCTCGGCGATCTCGCTCAGCGTGTCGCCCGACTTCACGGTGACCGTCACGATCGGCGGCCGCAGGATCGCGTTCGCTCTTGCGATGACGCGCTTGACGCGGGCCTCGCGGGTGCCTGGCGGCCAGGGGTCGCTGCGCCGGCTCACGCTGTTGATGTCGGCGTGCACGACGACGGTGCTGCGGTTGATCGGCAGACCCGTCGCCTTGTGCGCCGCGACGACGAGCTGGGCGACGGCCTCGAACTGGGCGTCGGTGAACGGCTCCGGTCCGGCCCCCGAGCACTCGATCGACTCGTGCACCCACTCGTTCATGTTCACGCCCGACGCGACGGCGGCGGCGATCGTCGGGAGCTTCGTGTTGGGATGCGCGACGTCGCCCTGGCTCCAGGCTGCGTACTTCACCGGATCGATGGCGCGGACGATGGTGCCATTGCGGTCGATGTAGGCCGTGGCGGACGGACCCCAGGAGCCCGCCCGATTGGCGTAGTTCCGCTCCTGGATCGCCGTCGCCTTGGCGTTGGCGGTCTGGTGGAGGCAGGCGAGGATCGTCGGCTTCCGTCGCCGCCTTGCGCCGCGGGTGGGATAGCCGTAGGCCTTGTTGGTCAGCAACGCCGTGACGGTCTTCACCTCACGCCCCTCCAGACGGCGGACGCCTCGAGCCCCAGGAGCGCGAGGATCGCGCCCAGGAGGGGCAGGAGGATCCCGGGGCTGACGTGGTAGTCGGGCACAACGACATCGAGGACAAGGAGCACGACCAGCACGAGCGTGAGCGCGGCCGCCGCGCCGATTCGGGCCGAGCTGAAGACGTCGGCCCGGCGGCGCTCGGGGGCGTCGTCATCCCGGTCACCGCCCATGCCGGCGCCGGCCGATCCAGGCGTCGACGAGGAGCGGGAGGACGAAGTGGTCGAGGGCGCCGCCCATGGCGACGCCGGCGAGGAACGCCAGCACGAGCTCGACCCCGCTCATCTGGACCCCGCGGGGTTGACGGCGCGGGCGTACCCGGTGGGGGGAATCGGGAGTCGACCTGGATCGGACCAGCGCGCCGTCATGCCCTAAGCCTGCGGGCGGCGGGCCTCGGTTTCTAGTTGGCCGATTGGGCCATGCGCTCGGCGGTGGACGTTGCCGTTAGCGGTCTCAGAGCTCGAGGGCGGCGTCCGTCCACCACGAAGGAGGTGCCGCCATCGTTTCGACCTGTGGCTGGCTCCTCGACGGACCGTGGACGGGATGCGGGGCATCGTTGACATGGGCCTGGCGGGCGACGACCGCATCTGCGGTCACGTTGAACACGGTGAGGTCTTGGGTCGCAACGACTGGGCCGTCGTGGTGCTGGCCGATCTCGGCGAAGACGGCCTCGGCACCAGGACTCACGTCCATATGCCAGAGCGCACCCATCCGCGGCTTCGTCATGTCGAGGATGCGCCCCATCTGGTCGGGGATGGTGTGAGCAGCCTTCAGGAAGGCCTCCACGGTCGGCAGCGGCAGCCCGAAGGCAGCCGCCGCGACCCCCGGGGACTGGAAGCACTCGTGGATCAGCAGATCGGCCCCGGTCGCCGCCTCGACGACGTAGCGGCAGGGCCGCGTGTCGCCGGAGAAGACGACCTTGCGCCCTGCATACTCGAGCGCATAGCCGACGGCACCGCTGAGGCCGTGGATCGCGGGGAAGCTCGAGATCGTGACTCCGGCGCGCTCGTAGATCGTCTCGGGCTGGTCGTACGGGAACTCATGTGCGACGGCCTGGAAACCGCTCATCGGACGAACGCCACGGACCGAGGCCGTATCCCAGGCCATCGCCTTGAGCATGTACCGAACGAACGCGCCGAGACCCAGCTCCGGGTCCTCATTGCCGCCGCCCCAGATCTCGACCGGGTCCACTCGCCCGTTCTTGGCAAAGCTGCCCAAGAGGCCGGGGATGTCGCCGATGTGATCCGCGTGCAAGTGCGAGAGGAAGACCTTCGTGGTGGATTCCACCGGCAGGAGCATCGACGAGAAGTTCGCCAGCGCACCCGAGCCCAGATCGAAGAAGAAGAGGTCCTTCTCCGGGTTCCCGACCTCGATCAACAGCGAGCCGGAGGCCTGGCTCCGCTTGATGAAGGGATCACCGCTGCCGAGCACGGTGATCCTGATCTCGCCTTCCCCGAGCACCTCGGCTCCGGGCACGTAGGCGTCCGGGTACGGAGTCGAAGGCGTGCCGACGATGGGCGTGGTCGTGAGCGCTTGCGTGCCCCCGAGATGCGCGAGCGCTGGCAATGCTGCCGCTGAAGTAGACATGGGTCTCCTGCCTGTCGTTGGCTGGCGTGAGGGCGCTCGTCGATGATAGATCGTGGCCTGCCCGCGACCTCGTCGGGCGGATGCTACTCGTCCGATTAAGCCAGGCCGTCAGGCTCGGGTTCCGGGAGCCGCGGAGCCAGGATCCACACGAGCTGCGCCGTTGTCTCGGCGCCGACCTTCGACCGGGCGTTCGCCAGGTGGTGCTTGACGGTCGAGTGCGACAGGCCGAGGCGGTGGGCGGCCGCCCCTTTCGACCCGCCGGCCAGGACCGCGACGACGACGACGCACGCGTACGCAGTGTCAACAGGTCAGGACAGGCTGAATCAGGTCCGGCTGCCGGGCGGCTCCACGTCGACCGACGGCGTCCACGGCCCGTCCACGAGCAGCGCCTCGTCGTCGCCAGGCCAGGGTGGCATCGCGGTGCAGGTGAAGACGAGGGGCACGTCCCCGGTGCACCGGTACTGGAACGCCGTGCCGAGCGGGATGTCGACGCACACGCCGGGGATGAGCGGGGTGACGCTCTCGCGCCCGTCGGCCGCCCTGCGCCAGATCTCCCCCTCGCCGGAGAGCACGAACCAGTACTCGTCGACGGTCCGGAAGCGGCAGGCGCGGCCCACCATCCCCGGCGGCACGGTCGAGTGGATCATGTTGCCGTGCGAGCCGTCGACCAGGAAGCGGATGTAGGCCCCCAGGGGCGAACGGCCCCGCTCCGCCGTTTCGACTGTGGTTGTCCTCACTCCGCTCCTCCGAAGGGTCCGCGATCGTGGCTCAGGGCATGGTGACACGGGCTGCCGAGTCTCGGAGGCGCGGTCTCCTCCAACCAGTGGCTGCGTGGGTGGCAGGGATGTCGGGCATGCCGGCACCGGGGGGCGTGGAGCCCGAGCGGGCCGTCGACGAGCGGAGTGGCGTCGCCTACCGTGCGAGTGGGTTCGGGCCCGTCGCGGTCACGATCCGCTGAGGAACCCAGTCGTCGACATGGTGGAACCCGTCGAAGACCCGGCCGGCATCGAGCTCGACGGATGCCTGCAGCGACATCCGATAGAACTTCACGTGCGTGAAGTCCTCGAACAGGATGTACACGGGGTCGGGCGTGCTGTTGGGGCCCTGGAACTGCTGGCCCGTGAGAACCGGCTTGTGGGCCGCGACGAAGGCGTCGAACGTGTCGCCGACGACGACCCCGAGGTGCTCGAGGCCCATCTTGTAG
Source organism: uncultured Chloroflexia bacterium (assembly GCA_963725875.1). Taxonomy (GTDB): domain Bacteria; phylum Chloroflexota; class Limnocylindria; order Limnocylindrales; family CSP1-4; genus CTSoil-043. The sequence continues at coordinate 226,971 of CAVRZZ010000009.1, read as the reverse complement.
ACCCGCTGGTGGATGGGCGGGATCAGCTCGATCATGGGGACCGTCGTGCCGTCGAGGACCTCGAGCGGCGGGTCGGTGAGGATCAATGAGATCGGACGGCCGTTCCAGACGTTCTCGGAGTTCGCGCTCGCGTGGCGCTCGAGCAGCGTGCGGACGTGGACGTACTGCTCCCACTCCGGCACGCGGAACGCGAGGTGGCTCAACTCGAACGGCGCGATGTCGATGCCGCGCGCCAGCAGGCGATCGCGCTGCCGGGCCGCGAATGCCCGGTAGTCGCCGATGATGTCCGCGATCGGGTCGGTCATGGCCACCTCCTCGGCTGCATCGTACGCCACGGTATGCGGCGAACGGATCAGGTGACCGAGCGTGGTCGGAGCACGCTCACCGACCGTGCCGGCTGGCCGGACAACCCCACGATCGCCGGCAGAACGATCGAAGTGGGCGTTCGATCGCGAGATTGCTCCGCGCGCCGAAGGCCAGATGCAGGCGCTCGGTCGGAGTCAGCTCGGTCGCGTGGCGATCCAGGCGTCGATCTCGCTAAGCAGCCCCGTCTTCCGCCCCTCGGGCAGGAAGCTGGCCGTGACCGAGTTGCGCGCCAACCGGGCCATCACCTCGTCGCTGAAGCCGAACGTCGCCCGCAGGGCCTCGTAGTTCGCGTTCGCGTAACCCCCGAAGTAGGCCGGGTCGTCGGAGTTGACCGTGACCAGGACGCCCGCCTCGAGGAAGGCCGGCAGCGGATGGTCCGCCAGCGTGTCCACGCACCGGAGCCGTACGTTCGACAGCGGACACATGGTCAGCGGGGTCCCGGCGCGCGCCAACCGATCCATCAGGGCTTGGTCATCGATGGCCTGGATGCCGTGGTCGACCCGCTCGATGTGCAGCAGGTCGAGCGCCTCGGTCACCGATGCCGCCCCGCCCTCCTCGCCCGCGTGAGCGACCCGGTGGAGTCCCAGTTCACCGGCGCGGGCGAACACGCGTTGGAACTTGGCGGGCGGGTTGCCGACCTCGGCCGAGTCCAGACCGATCCCGATGATCGGCGCACCGGCCTCCTCCAGAGCGGCGAGCATCGCCAGGGCCTCCTCCTCGGAGCGGTCCCGGTGGAAGCAGGCGATCAGCTCGACGGTCGTGCCGTGGTCGCGTTCGGCGGCGGCGATGCCCGACGCCAGCCCGTCCAGGACCCGCTGGAGCGGGATGCCGCGGGCGACGTGGGGCTGCGGGTCGAAGAACGCTTCGACGTGGCGTACGCCGCCAGCGGCCGCACGGGCGACATAGGCGGTCACCAGGTCGCTGAAGTCCTCCTCGGTCTGCAGCACGGTGAGGTTCGCGTAGATCAGGTCCAGGAAGCTCTGCAGGTCGGTGAACTCGTACCGACCGCGCAGGTCCTCCAGGTCGGCGTAGGGCAGCTCGACCTTGTTGCGGCGGGCCAGCTCCAGCACGGTCTCCGGCTCCAGGGTGCCTTCGAGATGGAGGTGCAACTCGACCTTGGGAAGGGTGCTCAGATCGCGCATCGGGTTCCTTCCTGGACGCTGCCGGTCACGGTGCGACGCGGAGTGGCATTCCAGTCTGCCATCCACGCCGTTCGAGATTGCATCCGCCTCGCCCCAGTCTTACCTAAGGCTCAGCGGGGCTCAAGGGCGTCGACGACCAGCCAGCCCGCAGCGCGACCGACGTAGATCAGCTGCTCGGTCGTTAAGCCCGAGCGCGCACGCAGATCGGCGAGGTGGCGTTTCGCGGTGCTCGGCCGGACGCCAACCAGCGCTGCCGCCTCAGGAACGGAGCCTCCAGTGGCCACGAACGCCGCGAGGACGTCGACCTGGCGAGGGGTCGGGTTCCGCGGGAGCGACCCCCGGAGGTATCCGTCCCTCACGCCAGCCGCCTCGCCGCGGCCAGCCACTCGTCGCGGCCCTCGATGGGCACGGCGTAGGTTGCTAACGCGCGCCCGACACCTGTCGGGCGCGCCATTTGTTCGCTTCTACGAGTAGAGCGACACGCTAACTCCCCGAGTCACCCGCTCAATGCGGCCCCGACGTGGCTCAGCGAGCTGATAACTCTCAGACTCGCGAGGGAGCCGCATGAACCCCACTCTCAGGGCACTCGTCCCGTCGTTCTCCCGGCATCTGCTGGCAACGAACCGGAGCCAGAGAACCGTCCAGACCTACCTCCACGCACTGGAGGGGTTGGCCAAGTATCTCGATGCCGAGGGCCTGCCGACGGAGGTCCGGTCCATCCGGAAGGCACACCTTGAGGGCATCGTCGCCCACCGGCTGCAAACCGCGAAGGCAGCCACCGTCTCCGTCCAGTTCCGGGCGCTGCAACAGTTCTTCAAGTGGGCGGTCGTAGAGGATGAAGTCCCGTCCTCGCCCATGTCCAAGATGCGGCCTCTCATCGTTCCGGAAGAACCGCCCGCCATCCTCAGCCCTGACCAGATTCGACGACTTCTCCGCGCGTGCGACGGCCCCGGCTTCCTCGCGCGCCGCGACCTCGCAATCGTCCGCTTCCTCTTGGACACCGGGGTGCGGCGGGCCGAGCTGGCCGGTCTCAAGGTCGAGGACATTGACCTGGGCGACGGGACCGCAGTCGTCCTCGGCAAGTGGCGCAGACCGCGAGCCGTCCCTTTCGGTCGGAAGACGGCCACTGCGCTTGACCGCTACCTCCGAGTGAGGTCCATGCACCGGCTGGGGCATCGACCCGAACTCTGGCTGGGCAAGGGCGGACTCATGACGGACTCCGGCATCTACCAAGTCCTGAAGACGCGAGGCGCCAAGGCTGGCGTCCCCGAAGTCTTCTGCCACCAGCTACGGCACACGTTCGCGCATCAGTGGCTCTCAGCGGGCGGGCAAGAAGGTGACCTGATGCGGCTGGCCGGGTGGAGGAGCCGTGACATGCTCGCCCGCTACGGGGCCTCAGCGGCCGACCAGCGGGCTAGGGCAGCTCATCAGCGGCTGTCGCCAGGTGATCGTTTCTGAGTCCTAGGACCGCACGAAAGTGACGGTGAGGCAGGGGCCTTTGAGCATGGTCGCTCCGGCGTTCCATGCCATTGCCACCGGCAGGTAACCGTGCTCGACCAGAACGTTGGCGTCTTGCTGGTAGTAGGCGATGATCCCGTCCACGGCTTCGTCGTCGAGACCCCCAAGGGCAGCCGTCCACAGCCCCTTCTTGGCCAGTTTGGCGTCGTAGGCTCGCACAAGCACCTTGCTTGTCGGAACAGGCACGGGCTTCTTCTTGAACATGACACCACCATGACAGCGCAATGGACGGGGGAGTCTCCAGCCTAGTCTTGTCGAGACTCACGGATACGGCCACAGCGTCGGGCCGAGGATCGACCTTCCGGTTTGGACGCGGGTTCCATTTTGGGTGGCAACTAAGGCGAGATGGCTTCGATGGCGATGGAGCCACCAGAAGGGGTCCTTGTCGCTCGCGTCACTCTCGGGATGGTGGCGGACGTTCGTTCTGGTCATACGCTAATCGGTGCTCGGACGGATGCCCACGAGCTTGGCGGCTTCCTGGACGGATCCGCCGGCGGCGACGTAGGCGGCGAGCACGTCCATCTGGCGCGGCGTCGCCTGCGGAGAGAGCGCGCCGCGCAGATACCCGTCCCTCATGCGCTTCGTGCCCTCGCCGGGAGGAGATCCCGGGGTGTCCGGTTGATCATCACGAAGCGCAGCGATTGCTGAGTTAAGGAGGCGCTAGCCCTCTCGCCCCGACCAGACTGACCTTCTTTCACGCGGACGACGCCGGTTCCGAAGGCCGCGTCCCAGCCTCGCGCCGAGGGCGACCCGGGGAAGCCAGGGATGGACGGGCACGCACACGTCAGATGGTCGGTGGGACGGCCCTGCCCGGGAACAACAGCCTGAACTGCTTCGCATACTGGCGCTTGCCTACGAGGCGCCAGAGCACCTTCACGGAGATGGGCATGCCCGCGTAGAACTGCTTCCGTTCCGCCGGCGTGGAGCTCGCGAGCAGCATCCCGAGCTGCGGCAGGAGGCGACTCTTCGGGATCGCCCCGACACTGTGGTCGGCCATCGCGGTCCACTCTTGCGTGGTGACCACCCGCTCCGCGACCGGGACGACCTCCACCACTTCACGGCGCAGGTGCACCTTCAGCACACCGAGCATCCGAACGTAGGCATCGGCCAGCTGTTCGCCGACCGTCGGGTCGGCCGTCGCTCGCCATCGGGCGAGGAGCGGACTCGCCTCCTCTAGCAGCTCCGCGACCTGCGCGTGGTGCGCGCGCATCTGGCCGACGTGCAGCGCGCAGGCGGGAGCGCGCTGCTCGAGCTTGTCCCACAGGAGTTCGTCCTCGCTCTCGTGATGCGTGTGCAGCGTCGCGTCGAGATCGGCGAGCCACTGACCGAGGAACTCGCTACGCGCAACGTCACCGGCGGGAGCGCCGCGCACCAGTCCAGGCGCCGCTTCGTACGCCCACAGGAACGCGTTGTGCAGGATGCGCATGTCGTCGCCGCTGCACAGCTTCGGCCCGTCAGGAACGGGCGGAGCGGTCTCACCAGGCAGGGAGACGTACTCCATGGTCATGAACGGACCTCCTAGGGGCGGGATGGCTTGTTCACAAGTCTATGGTCCACGACCCTGCGCCGCGACCCGGCAGGCAACGACGTCGGGGAGGCGCGGACCCATCGGGTCAGGACTTCGGAGCGACCCGCGATCTGTTCGCTTAGGCCGCACTTCAGGAACCGGGAGCCGCGCGCCGAGGATCCACACGAGCTGCGTCGTCGTCGCCGCCCCCACCTTGGACCGTGCGTTCGCCAGGTGGTGCTTCACCGTCGAGTGCGATCGGTGACGGCGCGGGCGTACCCGGGGTCGCAACAGGCTGGGGGGCCCGGGAGCCGGTGTGGATCAGACCAGCGCGCCGTCATGCCCCAAGCGTGCGGGCGGCGGGCCGCGGTTTCCAGTTGGCCGATTGGGCCATGCTCTCGGGCCGCAGGTTACCGATCGCTGGGCGTCTCCGCAGGTGGCTGAACCCTCGGCACCGGGCGGCCTTCGTGCTCCAACTTCCGCTTGAGGTCCCTTCGCCAGTCCACGAACAGAAGTCGAAGCAGCTTCGCCGAGCCGACGCCCCTGTCGTCGGCGGTGCCGCCATACCCGACGACCCGCTCGGGTACAAGCGCGCCGGTTGCGTCGAGATATCCGCGCACGAGGAATGCGTCGTTTGACCGGTAATTGCCCGTGAGCTGGTGAAAGGCGAGCGACACGGGAGCGCCTTCGACCGACGCAACCGTCCGATCCAGCAGGACCCGATCGCGACCCATGGTCGCCGCCACGCGGGTCGCGGCCGGCCAGCCCGTCGCGTCGACGAACGACAGGACCGGCGGACGCGGGTAGCGCGAAACCCACCTTATGACCTGGTCCGGCAGCTGGAGCCCGGGACCAGGCGTGTACCTGGCCGGACGACTCGCAACGAGCGACGCGGGCGGGCTCCCGGTCCGGGGCCAGCTGAGCACACGCTCCGGGACCACCTCCATCCAGATCCGCGTCAGGTAGCCCACCAACAGCTGGCGCAGCATCGGGACTTTGAGCAGCGGCGCCAGTGGTGATGCGGTTCGGATGTGCTGCGCGACGTAGCGCTCAGTGTTCGCCTGCAGATCCGCGTCGAAGACCTCACATCGACCCTGGACCAGGACCAGCGGGTCCGCGTCGGTGCGGCGACTGCCGGTCGGGTCCGAGTAGAGCACGGCCACACGTGGATCGCGCTGGGCATTCCGTGCCTTGGCGGGGTAGACGTACCCGGTGGAGAAGACCAGGCGGTCGCCCTCAAGATCAGGGTTGAGTGGCCAGCCGACCGGCGACCCGTCGCGGGCCAGGGTCACGAACTCCGCGACCCGATAGGCAGCGATCTGGTCGCGACCGGCGAGCACGGCGTCGTTCGGTGCCGCCGTCCCGATTCGTTTGTCGGTCACGTCAACACCTCTTGACTTGGCTTCCGATGGTGGGGAGTCACGCGAGCAACAGCAGGATCGTTCGGGCGATGCCGAAGGGCGGGCCAAACGGGAGCGCGAAGCCGATCCAGAACACGAACTCGAAGGGCAGGAGCAGGTAGCTGACGGTCGCGGCATGCGGGACATCCAGCAGCAGCATCACCCCGACGGCCACCTCGGCAAGGCAGACCAGCACGAACCCGATCAGCAACGGGACCGAGGTCGGCAGGCCGATCCGTTCGAACGGCCCTCCACCGTAGGTGGGGAAGCCCAGGAACGTCCAGACCTCGCCGGTCTGGGCGAAGTGCCGCGCGCCGACGATGGCGGGCAGCCCGAAGCCCAGCCCAAGCAGGATCGAGCAGAGCGCCGCGGCCATCACCATGGCTTCAACGGCGCCCGATCAGCCGCCAAGCCAGCACGACGCTCAAGAGACCATTGGACGCGTTGTCGACGTCGCTGATCGTATCGAGCCTCGGAGTCCTCCATGATTGACCTCCCTCCGCAGCGAATGACGCTATGCCCGATGCAGTATCATTTGTCTGCCACCGGTAGTCAATAGAACCCTCGGAGGCGGATCGATGCCTCGTCCCTATGACCTGGGCCGCCGGGCCGCCCTGAAGGCCGACACGCGGGCGCGGATCGTCTCCGCTGCCCTCGAGATCTATCGGGATCGCGGCCTGGCCGGCGCGTCCAACCTCGCGATCGCCCGGGCGGCGGACGTCGCCCCCGCGACGGTCCGCAACCACTTCCCCGAGCCAGACGGTCTCGCCCGCGCGGTGTTCGAAGCGGTGCTCGCTGAGCTCCGGATCCCAACCTCGGCGATCTTCGATGGCCTCCCTGGCCTTGCTGATCGCGTCGAGCGGCTGGCCCGCGAGCTGGCGGCCTTCTACGAGCGGAGCGGGCCCTGGTGGCGGGTGTATGAGCGCGAGCCGGAGCTCATCCGTGCGTGGGGCGGCGGCGTCGACGAGTACTACGCCGACGTCGAGAGCCTGATGCGGGGCGCGCTCGGCGAGCTGTCATCGGACGAGCGGTCGGTCGCAGTCGTTGCGTCGGTCATCGGACCGCCGACGTTCTTCGCGCTCAATGGACGCGGCCTTAGCGTCGACGAGGTGGTCGGGTTGACGCTGGAGCTCGTGCTTCCCTGGCTCGAACGGCGTCGAGGCGAGCTGAGCTGATCATGGGAGATCGCCCGCCGTCTGGGGGTCCCATGCGGCGTCCGGCGGTTGGACGGCGCACCTCGTCTCGGGTTGTCGCGCGTCCGGTTGTGCAACTCCGTCGGGCTCCGGCAGGCGCGGGGCAAGGATCCACACGAGCTGTGCCGTCGTCGTCGCCCCCACCTTCGTTCGCGCATTCGCCAGGTGGTGCTTGACGGTCGAGTGCGACAGGCCGAGGCGGTGGGCGGCTGCCTTCTCGGCCGCCGGTCGTCGGCCGGTAGTTGCGTGCCTTGCGCGTCCCACGCGACAATGACGCATGCCTGTCCGCACCGTCGTCGAACATGGGCCCAAGGACAAGCGGTCGGTCGCCTTCAGCCTCGACTGGCCGGGGTGGAGCCGCGGCGCAAAGACCGGCGAGCTCGCCCTCGAGACGCTCGAGGCCTACCGCGAGCGGTACCGTCCCGTGGCGAGCCTGGCCGGGATGGCGCGCGAGTTCGCCGCTGCCGGACCCCTCAAGGTCGTGGAGGACAAGGTCGGCACGGGCTCGGTCGACTTCTGGGGCATCTCCTTCTCGCCGTCCTCCACGGAGCAGGGACCGATGGAGGAGGCCGAGCTCGAGCGCGGCATCACCATCCTGCAGGCCTGCTGGGCGTTCTTCGACGCCGTGGCGGCGCGGGTCTCGCCGGAGATGCGCAAGGGGCCCCGGGGGGGAGGTCGCGACCGCGACCGGATCATCCGCCATACCATCCGCACGGAGAGCGAGGACTTCGCGAAGCAGGTCGGGATCCGGATCCCCGAGGAAGCCGCGCTCACGCCGGAGGGGCTGCGCCAGCACCGAGAGGGTTACGTTGCGGCAATGCGCGCGTTCAACGCCGGTGAGGTCGCGAAGCGCACGCGGTCCTGGACGCTGCCGTTCCTGATCCGGCACTCGGCTTTCCACACGCTCGACCATGCGTGGGAGATGGAGGACAAGGACCTCTCAGGCGCGGGCGAAGCCTGACGACTGCTCGGCTCCGTGGCCGCCCGCGTGTCTCTCGACGTCATCCCGCTCAATGTCCATGCCGGCGCAGGCGGCCGATCCACGCATCGACGAGGAGCGGAAGGACGAAGCGGTCGAGCGCGCCGCCCCTATTCAACGCCGGCGAGGAAGGCGAGGACGAGCTCGATCCCGCTCATCGGGCCACCGGGGAGTCGACGGCGCGGACGTACCCGGTCGGGGGACCCGGGAGTCGGTGTGGATCGGACCAGCGCGCCGTCATGTGTCAAGCGTGCTGGCGGCTGGCCGCGATTCCTATTCGGTCGATTGGGTCATGCCCGACGTTGCCCCCTGGCGTCCCGACTCACTGTTCGCTCAGGGCTGCGGACCGCCATGGCGAGGACCACGTCGTACCCTTTCGGCATGGCGACCGAGGACACACGCGGGCTTGGGTACCACCGGGTCGACGACGATCCGAACGTGAACGTGCTCATCGCCACCATGGACGGAACCGCGAGTTGGGACGCGACGCGACGGCTCCGGTCGTGGGAACGGGACCGGCTCCGCCTGGCACATGGTGATCGACTGCTCGACGTCGGCTGCGGCCTCGGGGAAGCAGCGCTCGCGCTGGCCCAGGACCTCGGCGACCGCGGCGAGGTCGTCGGCATCGACGCGTCCGAGCAGATGCTGCGCGTCGCCCGTTCCAACGCCGGAGCCGCACCTTGTCGCGTGCGCTTCACCGTCGGCGATGCGTGCTCCCTCGACGAGCGCGACGATTCCTTCGACGCCGCGCGGTCCGAACGCACGCTCCAGTGGATCGCCGACCCCGCAGTCGCGGTCGCCGAGATGGTGCGGGTGGTGCGCCCCGGCGGCCGCGTCTCGCTGATCGACACGGACTGGTCGACGTTCACGATCCATGTCGGCGACGACGCACTCGCTGCACTGGTCCGCGACGGGATGCGAACCGAGCGCAATCGAGCGTCCAACGTCGGCCGGCGACTGCACGACCTCGTCGGCGCCGCTGGTTGCGTTCGGCTCGCGAGAACCGAGGTGACGCAGACCTGGACGACCTGGGACCCCGACGAGTCGCCGGCACCGCTTGGTTGCTTCTCGATGGAGAGCCTCGCCGACGACCTCGTCGCCACCGGTCGGCTGGCGACCGCCAACCGCCGGTGGTTCGTGTCGACGATCCACGACGCCGCGCGGCGAGGTCAGTTCTCGATGAGCCTCACGATGTTCGGGGTCGTCGCCGTAGCCCCGTAGAGGGTCGGGCGCGGTTACGTGGCCTCCATTCCTGAGTTCAGCGAGGCGTCTTGCCCGATCGGCGGGGGTTTGGCCGGCTCGGGCTCGGGCAGCCGCGGCGCCAGGATCCACACGAGCTGCGCAGTCGTCGTCGCGCCCACTTTGGACCGGGCGTTCGCCAAGTGGTGCTTCACGGTCGAGTGCGACAGGCCGAGCCGGTGGGCCGCCGCCTTCTCCGAGCCCGTCGCCAGGACCGCCGCGACCACAACGACCTCGCGCTCGGTGGTGGCGGCACGATAGCGACCCCCTACTCGCATCCGCCACCTGCCGTGCGCTCGTGTTCGATGCCGGCTGGAGCGATGATGACTGGGCGCCCTTGGGGACCACCGGTGAGGGCATCGGAAGCCACTCACACTCCATCGGCGACCCCTGCCGTTGCCGGGTGCGACAGGTCGGGATGGAGGGTCGGATACTGGACGTGGCGACGAGCAGCAGTCCGGAGGTGGAAATGGATCCCGCACGGCCACGAGCGATCGGTCCCGCGAAGCGAAGGATTGCGGCCGGACCGGCGACGCCCGGCATGGTCCGGGAGGAGGCGTTCGCTGCGGACGATCGTTGGGTAGGCGTCGTCCGAACCGAACCCGGTGTCCGGAGCGGATGGCACCACCATGGCGACACGGACACGTACTTCTACGTGCTCAGCGGCGCGATGGAATTGGAGTTCGGGCCGGGTGGTCATGAGCGACTGCGCGTGAGCGCCGGCGACTACGCCCATATGCCCCGCGGGGTGATCCACCGCGAAGGGACGCCGCCCGACGAGCCGGCCGAAGTAGCGCTCGTACGAATTGGCCCGGGTGCGCCCGTCGTCAACGTCGAGGGTCCGGAACCCGAGTAGACGGCGGCAGGCCCACCGGCCTGGCCGGGTGCCAGCCGCCTCGTCGCGGCCAGCCACTCGTCGCGGCCCTCGATCGGGATCTCGTAGGTTGCTAACGAGCGCCCAACACCTGTCGGGCGCGCCAAAGCAACCTTGTCTGGCAGCGCGACCGCTAATCCGTGCGCATATGCCGACGGCGTTAGCCTGATCGGCGGGTCCATCGCGGATCAGCGTGAATGTGATGGTTGGCCCCGAGGCCCGACAGGCGTGGACGCTCAGTGCAGCGGCTGCCCGCGCGGCTGGTGACGACACCACAGACCGTGCACAGCTTCACCCGCGAATTGTCGAGTGAGCGGCTGGCGCGGTCTATTCGCCTGCGGTGCTACGCCTGCGGGGCCAACTCGCGGAGCGCGCCGGGCGTCCGGGGGCCGTTTGCCTCTGGTCCGGTGCCCGTCCGCCGCCCACAATCCGCGGTTGGCGGGAGGCTTCGACGCGCGGCCCATGCACCGGCCGCCGGGACCGCGCCGAGCCACTGGCGAGACCGACCCGCGCTGGGCGTCCCTGGGAGGTTCCCGCCATGCGCCGCCGCACCACGCTCGCCCTCGTCGCCGGCGGCGCCGCGGCCGCCGCGGCAGGTGGCGCCATCGTCGGTGGCCGCCTCCGCAACTATCGACCGGAGCACGATGTGTCGAGCCCGGAGGGTCGGACCATGGAAGCCGAGAGCTGGTACCTCGAGAACAAGCCCAAGATCATGCGGCAGGTGAGGTTCGCCCTCCGGCACTTCAGGAAGCACCTCGTGGAGTCCTACGGCAAGGAGGAAGGGCAGGCCATCGCCAGCGAGACGATGCAGCGCTTCGAGGCCCTGGTGCCGGACCTCCCCTACATCGGCGGTGACGAGAACACCCTCACGAGGAACCTGTACCTCACCGCGGCCATGCTGGCGATGTACCGCGCGCTCCAGGCGCGCGGGGCATCGGTCGAGCAGGCCGCCCGCCTCATCTACCTCGGCACAGCGAGCTTCTTCAACAGCTTCCCGACCCGCTGGCTCATGCGCTGGCAGGGCCGACGCATCGGTGATCCGAAGTTCAGCGATCAGCGCCGGCACGCCGCCGCCATCAGCCAGCAACGCCGCTACCCGGCTGACTGGGTGTTCGAGGTCGTCGAAGGCGACGGGCAGGGCTTCGCCTTCGGTGTGGACTACACGGAGTGCGGGATCGTCAAGTACCTCGCCCGCGAGGGTGCGCCGGAGCTCGCTCCGTACCTGTGCTGGATCGACTATCCCCAGTTCGCCGCCATGCACCTGAGGCTCGACCGGACCGAGACGCTAGCCCAGGGCGGGCAGAGGTGCGACTTCCGGATGAGCCGGGGGCAGCCAGTGAAGGTCGAGCCTGAGTTCCTGCACGTCTGACCGGATCGCCACCTCCGAAAGTGACAACTTTCGGCGCGACCGAAGCTGCAACGGGGAGGATGGCACCATGCGCCGCGCCGCCACGCTTGCTCTCGTCACCGGCGGGGTGCTGGCCGCCGTCGCGGCTGGCGCGTTCGCCCGCGCTCGGCTCATGGGGCGCGGACCGGAGGCACCGCCGGCGGACGAGGATTCCATCTTCACGGTGTACGCGCCAGGTGGGCGATATGGTTTCATGGCCAACGGGCCGGTGGGCCGGGTGGTCTCCAAGATCATGCCGATCCTCGAGGCGGGCGTGTACCAGGTCGCCGCCGAGATGCTCGACCTGCGGCCTGACGACGAGCTGCTGGATATCGGCTGCGGGCCCGGGGCGTTCTTGGCCACCAAGGCTCAGCACGCTTGCAGGGTCGTGGGCCTGGATCCCTCCCGGACCATGCTGGACGAGGCCGAGAGGCGGCTCGCGGACCGGATCGCGGCAGGGACGGCTCGGCTGGTGATCGGCAGCGCGGCCGCACTTCCCTTCAGCGACGGCGAGTTCTCGGCGATCACGGCCATCTTCGCGCCGCCGAACCCGGCCGAGGCGTTCCGGGTGCTGCGCCCGGGCGGGCGATTCGTCTTTGCCGACAACGACCCAAGGAAGTCGCCGAGCGAGCCGACCAGTCGCTGGGGACGCCTGCGGTGGACCGAGGCCGACTTCCGGCGGATGGCCGAGGACGCCGGGTTCACGGATCTGACGGCCCGCTACAAGGGGGACTACCTGCTCCTGAGCGGCCGCAAGCCGGCGGACTCGTGACGGAGCAGGGCTCCAGACTCGGCACGACCAACCAGCCACCAGCCCGCCCGCTGGAGATCAGCTGCTCTGTCGGCCCCCGTTGTCGGCGACATCGAGGGAGAGCCATGCGTGGGGGAGACGGCGCGACTCGAGCCAGCCAGCGAGCGCCATCGTCTTGCCGTATCCCGGCGGCGCGGACAGCAGGGCCAGGCGGACCGTGTCGTCGAGCGCCCGATCGAGGAGCGCACTGAGCCGAACGCGCTCGGTGTAGCCGGAGCCCGAAGCCGGCATCACGAGCTTCGTCCGGACGAGCGGGACCATCGCCCGCGGTGACGCCCCGCCGGCGCCCCACGCGCCCGTCGAGCTGCGGGCATTCCCCAGTGAGTCCATGGCGCGTCTAGGGTAGTGCTTGCCCGAGGCCCATTGACCGTTCAGCGTGGGCCTTTCGCAGCCGCGTACGGTGGGCGACCTCTTCGTCGAACGCGCTCGAGCGATCGCGGTCCAGACGGAACTCTGGATCAGAGGGCGCGTAATGCGGAGCCGACCATTGCCCACAGGCGGAGCACCCTGCCAGACCCCGCCTCCGAGGTGGTACTCATGACGAATGTCAGCCCGACAAGGTCAGCCCTGACCTGCCACTGACGATCAGACCGAGCGCGATCAGCCAGATCGACGAGGCGAATGAAGCGGCGTTTCCAGAACTACTGGTGGACCCGCTGACCATCGAAGGGCAGCGACGACCCGTCGGTCGAAGCCGTACCAGCCAAGGTCGGGCGTTCAGCACGAACGGCGCCCCACCCTATCGACCGAGTCGATCGGGTGGAGGCGCGCTGCAGTGGGGAGGGTCACCCGGCTCCGACCGGGTCGAGGTTCGAGCTGACAGGGTTGAGGACGAGCGGAGCAGCCGAGGTGCGCTGCACGCGCCACAGGGAGTAGCCGAGGCCGACCAAGGCGAGGCCGGTCGGGATGGCGAACAGCCTCTCGTACTCCGGAACGATGCCGGCACCGATGGCTGACAGGGTGCCAACGGCGAGGAGCGCCGAAGCCCAGCGGGCGAGGACGTTGGCACGGAAGAGGGCGATGGCAAAGAGGACGCCGCCGCCGATGTAGGTGAGTCCGGTGAACAGGATGGCGCCCTGCATCCATCCGATGTCGCCGGTCGCGGGTTGATTGGTAGCGACCGCGAGGACGTCATTCACGTAGGCGGGCGAACTCTGAGCGATGGATGGGAGCACGAGCGCCGCCACGTATTCGGTTCCCAGCATGCTGAGGTAGCCAAGGGCAAACACCACGTAGCCGATCAGGCCGAGTACGCCGATCTTGGTCACCTGGAACAGATAGACGCCGGTGATCCCGGCAAGCGCAAGAGCGGCCATGATCATCTTCAGTGAGTTACGGATCATCACGTCGCTGGTGGTGATCGACGTGGCGTCAAGGGATGGGTGATTGATCTGGACACCGATGAAGATCAGTCCCGCAACGACGGCGGCAACGGCCGACGCTCGGAGCAGGAATCCATGGGTGATCGTCATGTCGTTCTCCTTGTACGGATTGGCAGGCACCTACCAGGTGCGATGGTTGGATGCAGCGAGCTGGTTGCATCAAGCAGAAGAGCGCCGAGCCCGCGACGCCTGAACACGACCGCACGGGCAACGGGCTCCAGGGGCACGCCGCAAGCCGAAGCGGCCGCCGCTAGTCAGGACGATCGCCCAAGAGGGCCTGAAGGGCGGCCTCGGACCGGCCGCTCGGCCTTGGTTGGAGGCGCCGGCGCGGTCATGCCGCACCTGCCGGTGCCTCGAGGGCTGCCCTCACCGGACCAGAGGTCTCGGCTTGGAGTCGACGCGCTCGCTCGGCGAGCCCGATCGGGGAGTTTTCGTTGAAGCCCTTGAACGTCAGCCAGAGGCCGAGGGCGAGCTCCCAGATGAAGAACGGCATCACTGCGACGACGTGGAAGGGGGTCCGGGGTTCAGCGACGCCCAGGATCATGCCGATGACGAAGGCGATGAGGATCGGCGCCCCGACGAGACCGAGGGCGGGGATCGCCCGCGGCACGAGCCTCGCCCGATACAGCGCCGTGCCGAGCATCAGGGCATTGAACGGCGCCATGTTCGCGCCGATGGCCATCGCCCAGTCCCGGACCGCGGCGAAACCTGCGGCAACCGGGACCAGCGTCTGGCCGTCCGCGCCGGCCGCGACCTGCTGACGGAGCGTGAGGATCGAGAGCAGGCTCAGGACGCCGACCGTGATGATCACGGCCTCGAACAGCCTTGTCCCGAAGTAGCCGATCGCCAGCCCCTCGTGCTCACGCCGGATGATCGAGAAGAAGGCGATCCCACACCCGACGCATCCAAAGACGTTGACGAGCTCGAGGACCGCCCCGAGGCCGACCTGCTGGTCGGCGCCGGCGCCCAGGACGTAGGCGGGGTCGTTGAGGGCCGGAGCGACGAGGAACGCCGCCCCGATCGAACCGATGAAGGTCAGGAGGTAGAGGATGCCGCAGACGAGGGCGGTCTTCCGGAACGAGGTCATCGGGGCCTCCTCCGGGCGCTCGAGAGGCGGATGGGAGATCGGAAACGTGTCGCGATCATCGGTGCGCACGCCGGTGTCGCTTCCGGAGCTCAGGATGTAGCCAGGATCCTTCAGCACCGGGCCATACAGGAGTATTCCCAGCAGCCCACACGGCCGCATTGGACAACGGGCACATCAACGCAGCTCCTGAGGCCTGCCGCCAGGGCAGCGGGTGCGGCCGGCAGCAGGAGGGCAAGCGCGGCCATCGCGAGTGCGGCGATGCGGACGCGGGCGCGCATTCCGGGAACTGGTCAAGCGCATCGTGTCGATCTCCCTTGTTCGCGGAACGGTGACGGCTCGGATCGCGGTCGGCATCCTTTGCTCCGGTATTTAGGGCCATTTGGCCCTTGCCGACAGCATTAGTGCTGACGTTGGCCAGCGAGGCTGCACCCCATCCGGGCGCGCGTCTGCCTGCTGGGCGACACTCGTTTGTGAAAGGCACGTCGGGGCGCGACAATCTGGGTGTCGCGAGGTTGGCGACGAGGGTCACCCGGTCGGCGTCTCGGAAAGGATCGCAAGAAGGTGAGGGAGTGGCTCCCGGCGCAGAACCGTCTCCTGGCGGCGCTGCGCACCGCAGACCAGGCTGCGGAGGCCCAGGTACGGGTAGGCCTCGAGTCGGTCGATCTGAAGCTTCACGCCAAGGTCATGGGGCCGGACCGGCCGATCCGCCACGTCTACTTCCCGGAGACGGGGGTCCTGTCCCAGATCCAGCAGATGCACGACGGCTCGACGGTGGAGGTGAGCCTCGTCGGGAGTGACGGCATGGCCGGCCTCGCCGTCTACCTGGGAGGGGTCACCTTCCCGATGGAGGTGATCTGTTCGGCGCCGGGCACGTTCCTGCGCATGCCGTCGGCCGAGTTCCGGGCCGAGGTCGCCCGGAATCCACCGTTGCTCAAGGTCCTCCACGGCTACACCCAAGCCGTTCTGGAGATGCGCGCCCAGTCGATGGGCTGCGATCGCTTCCACTCCGTCGAGGCTCGGGCCGCTCGATGGCTGCTCGAGATGGACGACCGTGTGCCACAGGACAAGTTCACGATGACCCACGAGTTCCTCGCCCTCGTGCTCGGGGTCCGTCGCCAGACTGTGTCCGTCGTGGCGTCGCACCTGAGCCGGGAAGGCTGGATCGTCTATCGGCGCGGCTCGATCGAGATCATCGACCGGGTCGGGCTCGAGGGCGCGACCTGCGAGTGCTACGAAGTCGTTCGCGACGAATTCGCGCGACTGGTCGGGCCCCCGCTCCCGCGCGCCCGTAAGGCTCGGGCGGCCGCCAAGTCGCTTTAGTCCGGTGCGTCAGAGCGGTCCAATCCTGATCCAGATCGCCCAGCAAGCCTGACCGGACCGTCGGCAAGAGGGCGGAAGTCCCTCACCTCGGTGCGCGGCTCATGCGACGTGCCGAGCCCCAATCGACCGGGTTGTGTCGAACGCGAGACCCTGGGCGCCGTCGCCTCGGGCCGCATCGGTGAACCGCTGTCCGGCCCCGTCCGGTTCCACCCGGCGGACTCGGAGTGCCTGGTCGACGGCGAGCCAACGGAAACCTCGCTGATCGCCGGCCGAGAAGTGGGTCGCAACCGTCTGCATCGGAACGACCTGCGGCTGGTCAACCTGGCATGTCTGTCCCTCATGCACGATGGTGGCGGATCTGCTCGCCAGCACGTTCTGGACCCAGTTCGCGCATGGCCCGTACACGAGCGCGATCACGAACCCGTCATCGACGGCCACCGCCCCGACGGGCGTCTCAAGCGATCGGCCGGAGACCCGGCCACGATGCCGGATCACCGCCGCATACGCCCCGGGTGACCCCGCCGACTGCATCTGGCGGGGGTTGATGATCGCGCGCTGGAGCCGGATGAGGGGCTTGAGCACGAGCGGGGACTTCGCCCGCCACGCCAACAGAACGACGATCGCGACAACCACGAGTCCCCCGAACAGGGCGCCCGCAACAGTCGCCAGCTGCATCAGCATCGGTGCCTCCATCGGCCAGGCCTGCTACACTGTAAGCCTACGGTGTAATCTTGGCACTACGCTGTAAGCCTGTCAAGAGGGGAGGATGAGATGACGAAGCCGCTGACGCCGCCCAATCGAACAGCCACCCGCCGGAGGTCGCTCAGCCGAGACCGGGTCCTGCGGGCCGCCATCCGCCTGGCAGATGAGGGCGGCCTGGAGGCGGTGTCGATGCGCAAGGTCGGCCGGGCGCTCCGGGTCGAGGCGATGTCGCTCTACAAGCACGTCGCCAACAAGGACGACATCCTCGACGGCATCGCCGACCTGGTGACGGCCGACTTCGAGGTGCCGTCCGGGGACGTCGACTGGAAGACCGCCATGCGGCGGGGTGCCATCTCGGCCCACGAGGTCCTCCTGCGCCATCCCTGGGCCAGCAGCCTCGTCGAGTCGCGCACCAACGCGGGTCCCGCGAGGCTGCGCTACCTTGACGCGGTGATCGGCGCCCTTTCGGCGGCGGGGTTCGAGATGCCGACCGTCATGCGCGCGGTCATGGCATTGGACAGCCACACCTATGGCTTCGTGCTCCAGGAGGTGGCCTGGCCGTTCGATGCCGAAGGGGCTCTGGAGGCGGCGGCCACCTTCGAGCGCGGGCTCTCGGCGGGCGACTACCCGAACCTCGCCGCGATGGCCCAGATGGTGGCGACGGCCCCGCACGGCGTGCCGGTCGATTTCGAGTTCGGACTGGATCTGATCCTCGATGGCCTCGAGCGTCTCCGGGACACCGCCGGATCCTGATCGGAGCACGACACCCCGACGATGGCGAGGCGGCGGACGATCGCTGACTCGACGTTCGAACTCAACATGATCTGCGCGGTGCTCGGCGCCTCACACGGTGATGACGAGCTTCCCGCGAGGGTGGCCTGCCCGCCGGCCGCATGGACTCGGACCAACACCTCGTCGGCCTTGACGATCGGTTTTGTCGATGTCCTGGAGCTGAAGGACGTCGGGTGAGCCGTACTCGAACCGGAGGATCGCCTCCATCGTGGTCTCTCGATCTGTGACGATTGCCGAAACGGTGCTCGGAGCGGCGGCCAGCCACCTCGACGTCTCAGCGGCCGACTCGGCAGCGGCAGATGGGTTGAAGCCCTAGCACGCCGATCCAGACGGCGGCCTTCCGATCGGCGCTCATGCCTGGCTCCCAGACTCGGGTCGGGGCGACAGGATGACGACCGCGGTCTCCCGGGACCGCCGGGCCGCATAGCCGTCGAGATCCTCATCCTTGTTGTAGGCACCCCACCTGGCCCACAGGCGTGGCCGCTCGTCAGGGTCGGCCGCACGTCCGTGGACGGCGCGCGACCCACCGGGGAGATCGACGGTGACGTCGGGCTGAGCCTGGAGGTTGAGCCACCAGGCGGGCTCGGGGTCGGCCCAGCCGTTCATGGCCAGGGTGACCAGGTCGGGACCGTCCTCGAAGTAGCCGAGGATGGCGATGCGCTCCTCGCCGGTGCGGCGCCCGACCGTCCGCAGGCGCAGCATGCCCCAGCGGTCGGCCGTCGCGGTCCGGAGGCCGAACCGGCCGCGGGTGACCGAGTAGAGCGCACGCTGCACCACCCAGAACGAGCGGATGAACCAGCGCGGCGGCAGAGACGGTACCTTCGTCAACGGTTCGGTCATGGTGTGCTCCCGATCGGGGTGAGGGTGAAGGAAAGATCCGGCGGAGGCAGGGGCCGGCGGTCGGCTGGTCATCCCTGTTCGTCCGAGTACTGGAAGGCCTCGTCGAGCGGCACGCGGAAGACATGGGCGATGCGGAAGGCCATCTCCAGCGTTGGCGAGTACTTGCCCTGCTCGATGGCGATGATCGTCTGGCGCGTCACCCCGACTCGATCCGCGAGCTCCGCCTGGGTCATCTCGCCGTTGGCGAACCTGAGCGCTCGGATCGAGTTCGTGACGCGTGTCGGCTTCACCATCGCTGGAACGGCCCGTGGTAGGCCGCGATCTTGGTGACGGAGCTGAGAAGGGCTCCGGCAATTCCGCCAAGGAAGATGGCGTTGGCGATCCAGAAGTGGTCCGCCCTGGCCATCGCCAGGACGAGCGCGGCGATCGAGCCGGCGATGATCAGCCAGTTGCCGGCCCGCTCACCGACGCGGTCGATCTCCCTGTCGCGCTCGTCGTTCTTGTCCGCCTCTTTGGGGTTCGTGGCCGCGGCCACGACGTTGCCCAGGATGTTCGCCACGACGAAGGCGACGATCGCGACGAGCATCGGCTGGACCCAGGAGGTCTCGGCAATCGGCGTGTTGAGCACCTGCGGCACGATCACGGCCAGGTAGACCAGAAGCGTCGGCACCCCGACGATGAGCACGACCCAGTTGCTCTTCTCCAGAAATGTCATCGGCTTCTCCCATGTCAAACATCGTTGACATGGGCAATGTACAAGATAGCCGACACACTGTCAACTATCTTTTACATCGCATGCGCGCCGTGCCGGCGGACTGCATCTGGCTGGCGTCCGGCTCCCTCCGGGCGCGCCAGCTGTCCGACCAGCGGCCGCCCGCGTTCATCCGGGCGAAACCGACCGAACCGGGAGCGGCGGGCGGCGGAGTCCGAGGGCATGAGAACGGCCCCCGGCCGGGGACGCGCAGCAGCCGGGGGCCTGAAGGGTGGCAAACCCCCCGCCACCCTTGGATGTTCGTTCTAGCCTGTCGATGATGAGAGACGCATGAGAGCGGACCCCGCGGCCTATTGCCGGGAGGTCGGGCCGTTCGCCCTTCATCGGGTTCTCATGAAGGGGCCGGCATGCTTCGAGTTACCGAAGGGGAGGCACCCGAGCTTTGGGTTCCGACCACGGGGCCGTTCGGCCGCGGATCCGACCCCTCCGGCACAGGGCCTGTAGATGCCCGAGGAGGCATCGGCCCAGGGGGTTGAAATGCAGTACTCCTATCTCCAGCTGGCTGCCACGCGCGACGAGGAACGAACGCGCCGGCTGGACCAGCGCCTCGACACCGAGCGGGTGCTCCGCGAGCCGGCGATCGAGCCGGTCGTTCGCGCGAGCAAGGTCCACGACCGACTCTGGCTCCGACTTCTCGACCGCATCCGGCCGGAGCACAGCCTCACGCCCTATGCATGCCGGCTCCCGAGCGGGGACCTGGGGCGCACCGCCATCACGTTCCTCAACGGGGAGTGGACGGCGGTCTGCGTGCCAGATCCTCGCGGTCACGCCGCCGGCTGACGGGCCGCCATGGCCGACGCGTGAACTGGCGCGGAGCCGGCAGGCTGGCGTCACGCACGCTCAAGCGTCCGTCGAGCTTGGTTGAGAGGACTTCACCGATCGCATATCGCCCATGTGCCGCTCGGGGCGCACCATGGGGCCGGGGGTTCGGCCGTGCGCCTGCTGCTGCTCGAAGACGACATACGACTCGCGGGGCTCCTCCAGCGGGGCCTGCGGGCGGAGGGCCACGCGGTCGACCTGGCCGCGCTGGTCGAGGACGGCCGCTGGCTGGCGATCGAGAACCCGTACGACGCCCTCGTCTTCGACGTGATGCTGCCAGACGGAGACGGGTTCGCCCTGTGCGCCGAGATCCGACGCGCTGGGATCTGGACGCCCGTCCTGATGCTCACCGCGCGTGACGCCATCGGCGACCGGGTGCGCGGGCTCGACGTCGGGGCCGACGACTACCTGGTGAAGCCGTTCGCGTTCGCGGAGCTGACCGCGCGGCTGAGGGCGCTCGTGCGGCGGGGCGCGCCGGAGCGACCCACGATCCTGGCGGCCGGCACGCTCACGATCGATCCGGCCACGCGCGCCGTCGAGGTCAACGGCAGGCCATTGAGCCTGTCTCCGCGCGAGTATGCCCTCCTGGAGCTCTTCGTCCGCCGCGCGGGCGACGTGCTGACGCGAACCGAGATCATCGAGCGCGTCTGGGACTGGGCGTACGACGGGACCTCGAACGTCGTCGACGTGTATGTCCGGTATCTGCGTGCCAAGCTGGCCCCGCACCCCGCGGCGCCGCGGATCGAGACCGCCCGGGGCGTCGGCTATGCCCTCCGCGTCGCCAGGCCCGGCGCGGCGGTGCGAGCGCGGCGTGGCGGGCCGGTCCGGCACGAGAACGCGCCGGGGCCGGTGGACCCTCGATGACCCTCAGGTTCCGCCTCACCGCCTGGAGTGCCCTCGGGTTCACGTCGACCCTGCTGGTCGTCGCGGTCATCCTGTGGCTGCAGTACGGGTCGGCCATCCGACACGGCCTCGACGAGGTCCTCCAGGCGACCGCGAACGCAACAGTCGACGTCCTGGAGGCCCAGCCCAGCAGTCTGCCGGATGTCAGCACGCTTCCGCGTGGCCTCTACGTCATCGTGCTCGACCCGACCGGCACGGCCCAGTACGCGAGCGCCGGCGCGCCGGTCGTTGTGACACCCTCGCCGGGCTTCTCGACGTTCCGGACCAGCGACGGCGCACGCGATGCCGTCTACGCGGCGCCCGCCCAGGGCGGCCGGACGGTGATCGTCGGCAGCACGCTCACAGAGATCGATCGGAACCTCCGCACCCTCGCGGAGACGATGGCTCTCGCCGGCGGCGCGCTGATCGTCCTCACGGTGCTTGGGGGCTGGTGGCTGGTCGGGCGAGCCCTGGCGCCCGTCTCACGCCTGGCCCGCGAGGCGGATGCGATCGGGAGCAGCGAGCTCGACCGCCGGCTGGCCGGCGTCGAGGGCGACGACGAGCTCGGCACCCTCGCTCGGACCCTGAACCGGATGCTGGCACGGGTCGAGGTGTCCGTCCGCCGCCAGCGCGCGTTCGTTGTCGGCGCGTCACACGATCTTCGGACGCCGCTCGCAGCGCTCCGGACGGAGCTCGAGCTCGCGCTGCTCCACTCCGCCGACGGACCAGCCCTTCGCGCGGCAGTGGAGGCCGCCCACGCCGACGCCGTCCGCCTGAGCGAGCTGGCCACCGGCCTCCTGCGCCTGGCCGCCGCGGAGCCGGACGGACGACTGCTCGAGTGCGAGGACGTGCACCTGCCGCAGCTCATCCAGGGTGGCGTGGGGCTCGTGACCGCGTCCGCCGCGGCCCGCCACGTGGCAATCGAGGTCACGGCTCCCGACGTCCTCGTCCACGTCGACCGACCGCGCCTGGTCCAGGCGATCGCCAACCTGCTCGCCAACGCCGCACGCTTCGCGCCACGGGCGTCCGCCGTCGAGCTCGCGGCCGAGCTCAACGAGGCGACCCGTGTCCTTCGGGTGGAGGTGCTCGATCGGGGGCCGGGCGTTCCGCCGAACTTCCGCTCGTCGCTCTTCGAGCCGTTCGCGAGGGCGCGGCCGGCCGAGTCGCCGGGCGCCGGGCTCGGCCTCGCGACAGCTGCGGCGGCGGTCCACGCACATGGGGGGGCGATCGGGTACGACGAGCGCCCGGGTGGTGGCGCCCGGTTCTGGTTCTGGGTGCCCGCCTGAGCCGGCTCTCATCGTCGTCACATCCGGGCTCGGCGATGATCGCGAATCTCGACCGCTCCCGGAGGCGAGCGGCAGGCGACCAGCCGCTCTTGAGGTGTCCGCCGTGACCCCGATCCAGCCGATCCCGTTCAATCAGCCGGCGCCGCCGGCACATCCATCGGCCGACCGTTGCGGCGGCCTTGGCGCCCGCGTGAGAGAGGAGGGCCGCCACGCGCGACTCGACGAGATCCTTCGCGACGTCGTCGTGAACGCTCTCGGCCCCGATGCCCGCGTCGCGGTCCCGCGCGAGGATTGGGTCCGCGTCGAGGATGCCATTCGCGGCCCGGTCAGCGCGGCAGCAACGGCGGCCCTCGAACGACTCGCTGCCGACCTCGAGGCGTTACTCCCGCAATCCGTGCCGGAGCTCGTGCGACGCATGGGCGATCACCGCCTGCGAACCGAGTTCGGCTATGACTGAGCCGACGCAGTCTCGGGAGCGTCCGGGGACGTCCATCTGGCCGCAGGGGTCCACCGTGATCGGGCTCGAGATGCCCGTCCGCTGGCGGATCGACGATTGCTCGGTGACCCGCCGCGAGGCCGCGCGCGCCTGCCGTCGGCAGGCCCTCCTCCTCTGGCCACGCCTCGATCCGTCCCGTCTTGCCCGGACGAGAGGAGATCCCTGGCGGATCGCCCGGCTCGTGGCGCGGCGAACGCCGCGTCCTCTCGACGAGATCGTCGCGATGCTGACCAGCTCCACGCCGGCGTGCCCGATCGTTTCGGCACGGTCGGACCGGGCCGTCACGTTCGCTGCGCGGACGGTCTCCCGCGGCTGATCCTCGACGTCACATCGCGATCGGCCACACGTTCCCGACCGCCGCATGCTGGCCGACGACCCGTCGGTCGGCACCGGCACGGTGATGCGTCCGCTGTGCTCCGCCAATTCGCGACCGAAGCCGGCTACAGCCGGGTCGACGTCCTCCCGATCGAAGCCGACTTCTGGCGCTTCTATCGCCTCGTTCCGTGAAGGGATCCCTCGTGGTTCGGACGCGATCCTCAGGACCCGTTCGAGGACCCGCATCCCTCGAACGATGACGCTAGGCAGCCGAGGAGACCCACGTCCATGCGTACCAGGCGGTCAAGGCGTTGAAGACGAAGCTCACGATGATCAGGAAGTTGTCGTAGAGGCCTTTGTAGGGCAAGCCGAACAGGTTGAACACGACGACGAGCACGGCCACGACGATGTTGACCCAGCCGATCGCGGGATACGGCAGCGTCAGGGACAGGACGACCATGACGATCGGGATCAGCATGATCACGGCAATCCCCAGCCACATTCCCTGGCTGGCTTTTCGGCCCTCGATCTCCCCCGGCGTGATGTCGCCGGCGAACAGGCGCAGGACATCCCCCAGGAGGTAGGTGAGCATCACGGCCACCCACAACCCTGAGAGGATGATCCTCACATCCACCATGACTTCAGCTGCCTCGTTCCTGAGCCTTGCTCTGCTTCATGCTGATGACAATTGTCCTCGGGCGTGCCCTGCGAGCAGCTTGACTCCCAGGCGCCTCAGATCGCGACGACGACCTTCCCTCGTGCGTGCCCCGCCTCGATGTGGCGGATGGCCGCCGCCGCCTCGGACAGTGGATACGTCGCATCGATGACCGGCCGGAGCGTCCCCGCCTCGACCATGGACGTGAGGACCTCGAGATCCTTGTGGTTCGGGTTGGAGTAGGGTCGGCGCAGGCTGTGCTTCACGAAGGGGGACATCACGACCGGTCGGATCAGCCGGACCAGCAGCCCCAGGCCGCTCGCACCCGTGCCGCTCATGAGGACAAGGGTGCCGTCGGGCGCCAGGGCTCGTCGAGTGTCCGCGAGGGAGTGGTTCTCCATGTTGTCGAGGATCACGTCGTAGCGTGCGGTGCCCCGGGTGAAGTCCTCCCGGGTGTAGTCGATGACGTGGTGCGCGCCAAGCGAGCGGACCAGCTCCACGTTGGTCGGGCCGCACACGCCGGTGACCTCGGCGCCGAAGGCGCGGGCGATCTGCACCGCGTAGGTGCCCACGCCGCCCGACGCGCCGTTGATGAGGACCTGCTGACCGGCCTGCAGCCGGCCCGCATCGCGGAGGCCGTGGAGTGCCGCGGACGCCGACGTCGGGATGGCCGCAGCCTCCTCGAAGCTCATGCCGGACGGCTTGCGGACGAGCTTGTCCTCGTCGGCCCGAGCGTACTCGGCGCACGCGCCGGACGACGGCCAGCTGCAGCAACCGAAGACCTCGTCACCCGGCGCGAACCGGGCCACGGACCGGCCGGTCTCCTCGACCGTCCCGGCGATGTCGAACCCCGGCACGCCGAACTTCGGCCCGCGCAGGCCGCTCGAGAAGCGGACCGGAAACGGTGAGCCCCGGACGCCGAACACGTCGCCGATGTGGAGCCCTGCGGCGTGGACGCGCACGAGCACGTCGCGCTCGCCGATCTCCGGCCGGTCGATCTCCCGGCTGACGAGCCCTTCCGGCCCGCCGTACCGCTTGTGGACGATTGCCTGCACCGATCTCTCCTGTTGATCTCGCGTGGTAAGCTTATGGCATAAGCATATGGCATAAGCTATGATGCTGTCAAGGGCTGCCGAGGAGAACGTGGATGACAGGCCGTAGGACCCGGAAGCGCTCGCCGCTCAGCCGCGACCGCGTGCTGCGCGCCGCCCTGGAACTGGCCGACGAGGGCGGCATCGGGGCGCTGACGATGCAGGCGATCGGTCGGCGGCTGGGCGTCGAGGCGATGTCGCTCTACCGGCACGTCCGGAACAAGGACGACATCCTCGACGGGATCGTCGACCTCGTGTTCGCCGAGATCGAGCTGCCGGCCGATCGCTCGAGCTGGCGCCTGGTGCTCCGCGCGCGATCGATCTCGACCCGCGCTGCCCTGCGGCGCCATCCCTGGGCGATCACCCTCATGGAGTCGCGCATGGCACCCGGCCCGTCGAACCTCCGCAGCCACGATGAGATGCTCGCCGTCCTGCTCGACGCTGGGTTCTCCGCCGCCATGGCGACGCACGCCTCCAACCTAGTCGACAGCTACGTCCTTGGGTTCGCCCTCCAGGAGACGAGCTTCCCGTTCAGCAACGCGGAGGAGCTGGCAGCGGTGGGCGAGGAGCTGCTCGCCCAGCTGCCGGGGGACGAGTACCCGAGCTTCGTGCGCGTGGGGGCCGAGCTGCTCGCGTCGGGGTTCGACTACGGAGCAGAGTTCGAGTACGGGCTGGACCTCATCCTCGACGGGATCGCGCGGGCCCTGCAGGGAGCCTGATCAGCGGCGAAGATCACTCCGCGGCACGCAGCGTCGCCCGCAGCAGGTCGATGCCGTCTCCGTCGGCCAGGCGGTAGGACCAGCCCGCATCCGCGCGCCAGGCGGCCGAGACGAGGGCGGCGCCGGGCTCGGCCGGGCGCAGGTACTCCAGGCGGTAGGTGCGGGGCAGGGCGGCGGTGGCGGCGATGCCGTCCGGGCCAGCGGCCGCGACCGCCTCGTCGAGCCAGTCGAGGTAGACGCCATTGTTGGCGTGGTTCATCGGGTCGAGCTCGCGCAGGCGCGGCGAGAACCTGAGCCGGGTCGCGTCGGGGGGAGTCGGCGGCAGGTCGACGCGGATCGGCGCGAACGGCCCCGGGCCGTCGATGGGGGCGTGCTCGAACTCGGCCGGGATCCGGACCGGGACGCGGCCGTCCGTCATCGCCCAGTCGATGAGGACGACGGCGCAGGGCCTCCCGTCCGGCCCGACGATGCCGGTCTCTCGGCGCGCCATGACCTTGCGGTAGCCCGTCAACCGCGTCGTGACCGTGACGATCTCGCCGTCGGCGATCGGGCCCAGGATGCGCGCCTCGACGGCCCGCACCAGCCAGGCGACCCCCTTGCCGAGATACCACGACCGGGGGAAGCCGAGCGCCTCCGAGTGGCGCCAGGCGGCGTCCTGGACGTAGCCGAGGAGCGCGGACCCGCGCAGCAGGCCCCCCGGCGTCGCCTCGTCGAAGCGCACGCGGTACTCGGCGGCGTGGCGCATCGGGAGCGCCGGGTCGACCGGTCCCACGGGGCGGGCGGGTCCGGCGGACGTGCTCATCGCGGCTTCCGCCCGGCGAGAGCGTCGAGCGTCTCGAGGGTGACCACGACCGTTCCCTGTCTCGGCGCGGTCTGCCGGGCCAGGCGGACGGCACAGCTGGTCCGCACGTCGTAGACGACGAGGCCCACGCGCAGGGCCGTCTCCTCGTCCGCCGCGTGGCGCCGTGCGTCGTCGAGCTGGTTGAGGACGTCGGCGTTGATGCCGCGGGCACCCCACTTGCAGTCCCAGGCCTCGGCACGCCCCGCGAGCTCGACGGTCAGGTCGTACGGGTGGATCTCGGCCGCGACGCCGTCGAAGAGGACCCGGCGCTCGCGCCGGACCGCGGACTCCGCCGGGGGCCCGGCCGCCGCGACGCGCCGGCGCACCAGGACCTGGGTCAGCTCCTCGACGAACGCGCCGCGGTACTGCGAGCGCGCCTGCTCGCCCCGGCCGGCGACCTCCAGGCTGGCGGCCAGGACCGCTTCCGCGCGATCACGCTCGGGAGCGCCGGGGCCCAGCACGCCCGGGAAGATGGTCCTCCAGGTGTCGGCGTCCGTGGATTCGCCGTTCATCACGGCGCGCGCGAGGAGGCGCTGGGGATAGGTGGCGTCGGCCACGAGCACTGCCAGCCGCGCGACGAGCGGGTCGGCCTGGATCCCCGCGTAGACGACGGCCCGGGCATCCTTCGCGGCATCCTGGAAGCGCATGCCGTCAGGCCCCCGCCCCGGAGCCGGCCGGCGCCTCGCCGAGGGCCAGCTCGATGATCGCCGGGAATGTCGAGAGCCAGTCGATCGCCCGGTGAGGATCGGTGATGCGGGCGGTCTCGGCGGAGGCCGCGACGACGGCGACACCCATGTCGGACGGGAGGACGGCGTCGGGGTCGGCCCCCGCGGCGGCCCGGAGCCTGGCCCGTCCGGCGTCCGCGAGCGTGGTGACGTAGGTCCACTCGTCCTCGATCGTCTCGCCGAGCTCCGCCAGGGCGTCGAGCGCGCGGAGCGCGGTGGCCAGCGCCGCGCCGCGCGTCGCGGGAATAGGGTCGGGCTGCATCGCGTGCGGCGGGATCGCGGCCTGGTCGGGCATCGCCCCAAGGGTAGCGCCGTCGCGCGCGGCTGGGGTCGCGGCCGCCGGGGGGCGCGCGCAGGCGGGGTCGGGCAGCTGTCAGGCTGGGGCACCCCGGCGCCGGCAGGGGCTCCGCGGTCGGCGGTCAGGCAGCGCGCGGACCGCTTCGGCGCTCCTGCTCCCGTGCAGCCAGCTCGGCACGGGTCGCGATCTCCTCGAGGCGCCGATGACTCTTGGCGTTCCAGGCGCCCGAGTAGACGGCGATTGCCATGCGGCGCAGGCGCGTCGCCTCCGCGCGGCCGCCGCCCTGCTCCAGGGTCTCGACGGCGTCGAGGACGCGGCGGTAGACGCGCGGAAGGAGCTCGGCGATGGAGGCCTCAGGGTGCACGGGCGGAGCGTCGCCCACGGCGTGGGAGCGCGACATCCCCCGATGGTACGGGCGGCCCCGGGTCAGTCGCCGGGGTGCGCTCCGGAACGGATCTCGAATCGGCCGAGCCCGCCACCGGCGCGGCCCCAGCGCGGCACGACGCGGTCGACCCGCGCGCCCAGCGGCCCGCGTGCGAGCTCGACGAGGAGCGTCTCCAGGTCCCTGCGGGGACCCTCGGCGACGCAGCGGACCGAGCCGTCGGCCGCGTTGACGACCCAGCCCCGGAGCTCGAGGCCGCGCGCCGCATCGAGCACGAACCAGCGAAAGCCGACGCCCTGGACCCGGCCGGTCACGGTGGCATCGATGCGGGCGACGTCGCCCACGGCTCCGGCCTCGGGACCGGGGGGCCTGCCGTCGCGACCCGCGCTCACCGGGTCACGTCCACGGGGGTGGCGCCCACGGGTCACGCTCCCGCCGACGTGCCAGGCCAGGCAAGGACGAGGACGTCCACGAGCAGCTCGGGATTGGCGTTCATCTCGAGGAGCTCCGCGGCGCGCGCCAGGCGACCGACGAAGGCCGCCGGCGCACCTGCCGGCATCCGGGCCGCCACCGTCTCGAGGTCGTCGAGGAGTGCCGGGTCGCGCACCGCCGAGCGGGACCCGGCCGCCACGACCGCCAGGTCGCGCGCGACGGCCGTCCACGTCGCGAGGAGCGCCGCGGCGGCGAGGCGGCGCTCCGCCGGCGTGCCGCGCGCCGGGCGCGCGTCCGCGTCGGGTTCCGGGCCCCCGGGGCTACCGGCATCGGGCGGCTGCGCCATCGACGCCTGGTCGAGAGGCGAGCCTCCGAGGCGAACGAAGTCGGCCGAGCGGGCCAGCAGGTCGCGTCCGCCGACCAGGCGCTCCGCGGTCCCGAGCGCCGCGAGGTCGAGAAGCGACCGCGCCAGCTCCTCCCGGGCCGCGACCGCCTCGGGGGCGGCGGCGAGGGCCAGGGCGACGCCCGGCCGTCCGTCGGCGAGCCGGGCCAGGCGGCCGGAGCGGGGCGGCTCGACGCCGTGCTCGGCCAGCAGCTCCTCCATGGCCCGGATGCCGACCGGCCCGAGGCGTAGGACGGCGGCGCGAGAGCGCACGGTGGGCAGGAGCTGCTCGGGCTCGTCGGCGCAGAGGACGAGCGTCGCACCCGGCGGCGGCTCCTCGAGAGTCTTGAGGAGCGCGTTCTGGGCATCCTCGTTGAGGCGGTGGGCGCCCTCGACGAGCGCCACGCGGTGGGCGCCCTCGACCGGCAGGCGGGCCAGCTCGCGGATGAGGTGGCGAACGGTGCCGGGGTCGGGATCCGCGGGGTCCCCGATCCGGACCTGCCGGCCCGGCCCCTCCGGCGCGAGCCGGTGCAGGTCCTGGTGCTCGCCGGCGTCGATCAGCCGGCAGGACCGACACGCCCCGCACGGCCGCACGGCCGGGTCGTCCGCGTGGCACAGGAGGCCCGCGGCGAGGTCGAGCGCGAGCGTCGTCTTGCCGACCGACGCCGGCCCCACGAGCAGCAGGGCCTGGGGCGCTCCCACGCGGATCATCCGCTCGACGGCTGCCAGGGCGGCCGGCTGGCCGCGCGTGGCGAAGCGCGTGCCGTCGGACACGCGCAGCCGTGGCCCCGGCCGCGAACGGGGCGGGGCCAGCGCGGACGGACGGGCGCGGGTGCGCGCGGCCGACATCAGCGTGCGACTCGGGGCGGGACTCCGAGGGTCAGGCGCCCTCTGCGGCGGCCGCCGGCTTGCGGGTGCGCGGCTTGCGGGCCGGCGCCTCCGCGGCCGGAGCCTCGGCGGACGCCGGGGCGGCCTCCGGGGTCGAGCCACCTGCGGCCGGCTTGCGGGTGCGCGGCTTGCGGGCCGGGGCCTCCGCGGCCGGAGCCTCGGCGGACGCCGGGGCGGCCTCCGGGGTCGAACCTGCGGCCGGCTTGCGGGTGCGCGGCTTGCGGGCCGGCGCCTCCGCGGCCGGAGCCTCGGTGGACGCCGGGGCGGCCTCCGGGGTCGAACCTGCGGCCGGCTTGCGGGTGCGCGGCTTGCGGGCCGGGGCCTCGGCGGACGCCGGGGCGGCCTCCGGGGTCGAACCTGCGGCTGCGGCCGGCTTGCGGGTGCGCGGCTTGCGGGCCGGCGCCTCCGCTGCCGGAGCCTCGGCGGACGCCGGGGCGGCCTGCCGGGCGGTCTTCTCGGCGAGCTGGGCCCGGAGGAGCTCCTCGAGCTCCGGCGGTACCTCGCTCCAGGGCTCGTCCGACGGCCGGCGCTCCGGGGCACGATCGCGCACCGGGACCTGCTGCGGGGCGCGCGGCGGTCGCTGGCCGGCCCGCTGGCCGCCACCCTGCCCGCCACCCTGGCCACTGCGAGCAGTCGGCTGCGGGAGGCGGCTACCGCCACGACCCCCGTACCGCTCGCGATCGACCGCGGCGGCATAGGCGCCGCCGCGACCGCGCTGGCCGGGACGCTGGCCGGTGCGCTGGCCACCCCGGGCGTTGCGCCGCTCGGCGAGCAGGTACTCCGGGATCGCCGGCTCGTCGTCGAATTCCTCGTCGTCGACCGACGCGGGGGTGCGCGGCGCGCTGGGCACGCCGATCTGGGAGTCCCAGACGGACCCGAAGGCCGCGGGGCGAACCGCCGGCCGAGCCGGCTCCTCGACCTCGCTCTCCTCTTCCTCCTCCTCGGCGACCTCCGCGCCGACGGCGGGGGCACTCTCGGCAGTCGCCTCGTCCTGGGCCCGGCCGCGACCGCGACCGCGACCGCCGCGGCGACGACGCCGGCGGCGCCGCTCCTCGCCCTCGGCGGAGAGATCGCCCTCGCCCTCGACCTCGGCCTCGACCTCGACCTCGGCCTGGGTGGTGGCCGCGGCGACGAGCTCCTCCTCGTCCTCGGCGACGGCGACCGGCTTGCTGGCTGCAACCCGAGCCGCGGCCGCCTTCGAGAGCTTCTCGCCGGGGAGCGCGACGAGCGCACCCTCGGCAACCGGGCCAGCCGCGATCACGGGCTCGGCTGCGGGCCGCCGGCCGCGGCCGCGGGGCCGACTCGTCGTGGTCGCCTCGGCGGCAACCCCCTCGACCCGCTCCGACCGGCCGCGACCCCGGCCGCGGCCGCGACCACGGCCCGTCCCCTCGGACATCTTGTCGGGAACCTCGGTCATGGAGAGATCGGCCTCGTCGGACGCGACGCGCCGGCCCGAGGCCGTGGAGTCCTTCTCCACCTTCGCGAGCTGCGTGATGTCGGTGAACTTGTCGGCGACCTCGATGAGGTCGGAGCTCGTGTTGCCGCGGAAGCTGATCACCTCGACCCGCACGCCGGTGTCCTGGACGGCCCGGATGGCCGGGGCGAAGTCACCGTCGCCGGAGACGACCACCGCGATGTCCAGGTTGCGCGACGTCCGCATGAGGTCGACCACGAGCTCGATGTCGAGGTTCGCCTTCACCTTGCCGTCGCCGTATTTCCGGATGTCCTTGCTGACCACCGTGTAGTTGTTGCGGCCGAGGAAGGAATGGAAGTTGCGCTGGTTCTCGTTGTCCGGATCGAGGCCCGTGTACGCGTACGCGCGCACGAGGTCCCGGCCGGCGGATGCCGCCTTCAGGAGGAGGACGTAGTCGATGTCCACCCCGGCCGCCTTGGCGGCGTAGAAGATGTTCGCCACGTCCACGAAGACGGCGACGTTCTTGCCCACTGGTACTCCTCAGGTTCTGCTGCCGCGGGCGCCGGTTTCGCCGATTGCCCGCCTGCCGGTCGCGCGCCGCGCGCGCCCCGGCGATCACACCTTGCCGGCGGAGGCCCGACCCGCCGTGATTCGACATTCGAGGCGCGCGTCCGCCGGTCGGAAGCCGTGCCGCTCCCACGCGGGCGGCGCCGTGCCGTCCGCGGGGAGCGTCGCCTCGACGACGGTGCACCCCTTGTTGCGCGCCGACCGGAGCAGCTCGTCCAGCAGGAGCCCGGTCACGCGATCCACGTCGTGCTTGGCATCGACCTCGAGGAGGTCGATCGTCCCGACATAGCCGCTGGACCGGATCGACGGCCGGAGCGCGAGGACCGCGGCCCCCGCCGTCGTGCGGAGCGTCTCCGCGATCAGCACGCTCGCCTGCGGGAGATAGACGAGCTGACGGAGCAGGTCCGCGGCGTCGAGGGTCGCGGACGATGCCGCCGGCGCGGACGCGGCGACGAGCGCGACGATGCGCTCGACGTCGGTGATCCGTGCTGCCCGAACCTGGTATTCCACTCCGAGGGCTTGACCTCGCACAGGAGGGCGACCCCTGATCCGAGTCGGGAGCTGGCGGTCGGGCTCGACCGGGCTCCTGGCGTCAAGCGCCGCACCGGGGCGGGGAGCGCACTCTCGCGCTCGCCCGGCCACGCCGGGGCGCAGGACACCCGTGTTGCATTCGGGTCGCCGTCGCCTAATATACGGCATCGCTCCACCCACGACGCACGGAACGCCCGGTCGACCTCGACCGGCGGGCGTGGCTCCCCCGGGGATGCCCGTCCCGCCCGAGGAGACGAAGGCGGCGCCTGGCAGGATCGGTTGGAGGGTCGCGTGGCCTGGGAGGGCCGCGCGGGAGGACATGAGGAGGAGTACATGAAGCTCACCCGTTTGGGTGCGGTGATCGCCACCGCAGCCATCGTCGTCTCCGCGTGCGGAGGCACGGGCAGCAGCGGCAAGACCCTGAAGATCGGGATCTCGTTCCCGCTCTCGGGCAGCGCTGCCGCCAGCGCTGCTCCCGCCCGCGACGGCGCGCTCCTTGCCATCAAGGAGGCCAACGCGGCCGGCACGGTCAAGGGCTACACCCTCGAGGCGGTCGTGCTCGACCACGCCGTCAACGGCGTGCACGACCCGCAGCAGGGCGCGAAGGACATGACGACCCTCGCGTCCGACGCGGCCGTCATGGCCGTCGTCGGCCCGTTCAACTCGAGCGTCGCCAAGGTCCAGATCCCGATCTCGAACGAGAACGGCCTGCTCCAGTGCTCGCCGGCCAACACGAACCCCGACCTCACAAAGGGTGACGCGGGCAAGCAGCTCCGGGCCAAGAACCCCGACAAGATCAACTACGTCCGGGTTGCCACCACCGACGACATCCAGGGCCCGGCCGTCGCCCAGTTCGGCGTCCAGGAGCTCGGACTGAAGAAGGTCGCGATCATCGACTCGACGGACACCTACGGCAAGGGCATCGCCGACACCTTCGAGGCCGAGTGGAAGAAGCTGGGCGGCGAGGTCGTCGGCCGCGAGGGCGCGCCGAAGGGCACGACCGACTTTCTCCCGATCCTGACCAAGTTCAAGGACCTGGCGCCGGACGCGCTCTTCTACGGCGGCGTCACGGCCGACGGCGCGGGTCTCGTCCGCAAGCAGATGCCACAGGCCGGCATCGGCGACCTGCCGTTCCTCGGCGGCGACGGCATCCAGGACCAGAACGGCGGCGTGCAGGGCTCGTTCATCAACATCGCCGGCGCGGCCGCCGCCAACTCCTACAGCTCGGTCGCGGCGATCCACGACATCCCCGGCGCGGCGGACTTCGCGGCGAAGTACACCGCCGAGTACAAGGCGGATCCGGGCGCCTACAGCGCCTCCGGGTACGCCTGCACCCAGATCATCATCAAGGCGCTCGCCGACGCCGCCGTCCAAGGGCGACGTCACCCGCGAGGCGGTGCGCGCCTTCGTCACGTCCGGCGCGACGTTCGACACGGTCCTCGGCCCGATCCAGTTCGACGCCGTCGGCGACACGAACCAGAAGATCATCTCCCTCTACAAGGTCGACATGACCGCCAGCGATGGCAAGGGCGACTGGGTCTTCGTCAAGCAGATCGACTACGGCCAGTAGGCCGTCCTGACCCCGAGCGGAACCGAAGCCGGGGGGCCCTCGTCCGGGCTCCCCGGCTTCGGTTCTCGCACCGCGAATCCCATCGTCGCGAGCCGAAGAGGGGATCCCGAATGACCGCTCCCGCCGCCTCCGCCGACGCACCTCCCGCGAGGGCCTTCTCGGGGCCCGTGCTCCAGTTGATCACGCAGTTCGTGATCGTCGGTGTCCTTCTCGCGGGCGCGCTCGTGTGGATGGGGCCGCAGCAGTTCCTCAACGCGCTCACCCTCGGCGCGATCTATGCCCTCATCGCCATCGGCTACACGATGGTCTACGGCATCATCGAGCTCATCAACTTCGCCCACGGCGACGTCTTCATGGTCGGCACGTTCGTGAGCCTCTCGCTGCTCACGACCCTCGGTTTCACGGGCGCCGTCCGCGAGCCCGCCCTCCTGGTCGTCCTCCTGATCGGAGTCTTCCTGTTCACGTCCATCGTGATGGGGTTGGTCGGCGTCCTCATCGAGCGCTCCGCGTACCGGCCGCTGCGCAACGCCCCGCGCCTCGCGCCGCTCATCACGGCGATCGGCGTGTCGTTCATCCTCCAGAACGTCGTCCAGATCTTCTACGGCCCGTTCCAGACCAACGCGCCGCAGATCTTTCCCACGGATACGTTCATCGCGGTGGGCGACCTCCACATCCCGGTCCTCAGCATCTTCATCATCGCCGTGTCGCTCGGCCTGATGATCGGGCTGCAGCTGTTCGTGGGCCGAACGCGGATCGGCCGCTCGATGCGGTCCACCGCCCTCGACCGGGATGCCGCCGCACTGATGGGCGTCAACATCAACCGGACGATCGCGATCACGTTCTTCATCGGCTCGGCGCTCGCCGGCGCTGCGGGCGTGACCTACGGGCTCCAGTACGGCGTCACGCGCTTCGACCTCGGCTTCCAGGCGGGCCTCAAGGCCTTCACCGCGGCCGTCCTGGGCGGCATCGGCAACTCGGTCGGGGCCGCCCTCGGCGGCTTCATCATCGGCTTCATCGAAGTCGGGGCGGCGGTCGCGGGCTACACGCGGTGGGGGCCGGCCATCGTCTTCGGGACCCTCGTCATCGTCCTCGTCTTCCGCCCCTCCGGCCTGCTCGGCCAGCAGGTTGGAGAGCGGGCATGAGCGTCGTCCAGGACGTCCCCGCCCCGACCGGGGCGCCCGGCATCCGGGCCCGCGCCCGCGACTTCAGCGGGCGCCACCGCTCGCTGACCATCATGATCTCGATGGCCGTCGTCGCGGCAGTCCTGCCGGTGCTCGCGGCCGTCCCGCCGTTCTCGTCGTTCCAGACCCAGAACGCCTGGATCGACGGCTTCACGAACGCGGGCGTCTTCGTCCTCCTCGCCATCGGCCTCAACCTGGTCGTCGGGGTGGCCGGCCTCCTCGATCTCGGCTACGCGGCCTTCTTCGCCATCGGCGCCTACGCCTACGCATACGCGGCGTCGCCCTTCGGCAACGAGATCCTCGGGATCAACGTCCAGGCCGCCCTGGGCGACGCGGCGGGCCTGGTGTTCTGGCCGATGCTCATCATCGGGGCCCTCGTCGCGGCCACGTTCGGGATTCTCCTGGGGGCACCGACGCTGCGCCTCCGCGGGGACTACCTGGCGATCGTCACGCTCGGCTTCGGCGAGATCGTCCCGATCGTCTTCCTCAACTCCGACGAGCTGACCAACGGCACCAACGGCATCGGCGGGATCTACCGGCCGTACCTGCCGGGCGTCGGCTCGTTCTCCTCCATCGATCCGTGGCCGTACTACATCACGATGATCGCCCTGATCACGATCGTCATGATCTTCGCCTACCGGCTGGCCGAGAGCCGGATCGGGCGTGCCTGGGAGGCGATCCGCGAGGACGAGCTGGCAGCCGCGGCGAACGGCATCAACACGGTCACGACGAAGCTGCTGGCCTTCGCCCTGGGAGCCTCGACGGCGGGCATCGCCGGCGTCTTCAACGCCGCAAAGCTCACCGTCGTCAGCCCGGACCAGTTCACGTTCGTCATCTCGTTCACGGTCCTGGCCATGGTCGTGCTTGGCGGCATGGGCAACTTCTGGGGTGTGGCGGTCGGAGCGTTCGTGATCTACTCGATCAACAACGTCCTGCTGAAGTCGCTGAACCAGTTCTTCGACACGGTCGGCATCCCGATTCTCAAGGACATCGACTTCATCCAGCTGCAGTTCCTGCTGTACGGCATCGCGCTGGTGGGGATGATGCTGCTGCGCCCGGAGGGCCTCTTCCCGAACAGTCGACGCAAGCGGGAGCTCCACGCAGAGGTGACCGAACCTGGCGAGGACGAGATGACACTTCCCGAAGTCACCGAGGAGGGCGGGCGATGAGCGACGGGCGCCACATCCTCGTGGCCGACAAGGTCACCCGCCGCTTCGGCGGCCTGGTCGCCGTCAACGAGGTCGACTTCACGATCCCGGAGGGTTCGATCGTCAGCCTGATCGGGCCCAACGGGGCCGGCAAGACGACGTTCTTCAACGTGCTGCTCGGCATCATCGACCCGACCGGCGGCTCGGTCGAGTTCCGCGGGCGGCAGATGATCGCCCGGCCCCGCCGGGTGGGCCTCGAGTCGCTCGTGTGGGTCGCCCCGTCGGTCCTCATCGTGCTCGCGGCCCTCGCGCTCGGCTCCACCGGGATCCTCGCGGGAGGCGGGATCGCCCTGGCCGGTATCGCCGCGATCGGATTCCTGATCGGGACGCTGCTGCTGGCCATCGTACGGCCGGTCTGGTACCAGAACTTCCTGGTCCGGCTCGGGATCTTCCGAAGCGCCCGCCCCAACGACATGGTCCAGGCGGGCGTCGCCCGGACGTTCCAGAACATCCGGCTCTTCAAGAACATGACGGCCGTGGAGAACGTGCTGATCGGGATGCACACCCAGATGCACGCCTCGCTGCTCGACGGCTTCTTCAGCACGCGGCGGGCGCGCCGCGAGGAGGACAAGGCCGACCGAAGGGCCCAGGAGCTGCTGACCGTCGTGGGACTCCACGGGATCGGCAACGAGCTGGCCAAGAACCTGCCCTACGGCGACCAGCGGCGCCTCGAGATCGCGCGTGCGCTGGCGGCCGATCCGAAGCTGCTCCTCCTCGACGAGCCGGCGGCGGGCATGAACCCGCGGGAGACCCTCGACCTCACGAAGCTGATCTCGAAGCTTCGAACGGATCTCGGGCTCACCGTCCTGCTCATCGAGCACGACATGAAGGTGGTGATGGGAATCAGCGATCGCGTGACGGTCCTCGATGCCGGGCGCAAGATCGCCGAGGGCACCCCCGAGGAGGTACGCCGCGACCCGCGGGTCATCGAAGCGTACCTCGGGACGCCCGCGGCATGAGCGCCACGACCGCGCCGGCAGCCGCCCCGGACACCACCGGGACCGCGGTCCTGCGCCTGACCGACGTCAACACGTACTACGGCGCGATCCACGCCCTGCGCGGGGTCGACCTGGAGGTCCACCGAGGCGAGATCGTCACGCTGATCGGCGCCAACGGCGCCGGCAAGACGACGACCCTCAAGACGATCTCGGGCCTCCTCCACCCCCGGGTGGGGACCGTGGAGTTCGAGGGCCGGGACATCTCGCACGTCGCGCCCCACGACCTGGTGCGCCACGGGATCGGCCAGGCGCCCGAGGGGCGCCGGATCTTCTCGCGGCTGACCGTCTACGAGAACCTGCTCATGGGCGGGTTCACCCGCACCAAGGCCGAGAACGTCGAGCAGGTCGAGCACGTCTACCAGCTCTTCCCGCGCCTGCGCGAGCGGGCCGGCCAGAAGGGCGGGACGCTCTCCGGCGGCGAGCAGCAGATGCTCGCCATCGGGCGTGCGCTGATGACGCGTCCGAGCGTCCTGCTCCTCGACGAGCCGTCCCTCGGCCTCGCCCCCATCCTGGTACAGCAGATCTTCCAGATCATCCGGGCGATCAACGACCGCGGGATGACGATCCTGCTCGTCGAGCAGAACGCCCTCCAGGCGCTCTCCGTCGCCCACCGCGGCTACGTCCTCCAGACGGGCGAGGTGGTCCTCGCCGGCAGCTCCGGCGAGCTGCGCGAGAACGAGATGGTCCGCAAGGCCTACCTCGGAGAGTCGTAGGGACGACGCCGTGGCGCGGGGGGACGGCACGCCGACGCCGGGCCGCGGCCGACCGGGCGACGTGTTCGACCTGCCGGCGACCACCCGGATCGGGGCGGGCGGTGGGCCGGGTCGCGGGCTGCGAGCCGTGGTCGCGCTCGCCGCGGTCGCGCTCGTCCTTGCCGTCGTGAAGCCGTGGGACTGGGGCACGCCGCCACCCACCGCCCCGGGGCGAGCCGACGCCGCGGTCCCCGGATCTCCTCCGGCAGCATCGGCGGCGCCGGCGACCGAGCGCTGGACGGGCCTCTCCGACCGCGTCTCGTGCCTCTCCGGGCGGCTCTGGATGGCCGTCGTCGATCGGGTCGACGGACCCACCGCGACCCGCTCCTGGACGCGGCTCGACGTGGTGCCCGTGACCGGTCCGGGAGATCCCGCGATCGCCCGCATCCACGCCTACGCCGAGGCCGTGCCACGGCTGGGGTTCTGCGCGCCCGCCGGCACGGATGCGAACGGAACGCCGGCAGCGGCCGCGTTCCGCGTCGACGCCTGGCGGATCGATCCGGGCGGGCCCGCAAACGGGTCGCCGACGGCTGCCTCGATCGACCTGCGCCCGGCCGCCGGCGGCACGCCGGCCGACCACGGCGCGCTGTACGGGCCGCCGACCGCGCCGGCCGGCGGGAACCGCGTCGCGCCGAGCCCGGATCCCGAGATGGCCTGGGCCCGGGACGCCGGCCTCGTCCCGGGACCTGCGACGTGGTCTCCCGAGGCGAGCCCGGCGCAGGCCTCGTGGCCGGCCGGGACGTACGTCTTTCGCGTCGAGGCGGCCGGCGCGGTCGCCGGCGGCACCGACGCGACCTGGTTCGCGATCGAGCTGCGCGGCCCGTGGACGGGACCCGCGGACGTGCCCGAGGCGGTGCCGCCGACCGTCGCGCCCGGCACGACACCCGGATCGCCACCGGCTCCGTAGCGGGGGGCCGAGCCGCTGGGGGGCCAACGGGCCGATCCGGTCTACTCCCGGCGCTGCCCGTACATGTCGGCAGCCGCGAAGAGCAGGCCCAGCACGCCGACCGCCGTCAGCCAGAGGCCCGGGGCCCGGTCCGGGAGCATCGCCGCGATGCCGCCCGCCTCGGAGGCGATCGCGATCACGCGGGCCAGCAGCCCGCCCGCGGCCGCCAGCGCAACGGCCGCGAAGGCCCACCACCGGTCGAGCGCGAACGGCCGGTCGCCGGCGGCATACGGGAGCGCGACGAGCGCGAGGGTCGCGAGCGCCGACAGGAAGACGAGGATTCCCGGGCCCTCGAAGGCGTTGCCCGCGATCGGCGGGATGCCGTCGCTGCCGCCCGCCCGGAACCAGGGGAGCGCGCAGCCGACCAGGATGAGGGCGGCGCTGGACCCGGCAACGAGGCGGCCCCGGCCGAGGGGGCGACGATGGAGGCTCATTCGGGACTCGTGTAGACCTCG
The DNA here is from genome assembly GCA_963725875.1 of uncultured Chloroflexia bacterium. Lineage (GTDB taxonomy): Bacteria > Chloroflexota > Limnocylindria > Limnocylindrales > CSP1-4 > CTSoil-043. The sequence goes on along the minus strand of CAVRZZ010000009.1, from coordinate 187,827 downwards.
GGACGCAGGACCCCGACGAAGCGCAGGTTGCGGTAGCGCTCGCCGTAGTCGAGGCCGTAGCCGATCACGAACTGGTCGGGGATCTCGAAGCCGAGGTAGTCGATCGGGATCTCGACGAGGCGGCGGGCCGGCTTGTCGAGGAGCGTGCAGATCCGGAGGGACGCCGGGTTCTTGCCGCGAAGGTACCGGACGAGGTAGTTCAGCGTCAGCCCGGTGTCGATGATGTCCTCGACGATGAGCACGTGGCGCCCGTCGATCGACGACGAGAGGTCCTTGAGGATCCGCACGAGGCCCGACGATTCTGTGGCAGTGCCGCCGTAGGAGGAGACCTCCATCAGGTCGATCTGGACCGGGATCGAGATCGACCGCATCAGGTCGGCCATGAACGGCAGCGACCCCTTCAGCACGCTCACGAGGGTGAGCTCGCTGCCGGCGTAGTCGCGGGAGATCCGGGCTCCCAGCTCCGCGACCTTCGCCTGGATCTGCGCCTCGGAGAGGAGGATCTCGGCGACGTCGGCGACGAGGTCGGCGGGGCGATTCACGCGGTCATCTCCGTGCCGGCGGCCGTGGCGCGCGCGGCGGCGCGGGCGCGGGCCTCGGCGCGGGAACGGCGCGCCCGACGGGCTCGGGCCGCGGACGGCGCGGCGGAGCCGCTGGACGTCGCAGCCGCCTCCCGCGTCGCCGGCGTGACCTTCGCCGGTGTGCCCTTCGCCGCGTTGGCCCTCGTGGTGCCGGGTTCCTCGGGACGGTGGCGCGGCGGCGTCGACTGGCCCTCGGCGCCGCTGAAAGCGTCGGCCAGCGCGATTCGCCCGTACTTCAGGAGGAGCGCCCGAAAGTCGCGCGCGTACAGCAGCTTGATCCGGAGCCCCGGGTAGAGGTCTCGCAGGCGCCTCAGCTTCCGGTTCTTCTTGCGAACCAGGCGCTGCTTGAGCGTCGTGAGCTCAATGTACAGGTCGAGCTCGGGCAGGTAGAAGTCCGGGCTGAAGCTCTCGAGCACGGCCCCGTCCCGGTCGTAGAGGATCGGGAAGGTGTGCGGCTCGTACTCCCAGGCGACCTCGTAGAAGTCGAGGATCCGCGCCAGCTCCGCCTCGCTCGCGTGGGCGAAGGCCGACCGGGGACGGACCGCGGTCACCGGGACGCGGCCTCCGGGAGGACGCGGAACGGCTCCGCGCCGCCGTGCGCGGGACGCTCCGCATGACGTGCCGGAAGGTCCATCGGGGCAAGTCTAGCGGGTCAGCCCGGGATGGGGGGTGCGCCCGGGCGTCGGCCCTGAGATACCCACCGGGGGTATCATGAGGGCCGCATGATCAAGCCCGGAGAGCAGCGAGGATGACGATGGGACCCCCGCGCGGGGCACGTGGCGCCGAACCGGTCGGTCCCGCCACGGGTCCGACGAGGCCCGGCACGGGTCCGACCGGTACCGGCCGCGGCACGGCGGGACCGGGCAGGCCCGGGGCCGCCGCCGCGTCCAACGTCACGAGCGTCCCCGCGGCGTCGCACGCCCACGATCCCGACTTCCGCCACAGCTACTCGCGCGACCGCGCGCAGCTGATCCGGCGCCTCAGCCGGATCGAGGGCCAGGTGCGCGGCATCGCCCGAATGATCGAGCGCGAGGAGTACTGCATCGACATCCTCCAGCAGACGGCCGCCCTCCGCGCCGCGATCGACGCCGTCTCGATCATGGTCCTCGAGGACCACGTGCAGGGATGCGTTCGGACGGCGGCCGAGCGCGGCGAAGCCGACCAGTACGTCGACGAGGTGCTCGACGTCGTGCGGCGCACGCTCGGGCGACCGGTCCGGAGCTCCGGCCGCACGTAGCCGCCCGGCTCCGGGCGCCCGGCCGGCATCCGTTGCGGTACTTCCGGCAGGTCCGCAGCGACGCTCGGGGGATGGCCCGGGGTGGTGCCAGCGCGCACCCTCCCGATGCATGGAGCTCGATCCTCGGCACCCGACGCTGCCTCCCATCCCGGCTCCGCCCGCGTTCACCGAGCGGCGGCGCGCGTTTCGGCGCGCCGAGGACCGCGCGGTGCACGAGGATCGGGCCCTGCTCGCCCACGCCCTCGACATCCTCGCCGGACCGGGCGACGCAGCGACCCAGGCCGCCGACATCCTGCAGCTGGTGGCGCGGGTCGTCGGCGCCCGGCGGGCTGCCGTGCTGACGGCCGTGCCCGAGCGCCAGGTCCTCGTGGCGGCCGGGCCGGGCGAAGATCCCGCCGACGCGCGCGACCTCGCGGCCTGGCTGGACGCCGGCGCGGGGCGCCGAGCCGCCATCCGGGCGGCCGCTCCGCCGGCGGAGATCATCGTGGTTCGCTCGCGGCACGGGCGTCCTGCCGACGCCCCGGAGCCGGCGCCGGGGGGACGCCTCGGCGATCGCCTCCTGCGCCTCGACGCACCCGGCGCGAAGGTCCAGCTGGGCCTCGAGCTCCTCCGCCCGGGCGACGCGGCGCAGGCGGCAGCCCGCCTGCCGAAGACCACGCTGCGGCATCTCCTCGCTGCCCTCGCCGCGGCCGGCAGCCGGGCGGCGGAGGAGGCGGAGCGCCGCGACCTGCAGGCGCGCGAGCGCGAGCGGGAACGCTTCGTGTCGATGGTGGCCCACGAGCTGCGCACGCCACTGACGGGCCTGGGCGGGTACCTCGACCTGCTCGCCGACGGTGCCGTCGACGACCCCGAGGTCGGGCGGGAGTTCATCGAGCGTGGCCGCGGGATCGTGGAGCGGATGGCGGGGCTGGTCGGGGACCTGCTCGAGCTCAGCCGGATCGAGGCGGGCAGCCTCCGCCTGGCGATCGAGCCGGTCTCCCTGGCCGAGGCGTGCGAGCGCGCCCTGGAGCCGCTCGAGCCGATCGCCGCCTCGCGGTCGATCCGGCTCGTCGCCGAGCTGCCTCCCCGGATCCGGACCGCCCGCGCCGATCGCCGCCGGGTGGAGCAGATCGTGACCAACCTCGCCGCCAACGCCTGCAAGTTCACCCCCGCGGGCGGCGTCGTCGAGGTGCTGGCGAAGGTCGAGGGGACCATGGCGGTGGTGGTGATCCGCGACGACGGGCCCGGCATCGAGCGCGACGACCTGCAGCGGATCTTCCTGCCGTTCGCGCGGCTGGAGGGCCACGAGCGCATCCCCGGGACCGGGCTCGGCCTGCCGATCAGCCGCGATCTGGCACGGACCATGGGAGGCGACATCGGGGTCGCCTCGGTGCCAGGCAGCGGCGCGGCGTTCGTCATGGTGCTCCCGGCGGCCGCCGACGTGCCCCGGTCCGCGGTTGCCGCCGCGCTCGCGGAGGCCATCGAGCACCAGGAGGTGGAGCTCGAGGAACGGGCTGTGCTGCACGCCCTCCGCACCGGGGTCCGGGCACCACGGTCGAGGGCAGCCGGCGAGCCTCCCGAGGGCGCCGTGCACGACGCGACGGGCCGAGAGATCGACGCCGCCTGACCGCCGCCGGTTTTCCACAGGCCGCCGGGCGCGTGCGCCGAATCGTGGATAACCCGGTGGATAACCCCGTTGACGACGCTGGCGGGCGGGCCAACGATCACGGTCCGCATCGACAGCGGACCCGACGACGGGGGACGGCGCTCGCGAGGGGCCCGGGGGAACCCGGGCCGCCAACCGGACGAGCGCCGTGAGACCGTCCTCCCGGTTCCGGGCGGTGCGAGCAGATGACCGGCCGGGGGCGGCGCGATCCGCACTGGTGGGATCCACTCGCCGCGACGGAGGGTCCCTTGCGCGACCGCGTGCCGCTCCCAGCCGACCCGTCCCTCTGCCCATCGCTGTCCGATGCGAGCATTGCGCGCCTCGACGCGGGACTGGCCGCCCTCGACATCGGGCCGCTGCCCCCCGGCGCCCGCGACGCAATCCTCGGCCACGTGCGACTCCTCCTCGCGTGGACGGAGGCCGTCAACCTGACGGCGATCCGCGAGCCGGAGGCCGCGGTCACCGGCCACGTCCTCGACAGCCTGGCGGCGGTCCGGCTGCTTCGGGCAGCTGGCGTGCGGCGGCTCCTGGACCTCGGGTCGGGCGGCGGATACCCCGGCCTGCCGCTCGCTCTCGCCCTGCCGGCGGAGCGAACCCTCCTCGTCGACTCGATTGCCAAGAAGGCGAGGTTCCTGCGCGTGGCCGCGGCCGCCGCCGGCGTCGCCGACCGGGTCGCGGTGGCGGCGACGCGAGCCGAGGCGCTTGCGGCGGACCCCGACCAGCGGGAGCGCTGGCCGGCCGTCACCGTGCGGGCCGTGGCCTCCCTCGCGGAGCTCGTGGAGCTGGCGTTCCCCCTCCTGGCTCCCGGTGGTCTCGTCGTGGCATGGAAGCGGTCCGATCTCCGCGACGAGCGGGCGCGCGCGCTGCCGGCGATCCGTGCGCTCGGCGGTGGGACGATGGACGTCGTGCCGCCGCCGGCGGGCCTGGCCGGCCTCGAGGACCACGTGCTCGTGACGATTCGCAAGGGCGGCAGGACCGGCGGCGGCTGGCCCCGTCCGCCGGCCGAGCGCAAGCGACGTCCGTGGTGATCCGGCTCGCGCGTCGGGCGGCGCCGCGCTACGCTCCGCGGCGATGCGGATCGCGGTCCTTTCGGACATCCACGCCAACCTCCCCGCCCTCGACGCCGTCCTCGCCGCGCTCGGCGAGGTCGATGCCGTGTGGCAGCTCGGGGACGTCGTCGGCTACGGGCCGCACCCCGACGAGGTCGTCGCCCGGCTCCGCGAGATCGGGGCCGTGGGCGTGCGCGGCAACCACGACGAAGCCGCCCTCGGGAGCCTCGACGTCGCGTACTTCAACCCGGCGGCACGCCGGGCGGTCGAGTGGACGGGGCGACGGATGGCGCCGGAGACGCGGGCGTGGCTGGAGGCCCTGCCCGACCGGCTGGAGATCGACGAGATGACGCTCGTCCACGGCAGCCCGCGCGATCCCACCTGGGAGTACGTCACCACGACCCCCGCCGCGCGGGTGAACCTGGCCGCGATCTCGACGCCGTACTGCCTGCACGGCCACACCCACGTCCCCGTGGCGTGGCGCGACGACGACGGCCAGGTCGAGCTCGTCCGGCCGTCCGACGGCTCGGAGCTCGCCCTCGACGCGCGGCGCGTCCTCCTGAACCCCGGCAGCGTCGGCCAGCCTCGCGACGGCGACCCGCGGGCGAGTGCCCTGGTGCTCGACCATGAGGCCCGCCGCGTCACGTGGCACCGCGTCGAGTACTCGGTCCGCGCCGTCCAGGCCGACATCCGTGCCGCCGGCCTGCCGGCCTGGCTCGCCGACCGCCTGGCCACCGGGGACTAGGACGTGATCGGAGGCCGCCGCCCCCTCAGCGGGCGCAAGGTGGGCGACCGGCGCGTCCGGGTGGAGCGACCCCACAGCGCCTACTTCCGGTACACCGGCCCCGGCCAGCTGACGGCCAAGGCGGCGGCGAGCGCTCCCAAGACCGGCATCGGGCGGGCCTGGGCCCGGGTCAAGGCCGTCGCCATCGGGCGGCCGCTGGCCAGCGAGGAGGAGATCGGCGAGCGTCTCTCGAAGACGAAGGCGCTCGCCGTCTTCAGCTCGGATGCGATCAGCTCCTCTGCGTACGCTTCCGAGGAGATCCTCCGGATCCTCGTCCTCGGCGGCGCCGCGGCGGTCGTCTGGTCGGTGCCGGTGGCGCTCGCGATCGCGGTCCTGCTCGTCATCGTCACCACCTCCTACCGCCAGGTCTGCCACGCCTACCCATCGGGGGGCGGGGCCTACGCGGTGGCCCGGGCGAACCTCGGCGTGCGGATCGCGCTGCTCGCCGCCGCGGCGCTCCTGTTCGACTACGTGATGACGGTGGCAGTCTCCATGTCGGCGGGCATCGCGGCGATCACCTCCGTCGTCCCAGAGCTCCTGCCCTACCGGGCGGAGCTGGCCATCATCGCCACGGTCCTCCTCGCGGTGGCGAACCTGCGCGGCCTGCGCGAGTCCGGCAACATCTTCGCGATCCCGACGTACGCGTACGTCGTGGGCGCCCTGGTCCTCATCGGGATCGGCATTGCCCGGATCATCGGCGGCGACCCGTCCGCGACGTTCCCGACCCCGACCGTGGTGCCGCCCGAAGGCGGCTTCGAGGCCCTGTCCGTGATCCTCATCGTCCGGGCGTTCGCCTTCGGATCCGTCGCACTCAGCGGCACCGAGGCCATCACGAACGGTGTCCCCGCGTTCAAGCCGCCCGAGGCACGGAACGCCGCGAACACGATGACGGCGATGGGGTTCCTGCTCGGGACGATCTTTGTCGGCGTGTCCATCCTCGCCTTCGCGTTCGGCATCGTGCCGGACCCGAACGAGGAGGTCACCCTCATCGCCCAGGTCTCGCAGCAGGTCTTCGGGGACGGGCTCGCCTTCGTGGTCTTCCAGGTCGTGACGACGCTCATCCTCGTCCTGGCCGCGAACACCGGCTTCAACGGCGCGCCTCGCCTCGCCCGGATCCTGGCCGTGGACGGGTTCATGCCCCGCCAGTTCGCGATCGTCGGCGACCGTCTTGCATTCAGCTGGGGGATCGGCATCCTCACCGGCTTTGCGTGCCTGCTCATCTGGCTCTTCGACGCGTCGGTTGCTGCCCTGATCCCGCTGTACTCGATCGGGATCTTCCTGTCGTTCGCCATCTCCCAGGCCGGGATGGTCCGCCACTGGTACGACGAGCGGGGCGGCGGCTGGCAGTGGAAGCTCGGCCTCAACCTCGTCGGGGCGGTGATCACCGCGACGGTGTTCGTCATCAGCGCCGCGTCCAAGATCCCCAACGGGGCCTGGATCGTCCTGATCACGGTCCCCGTCGTCGTCGGCCTGATGGAGTGGGTGCGCGCCCAGTACCGCGGCCAGGAGGCCGAGCTGCTGGTCGACACCAACGCCGAGATCCCGCGGCCGCATCGCGTCCAGCGGGTGGTCGTGCCGATCAACGGGCTCAACCGGGCGGTGGTCCAGGCGGTGAACGTCGGGCGCACCATCGGCGACGACATCCGCGCGGTCTACATCACCACCGACCCGGATGCCGGCGAGGAGCTGCGCGCGCGGTGGAGCCGGCAGCTGCCCGATGTTCCCTTCGTCGTCGTGGAGTCCCCGTACCGGGCCCTCATCGGCCCGTTCGTCGCCTACCTCGACGTCCTGGACCAGACGTGGTCGCCCGAGCGGGAGGCGCCGACGACGGTGGTCGTCCTTCCGGAATACGTCGGGCGCCACTGGTGGGGCCGCCTCCTCTACAACCAAGGGGCCCGCCGCCTGCGCTCGGCGCTGGTCGGCCGCGACCGGACGGTGATCCTCGACGTCCCCTACCGCCGCACCGATCGGCCGGATCCACGCCGTTCGGGGGAGGGCACACCGGGCACGGCCGGCACGCCACCGCCGGAGCCGCCCGGGGACGCCACGGCGTCGTGATCGGGGATGCCGGCCCGCCCGCTGAGGGCGGAGCGCGGAGGCCTGGCGGTCGTCGTCTTCGGCCTCGACGAGGGCTCGCCGCGATCGAGCCCTGATCGCCGGTCGGGCGTGGCGGTGCTATCGTTGACCCGGATCAGGGAGCCGCCGGGACCCGGGACCCTCGAGCCCGTCTGCCAGGTGCGGTGCCCCACGATCACGGAGGACCTGCGCGCCCCGTGCCCGACAAGCCCATACGACACTTCACCCGCGCCGTCGTGGCGCTCAGCGGCAGCTCGTCCGACGTACGGATCCTCCGTCTCGTGCTGGACCTCGCGAAGCCGACGCACTCCGAGGTCGTGGCGGTCCACGTCGTCGGGATCGACTGGACGCTGCCTCTCGACGCCAACGTGGCGGGCATGAGCGACGAGGCCCAGCGCGTCCTGGACATGGCCGAGGCACAGGCGGAGCACGCCAACCTCGAGATCGAATCGGTGCTCGTCCAGGCCCGCGACGTCGGGGCCGCGATCGTCGACGAGGCCGTGGAGCGCGACGCCGACCTCCTGGTGCTGGGCCTCCCCTATCGCACGCGGTTCGGCGGCGACTTCGCCATCGGCCGCACCGTCCCCTACGTCCTGAAGAACGCGCCGTGCGCCGTCTGGGTGGCGCGCGAGCCGATGCCCGAGGAACACCGAGCATGAGAGCCGTCATCGTCGGCTGCGGTCGCGTCGGCGCCACCATGGCGCGCACGCTGGACACCGCGGGCCACGACGTCACCATCGTCGATCTCGTCACCCTCGCCTTCGACCGCCTTCCCGCCACCTTCCGCGGCAACGCGGTGCGGGGTGACGGCACGGACGAGGACACCCTGCGCCGCGCCGGCGCCGAGGGGGCCGACCTCTTCCTCGCCCTCACCGAAGGCGACAACCGCAACATCATGGCCGCGCAGCTGGCCCTCGAGGCGCTGGGGATCCACCGCGTCTACGCCAAGGTCAACGACCCGGTGCGGGCCAAGGCCTACGCGGAGCTGGGGATCGGGACCGTCTGCCGGACCACGATGATGGCCGACGGCCTGCTGGCGGCCATCGGCGAGCCCGTCGGCAGCCAGCCGTCCATCCGCGAAGCGGTGGCCCACGAGCATCCCGCCCGGCCGACGAGCAAGTCCGCGTCCACGTCGTCCGGCGGCGCGACGTCCACCACCGGGGAGGCCTGAGCCATGTTCGTGCTGGTGGTCGGCGGCGGGAAGGTCGGCTATTACCTGACCAAGGAGCTGAGCGAATCGGGCCACGAGGTGGTCCTCATGGAGAAGGACCGCAGGCGAGCCGACCAGATCACCGACGAGATCGGGTCGATCGTCGTGGCCAAGGACGGCTGCGAGGGGAGCGCGCTTGCCGAGGCCGGCGCCAACCGGGCCGACGTGGTGGCGGCGGTGACCGGCGACGACGAGGACAACCTCGTCATCTGCCAGATGGCGAAGCACCACTTCGCGGTCCGCAAGACGATCGCCCGGGTCAACAACCCGAAGAACGAGCCGTTGTTCCAGCACCTCGGCGTCGACGAGCTGATCTCCCCCACCCGGATGATCCTCGGCTCCATCGAGCAGGACATCCCGGTCCACGAGCTGCTGCACCTGGCCCCGTTGTCCGGCGACTTCGAGCTGATCGAGGCACACCTCGACGACGCGTCGCCGGCGGTCGGGCAGAAGCCCGGCGACATCGCGCTCCCCGACGGGTGCGCCATCGTGGCCATCGTGCGCGACGACATGGCGCAGGCGATCCGCGCGGACACGGTCCTGCGCGCCGGCGACCGGGTGATCGCCACGGGGCGCCCGGAGTGCGAGACGGCGCTCCACGAGACGCTCATCGGGGCGATCGTCCAGCGCTGACGGCAGGGATCGCGCCCGACGGCTCGGCGGGGGGTGACGCGGCAGCTTCCCGTTCCGCACGAGCACTGCTCGACCGCTCGGTTGGCATATCTCTTGACAACGACATTGTCATGGTTCCATACTTTCGCTGTGCCCGGAAGGGTCCCTGCCCCGCACGAAATGGCGGTCGCCGGCGACCCAGCAGGTGTCCGGGCGCCTCGCGCCGCGGCGCGAGTGGCGACAGGCGCACGCACCAAGGGAGGTGCAGACGACATGGCCATCATTCGCAGGACGAACCCGTTCGACGAGCTGTTCACCCTTCGCCGGACCATGGACCGGCTCTTCGACGAGGATGTCTTCCATCCGCGCACGTGGCGCACGGTCACCCTCGGCGCCGAGCCCGCGCTGGACATCACGACGACGCCGGACGAGCTGGTCGTCAAGGCGAGCCTGCCCGGCTGGAAGCCCGAGGACGTGGAGGTCACCCTCACCGGGAACACCCTCGTCATCTCCGGCGAGATGGTGGAGGAGGCCCGCCGCGAGGAGGAGTCCTGGATCCTCAACGAGATCCGGCGGGCGAGCTTCAGCCGGACGATCGAGCTGCCCGAGGGGCTCCTCGGCGACCGCGCGACGGCGTTGTACGAGCACGGCATCCTCACCCTTCGCATCCCCAAGGCGGAGGAGGTCAAGCCGCGGCAGATCAAGATCACGGCAACCAGCGATGCGCAGCCCGAGCGCGACCTCGTCGGGGCCGGCTCGGCCGGCTGACGGCTCACCGCCCGTGTATCGCGTCCGGCTCGACCGGGACCCGAACCGCCCCGTCTACGTCATCTCCGTCGCCGCCCGGATCGTCTCGGTCCATCCGCGGACGCTCCGGATCTACGAGGACGAGGGCCTGATCGAGCCGGCGCGTACGCCCACCAACATCCGCCTCTACTCCGACGAGGACATCCGCCGGATCCTGTGGATCCGGCACCTCACCCAGGAGCGTGGCGTCAACCTCGCCGGGATCCGAATCCTCTTCGAGCTGGAGGAGCGTCTCGGCGTGCGGATCCTCGAGGCGCTGTCGAACGAAGGAACTGCAGCGGGGCCCGACGAGGGCGCCGCGACGACCGACGGGCCGGCCCATCATGGCTGATCCCGAACGGCCGGACGGATCGGGGCCGCCGGAGACGGACGCCCCGGCCGATGAGCGCACACGGCCCAGCCGGGCGACCGGCCGGCGCACCACGACGTCCCGGACCCCGCGCAGCCCGCGGGCCACCGCAAGCACCCGGAGGCCCGCAGGGCCCGAGGCCCAGGAGACCAGCATGCCGAAAGCGAAGGCCACCCCCGGCCGGCCGCCCGCAGCCATTCGCGAGCTCCCGCTCGTCGCCCTCCGCGAGACGGTCATCTTCCCGGAGATGATCGTGCCGCTCCAGGTCGGCCGGGAGAAGAGCGTCAACGCCCTCAACGCGGCGGTGGCCGCCGAGAGCCTCATCGCCCTCGTGACCCAGCGTCGCGCGGAGCAGGAGGAGATCGAGGACCCCGCCGAGCTGTACGAGATCGGCACGCTCGCCAAGATCGCCCAGGTCGTCCAGCTCCAGGACGGCACCGTCCGGGCGATCGTCCAGGGCCAGGGCCGGCTCCGCCTCCACGGCTTCGCCTCGACGAGCCCCTTCCTCCTCGCCCGCGTCGAGGATCTGCCCGACGTCGCGCCGACCGGCGTCGCGATCGAGGCCCTCATGAAGACCGTGCAGGGCCAGATCGAGCAGTACGTGCAGTCCGGGGGGCCGGTCCCGCCCGAGGCCGCCGTCGCCGCCCGCAACATCACCGAGCCCGGGCTCCTCGCGGACATGGTGGCGTACAGCCCGGACATGTCCACCGAGCAGCGCCAGGAGCTCCTGGCGACGGTCGACGTGGTGGAGCGCCTCAAGATCTGCTCCGGGTTCCTCGCCCGCCAGGTCGAGGTCCTCGAGCTCAAGGGGAAGATCCAGAGCGAGGTCAAGTCCGAGATGGACAAGACCCAGCGGGAGTACATCCTCCGCGAGCAGCTGAAGGCGATCCAGCGCGAGCTGGGCGAGGACGACCCGCAGCAGGCCGAGATCAACGAGCTCCGCGAGAAGGTGGAGGCGGCCGGCATGCCGGAGGAGGTGCGCACGCGCGCCCTCAAGGAGGTCGACCGGATGAGCCGGATCCCGTCCGCCTCCCCGGAGGTCGGCGTCATCCGGACCTACGTCGACTGGCTCGTCGGCCTGCCGTGGACGAGCTCCACGCCCGACAACCTCGACATCAGGGCGGCCGCCACGATCCTCGACCAGGACCACTACGGCTTGGACAAGGTCAAGGAGCGGATCCTCGAGTATCTCGCCGTGCGGACCCTGGCCGACACCATCCGGAGCCCGATCCTCTGCTTCGTGGGGCCGCCGGGCGTCGGCAAGACCTCGCTCGGCAAGAGCATCGCCCGGGCCATGGGCCGCAAGTTCGTGCGGATGAGCCTGGGGGGCGTCCACGACGAGGCCGAGATCCGGGGTCACCGCCGCACGTACATCGGGGCCCTCCCCGGCCGGGTCGTGCAGAGCATCAAGACGGCCGGCACCAACAACCCGGTCTTCATGCTCGACGAGGTCGACAAGCTCGGGATGGACTTCCGTGGCGACCCATCGTCCGCGCTCCTCGAGGTCCTCGACCCGGAGCAGAACAACACCTTCCAGGACAACTACCTCGAGGTGCCGTTCGACCTGAGCCGGGTCCTGTTCATCACGACGGCCAACCTGCTCGACCCGATCCCGGCGCCCCTGCGCGACCGGATGGAGGTCATCCCGCTGCCCGGCTACACCCAGCTCGAGAAGATCGAGATCGGCAAGCGGTTCCTCGTCGCGAAGCAGCTCGCGAACCACGGCCTGACGGCCAAGCACATCGAGTTCACGGACGAGGCCTTCGTCACGCTCGTCCAGGCCTACACCCACGAGGCCGGCGTTCGGAACCTCGAGCGCGAGATCGCCAACGTCATGCGCAAGGTCGCCCGGCAGGTCGCCGAGGGACGCAAGCGCAAGACGGTCGTCGACAACAAGAAGCTCCTGGAGTTCCTCGGCCCGCCGCGCTTCGAGTACGGCGAGCTCGAGGCCGAGGACCAGACCGGGGCCGCCACCGGGCTGGTGGTGACCGAGGTCGGCGGCGACGTGGTTGCCGTCGAGGTCACCAAGATGGAGGGCCGCGAGGACTTCATCCTCACCGGGCAGCTCGGCGACGTCATGAAGGAGTCCGCCCGGGCTGCGCTCTCGTGGATCCGCTCCAACGAGAACCGGCTCGGCATCGAGCGCGAGGTCTTCGAGAAGAACACGCTCCACATCCACGTTCCGGCCGGGGCGATCCCGAAGGACGGCCCGTCGGCCGGGATCACGATGGCAACGGCGATGGTGAGCGCGCTCACGGGGATCCCCGTCCGCAAGGACGTGGCGATGACCGGCGAGATCACCCTCCGGGGCCGGGTCCTGCCGATCGGTGGGCTCAAGAGCAAGATCCTCGCAGCGCACCTCTCGGGCGCCCGGATCGTGATCCTGCCCAGGAAGAACGAAAAGGACCTCCGGGACGTCCCCGACGAGATCCGCAAGCAGATCAAGCTCATCCTCGTCGACTCGATGGACCAGGTCCTCGACGCGGCCCTCCGGCGCAAGCCGAAGGCGCTCGTCATGAAGGCGCCGGGCTCCGGCGGGGCGTCGGCCAGGAAGGACCGGGCGACGGTGCCCGCGCCACCGCCCGGCTTTCCCGGCGACCAGCCGCCGGCGATCGCGACGGGTCGCTGAGGACGATCCGATGAGGGGCTTCGTCGCGACCGGGGCGGTCGGGCGGGGCCCCATCTCGGCTCCGACCGGCCCGCCCGGCACCTCCGGCCCGCCCGGAGCGGAGGGCTAGGCATGGAGTACAAGGACTACTACAAGGTCCTCGGCGTGCCCCGCACGGCCACCACGGGCGAGATCAAGAAGGCGTTCCGCAAGCTGGCCCGCCAGCACCATCCCGACCGCAACCCGGGCAACGACGCCGCCGAGCGGCGCTTCAAGGAGGTGAACGAGGCCCACGAGGTCCTCGCCGACCCCGCGAAGCGGAAGCAGTACGACGAGCTGGGTGCCCACTGGCAGGAATACGCGCGGGCGGGCGGCCAGCCGGGGGGAGGCCCGTTCGGACCGGGGAGCCCGTTCGCCGGCTTCCAGGGCGGGGCCGGCGGACCGGGCGCCGGGGGGGTGCGCTTCGAGTTCGCGGGCGACCCGAGCGAGTTCTCGGACTTCTTCCGCACCTTCTTCGCCGGCGGCGTGGCGGGGGCGGCGGCCGGCGCGACGGGCGCCAGGGCTGCCGGGGCGCGCTCGCGTGGCCGCTCCTCCACGGCGGAGGCGGGCGGGTCGAACCTCGACGACATCCTGGCGGGCATGGGTGGCATCGACTTCGGCGCCGGTGGCGCGACCCACGCCCCGCACGGCCGGGCCGCTCGGCCGGCGGCGGTGGAGGCGGCGATCGACGTGTCGCTCGAGGAAGCCTTCAGCGGCGTGAAGCGGCTCATCGAGATCGACGGGCGCCGGCTGGAGGTGACCATCCCGGCCGGCGTCGAGAGCGGGAGCCGGATCCGCCTCCGCGGGCAGGGCGGCGGGGCCGGCGGGTCCGGTGGGAGGGCGCGCGACCTGGTCCTCGTCGTGGCCGTGCAGCCCCATCCCGTCTTCACCCGCGACGGGGCGAACCTGGCGCGCGAGCTCCCCGTCACCCTCCGCGAGGCGCTCCTCGGCGCCGACGTGCCGGTCCGGACGCCGGACGGCCGTCGGCTTCTCCTGAAGATCGCCCCCGGAACCCAGCCCGGCCGGACGATCCGCCTCGCCGGCCAGGGGATGCCGCGCCTCAAGGGCGACGGGCGCGGCGACCTGATCGTGCGGGTCCGGCTGGTCCTGCCGGCCCTCGACGAGCGTGGCCGGGCATCCGCCACCGCCTTCCTCGACGACATCGAGCAGCCCGATCCGCGAACGGGCACCTGAACCACCTGCTGACACGCCCGAACGACCTGCTGACCCACCTGCCGGCGCGCACGCACCGGCGACCCCGATCCGGAGCACGACCGCACCATGAACCTCGACCGCTTCACCCAGAAGGCCCAGGAGTCGATCTCCGGCGCGCAGGCGCTGGCGGAGCGCCTCCAGAGCCCCGTGCTCGACGCCGAGCACCTCCTGGCCGCCCTCGTGGAGGACGACGAGGGTATCCCCGCCCAGACGCTCCGCCGCGTCGGCGTGGACCTCGGTGCCTTCCGCGGGGAGCTCGCCGCGCTCCTCGCCCGGCGCGCCAGGATCGCCGGCGGCCAGCTGGCGCTCGACCCGCGTGCCAAGCGCGTCCTGGAGCGGGCGGCCGAAGAGGCGCGACGCCTCGCCGACGAGTTCGTCTCGACCGAGCACCTGCTGCTCGGGATCGTCGAGGTCGGCGGCGACGGCGAGGCGCTCCTCGAGCGCCACGGCGCCGGTCGCGAGGCCCTGCTCGGGGCGCTGGCCGGCATCCGCGGCGGCCAGCGGGTGACGAGCGCCACCCCGGAGAGCACCTACCAGGCGCTCGAGAAGTACGGCCGCGACCTCACCCAGGAGGCGCGCGCCGGGAAGCTCGACCCGGTCGTCGGGCGGGACGACGAGATCCGGCGGGTCATCCAGGTCCTCTCGCGCCGCACGAAGAACAACCCGGTCCTCATCGGCGAGCCCGGCGTCGGCAAGACCGCCATCGTCGAGGGGCTCGCCCAGCGGATCGTCCGCGGCGACGTCCCCGAGACGCTCAAGGACAAGCGGGTCGTCGCCCTCGACCTCGGTGCGATGATCGCCGGGGCCAAGTACCGCGGCGAGTTCGAGGAGCGCCTGAAGGCGGTCCTGAAGGAGATCAAGGACAGCGAGGGGCGGATCGTCCTGTTCATCGACGAGCTGCACACGGTGGTCGGCGCCGGCGCGGCCGAGGGTGCCATGGACGCCTCGAACCTGCTCAAGCCGATGCTGGCCCGCGGCGAGCTCCACACGATCGGCGCGACGACGCTCGACGAGTACCGCAAGCACATCGAGAAGGACGCCGCCCTGGAGCGGCGCTTCCAGCCCGTGGTCGTGGACCAGCCGACGGTCGAGGAGACGATCTCGATCCTGCGCGGCCTCCGCGAGCGCTACGAGGTCCACCACGGCGTGCGGATCACCGACTCGGCGCTCGTCGCAGCGGCCGCCCTGTCGAACCGCTACATCACCGATCGCTTCCTCCCGGACAAGGCGATCGACCTCGTGGACGAGGCGGCCAGCCGCCTCCGGATGGAGATCGACTCCATGCCGGTCGAGCTCGACGAGCTGGAGCGGCGGCGCGTCCAGCTCGAGATCGAGCGGGAGGCCCTGCGCAAGGAGAAGGACGACGCCTCCAAAGCCCGCCTCGAGGCGCTCGAGGCCGAGCTCGGCGAGATCGCGGAGCAGGCCGGCGCGATGAAGCAGCGCTGGGAGACGGAGAAGGCGGCCATCGCCGGCCTGCGCTCGACGAAGGAGGAGCTCGAGGGGCTCCAGCTGCGGATCGAGCAGGCGGAGCGCGAGGCGGACTACGGGACGGCCGCCCAGCTCAAGTACGGGACCCTCGTCGACCTCCAGGGGCGCATGCAGGCGCAGGAGGCGGCGCTCGCCGCGACCGAGGGCGCGCCGCGCCTGCTCAAGGAGGAGGTCGACGCCGACGACATCGCCGAGATCGTCGGTGCCTGGACGGGGATCCCTGTCAGCCGCCTGCTGGAGGGCGAGATGGCCAAGCTCGTCCGGATGGAGGAGGCGCTCCACGAGCGGGTCGTCGGCCAGGACGAGGCGATCGCGGCGGTCTCGGACGCCGTGCGACGGGCCCGTGCCGGGCTCGGCGATCCCCGCCGGCCGATCGGCTCGTTCCTCTTCCTCGGGCCGACCGGCGTCGGCAAGACGGAGCTGGCCCGGGCCCTGGCGGCGTTCCTCTTCGACGACGAGCACGCCATGGTGCGGCTCGACATGAGCGAGTACATGGAGAAGTTCTCCGTGCAGCGGCTGATCGGGGCCCCGCCGGGCTATGTCGGCTACGAAGAGGGTGGCCAGCTCACGGAGGCGGTGCGGCGCCGGCCGTACCAGGTGATCCTCTTCGACGAGATCGAGAAGGCCCACCCGGACGTCTTCAACGTGCTCCTCCAGGTCCTCGACGACGGCCGCCTCACCGACGGCCAGGGCCGGACGGTGGACTTCAAGAACAGCGTCCTGATCATGACCAGCAACGTGGGGAGCCAGGCGATCGCCGCCTATGCCGGCCGGCCGGCGGCCGGGGACAGCGGCTACGAGGCGATGAAGCGGGAGGTCCTGGGGATGCTCCGGGGCACGTTCCGGCCGGAGTTCCTCAACCGGGTCGACGAGGTGATCGTCTTCCACGCCCTGACCGAGGACGACCTGGCGCGGATCGTGGACCTGCTCCTGGCCGAGCTCGGGCGGCGCCTGGCCGACCACGACCTGGCGATCGAGGTGACGCCGGCGGCCCGGACGGTGATCGGCCGCGAGGGGACGGACCCGACCTACGGCGCCCGGCCGCTCAAGCGGACAATCCAGCGCCTCGTCGAGAACTCGCTGGCGCGGGCGCTCTTGCGCGGGGAGTTCCGGCCCGGGGCGCTGATCCGGGTGGATGCCGACCCCGTCGGCGGGACGCTGCTCTTCTCCCAGGGGGGAGCGACCGTCGTCTCGGAGTCGTCCGACCGGCGCGACGCCCGGTCCGGCGCGGCGGAGGCCGACGAGGAGGGCCCCGCTTCATCGTCGGACCGGTCGTCGATCCTGGACCTGCCCCCCACGACAGCCCCACAGAAGAAGGACGGCAACGGGGAGCGGCTGAACTGATCCGGGTTGCGGGGGTGGGTGCGGGCGGCAGCGCTGCGGGCCGGCGCATCAGCCCGGGCATTGCTTGCCGCGGGTGCCCACCGGCACGCGCCCCCGGGCGGCTTCGGCCCGCCGATCGCGCACGGCCGTCCCGCGGACAGGGCCCGGCGGGGTCGAGGTACGTGCGCCTCCGCCGGGTCGCAGCGCCGCGGCTGATATCGCGGCCTTGCAGGGCCGCCTCCGCCGCATAGCAGCGCCGCGGCCGCCCACGGTCCAGCCGCGCCGCCATCCGCCTACCATGCGGCGATGACGCCCGACGAGATCCGTGCCCGGTTCGCCGAGGCGACCCGGCCGCTCCCGCCGCCGCCCGCCTGGCTGCGGCCGGAGCACCTGCCCGACGGCACCCCGTTCGAACGCCCGGCGCCACCACCGGATGCCCGGCCGGCCGCCGCCCTCGTCCTCGTCTACCCTGGCGCGGACGGCGAGGCGCACCTCGTGCTCACCCAGCGCGTCGAGTACGGCACCGATCACCACTCGGGCGAGGTGTCGCTGCCGGGCGGAAAGGCCGACCCGGGCGACGCCGACGCGATCGCGACGGCCATGCGGGAAGCCACCGAAGAGATCGGGCTCGACCGGGACGCCGATGGCGTCGACGTGGTCGGGCAGCTGGACGCGCTCTGGATCCCGCCGAGCAACTTCCTCGTGACGCCGATCGTGGCGGTCGCGGCCCTCCGCCCCGCGTTCGTGCCGGACCCCCGCGAGGTCGCGGCCATCCTGGAGGCGCCAGTGGCGGCGTTCCTCCCCGGCGTGGCGCCCGTGATCATCGACCCGGACCCGCGGGGGCGGCCCCTGCGGTACGGCGCCTACATCGTGGAGGGGCGCATCGTCTGGGGCGCCACGGCGGCGATCCTCGGGCAGCTCGGGGCGGTGCTGGGCCGGTGATGCGCGACGCGTCCGGCTCGGGCGACGCGGGGTCGGGCGCGGATGCGCGGGCTCACCGGCGATCCGCGGCGCGCGCCGCGGGCGCCCCTCAGCGCCGGCCGCGGCTACGGGCCGCAAGACACGGCCACGTGCCCCGGACGCCGAGGACTACAGCGGCTCGCCCTCGACGGCGGCCTGAAGCGCGTCGGCGGGCGACGGTCGGAGCTGGCCCTCGGCGGGCTCCCGGCCGGGTTCGGCGTCCCCGGGCGTAGCGGCGGCGTCTCCCGCGGGCAGGGGCAGCGGCCGCACATCCACGATCCCGCGGGGGTGCGCGTCGTCGGCCCCGGCGAGCTCCACGACCAGCGCGCGCATCTCCGAGAGCTCCGTCCAGGCCCCGTGGACCACGTTCGCCGGCCACAGGACGGCCTCGCCCGCCGCGACCCGGGCACGGTCGTCGCCGACCAGCACCCAGCCGCCGCCCTCGATGACGATGAACCAGGTCGTGTTCGGGTTGGAGTGTGGCTCGATGGTCGCGCGGCGGGCGAACGCGAGCTCCGACACGACGCCGCGCCCGTCGGAGTGGATCACCTGGCCGGCGATCCCCGTGGTGCCCGGCGGCCCGTCCGGCCGACGGTTGCCGACCCCGAACCGGCGGATCTCCATCGTGCGTCCCCTCCCCTGCGTTCGGTCGCGAAGCGGCCCGGGCGTTGCGATGCGGGCCGGTCTCCCGCTTCAGCGGCGCCGGCCAGGCGCCCTCGGCCTCAGCGGCGCCGGCGCTGCGAGCGCGATCGCGACCCACGGGACGTGCGCTTGGGCCGGATCGTCGCCTCCGGGTGGGCGAACTTCTGCTTGGAGTAGTAGCGCGATCGCGCCAGCTGCGTCTCGTACGCCGCCAGGTACGGCGGGAAGCGCACGAACCGGATCCACAGGAGGAGGCCGACGCCGATCGGGATCGAGATGACCACGAACAGGAAGTCGAAGTGGAAGACCGCGTAGGTCAGGAGGAGGAAGAAGAAGATCACGGCCGCCCAGAGCAGCCACTCGTAGAGCTCGAGGTAGACCTGGTGGCGCCGGAGCTGCCGCGTCCGGACGTTGTACAGGACGACCGTGGCGGCGATCCCGAGCAGGGAGAAGATCCAGATCGGGTTGAACAGATCGGGGAAGTTGACGTCGTTGAACGGGAGGAAGAGATATTCCCAGGGCGGGAGCGTCACGGTCGCGGAGCCTCCTCGGAAGCGCGCGGCACCGGGCCGGCGGGCCGTTCGTCGGGACAGCCCGGGAGCCCCGGCGCTGCACGGTCTCGGGCGGCCACCCGGGACGGCCGCCCGAGTATGCCACGGTCGCGCGCTATACTCGGGCGTCTGAGCGTGAACACCGCCCGGGAGCCCCGGGTCGTGCGGATCGGCGCGCGCGACGTCGCCGGCGCTCCCATACGGAGGTCCCAGCCAGGTGCGAGCCCTCCTCTCGGTCGCCAACCGCCAGGGACTGGCCGACCTCGCACGTGCGCTCCAGGCACTCGACGTCGAGGTCTATGCCACCGACGGCACGCGCGAGCACCTCGCCGGCGACGGCGTCGACGTCCTCCCGATGTCCGCCCTCACGAACGTGCCGCCGCTGGTGGGGGGCATGGTCAAGACCTTCCACCCCACCGTCTACGCGGGCATTCTCGCCCGCCGCGATCGCCCGGAGCAGCTCGCCGAGCTGGTCGAGAACGGGATCGGGCTGATCGACCTGGTCGTCGTCAACGTGAAGCCGTTCGCGCCGCAGGTCGGTGAGCGTCGGATGCCGCTCGACGAGGCCATCGAGATGATCGACGTCGGCGGCACGGCACTCCTCTCGGCGGCGGCCCGCAATCACGCCGGCGTGGCCGCGGTCGCCGGCCCCGCGGCGTACGAGCAGGTGGTTGCCGAGCTCCGGGCCCGGGGGAGCGTCTCGGCGGAGCTCCGCCAACGCCTGGCAGCCGAGGCGTTCGCCGTCATCGCCGCCTACCACGCCGAGGTCGCCGCCTACCTGAACCAGGTCACCGGCACGACGTTCCCGCCCCACATCAGCGTGGTCCTCGAGAAAGTCAACGACCTGGAGCACGGCGAGAACCCGCACCAGCGGGCGGCCTTCTACCGCGAGACGACGCACCGCGACGGCACCATGGCCGACGCGACCCGGCTCCAGGGCCGGACGCCGTCGTTCAACGACCTGCTCGACCTGGACGCCGCGTGGCGGATCTGCTCCGACTTCGCCGCCCCGACGGCGGTCGTCGTGCGCCACACCGACCCGGTCGGGATCGCCTCCGACGACTTCCTCTCCACGGCCTTCCGCCGGGCCCTCGAGACCGATCCCGCGGCCTCCTTCGGCAGCATCGCCGGCTTCAACCGCGCCCTCGACGGCGCCACGGCCCGCGAGGTCGCCGAGGGGACGTTCGAGGCCGTCGTCGCCCCCGGCTGCACGGACGAGGCGCTCCGGACCCTCTCGACCCGGCCGGAGCTCGAGGTGTTCACCGTGCCGCCGAACCCGTCCGACGGCCTGCGCGACTACGGCATCGCGGCGCTCGACTTCACGCGGGTCGACGGCGGCCTCCTCGTCGAGACGCTCGACGCGACGGCGCTCGACCGGGGCCAGCTGCGCGTGGTCACCCAGCGGCGCCCGACGCTGGAGGAGCTCACCGACTTGATGTTCGCCTGGAAGGCGGCCGCCCACGTCCGCTCGAACGCCATCGTCCTGGCCCGCAACCTGCAGACGGTGGGGATCGGCGGCGGGCAGGTGAGCCGCCAGGTGGCCGTGGAGATCGCCCTGCGCCGGGCGGGCGACCGGGCGAAGACCGCGGTCATGTCATCGGACGCCTACTTCCCGTTCCCTGACGTGATCGCGCACGCGGCGATCGCGGGCGTGACGGCGATCATCCAGCCGGGCGGCTCGCGGCGCGACGAGATGGCCATCGAGGTCGCCGACCGGCATCATCTCGCCATGGTCTTCACCGGGCGGCGGCACTTCCGGCACTAGCCGGAGCGGCGTCCCGCCCGCCTCGGGGGTACCGGACCGATGGAACGCCTGCTCGCGCTGGAGCTGATCCGCGTCACCGAGGCCGCCGCGATCGCGTGCGCCCGCGACATGGGTCGAGGTGACACGATGGGCGCCGACCGGCTGGCCGTGGAGGCCATGCGCCGGGCGTTCGACGAGATCCCGATCGACGCCCGGATCGTGATCGGCGAGGGCGAGCGCGACGAGGCGCCGATGCTCTTCATCGGGGAGCGGGTCGGCGACCCCGCGTCCGCGGTCGGCGAGGCGCCCGAGATCGACATCGCGGTCGACCCCCTGGAAGGGACGAACCTCGTTGCCCACGGCCAGGCGAACGCCATCACCGTCCTTGCCGCGACGGAGCGTGGCGGGCTGCTCAACGCGCCCGACTGCTACATGGAGAAGC
This sequence comes from uncultured Chloroflexia bacterium, assembly GCA_963725875.1. Classification (GTDB taxonomy): domain Bacteria; phylum Chloroflexota; class Limnocylindria; order Limnocylindrales; family CSP1-4; genus CTSoil-043. The sequence continues at coordinate 166,465 of CAVRZZ010000009.1, read as the reverse complement.
TCTGCGTCGGGCCGGTCGTGGCCGGCAAGGTGGACATCACGGCCCCGCCCGCAGAGAACCTGCGCCGGATCGCCGCCGCCCTCGGGCGCGGGGTGAACGACATCACGGTCGTGATCCTGGAGCGGCCGCGCCACGACGTGCTCATCGCGGAAGTGCGCGCGACGGGCGCCCGGATCAAGCTCATCGGCGACGGCGACCTGTCCGCGGCGATCAGCACCGCCGTCTCGGGTACGGGCATCCACGCGGTCATGGGGATCGGTGGCGCGCCCGAGGGCGTCATCACGGCGGCCGCCCTGCGCTGCCTCGGCGGCGAGATCCAGGCCCGCCTCGTCTTCCGCTCCGATGCCGAACGCGAGCGCGCCCAGGGCATGGGCCACGGCGACCCGACCCGCGTCTACGGGACCGCCGAGCTCGCCTCGGGCGAGAACATCGTCTTCGCGGCGACCGGAGTCACCAAGGGCGACCTCCTCGAAGGGGTGCGCTTCTTCGGCGGCGGCGCCCGGACGCACTCGCTGGTGATGGCCTACGAGACCAAGCAGGTCCGCTTCATCGACACCGTCCACATGTTCGACCGCAGCCGCCCGCCCGCGGTCCGCCTGTAGGGAGACCGGCCCGGACCCGCCGCCTCCTGCACCCGGGGCCTGCCCACCGCCGATGCCGATCGACCAGCTGCTGCTCATGCTCCTCATCTTCGGCCCGCTGCTGGCGTTCGTCGCCGTCGTCGGCCTGTGGCGGCTGCGCCGGGCGGCGCCTCCCGCGGACGACGAGGACGAGGACGACGACGCGGACCCAGCGGCCGAGGAGGGCCGCAACCCGCGCTGGTAGGAGCGGCCCCCGCCGTGCGTCACCGGCGCCCGGAGGCCCAGCGCCGACCCGGGGCCCGGCCGGCCGCTACCCGCGCGCGCCAACGGGACGTGGCGGCCGCGCCGCGCCCGTGCCGCCGCGGGAGCTGGTGAGCGCGGCCACGTCGATCGCGGCGACGTCGGCGGCCAGGTCGCCGAGGCGGCGCAACACCACGCCGAGACGCGCGGTCGCCCAGGCCGAGGGCAGCTTCTTCTGGCCGAAGGAGAAGGCGCCGAAGCCCTGGCGCACGGAGCGCGGGATGACCACGCCGTCGGGCGTGACGTTGTAGGCGACCAGGCAGGCCGTCAGCTCGGCCAGCGCCCGACGGTCCCAGGGGCGGGCGTCGGCGCCCTGCCACAGGGCCGGGTACCGTCCGAGGACGTCGAGCACGAGGTACGCGCCGTACCAGGTCGGTGGCCACTTCACCGTCTTGAACTGGACGCCGTGGCCGAAGAGATAGGGCTTCTCGGTGCCGCGCTCCCGCCAGGCGCGCAGCGAGACGCGGGCGATGTCGACCAGCCCAGGCGGCCGCTCGGCCTCGGCCAGCCGAGAGAATGCGCGCAGGGCCTCGAGGGTGACGAGCGGGCAGACATCGGCCCGGCGACCGGGGCCGCGGAAGCGCGTGGCGTCGTCAGGACGGCACGGCCAGGCGCGGCCCTGGGCCGTGTCCTCGAGATCGCCGGCCGCGCGGGCGAGGGCACGTCCCACGCGAGGGTCCGCGGCGCGCCCGAGGCGCACGAGCACGTCCGCGATCGCGTGGGCGTCACAGAGGAGGGCGCCCCAGTGCGGCTCGTCGCTGCCGCGGAGGGTTGCGAGCGTGGCTAAGCGCCCGCCGTCGTCGACGTGCCGGGTCATCTGGCCGAGCAGGCGCGAGATGCGCGGGTCGTCGTCCGCGCCGACGCCCATGTCGGCGAGCAGGTGGAGCAGGTTGGGCGCGAAGGCGGGCGCGTCGTGCCCCGAGATCTGCTGCGGCCGATCCCAGTCGGGCAGGCGGTCGAGCAGCTCGCGCGTGCCCTCGTCGGCCAGGACGGCCTCGTGAGCGGCGCGCACCTCCGGGTCGCCGGGAGGCCGGTCCAGGAGCTCGACGAGTGCCGTCCACCGCGCCGACGGCTCGCTGCTCGCGAGCAGCCAGGGGAGCGGGTCGCGCGGGAGCATCGCCTGCCAGCCGGCGCCGGTCATGCGTCCTCCGGCGCCGGTCATGCGTCCTCCGGCGCCGCCCAGGCGCCCGACGCCGTGTCCCACGTGGCGACCGGGCGCACGGCCGCCGGCCCCTCGACCCGCGCCGCCCGGGCCCGCGCCGTCGCGACGGTCTCGCCCCAGCCGGGTGGGCGGAGCCTGGGAGCCAGGTCGGCGAGCGGCGCCAGCACGAACAGGCGCTCGCGGGCGCTCGCGTGGGGCACCTCCAGCCACTGGACGGGCGGCCTGGCAGGATCGTCGCTCCGCGTGCCGGCCGGCCGCTCCACGCGAAGCGCGTGGCGCCCGAAGACCAGGAGGTCGAGGTCGAGCTCCCGGGGCCCCCAGCGCCGGCGCTCGCGACGCCCAAACGCGCGTTCGAGGCCCTTGAGGGCGACGAGCAGGGCCAGCGCCCCGGTCGCCGGGTCCGGGCCGGCCGGGACGTCGAGCGCCACGACCGCGTTGCGGAACTCCGGCTGCTCGACGACGCCGACGGGCGCCGTGGCGTACAGCCGCGACACGCTGGCGAGCGTCGCCCCGGGCAGGGCCGCCAGGGCGTGGACGCCGGCAGCCAGGGTGGCCGCCGCGGCGCCCACGTTTGCCCCGAGGCCGACGTAGGCCCGCACCCTGGCTCCGTGACGCGCTCGCGTGGCGGCCGGCATGCGTCGAGAATACGCGCGTGGGCGACGTCACGGTCCTGGTCCTCCATCCCCCGCTGGCCGCCGGGGCCGGTTCGCTCGCAGCCGCGCTCGACGCGGCACGTCGGGAGCTCGCAGCGCGCCACGTGGCGGGGTTCCGGGCAGCCGGGGCAGCCGACGCGGTCATCGTCGAGGAGCAGGTCGACGTCCCCTTCGGCGCCCGTCTGCGCCGGCTGGCCGGCGCGCTGGCGACCCCCGGTGTCGTCGTCCTGGGCTCGGGGGCGCTGGCACTGGCCCGCGCGCCCGACTACCGCGCCTTCGTCGCCGTCGCGGCGGCCGAGGCTCCGGCCGCGTTGGCGAACAACCGCTTCTCTGCCGACGCCGTGGCCGTCTCCCGGGCCGCCGTCCTGCGCGACCTCCCCGACCTGCCGGCCGACAACGCCCTGCCCCGCTGGCTCGAGGAGGTGGCGGGCCTGGTCGTGGACGACCTCCACCGCCGGCCGCGCCTCGCGTTCGACCTGGACTCGCCGGCAGACGTGGTGCTCGCCGGAGGGCTGCTCCCGGCCGCGGCGTCGGATTCGACGGTGCCGGCACGCCTCGCCGCGGTTCGGTCCGTCATGGCGAACCGTCGTGCTGAGCTTACGGTAGCCGGGCGCGTGTCGAACGCGACGCTGGCCCTCCTGGGACGCCGGGCGGTCTGCCGCGTGCGGGCGCTTGTCGAGGAGCGCGGGCTGCGGGCGGCCTCGCCCCTGGCGCAGGGCCCCGATGGTCGAGCCGGCACGCCGGTCGGTCCCGGGAGCGTGACGCGCCCGCCGGCCTCCATCCTCGGGATGCTGCTCGACCGTGACGGCCCCGACGCGCTGGGCCGGATCCTGGCCCGCCTCGGCGACGCGGCGGTCGTCGACACGCGGGTTCTGCTCGCCCACCGGCTGGGCGGGGACGAGGCGGCCTGGCCCGCCGCCGAGGATCGCTTCGCGTCCGACCTCCTCCTCGCCCCCCGGGTTGCCGATCCCTGGCTCCGGGCGCTGACGGCCGCCGCGTGCGAGGCGCCCGTCCCGGTCCTGCTGGGGGGCCACACGCTCGTCGGCCCGGGCCTGCGGCTGCTCCTGGGGCGCGGCCGGTGACCACGCCCGCCGAGCTCGCGATCCGCGCAGAGATTGCCAGACGCGGCCCGATCCCGTTCGCCGCCTTCATGGGCCTGGCCCTCGGGCATCCCGCGGGCGGGTACTACACCGGGCGGGCCGTCCGGCCGACCCGCGGCGGGGACTTCCTCACGGCGCCGGAGCTCCACCCGATCTTCGGCGCGGCGCTGGCACGGCAGGTGGCGGAGGCCTGGGACCGGCTCGGCCGGCCGGATCCCTTCACGCTCGTCGAGTACGGCGCCGGCGCCGGCACGCTGGCGCTCGCGATCCTGGCCGGCCTGCGGGACGACCGGGCGCCGTTGGCGGGAGCGCTCCGGTACGCGCCCGTCGAACTCAATGAGCATCGCCTCGCGGAGCTGCGGGGCCGGGCTGCGACCACCGGGCTCCCGCTGGTCGATCCCGCCGCGCTCGACACCGACCCGGCGGCCGGGGTGGTCCTCGCCAACGAATTCCTCGACGCGCTCCCGGTCCACGTCGTCGAGGTCCGCGAGGGTCGCCCGCGCGAGGTGCACGTCGGGATCGGCTGCGACGGGGCCTTCGAAGAGGTCCTCGGCGAGCTCTCGGATCCCGCGCTGATGGAGCACCTCGCACCGCTGGAAGCCGCCGGCATCGAGCTGGTCGAGGGGCAGCGCCTGGAGGTTCGTCCGGCCGTGGTGCCGTGGGCCGAGGAGGTGGCCCGGCGCCTCGCGGCCGGCCTCGTGCTGGTGCTCGACTACGGGGCCGCGGCCGCGGAGCTGTACGGTCCCCGCCGCCGGGCCGGGACGCTCATGACGTATCGGGGTCATGCCGCCGACGGTGGCCGTGACGCCCCGTTCCACGACGTCGGGGAGCGCGACATCACGGCCCACGTCGACACGACGGCCCTGGCCGCGGCGCTGCAGTCGGCCAGCCTCGACCTCCTCGGCGAGACGAGCCAGGCGGAGATGCTCGTCGGCTGCGGGCTCCAGGACCTGCTGCAGCGCGCCCAGGCGGCGGCCGCGACGGCGGCCGCCGCCCTCGAGCTCCGCTCCTCGGTCATGCGCCTGCTCGATCCGCGCCACCTCGGCGGCTTCCGCGCGCTCCTGGCGGGGCGCGGGATCGCCGCCGAGCCACCGCTCCGGGGCCTCGCCTTCCGGATGCCCGGTCGCACCTAGGCTCCAGGGGTCATCTGGCGGCCCGCGACCGGTCGCCGACCGGGTGGCGGCGGAGCGGCGGCGGGCAAGGGACCCGGGGGCGCGGGAGGGCCCACCGGCCCACCGCGCGTGGCCCGTTCGGCATGCCACCCGCAAGCGTGCCCTGCTACGATGCCAGCGCACGCCGGGACCCCGGGGTCGCGTGCGTGCGTGCGTCTCACCCGAGCTTCCCGTCGGGCCGACGGGCACCGACCGTGCACACCACGGGCCGCCGGCCGCAGAGAGGTGCGATGGAAGGCATCTGGTACGTCGTCGGCTTCGCCTTCGCGGGCGTCTCGTTCGTGTTCCTGACGATCGGCGCCTCGTGGCTGATCAGCCACCGCACGAAGGGCAGCCCGCTCAAGGGCCTCCCGTACGAGAGCGGCATCCCCACGTACGGCGACACCCACGGGCGGTTCGGCGTCTCGTACTACATCTACGCGCTGCTCTTCGTCGCCTTTGACATCGAGGTGGTCTTCATCTTCCTGTGGGCGCTGGTCGTGCGCGACCCGATCCCCGGCGTGATCACCTCGATGGGGATCTTCATCGCCATCCTGCTGCTCGGTCTCGCCTACGCCTGGCGCAAGGGGGTGCTGACGTGGCGCTGACCCCGCCGGCCGGGGGAACACCCGCCGCGGGCGCGAGCGCCCCGCCCGCCGACGGCCCGCCCCCCGGAGCGCCGGGCAGCCGGCTCCCGGTCCCGGCCACCAATCCCGGCGACGCGCTCGCCGAGGCGATCGTGGTCGCCAATGCCCTGTGGACGCCCGACGACCCGGAAGCGTACGCCGGCGTCCCGGTCGACGAGACCTCCACGCTGGCGCTGAAGCGCTACGACGAGACCGGCGAGGGCCGGCGCAACGACGCGCGCTGGGGAGCCCTGGACATCGTTCCGACCAAGGCGGACCTCATCCTGGACCTGATCCGGATGAACAGCCTCATGCCGCTCCTGTCCGGGCTCGCGTGCTGCGCGATCGAGATGATGTCCACGGCGACGAGCCGCCACGACATGGACCGCTGGGGGATGTTCCCGTTCCGGGCCTCCCCGCGCCAAGCCGACGTGCTGATCGTCGCCGGGACCCTGACGACGAAGATGGCCGACCCGCTGGTCCGGCTCTGGGAGGAGATGCCCGAGCCCAAGTGGTGTGTGGCGATGGGCGACTGCACGTGTTCGGGCGGCCGCTACAAGCGGAGCTACAGCACGATCCAGGGCATCGACCGGGTCCTGCCCGTCGACGTCTACGTGCCCGGTTGCCCGCCCCGCCCGGAGGGCCTCATCTACGGGATGATGAAGCTCCAGCAGCTGATCAAGGAGCGGCGCGGGCACTGGTCGGAGCGCAGCATCGGGCCCACCGTCCCGGAGGGCATCTGACGTGGATCGCGCGTTCAGGGCGCTCCTGGAGCGGAAGCTCGGCCCACTGCTCGACGGGCCCGTCCGCCAGCGCCACGACCAGACCGAGATCCGGGTCCGGCCCGGCGACGTCCCGCAGGTGATGCGGGCGCTCCACGACGAGCCGGACCTCCGCTTCGAGTACCTGGCCGACCTGGCCGGCGTGGACACCGGGACGACGTTCCAGGTGGTCTACCACCTCTGGAGCGAGGTCACCCCGGACTGGCTGCGGGTCGTCGCCGACGGGATCCCGCGCGACGAGCCGCGCGTCCCCTCGATCACCTACCTCTGGAAGGGCGCCGAGTGGATGGAGCGCGAGGCGTACGACATGTTCGGCCTCGTCTTCGAGGGCAACCGCGACCTGCGCCGGATCTACCTGCCCGACGACTTCGTCAGCTTCCCGCTCCGCAAGGACTTCCACCTCGCCGACGACGCCGCGCGCTCGCCCGGCGGCGGGGTCCGCCCGATGGAGCGCGCCGGCGCCCCGAAGGACGCCGACGAGACCACCCTCCGACGCACGCTGCCCGGGGCCGAGGCGAGACCGAGATGACGACACCCACCCGGCCCAGCCTCGACGACCCGGCGCTCTCCATCCCGATCGACCACGCGGGCATCTTCGACCCGATCCCGGTGGCAAGGACGGAGCGCCAGCGGGAGTTCTACGCCCTCAAGGACGGCGAGCTGCTCCTCAACATGGGCCCCCAGCACCCGTCCACCCACGGCGTGCTGCGGGTGGTCCTCAAGATCAACGGCGAGCAGGTCGTCGACCTCGACCCGGTGCTGGGGTACCTCCACCGCGGCGTCGAGAAACTCTGCGAGAACGCCGACTACCACCAGGTGATCAGCCAGGTGGATCCGCTCGAGTACATCAGCTCGCTCTTCAACGAGTGGGGCGCCGTGCTCTCCTTCGAGAAGCTGCTCGACGTCGAGGTGCCCCGGCGTGCGGAGTACATCCGGGTCCTCTCGGCCGAGCTGAACCGCGTCGCCAGCCACATGCTCTACATGGGCTGGTACGCCCTGGACCTCGGCGGGATCACGCCCATCCTGTGGAGCTTCGCCGAGCGCGACGAGATCATGGAGATGCTGGCGGCGCTCACCGGCCAGAAGCTCCTCTTCAACTACTTCCGGATCGGCGGCGTCAACGGCGACCTGAACCACGAGTTCATGAGCCGTCTGGGCGACTGGATGAGCCGCGCCGGGGCCCAGCTGGAGGCCGGCATGGGCCTCCTCAACGAGAACGAGATCTTCGTGCGGCGCGCCCGCGGCCTCGGCGTGATCGATCGCGAGACGGCCCTCCGGATGTGCGTGACGGGCCCCAACCTGCGAGCCTCCGGGGTCCCCTTCGACCTGCGGCGGGCCCACCCCTACAGCGTCTACCCGGAGCTCGACTTCGACATCCCGACGCGGGGCGAGGGAGACTCGCTGGCGCGGTACCTGCTGCGGATGGACGAGGTCCGGCAGAGCCTCCGGATCATCGACCAGTGCCTCCACCAGGTGCCCGACGGGCCGGTGTCGGCGAAGCTGCCGCGGCTCCTGCGGCCCCGGCCGGGCCGTGCCTTCAGCGCGGTGGAGGCGCCGCGCGGCCAGTACTCCACCTATGTCGTGAGCGACGGCACCGACCAGCCGTTCCGGATGCGGATCCACGATCCGAGCTTCCTGCACCTGCAGCTGGTTGCCCTGCTCATGCCCGGCAACCTGATCCCCGACACGATGGCGATCATGGCCTCGCTCGACCCGGTCATGGGTGGCGTGGACAAGTGAGGGGCAGCCGCCGATGACCGCCGTGACCTCCTACTGGAACCGCCTCTCGATCCCGTCCCGGGTCCTGCTGGTCGCGGTGCCGACGCTGCTGATCCTCGGCGCCGTCGCGACGGTGGCGCTGGTCCTGCTCCTCCCCCCGCTCGTCGACTTCCTGGCGGCGAACGAGGGCCTCACCCGCTTCCTGCTCGCGGCCACCCTGGTCATCGTGTTCACGATCCCGACCGCGTTCGTGATCATCTACCTCGAGCTGAAGGTCATCGCGCGGATGAACCTGCGGGTGGGCCCCGACCGGGTCGGCCCCTGGGGCACCGCCCAGTCCCTCGCCCACGGGCTGAAGTTCGTCGGCAAGGAGGACTTCACCCCGCGCGGCGTCGACGTGACGATCTTCACGATGGCACCGGTCGCCGTCTTCCTGGCGACCATCATGGCCTTCCTGGTGATCCCCTTCGCCCCGGGGATCGTGGCGCAGGACTACAACATCGCCCTGCTCTACTTCTTCGCGGTCGGCGGCCTCAACGTCGTCGGCCTGATGATGGCCGGCTGGGCCAGCTTCAACAAGTACAGCCTGATCGGCGCCCTGCGCGCCGCGGCCCAGGCGATCAGCTACGAGATCCCGCTCACCCTGTCGGTGGTCGGCGTGATCATCCTCGCCGGCACGATGAGCCTGAGCTCGATCGTCGAGCAGCAGGCCGGCTCGTTCCTCGACTGGAACCTCTGGAAGCAGCCCCTGGCGCTGATCATCTTCTTCATCGCCGCCACCGCCGAGGCCAACCGGACGCCGCTCGACATGACGGAGGCGGACCAGGAGCTCGTGGCCGGCTTCGCCACCGAGTACTCCGGGATGCGCTACGGCTTCTTCTTCTTCGCCGAGTACGTCAACGTCTTCGTCGTCTCGGCCATGCTGGTCGTGCTCTTCTTCGGTGGCTGGAACGCCCCCTTCGACTGGCCCTTCCCAGTCGCGATCGCCCTCGACCCGGCCAGCCTCGGGCTCGGCCTCCTCTTCGCCGGCGCGCTGGTCCCGGTGGTCGGCACCCTCGTCCTGGCCCTCCCGTTCTGGCTCGGCTCGTCGAAGATCTCCGCCCTCCAGGCGCTGGTGATCGGGTTCATCCTGTTCAACGTCCTCGCGGTCGCGGCAGCCTTCGGCTGGGCCTTCATCAGCCTCGACTGGGTGGCCGGGCTGGTCTGGATGATGGCCAAGACCTACGTCTTCGTGTTCGTCTTCGTCCAGATGCGGGCGACGTTCCCCCGGGTCCGCGTCGACCAGCTCATGGGCTTCGCCTGGAAGTGGCTGCTGCCGGCGGCGCTCCTCAACATCTTCGTGACCGCCATCGCGGTCTCGATGACGGCGAACCAGTGAGGGCAGGCCGATGAGCGTGGTCCCCGGCCTCGGCCTCCTCAAGGGCATGGCCCTCACGTTCCGCCGCTTCTTCCAGCCCGCCGTCACGATCAGGTATCCCGACGTGGACCCCGACATCGCGATCAAGTACCGCGGTCGCCTCCAGCTGCTCCACGACGAGCACGGCACGCTCAAGTGCGAGACCTGCTTCCAGTGCGCGCAGGCCTGCCCGATCGAGTGCATCGACATGGGCGGCACGGACACGAAGGACCGCTACGCGGTCCACTGGGGCGCAGCCGAGACCTACGGCGAGCGGCGCGAGGAGTCGGCGCTCCGGCGCTCCGGCCGCGAGGTCCCCGACGACCCGTACGCCCGCTTCGAGCCGGTGGACGTCGCGGCGGTCGACGCCATCCTCGAGGCGCACGAGCACGACCCGCACCGGATGCTCTCCATCCTGGAGGCGGTGCAGGCGGAGTTCGGCCACCTCCCCGTGGCGGCTCTCAAGCGGATCAGCCACCGCACCGGGGCGTGGTACGCGATGATCTACGGCACGGCCACCTACTACCGCCACCTCCGCTTCGAGAGGACCGTGGAGGAGGTCGCCGTCTGCCGCTGCACGGCCTGCCTGATGGCCGGTGGCGGCGGCCTGGCGACCGCGATCGGCGCCGGGCTGCGGACCGAGCTCGGCCGCCCGACACCCGACGGGCGCATCCGCTTCGCCTGGCTCTCCACGCACGTCCCCGGCGCGGCCACACCGCTCGTCACCGTCGACGGCGAGCCGCAGCCGGAGGTCACCGCCGCCAACGCCATCGCCTGGGCCCAGGCGCTCGCCGGGAAGCACCCGGTCAGCCGCACGGTCCATTGAGCCGATGACGACCATCCTCGCGACCCCCGCCGGCACGCCCCGCCCGATCCTGGGCGACGCGTCGGCGGCCGCCTCGGCCGCGCCCACGGCCCTCGCCGCGGCCGTCGCCGCCGGGGCGTTCGCAAGCCTGCGCATGGTCGTCGGCGACCTGGGTCCGACCGGCACCGTCGCCACGATCGCCGCCTCCGCGCTGCGCGGGCGCGGGGGGGCCGGGTACCCGGCCGGCGCCAAGTGGCGGGCGGTCGCCTCCGCCGAGGACCCGGTCCGCCACGTCGTGGCGAACGGCTACGAGGCCGACCCGGCGCAGGGCACGAACCGCCTCGTGATGGAGGCGCGGCCCTTCGCGGTCGTGGAGGGCATCGCCATCGCGGCCCTCGCCGTGGGCGCCCGCGAGGCCGTCATCGCCGTCCGCGCCGAGTACGCCGACGCCGTGCGGGCCCTTGAGTCCGCCGTCTTCGCCGCCGAGGAGGCCGGCTTCCTGGGCACGGACGTGCTGGGCTCGGGCCGCGACGTCGCCGTCACCGTCCGCACCGTCCGGGGCGCCTACATGCTGGGCGAGGAGACGGTCCTGCTCAAGGCGCTGGAGGGGATGCGCGGCCAGCCGGAGCAGCGTCCGCCGTACCCGACCGAGCGCGGCCTGTTCGGCCATCCGACCCTCGTCCACAACGTCCTCACGCTGGCCACGATCCCCTGGATCGTGGCCCACGGCGCCGACGCATTCCGGGCCATCGGCGACCCGGACGCCCCGGGGACGCTGCTCGTCCAGGTGTCCGGCGCGGTTGCCAGGCCGGGGATCGCCGAGGTCCCGACTGGGACGACGCTCCGCCAGATCCTCGACCTCGCCGGCGGGATCGCCCCCGGCCGGACCTTCAAGGCGGTCCTCGTCGGTGGGCCGACCGGTGGCCTCCTGCCGGAGGAGCTCCTCGACACGCCCTACACCTTCGGCGCGCTGCGGGACGCGGGGGCCCACGTCGGCTCCGGTGCCGTGGTCGTCGCCGATGAGACGACCTGCATCGTGGACCTGGCCCGTCTCCTCGTCCGCTACTCGGCCGACGAGGCCTGCGGCAAGACGATCCCGTGCCGGATCGGCCTGCGCCGGCTCGCCGAGATCGGCCAGCGGTACGCGGACGGCACGGCGCGCCCCACCGACCCGAAGCTCCTCGTGGACCTCGCCGACGACTGCGCGGCGAGCGCCCTGTGCGACCACGAGCGCCTGGCCCCCGGGCCGCTCCGGACCGCGATGCGATACTTCGGTCCCGAGATCGACGACCACATCCTGCGGGGCACCTGTCCCGCCGGCGTCTGCAGCCCGCTCCGGCTCGCCGCCGCCGCCACCGGAACGCAGGGGCACGACCGCTGATGGCCGACCTGATCTCCCGCCCCCCCGACCTCGCCCCGTCGACGCCGCCCGAGCCGGCCACCGACAGCCTCGCCGAGCGCCTCCTGCGGACGCAGGCACCGCAACGGCCGCAGTCGACGCCCGTCATTCGCCTCGAGGTGGACGGGCACGTGGTGGAGGGCCGCGAGGGCCAGACGATCCTGGAGGTCTGCCGCGACAACGGGATCGAGATCCCGACGCTGTGCTACGAGCCGAAGCTGCCGGGCTTCGGCGCCTGCCGGATGTGCGTCGTCGAGGTGGAGGGCGAGGAGCAGCCGCCGATCTCCTGCTCCCGCGCCGCCGAGGCGGGGATGGTGGTCCGAACCCAGACCGAGGAGGTCCGCCGGCTGCGCCGGACGAACCTCGAGCTGATCTTCTCGGACCACAACGCCTATTGCCTCCCGCCCTGCCAGAACAAGTGCCCGAGCCACATCGACATCCCGGGCTTCCTCAAGGCGAACGCGGAGAGCGAGTTCCGCGAGTCGGCCCGCATCTTCAAGCGGACGATCCCGTTCCCCTCGATCCTGGGCCGGGTGTGCCCCGCCCCCTGCGAGGAGCACTGCCGGCGCGACGAGGTGGACGAGGCGATCGCCATCCGCGACAGCCACCGCTACGCCGGCGACCAGGTGCTGCGGGAGATGCTCGAGCAGGACATCGACCCGCCGCTGCCCTTCGAGCTCCAGCCGATGACCGGCAAGCGGGTGGCGGTCATCGGGTCCGGCCCGGCCGGGGCGTCGGCGGCCTACTACCTCCTGATCGCCGGCCACGACGTCACCGTCCTCGAGCGCGACGAGCAGCCCGGCGGGATGCTGCGCTACGGCATCCCGGAGTACCGCCTGCCGAAGGGCCGCGTGCTCGACCCGGAGTACGAGAGCATCACCCGCCTCGGCGGCCGCTTCGTGTGCGGCCAGGCGCTGGGCCGCGACTTCAGCCTCGACGACCTGCAGAACCAGGGCTACGACGCGGTCGTGGTGGCCATCGGCTGTTACGACACGAACAAGCTGGGGATTCCCAACGAGGACGCCGACGGCGTCATCGACGGGCTGGAGTACCTCAAGATCGCCACGCTGGGCCTGACCTACCCGGGCCACGCCGGCACGCGGGTCGTCGTCATCGGCGGCGGCTTCACGGCGATGGACTGCTCCCGGACGTCCGTGCGCCAGGACGCCGCGGAGGTGACGCTCGTCTACCGCCGCGACATGAAGGACATGCCGGCGTCGAGCGAGGTCCACGAGGCCATCGAGGAAGGCGTCACGACGATCTTCCAGGCCGGCCCCACGCGCGTCCTCGTCGACGAGGCGACCGGGAAGGTCACCGGCGTCGAGTTCATCCGGATGCAGCTCGGCGCGCCCGACGCGTCCGGCAGGCGGCGCCCGGAGCCGGCCGCCGGCACCGAGTTCGTCATCGAGTGCGACCGGGTCCTGCTGGCGATCGGGCAGGGGCCGGACCTCACCTGGCTCGGGCCCGGCAACGAGGGCCCGCAGGCGACCAAGCAGAGCCGCCTCCGGGCCGACGCGGTCACCTTCGAGACCGGCCGGCCCGGCGTCTTCGGCACGGGCGACGTCCGGAACGGGGCCCAGACGGTGGTCCAGGCGATCGCCGACGGACGGCGTGCGGCCTACGCGGTCGACGCCTTCCTGCAGGGCATGGACCTGGGGGCGATCCGCACGCGCCAGACGCTGGCGGAGCCGCAGCCAGAGTTCCTGTCCATCGTGCCCTTCACCTCCGAGGTGAAGGAGTCCCGGCACCGCCTGCAGAGCCTGCCCGCCGAGGAGCGGCGGACGTCGTACGTCGAGTACGAGATCCCGTACAGCCCGGCCGACGCGGTCGCCGAGAGCACCCGCTGCCTGCAGTGCACCTGCGAGGCGATCGGCTTCTGCGACCTGCGCCGCCTTGGGATCGAGTACGGCACGACGCTGAAGACGCTGGAGCCGCACAACAACCGCGGTGCCGGCTACCGCAGCGTCACGGAGAACCGCTTCACGGGCTACAACCACGACTACCTGCGCGACGACAGCCATGCCTTCATCCTCCGCGAGCCGTCGCGCTGCATCGACTGCGGTCGCTGCGCCCAGGTCTGCTCGGAGGTCGTCGGGGCGGCGTGCTACGACTTCATGCGCATCGGCTTCGACACGCTCGTGACGACGCCGCTCGACATGAGCCTCAACGACACGCCGTGCGTGTCGTGCGGCCGCTGCGCCGAGACCTGCCCGACGGGCGCCCTGATGCCGAAGCCGAGGATCCTCGAGAAGTTCGAGGTCGACGAGAGCCGCTGCATCCTCTGCGGCATCTGCGTGGACGCCTGCCCCTACGACGCGCTGCGCCACGGCGCGGACTTCGAGCTCGCCCACACGAGCCGCGAGGAGCCGATGATCGACCTCATCGCGATCGCGGCGGTGGATCGCGAGACGGAGATGACCTACATCCGGCGCGAGCCCGAATGGGCCCAGCGGGCCCTCGCCTCGGGCCGTGACGTCCGGCCGCGGATGCTGCCCGTCCTCCCGGCGTCGCTCGCCAGCGGCGACGGGGGCGGGAACGGCCACGCGACGGCGCACGCCACCGGCAACAATGGGCACGCAACCGCCGGCGAGTCCGGCGGGCACGAGCCCCACACCTAGCGGCGCGCGGCGGGGTGTGGAGGGACGCCCGCAGCCGAGCGCTCGAGACAACGGCGGAGAGAGGGAACAGTGCCGATACCGGATACCGTGCCGGTCCTGGGGATCAGCTGGAGCGACGTGCTCTTCCTGCTCCTCGCGGCGATCATGCTCGGGAGCGCCCTGCTCGTCGTCACGCTGCGCGACATCATCCGCTGCGGGATCGCGATGGTCGCCTCGTTCGCCGCCCTCGCCGGGATCTACGTGCTCCTCGGTGCGCCCTTCGTCGCCGCCGCCCAGGTGCTGGTCTACATCGGCGCCATCGCCGTCCTGATCCTGTTCGCCGTCATGCTCACCCAGGCGAAGAACGCCCCGGTGCGCCTCGTGTTCCAGACCCAGGCGGTCCCCGCCGCGATCGCCGCCATCGTGCTGGCGGTCGTGATCGGGCTCTCCGTGACCGCCACCGACTGGGGCGAGGTCGGCTCGCGGATCGCGACCGGGACGCAGGCCCTGGCGCGCCTCCTCTTCAACGAGTACATCCTGCCTTTCGAGATCGTGAGCGTCCTGCTGCTCGCCGCGGTGATCGGCGGCGTCTTCCTGGCCAAGCGGGAGGACCGCGACGCATGAGCCAGTCGCTCGACGCCTACCTGGTCGTCGCCGGGATCCTCTTCGCCATCGGGAGCTTCGGCTTCCTGGCCCGCCGTAACGCCGTCAGCATGCTGATGGCGATCGAGCTGATGCTCAACGGCGTCAACCTCGCGATCGTCGCCTTCGGCGCGTTCGTGCCGGAGCTCAACGTCCAGGCCTCGGTCATCGCCCTGATGGTGATGGCGGTCGCCGCGGCCGAGGCGACGGTCGGCCTTGCCATCGTGATGGCGATCTATCGCAACCGTCGGACGCCGCTCGTCGACGAGTACGACGCCATGCGCCAATAGCCCGCGAGGAGCCCGAGAGACCCGCGTGTTCCAACCCCTCATCCCGAGCGCCGCCCCCCTGCTCGCCGCCGTCGCGGAGGCCGAGCCCATCTCGGCCACCGCCAGCGGCGTGCTGAACCTCGTCCCCCTGCTGCTGCTGCTCCCGGCCGCCGGCTTCGTCTTCACGGCGTTCTTCGGGCGGCGGATCGGGCGCTTCGCGTTCCTCGTGCCGCTGCTGCTGGTGGTCGCGACGTGGGCCATCGCGATGGTCGTCGTCTTCGAGGCGCTGACCGGCGGCTTCGGGGAGCACGGGGCCGGGATCACGCTCTACACCTGGATCCCGGCGGGAGAGTTCCAGGTGGAGCTCGGACTCTTCGTCGACCAGCTCACGGCGTGCCTCCTGATCGTCGTGACGACGATCGGCATGCTGGTCCACCTCTACTCGGTGGGCTACATGGCCCACGACCCCGGACGCTGGCGCTTCTTCGCCTACCTGAACCTGTTCATGCTCAGCATGCTGCTGCTGGTCCTCGGCGACAGCTGGCTGACGGTCTTCGCGGCCTGGGAGCTGGTGGGCCTGAGCTCCTACCTGCTGATCGGCTTCTGGTACACCCGCTGGTCGGCGGCCCTCGCGGCCAAGAAGGCGTTCATCGTCAACCGCGTCGGCGACGTCGGCTTCGCCCTCGGGATCATGCTGATCTGGGTCAGCACCGGCACGCTCAACATCCGCGAGTCGTTCGACCTGATCGCGAAGCTGGACTCCACGACGATCGCGGCGATTGCGCTGCTCGTGTTCTGCGGCGCGGTCGGCAAGAGCGCCCAGTTCCCGCTCCACGTCTGGCTGCCCGACGCCATGGAGGGCCCGACCCCCGTCTCGGCCCTGATCCATGCCGCGACGATGGTCAACGCGGGCGTCTACCTGGTGGCCCGCGCCAACCCGATCTTCGCCGAGGTGCCCGGCGTGATGATCGTGGTGGCCGCGATCGGCATCTTCACCGCCATCCTGGCGGCCTCGATCGCCCTCACGCAGACCGACATCAAGCGGGTCCTGGCCTACTCGACGCTCTCGCAGCTGGGGTACATGTTCGCCGCCCTGGGCGTGGGCGCCTTCGTCGCGGCCATCTTCCACCTCATGGCCCACGGCTTCTTCAAGGGCCTCCTGTTCCTCGGCTCGGGCAGCGTGATCCACGCCGTCCACGACGAGCAGGACATGAACAACATGGGCGGCCTGTACCGGAAGATCCCGGTCACCCACTGGACCATGCTCGTGGGGTCCCTCGCGATCGCCGGCATCCCGCCGCTCGCCGGCTTCTTCAGCAAGGACGAGATCCTGGGCGAGAGCTTCAAGTTCGGCTTCTACTGGGTCTGGGCGATCGGCTTCGTCGTCGCCGGGATGACCGCCTTCTACATGTGGCGCCTGATGGGCAAGACGTTCTACGGCCAGCCCTCGGCGTACGCCAAGCGGATCTGGGACACGATCCACGAGTCCACCTGGACGATGACGCTGCCGCTCGTCCTGCTGGCCATCCCGTCCGCGCTGCTGGGCATCTTCCTCGGCACGCCGCTCGGCGATTCCCGGATCGTCCACTGGCTCGAGCCGGTCTTCGCGGCCTCGGAGGAGACGCTCCACCCCGACACGAAGCCGTACGAGCTGTTCGGCGTCGACGGTGCCCTCATCCTCGCCAGCGTCGGCATCGCGACCGTCGGCCTCGTCGTCGGGATCTGGCTCTTCGGCGCCTTCCGGCGGGCCGGCAAGCCGGCGCGCGTGGAGGCCATCACGAACGCCAACGGCGCGACCCGCTTCCTGTACCGCGCCTCGCTGAACAAGTGGTGGTTCGACGACCTCAACCACCTGCTGTTCATCGTCATCGGCGGCCGCGTCGCCGGGGCGATGTGGTGGTTCGACCGGGTGATCGTCGACGGCACCGTGAACGGCGTCGGCCGGGTGACGGTCGACGCCGGCCGCGGCCTGCGCCGGGTCCAGACAGGCCGCGTCCAGAACTACGCGCTGGGCATCGCGATCGGGCTGATCGTGATGGCCGGCTCGTACCTGCTCATCGTGGCCAGGTAGGGAGAGCGACGATGAGCATCGACGCCTTCCCCATCCTGAGCGTCATCACGTTCCTGCCGCTCGTCGGCGCGCTGGTCATCGCGGTGATCCCGCGAGGGAACCTCGGCGCGATCCGCGGCACGGCGCTCCTCTTCGCGCTCGCGGCCTGGGTCGCAAGCCTGTGGCTGCTGGTGGGCTACCTTCCGGGGCGCGAGACGGCGGGCCTCAGCTTCCAGTACGTCGAGCAGCTGGACTGGATCCCGCTCTTCGGCATCCAGTACAAGCTGGGCGTCGACGGTCTGTCGGTGGCGATGGTCGTCCTGACCACGACCCTCACCTGGATCTCGATCCTCGCCAGCTTCTCGCCGATCAAGGAGCGGGTGAAGGAGTACATGATCTCCTTCCTCATCCTCGAGGTGGGGATGCTGGGCGTGTTCGTCGCCCTCGACCTCTTCCTGTTCTACATCTTCTGGGAGGTCGTCCTCGTCCCGATGTACCTGATCATCGGGATCTGGGGCGGGGCCAACCGGATCTACGCGACGCTCAAGTTCGTCCTCTACACCCTCGTCGGGTCGCTCCTGATGCTCGTCGCGATCCTGGCCACCGCCTTCACCTACCAGGCGGCGACGGGCAGCTGGGACGGGGCCTTCGACCTCCAGAACCTCGCCGGCCACGGCTTCGACCGGACGTTCCAGCTGTTCGCCTTCGCGGCCTTCGCCCTGGCCTTCGCGATCAAGGTCCCGATGTTCCCGTTCCACACGTGGCTGCCCGATGCCCACGTGGAGGCGCCGACCGCCGGCTCCGTCATCCTCGCCGGGGTCCTCCTCAAGCTCGGCGGCTACGGGTTCATCCGCTTCGCGCTGCCGATCTTCCCCGAGGGGGCGCAGGCCTTCGCCCCGCTGATCATCGCGCTCTCCGTGATCGCGATCATCTACGGCGCGATCGTGGCCCTCGTCCAACCGGACCTCAAGAAGCTGGTCGCCTACAGCTCCGTCAGCCACATGGGCTTCGTGACCCTGGGGATCTTCGTCTTCAACCAGCAGGGGATGCAGGGCGCGATCCTGCAGATGGTCAACCACGGGATCATCACGGGTGCCCTCTTCCTGCTCGTCGGCGTGATCTACGAGCGGACCCACGACCGGTCGATCTCGAAGATGGGCGGCCTGGGCGTCCCGGTGCCGGTCTACTCGGCGGCCCTCGGCTTCTTCGTCTTCGCCTCGGTCGGCCTGCCGGGCCTGGCCGGCTTCGTCGGGGAGTTCCTGGTCTTCGTGGGAGCCTTCGCGTTCAACCCGTGGACGGCCGCCGCGATCGCCTTCGTGATGATCTTCGCGGCCGCCTACCTCCTGTGGATGCAGCAGCGCGTCCTCTTCGGGCCGGTCTCCGACTTTCTGCGAGGGCTCGGGCACCACCTCACCGACATGCGGCCCGTGGAGATCCTGACGCTGGCGCCGCTGGGGGCCCTGACCGTGATCCTCGGCCTCTTCCCCGGCCTCATGCTCGACCTGATCGCGGGCTCGGTGACGGCCGTCCTCGCCGCCGTCGATCCGTCGCTCGCGACGGCGATCGGGAACTGACGGGAGCGCCGCCGATGTCCCTCGCCGACCTCACCGTCATCGCCCCGCTCATCGCCGCCGTCCTCGTGGCCGCGGCGATCATCGTGGCCGACATCATCAAGCCCGGCAACACGGTCGTGGCGACAGGCGTCAGCCTGCTCGGCCTGGGGCTCGTGGCCGCACTCGTCATCTGGGTCGGCGCGACGCCGGGGAGCGCCTTCGGGGGCACCTACCGGGTCGATGCCCTGGCGACGTTCCTCGACCTCATCTTCGTCGCCATCGTCGCCCTGACGATCCTCTTCGGGCCGGACTACCTGGTCCCCCGTGGCCTGCCCGTCGCCGAGTACGCGACGATCCTCGTGTTCGCCCTCTGCGGGGTGATGCTGATCTCCGGGTCGGCCGACCTCCTCGTCCTCTTCCTGGGCCTGGAGCTCATGGTCATCCCGGGCTACCTGCTGGCCGGCTATCACAAGCGCGACGCGCTCTCCACGGAGGGCGCCATCAAATATTTCCTGCTGGGATCGTTCTCCAGCGCGATCTTCCTGTTCGGTCTCGCCTTCGTGTGGGGGCTGACCGGCTCCACGCGGATCGTCGACGTCGCGGCCCGGCTCGCGGAGATCGTGCAGGGCGAGGCGGCGCTCTCGCCGGGCCTGGCGATGGGCCTGGCGTTCCTTACGACGGGCGTCGCCTTCAAGATCGCCGCCGTCCCATTCCACTACTGGACGCCGGACGCATACCAGGGCTCGCCGACGCCGATCACGGGCTACCTGTCCGTCCTGCCCAAGATCGGCGCCTTCGCAGTGATCCTGCGGGTCTTCGGCGAGGCGCTGGGTCCGCTCCGCGAGGAGTGGGTGATCGTCTTCTTCGTCCTCGCCGCCCTGACGATGACGCTGGGCAACCTCGTGGCCCTCACGCAGGACAACGTCAAGCGGATGCTGGCCTATTCCTCGATCGCCCACACCGGCTACATGCTGGTCGGGCTGACGGCCTACGCCGACGGCCAGATCGAGGGGCTCGAGGGGCTCCTGTTCTACAGCGCGGCCTACACGTTCATGAACCTGGGCGCGTTCGCCGTGATCGGCGCGCTCCAGAAGCGGCCGGGGGTGACGAGCCGCCTGGAGACGTTCGCCGGCCTCGGCCGGCGCGAGCCTGCGCTGGGCATCCTGATGGTGCTCTTCCTGCTCTCGCTCACCGGGATCCCGCCGACGGCCGGCTTCTTCGCCAAGGCCTACGTGATCCTGGCGGCGGTCCAGGGTGGCGGCTGGCTGACGCTCCTCGCCGTCATCGCGGTCCTCAACGCCGCGGCGGCGGCCTTCTACTACCTGCGCGTCGTCGTCTACATGTACATGCGGGAACCCCAGGCCGAGGTGACCCCGGTCGGCCACGGCGCCCTGCTCCGGCTGGGCCTCGCCATCACGGCGGTCATGACCGTGACGCTGGGGCTCTTCCCCGGCCCCTTCCTCGCCAGCGTCGGCGAGGCCGCGCAGGCGCTCACGGGCTTCCTGCCCTAGCCGGCAGCCGCTCTGGCGGCTCTCCGCGGGGTGTCCGGGCCCCGGGTCAGGCGCCGTCGCGCTCCGCCTCCAGGCGGTGCGCCAGCGCCCGCAGCACGGCGCCCGTTGCCCCAGGTCCCGGGAGCATGACGTCGGCCGACCGGAGGACCTCCGGGGGCGTCGCCGCGGCACGCCGCACGCCGATCGTGATGGCGGCGGCCAGCCGGCCCGCCGCCCGCGCCGCCCGGACCACCCCGAATGCCTCCGCGTCCGAACGGTCGTCGCCGAGGACGGCCACGGCGGCCGGCCGGTGGCGCGCCAGGAGACGCTCCACCGCCGCGCCCTTCGTCCCGGCGTCGGCGGGTCGGACCTCGAGGATGCGCGCCGTCTCGTAGTGCGTGAACTGGGCGCCGCGGAGGTCGGCGGGCAGGGAGCCCCGGGCCACTCCCAGCGCGGCGAGGATTCTCGCCCGGGCCTCGTCGGGATCGTCGGCGGTCCGGTAGTGGAAGGCGACTGACGGGCCCTTTGGCTCCACGTACAGCCACTCGGCATCGGCGAGGAGGTGGCCCACGTCGTCGCCGATGCGCCGCGAGGCCGCGGCGTGGTCTGCGTGGCGCTGCGCATGGCCGACCGGGAGACGCTCGGCGGCGACCCGCGGCGGCAGGACGCCACCCTGCAGCCCATGGTCCCCAAGGTACGTCACTCCGCCGATCCGTACGCGGCCGGCGACGTCGAGCGCCGTCCGGCCGGAGAGGATGGCCAGGGCCAGGCGCTCCGGGCGGGCCCGGGCAAGGCGACCGAGGTGCCGGAGGGCGCGGCGCGCCTCCGGGTGCAGCGCCGCCCGCTCCGGGTCGGGGTCGATGGGGGCGAGCGTCCCGTCGAAGTCGCAGACGAGGAGGATCGGACCCTCGACGTCGGCCAGCCCGGCGAGGCCGGCGGCGGCCGTCGCGGTCTCGGGGCTGCCGGCCATCGGGCCACCGCGAGCAGCGCCCGGCCGCGACCGCCCGCTCATTCGCCGACCGTGACCCCCGGCAGGATCGTCGTGAGGCCGCCGGCCATCTGCTCGGGCCCGAGGCCGCCGAGCGCTGCGTCCCGGACGATGCCCTCCGCGTCGATCCAGTAGTGGACCGGCAGCGCCACGGCCTCCCAGGCCCGGGCCCGGCTCCCGTCCTCGTCGAGGCCGACCGGGAAGGTCACGTTGAGGTCGTCGACGAACGGCTGCACGGTCGCGGCGTCCTCCTTTACGTGGACGGCCAGCACCACGAGGCCGGCCTCCGCGTACCGCACCGCGAACCCGTTCATGAGCGGGTACTCGTCGCGGCAGGGCGGGCAGTACGTTCCCGTGAAGACGAGCCAGACCGGCTTGCCCCGGTACGCGGCGAGGTCCAGCAGGGTCCCGTCGAGGCCCGTCGCGATCATGACGGGCGCCGGCTGCCCGACCAACGGGAACGGCGAAGGGCTGCGGCTCGTGCTCGGCTCCGGCGCCGGCGCTGCCGTGGCCGAGGGGGCGGGGAGCGGGGTCGGCGTGCCGGTGACCGCGGCCGGGGTCGGGGTCGCGGGGGCGGTCGGGGCCGGCGCGGCGGGCACGAGCGAGTAGACCACCACGGCCACGCCGAGCGCGGCGACGACGCCCACGATGAGGCCGGCGACGATCACGACGAAGGTGCGCATCGGCTGGGAGCGTAGCCCACTCCCGGCCCGTCTGCGCGGGCAAGGATGCGTGGCGGCGCGGGTCCGGGCGCGGTGCCGGGTGCTCGGCGGCGCGGTTGCGGGTGCGCACCGTGACCGCCACACGACCGGGACCTCCGGCGTCCCAGCACCGGACAAAACCGCCGGGCCGTCCCGCACGATCCCCTTGCTAGGATGCTCACCCTGATGCGCTCGCTCCTCGGCTGGATCCGCGGCCGCCTGCTGCCCGCCCTCGTGACGGCGGCCGGCGTGGCCCTGCTCGCGGCCGGGCTGCTCACCTACCAGGATCCGCCGCAGGCGGCCGCCCTCGCGCCGGAGGTCACGCCCGTCCCGAGCGAGCCGGCCACGCCCACGCTGCTGCCGATCCCGTCGCTCGGACCGGCGGGCACCCCCGCGGCGTCGTCCAGCCCGGTCATCGAACGGGTCGCGACCCGGGTGGTGATCCCGGCGCTCCGGATCGACCTGCCGGTGGTGAAGCCGCCGAACGACCCGGACCACTTCCCCTTCTGCGACGTCGCCGAGTACATCCCCCAGCTCAGCCAGCCCGGCTACCCTGGCGCAACGTACCTGTACGCCCACGCTCGCACGGGCATGTTCCTGCCGCTCCTCGCGACGGCCGACCGCACGATGCTGGGGATGCTCGTCCAGGTCTACACGAACGACGACCAGGTGTACCTCTACGAGATCACCCGGGTCCTGCGCCACCAGACGAGCCTCGATGTCGCCTTCGCGGCAGAGGGCGAGCAGCTGATGCTCCAGACGTCCGAGGGCCCGCGCGGCACGATCCCGAAGACGATCGTCATCGCGCGCCCGTTGAGCGTCGGCCCGGCCGACCCGACGCTGGCCAACCCCACGGCACGCCCCGTCGCCTGCGAGTGACCCGGCTCAGATCCAGTTGATCCGGCGCAGGATCACCGCGATCAGGACCGCGAGCCCGGTGATCCCGAACGTCACGAACCAGAAGCCCGGCGCCTCGCCGAGCCGGAACGCCGACCCCGCCTCGCTCATGCCGAAGATCCCGGCGAACGCGCCGATGCCGGCCAGGATCACGGTGATCCCGGTGAGCCGCTTCATGATCAGCGACAGGTTGTTGTTCACCGTCGAGAGGTAGACGTCGAGCGCCGCCGTTACGAGCTCGCGGAACCCGTCGTATTCGTCGGACAGGTGGACCGCGTGGTCGTAGAGGTCGCGGAAGTAGATCACGTGCTCGGGGGCGATGAAGGGCACCACCCGGTTCGTGAGCTGGTTGAAGACCTCGCGCTGCGGCGAGCTGACGTGGCGCAGCTCGACGAGCTGGCGCTTGAGCTCGAAGAGCTGGTCGAGCGTGTCCTTCTCGGGCCGGCTGACGATCCGGTCCTCGAGGTCGTCGATCGTGTCCTCGATCCGGTCGAAGACCGGGTAGTAGTCATCGACGATGAAGTCGAGGAGCGCCCACAGGAGGTAGTCCGTCCCACGGGCGAGGAGGGGCGCCACGCCCTCGCGGAGGTGGGGGGCGGCGCGGGGATCCCAGAACCGGGTGTGGGCCGTCAGGAGGAAGCGGTCCGCCACCACGATGTCGATCTCCTCGACGAGGAGCTCGCGCTGCCAGGCGACCGCGAAGACGACGAGGTGGGCGAAGCCGTCCGTCAGCTCCACCTTGGGGCGCTGGTTCTTCTCGAGGATGTCCTCCGCGACCAGCGGGTGGAGCCCGAACTCGGCCGCGACCGCCTCGACAAGGGCCGGCGAAGGATCCGTCAGGTCGATCCAGTGGCGCGCGTCCGGCTCGCCCACCGCCCGGCGCAGCGCCTCCAGCCCGGTCAGGCTGCGGTGCTCCCCGTCGCGCCAGTGCTCGATCCGCAGCGAGGTCGCTGCCTCGCGCGCCAGCTCCGAGGTCTCCGCCGGGAGATCCGCCGGCGGGGAGGGCGGCGCGGGCACCCGGGACGGGGAGGACGCCTGCCCGTCAGAGGGCGAGGGTGGGCGCGGCCTCCCCGTCGAGACCGGCTCCGGACCCATCGCCATCGCGACCTCCCGCTCCGGCCGGGGCTCCGCCGCCGGCCGTCTCGCCGTGGAGCATACGCGGCCGGGCGCCGAGCGTGAGGCCCGCCGGGATCGCGGCGGCGGTCACGCCGGCCGCCACGAGGAAGAGCCCGGTCATCGTCTCGGCCGCCTTCGTGGCCGCCCACGTCTCCAGCGCGCCGACGACGAGCGGATCGCGCAGCGGCCGGTCGGCGAGCGCCGGCGGCACGATCTCGCGGTACGCGTCGGGCGAGCCGAACACCTGGTCGGAGAGCCGGTTGATCGTCGTCGAGCCGTACGCCGTGAGGATGGCGAGGCCGACCGCCATGCCGATCATCCGCGCCACCGTCACGGTTGCCGAGGCGGCTCCGTAACGGGCGCGTCCCACCGCCTCCACGGCCGCCGTGCTGCGCGGGGTCACGGTCAGGCCGAACCCGAGCCCGAAGAGCCCCCCGGCCGCCGCGATGACCGGGTAGGTGACGTCGGCCGTCCACGTGCCCATGAATGCGAGCCCGGCGATCGAGGCTGCCAGGCCGGTTGCCGTCACGAGCCGCAGCGACCAATGCCGCACGAGCCACCCCGACAGCAGCGCGCCGATGGCCGTTGCACCCGCGAGCGCGCCGAGGGCCAGACGCTGGTCGTCTGGGCCGCCGTACAGGACGCGGTCGACGAAGACGGCCGAGCCCACGATCGCGGTCGCGAAGGCATAGCCGGTCAGGAGGCTGACGAGCGCCGCCGACGAGAAGACCCGGTCCGCGAACAGGCGCGGATCGAGGAACGGGTCCGGGCGGCGGAGCCCGAGCACGACGGCGGCGATCCCGGCGGCGATGCCCGCGACCACGAGGGCCAGCGAGACGGTCGCCGGGTCGGGCCCCGCGCCGCCGCTTCCGCCGGCCTGCTCGCCCAGGAGCGTGACCCCCAGCAGGATCCCGGCGAGGGCAACGGTGAAGAGGAACGCCCCCAGCACGTCCACCCGACCGCGCGTGCGGGGGGTGTCCCAGCCGGCCGTGGCGGCCCAGCCGACGGCGAGGGCCGCGATCCCGATCGGCACGTTGACGTAGAAGACGTAGCGCCACGCCGGCGCCAGGACGTCAGCGGCCGGGGTGCCCAGGAGCCCGGCGCGGGCGAGGGAGGCCTCGGGGCGGATCACGTCGAGGATGGCCGCGCCCAGGAACGGCCCTGCGGCCATGCCCAGGAAGGTGAGCGCACCGATCACCCCCAGGGCCCGCGGCCGGTCGTGACCCTCGAAGAGGTGTGACGCGGCGGCGGTCGCCACCGGCACCAGTGCGCCGCCCCCGAGGGCCTGCACGGCGCGCGCGGCGATGAGCTGGTCGAGCGACTGGGCCATCCCCGCCAGGAGCGAGCCGAGCGTGAAACAGACCAGCGCGCCCAGGAAGAGACGGCGGGCTCCCCACACGTCGGCGAGGCGCCCGGCAAGGGGCATCGTCCCGATGAAGACCAGGAGGTAGACGTTGATGATCCAGCTGGCGTGGCGGAGCTCGGTCCAGCTGCCCAAATCGGCGATGATCGCCGGGAGGGCGACGGCCGTGATCATCAGCTCGAGGCCGGCCAGGAAGACGCCCGTCCCCAGGACGGCGAGCAGGACGAGCGCGACCCGGCGGTCCATGCAACAGAGTGTAGGCGAGGGCCGCGGAGGGGCCGATCGAGCATCCGGCGCCGGTCGCCCTCACCCGATCCGGCGGCCGTCCGGCCGCGAACGTGGGCTGCATACTTCACCGGCAGCGGAGGACCCATGGCCAGCGACGGACTCGAGATCGAGCGCAAGTACCTCCTCGACGGCGCGCTGTCGGAGGCGGCGCTCGCCGCCCTCGGAGCCCGCGCGAGGCGGATCGAGCAGGTCTACCTCCGCTCGTCGGACGACTGGGTCCGGCGCGTGCGCCGGGTCGAGAGCGACGGCCACGCCCGGTACGTGCTCACGCGCAAGCGAGATCGCTCCGGGATCGTCCGGGAGGAGATCGAGGTCGACCTGTCGCCGGAGGAGTACGGCCGGCTCATGGCCGAGGCGGATCCCGCACGCCGGGTGATCCGCAAGGTGCGGCACGTCATCCCGTACCGCCGCTGGACGCTCGAGCTCGACGTCTTCAGCGAGCCTCCCGGCCTCGTCCTCCTGGAGGTGGAGCTGGACGACCCGGACGAGGTGCCGGAGCTCCCCCCGTCGGTCGCCGCGCGCGTCGTGCGCGAGGTGAGCACGGAGCCCGCGTACGCGAACTACCAGCTGGCCCTTCGCCCGGGTGCTCCCGCTGACGGCCCCGCCTGATGCGGGCTCCCGCTTGATGCACGCTGGCGCTTGACGCCGGCTCGCGCCGGGAGCACGCTCGTGTCGATGGCACCCGAGCGGACCGACGACGACTTCGGCGACGGCGCCGGCGACGACCTCCCGCCGTCCGAGGCCGCGCGGGCGCGCCGGCGCGACCACGATGCGGCGGCCGCGTCACGTTCCGGCATGCGCACCGGCCTGGCCAAGCAGTTCAGGCAGGTCCTCGACGCCCAGGTGCGCCGGGCCCGCGCGTCGGGCGCCCGCGGTGCGCCTCGGGGCGCGGACGGGGCGGACGACGCCAGCGAGCCGCCTCCGAAGAAGCGCGGCCACCCGGGACATCGCAGGGCATCGCTCGAGTAGATGACGCCGGCGGGCCGACGGCCGGCGGCGCTACCATCGGCGTGAGTGTCATGGTCGACTTCAGCGCCGACGGTGCCGCGCTCCTCGTCCGGGCCGGCCGGGAGGTGCTCCGCGTCGAGCCCTGGGGGCCCGACGCGGTCCGCGTTCGGGCGTCGCTCGGGTCGATCCGCGACGACCTCCCGCAGGCCCTGCTGGAGCCTGCTCCGCCCTCGCCCGGAACGACGCTGCGCGTCGAGGGCGACCGTGCGCGCCTCATCAACGGCCGCCTCGCCGTCGTCGCCACCCGCGACGCGCGCTTGCTCCCGATCGCCGCCCCGACGGTCCATCTCGCCTTCGAGCGCGCCGACACCGGCACGCCGCTGCTCGCCGAGGATCTCCCGCACCCGGCCTGGCCGGGCGCCCGCCGCTGGCGGCCCCGCAGCCCGCTTCCCGCCCTGGAGGCGACGTTCAGCGCGCAACCCGGCGAGCGGTTCCACGGCCTCGGGCAGTACCAGCACGGCGCGCTGGACCATGCCGGCCGCGTCCTGGATCTGGCCCAGCAGAACATGCGGGTGACCATCCCGTACCTCGTCTCGTCGCGGGGCTACGGCTTCCTGTGGAACAACCCGGCGGTCGGGCGCCTGGAGCTGATGTCGGAGCGAACCCGCTGGGTCGCCGAGGCGACGGCCCAGCTCGACTACTGGGTGGTCGCCGGCGCCACGCCGGCGACCCTCGTGGAGGCCTACGCGGGGATCACCGGGCGTCCCGCCCCGATGCCGGCCTGGGGCCTCGGCTTCTGGCAGTCGACGCTGCGCTACCCCTCGCAGGAGGCGCTCCTCGCGGCGGCGCGCGAGCACGTCGTCGAGCGCGGCCTTCCGATGTCGGTGATCGTCGTGGACGCGCTCCATTGGCCGCGCTTCGGCGACTGGGGGTTCGACCCTGCCGACTGGCCCGACCCGGACGCCATGACGCGCGAGCTGCACGAGCTCGGCATCCACCTCATGGTCAGCGTCTGGCCCTTGGTCAACCCGGCTGCGGCCGTCCACCAGCCGCTGGTCGAGGCCGGGCTCGTGGTCCACGACACCGGCGGCGCGGCGGCGCGCCACACGTTCATCGACAGCGGCTCGGAGGATGCGGTCCTCCTGCCGCTCGTCGACGCCACGAGCCCGGCCGCACGGGCGGCGATGTGGGACGGCCTCCGGCGGGGCTACCTCGACCACGGCGTCGACGCGATCTGGCTCGACGGCTGCGAGCCGGAGACGATCCCCGTCGAGCCGGAGGAGCTGGTCTACGCGGCCGGGCCCGGCCTGGCGGTGGCCAACGTCTTCCCCCGCGAGCAGGCGCGGATGGTCGCCGAGGGGATGGCCGCGGCGGGGCGCGAGACGGTCACCCTCGCCCGCTCGGCCTGGGCGGGCTCGCAGCGCCACGGCGTCGTCCTCTGGTCGGGCGACGTCCCCTCGACCTGGGAGGCGCTCCGGGCGCAGATCCCAGCCGGGCTGAACGCCGGGCTGGCCGGGATCCCCTGGTGGACGACGGACATCGGCGGGTTCATGGGCGGCGATCCCGACGACCCGGCGTTCCGCGAGCTGCTGGTGCGCTGGTTCCAGTACGGGACCTTCTGCCCGGTCTTCCGGCTCCACGGCTACCGCTCGCCCGGCGCCGGGATCGGCGGCCCCGGGGCGCCGAACCAGGTCTGGTCCTTCGGCGACCGGGCGTACGGAATCCTCGTCGAGCACCTGCGCCTCCGCGAGCGGCTGCGACCGTACCTCGGGGGTCTCGCGGCGCGAGCCGAGGAGACCGGCCTGCCCCCCATGCGGCCGCTCTTCCTCGAGTTCCCCGACGATCCCGCCGCCTGGGACCCGGCCGACCAGTTCCTGCTGGGACCGGACCTCCTCGTGGCCCCCGTGACGACGCCGGGCGCGACGGCGCGCCCGGTCTACCTCCCGGCAGGCGCCGACTGGGTCGAGCGCGCCACCGGGAGCCTCCACG
This sequence comes from uncultured Chloroflexia bacterium, assembly GCA_963725875.1. Taxonomy (GTDB): domain Bacteria; phylum Chloroflexota; class Limnocylindria; order Limnocylindrales; family CSP1-4; genus CTSoil-043. The sequence goes on along the minus strand of CAVRZZ010000009.1, from coordinate 137,900 downwards.
CCGGCGGACGGACCGTGGACGCGGCTGCGCCGCTCGAGCGGATCCCGCTGTTCGCGCGGACGGGCGCCCCCGATCCGCTCGGCGAGGTACCGGAGGCGGGCTAGGACGGTCGGGTGACGGACCCTCGACGCGCCCGCACCCCACGCCCGGGGCCCGCTCTTGACACGCCCGGTCGCCCCCCGTACCATCAACGATGCTTTATATAAACGCGCATTGCTGCGCGCCGTCGACAGCCGCGGCCCGGCGCCCGAACCCTCGATCGGAGCCACCACCTGAGCCCCTCGCCCGCACGCTTGCGGTCGACGATCGCGTCGATCGTCGACCAGCCCGACGACCTTCGCGAGATCCGCATCTTCCACAAGGCCCTCGCCGACGTGAACCGGCTCCGCATCGTGCGCCGCCTGGCCGACGGGCCGGCCAGCGTGGGGGAGCTGATCGACCATGTCGGCCTCAGCCAGCCGCTCGTCAGCCACCACCTGCGCCGCCTGCGCGAGGCCGGCCTCGTCGTGTCGCGCCGGGCCGGTCGCGAGACCATCTGCTCCCTGCGTCCCGAGGCGTTCGGCGAGGTCGCCGAGCGCGAGCGCGCCATCCTCGGGATGAGCTGAGCCATGACGATCTCCAACGACACCCGCGGCCGCGTCAAGAAGGTGGGCGAGCCGATCGCCCTGTTCTTCGGCCGTCTGGGGCTCACCCCCGACGGCCTCACCCTGATCGGCTTCGGGATCACGGCCGTCGGAGCCATCCTGCTGGGCCTGCAGCTCTGGGTGGTCGGCGGCCTCGTGGTGTTCGCCGGCGGCGTCTTCGACATGTTCGACGGCACCCTCGCGCGGGCCACGGGCCAGGTGAGCAAGCTGGGTGCCTTCATGGACTCCGTCTTCGACCGGTGGGGCGAGGCGCTCGTCTACGTCGGCCTCGTCGCCGGCCTGGCCGCCGGCGGCTGGGACTTCGGGCCGCTCCTCGCCGCCGCCGCGATGGGCTCGGCCTTCCTCGTCAGCTACGCCCGGGCGAAGTCCGAGGGCCTCGGCTTCTCGGCCGGCACCGGGATGGCGGCCGTCGGCGTCATGCCCCGCGAGATCCGCCTGGTCATCCTGTGCGGCGGCCTCGTCCTCGGCGGGCTTCTGGGCACCGGCGTCGCGAGCGCCGGGTCAGCCACCCCGAACGGCATCCTCGTGATCGAGGGCGCCCTCGCGATCATCGCCGTCGGCGCCACGCTCACGATCATCCAGCGCGTCCTGCACACGCGCGCCCAGGCCCGCGCAGCCGCCACGACCACGGAGGCGGTCGACCGGGCGAGCTGATCATTCGAACCCCCACCCAACCCCCTCATCCACCCACCGGAGGCACAGCGAACCACACCATGGCCAAGAAGAACGGGAGCAGCGGCGTGAGCAGCAACGGGAACGGCGAGCGGCCGGTCGGCACCTGGGCCGGCTCGAAGCGCAAGGACGGCAAGATCCGCGTCGCGATCGTCGGCGTCGGGAACTGCGCGAGCAGCCTCGTCCAGGGGCGCTACTACTACGAGGACGCCAAGGAGACGGACTTCGTCCCCGGGCTCATGCACGTCAGCCTCGGCGGCTACCACGTCCGCGACATCGAGTTCGTGGCCGCCTTCGACATCAACAGGACCAAGGTCGGCAAGGACCTCTCCGAGGCGATCTACGCCGAGCCGAACAACACGATCGTCTTCCAGAAGGTCCCGCACCTCGGCGTCACCGTCGAGCGCGGGATGACCCACGACGGCCTCGGCAAGTACCTCAGCCAGATCATCGAGAAGGCGCCCGGCCCCACGGCCGACATCGTCGGCATCCTCAAGGAGCGCGAGGTCGACGTGATGGTCTCCTACCTCCCCGTCGGGAGCGAGGAGGCGACGAAGTGGTACGCCGAGCAGGCGCTCCAGGCCGGCGTCGGCTTCGTCAACGCGATCCCCGTCTTCATCGGCCGCGAGCCGTACTGGCAGCGCCGCTTCGCCGAGGCCGGCCTTCCGGTCATCGGCGACGACATCAAGAGCCAGGTCGGCGCGACGATCAGCCACCGGGTCCTGACCCGCCTCTTCATGGACCGCGGCGTCCGCCTCGACCGGACGTACCAGCTCAACTTCGGCGGCAACACCGACTTCCTGAACATGCTCGAGCGGGAGCGCCTCGAGAGCAAGAAGATCAGCAAGACGAACGCCGTCACCTCGATGCTCGACTACGACGTCGACCCGGACAACGTCCACGTCGGCCCCAGCGACCACGTGCCGTGGCTCCTGGACCGCAAGTACTGCTACATCGTCATGGAGGGCACGACCTACGGTGACGTGCCGCTCAAGGCCGAGCTCAAGCTCGAGGTCTGGGACAGCCCGAACAGCGCCGGCGTCATCACCGACGCGATCCGCTGCCTGAAGCTGGGCCTCGACCGGGGCCTGAAGGGGACGCTCGTCGCCCCCTCGAGCTACTTCATGAAGAGCCCGCCCCAGCAGATCCACGACGACATCGCGTTCAACCGCGTCGAGGCGTTCATCCGCGGCGAGGACAACGAGACGCTCGTCGGGACCGAGAAGCTGGTCGCGCGCAAGCTGCGGACGCTGGCCAAGGCGCCGGCCGGGGCCGCCGCGAAGTGACCGACGGCGCCGGGGCCACCGGCGACGGAGCGGCCGCCGAGCGGCCGCGACCCGGATCCAGCGGCGCGGACAACGGCAGCGGGGGGCGCCTCCGGGCGCCCCACCGGCGCGAGGCCACGGGCCCGCGCCTCCGCGAGAAGATGGTCGTCGCCGCCTATCGCGGCGGCTCGTGGGTTCTCGGCCGGCTCCCGTTCGGGCCCACCGTCCGCGTCGCCGGCTGGATCTCCGATGCCCTCTGGTGGGCCTGGCCCGAGAAGCGCCGCCACGTCCGGGCGAACGCCGCCCGGGTCCTGGCCCTGCCCCCCGAGGACCGGCGGGTGGCCGCCCTGGGCCGGGCCGTCTTCCGCAGCCAGACGCGCTGGGTCGTCGAGGGGTTCCACCTCCCGCGGATGTCGCGGGAAGAGCACGTGGCCCTCTTCGACGCCCCCGCCGCCGACCGCCTCCACGAGGTGTGGGAGGCCTCCCGGGGCACGATCGTCGTCGGGCTCCACATCGGCAACGGCGACGCGGCCGCGGCGGCGCTCGCCGGCCGGGGCTGGCCGTTCAACGTGCTCGCGGAGGACACCGCCTACGACGACCTGTTCGAGCTGATGTTCGAGCAGCGCCGCGCCTGGGGCGTCAGGGTGATCCGCTGGCGCAACCTCCGCGAGGTCTACCGGGTCCTGCGGAACCGCGAGATGCTCGGGCTGCTCGTCGACTGGGGCTACCGCCCCGACGGCCAGCCGGTCCGCCTGCTCGGCGCCTGGACCACGCTCCCAGCCGGGCCGGCCGTCCTGGCCGCGAAGACCGGCGCCACCATCGTTCCGTTCTGGACGGTCCGCCGCCCGGACGGGACGTTCACCGGCGACGCCGGCGAACCGATCCTCGTCAGCTCGACCGCTCCCGCGGAGATCGCGCGGGCGACCCAGGCGATCGCCGACGCCCTCGAGCCGGTCATCCGCGCGGTGCCCGAGCAGTGGTGCGTCTTCAAGCCGATGTGGCCCGAGGACCCGGCCGAGGAGGCCTCCCTCGCGGCGCGGGCAGGCTCCATCGCGGCGGCGCCGGGATGACCGCCCCGGACTCCGCGCGTCGGCCGTCCGAGCGCGGCACGGCCCTGCAGCGCGCCCGGGCCGCGCTGGTGATTGGCCTGGGGGCCGTCCTGGCGCGCCTCCCGGCCGCGTTCGTCGGCGGCGTGTCGGACGCGGTCGGCGAGCTCTGGTACCGACTGGCGCCCGGCCGGGCCGCCATCGCGCGCGGGAACCTGGCCCACGTGGCCGCGTGGCTCGCGGCCGAGGGGCGAGGCAGCACCCGCGCCCGGGCCGCGGCAGCCGACCCGGCGGCCCTCGAGCGGCTGGTCCGGGCGGCCTTCCGGCATGGCGTCCGCACGTACGCGGAGACGCTCCGGGCCGCGGCGACGGCGCGCGACGTCCGGCGCGGCCTCGTGCTCGAGACGCCGGAGGCCGTCGACGCGGCATTCGACGCGGGCGGGCCCGTCGTCTTCGCGAGCCTCCACTTCGGCACCTTGGTGGGCGTCAGCACCGTGCTCGGCGACCGGACCAGCGTCCCGATCACGGCGCCGATGGAGACGCTCGGCGACCCGGAGATCCAGCGCATCCTCCAGCGGGCGCGCGAGAGCGGCGGAGCGCGGATCATCGGGTTGCGCGAGGCGCGCCGGGAGCTCCGGGCAGCCCTCGCCCGGGGCGAAGGCGTCGGGCTCATCGCCGACCGCGACATCGCCGGGGGCGGCGTGCCGGTGGCCCTCTTCGGGCTGCCCGCCTCGCTCCCCATTGGGCCCGCCTACCTCGCCCTCGACGCCGGGGCGCCGCTTCACGTGGCGGCCATCCGCCGCTCAGCGCACGGTGGGTTCCGGGGCCGACTCGTGACGCTCCCGCACCCGCCCGCCGACCTGCCCCGGCGCGCCCGGATCTCGGCATTCCTGGATGCTGAGGCGCGCGCGTTCGAGGACCTCGTCGCACCGGCGCCGGAGCAGTGGAGCACCGTCCTCTTCCCGATCTGGGACGCGGTCAGCCCGCGTCGCCGGGGTGACGCTGCGCCGGCGGCCACCACGGAGCCCACCCGATGAGCCGCCCCCTCCTGCGCTCCGCGCACGGCCCCGACCCGACCGGGCCGCACGGGCGCGCCGACCTCCACATCCACACGCTCGCCTCCGACGGCGTGTGCGGGGTGGAGGAGATCCTGGCGTACGTCCTGCGCCACACGCAGCTCGACGTCGTCGCCATCGCCGACCACGAGCGCGTGGATGCCGCCCACGCGGCGCGGGCGATCGCACGAGCGCGCGATCTTCCCGTCGAGGTGGTGATCGGCGAGGAGGTCTCGACCCGCGGCGGCCACCTCCTGGCCCTCTTCATCGAGGAGCCGATCCCGCCCCTGCGGTCGCTGCGCGAGTCGATCGGGCTCGTCCACGAGCAAGGTGGCCTGGCGATCCCGGCCCACCCGCTCTTCCCGTACCCGATGTGCGCCCAGGCGTGGACGCTGCGCGGGCTCCTCGCGTCGCCGGACCCCCGCATCCGGCCCGACGGGGTGGAGGCCTTCAACCCGACGACCTTCGGGCGGCCGGTCCACCGGCGCGTCGTCGCGTTCGCCGAGGAGCACGGGCTGGCGACCGTGGGGAACAGCGACGCCCACGAGGCGGCGAGCGTGGGGCTGGGCTGGACCACGTTCTCCGGGCGCACCGCCGAGGACCTCCGGGCCGCGATCCTGGAGCGCCGGACCGGCTGGCACGGCAGCTTCCACGGCACGAGGTCCCAGCTGCCGACCTTCGGGCGGCAGCTCCGCAAGTACGGGCGCGACACGCGCGCCGAGGTCCTGGCGCGGGTCAAGCGAGACGGGACGGGACGGGATCTTGGCTATCCCGGCGGGACGCGCCGCCCGCCTGCGCTCGACACCTCGGCGATCCTGCCGCGGGGAGAAGGGCCGGAATGAAGATCGGCCTCGTGACGCCGTACGTCTACCCGCTTCCGGGCGGGGTCAACGACCATGTCGGGCACCTGTACGAGAGCCTCCGGGTGCGCGGCCACGACGTCCGCATCCTGACCGCGAGCCACGGCCTCCAGCGCAGCTCGGAGGGCGACGTCATCCGGATCGGCAAGGGCTTCTCCGTGCCGGCGAACGGGTCGGTCGGGACCCTGACCATCTCGCCGCGCTACCGGTCACAGGTCCAGGACGTGCTCGAACGCGAGCAGTTCGACCTCCTCCACTTCCACGAGCCCTTCGTCCCGTTCCTCACGCTGGTGACCCTGCGCGAGTCGCGGAGCGTCAACGTCGCCACCTTCCACGCCTTCGCGGGCTACGCGCCCGGCTACCAGCTGGGCGGCCGCATGCTGGGCCCCGTCGCCGCCGGCCGACTTCACGGGCGCATCGCCGTCAGCGCCGCGGCCCGCCACTTCGCGGATCGCTACCTGCCGGGCGACTACAAGGTCATCCCGAACGGAGTTGACCTGCTGCGCTTCGCCCACGCCGTCCCGCTGGCCCGGTGGCAGGATGGCCGCCCGAACATCCTCTTCGTCGGGCGCCTGGAGCCGCGCAAGGGTCTGGTCCACCTCCTCAAGGCGTTCCGCATCGTCCGCAAGGCCGGCTGCGACTGCCGGCTCCTGGTGGTCGGCTCGGGGCCGCTGGAGCGTGAGGCGCGGCGCTACGTCATGACCCGCCACCTCGGCGGCGTCGAGTTCCTCGGCCGGGTCTCGGACCAGGAGAAGGTCCAGCTGTTCAAGACGGCGGACATCTACGTGTCGCCCGCGACCGGGCGCGAGAGCTTCGGGATCGTGCTCCTCGAGGCGATGGCGGCCGGGACGGCGATCGTCTGCAGCGACATCCACGGCTACAAGGGCGTCGTGAAGCGGGGCGAGCAGGCCCTGCTCGTGGAGCCGGGCGACCACCGCGAGCTGGCCGAGGCGATCCTCCGCCTGGTCGCCGACCCGGCCCTCCGGGCCCAGATGGGCGAGAGCGGCCTCGAGCGCGTCCAGGAGTTCGGCTGGGACCGGATCGCCGCGCGGGTCGAGGCCTACTACGGGTTCGTGATCCGTCGCCTCGCGGCCCAGGGGACGCTCCCGCCGCACTTCAGCGCCGCCGTGCCCCCGGACCCGCGGATTGGCGCTCCCGCCGTCTGAGCCCCGGTCGGCGCAGGGCGTCCTCCCGTCAGGCCGGCGCGGGACCGGGTTCCGGTCCGCCGTCGCCGTCGACGTCGTCCCGCTCCGCGGCGGCCCGCTCGGCGAGCGCCACCCGCCAGACGAAGGCCGAGTAGGCGACGAACGCCGACGCGACCATCACCGCCCCGAAGAGGATGAGCGGCCAGGGGCCCACCAGCGAGACGGTCACCGCGGGGTCGATGTTCACCGGGAACTGGAACGGATACAGCCAGGTCGGGAGGAGGCCCTGGTACCAGTTGTAGATGCCGGCCGGGAGCGGCAGGCCGGACAGGTTCGGGTAGAAGAGGACGAAGACGAAGGCCGCGACGAGGCCGACCCCGACGACGAAGCGGCGCGGCGACGTGGCGGTCCACACCAGGTAGGCCAGCGGGGCGAGGACCACGAGCAGCCCGAGGGCGAGGAGCTCGCCGGGCACGTTCGGGTAGACGATGAGGGGCGTCGCCGGGAGGACGATCCAGGCCCCCGCCAGGGCGACGAACCCGAGGCCCGCGGTCAGGCCGATCCGCGCCAGGCGGGGGCCCGTCTCGGCGCGCCCCTCCGGGGTCCGCGCGGCGCGGTCGAGGGCGAGGAGCTGCCAGACCAGCAGGCCGCCGGCCACGCCGAGCACGACGAGGATCGCCACGAGCTGTGCCGACAGCGAGACCGACAGCGACGCGGCGCCCGAGCATGCCTGCGAGCCCGGGTTCGCCCGTTCCACGCCGACGAGGAGGCACAGGGGCCCGCGGAAGAGCCACATCGCCACCGGCGTCAGCACGGCGCCGGCGGCGGCCGCCCGGGCCAGGCGCCAGGTCCGTCGCGACGGACCGTGCCAGACCTCCGCCAGGAAGTACGCCAGGGCGAGGAGCACGAACGGCAGGGCCGTGTAGTAGTGGTACTGGAAGGTTGCCCGGTCGATGCGGGCCCAGGGCAGCCAGAGTGCGGCGAACATGATCGTCACGAGGGCGAGGGCGAGGCTGCGTCGCCGGAAGGCCTGCCAGGCGGTGAAGGCGAAGGCCGGGATCGAGAGCCACCACGTCGCAAGGTTGCCGCCGTCGTAGATCGCCCCCACCGTCGGTCCGGCGAAGCTCTCCTGGTAGAACCAGACGGGCTTGAGGTTGGCCGGCCAGGCCCACCACGGGGAGGACGCCGCGTGCGTCGCGCGGAGGTTGTTGTGGTACTCGTACATGCCCCGCGTCAGGTCGGCCAGCGTCTGCCCGTCGTGGCCCGGGGGCCAGCCGGGCACGATCTGGTTCCCGAGGGCCGCCCACGGCAGGTACGCCACGACGTAGACCGCCACCGGGATCGCCAATAGGCAGATCGCCGCCCAGGCGATCGGCGCGCCGGCCAGCCACCCGGGGCGCAGCCAGCCCGCCGGCGCCGTCTCGGCCGTCTCGAGCAGCGCGGCCGGGTCGTCCGGCCCCGGCGGCGGCGCCAGCGGGCCGAAGCCGAGCCGCCCCGCCACCCAGAACGCCCCGGCGGCGATGCCCCCGACGGCCATCAGCCCGACCGCGACGCCGATGGCGAGCGTCACCGGCGACAGCTGGTCGGGCGGCGCGGTCGGGTCGGGCGGGCGCAGCGCAGCCAGCGGGACCGCCACGAGGGCCACGAGCGCGCCCAGGGCCGCCGGCCCGGCGACCGCGATCCGAACCTCTTCCACGGTCCACGCCACGGGGTGGTAGGCGGCCACGGCTGCCGCCACGAGGGTGAGCCCGATCATCAGCAGCAGGAACAGGATGTTGCCGTTGCCCGTGGACTCGGGGCCCGTGGCGATCGCCATGTAGCCCAGGCTGGCCGCGATCGCCCCCAGGCCGACGACGATCAGGATCCTTCCGAGCGCCGAGCGGAGGAGGATCAGGAGCCCGATGCCGCCGACGGCGTACAGGGCGACCCACTTGGAGGCGAGGGCCAGCCCGAGCAGGAGGCCGACGACGGGCAGGCCGACCCAGAACGCGCCGCGCCAGCGCCACGTGCCGGTCCAGATGGCGGCGAAGACGGTGACGGCGGCGCTGATGAAGAACGCCACGTAGGCGTCGTTCATCGCGATCCGCGACTGCGCGAAGAGCATCCCGTCGGCGAGGACCAGGAGGCCCGCCAGGACGGCGATGGAGCGCCGCCGGAAGAGCATCCGCGCCAGCAGGTACAGCAGCCCCAACATGAGGACTCCGGCCGCCATCCCCGGGACCCGCCAGGCGAAGGCGTTCTGGCCGACGTCCACCGCGGCGCCGGCGCCGTCGGCGGCGAAGACGAGCAGCTGCTGGCGATCGGTGCTCGGGTAGGCCGCCGCCGTATCGATCGCCCACGGTCCCGGGGCAAAGGGGAGCGGGGCATCGGCGAAGACGGCGTTGCCGCGCGGCTCGACTACGTAGACGGTGGCCGCGGCGCCGTCCGGCGCCCGCCCCAGGACGTGGACCAGCTGGCTCGCCGGGTTGAACGTCACCCGCTCGACCGCGCCCGGCATCCAGACGGTCTGGTCGAGGGACGCCGCCGCGTCGGCTCCCGGGATCGGCACGACGGCCAGCGAGCTGCCGGTGGCCACGTAGAGCGTCGGCTCCTCGAGCCCCTCGACCTGCACGATCCCGGTCGCCGGGGCGTCCAGCGGCACCGCGCCCGTTTCGCGCCCGGAGGCCGGCTCGAGGAAGGTGACCCCGGCGGCGTCGGCGACCGCGACCCGCGGCACGGCCTGGACCCGGAGGCCCGCGAGCGTGCCGTCGGCGATCGCGGCGTCGAGCCCGTCTCGTCCCGACGCCAGCTCGGTCGTGAGGACGACCTGCGGCGCGTCGAGCGCCAGGAGTTCCCGGTAGGCGGCCTCGTCACCCCCGGCCAGGCGGGCCACCTCGGCCGCGGCGGCCGCCGGGTCCGGGACCTCGGCCGGTGTCGCGACGAGCGCGTCGACGCTGCCCGCGTCCACGACCTCGGCGCGACCGGGGAGGATGGTGCGCGACAGCTCCGCGGCCGTCGCCGCATCGAGCGTCACCAACGCGCCGTCGGGCAGGCCGGCGATCACGTAGTCGCCGGTCCCGGCCGTCCAGAGGCGCTCGACGGGTCCGCCGCCCGTCCCGCCCAGGTCGGCGAAGGCTTCCGGCCCCAGAGCCTCCAGCACCGTCCCGGTCGCCGCCCGGAGGTCGGAGGCGGGCACGGCCGTGTCCAGCGCCAGGACCTGGCCGTCGGCCGTCCCGACGTAGGCCTGGTGGGTGTCCGTGTCGACCGCCACCGCCTGGGCGCCGGGAACCGCGAACCGGGCCAGGCGTTCGCGGGTCCGCAGGTCGTAGACGTCCAGCGCGTCGCCGGTCGCCACGTAGAGCCGGTCGCCGCCGCTCGCGACGCCGGACGCGTCGGTCTCGGCGACGAACGGCTCGTCCCAGCGCGGCTCGAGCGCCACGTCGCGCACGGGCGTCCCGAGGTCGCTCTCGGCGACGACGCGGTTGTTGCCGAACAGGCGGATCCCCCAGGCCATGGCGTACTTGGCGAGGTGCGGATGCGTGTACTCGTAGATCCCGTGGGGCTCGCCGTACTCCCAGTCCTGCAGGAACTCCGTCGCGGTGCGCGCGTGGTACACCTCGTCGAAGTGCATCCGCATCGGCTCGCCGAGGCGGAAGGTCCGCAGGCAGAGCGCGGCGACGACGAGGAGGAGCAGGAACCAGAGGTCCAGCCGGTCGAAGCGGCCGCCGCGCTCGCGGGCGAGCGACGCGGACCGGTCGAAGGGCGCCGGCAGCAGGGCCGGCTCGACGTCGGCGGCCGCCAGGCGGTCGTCCGCGGCCCGCCCGAGGATTTCGCCGAGCGCGCCGAGCCGGCGGTCGTAGCCCGGCTCGCGGCCCCCTGCGGCCGCGAATTGGTTGGCAGCGTCCCATCCGGCCACGTCCGGCACGCCCGGCATTCCCGGCACGCCCCGCACTCCCGGCACGCCCGCCACGGCCCCCACCCCGGCAGCGAGCAGGGCCGGCTCCGGCTCCTCGATCTCCCGGTCGGTCTCGCCCGGCAGCGGGCGGACCAGGAAGGCGGCTGCGGCCAGCAGGCCGCCGGCGTGGGCGACGGCCGCCAGCGACACGCCCAGCTGCGAGCGACACGCCTCTCCGAGCCGCGCCCCGAACCCGCCGAAGGCGTCCAGCATCGGGCCCAGGCCCGGGTTGTCGTAGAACGGCAGGGTCAGGATCCCGTAGAGGTTGGCGAAGTTGGCGGCCGCCAGCACCGCGTAGACGGCCGCCCAGCGCGGCTGGAGGGCCAGCAGGATCGCCCCGAGCGCGAAGAACGGGTACAGGTAGCGCTCGTGGACCCGCGTGGGCAGGACGAAGAAGGCGATCGCCATCACCGCGAGCGCGACGAGGAGCGCGCGCCGGTCGTCGTGGCGGCGCCACAGGACCACCATGAGGGCCACGATCGCCGCCGCGATCAGGCTGCCGCCGACGACGACGCCCGGGATCCCCAGCAGCGCGTAGAACGGGTCGGAAGGGTTGGCCGGGTTCGGCGCGTCGCGGATCCACGTGCCCGCCGAGGCGAGCCCGGCGCCATCGAGCGAGACCAGGGCCCACGGGTTGTAGGCGTTCACGGTGACATACGGGTAGCCGCCGGCGGTCTGGAGGATCTGGCCCAGCAGGCTGTTCTCCAGGCCGATCCCGGCGAACGGGAGCGGGACGATCGCCAGCCCGAAGGGCAGGCAGACGAGCGTCGCGGTCACGAGCCCGGCGATCGTCGTCGTCACGATCCGGACCGGGCCGCCGCCGAGCCGGCCCCCATCGTCCGGCCGCTCCACCCAGTGGCGCCGGATGATCACGACGGCGGCGAGCGGGATGAGGATCCCGAACTGCGGTTTGATGATCGCGGCGATGGTGGTCAGGATGGCCGCCCGCTCGGACCGCCCCCGCCACAGCTCGCGGACGGCCAGCACCAGGAAGAGCGTCCCGACCGAGTCGACCTGGGCCCACACGGCGCTGTCGAACCAGGTGATCGGCACGAGAAGGAAGACGCCGGCCGCCAGGATGGCGCCCCGCCGGCTCGCGCCGAGCTCCGCCGCCAGGGCGAAGAGGGCGAGGGCGAGGGCGAGGTCGGCGAAGATCGCCGGCAGCTTCAGGAGGCTCTCGATCGCGATGCCGAACGTCGCCGAGACGAGCCCGAGACCCCACAGGACGTAGAGGTAGCCGGGCGTGTAGTCGACGAAGATCGGCCGGTCGTAGAGCCCCCACGGCCCGTTCCGGGCGAGCTCCGTCGCCCACCCGCTGAAGCTTCCGAGGTCGACGCCGAACCCGGAGCCGGGCAGCAGGACGTATGCGATGATGAGTCGGAGGGCGAGGCCGAGCGCAAGAAGGATGCCGAGCGGGACGATCGCGTCCCGCAGGCGAACCCGGGCCTGCTCGCCGGCCCGCGCGCTCTCGCCCGCAGCGGGGCCTGGCACGGGTTGTTGGTACGGCCTCCTGGAACGAGCGCTGAGGTGGACCGGAGTATATCCCAGGGCCCGCTCCCCGACGCCGGGGGCACCCTTCTCGTTGTGGCTGCTCCCCGGGCCCGTACTGCCGTGGTCGTCGGCCTCGGCCTCGTGCTGGCCTGCCTCGCCCTCTACCAGCTGACGCGCCCCGCCCAGCAGACGGTCTACAACCATTTCGCGTGGCAGGCGGCCGGCTGGCTGGACGGCCGGTTCTCGATCCGCTACCCGGTCGCCGAGTCGGCGGGCGGCCCGGGCAACGCCTACTTCAATGACGTCATCCCCGTGGTGGACGCGGCCGGAGAGCGGACCGGGCGCGGGATGATCCCGTTCCCGCCCCTCCCGGCGGCCGTCCTGCTGCCGTTCGTCGCGGCCTGGGGCCTGGCGTTCGACCAGGGGCTCCTCGCGGTCTTCATCGCCGCGCTCGACGTCGCCGCCGCGTTCTGGCTCCTCGGCCGCCTGCGCGTCCGGCCGGCCGTCCGCAACCTGCTGACGGTCTTCGTCGGGGCCGGCACCGCGCTGTGGTACGCGGCGTCGCTGGGCTCGACCTGGTACTTCGCGCACGTCGTTGCAGTGGGCCTCACGCTGGCCTCGGTCGGCCTGGCGCTCGACGCCGACGACCGGGACTGGGCCCGCGATCCGGCTGCCCGGCGGCCCCTCGTGGACGGCCGCCAGGTCGCGGCGGGGCTCCTCCTCGGGCTGGCCGCGACAAGCCGCCTGACCGTCGCCTTCGGGTTCCCGTTCCTGCTGCTCGTCGGGGGCGGCGGGGCCTGGTGGCGGCGCGGTCTCGGCGCGGGGCTCGGCATGGCGATCCCCGTCCTGGGCCTGCTGGCCTACAACCTGGCGGCGTCCGGCTCGCTCTTCAATCCCGTCTACGAGGCCCTGTACCGGTACGAGGTTCTGGCCTACCCCAACCTCGGCTACGAGGGCACCTGGTCGCTCCAGGACGTCCGGTACATCCCCCGGAACCTCGGGCTGATGCTGTTCGGCCTTCCCGACATCATGCCGGCGTGCGACCCGGGCGTCGGGCGCACGCCGTGGAGCGCCACCGGCTGCTCGTGGCTCGTTCCGAACCAGGTGGGCATGAGCTTCCTGCTCGCGAGCCCGGCGTACCTCCTGGCGCTGCCCGCCCTGGGGCTGCTCCGCGATCGACGAGTTGCCGGGGCGCTCCTGGCCAGCCTGGCGATCGGCACCGTGAACCTGATGCACTTCAGCCAGGGGTGGGTGCAGTTCGGCTACCGCTTCAGCCTCGACTTCGCCCCGTTCCTGCTGGTCGCCGTGGCCCTCGGCACGGAGCGCTTCCTGGGTCCGCGCGGTGCGCCGCGCCGGTTGCGCATGGGCGCCGTCGCCGGCCTCGTCGCGGCGTCGGTGGCAATCCAGGCCTGGGGCATCGCCTGGGCCCGGACGCTCAGCTGGTGAGGGCGCCCGCCGCTCCGCGGCCGTCCATCGCCGTGCTGCTCGACGCCGCCGCGCCCCTTCTCGTCGGCGCCATCGCGTTCGGGCTGGCCCGGAGCGTGCTCCTCCCGGGCCAGGGCTTCTGGGACACGGGCGAGTTCCAGTCGGTGCCACCCGTGCTCGGCACGGCCCACCCGACGGGCTACCCGAGCTACGTGATCCTCGGGTGGCTGGCGTCGCTGGCGCTCGCGCCGTTCGGCGAGCCGGCCCTGCGGATGAACCTCCTGTCGGCGCTCCTCCTGGGGCTCGCGGCGGGCCTGACCGTGGTCCTCGTGCGCCAGCTGACGCGGCGGACGAGCGTGGCCGTCGGGGCCGGCCTCCTGCTGGCGCTCACGCCGATCCCATGGCGCATGGGGGCGTTCGCCGACCCGCACACGCTCCACCTGGCGCTGGCGGCGGGGCTCCTCGTCGTCCTGGTCGGCTGGGAGCGTCGGCGGCGGGCAAGGGTGCCGGGGGCGGACCGCTGGCTCCTGGGTGCGGCGGCGCTCTACGGGGTGATGCTCGGGAACCACACGCTGAGCGTCCTGCTCGCGCCGGGGATCGCGCTGTTCGTCCTCGCGGTCGAGCCCGGGATCGTCCGGCGCCTCCGCTTCGTCGGCCTGTGCGCCGCCGTCCTGCTCGGCACCACGGTCGCCCTCTACCTGCAGCTTCCGCTCCGGGCGGCGATGGGCGCCCCGCTCGTGTACGGGACGCCGAACACGTGGGAGGGCTTCTGGTACGTGGTTCTCGCGGAGCAGTTCCGGGGCGACCTCGTCGACCCCTTCGGCGACCTCACCGGCAAGGCCGCCGACCTCGTGGGGCTCGCGTCGGCCCAGCTCGGGATCCTCGCCGTGGCCGTCCCGGCCGCGTTCCTCGCCACGGCGCTCGGCCGGCCCCGATTCGCCCTGCTGACCGGCACCTGGCTCCTGGTCATCTGCTGGTTCGCGGCTTCCTACACGAACGCCGCGATCGACCGCTACTACCTGCTCCCGCTCCTGATCGCTGCCTCCTGGCTCGGGGTCGCCGCCGGGCTGGTGGTCGACGCCCTCTTCCCGGAGCCCGAGGTGACGCGCGCGCCGGACGGCGACGAGATTCCCGCCCAGGGCGGCGCGGACGACCGCGACGCCGAATGGGACGGCGGCCCGGCCCGGCCGCCGTCACGGCCCGGCCGCGCGCGCCTGGCGGCCGGTCTCGTCGGCGTCCTGCTGGCGGCCGGCCTCGTCCTGCCGGCGTCGACGGCAGCGCCCGCCACGCGGGGCCGCATCGACCAGTCGCGGGACACCCGCGCCCGGGACTGGAGCCGCTGGGCCCTGGACACGGTGGAGGACGACGCGCTGGTCGTCTCCTGGTGGAGCTACTCGACGCCGCTCTGGTACCGGACCGTCATCCTCGGCGAGCGGCCCGACGTCCGCGTCCTCGACGATCGCGACCGCCTGGACGAGGGCCTCGGGACCGTCGACGACGTGCTCCGGGCCAACGTGGGATCGCGGCCCGTGTACCTCGTGCGGTACCCGTCCGAGATCGCGGCCCTCGAGGCTGCCTGGGAGCTGGAGGTCATCCGGGACCCGATCGGCCAGCAACCGCTCTACCGCGTCGTCGGCCCGCGCTCCGGGGGCGGTGGGTGATCATCATCGTCCCGAGATGTCCTCGTCCCGTAACGTCCCCGACAACCGGACTCGCTACGATGCATCCATGAGCCCCGAGCCCGTCGCGCGCGTCCCGGCCCTCTCGTACTTCTTCCCGGCCCACAACGAGGAGGCGAACCTCGAGGCGCTCGTGGCCGAGGCGCTCGCCGTCCTTCCGTCGCTGGCGGACCGGTTCGAGATCATCGCCGTCAACGACGGCTCGCGGGATGCGACGGCATCGATCGCGGACCGCCTGGTCGAGGCCCACCCGGACGTCGTGCGCGTCGTCCACCACCCCGTCAACCTCGGGTACGGGGCGGCGCTCCGGTCCGGCCTCCGGGCGGCCCGCTACGACCTGGTCTGCTTCACCGATGGCGACCGGCAGTTCAAGGTGGCGGACCTCGGGCGCCTCACGGCCCGCCTCCGGGCGCCGGATGCCCCCGACGTCGTCGTCGGCTACCGCATCCGGCGCGCGGACCCCGTGATCCGGACCGTGTATGCCCGCCTCTACAAGCTGGCCAACCGGGTCTGGTTCGGCCTCCGGGTGCGCGACGTCGACTGCGCCTGCAAGCTCTTCCGCCGGTCGGCGCTGCGGGGCATCCGCGTCGAGTCAGGGGGAGCGTTCTTCTCAGCGGAGCTGCTCATCAAGCTGCGCGCCGCGGGGTGCCGCGTCGCCGAGGTGGGTGTCCCGCACTACCCGCGCACGGCCGGCTCGCCCACCGGCGCGAAGGTGTCGGTGATCTGGCGCGCCGTGAAGGACTTCTGGGGGCTCCGCCTCCGGATGTGGGCGAACCGTGAGCGCGCGCTGCGGCGGGGAGAGGCAATCGGCGGGCCCGGCCCGGGGGCCTGATCGCCGGGTCGCCGGTCGGCGCGCCGGCGGGTGCCCGGCGCCGGGTCGCGCGCCGGCGGGTCAGTCGCCTGGCCCCTCGCGCGGCGGCCCCTCGCGAGCCTCGTCGGTACCCGGCTCCGCGTCCAGCGAGTTCACGAACTCGCGGAAGACGGACAGTCGCTCGTCGTCGGCCGGCTCGTCGTCGTCGCCGGCGCGGTCGCCCTCGACACCGGCGCGCTCCAGGACGGCCTCGGCCGCGTAGATGCGGACGCCCGTCCGCACGGCCAGGGCCAGGGCGTCCGACGGCCGCGAATCGATCTCGTGGACCTGGCCGCCGGCCTCCAGCAGGATCCGCGCGTGGAACGTCTCGTCGGCCAGGTCCGCGATCACGACCTCGCGGATCGTGGCACCCAGCTCCTCCAGGACGGCCGCGAAGAGGTCGTGGGTCAGGGGCCGCTCGGGCGTCAGGCCCTGGAGCTTCATCGCGATCGCGTTCGCCTCCCAGGGGCCGATCCAGATGGGCAGGAAGCGCTCGCGCTCGAGGTCCTTGAGGATCACGACGTGCTGGGTCGAGAGCATGTGCACGCGCACGCTCTCGACGGCCATCTCGACCAGGCGCCCAGCCATGCGGGGATTATCCCACGCACGATCGCAGGGGGCGCCCGGCCGGCGCCAGGGACCGGCGGGGCCGGCGGGCGTCAGGGGGCCGGCGGGCGTCAGGGGGCCGGCGTCGCCGAGGGGCGCGGCGCGGCCGACCCCTTCGGCGAGGCGGGCGGGCTGCCGGATGGGGCCGGCGAGGGGGCGAGCGAGGCATCCTGCAGGATCGCGTAGCCGATCGTGTCCGCGTCGATCCAGTACAGGACTGGGGGCTGACCCTCGGCCCGTTCGAGGACGAAGAAGGCGCGGACGTCGGCCCAGCCGGCTCCGCCCCCGGCGATCCGGTACTGCTCCAGGTACTTCCCGTTGGCCTTGGTGAAGGCCACGACCCGGGTGCTTGCCCGGTCGTACCCGTACATGGTGCCGTCGCCCTTCTCCCCCGGAGAGTCGACGATGCCGTAGACGGGCGCCGGCCGGAGCGAGGCATCCGGAGGCGCCTCTGGGCTCCAGTCGCTGCTGCGGCCCGAGACGAACCGCGAGATGACCCCGCCGTCGGCGAGGTAGATGTCGCCGTCGATGTACATCGACGTCACCCGCGAGACGTCCTGCGGCGTCGTCAGCCAGCCCGACCCGACCCCCGTGTACCCGCTCCCGTCCTGGTGGGGCGTGTAGCGCAGGATCTGCTGCTCCGACGGGTCGATGACGTAGAGGTTGTACAGGTCGAGGTCGGCGCTTCGGACGAAGGTCCCGATCCCCAGGATGTCCGCGCCCCACGTGGTGGCCTCGGCGACCCGGATCCGGGCCAGCGTGCCCTTGCCCTTCGTGTCGGCCGGGCGCCAGCGCCACAGGACGTTCTTGGCGTCGAGGACGAGCACGTCGGGGCCGCCCCTCGCGAGGTGGCGAGGCTCGGCGACGGTCGTGCCGGACGCCTTGGCCCCGGCGCGGACGACCGGCGTCGCCTTCTTCGCGCGGAGGTCGACCCGGTACACGGTCTGCGTGGTCCGGTCGAGGACGTAGGGCACGCCGTCTGGGCCGAAGACCATGGCCCCGAGGTCGAATGCCTGCTCCTGGCCGGCGAAGGAGAACGCCGTCTGCGGGACCACGTCCACCACACCGTAGAGATCGTCGAGGCCGCCCAGCACCTCCTCGCGGATCGGGGTGAGCGTCGAGGCCGGGACGCCGTTCGTGGCGGCGACGTCGAGCTGCTCGTGCGCGTCGGTCAGCAGCTCCTCGGCCTTCCGGGGATCGTCGACGAGGAGGTTGGCCCCGTTGCCGAAGACGAGGCGGAGATCCTCCTTGGCGGCCGCCAGGGCCTTCTCGCCGGCCGTGATCTCGTCGATCGGGGTGCCGCCGGGCCCGCCGACGACCCACAGGCCGATGCCGAGGGCCGCGGCGACGACGACGAACGCGAGGACCGCCACCGCGGCCCGGCGCTGCGACTCGCGCCGCGTGGCTGCCGGTGTGACGCGGCGGTAGCGGGGTCCCCGGCGCGGCAGCAGGTCCTGGAGTCGCGTCACTGCGCCCCCCATGGCGTCGCCGGCCGCGCTCTTCGCCTTCACGGCGCCGGCACTCACGGCGGCGACGCCACCCCCCACCGAGTCGGCAAGGGGAATGGGGGAACGGTCGGGCAGCCCGGCGAGCGGCTCCGGCGGGCGGGCGGGGACGAGGCGGCCACGCTGGCTCGTCGCTGAGACCTCGGCGGCCTCGACCGCCAGCGCGCCGTCGCTTCCCGTGCCCCCGGCCGCGGCGAAGCGCCGGTGGAGCTGCTCCATCGCCGCCTGGGGGTGGAGCGTGTTGACGGCGTCCTTGAGCTCGTCCGTGCCAAGAGTGGCGGTCATGTTGCGCGACACGAGCAGGAGCGTGTCGCCGGGCGCGATCTCGCCGCGCCAGATCTGCGGCGCGAGGTCGTCGGCGGGGAGGCCGCGGTCGGCGTTCGGGTCGGGAAGGGTCAGCAGGTGCGCCTGGTGGACGAAGTAGGCGTCCACCGGTCCCGTCGTCGTCACGTAGAGCTCACCGCCCCGCACGACCGCGACGCCGAGGCCGAGCGGCCCGTCGCCGGACGCGCCGAGGCCCAGCCGCTCGCGGTTGGCCGCCAGCTTCCTGTTCGCCGTCCGGATCGACTTCTCGAGGCAGGCCATGAGCCCGGCGGACTCGTCGTAGTAGTACTCGCCCTGCACCGTGTCCGCGACGAGGCGGGTCGCCTCCTGGAGCCGGCGCGCGCGGCCGGTCCCGGCCACCACGACGAAGAGGCTCCCCTTCGAGCGGAGCGTCGCCCCGATCGTCGGCTCGACGATGGCGACGGTGTCCGGGGAATCCTCCAGGCGGTCGGCCTCGGCGACCACGCCGAGCTTCATCTGCAGTCGGACGGCCATCGGCTCTCACGACGGTGGAGAGAGGGCCGGCGTGACGCCGGCCGCCCGGTCCGGGCGCGCGGTGCGTGCTCGCCGGTTCAGGGCGAGCGGATCATACCGTGCGCCACCACGACCCGCAGTCGCTCCGCCCGGATCCCGCCCGGCTCGGCGGCGAGCGCCTCCAGCAGCTCATCCGACCGGATGCGGAGCTCCTGGCCGATGATCGGCGCGGCGGCCTCCACGACCAGTGTGCCGCCACCCTCGAGGCGTGCCGGCCGCGATCCGCCGGCGGCTGCCGGAAGCCATTCACCCACGACCCTGTCCCAGGCCGTAACCACCCGCGCCCAGCGAAGCTGCTCCTCGAGCCCCAGCTGTCTGGCGGCTTCGGGCAGCAGGTCGCCCACCCGGCTGACGGGGCGCCGGTTGGCGAGGCGCGGATCGTCGAACCGGCGCGCCGGGCTCACGGGGCCGCCCGCACGAGGCGCGCCCCGGCTGCCTCCGGGTCGTCGTCGGGCGCGGCGGCATCCACGCGCCAGGCGGTCCCGGCGGCGCGGAGAGCCGGGTCGAGGTCGTCGAGCGTGGTCGTGGTCACGAACGCCTGGGGCAGCGTCGCGATCCGCCGCACCAGGTGGGCCCGGCGAGCCGGGTCGAGCTCCGAGAAGACGTCGTCCAGGAGGAGCAGCGGCGGGCGTCCGTCCAGCGCGGCCAGCAGGTCGAGCTCCGCCAGCTTGAGGGCCAGGATCGCGGTGCGCTGCTGGCCGCGGGAGGCGAACGACGCCAGCTCCCGGCCGTCGAGCTCGAACGCCAGGTCGTCGCGGTGGGGGCCCACGAGCGTCGTGCCGTTCCAGATCTCCTTCTCGGCAGTCTCCCGGAGCCGGCGGGCCAGCGCCTGGCCGGGCTCCTCACCGCGAACGGCCGGGGCGTTCGTCACGTACACCAGGCGGAGGACGCCCTCCCCGGGCGCGATCTCCCCGTGCGCGGCGGCGAGGGGAGCGGCGAGGTCGGCGAGGAGCCGGTGACGAGCGCCCAGGATCGCCGCGCCGGCCTCGAGCAGCTTCGCGTCCCAGAAGGGGAGCTGGTCGGGCGTCGCCTGCTCCTCCCGGATCGCGCGGAGAAGGTAGTTGCGCTGGGTGAGGGCGCGGCCGTACGTGGAGAGGTCCGCGGCGTAGGCGGGGAAGCACTGCCCGGCGAGCGCGTCGAGGGCGGTCCGGCGGAGCGTGGGGGCGCCGGCGACGAGCAGCATGTCCTCGGGAGCGAAGACGACCACGCGCAGGGCCCCCGCCAGCGCGGACGCCCGCCGTGGGATCCCGTTGACCCGGATTCGCTTCCGCCCGCCGGCCGGCCCCTCGCGCACCAGGGTGACCTCCAGGTCGACGGCTCCTCCCTCGCCGGCGTGGTGCCCGTCGACGCGGGTGAACGGCGCCGACCACCGGATCATCTCGGCGTCGGTCCCCGTCCGGTGGGACGTGCCGCGCGCCAGGAGGACGACCGCCTCGACGAGGCTCGTCTTGCCGGCCGCGTTCGGGCCCCAGACCAGCTGTGGGCCCGGCCCGAAGGACGCCTCGAGCGCGGCGTAGGCGCGGAACCCGGCGAGCCGGAGAGAGGTGAGCAGTGCCGGTGCCGGGCCGCCGGGCCCGGCCTCCCCGGTCTCGCCCTAGGAAGTCGTCCGGACCGGCATGACGACGTGCGTGTAGTCACGCCCGTCGGCCGGCCGGAAGACGCCCGGCGAGAGCGGCCCGTTGAGCTCGATGACGAAGCGGTCCGCGTCGACGTTCGCGAGGACGTCGCCGAGGTACCGCGCGTTGAACGCGATCGTCGTCCCGTCCCCCTCGATCACGGCGTCGACGACGCCCTGGTGGTCGCCGACGTCGGCGGCGGCCCCCACGGTGACCTGCGGAGCGCCCTCGGGCGCCACCTGGATCTTGACGATGTTGGCCGAGGCGCTGGCGATGTACGCCGCGAGGCGGACGGCCTTGAGGAGGTCGTCCCGGTCGAGCTCGACCCGCGTCGCGTGCGTCGCGGGAAGGACCTGCTGGTAGTTGGGGAACTGGCCGTCGATGAGGCGGCTGACGAGGTCGATGCCCTCGACGTGGAACAGGACCTGGTTCTTCTGGGCCGAAAGGATGATCTCGACGGGATCGTCGGTCTCGGTGAGCACGCGGGCCAGCTCGCCGTAGGAGCGGGCCGGCACCACCACGCTGGTCTCCTCGACGGCATCCAGCCCGGCGATCGTGGTGATCGCGATCCGGTAGTTGTCGGCTGCGGCAAGGGTGATCCGGTCGCCCTCGAAGCGGGTGAGGACGCCCGTGAGGATCGGGCGCGCCTCGTCGCTGGCGGCCGCGAAGGCCACCTCCGCCAGGGCACGCTTCAACACCTTCTGGCTCACCCTGGTCGTGGGCCGCTCGCCGGCGGCCGGGATGGCCGGGAACTCGTCGGCGTCGATCCCGCGCAGGTGGGTCTCGAAGCGCCCGCAGCGCAGGTGGAGCCGATCGCCGTCGCGGAGCTCCAGGTCGATCCGCTCGTTCGGGAGTGAGTTCACGACGTCGGTCAGGAGTCGCGCCGGGACGGTGATCGCGCCGTCGGCCTCGATCTTGCCCGGCACCCAATAAGTGATCCCGATCTCGAGGTTCGTGGCGGTCAGCTTCAGCCCGGCGTCCTCGGTGCGCAGCAGCACGTTGGCAAGCACGGGCAGCGTGCTCCGGCTCGACACCGCGTGGCTGACGACCGAGAGGCCGCGAGCAAGGTTCTCCTGGATGACCGACAGGTTCACGGACGTGTCACTCCGGGTGCGCGGGCGGAAGGTGCCGGCAGGTGGCCTGGGCCGGACCCCGCCGGTGGATTCGTGGTGGGGTCCATCTTCGCATGAAGTTCGTCACCGTATTCATCATGGCGTGGACGCCGTGGACGGCCGTGCGACGGCGTGCGGAGGGCGACGGTGGAGGAGTGGCCATCCGTCGTGGACGAAGGGCGCCCGGCGCGGTGGCTTCCTGCGGATGGATGGTGGACGGATGGCCGCTGCGCGGCGTCTCGCGCCCCGAGGGCCGGGAGGAAGGCCCGATGGTGCACACGGGGATCTGCCGCGAGAGCCACCCTCTCCACGGTGCCCGGGCCTTCTGCACCGTTCTGGCCGGCTTGTCCACAGGCAGGGCCGTTCGGGGCCTGGGTGCGGGGGCGGCCAGGGCCGGGAGGGGAGCCGCCGCGACCGGGGCGGGCTCGGCGGTCAGTCGGCGTAGATCAGCTCGCGAACGGCCGCGATGTCGCGGCGCAGCTCGTCGTTGACGGAGGCCTCCCGGGTGATCTTGTCGCAGGCGTGGAGGACCGTGGAGTGGTCCCGGCCGCCCAGCTCGGCGCCGATCCGCAGGAGGGAGACGTCCGTCTCCTCGCGCATCAGGAACATCGCGATCTGGCGCGGCGTGACGATCGCCCGGTCTCGCTTCTGGCCGCGCAGCGCGTCCATGCCGACGCCGTAGTACTCGGAGACGGCCTTCGCGATCTTCTCCGGCGTGACCTGGCGCTTCTTCGGGTTGTAGAGGACGTTCGAGAGGACGGCCTGGGCGAGCTCGATCGTGATCGGCATCGCGCCCATGCTGGCGTAGGCGACCACCCGGTTGAGGGCGCCCTCCAGCTCGCGGATGTTGCTGACGACCTTGCGGGCGATGAACTCCACGACGTCGGAGCCGATCGGAACGGAGGATTCCTCCGCCTTGGCGCGCAGGATCGCGATCCGCGTCTCCAGGTCCGGCGCCGTGAGGTCGGCGATCAGCCCCCACTCGAAACGGCTGCGCAGGCGCTCCTCGAGGGTGACGATCTGCTTGGGCGGCCGGTCGGAGGACAGGACGATCTGCTTGCCGTCCTCGTGGATCGCGTTGAACGTGTGGAAGAACTCCTCCTGGGTCCGCTCCTTGTCGGCGATGAACTGGATGTCGTCGATGAGGAGCAAATCGATCCGGCGGTAGCGCGCCCGGAAGTCGTCGATCCGGCCCTGCTGGATGCTCGTGATGAACTCGTTCGTGAACTTCTCGCTCGTCGCGTAGACGACCCGCTTGCGCGGGAAGCGGGCGATCACGGCGTTGCCGATCGCGTGCATCAGGTGGGTCTTGCCCAGCCCCACCCCGCCGTACAGGAAGAGCGGGTTGTAGGCGTGCCCCGGGCGCTCGGCCACGGAGAGCGCGGCGGCGTGGGCCAGCCGGTTGGCCGAGCCGACGATGAAGTTCGAGAAGGTGTAGCGCTGGTTCAGGCTCGAGGCACCGCCCTCGGCGCCCACCCGCGTCGACTCCACCCGGACCTGCTGGGGCGCCGAGGCCGCGGGTTCCTGCGCTGCCCTTCCGGCGTCCTCGCGGACGATGAACTCGACCTGGACGCTGTAGCCCACGACGCGGGCCAGCGTCTGCGAGATCAGGGGCCGGTAGCGGGTCTCGAGCCAGTCCTTCGCGAAGCCGTTCGGGACGGCGATCCGGAACCGGGTGTCCTCCACGTCCACGAGCGTCGTGTGGCGGAGCCAGGTCTCGAAGTTGGCCGGGGACAGCGCGACCTGGAGCTCCCCGAGCGCCGCGCGCCAGATGTGCTTCGCGTCCATGAGGACCCTGTCGGCCCGGCGCCGCGGCGCCGGATGGAGGTGACGTTGACCGAAGTGCGGCTGAGAGGGACGGCCGAGGCGGACGCGAGAACAGGCCGCCCAGGTCGCTGGGAAGGCGCCTCTCCGGGCCGCCCCGGGGCGCCTCCCCGGGGTCACCCGCGGGCGTCCCGGCGCCGTGGGCCGACGCATGGTAGCACCGCCCCGGATGGCCCCGCAAGGCGATTCAGCCCTCATTCGACGATACTCCCAGGGGGTATCGAGCGCACATCGAGCGGGTGTCGAGCGGGGGCACCTGCCGGGCCGCTCGCGGGGCCCGTTGCCGGCGCTCCGCCAGCGCCGGGTGCCGGCCTCGCGGGGGCGCTTTGACACCCGGGAGGGGCGCTTCCTATAATCCAACGGCGTTGACGCGCCCGGCGCCCGTGTGCCCGGCGCGTTTACGTGCCTCCCGGAGTCGCGCGGCGACTCGATCCGGAGGTCGGACACGTAGAGGAAAGCACGACGCCCGATGAAGCAGACCTACCAGCCGAAGAAGCGCCATCGCGCCAAGGAGCACGGCTTCCGCGCCCGGATGAAGACCACCGGGGGCCGGCGCGTTCTGGCCACTCGTCGCGCTCGGGGCCGGAAGCGGCTGGCGGTCTGATCCCGGCAGCGACCCGCCCCCGTGGGCGGGTCGTCATGCTCACCCGGCCCGCGGACTTCGCGGCGATCCAGGCCCACGGGACCTCGCGGTCCCATCCGCTCATGACCGCCCGGCTCCTGCGGACCGGTTCGGACGGCGTCCGCTTCGGCCTCGCGACCGGCCGGGCCCTCGGGGGCGCGGTCGTCCGGAACCGGGTCCGACGACGTCTTCGTGAGACACTCAGGGTGATGGCGCCCTCGTTCCAGCCGGGCTGGGACGTACTGATCATCGCCAGGCCAGCGCTCGTGGACGCGGACCACGCGGCGCTCGTCGAGGCGCTGGAGCGGCTCCTCCGCCGCGGAGGGGTGCTCGGAGGACCGGCGGACGCGTGAAGCGCATCGGGATCGGGCTCATCCACCTGTATCGGATTGCGTTCGCCTGGATGCCCTCGAGCTGTCGCTACTACCCGACCTGCTCCCGGTACACCGAGCAGGCCATCGACAAGTACGGCCTCCTGCGGGGCAGCTGGATGGGCGCAAAGCGGATCGCGCGTTGCCACCCCTGGCACCCCGGTGGCTACGACCCTGTTCGCTGAAGCCGAGGAACCCGTGACCGTCCCCCGCATCCGGCGCGACCACCTGGTCCTCCTTGGGCTCCTGGCGCTCGTCCTCCTCGTCGTGGCGGCGTGTGCCGGCACGCCCGGCGTGGTGCCCGGCAGCTCGGCCTCGCCGGCCGTCACGATGACGCCCCACCCGCCACTCGTGCCCGCATCCCCCGGGGCCAACCCCGTCAGCCTCCTGGCGTGGATCCTCAACCCGCTGTTCCAGGGCCTGTTCATCCTCCTGGTCTGGGTCGATTCGATCGCCGGCGACATCGGGATCGCGATCATCGTGATGACCCTGATCGTGCGGACCGTGCTCATCCCGCTCTTCCGGCGCCAGATCGTATCGACGAAGCGCATGCAGCTGGTGCAGCCGGAGCTCAAGGAGCTCCAGAAGCGCTACAAGGGCGACCGCGCCCGCTTCAGCCAGGCCCAGATGGAGCTCTACAAGGAGCGAGGGGTCAACCCGGCCTCCGGGTGCCTCCCGATCCTGCTCCAGCTCCCGCTCCTGCTCATCGTCTACCAGGTCATCAGCCAGGGCCTCACGACCCCGGACCCGACGGCGATGCTCACGGTGTTCGGCCACCAGGTGGTCGACGTGCAGTGCGTGAACGGCCTCGGGACCGCGGCGTACGACCCGTACAAGCCGTGCATCGACACGATCGTCCCGTGGCTGGGGGGCATGGACGTGTCCAAGGCACAGGTGCTGTTCCCCCTGCCGCTGATCGGCGGGCTCAGCATCCTGGCCCTGGCGTCCGCGGTGCTGCAGCTCGTCCAGAGCCGGATGACGATGCCGCCGTCCGACCCCGCCTACCAGGACCAGAACAGCAAGGTTCAGCGCCAGCTCGTCCTGTTCCTGCCCCTCATCTCGATCCTGTACGGCGGCTTCCTGCCCGCCGGCCTCTTCATCTACTGGATCGTCACCACGATCTTCGGGATCGCCCAGCAGTACCTGATCGTCGGCTGGGGATCCATGTTCCCGGCCCTCGGCTGGACGCCGGGCTTCGCCAAGGACCACCGCCCGCGCTTCCCCGTCGAGGCCCCGTCGCTGCGCTCCGCGCCGCCGGGGGACACGAAGCCGGGAAAGACCACCCAACCACGCCCCAGTGCGCGCACCGAGGCCGACCGCTCCGCTTCTGCGGCGGCCACCGTGCGCCCGCGCGAACGAGGCCGCCAGGGCCGCCGAGGGAGAAAGCGCTGACACCATGAGCGAGTACCGCGAGTTCACCGGGAAGTCCGTCGAGGAGGCCCTCCGCAGCGCCCGCGAGGCGTTCGGGGTCGGGCTCGACGAGCTCGACTTCGAGATCCTCACGCCGGGCAGCCGCGGCGTCCTCGGGATGGGCGCCGAGCCCGCCCGGATCGTGGCCGCCCCGCGGAGCGCCCTCGGTGGGGCTGCCCCGAAGCGTGCCGCCGCCGAGGCGACCCCGCTCCCGGCCCGCCCGCCGCGCGACGACCGCGAGGATCGGCCCCGCCGCGACGACCGCCCGCCCCGCCGCGACGATCGCCCGCGCGACGATCGCCCGCGAGCGCCACGCCCGCCTCGCGACGACCGTCCGCCCCGCCGCGACGACCGGCCTCCTCGCCAGGACGACCGGGCCCCGCGGCCGGCGGGAGGTCCTGATCACCGCGGGGGCACGACCGTCTCGTCCGCCGAGGAGGAGATGGTCCAGGTGGCGCGCTCGCTGACGCGCGAGCGCGAGGAGCTCCAGGCCGCCGAGGCGTCCCCCGAGGCCCTCGTCGCCGGGCAGTCCATCCTCGAGCAGCTGATGGGGCACCTCGGCTTCGGGGTCAAGGTCGTCGTGGAGACGGGCGAGACCAACCGCCTCAACGTCGTCGGCGTCGACGACGAGGAGCACGAGGCCCTCGGCGCCCTCATCGGCCGGAAGGGCGAGCGCCTCTCGGCGCTCCAGCACATCGTCAACCTCATGCTCTCCCGCGAGATGGGCGAGTGGACGCGCGTCCTGGTCGACGTCGAGGGGTATCGCGGACGCCGCGAGGCCCAGCTCCGCGAGATCGCCCTGCGGGCGGCCGACAAGGTCGTCGAGACCGGCAAGATGCTCCAGCTGGAGCCGATGCCGGCCCTGGAGCGGCGCTGGGTCCACCTCGCGCTGCGGGGCCACGCGGCGGTCGGCACGCAGTCGATCGGCGAGGAGCCCAACCGCCGGATCGTGATCATCCCCCGGGCGGGGTGACGCCCGGGGGGCGAGAGAGCACGGAGCTCACGCGTTCCGACGATCGCCTCGAGCCGGGCTGTTGCGCGATGCTGGTAGATTCACCGCCCACATGACGACCACGACCAGCGCCCCCTCCTCCGGCCGCAGCTTCCCCTTCGGCAAGCTTCTCGTCGGCGTCCTCGCCGGGTTCGCCCTGACCCTCGCGTTCGGCGTCGGCGCGCTCCTCGCCTACCAGGGGCAGTACGCGGAGCGCATCTATCCCGGCGTGAGCGTGGACGGCGTGGACGTGTCGGGTCTGACGCGTGAAGCCGCCGCCGCCAGCCTGGAGGCCCAGCTCGCCGGCTATGCCGACGGAGAGGCGGTCCTCACCGTCGACGAGACCGAGGTCCGCATCCCGTACGCGGACCTCGGCCGGCGTGCCGACGTGGACGCGCTGGTCGAGTTGGCCTGGTCGGTCGGCCGCAGCCACCCGGACCCGCTCGGCAGGGCCGCCCAGGGCGTCAGGAGCCTCCTCGACGGGACTCGGATCGACCCGCTCGTGGTCCTCGATCCCCAGGCCGTGCAGCGGGAGGTGACCAAGGCGGCGCTCGGCCTCAACCGCGCTCCCGTCAGCGGGAACGCGAAGGCCACCAAGACCGGGTTCGTCGCCAATCCCGCGGCGTCCGGCCGCGCCTTCCCCCGTGCCGAGATCAGCGCGGCGCTCCTCGAGCAGCTCGCGACGCCGGCGGCCCCCGCCACCCTCGAGCTCACGTACCAGACGGCCGAGGTCGAGCCGTACGTCACCGACGCCGAGGTTGCCGCCGCGATCGAGGCGGCCGGCCGCATGGCCCGCGATGTCGTCCTCGCGCACGGCAAGGAGATATGGACGATCAAGGCGGCGACGGTCCGCGGGTGGATCACCTTCGAGACCACGACCCAGGGGTACCGGCCGACGATCTCCCAGGCCGCGCCGACCAGGACCCTCACCGCCCTCGCCAAGAAGATCGATCGGGAGCCGAGGGACGCCACGTTCCTCGTGGGACGGAGCTCCGCGGTCGTCGGCGTGGTGGCTGCGCGGAACGGGCGCGCGGTCGACGTCAAGGCGTCGGCGCCGCTCGTCGCCCAGGCGATCCTCGCGCGCGCCGCCGCCGGCACGGGGGAGCCCGCTCCCGTCGCCCTGGCCATCTCCACGATCAAGCCGAAGCTGACCACCGAGGAGGCGGAGAAGGCCGCCCCGCTCATGAAGCGCCTGTCGTCGTGGACCACGAACTTCCACCGCTACGAGGCGAACGGCTTCGGGAGCAACATCTCGATCCCGACCGGCGACATCAACGGCTACGTCGTCGCGCCGGGCGCGGTGTTCGACTTCTGGAGCGCCCTCGGCCCGGTGACCTACGAGCGCGGCTACCGCGACGGCGGCGCGATCCTGAACGGCCGGACCGAGCCCACGGGCGCCCTTGCCGGCGGGATCTGCTCCTGCTCCACGACGCTCTTCAACGCCGCTGCGCGCGCCGGCCTCGAGATCCTCAGTCGGGCCAACCACTACTACTACATCGACCGCTACCCGACGGGCCTCGACGCAACGGTCTGGAAGAGCGGCGGCGCGCAGCAGAGCATGCGTTTCCGCAACGACACGAAGTACCCCCTGCTCATCAAGGGCTTCACGGGGCCCAACTACGTCACGTTCCAGATCTGGGGGCCGCCGACGGGTCGCACCGTCACCTTCTCCGCGCCGACCATCCGCAACGTCGTGCGGGCCATCGACACGATCCAGTACACCACGAGCCTCCGCCCCGGCCAGTCGAAGCGGATCGAGTACCCGGTGAACGGGATGAACGTATGGGTGACCCGGGTCGTCCGCGACGCGAAGGGCGTCGTGATCCACAGGGACACGTGGTTCTCGGACTACAAGCGCGTCAATGGGATCGTGCTGGTCGGCAAGAAGACGACGAGCACTCCGAAGCCGGCCCCGAAGCCCGCCCCGACGCCGGCGCCCGCCCCGACGCCGGCGCCCGCCCCGACGCCTGCGCCTGCGCCCGCCCCGACGCCGGCGCCCTAGTCCTCGTCCGCGCCGGCCCCGTGGCCCCGCGCCATGCGCCAGGGTTGCCCGCGCCGCACCCCGCCGGGTCGGGCCAGCCCCACACCGGTAATCGGGCGACCGCTCAGGCCGCCTGCGCCGCCAGCGCCGGCATCGCGGCGTCGCTGAGCGAGGAGTAGAGCTCGTCCTCCTGTGCCATGTGCAGGCGCAGGATCGCGTCCAGCCCGTAGAGCGCCCGCCGCAGGTCCGTCCGGTCGTCCGGGGAAGGGCCGTCGACGCCGAGCTCCGCGACGAGGCGGTCGTACAGCCGGACCAGGTGGAAGATCTCCGTGTGGGTCCGGTGGAGTGCGGACGTCGCGTCGTCGCTGCCCAGCGCGGTCGCCAGCATCGGGTAGACGGTGCGGTCCTCCGCGACCTCGTGGGGCACGAGCGTGTCCGCGAGGAACGACCGGGTGGCCTGCAGCTCCGCGCGCGTCTCCCCGGGCGAGAGCACCTCCAGCCCGTCGGCGATCATGCGAAGGCGGGCGATCCCCGGGGCCAGGCCATGGTGGGCTGCCGTCAGGCGGGACTGGGTCTCCGCCCAACCGGCGATCCGGACGTCACCGGACGGCGTGACCTTCGGAATGTCGCGACACAGCTGCCGACGATCGCGCGTACCCGTGGTAGACGCTGTCGGCCACGCGCCGGGCGAACTCCGGGTCGAGCTCGCCGCCGAACATGAGCCGGAAGTAGACAGGCCCGACGAGCAGCTCGGTGGCCACGTCGACGTCCGCGTCGGCCCGCAGGTCGCCGCGCGCGATCCCTCGGGCGACCACCCGCGCGACCTCGGCGCGGCGCGCCTGCACCACGGTCTCGCGGAACGGATCGCCCAGGCCGGGGTTGACGGCGATCTGCGACAGGAGGGCCCGGATCACCGGCCCGAACGGCGTCTCGGCCACGGCGTGGCGCGCCGTGTCCACGCACGCCCGCAGCTCGGCGCGGGTGTCGCCGACGTCCGCCACGGCGATGTGCGGCGCCGCCAGCTCGCTCAGGAGCTCCTGGGCCAGCGCCTCCTTGGAGGGCCAGCGCCGGTAGATCGTGGCCTTGCCGACGCCGGCGCGCGCCGCGACGTGCTCGAGCCGGAAGCGCGAGAAGCCGTGCTCCACGAGCTCCGCGCGGGCGGCGTCGAGGATCGCCCGGTGCGCGCGGTCGCTGCGCGGCCGGCCCAGGGGGCGGCGGAGAGCCGCCGGGGTTGCGGGGAGCGTGGTCGGAACGGTTGCGGGCAAATTGCGATACGGACCGTCTTGGTTCTCGTCGGACATGGTGTTATGATACGCAACGATCCGTATCAGAACAAGAAGGATCCTCTCTCATGTACGACCGTGACACCGTCCTGAGCCTCGCCGAAGAGGCCGAGCAGGAGCGGCGCTCGTGTTCCTGCGGGGCCCCGATGATCGTGGTCCTGCGCGATGGCGCGCTGTGGCTCGACTGCGCCGAGCGGCCCGAGCCGCGCGAGGGCCTGCGCGCGCACCTGGCCTCCCTCGACTGGCTTGCCGTGCACGATCGCCGGCTCATCCTGGAGCCGGAGGAGCTGGCGG
Source organism: uncultured Chloroflexia bacterium (assembly GCA_963725875.1). Classification (GTDB taxonomy): domain Bacteria; phylum Chloroflexota; class Limnocylindria; order Limnocylindrales; family CSP1-4; genus CTSoil-043. The sequence continues at coordinate 107,361 of CAVRZZ010000009.1, read as the reverse complement.
CCTGACTGGACGCAGGAGGACGGCGCCGAGGAAGCCCGCCGGTCGCCCTGCGGCGTCGTGCCTCAGCCGCGTGGGCCGCCGGCGACCAGCGCTCGCCGGCTCGGTCGAGCGGTCGTCGCGCGGATCACCAGGCGGACCTCGAGGACCTCTCGCAGGGGTCGGCTCGGCGCCCCGGCGATGATGTCGACGAGGCGCTGCACCGCCCGCACGCCGGTCTCAACGAGGGGCTGGTGGATCGTGGTGAGCCCACGGGAGTCCGCGGCCTCGATGTCGTCGTAGCCGACGATCGACACGTCATCCGGCACGCGGAGGCCGACGCGGTCGGCGGCCTCCAGGACGCCGAGAGCCTGGGTGTCGCTGGCGGCGACGATGGCGCTGGGGGGACCTGGCAGGCGAAGGAGCTGGCCGGCAAGCTCTCGGGCCCGCTGGCGGCCGTGCTCCCCGAGGCCGACGAGCTCGTCGGGGATCGCCACGCCCTCGGCCCGCAGCGCCTGCTCGAGGCCGTGGAGCCGCAGGCGACTGGACGAGAACCCGAGCGGCGGCCGGAGCGGGTCGCCCACGAACCCGATGCGCACGTGGCCGAGCTCGAGCAGGTGCCTGCCGGCGAGGCGGCCGCCCCCGACGTCGTCCACGACGACGCGCGGAATGCTGCGGTGGTGAGCATCGACGAGCACGAGCGGGAGGCCCGATTCCTGGATGACGCGCAGCTCGTGCTCGTGGGGCGCGATGGAAACGAGGATGGCGCCGTCGATCCGTGTCGGCCGCGACAGGTCGCGCAGGACATCGTCGCGCCGTTGCGGCGTCTCGACGTTGAACACGATCATGTCGAGCCCTGCCGCCGCGAGCGCCTGCTCGATCCCGCGCAGGCGCTCGACGACCGACGGGCGCGTGAGGTAGGGAACGACGACCGCGATCGTCTGGGTTCGGCCGAGCGAGAGGCGCCGCGCGGCCGCGCTGGGAGCGTACTTGAGCTCGCCGATGGCGGCCAGGACGCGCGCGCGCGTCGCCGGGTCGACATTCGGCCGCTCGTTGAGGACGCGGCTGACCGTGCCGCGACCGACGCCGGCAAGGCGGGCGACATCTCCGATCGTGGCCGGGCTGCGCCTGCTCTGGATCATGCCACGATGATACCGCCCGCGGGGCGCGGGAGCGGTTCCACGCTGACGTCGAACGGGCTCACATCCGGCGCGTGACAAACCCTTGACAGTCGCGACCACACTGGTATCCTGCAGGCGATCACGGCGTGGAACCGGTTCCATAACCGAGCCACGGTCGCACAGGAGGAGAGGCATGCGAGGAAAGCTGGCGGTGCTGGTGGGCGCTCTCGCCCTCGTCGTCGCGGCATGCGGAGGGGGCGGCAGCCCGGCTCCGTCAAGCGGCGGCGGTGGCGGGGATCTCGCGGGCAAGACCGTGACGGTCAGCGGCGCCTTCGTCGACACGGAGGCCGCGGCATTCGACGCGTCGGTCAAGCCGTTCGAGGACGCCACCGGCGCGGATGTGATCTACAGCGGTGACAAGTCGTTCGAGCAGCAGCTGAACGTGCAGGTCCAGGCCGGCAACCCGCCCGACGTGGCGCTGCTGCCGCAGCCGGGCGGCATGAAGAACTACGCGTCGCAGGGGAAGCTGTTCCCGCTGCCGGACGACATCGTCGCCTCGATCGACGCCAACTACGGCCCCGGCTGGAAGGACGTCGGAACCGCCACCGACGGCAAGGTCTACGGCGTCTTCCACCGGGTCAACCTCAAGGGCCTCGTCTTCTACCCCAAGGTCGCCTGGACCGCCAAGGGCTACACGGTGCCGACGACGTGGGATGAGCTGAAGACGCTCCAGGACAAGATGGTCGCCGACGGCACGCCGCCGTGGTGCGTCGGCATCGAGAGCGGCGCCGCGACCGGCTGGCCGGTCACCGACTGGGTCGAGCAGCTGATGCTCCGCACCGTCGGCGCGGACGGCTACGACAAGTGGGTCGCCGGCACCACGCCGTTCACCGACCCGACCGTGAAGAACGCGTTCCAGCTCATGATGGACATCTTCGGGAACAAGGACTACGTCTACGGCGGCCCCCAGTACATCGTCCAGACCAACTTCGGCGAGGCGCCGAAGGCGGCCTTCGACGACCCGCCCAAGTGCTGGCTGACGAACCAGGGCAACTTCATCACCGACTTCTTCCCGGATGCGGTCAAGGCCGACCTGGACAACCAGGTCGGGGTCTTCAACCTGCCGGCGATCGACAGCGCGATCGGCACGCCGGCCGAGGTCGGCGGCGACCAGGCCGTGGCGTTCGCGGATCGGCCCGAGATCTGGGCATTCCTGAAGTTCCTGACGACGCCGGAGGCCGGGGTCTCCTGGCAGAAGTCCGGCGGCGCCCTCTTCCCGTACAAGACCCAGGACCTGGCGAACTACTCGTCCGAGCTCAGTCGTGCGTTCGCCAAGTCCATCGTCGATGCCTCGTTCATCCGCTTCGACGGCTCCGACGCGATGCCGGCGGCCGTGGGCTCCGGCACGTTCTGGTCGGAGTCCGTGAAGCTGATCAACGGCAGCCAGGACATCGACACGACCCTCAAGAACATCGCGGCCAGCTGGCCGAAGTAGCGACCGTCTGCGTCGTGGCGGCGCCGCTCGTGTGGCGCCGCCACGTCACGCGCCAGTTCCGCCGAGTGGGAGGAGCGAAGGGATGCGACCGGCTGAGAGCGTAGCGGCGCCACCGCCCAGGGGGATCGGCCAGGTCCTTGCGACGGGAGTCGGGCGGGTCCTGGTCTCGGTCTTCGTGCCGGTCGTGGCCTTCATCGTCCTGTGGGCCGGCTTCCTGTTCCTCAAGGACAGCGGCGCCCCGAAGATCGTCATCGTCCTCGTCGCCATCGTCTGGGGCATCGGCGGCGTCGCGATGCTCTACGTCGTGGCCAACTGGCTCACGGAGAAGCTGCCACCGGTCTGGTACAGCCGGATCCTGCCCTTCGTGTTCGTGGGGCCGGCGGTCGCGATCCTGACGTTCTACCTGCTCATCCCCGCGGTCCTCACCGGCTGGGCCAGCCTCTTCGACGCCAAGGGCCAGGAGTTCGTCGGCCTCGACAACTACGTCTACTCGTTCAGCAACCCCGACATGATCACCGCGATCCGGAACAACGTGCTGTGGCTCGTGTTCGGGACGCTGTTCAGCACGGGGATGGGCCTGGCGATCGCGGTGCTCGTGGACCGGTCGCGGCTGGACCGCGTGGCCAAGATCCTGATCTTCCTGCCGATGGCGATCTCGTTCGTGGGCGCGAGCGTGATCTGGCGCTTCGTCTACTCGTTTCAGCCGGAGGGCCAGACGCAGATTGGCCTGTTGAACGCCATTCTCGGAGCGTTCGGGCTCGGACCGGTCTCCTGGCTCACGGGGGAGCCGCTCAACACGATCCTGCTGATCGTGATCCTGATCTGGGGCCAGGTCGGGTTCGCCATGGTCATCATCTCGGCCGCCCTGAAGGGCGTCCCCGAGGAGATGTTGGAGGCGGGGCGGATCGACGGCGCCGGCGAGTGGCAGATCTTCCGTCGCCTCATCGTGCCGACCATCTGGCCGACGATCGTGACGGTCGCGACGACCATCGCGATCCTCACCCTCAAGATCTACGACATCGTCACCGCCATGACCGGCGGCAACTTCAACACGCAGGTCATCGCGACCCTCATGTGGAAGCAGGCGTTCACGTTCTTCGACGCCGGTCGAGGCGCGGCGCTGGCGATCATCCTGCTGATCGCCGTCACGCCGCTCATCTGGTACAACCTCCGGCAGTTCCGCGGCCGGGCGATCTGAGGCGGATGCGATGAGACCCATCAAGTGGTCCCGCGTGGCCATCAACCTGACGGTCGTCGCGCTCGTCGTCGTCTGGACGCTGCCGACGCTCGGGCTCTTCATCACCTCCTTCCGCACCAAGGAAGCGATCTTCAACTCCGGCTGGTGGACGGTCCTCACGAACCCACAGGGCGCATTCACGCTCGACAACTACGACAAGGTGCTGTTCGGCGGCGACGGCATGGCGACGGCGTTCCTCAACACCCTCGCGGTGACGATCCCTGCCGTGATCATCCCGATCCTCATCGCGGCCTTCGCCGCGTACGGGTTCGCCTGGCTGGACTTCCCCGGCCGCCGGGTTCTCTTCATCACGGTCGTCGCGCTCCTGGTGGTGCCGCTCCAGATCGCGCTGATCCCGGTCCTCAAGGCCTACCTCGCGATCGACCTGAACGGGACCTTCCTGGCGGTCTGGCTCGCGCACGCCGGGTTCGGCCTCGCCCTCGCGACCTACCTGCTCTACAACTACATCAGCCAGCTCCCGAAGGACCTGATCGAATCGGCGTCGCTCGACGGGGCATCCCATTTCACGATCTTCCGCCGCCTGATCCTGCCGCTCTCGGTGCCGGCCCTGGCGTCGTTCGCGATCTTCCAGTTCCTGTGGGTCTGGAACGACCTGCTGGTGGCCTCGACGTTCCTCGGCATCGACCAGGACGTGCAGGTCATGACGCAGCGGCTCGTCTCGATGACGGGCTCGCGGGGCCAGGACTGGCAGCTCCTGACCGCGGGTGCCTTCGTCTCGATGATCGTGCCCGTGCTCGTCTTCCTCGGTCTCCAGCGGTACTTCGTCCGGGGTCTGCTGGCCGGCTCGGTCAAGGGATGACCGTCTCGCCCGGGCGAGCATCGCCCGTCGCCGGGCCGGTGCTCGCCCTCGACCTCGGGGGCATGCAGATCCGGGTCGCGGCGGCACTGCCGGGCGGCGCGCTCGTCGGCGCGCGCCGGTCACGCACCCCGGTGCAGGACGGCGGGGAGGCGATCGTCGCGGCCTGCATCACGGCGCTGCGCGATGCGCGGGTGCTCTTCGAGGAGCGGATGGGCGCCACCGCGAGGGGGGCCTCCATCGAGGCGAGTGCGTGACGAAGGGCGCCTCGCGCAGCGCTGACGTGACGGAAGGCGCCCCGCGCGGCGCCGCGCCGCGTCTGCCCGGGCAGCTCGGTCCGGCCGGGCCGGGCGAGACGTGGCTCGAGCGTGCCGCGGCGCTGGCGCGCGAGGCCCTCGCCGGCATCGAGGCCAGCGAGAGCGAGGCGTTCGTGATGCGCCTTCGTCGCCACTGGGTGGACCTGTGGGAGGGCCTCGCGGACCCCTACGGCGCTGATCCCCGCCTGGCCGCCAACCTCGAGAGCCTCGTCCGGGTCCTCGCCGGGCGCTGGGCCGAGCGCCCGGCCGACCTGCGTGTGCTGGATCGCCGGCGGGCGTTCCACCCGGACTGGTTCCAGGCCCCGGACATGGTGGGCTACGTCTTCTACGTGGACCGCTTCGCGGGGACGCTGCGGGGCGTTGAGCGCCATCTCGACTACCTCGAGGAGCTGGGTGTCCGCTACGTCCACCTGATGCCGCTCCTGCGCACCCGGCCCGGCGACAACGACGGCGGCTACGCAGTGGCGGACTACCGCGCCGTGGAGCCGGTCCTGGGCTCCATGGCGGACCTCCAGCGTCTGTGCGGCCTGATGCGCGCGCGCGGGATCAGCGTGTGCATCGACCTCGTGCTGAACCATTGCGCGGCCGAGCACGAGTGGGCGGTCCGCGCCCGGGCCGGTGAGCACGACTACGAGCAGCTGTTCTGGATCTTCCCGAACCGACGCATGCCGAACCGCTACGAGGCCACGCTCCCGGAGGTCTTCCCCGACTTCGCGCCGGGCAACTTCACCCGGCTTCCGGATGGCCGCTGGGCCTGGACGACATTCCACTCCTTCCAGTGGGATCTCAACTGGTCGAACCCGCGGGTCTTCGTCGAGATCACCGACATCCTCCTGGACCTGGCGAACCGCGGCGTGGACGTCTTCCGCCTGGATGCCGTCGCGTTCATGTGGAAGCGGCTCGGGACGAACTGCCAGAACCAGCCCGAGGTTCACGGCCTCCTGCGCGCCCTTCGGGCGTGTGCCCGGATCGCGGCACCGGCGGTGATCTTCAAGGCGGAGGCGATCGTCGGCCCCGAGGACCTGGCGCCGTACCTGGGCGTCGGCCGCAGCCACGGTCGGGAGTGCGACCTCGCCTACCACAACAGCCTGATGGTCCAGTTCTGGTCGGCCCTCGCCACGCGCGACACCCGCTTGATGACCCACGTCCTGACTGCGTTTCCGACGAAGCCGGCCACGACGTCGTGGGGCACCTACATCCGGTGTCACGACGACATCGGCTGGGCCATCACCGAGACGGACGCGGAGGCCGTCGGCTGGACCGGCCCGGAGCACCGGGAATTCCTCTCCTCGTTCTACGCCGGCGAGTTTCCCGGCTCCTTCGCCCTCGGCGAGATCTTTCAGCACAACCCGTCGACCGGGGACTCGCGCATCAGCGGCTCGTTCGCAAGCCTCGCGGGCCTCGAGCGTGCCCTGGAGAGCGGGGATCCCATCCTGGTCGAGCGGGCGGTGGCGCGGATCCTCCTCGGCCACGCCCTCATCCTCGGCTGGGACGGCCTGCCGTTGCTGTACATGGGCGACGAGATCGCCATGCTCAACGATCGAAGCTACCGCGAGGAGCCAGGCCGCGCCTCGGACAGCCGGTGGCTGCACCGTCCGCGGATGGACTGGTCGCGGGCGGCCGAGCGTCATGGCGACGCTCCCGTCGGCCGCGTCTTCGAAGGCACGCGCCACCTCATCCGGGTGCGCAGCTCCCTCAAGGCGCTGCACGCGGCGACCCCGCTCGAGGTCCTGGACATGGGCGACCCCGCACTCTTCGCGTTCGTGCGGGCACACCCGTCGGGCCCACTGCTCGCCGTCCACAACATGACCGAGGCGCCGCGGGCCCTCGACGGCCGGGCTCTCGAGATCGTCGGGCTGGATGCCGCGCGCGATGCGATCTCGGGCGACGGGGCGTACGCGGCGCAGGGATCGATCCCGCTGCCGCCGTACGCGGCCCGTTGGCTCGTCGCCGCGCCGGGCGAACGATGAGGCTGCCGCCTTCTCCGCGGGCCGGGGATGCCGCGTGGTGGAGGACGGGTGTCGTCTACCAGGTCTACCCGCGCTCGTTCGCCGACGCCTCGGGCGACGGCGTCGGCGATCTCGAAGGGATCGTTCGCCACCTCGACCACCTCGCGGGCGCCCCCGACTCGCTGGGCGTGGACGCCCTCTGGCTCTCGCCGATCCATCCATCGCCCGGTCGGGACCTCGGCTACGACATCAGCGATTACGCGTCGGTCGATCCCCTGTTCGGCACCGATGCCGACTTCGACCGGCTCGTCGCCGAGGCCCATCACCGGGGGCTCCGGGTGATCCTCGACCTCGTCGTGAACCACACGAGCGATGAGCATCCGTGGTTCACCGCATCGCGTTCCGCCGGGGCCGGCCCGTACCGCGACCGCTACCTGTGGCATGACCCCGCCGGGCTGGATCGGGCCGGGCGGCCCGAGCCGCCGAACAACTGGGTCTCGTTCTTCGGCGGGCCTGCCTGGGAGTGGGATCCTGGCCGGGGCCAGTTCTACGCGCACACCTTCCTCGCCCAGCAGCCCGACCTGAACTGGCGCGACCCGGGCACCCGCGCGGACGTCCTGGACATGGTGCGGGGGTGGCTCGCGCGCGGCGTCGACGGCTTCCGGATGGACGTCTTCAACGCGTTTCTGAAGGATCCACTCCTGCGCCCGAACCCGACCCGGCGCGGCCAGTCGCCGTGGGCCCGGCAGCGCCACCTCCACGACAAGGACCAGCCCGACCTGCCGGCCCTCCTCGCCGAGATCCGAGCCGTGGTCGACGAGGCCCCGGGTCGGATGACGGTGGGCGAGCTCTTCGACGGGGACGCGGTTGGGGCGGCGAACCTGACCCAGGATCGCCACCTCGTATTCGATTTCGAGCTGCTCCGGGCGCCATGGTCGGCGGCTGCCATCGGGCGATGGCTCGAGCGCCGGGAGCGCACCTTCGGGCCGAGCCGGTGGCCCACCGTCGTGCTCTCGAACCACGACCAGCCACGCCACGTCTCGCGGTGGAGCGCGGGGAGCGACCGCGATGCGGTCGCCCGTGCCGCGGCCGTGCTGCTCCTCACCCTCCGCGGCACGCCGTTCCTGTACTACGGCGAGGAGCTCGGTGTGCCCGGGATCGTCGTGCCGGACGATCGGGCGATGGACCCGCCGGCGCGCCTTGCCGGCCCCGACTTCCCGTGGTGGAACCGCGACCAGGCCCGGGCCCCCATGCCCTGGACGGCCCAGCCGGGTGCGGGCTTCACGTCGGGGTCGTCGTGGCTTCCGCTCCCGGAGGACTTCGCCACCCGGAACGTGGCGGCCCAGCGCGCCGATCCCGGGTCCGTGCTCTCCTTCTACCGCGCGCTGCTCGCGCTGCGACGCGCCACGCCGGCGCTGCACGAAGGTGCTCTTGCCCGCGTGTGCTCGAGCACGCCGGGGGTCCTGGCGTTCCGGCGCTGGACGGGGGAGGACCGGGCGCTCGTGGTCCTGAACCTCGGTCGCCGAGACGTCACCGCAACGCTCGCCCCCGACGCCGCCTCCGGGCCATGGGAGCCGGCTCTCGGGACGCACGGGTCGCCGCCGCCGGCGATCGCGACGGGAGGGCAGATCCGCCTCCGGGCGCTGGAGGCCGTCGTGTTGGTGGGACCACGCCGCTCTGTGCCCTGAGCACGCGGTCCAGGCGCCTCGCCACCGACCACCGGGCGACTGGGCTGCGCGATGAGCGCCCGAGCAGGCCGCGTGGACGACCGGCGGCGGGACAGGCGTCCCGGGATGAGGGGCGCGAGATCAGACGTTGAGCCTCGCCCGGCAGACCTCGCCGGTCGTAGCGTTGACGGCCCGCGCGACGATCGTGTCCGTCCCGGCCCGGTTCGGGATCCGGAGCCGGAGCGTGAACGAGCCACTGGGTGCGACGGTCCTGCGGGCGCCGGTGAAGACGCGATGGCCGTCATCCCAGGCCCGGATGGTCCAGAGCCGGTTGTTGCGGTTCTGATCGACTTCGAACTCGACTTCGATGCGGCCGTTGTCGTGCTTGGCCTTGAGCTTGGCGGAGCTCGCCATCGTGCAGATCCCGGTCGCCCGGACGGCGGCGCTGCCGCCCTTGGCGAGGGTGGCCGCCGGGGCGACGAGCGCGCCGAGGGTCAGCGCGGCAGCGAGGCCGCTCGAGGCGACGAGCCTGGTTGCGCTCAGAGTGGTGAGGCGAGACATCTGGCATCTCCTGCTGGTGCTGGCCGGTCGGCGCGGAGCTGGTCCGAATGGGAGCCGGATGGTCCGGCGGTCTGGTGTCAGCCTCGGGCATGCCCCCGCTCGCCGGAACGGGCCGGGGTCGCGAAGTGCTTCGGACCTTCGTCCGACGGGGCGACAGACCATGGCCCGTGCCATCTCCACGACCGCGCGCGTAGGATGACCCGGCCATGTCGACCGTCTCGTTCGGGTCCGCGCCCACGCCGTCCCAGGCCGTGTCACCGGCCGCGGAGCCGGCCGGGGCCGGGCACCTGGGGCTCAGGCGGCCGCGCCTGACGCTCGCTCGCCGCTTCCTGGCCGCCAACCTCGTCATCCTGATCGTCGCCGGCCTCGTCGTCGGCATGTGGATCGGCACCACGCTCCAGCGCGGGATCATCGACCGGACGGCGGCCGTCACCGCGCTGTACGTCGAGAGCTTCGTGGAGCCCCAGCTCCAGGGCTTCACCGCGGACGGGTCGCTCCCCGCGGCCAGCGTGGATGAGCTCGACAGCCTCCTCCGGAGCGGGCCCCTCGGCGAGCTCGTCGTCTCGCTCCGCGTCTGGTCGCCATCGGGCACCATCCTCTACGGCTCGATCGGCGAGCTCGCCGGCCAGTCATTCCCGATCCAGGGGGAGCTCGCGGAGGCGTTCGCGGGACGCGTCACAGCCGACCTGAGCAACCTGACCGCCAGCGAGAACGCAGTCGAACGACGCTACTGGTCGCGCCTGCTGGAGCTGTACCTGCCGGTCCGCCGGAGCGGTTCCGACGAGATCATCGCCGTCGTGGAGTTCTACCAGCTGCCCGACGCCATTGATCGCGAGGTTGGGCAGGCGCAGCTGGTCTCCTGGGCCCTCGTTGCCGGGGCGATCGGCCTGTCGTTCCTCCTGCTCTTCGGGATCGTGAAGCAGGGCAGCGACACGATCGGTCGCCAGGCGTCCGCACTCACGCGCCAGGTCGGCGAGCTCTCCTCGCTGCTCGCCCAGAACACCGAGCTGAACGACAGGGTTCGCGCCGCGGCCGAGCGGACGACCACGCTGAACGAGCGCTCACTCCGTCGAATCAGCGCGGACCTTCACGACGGTCCGGGCCAGACGGTTGCGCTCGCGCTCATGCGTGTCGATGCGCTGAAGGTCGCCGAGACGGAGGCCGGAGCTCCGCCGCGAGAGCTCACCGAGATCGAGAGCGCCCTGCAGGACGCGCTGCGCGACATGCGGGCGATCGCGGCCGGCCTGCGAATGCCGGAGCTCGCTCAGCTCGACGTCCGCGAGGTGGCGACGCGCGCGGCCTCGGACCACGCCCGCCGAACGGGCATGCCGGTGAATGTGGTGGCGGACGGCGCTCCGGACCAGGTCGCGCTGCCCATCAAGATCGCGCTCTACCGAGCGACGCAGGAGCTGCTGTCGAACGCCTTCCGGCACGGCCGGGGCGTCGGTGTCCGGCTCGTGGTCGACGCCGATGACGACCTCCTCGCGCTCGAGGTCGCCGACCAGGGGCCGGGGTTCGACGTCGACCGGCTCACCACGCTGCCGGGCCTGGGCCTCGCGGGCATGCGCGAGCAGGCCGAGCTGCTCGGGGGCGACTTTGCGATCTCCTCCCGGCCGGGCGCCGGAACCGTCGTCCGGGTCCGGTGGCCGCTGGCGCGACGACGCCAGCCCGAGTCCAGGGGTGACGGCGGAGCTCCCGCGTGACGGACACGATCCGCCTCGTCGTCGCGGACGATCACCCCCTCTTCCGGGCGGGCGTGGTCGCTTCGCTCCAAGCCGCTCCGGACCTCGAGGTGGTATCCCAGGCGAGCGACGCGGCCACGGCGCTCGCGATGGCGCGCGAGCTCCTCCCGGACGTCGCGCTGCTCGACATCGCCATGCCGGGCGGCGGGCTGAACGCGGCCCGCGACATCACCGGCGCGTGTCCGGCGACGCGCGTCGTGATGCTGACCGTCTCCGAGGACGAGGACGACCTCCTCGCCGCCATGAAGGCGGGGGCGTCCGGGTACGTCCTGAAGGGTGCCGGCGCCACCGAGCTGATCGACGTGATCCGCTCCGTGCATGCCGGCCAGGTATACGTCGCGCCTGCCCTGGCCTGGGGGCTCCTCCGCGAGATGTCGAAGCCGCGGACGTCACCGCTCGACGAGCTGACGACCCGCGAGCGCGAGGTGCTCGAGCTCGTCGCATCCGGGCTGGGCAACCAGGAGATCGGCGACCGCCTGGGCCTCGCCGAGAAGACGATCAAGCACTACATGACGAACATCCTGGGCAAGCTCCAGGTCCGCAGCCGGGTCGAGGCAGCACTGCTCGCTGCGCGCGAGGGGATGGGCGCGCCACCCGACGCCGATCGCTGACCGCAGGGCGGTCGCGGCGGTCGAGGTCGCGACTGGCCGCTGACGGGAGAGCTGGTGGAGATGGGGGAGAGTCGAACTCCCCGTCCGAAACCCGTGACCCGGGACCACTACGAGCGTGTCCGATGCTTGATCTCGGCCGGCCCACCCCCATCGGCAGGAGCGATGACCGGCCCAGCTGCGTGTCCCTAGATCGGGCTTGACTCCCGGCTACGCGGCGCTTGCCGGGGCTGCACCTCCGCTGATTGACGCTTCCACGGCCCACGGAGGGGAGGCCGCTTCCACGCTCACCTTACCGCCTAAGCGGCGAGGGCGAGAGCAGGCTGCTTGTTGGCAGGTACTTCGTTTTGCCGCCTTTTATCGAGGCCAGAGCGGCATCCTCGGCTCGCGTTCCCGGGCTGCGGGGCCCCGTCGAGACCACGCATCCCCACCGATCGGAGCGGCCGCAGGGCCGTTCCGCGCCGGCGCTCGGGCCGGCGAGCCTCCATTCTACCTCCCCGGCGGCGTCGGTCCCTGCCCCTACCGGCCGCGGCGGGCGTCGGAGAGCTCGCGCTCGACATCGCGCTTCGCCTCGCGGTCGGCGATGTCGCGCCGGCGATCGTGCAGCTGCTTGCCGCGCGCCAGCGCGATCTCGAGCTTGGCGTGGCCGCGGTTGTCGATGTAGAGGCGCAGCGGTACCAGCGTGAGGTTCTTCGATTTCGTCGTCCCCAGGAGCTCGTGGATCTCGTCCTTGTGCAGCAGGAGCTTGCGGGTCCGCTTCGCCTCGTGGTTGTAGCGGTTTCCTCCGGCGTACGGCGCGATGTGGGCGCCGACGAGCCAAGCCTCGCCGCGGTCGATGCGGGCGTAGGCCTCCTGCAGGCTGACCTTGCCGGCGCGGATCGACTTGATCTCGGTGCCGGTCAGCACGATGCCGGCCTCCATCGTGTCCTCGATGTGGAACTCGTGGCGGGCCTTGCGGTTGAGGGCGATCGTCTGTTCGCCCATGGTCGGGTGCTCCTTCGAGGTGAGTCGCTCTCGCGGGTGGTCGGTTCCCGCGGACGCCGGCGTGCCGCGGACGCCGCCGATCATGCCGCAGGTGGGGGGAGGGCGCACGACCGGCCCGGTCGGAAGTCCGTCGCCCGGCCGCCGAACCGCACGTCGCCCACGGCCGCCGGACTACTGGCTGTCGCACCCGGGCACACGAACGCCGGCCCCAGGACGGGACCGGCGTTCGAACGCGTTTCGAGTCACCCCACCCGCGGGGGACGTCCGTGCTAGACGGCCGTCTCCTGCGAGGTGGTGCAACGACGCCGACTACTGTCTGTCACTGCACATCACCTCCTTTCGGTCGGGCGAACCGTACAGGACGCCGGGGGATCCTGCAAGGGCCGGGGAGCGCGTTGCGACCTGCGCGGCCGTGACCGCCGCCGGTTCGCTCCGGCCCTGCGCGGCAGGGCGGCTACGCGGCGCGGTCGAGGGCGGCCGGGATCCAGGCCCCGGTCGTCGCGCCGAGGACGTCGAGCGCCGCGTCGATGTAGGGGTCGCCCGTCGGGCCCGGCTCGCCGGTCCCGGCCCCCGAAGCCGGGACGGCCACGTCGGGCTGGAGGCCCTTCTGGTGGAGCCAGCGCTTCTCCGGCGTCAGCCACTTGGCGATCGTGAGGCGGAAGCCGCCCGTCTCCGAGCTCAGGTCCAGCCATTGCTGGATGGTGCCCTTCCCGAACGTCGTCTCCCCGACGAGCGTCCCCCGCCCCGTGTCCTGCAGGGCGCCGGCGACGATCTCGCTCGCCGAGGCGCTGCCGCCGTTCACGAGGACGGCGACCCGGACGTCGGCCCCGGTCGCGGCGCCGCCGGCCTCGGCGTTCGTGGCGACCTGCGTCCCGTCGGCCGCCTCCTCCCAGAAGATCGGGCCCTCCGCGATGAACTGGCTGGCAATGGAGCGGGCGGCAGTCACCAATCCGCCCGGGTTGTCGCGCAGGTCGACGACGAACTTCGTGATGCCCTTCTCCCGCGCCGCGCCGACGGCGGCCGCGAACTGGTCGGCGGCGTTGTCCGAGAAGCCCGCCAGGCGGATGTAGCTCACGCTGCCGTCGGCCAGATCGCGGGTGTCGACCTGGCGCGACACGATCGTGTCGCGGACGATCGGCATCTCGAACGGCGTGCCGCCGTCCCGCACGAGGGTCAGCACGACGGTGGAGCCCTTGGGCCCGCGAACCCGGGCAATCGCCTCGTCGAGGGTCTCGCCGTCGACCGTGGTTCCATCGACGGCCGTGATGACATCCCCCGCCTCGAGGCCGGCCCGCAGGGCCGGCGACCCGTCGATGGGGGCGACCACCACCAACCCGCAGGTCGGCCCGATCGTGTCGCACGTCTGGACGGCCGTGTCGGTCGGGCGCGTCGTCACCTCGGCGCCGACGCCGGAGAACTCGCCGCCGATCGACTCGCGCGCCTGCCGCAGCTCCTCGGGGCTCATGTACGAGGAGTACGGGTCGTCCAGCGCCCCGATCATCCCGTCGATCGCGCCCTCGACCAGCTTCTGCGTGTCGACCTCGCCGACGTAGCTCTTGGTGACCGAATCCCAGGCATCCCAGAACGGCGCGAAGAGCTCGGCCTGGTCGGCTGGGGTCCCCGGCGTCGTCGCCGTCCGGGCGCCCAGCGAGAAGCCCGACAGGAACAGGGCGGCGCCGGCGAGCAGGGCCACCGTGACGATCGCGAGCTGGAGGGAGCTGACGCCGCGGCGCGCGCGAGGCGCTTGTGCCGGACCTGCCACGCCTGCCGGCACCGCCGCGGCGTCGTCGGCCGCGGCGGGCTGGTCGGCCGCGGTGAGCCCAGTGGTGCGGTGGTCGGGCCCGGCGAGGTCGAACGCGCCGGCGGTGGGCTGGTCGGCCGCGGCGGCGGCAGCGGGATGGTCGCCCTCGGGCAGGCGGTCGAGCGGGTCGGTCATCGAGATCCCTGGCGGCGGATGGGGCGGCGCGAGCGTGAAGCGTACATCGGGTGTTCGAACGAGGCCCGCGGCCGGTTTCGCGGCCGGCCGCGTCGGCCCGGCCGCCACGCGCGCGAGGCGGCCGCCTACCGCGCGAGGTAGCTCCGCACGGAGAGCCACGACCCCAGGATCCCGACACCCAGGCCCGTGCCGATCACGAGGACCACGAGATCGCGGGTGAGCGTCCCGAACTCGAGCGGCAGGACCCGGAAGAACCCGTACATCATGTCGCCGGCCGGCTGCGCCAGGAGCGCCAGGACCAGGAGCGCCGCCCCCGCCCCCAGGAGCCCGACGAAGGCGCCCTCGAAGATGAACGGCCAGCGGATGAAGGCGTCCGACGCGCCCACCAGCCGCATGATCTCGATCTCCTCGCGCCGGGCGACGACCGCCAGCCGGATCGTGTTGACGATGATGAAGAGGACGACGACCCCGACCAGCCCGAGGACGACCAGCCCGCCGGTCCGCAGGACGTTCGTCACCGACGTGAGGCGCTCGATGAGCTGCTGGACCTCGACCACGTCGTCGACGACCTCGGTCCGTGACGCCAGCAGGTCGACGACGGCCTGGTACTCGCGCGGATCGACGAGGCTGACCTCGAGGCTCGCCGGGAGCGGGTTCCGGTCGAGGTGGCCGGTCAGGTCCACCTGGCCGCGCTCGCGCAGGCGCGCGCGGAAGCGTGCGAGCGCCTCGTCCTTCGACACGTAGCGGACCTGCCGCACTTCGGGCAGCGCGGCCACGTCGATCGCGAGAGCCTGGGCCTGCACGACGAGGACGGCGTCGGCGCCGGGAACGTCCCGCAGGTCGGCTACGATCTCGACCTTCTCCTCGACGTACGTGACCCCTGCCTCGAGCCCGGCCTGCAGGAGCCAGAACCCGGCCAGCAGCAGGAGCATCAGGAGCATCGTCGCGATCGCGGCGAGGCTCATGAGGGCGTTCCGGCGGATTCCCTGCAGCGCGCGGCCGACGCTGAAGGCCAGGAAGCGGGGGAAGCCGAGGATCGCGCTCACGGGTGCCGTCAGTCCTCGCGGTGGTAGCCGCCGACCTCGTCCCGGACGATCCGTCCCTCCTCGAGCCCGACGACCCGCCGGCGGAGAGAGGTGACGACCTCGGCGTTGTGGGTCGCCATCAGGACCGTGACCCCGAGCTCGTTGATCCGGAGAAGGAGCTGGATGATCTCCCAGGAGATGAGCGGGTCCAGGTTGCCGGTCGGCTCGTCGGCGATGAAGAGGCGCGGCTCGTGCACGAGCGCCCGGGCGATGGCCGTCCGCTGCTGCTCGCCGCCCGACAGGGTGACCGGCAGCTGGTCCGCCTGGGCGCTGAGGCCGACCACGGCGAGGGCGCGATCCACGGCCGGCGCGATGCGCCGCCGGGGCGTTCCCGTCACCTCCAGCGCGAAGGCCACGTTCTCGCGGACGGACCGGGTCGGGAGCAGCTTGAAGTCCTGGAAGACGATCCCGATCCGGCGCCGCAGCTCGGGGATCCGGCGCCGCGGTTCGCGCGCGAGATCACGCCCGTCCACGACGACCTCGCCGGCGGTGGGAAGCTCGTCCCGGATCAGGAGCTTGAGGAGGGTCGACTTGCCGGCGCCTGAGGGGCCGACGAGGAAGACGAACTCGCCCTCGTCAAGAACCAGGTCGATGTCGCGCAGGGCGACCTTGCCGTTGGGATAGGTCTTGCCCACGCCGCGGAGGGCGAGGACGGGACGCGCGGCGGCGCCGGCACCCGGGACCGGCTCGGGGCCCGGAGCGGGATCGGCGGCCGGCGGGGGGAGGGTGGCGCTCGTCACGATCGGGGCGAGGCTACCACCGACGGACCGATCCGTCGCGCCCGGGACTTCGCGGGCCTCACGGCAGCGCGAGCGTGATGGGAACGTAGCGCGAGAAGTCGGCGAACGGCCGGTCCCAGCAGAGGAGGGCCGGGAAGTCCTCCAAGAGGAGCCCGGCCTCGAGGAGCGCCGTCACGGCCTGCCCGGCGGCGCCCGGGATCCACCCGGCGAAGGCCCCTGCCGGCTCGACGGCGCGAAGGAGGTGCCCGAGGACGCCCGGCAGGAGCGCCTCGTCCTCCACCGCGACGGGGCCCACGCGCCCCACGCGCGACGTGTAGCCGTAGCCCACGCTCCGGCCGTCGCCGCCCACGTACAGGTAGCCGAGGCGGCCCGTGGTCGCCAGCATCGCGTGGTCCTCGGGATGGGCGTAGCCGAGGCTCGCGAGGTCGAGCGCGGCGAGGCTCGCCGCCAGGTGGCGCGCGCCGGCCCCGTCGACCGGCCCCGCACCGAGAACCTCGAAGGGGACCGCCCGCACGCCGCCGGGGAGTGGCGCGAGGCGCGACGGGTCCGGGCGACCGACGAGCTCGAGGATCGGCACGCGAGGGACGATCCCGTACCGGGCGTACAGCGCGCTGGAGATGGGCTGGGCGGCGTCGGTGCAGGTCGCGCGTCGCGCGCGATCGCCGGGGGACGGCAGAAGCGCCTCCAGGAGCGCTCGGCCGAGGCCCCGGGCCTGTTCGTCCGGACGCACGAAGAGCATCGCCAGGAACCACACGTCGGACCGCCGGAGGGCGGAGGCGAACGCGACGACCACCACCTCGCCGTCGGGCCGGGCGCGCTCCGCAACGAGGAACCGCTGCGGGTCCGTCGACCGGAAGTGCTCGAGCATGGGGACCAGCGAGCCTGGCGCGACCGCGACCGGCAGCCGGCCGACGCGCCCGCCGTAGCCGTCGAGGCCGGAGATCCACACGTCGGCGCAGGCGGCCAGGTCGTCCGACCGCGCCGGGCGGATCGAGATCCCGCCCGGCGACGGAACGGTCACGCCGGCTCGGCGACGCCCGCGATCGGCGTGCCCGTCGCCTCGCGCTCCAGCTCGAGCTGCATGAAGACGTCGAGGTCGCCGTCGAGGACGGCGGTCGTGTTGGAGGTCTCATGGCCCGTGCGGTGGTCCTTGACCATCTGGTACGGGTGCAGCACGTAGCTCCGGATCTGGTTCCCCCAGCCCGCCTCGACGTGCTCGCCCTTGAGGCGCCGGAGCTCGGCCTCCTTCTCCTCGAGGAGCCGTTCCAGCATCCGCGCCTTGAGGACCTTGATCGCCGTCTCCTTGTTCTGGGTCTGGGAGCGCTCGTTCTGGCTCTGGACGACGATCCCGGTCGGGAAGTGGGTCAGCCGGACGGCGGAGTCGGTCTTGTTGACGTGCTGGCCGCCGGCGCCCTGGCTGCGGTACGTGTCCACCCGGATCTCGTCCCAGTCGAGCTCGATCTCCACTACGTCGTCGTCGACCTCGGGCAGCACCTCCACGAGCGCGAAGGTCGTCTGGCGTCGCTTCTGGGCGTCGTACGGGCTGATCCGGACGAGGCGGTGAACGCCGCGCTCGGCGCACAGCCAGCCGTACGCCCGCCGGCCGGTGACGGCGACGGTGACGCTCTTGAGGCCGGTCTGCTCGCCCTCGGTCTGGTCCACGATCTCGGTCTTGAAGCGGTGGCGCTCGGCCCAGCGGAGGTACATCCGGAGGAGCATCTCCGCCCAGTCGGTCGCCTCGGTCCCGCCCGCACCGGCGCTGATCGAGATCAGGGCGTTCCCGCCGTCGTACTCGCCGGAGAAGAGGAGAGCAGTTCGCTCCAGCTCGTAGGTCGCTCGCAGGGCGTCGGTGTCCTGCTCGATCTCGGCCAGCATGTCGGCGTCGCCGGCCTCGGTCGCCAGGTCGTAGAGCTCCTCGAGGCTGGTCGCCCGGGCCTCGATGTCGCGCCACAGGTCGATCTCGGAGCGAAGGCCGTCGGCCTCGCGGAGGACCTTCTGGGCCACGCGCTGATCGTCCCAGAAGCCGGGCGCGGAGGTCAGTCCCTCGAGCTCGGCGAGGCGTGTTTCGCGTGCGGCGAGGTCAAAGACGCCCCGAGGTCGCGCGGATCCGCTCGACGAGGTCGCGAAGCTCGGCCCGATCCACCTAGACCTGGCCTCGCGCGTCCTGGAGCAGGATCGGTCGGAGCTCGATCAGCCGGAGGGCCGTCTTGCTCCGAGCGACGACGGGGTTCACGCAGGGGCAGTACGAGTTGTGCGGACAAACGCCGCAGTTGCCATCGCAGTCGAGCGCCGCGGCATAGCTGCAGGACCGGCAGTCGCGCTCACAGGCGATGAGATCGACGAATACGGCGTCCTCGACCTGCTTCACCACTCCCTCGCTCCGGCCGGCTGCGGCACGCGACGACGCAGCGGCCCGACGGCTGGGGCCACCGGGTGCGCTCGCCGCGTGCGTGCGCAACATCGCTCCGGAGTATATGCGCGGAACGCCGAGCGGCCAAGAGGGAGTTTTCGGCGCGACCGGCGTGAGCAGCACGCCGGCGCGTCGCACGGTGGCGTCGCCGGGGGCCGGGACGGGCGGTGGTGCCGGCGGCCGTCAGGAACGCGCGGTCTGCGTCGGCTGACCGGGGGCCGGCCGCCCCACGAGGCCGTACCAGGCCAGGGCGCCGAGCTCGTGCATGGTCGCGTCCAGCCGCCGCGACAGCGTGGCGTCGCTCGGCGAGTCGGTGGCCGGCGACCCGTACGCGTCGATCCCGAGATCCTTGGCGATCCGCATCACGCGGAGCATGTGCAGCCGGTCGGACACGAAGACCGTCGACCCTGCGCCCTGCTCCTTCAGGATGCCGGCGACGGCCTCGAGCGATTCCTGGGTCGACCGGCCGCGGTCCTCCATCAGGATGGCTTCGGCGGGAACGCCCTGCGCGATGGCATACGCGCGGCCCGTCGCGGCCTCGGTCGTGCGATCTCCCTCCTGGCCGCCGCCGGTCGTGACGAGCAGCGGGGCTCGGCCCGCCCGCCAGAGATCGATCGCGTGGTCCAGCCGCGCCTGGAAGACCGGCGAGGGCCGCCCGTTGTACTGCGCCGCCCCGAGGACGACGATCGCGTCGACCGCCTCGACCTGGGCCACCTCGTCGAGGTTCCCGCGCTGCCAGACGCGGAACGTGGCAAAGCCCGTCACGACGACGGCGCCCACCAGGCCCAGGACGGCGACCGCGGCGAGCGTCCGTCCGCCCGACGTGTGGCGGGACGCCGTCATCGGCCGTGGCACTTCTTGTACTTGAGGCCCGATCCGCAGTAGCACGGGTCGTTGCGGCCCAGCTTCGCGCCGGCGCCGGCGCCGGCGGACGGGGCGACCGCGCGGTCGCCGACCTGTTGCTGCATCGCCCGGATCGCGGGGCCGGTGGGGAGGCCCTTCGCCACGATCCCGCCGTCACCGCCGGGCGCGCCGCGAGGTGCCGCGCCGGTCACGCCGGTCGCGCCGGCCGGGGTTGCCGCGCCGCCGGTCCAGGTGCCCGCCGCCCCCGCCGAGGTGCCCGAGGAGCTGGCCGCCGGGACGGGCGTCGATTCCCTGCGACCCGCGGTCGCGAGCGCGGTCGCCCCGGCCGCGAGGCTCGCCGCGAGCTGCGACTCGTCCGGCGTCTGGACCGACGGCTGCTTCACGATCTGGACCCGGAAGATCGTCGTCGCCACCTGGTGCCGGATCAGGGCGCGGAGCTGGTCGTAGAGGGAGAAAGCCTCCTTCTTGAACTCGTTGAGGGGGTCCTGCTGGGCGTACCCGCGGAGCCCGATGCCGCGACGCATGTCGTCGAGCTCGGTCAGGTGCTCGACCCACAGTGAATCGATCGTGCGCAGGAGGACCAGCCGCTCGACCATCGCCCAGTCGGTCTCGCCCGCCTCTGCGGCCTTGGCGTCGAGGCGGGCGTCGGCGAGCTCGCGCAGGTGGCCGGCGAGCGCCTCGCGGCTGCCGACCTCCCACAGGTCGTCCTCGCTCGTGCCGGGTCCGTCGAGGCCCATCGCCCGAACGGCCGCCGCCAGGCCCTCCATGCCCCAGTCGTCGGGATGATCGCCTTCGCAGAACTGGTCGAGCAGCGCGTCGATCTCCTCGTCGAGGAAGGCCCGGACGGTGTCGCCGAGGCTCTCGTTGTGGAGGACCTTGTCGCGCTCGGCGTAGATCGTCTCGCGCTGCTTGTTGATGACGTCGTCGAACTCGACGACGCGCTTTCGGATGTCGAAGTTGAAGCCCTCGACGCGACTCTGGGCGCTCTCGATCGTCTTGCTGACCATCCGCGACTCGATCGCCACGTCGTCCTCGAGGCCCAGGCGCTCCATGAGGCCGGCCACGCGGTCCGACGCGAACCGCTTCATCAGGTCGTCCTCGAGGGACAGGTAGAAGCGGGAGGAGCCCGGGTCGCCCTGGCGGCCGGCGCGGCCGCGGAGCTGGTTGTCGATCCGGCGGCTGTCGTGGCGCTCCGTGCCGACGATGTGGAGTCCGCCGGCCGCCACCACGACCTCGTGCTCCGCGTCGCACCGCGCCTTCGCCTCGCGGAAGACGGCGTCGTAGGTCTCCTTGTCGACCTCGGCCGGGTTGAGGCCGCGCTGGTGCAGCAGCTCCGAGGTGAGGCCCGCCGGGTTGCCGCCGAGGACGATGTCGGTCCCGCGGCCGGCCATGTTGGTGGCGATCGTCACGGCCGCGCTGCGCCCGGCCTGGGCGACGATGCCGGCCTCCTTCTCGTGGAACTTGGCGTTCAGGACCTCGTGCTTGATGCCGCGCTGGCGGAGCATCTCGCCGAGGATCTCCGACTTCTCGACGGAGACCGTGCCGACGAGCACGGGACGGCCCGCCCCGGTCATCTCCTCGATCTCGTCGATGACGGCGTTGAACTTGCCGATCTCGTTGCGGAAGACGAGGTCCGCGTCGTCGTCGCGGATCATCGGCTGGTTCGTCGGGATCGCGACGACCTCGAGCTTGTAGATCTTGTGGAACTCCTCGCCCTCGGTCATCGCCGTGCCGGTCATGCCGGCCAGCTTGTCGTAGAGGCGGAAGTAGTTCTGGAAGGTGATCGTGGCGAGCGTCACCGACTCGCGCTGGACCCGCAGCCCCTCCTTGGCCTCGATCGCCTGGTGGAGCCCCTCGCTCCAGCGGCGGCCGGGCATCTGGCGCCCGGTGAACTCGTCGACGATGACGATCTCCCCGTCCTTGACGAGGTAGTCCTTGTCGCGCCGGTAGAGGGCGTGGGCACGCAGGGCCTGCTCGAAGTGGCGCGCCAGCCGCGGGTCGGCGTCGTAGAGGTTGGTGACGCCGAGCAGCTTCTCCATCTTGTCCACGCCGTCCTCGGTCGGCGAGACGGCCTTGTCCTTGAGGTCGACGAAGTAGTCGCCGCCCTCCTCGGCGCCCTCGGGGCGCGGCTGGAGCTTCGGGACCAGGCGGGCGAAGGTGTAGTAGAGGTCCGCCGACTCCTCGGCCTGGCCGCTGATGATGAGCGGCGTGCGCGCCTCGTCGATGAGGATGTTGTCGACCTCGTCGACGATCCCGAAGAAGCGCTCGCGCTGGACCCGCTGGTCCAGCTCCGTGACCATGTTGTCGCGCAGGTAGTCGAAGCCGTACTCGTTGTTCGTGCCGTACGTGACGTCGGCGGCGTAGGCCTCGCGACGCGTGACCGGGCGCAGGTTGACCAGGCGCTCGTCGGTGGTGGGATACCCGGGCTCGAAGACGTACGCCGTGTCGTGGACGATGATCCCGACGGAGAGGCCCAGGAAGTGGAAGATCGGGCCCATCCACTGGGCGTCGCGGCGGGCCAGGTAGTCGTTGACGGTGACGACGTGGACGCCCCGGCCCGTCAGGCCGTTGAGGATCGCGGCGAGGGGAGCCACGAGGGTCTTGCCCTCGCCGGTCCGCATCTCGGCGATCTTGCCCTGGTGGAGGACGGCGCCGCCGATGAGCTGGACGTCGAAGTGCCGCATGCCCAGGGTGCGCCTCATGGCCTCCCGGGCGCCCGCGAACACCTCGGGGAGAACCTCGTCGAGGGCGGCCTGGAGCCGTTCGTTCTCCTTCCTCCGGCGTGCCTTCTCCATGTCCCGGCGTCGCTCGGGGTCGTCCTGCTCGAGCTCGTCCTTCGTCGGGCCGAACTCGGCCTGCAGCTCGGCGAGCTCGGCGCGGATCTCGTCGGCGCGCGCGCGGATCTCCGCGTCGGACTCGCGCTCCAGCTCGGCCTCGAGCGCGTTGCACGCGTCGACGAGAGGCTGGATGCGCCGGACCTCGCGGTCGTTGGAATCGACGAATTGGGAAAGGAAGCCCATGACCATGGCCGCGACAGTATAGGGGCGGGTCCGTTCGGGGGCCGCCGGCGGCCCAGGGCGGGCCCGTGCCACGCCCCTGCTTGTCCGGCGTCCCGCGCGCGGCCTCCGCGCGTCCCCGCGGGCGGCCTGCGTTCAGCTTGGGTCGCTGGTCTCGTCGATCGATCGCGGCAGGACGATCACCATGGGATCCTCCGGCTCGCCGCCCGATGCGCCGACCATGCCCCGCGTCTCCTCGCCGGGCCGGACCCGCTCCTCGATCGGCGCAAGGTCGCGCCGCAGGCGCTCCTCCAGGTCCTGCAGGAGGCCGCCGGCAATCACCGAGACCCCGCCGGAGGCTCGCCGGCGGGCCGGTCGAACGCCCGGCTCACCCCGCCCGGCCGGTTCGACAGGGTCACCCGGCTCGGCCGTCACTGCGGGCTCGCCGGGCTCGCCGGCGCTACCTCCAGAAGCCGGTGCCATAGCCGACGAGGAGGAGCACGAACGTCAGCCCACCGAGAGCCAGCCAGAAGACGACTGCCATCGAGGTCCGGGTCGGATTCATCTCGGTGTTCTTCAGCGGCGAGGCGTTCCAGCGCGGCGACGCGAGCTGGTCGCGCCAGTCCTTCGGGGTCTCGGTCTGCGGCTCGAGGCCGCCGTCGCCGTCGGGGCGGTGAAGCTGGAGGGTCATCGGTCTCCCGCAATGCTTGCCGGCGCGGCGCCGGCGGTGGGGATGGGCGTGGTGCGGTCGCCGGCCTGCTCGGGGTGCTCGGCGCCCCCGTGGTCTCCCTCGAGGTGCGCGCCGGTGCGCGCGTCGACGGTGTGCTCGATGCCGTCCTCCCACAGGATCATCTCCTGGGTCAGGGTCACCTCCGACGAGAAGAGGGCGCCCACGGACTCGCCGCGGTGGATTCGGCGGATCGCCTCCCCGATGAGCGGTGCCACCGAGAGCGTGGTGATCAGCGGCAGCCGCTTCTCGGGCGGCAGCGGGATGGAGTCGGTCAGGACCACCTCCCGGAGCCCCGACCCGGCGATCCGGTCCACGGCCGGGTCGGAGAGGACGCCGTGGGTCGCGCAGGCGTAGATCTCCTCGACGCCCTCGCGCTCGAGGGCCCGGACCACCTCGAACAGCGTCCCGCCGGTGTCGACCTCGTCGTCCACGATGATCGCCCGCCGGTCGCGGACCTCGCCGATGACGTTCATGACCTCGGCCCGGTCCAGGTTGCCGACACGGCGCTTCTCGATGATCGCCAGGGGCGCGTCGAGGAGCTCCGCGAAGGTGCGGGCGCGCTTGGCGAAGCCGAGGTCGGTGACGACCACGAGGTCCTCGAGGTGCTTCTGGCGGAAGTAGTTGGAGAGGAGGTGGACGGCGGTCAGCTCGTCGACCGGGATGTTGAAGAAGCCCTGGATCTGGCCCTGGTGAAGGTCCATGGAGAGCACCCGGTCGGCGCCGGCCACGGTGATCATGTCGGCCACGAGGCGGGCCGTGATCGGGACGCGCGGCTGGTCCTTCTTGTCCGAGCGGCCGTAGGCGTAGTACGGGACGACGGCCGTGATCCGGCCCGCGCTCGCCCGCTTGAAGGCGTCGATCATGATCAGGAGCTCCATGATCGACTGGTTCACGGGACGACAGGTCGGCTGGATGAGGAAGACGTCCTTCTCGCGGACGTTGTCCAGGATCTTCACGAAGATGTTCTCGTTGGCAAACGAGAAGACCTCCGCCTGGCCGAGGGGCACACCGAGATAGCGGCAGATCTTGCGGGCGAGGCCCGGGTTGGCGTTCCCGCTGTAGACGTCGAACGAGTCGGAGTACACCAGAGCCTCCTCCGCGCCGAACCCCGTCAAGCGTCCGCGGGGCCGCTCCCCGGGTCCGGCCCCGCCTCGGGGCCGTCATTGTCGCCCATGCCTCCCCGCTCTGCCAGCCCTTCCCGGAAGGCGGCGATGCCGACGACCCGGTCGCCCTCGTTGAGGCGCATCGTGATGACGCCGCGCGCTCCGGACGAGTACCGGTTGATCGTGTTGGTCTCGGTGCGCACGACCTGGCCGGCGGCGCTGATGAGGAGCAGCTCGTCGTCCTCCTCCGTCACCTGCTGGACGGCGGCGACCCGCCCGGTCTTGCGTCCCTCGAGCGGGATCAGCATCACGCCCTGCCCGCCGCGATGCTTGCGCCGGAACTCGGCGAGGCCGACGCGCTTGCCGTACCCGGTCTCGGTCAGCACGAGCAGGTCGCGCTCCGGCTGCACGACGCTCATCGAGACGACCTCGTCGCCGGCACGGGCCAGGCGGATGCCGATCACGCCGGCAGCGTCCCGGCCCATCGCCCGGACCTCGGTCTCCGCGAAGCGGGCGAGCTTGCCGAGCGCGGTGGCGATGATGACGTCGTCACGACCCGTTGCGACGTCCACCCAGGCCAGCTCGTCGTCGTCGGCGAGGGTGATCGCCCGGATCCCCGAGGAGCGGACCCGTTCGAACTGTTCCAGCGGCGTCTTCTTGACCACCCCGCGGCGCGTGGCCATCACCAGGTACTTCCCGGCCCCGAAGTCGGGGACCACGAGCGTGGCCGTGGGGACCTCGCCGCCCTCCACCTGGACACCCGGCAGGTTGATGATCGGGATCCCCTTCGCCTGGCGGCTGGCGTCCGGCACGGAATGGACCTTCGCGCTGAAGACGCGGCCGCGGTTCGTGAAGAAGAGCGCCCAGTCGTGCGTGTTGGCGACCAGGAGGCTGTCGACGGCGTCCTCCTCGCGGGTGACGTGGCCGATGATCCCCTTCCCGCCGCGACCCTGGCGCCGGTAGGTGGCCACCGGCTGGCGCTTGATGTAGCCGCGGCCGCTGATCGTGACGACGACGTCCTCGTCCGCGATCAGGTCCTCGTCGGTCATCTCGCGGCTCGAGTCGTCGACGACGCGCGTCCGGCGCTCGCCGGCGTACTTCCGCTTCAGCTCGAGGAGCTCGTCCTTGATGATCGAGAGGACGCGGGCCGGGTTGGCCAGGATGTCCTCCAGCTCGGCGATCAGCTGGATGATGGCGAGGTACTCGTCCTCGATCTTCTTGCGCTCGAGCGCCGCCAGGCGGGCGAGGCGCATGTCGAGGATCGCCTGGGCCTGGATCTCGGAGAGGCCGAAGGCCGCGATCAGGTTCCGGCGGGCGGTGTCGACGTCGGCCGACTCCCGGATCGTCCGGATGACCTCGTCGAGGTGGTCGAGGGCGATCTTGAGGCCCTCGAGGACGTGGGCCCGCTCGCGGGCCTTGCCCAGGTCGTGCTCCGTCCGGCGGCGCACGATCTCGCGACGGTGCTCGACATGGTGGGCGAGGACGGACTTGAGGGGCAGCGTCTGGGGCTGCCCGTCGACCAGCGCCAGCATGTTGAGGTTGAAGGCCAGCTGCATCGGCGTGTGCTTGAACAGGTTGTTCAGCACCGTGTGCGGGTTGGCGTCGTTCTTGACCTCGATGTAGATCCGCATGCCGTCCCGGTCGGACTCGTCGCGCAGGTCGGCGATCCCGTCGATGCGCTTGTCCTTCACGAGGTCCGCGATCTTCTCGAGGAGCGTGGCCTTGTTCACCTGGTACGGGAGCTCGCTGACGATGATCGCGACGCGGTCGCGGCGGGCCTCCTCGAAGGCGACCTGGGCGCGCATGACGACGCGTCCATGCCCGTGGGCGTACATCTGGCGGATCGCGTCCACCGTCTCGGTGATCCCGGTGATCGTGTTCTTCTGCTGCTCGTAGCGGAAGATCGAGCCGCCCGTCGGGAAGTCGGGGCCCTTCACGTAGGCGCACAGGTCGTCCGACGTCAGCTCCGGGTCGTCGATCAGGGCGATCGTGGCGTCCACGATCTCGCCGAGGTGGTGGGGCGGGATGTTCGTCGCCATCCCGACCGCGATCCCCGACGACCCGTTGATCAGGAGGTTCGGCAGCTTCGCCGGGAGGATCGTCGGCTCGCGGTGCTGGCCGTCGTAGTTGTCGGCGAAGTCGACCGTCTGCTTGTCGATGTCCGCGAGCATCTCCGCCGCGATCGCGGTCAGGCGCGCCTCCGTGTAGCGCATCGCCGCCGCGGAGTCACCGTCGACCGAGCCGAAGTTGCCCTGGCCGTCGATGAGCGGGTAGCGCATCGAGAAGTCCTGGGCCAGCCGGACGAGCGCGTCGTAGATTGCCGCGTCGCCGTGTGGGTGGAGCTTGCCCATCACCTCGCCGACGATCGCGGCGCACTTCCGGTAGGAGCTGGTCGCAGACAGCCCCATCTCCCCCATCGTGTAGAGGATCCGCCGGTGGACCGGCTTGAGCCCGTCGCGGACGTCCGGCAGGGCGCGGGCCACGATCACGCTCATCGCGTAGTCGAGGTAGGACGTCCGCATCTCGTCCTCGATGCGGATCGTGCGGACGTCGCCCAGGTTGTCGGTCACGGTCGCGTTCTCCGGTGGCGGGCTGTGGGCCGGGCCGCTGTGGCGGGCCCGCCCACCGAGATGGGTCGTGCTGCGGTGCCGGGTCGGCCCGCGGCGCCGTGTCGTCGGCTCATGTCAGGGGAGCTTCCGGGAGCGGGCGGCCGAGCCCGGCGGAGGTGAAGGCAGCTGCGGTGGCGGCGGCGCGGGAGGTCGACGGCGCGTCCGGCGTCCGGCGGACCCCCGCCAGGGCCTCGCGAACGGCGTGTGCGTCGGCCGCCGGCAGCTTCGGGAGCGCATCCCGGAGCACCCACGCCCGGTGGCCGTCCCGGTCCGTCGCCGACCGGTCCGCCTCGGCCCGGCAGAACGCCGCGACGGCGGCAGGGTCCACGCGTGCCAGCTCCCGGAGGGCCCAGGAAAGCGACTTCTGGACGTCGGGCTCCGAGTCGCCGATCAGCTGGCCGACGAGGTCGAGCCCGCGGGCCACCAGGGCGTCAGTCTGCCCGGAAGCGTGGTCGACGTGCGGGAGGGTGGCGATCGTGGAGCCGACCAGGCGACGCTCCCAGCGGATCGGGCTGAACACCAGCTGCTCCAGCTCCGCCCAGCGGTACGCCTCGCGCACGATCCCCGCGGCGGCGATGGCGGCCAGGGTGTCGACGGTGATCCAGTCGTCCGCCTCGCGGCCGACCCGGCGGAGGACCTGCCATGCGCGCTCGGGGTCCTCGGGGAGGACCCAGGCCATGATCCGGATGGCCATCCAGCGGAGCTCGCGCAGCTCGTCGCGGGCCAGGGCGTCGGCGACGACCAGCAGGCGTGCCGGCCGCACCCCGCGCACCTCGCGTCGCAGCGCGCCGACGGTGGCATCCAGGAGCGGCGTTCGGACGCCGAGCGTCGGGCCGATGCCCGGGGCCACCAGCTGCTGGCCCGCCCGGCAGGCCGGGTCGGCCACGGCGGCGAGGCCCCTGCGGGTCGCCGTGACGAAGGCGTCCGGGTCGTCGATCTCGGCGGCGAGTGCCGCGCCCAGCGCTCGTGCCACTGGCAGGCGATCCGCCACGAACCGTCTGGCGGCCGTGGTGGTTGCGCTCGCCGGCCGGGGGACCACGTCGCTGCGCGTCGTCGGAGCGGCCCTCGTCGCCGATGCCGGCAGCATGGCGTCGCCCCCCGCGGTGGCGGCCCCCGCGGTGGCGGCCCCCGCGGTGGCGGCCCCGCTCACGACCCACCCCCCGAAGACTCGCCGCCTGACCCGGCTCCATCGCGCACCAGGCGGAACCCATAGCGAGCCTTGAGCTCCTCCCGCCGCGCCACGGGCGCCGCGACGTAGAGTGCTTCGGCCGTGGCGTAGACCTCGCCCGAGGCCGGGTCGAACAGGCGGGCGGTCGTGGTGAGCAGTCGCCGTCGCTGCTCGACGACCCGCCCCTCGCCCCTGATCCGGGCACCGATCGGGACCGGTCGCCGGTACTCGATCGACAGCTTCGCGGTGTAGCCCCAGGAATCCAGGCTGGCCAGCGCCCAGCCCATCACCTCGTCGAGGATGGTCGCCACGATCCCCCCGTGGGCGATGCCCTCCCAGCCCTGGAAGTCGGGCTGGAGCGTCAGCTCCGTCCAGCAGCTGTCGCCCGCGACGTGGAGGCCGAGGTGCAGGCCATGCGTGTTCAGCTCGCCGCACGCGAAGCAGGCGTGAGGCGTGACCACGAAGCGGCCGCTCGACGTCGCGACGTCAGACGTCAAGGTTGCGGACCTTCCGGGCCTCGGACTTGATGAACTCCTTGCGCGGCGCGACCTTCTCGCCCATGAGCATGGTGAAGATCTCGTCGGCCTCGACTCCGTCGTCGATCCCGGCCCGCAGGAGCAGCCGCGTCTCCGGGTTCATCGTGGTCTCCCAGAGCTGGTCGGCGTTCATCTCGCCGAGGCCCTTGAAGCGCTGGACACTCACGCTCTTCGCGTTGAGCTTCTTGATCGCTGCCTCGCGCTCCCTCTCGCTCTGGGCGTAGAGGGTCACCTTCCCGGTGCTCACGCGGTAGAGCGGAGGCTGGGCGATGTACAGGTGGCCGTTCTCGATCACCTGCGGCATGTGGCGGTAGAAGAGGGTCAGGAGCAGCGTCCGGATGTGAGCGCCGTCGACGTCGGCGTCGGTCATGATGATGATCCGGTGGTAGCGCAGCTTGGCGAGGTCGAAGGTCTCGCCGATCCCGGCCCCCAGGGCGATGATCAGGGGCCGGACGTTCTCGCTCGAGAGCACCCGGTCGAGCCGGGCCTTCTCGACGTTGAGGACCTTGCCCCGCAACGGCAGGATGGCCTGGAAGCGGCGATCGCGGCCCATCTTCGCCGAGCCGCCCGCCGAGTCGCCCTCCACGATATAGAGCTCGCTCTTGGCGGGGTCGCGCTCCTGGCAGTCGGCGAGCTTGCCCGGCAGGGACATCCCTTCGAGCGCGCCCTTCCGGATCACGAGGTCACGCGCCTTCCGGGCCGCCTCACGGGCGCGCGCCGCCGTCAGGCTCTTCTCGATGATCCGGCGGCCATCGGCCGGGTTCTCGTCGAGGTGCTGGGCAATCCCCTCGCTGACGGCTGCCTGCACCTGCCCCTTGACCTCGGCGTTGCCGAGCTTGGCCTTGGTCTGGCCCTCGAACTGGGGCTCGACGAGCTTGACCGACACGACCGCCGTGAGGCCCTCGCGGACGTCGTCGCCGGTGAGGTTGGCGTCGCTGTCCTTGAGCACGCCCGCGCGCCGCGCCCAGTCGTTCAGGGACGTCGTCAGGGCAGCGCGGAAGCCGGTGATGTGCGTCCCGCCATCGACGGTGTTGATGTTGTTGGCGAAGGCGAACACGTTCTCGGTGAAGGAGTCGTTGTACTGGAGGGCGACCTCGATGGTCGTCGCTCCGTCGCGCTTCTCGACCGCGATCGGCCGCGCGTGGAGCACCTCCTTGCGGCGGTTCAGGTGCCGCACGAAGGAGACCAGCCCGCCCTCGAAGTAGAAGGACCGCTCGCGATCGGCGCGCTCGTCGAGCAGCATGATCCATAGGCCCTTGTTGAGGTAGGCGGACTCGCGCAGGCGCTGGGAGATCGTGTCGAAGCTGAAGTCCGTGGATTCGAACACCTCGTGGTCGGCCCGGAACGCGGTTCGCGTGCCGCGGCGGCTTCCCTGCGGGCCGACCTTCGTGACCGGCGTCGCCGGCTTGCCCCGCGCGTATTCCTGGGCCCACACGTACCCGTCGCGGGCGGTCTCGACCCGCATCCACTCCGAGAGGGCGTTGACGACGCTCACGCCGACGCCGTGGAGGCCGCCGGAGACCTTGTAGCCGCCACCGCCGAACTTGCCGCCCGCGTGGAGCACGGTGTGGACCACCTCGAGGGCGTCCTTGCCGGTTGCGTGCTTCCCGACGGGGACGCCGCGGCCGTCATCGGTCACCACGACGCTCCCATCAGGGAGGATCCGCACCTCGATCCGCGTGGCATGCCCCGCCATTGCCTCGTCGATCGAGTTGTCGACGACCTCCCACACGAGGTGGTGAAGGCCCCGAACGTCCGTCGAGCCGATGTACATGCCCGGGCGACGCCGCACCGCCTCCAGGCCCTCGAGGACCTGGATGCTCGCCGCCGTGTAATCGCCGCCACCGCTGCGGCGGGATCTTCCGCCCGGCACCTGGCCCCCGGAGCTCGTTGGAGCTCGATCCGTCACGCGTTCCCTCCGGTCAACCGCTCGTAGAGCCGTCCGAGCTCCTCGTCGCTGTACCACTCGATGATGATCCGGCCGCCGCGACGGGTCCGCGCGAGCCGCACCTTCGTGCCCAGCGCGCGCCGGAGGTCGTCCTCCACCCGCTCGATCTCGGCGTCCGCGGTGCGGGCCGGCGCAGCCGCCCGTCGTGGCACACCCTCTCCCGCGTCGCGCAGCCGGCGCGCCAGCTCCTCCACCTGGCGCACGGACAACCCCCGGGCAACGGCGAGAGCCATCAGCTCGCGCTGTGCGGTCGGCGCCAGCCCGAGCAGGGCCCGGCCATGCCCCTCTCCGATGCGCCCGGCCTCGATCGATGCCTGGACGTCCGGCTCGAGGTCGAGCAGGCGCAGGGTGTTCGTTACCGTCGGTCTTGCCTTACCGACACGATCTGCGATTGCTTCGTTCGTCAGGCCGAACAGATCACGGAGCTGCCGATAGGCGCGCGCTGCCTCGATGGCGTTGAGATCCGCGCGCTGGAGGTTCTCGACGAGGGCGAGCTCGAGCTGATCCTGCTCGCTGGCCTGCCGGATCACGGCGGGGATACGCACCAGCCCCGCGAGCTGGGCGGCGCGGAGCCGCCGTTCGCCGGCGACGAGCCGGTATCCGTCCAGCGTCTCTGTGACGAGCACCGGCTGCAGGACGCCGTGAGCGGCGATGCTGGCGGCGAGCTCCGCGAGCGCCTCCTCCTCGAAGGACGTTCGTGGTTGGTGAGGGTTTCGCTCGATCCGATCGATGGGGATCTCGGCAGGTCCGGGTGTCGAGGCGACCGCCTGGGGGATGAGCGCGGCGAGACCGCGTCCGAGGGTCGACGGGCGCGCGGGTCGGGCGGTCATGCCGCGCCTCCGACCGCAGGGCGCATACCCCGGCGACGCAGCTCGGTCGCGAGGGCGCGATACGCGACTGCTCCTCGGCTCTCGGGCGCGTACTGCGCGATCGGGCGGCCGTGGCTGGGTGCCTCGGCGAGACGGACGCTCCGCGGGACGACCGTGTCGTAGACGGCGTCGGTGAGGTGTCGCCTGACCTCGGCGGCGACCTCCGTCGAGAGGTTCGTGCGGCCGTCGAACATCGTGAGGACGATGCCGTTCACCGCCAGCGCCGGGTTCAGATGGTCGCGGACCAGGTGAATGGTCGCGATGAGCTGGCTGAGCCCCTCGAGCGCGTAGTACTCGCATTGCAGGGGCACGAGCACCGCGTCGGCTGCGGTGAGGGCATTGACGGTCAGCAGCCCGAGCGATGGGGGACAGTCGAGGAACACGTGGTCGTAGCTCGCTGCAACGGGCGGAAGGAGCCGAGCCAGGCGACGCTCGCGCTGCGGGACGCCGGCAAGCTCGACCTCTGCACCGGCCAGGTCGATCGAGGACGGGATCAGGTCGAGGCCGGCGATCCCAGTCGGGACCGCCAGGTCGCCGAGCGCGGCGCCGTTGACGAGGGCCTCGTAGACCGACGCGCCCTCGGTCGCGCGCGACGCGCCGAGGCCGCTCGTGGCGTTGCCCTGGGGATCGAGGTCGATGACGAGGACGCGCGCGCCATCTGCCGCGAGGTACGCGGCGACGTTGACCACGGTGGTCGTCTTTCCCACGCCGCCCTTCTGGTTGGCGCAGGCAATCGTCTGGCCCACCTAGGAACCAGTCTGATCAGGGATCACGATCGTGAAGTCTACCATTGAGGGCCGATTCTCACCTCTGCGGAGCGCCCAAATCGCTCGCACCCACGTCGGGGGAGCGGGGGCGTCGGCCGCGCCCGAGCCGGGGGGCCCGAGCCGGGGCACGAGCTGGGAAAGCATGCCCGGCGAGCCTCACCGTCGGCTTTGCCGTCACTTCACTCGGCGTCACCCGCCGTGGCCCAGACGAGGAGGTTTCACGTGAAACGGGGCCGTGCGCGTGGGGACCGACCGCGCCGCGTCCTGACCGAGCACGGCAGAACGTCGAGTCGATGTTTCACGTGAAACCCACCCGCCGGCGATCGGCCGTGGCCCTGGGCCGAGATGCCGCCCCCGGGCCGAGATGCCGCCCCCGGGCCGAGATGCCGCCCCCGGCCGAGATGCCGCCCCCGGGCCGAGATGCCGCCCCATCGGCCGCCGTTCGCGCCGACTCCGGGTTCGCTCGTCACCCGGGGAGCCCGTTCCCGGCGTGGACGCCGCGCGAGGCGCCCGTCATAGCGGAGGCCACGCTCTCGGGGCAACTTCGCACCAGACCGAGTCGGGGAACTCGGCAGTGAGCAGCCCAATCGCCCACGACAAGCCGAGCAGGACACCGTCCGTTGCCCCGTTTGGAGGGCCACCGGTATACTCCGGGCTGCAGACCCCGTGGTCAGGCCGGCAAGGTTCGGCGGCCGCGGGCGAACTGAGGAACGACCGTCTTGAGCCTGGTTCTCGCCGCGGTCGGCGCCGCAGTGGCTGCGCTCATCCAGTCAACCGTCCTGCCATTCGCCGCAGAAGGCGGCGGAGGTCTCGATCTCGTCCTCGTCATCGCCGTCGTGTGGACGATGGCGCTGGGCCTCGAGGGTGGCCTCGTGTGGGCCTTCCTCGGAGGGCTGGTCATCGACGTACTGCTGATGCGGCCGCTCGGGCTGACCGCGTTCATCGATCTTCTCGCCGTCGGCGCTGCGTGGGTGGTCGGCCGGCTGTTCGTGCGCGCCCGCTACCCGGTCATCGTCGTCACCGCGGCCGTCCTCGCGGGCGTTGCGGCACCTTTGACGGTGGTCCTGTACGAGGCTCTTCGGGATGTCCCGGCCGGCGTCGACCCGACGCTCGGCATGGCCTCGTCCGCCGTCGCCGCGGCAATCGTGGCCGCCCTCCTCGCGCCGCCGGCGCTCGCGATCGCGCGCCGCTCGCGCAGCCAGGAAGCCGAGCGGGTGGACTGGTGAGCGTCCTGGAGCAGCCCGTCTCGCGGCAGCGGCGGCCCGCGCGCTTCGTCATCTTCGGGATCGCCGTCGTCGTCGTCCTGAGCGGGCTCACGCTGCGCCTGTCGTCGCTCCAGCTGACGGGGCCGGCCCAGACCGGTGGCGCGCCCGCCGTCCAGGTCGGCGACACCCGCTGGACCGCCCTCGAGCCCATCACGTCCACGCGCGGGCTCATCTACGACCGCGCCGGGCGGCCCCTCGTCGAGAGCGTGCCGACCTTCACCGTGCGCATCCGCCCCGCGGACCTGCCGCTCACCCGGCGGATGGACGTCGTCGAGCGCCTCGCAGGGCTCCTCGACACCACGCCCGCGGAGATCAACTCCACGCTCGACGCGGGTTCCATCTCGCGGTTCGACGCGGTCGCCATCGCCCACGAGGTTCCCGAGGCGACGGCCCGCCTCATCGCGGAGGACGGCCTCACGCTCCCCGGCGTCGAGGTGACCGTGGAGCCACGCCGGGACTACCTGAGTGGCACGCTCCTCACGCAGATCGTGGGCTACACCGGCGCGCTCTCACCGGAGGGGTACACCGAGCTGAAGGAGAAGGGCTACCTGCCGGACGACCGGATCGGCAAGGCGGGCGTGGAGCTGGTCTACGAAACGGAGCTTCGTGGCACGTACGGGACGCAGCGCGTCGAGAAGGACGGCACCGGGCGCACCGTGCGCGTCATCGGCGTCGAGACCCCGCCGACGGCCGGCAGCTCGCTCGTCCTCACGATCGACACGAAGGAGCAGAAGCTCGCCCAGAAGGCCCTCCTGTGGGGCCTCCAGAAGGCCGGCCTCAAGCGCGGCGCGATGGTCGTGATGAACCCGCAGACCGGCGAGGTGCTCGCCATGGTCAGCTTCCCGACCTACGACGCGAACCAGTTCTCGCGCGGCATCACGAACGCCGAGTACGCCAAGCTCCTCAAGAACCCGAACAAGCCGCTCATCAACCACGCGATCGGCGACATCCAGCCACCCGGGTCGACGTACAAGGTGGTGACCGGGACTGGCGCCCTCGCCGACAAGATCATCACGACGACGTCGACCCTCCTGAGCAAGCCATACGTCCAGCTCGGGACGACGAAGTTCTGGGAGTGGAACAAGCGCGGCTGGGGTCCCCTCAACATCTACGAGGGGTTCGGCCACTCCAGCGACACGTACTTCTACCAGCTGTCGCACCGCCTGGGCATGAACCGCCTCGGCTACTGGGCGCGCCAGCTCGGCTTCGGCAGCCCGACCGGCATCGACCTCCCGAACGAGGCCGCCGGGCTTGTGCCCACCACCCAGTGGAAGATGGACACCTACGGGCAGGAGGTCTATCCCGGCGAGGTCCTCCAGGCCGGGATCGGCCAGGGCTACGATCTCGCCACGGTCCTCCAGGTGGCCAACGCCTACTCAACGGTCGCCAACGGCGGGAAGCTCTACCGGCCCCAGGTCGTGCGCGAGATCCTCGGGCCCGACGGGACCGTGGTCCGTCCGTTCGAGCCCGCCCTGATCCGCAAGGTCAAGGCCCCCTCGTCCGTGTTCACGACGATGCGCAAGGCGGCGCGGCGGGTCGTCACGAGCGGCCACACGTACAACCTCACTGATCTCCCGATCGTCGTGGCGGGCAAGACGGGCACGGCCGAGTTCGGGATCAGGGACAAGAACGGCGTTCTCCCGTACAGCCACTGGTTCGCCGGCTTCGTGCCCAAGAAGGCGTGGAAGAAGGACAACCCGAACGGCAGCGTGACGAAGCCCGACTCGGAGCTCGCGTTCGCCGTCTTCACGTACGACTCGCGGACGCTCGGCAACGTCGCCACCGAGGTCGCCAAGTACTACCTGCAGCTCCACTTCGGGATCAAGCAGGACTACCGCCTGCCGGAGCTCCTGAAGCGGACGAACTTCTACCAGGGGCGCACCTGATGGGCGTCCTGCGCGTCGAGCGGAGCGCGTCGACGGGCCTGGCGGCGAAGACGTCCGGCGTGGCGTGGCGCGACTACGACATCCAGCTCACCGTCTACGCGGTCCTGCTCGCGACGATCGGCCTCGCGATGGCGTACAGCCACACCACGGCCCAGCTGGGAGAGGCGCTCGTCGCCGGCACAACCTTCGCGCGTGGCCTCATGTGGGCCGGCATCGCGCTCGCCGTCTACGCTGCCGTCACCGTCTTCGACTACCACTGGCTGCGGACGCTGACGTGGCCGATCTACGTCGTCAACCTGCTCCTCCTGGCGGCCACGCTGCTGCTCGGCGACTCGGATGCCGCCTCGTCGCGGTGGATCACGGTCCTGGGGTTCCAGTTCCAGTTCAGCGAGCTCGCCAAGGTCGTCATGATCCTCGTGCTCGCCCGCTACCTCGCCGACCGGGAGCAGAAGCTGGACTCCCTCGCCTCGATCCTGGGGGCCTGCATCGTGGTGGCACCGCCGTGGATCCTCGTCCTGATGCAGCCCGACCTCGGGACCTCGCTCGTCTTCTTCGCCATCCTGGGCGGGATGCTGTTCATGGCAGGGGCGAGCCTGCGCTGGCTGGCAGCGCTCACCGCCGTCGGGCTGGCCACCCTGCCCCTCGTCTGGACGTACGTCCTGCACGACTACCAGCGCGAGCGCCTGACGAGCTTCCTCGACCCCGCCCAGGATCCCCTGGGGGCCGGCTTCCAGCTCCTCACCGCCCAGCAGGCGGTCGCGTCGGGCGGGCTCCTGGGGGCGGGCCTCACGAACGGCGCCCAGAACCAGTCGGACCTGCTGCCGGTGCAGACGACCGACTTCGTCTTCGCCATCGTTGCCGAGGAGCTCGGCTTCGTCGGCTGTGTCGTCGTCTTCCTGCTCTTCGCAGCGCTCATCTGGCGGGTGCTGGCCATCGCCTGGCGCTCGCGCGACCCCTTCGGCCTCATGGTCGGCGCGGGGATCGCGTCGATGATCCTTTTCCAGCTGACCGTGAACGTGGGGATGGTGCTCGGCGTCATGCCCATCACCGGGATCCCCCTGCCGTTCATCACGCACGGCGGCTCGTCGCTGGTCAGCATGGCGATCGGGCTGGGCGTGCTCCAGAGCATCGCCATCCGCCAGCAACGGGCGGAGTGGTAGGCGGGGCGGCATGAGCCATGGCGATTCGCCCGACATGGGGGATGAAGGGCCGGTCGAGCCGACGGCCCAGACCAACCCGTCCCTGGTCGCGCGGACGCCGATCATGGCTGCCGAGGGGCTCCTGGCCATCGAGCCCGTCCTCGTCGCGGCGGACGACCATCTCGACGTCGTCATCCGGCGCGCCGGCGCCTCGCCGTCGACGCGCGTCCTGGGGGTCGTGGACGGCGCGGGCGTGCTGATCGGCGTCGTCACCTCCCACGACCTCGTCGCGGCGGTCGTCGGCCGCCTGGCCCCGGGGGCCCTGCTGACCGAGATCCGGGACGTCGACGGCGTCCAGGAATTCGATCGCTACGTGGAGGCGACGGTCGCCGGCGACCTGATGCGACCGGTCGCCGCGCTCTCGCCGGCGGCGACGATGGCCGAGGCGTTCCGCCTGATGCACGTCCGGGGGCTCTCGGGCGCCTACGTCGTCGACCCGGACGGGCGCCCGATCGGCTACGTCGACGGGCTCGAGCTCGCCGCCGCCGTCACGGCCGGCTGACCTCGGTCGGTGGAACCCTGGATCGCCGTCGCGGTCTTCGTCGCCACCTACGGGGCGATCGCCTCGGACCGGGTCGACCGGACCCTCGCCGCGCTGCTGGGCGCCATGGTCGTCATCCTGCTCGGGATCGTCACCCAGGAGGCGGGCTTCGGCGCCGTCGACTGGAACGTGATCTTCCTGCTGGCGGGGATGATGGTCATCGCCGCCGTGCTGCGGCGGACCGGCGTCTTCGGCTGGCTCGCGGTCCGCACGGTCCGCCTCGCCCGCGGCGAGCCGCTCACGATCCTCCTGCTCCTCGCGGGGATCACGGCCCTGCTCAGCGCGTTCCTCGACAACGTCACGACGATCGTGCTGCTCGCGCCGGTCACCTTCTACATCGCCGCGACGCTGCGGCTCTCGCCGATCCCCTTCCTCCTGGCCGAGGTGCTGGCCTCGAACATCGGGGGGACGGCAACGCTGATCGGCGACCCGCCGAACATCCTCATCGGCTCGGCGGCGGGGCTGACCTTCGGCGACTTCCTGCTGAACATGACCCCCGTGGTGCTGCTGATCTTCGCGGCGTTCGTGGCCTTCATGGCGCTGCTGTTCCGGGGCCGGATGGCCGTCACGCCCGAGGTCCGGGCGGCGGTTCTCGAGATCGACGAATCGGAGTTCATCTCCGACCATCGCCTCCTGCGCCTCAGCCTGGCCGTCCTGGGGCTGACCCTCGCCGGCTTCCTCTTCGCCGCGGTCATCCACCAGCAGCCGGCCACGATTGCCATCCTCGGCGCGGTCGCGCTGCTGCTCGTCACGCGGCTGGAGCCGGACGAGCTCTTCCGCGAGATCGACTGGTCGACGCTCCTCTTCTTCGTCGGCCTCTTCGTCCTCGTGGAGGGGCTGGTGGCGACCGGCGTCATCACCGGCATCGGCACCTGGCTCGCGGAGGTGACCGGCGGGAACGAGGCGGTGACGACGCTCGGGCTGCTGTGGGTCAGCGGGATCGCCTCGGCCGTCGTCGACAACATCCCCTACACCGCCACGATGATCCCCGTCGTGCAGCAGCTGGGGACCGCCGGGCTCGACGTCGAGCCGCTCTGGTGGGCGCTCGCGCTGGGCGCCTGC
This sequence comes from uncultured Chloroflexia bacterium, assembly GCA_963725875.1. Taxonomy (GTDB): domain Bacteria; phylum Chloroflexota; class Limnocylindria; order Limnocylindrales; family CSP1-4; genus CTSoil-043. Next base: position 69,173 of record CAVRZZ010000009.1, on the reverse strand, counting down.
CTGGGGGGCAACGCGACGATCATCGGGGCCTCCGCGAACGTCGTCGCCGCGAACGCCGCCGCGCGAGCCGGGCACCCGATCACCTTCTGGCAGTTCCTGCGCGTCGGGGGCCTGATCGCGTTCATGTCGCTCGTGATCTCGAGCGTGTACGTCTGGCTTCGGTACCTTGTCTAGGCCATGACGCCGCTCTTCCTCGCCCTCGACCCGACCCGTGCCGTCACGCTCCCGCCACCCGGCGCCGGCTCGGCGGAGACGCTCGACATCCTCGTCGGGCTCTTCATCCTGATCCTCGCCGCGAAGGTGGGCGAGGAGATCTTCCGACGGCTCGGCCAGCCGGGGGTGGTCGGCGAGCTTGCCGGCGGCTTCGTGGTCGGGCCGTACGCCCTGGGCCTCGTCGTTCCCGGCGAGACCGCCTTCGTCCTCTCGGAGATCGGCGTCGTCATCCTCCTGTTCGCCGTGGGCCTGGAGATCAAGACCGACGAGCTGCTGCAGGTGGGTCGCCCCGCCGCGGTGACGGCGGCCCTCGGGGTGGCCTTCCCGATCGCGGCCGGGGCCGGCTACGCGCTCCTGGCGGACGAGCCCGTGGCCACGGCGGCGTTCGTGGGGCTGGCCCTCGCCGCCACGAGCATCGGGATCACGAGCCGCGTCCTGGCCGACCTCGGGGTCCTGGACCGGCGGTTCAGCCGGATCATCATCGGGGCGGCCGTCATCGACGACATCCTCGCCCTCATCCTGATCGGCATCGTCTCGGGCGCGGCCACGGGCGACCTCGGGATCGCCACGCTCGGCCTGATCGTCGGCGCCCTCGGCTTCGTCGGGCTCGGCTTCGTGATCGCCCGACGCGCCCGCGGCCTGCGGCGCGAGGTCTTCACCTGGCCGCTCTTCGCCGACACGCCGCTGGTGCCCGTCTTCATGCTCATGCTCGGCCTCGCGATCCTCGCGGCGTTCATCGGGCTCGCCGCGATCATCGGGGCGTTCGTGGCCGGCCTGATCATCGCCGAGACCGAGGCGCAGGACGAGATCGAGCAGGACATCAAGCCGCTCGCCTCGATCCTCACGCCCTTCTTCTTCGCGGTGACCGGCGCCCAGCTGGACCTCGGCGCCCTCGCGGACCCGCAGCTCGCGATCTCGGCGATCGTGCTGGCGGTCCTGGGGATCATCACCAAGGTCGTGGCCGGCCTCATCGGAGCGTGGGGTTCCGGCCGCTGGAGCGCCCTCAGCGTGGGCATCGGCATGTCGCCGCGCGGTGAGGTCGGGATCGTGGTCGTCGGCCTGGGCCTGGCCCTGGGCCTCCTCTCCCAGGCGCTCTTCAGCGCCGTCCTCGTGGCGGTCGTGCTCACGACGGTGGCGGCGCCGATCCTGCTGAACGTCGTGATCCCCCGCGCCATCGCAGAGGCGGACGCGGCCCGCGGCCCAGGCCCGGGGGCGCCGGGCTCCGCCGCGGCAGGCCAGGGCTAGGGCTGGGGGACGGCTCCGCCGGGCCGCTCGCCCTCGGCGTTCACGCCGCCGGCCCCGGGCTTGGGCGTGGTCTCGGCGGCCCCCCGGCCCCCATCCGTGGTCGCGGCCGGCTCGAGCCCTGCCGTCTCGATCTCGTTCGGCTCGCGCTCACTCGGCTCGAGTCCCGCCGGCCCCGCGTCGTGGTCGCCCCGGGCGTTGCCGGTGGCCGCCTCGTCGGGCGTCATGCCGCCAGCGCGCCGGAACGCGTAGACGTAGAGGTCGCGCAGCGTGGCGGCGATCGGCAGGGCGAGGATCGCGCCCAGGAGCCCGGCGATCGCCCCGCCGAGGATCAGCGAGAAGATGACGACGGCCGGGTGGAGGGAGGTCGCGTCGCCCTGGATCTTGGGGACGAGGATGGTGTTCTCGACCTGCTGGATCGCGAAGTAGAGGATGAGCGCGGCGACGATCCCCGGCAGCCCGGCGGTCGCGCCGAGGAGGACGGCGGGGACCGCGGCGATGATGGGGCCGATGATCGGCAGGAGCTCCAGCACGCCGGCGATCACCGAGAGCAGGACGGCGTAGCGCGAGAAGACGGGGTCGACGAGCGTGCCCAGGACCATGAGGCCGATGAAGGTCCCGACGCCGACGACGAGGCCGAGGAACAGCTGGCCCCGGATCCACGACCCGAAGACCCGCCGCACGATCCCCAGCGTCGCCCACGTGTCGGCCCGCCAGGCCGCCGGGACGGCCCGGTCGAAGCCGCGCACGATGGCCGGCCGGTCCTTGAGGATCCAGAAGGCCCAGACCGGGATGATCAGGTAGCCCAAGACCGAGCCGGCGAACCCGAGGACCGAGCTGAAGACGGGCCGGAGGATCGTCGGGACGAGCGACCCGAGGTTCGCCAGGAGGTCGGCGATCGCCTTGTCGATCGCGTCCTTGACGTCCGGCGGGAGGTTCAGGCGGTTCCACCACCCCAGCACCTCGTTGAGGCGCGCGTTGAGGTCGTCGACGTAGCCGGGGCCGGCCTTGACGAGGGCGCGGACCTGCTCCACCAGCGGCCCGACGATGAGCAGAAGGAGCTCGACGAGGACGAGCGTCGCCACGACGTAGACGAGCAGGATCAGGAGCGCCCGCGGGATCCGCCGCCCGGCGATCGAGATGCGAGCCAGGCGTTCGACCAGGGGATCGAGCAGGTAGACAATGAGGATGCCGACCACGAACGGCGCCAGGACGTCGCGGCCGAGCCAGAACAGGGCGGCCAGCCCGGCGACGCCCGCCAGCAGGACGAGGACGCGCCTCGACGGGATCGGGAGGCCGGGCGAGGGCGGCGCGGCGGGCGCGGGCGATGGTGCGGCGGGAACCTCCATCCTTCCGGCAGACTAGCAGACGTGACGAAGCCGACCGACCCCTCTGCCGCGCACGGCCCCGGCGCGCAGGGCCTCGCGGCGCCGGCCGCCGCGCCGGATGCTGGTGTTGCCACTCCCGTCGGGCCCGCGCCGGCTGCGCCTGGCGCCGCCACGCCGGATCCCGGCGCTTCCGCTCCCGCTCCCGTCCGGCCCTCGCCGGCGGCCGCGCTCCCGCGCCAGCGCTGGCGCCTGTACGTCGCGCAGCCGGCCGCGGACGAGCCCGAGCGTCGCGCGGCCGAGGGAGGGTGGAGCTGGGCGGCGATCCTCGCGTCGACCGGGCTGCCGCTGGCCGGGGAGGGCGGCAGGATGCGCGTGGCGCCGGCGGCGCCGCTCCCCCTCCGGGTCGCCGGCGAGCGGGAGGTCGTCGACGTCCATCTCGTCGAGCGTCGGACCGTCGCCGAGGTGCGCGCTGCGGTGACCGGCGCGCTGCCAGCCGGATGGCTGCTGGTGGACCTGCACGACGTCTGGGTCGGCTCCCCCGCGGCACCGGCCGCCGTGCTGGCCGCGGACTACCGCGTGGTCGTCGCCGGGGCTCCCCGCTGGGCGCTGGAGGGCGCCGTCCTGGCGCTCCTGGGGTCGAGCACGCTGCCCCGTGAGCGGCGTCGCGAGAAGCGGACGACGGCCTACGATCTCCGGCCCCTCCTGCTCGACCTCCGCGTGCGTGGCGCGGGCGGGGAGGGCGTCACGCTGGGGATGCGTCTCCGCCACGCCCCCGACGCCGTGGGACGGCCGGAGGAGGTCGTCGCGGCCCTCGGCGAGCTGCCGGCCCCCGCCCTCGGCGAGCCCCCGGCGCTGTCCGCCCCCCTCGTCGTGCGCTCCGTGGTTCGCGAGCGGCTGGTCATGGCCGGCGACCCCGACGCCCCCCGGCGGGGCTGATCGCCGCCGGGCCCTGCGCCCGCGGCTCGGTCGGGGCTTCCGCCCCGCTTCGATCCTGCCGGTTGGCTCTCGCCCCGGCCGCGTTCCCGGTACACCCTTGCCGACTGGCGGTGCGGGCGGGCCCAACCTCGCGGAGCGCGACCCGGCGCAGCGTGATCCCCGCGGCACGAACGGAGGTGCGCCATGCCCGACGCGATCGAGCTTCGGGGCCTGACGCGGTGGTACGGCAAGCGACGCGGTGTGCTCGACCTCGACGTCGCCGTCCGGGAGGGCGAGGTCTTCGGCTTCCTCGGGCCCAACGGGGCCGGCAAGACGACCACCATCCGCATGCTCCTGGGCCTGATCCGGCCCAGCGCCGGGGCCGCCACGATCTGGGGCCTCGACGCCTGGCACGACGCCCCGGCGATCCACCGGCGGATGGCCCACCTCGGCAGCGACCCCGGCTACCTCGGGGAGATGACGGCGGGGCGAACCCTCGACCATCTCGGCGCGCTGCGGGGCCTGCCGAAGGGGTGCTGGAGGGCGCTGGCCGAGCGGCTGGAGCTCGACCCCGAGGTCCCGATCAAGAAGCTCTCGCGCGGCAATCGCCAGAAGGTGGGCGTCGTCCAGGCGTTCATGGGGACCGAGCCGCTCCTCGTCATGGACGAGCCCTCGACCGGCCTCGATCCGCTCATGCAGCGGGAGTTCCTCGCGCTCGTCGCCGAGGCCCGCGCCGCCGGCCGCACCGTCTTCCTCTCGTCCCACAACCTCACCGAGGTCGAGCGGTCCTGCGACCGCGTGGCGATCATCCGGGAGGGACGCCTCGCCAAGGTCGCCACGGTGGCCGCGCTGGTCGGCGACCACACCCGGTCGATCAACCTGCTCCTGGTGCAGCCGGCCGCCGACGGGGCGTTCGCGCTCCCCGGCGTCACCGTCCTCTCGAGCACCGGCCAGGACGTCCACCTGATGGTGCGCGGCGACGTGAACCCGCTCCTGCGGCGGCTCGCCGAGCTGGACGTCCGCGACATCGCGATCACGACCCCCGACGTGGAGGATCTCTTCTTCCGCTACTACGACGGCTCGGTGGCCGGCTCGGAGGGCCGGACCGCTGCCGAGGCCGGGGCCGACGTCCCGCCGGAGGGGTCCCGATGACCGCGCTCACCTTCCGCCTGGAGCTCCGGCGCAGCCGCATGGTGGCCTTCTGGCTGGCCGTGATCGTCATTGCCTACGGCGCGACCATCGCCGCCATGTTCCCGATCCTGGAGGAGAACTCGAAGCTGCTCGAGGACTACCTCAAGATCCTTCCGAAGGAGATGCTGGCTGCTTTCGGGATGTCGGGCAACCTCACCGACCCCGGGGTGTTCTTCAGCACCTACATCGGCAGCTTCCTGTGGCCGGTCATCGCGGCCATTGGGGCGATCATCCTGGCCACGCGTCCGGTGGCGGCCGACGTCGAGCGGGGCTGGTCGGAGATCGTGCTCGGCACGCCGCTCACGAGGATCCGCAGCCTGGCGGCGTCGATCGGCTCGCAGGCCACCGTGCTCGCGGTCCTCGCGCTGGCGGCGCCCGGCGGGGTGCTCGCCGGCGGGCTGGTCGTCGGTGCCGGCTTCGAGGCCGGCCCATTCCTCGCGTCGTCGGTGGTCTTCTGGCTCTTCGCCTGTGCCATCGCGGGCGTCACCTCGCTCGTGGGCGTGCTCACGCTGAGCCGCGGCGTGGCCGCCGGGGTGGCGGCCGGGGTGCTGCTGGCCATGTACCTCATGAACATCGTCGCCGAGCTGCAGGGCGACCTCGCCTGGCTGGGCGACCTGGGCTGGTTCCGGTACCTCACCGTGACCGAGCTCATCGACACCGGCGCGGTGCCGTGGGCGTCGATCGCCGTGTTCGGCGTCGTGGCGCTGATCGGCTGGATCGCGGCCCTCGTCGTCTTCGCCAGGCGCGATCTGCTGGCCTAGCGGGGCGACCATGGCTGACCCGCGGGCGACCGGGGTGGACCGGTCGGCCGGGGCCGAACGGGGCAGCGGGAGAGCCGGAAGGGGTTGGCGTGGGCCGTATGATGCGCCCCCATGGATCCCGACCGCGACGCTGCCGCGACCGACGACCTGCGCCTGGCGATCGAGGCCGTCCTCCCGTCCCTGCAGCAGTTCCTGCGCTTCGAGGGCCCCGACCCGGCCAGGGAGCGCTCGCGCTGGCGCCCCCGCCTGGACGTGCCGCTGCCGAGCGTCGGCATCGGCCGCGATGCCGTGCTGGCCGAGCTCGCCGACGTCGTGGCGGCGAACGGGCTCCGCATCGGCCACCCGGGGTTCTCCGGCTGGGTGACGACGGCGCCCACGGACATCGGCGCGGCGGCCGACCTGGCGCAGGCCGTCGCCGTGCCCCAGCGCTGGTGGGTCACACCCGGGAACTTCGTCGACCACCTGGCCATGCGCTGGCTCATCGAGCTCCTCGGGTTCCCCGCGTCGTCCGTCGGGACGTTCACCTCCGGCGGCTCCACGGCAAACCTGGTCGGCATCGGCGCGGCCCGCCAGCATGCCGGCGAGCGGCTCGGTCTGCGCCCGTCCCTCGACGGCGTCGAGGGCATGCCCGAGCCGCGGGTCTACGCGAGCACCGAGACGCACCACGTGGTGGGCCGGGCGCTCGGCGTCCTCGGGATGGGGCGCCGCAACCTGCGCGCGATCCCGCTGGACCGCGACGGCACGATCGACCTCGACCTGCTCCAGGCCGCGCTCGACGAGGACCTGGCGGCCGGGCGGACCCAGGTCGCGGTGGTCGGCTGCGCCGGCGACGTCAACATGGGACGCGTCGATCCGCTGGCGGAGCTCGCGCGGATCGCCCACGAGCGGGGCATCTGGCTCCACGTCGACGGGGCGTACGGCGGCTTCGGCCTGCTCGACGAGCGGGTGCGGGAGCGCTACGGCGACGTGGCCGCCTACGACTCGTTCGCGATCGATCCGCACAAGTGGCTTGCCGCTCCGGTCGGGACCGGAGCCGCCATCGTCCGCGACGAGGGGATCCTCGGACGGGCGTTCACGATCGAGACCGGCGACTACGACCGGGAGCGCCACGTCCCCGCGGGCGAGGCGGACCCCGGGTCGCCGTTCGACGAGCTGGGCCTCGGCACGCCCGACTGGGGGGTCGACTTCTCGACCCCTGCGCGCGGCCTGGCGGTCTGGGCGATCCTGCGCGAGATCGGCGCCGACGGGATGCGCCGGCGGGTGGTCCGCCACGACGACTGCGCCCGCCGGGTGGCGGAGCGCGCCCGCGCCACGGACGACCTGGAGCTGCTGGCGGAGCCCGTCCTCTCGATCTGCTGCTTCCGGTTCCGGCCGCCGGGCTGGGACGACGACTCGCGCCTGGACGAGCTCAACCAGGCCGTCCTCGCCGGCATTCGAGCGCGCGGGAGGACGGTGACCTCCGGGACTCGCGTCGACGGGTGCTTCGCGATCCGGCCCTGCTTCATCAACCCGCGCAGCTCGCTGGTCGACGCTGACGCTCTCGTCGACGAGGTGCTTGCGGTCGGCCGGGAGCTTGCCGCCGGATCGTGAGGCGAAGTGCGGCTCGGCCGGATGCTGGCGCAGACCGGCAGTCCGCGACGGACCGTTGGTGTGGCCGACGTGCCGGCCGGGCGCGGGCGCAGGTGACAGAGGGGACCATCGCGCTTGCGAGATGCGGCCGTTCGCCGTAAACTCGCTCTTCGCGCCCGGAGGACCGGACGCCTCGCTGTGCCACCCGCGGCCCCCACCTGGCCGCCTCACCAGCGGCCCCCGCGCCCGCGCGCCACGGCCCCACCCCGGAGATCCATGTACGCAGTCATCGAGACCGGCGGGAAGCAGTACCGCGTCGAGGTCGGCACCGAGCTCGCGGTCGAGCTCCTCGAGGTCGAGCCGGGCCAGGAGATCACGCTCGAGCGCATCCTGCTCGTGGCGGACGGCGACGAGGCGGCGATCGGCCGGCCGGTCGTCGACGGCGCGACGGTGAGCGCCACGGTCCTGCGCAACGACCGTGCCGACAAGGTCATCTCGTTCAAGTACAAGCCCAAGGCGCGCCGCCGCGTCAAGAAGGGCCACCGCCAGGAGCAGACCGTGCTCCGCATCACGGACGTGGTCCTGAACGGCAAGAGCGCCGCCGACGAGGCGAAGAAGACCGCCGAGGCGAAGAAGACCGAGCGGATGCGCCTGGAGGAGGCCGCCGCGACGCAGGCCGCCGCCGACGCCGCGTTCGCCGCGACGATCGCCGAGAAGGTTGCCGAGCCGGCCGCCGAGGCCGAGGCACCGAAGAAGACGCGGACCCGGGCACCGAAGGCCGAGCCGGCCGCGGCTGGCGCGCCTGAAGCGCCCGAGGCACAGGACGCCGACGCCGAGGCGCCGGTCGACGCGGCTCCGGCCGACGAGGCGGCCGACGCCGCCGACGCGCCGACAGATGAGGCAGCCGACGGCGACGCTCCGGCCAAGCCGAAGCGGACCCGCGCCGCGAAGAAGGAAGACTGATCGATGGCCCACAAGAAGGCAGGCTCCAGCTCGAAGAACGGCCGCGACTCGGTCGGGCAGCGACTGGGCGTGAAGGTCGGCGACGGCCAGCTCGTCCCGGCCGGCTCGATCATCGTCCGGCAGCGCGGGATGACGTTCCTGGCCGGGTCCGGCACGGGCCTGGGCCGCGACTACACGGTCTTCGCGACCGTCACCGGCCGGGTCCGCTTCGAGCACCAGACCCGCAGCAAGAAGCGGATCCGCGTCGTGCCGGACGCCCCGGAGGCCGCCGCGGTCGCCGAGACCCCGGTTGCCGCCGAGTCCGCCCCCGCCGGCGCCTGACGCGCCGCCTCGAGGTTTCCATGAAGCAGGGCATCCACCCCAAGTACTACGTCGCCAAGGTCCACTGCGGGACCTGCGGCACCGAGTTCGAGGTCGGCTCCACCCGCGAGTCGCTCCGCGTCGACGTCTGCAGCAGCTGCCACCCGTTCTTCACGGGCAAGCAGATGATCGTGGACACCGCCGGCCAGGTCGAGCGCTTCCAGCGCCGCATGACCCGCGCGCAGACCGGCCGCTGACCACGAACCGTCCGCGGACCTCGGCTCCGTCGCAGGCTGCGAGCCTGACCGAGCGCCGACCCTTCGACATCGAACGGCGGGCCCCCCGGCCCGTCGTCCTGATTCACGGCCGGTAGACTCCGTCCATGGCTCGTTTTTCGTACGGTGGCCAGGCACTCATCGAGGGTGTGCTCATGCGCGGTCGCGATGCGATCGCCGTCGCCCTGCGCCACCCCGACGGCCGGATCGTCTGGTCGGACGAGCGGCTGGGCACCGGGTTCCGCGGCACGCGTCGCGCCAAGCTGCCCCTCGTGCGCGGCCTCGTGGTGCTCTACGAGACGCTCGTCGTCGGGACGCGCTGGCTCGTCCGGTCGGCGGGCGTCGCCGCCGCCGACGAGCTGCCCGCCGCCACGACCGCCGACGGCCGTCCCGCGGACGCCGCCGACCTCGGCAAGGGCTCCGTGGCCATCATGCTCGGCCTCACCCTGGTCGTCGGGCTCGGGCTCTTCTTCTTCATCCCGCTGCTCGTCGCCCGCTTCGTCGCCGGCGGCCAGCCCGGGATCGTGGAGCGCGCCGTCGAGGGCGTCGTGCAGGTCGCGATCTTCCTGGGCTACCTGGTCGTGATCGGGCGGACCTCGGACGTGCACCGGACGTTCCAGTACCACGGTGCGGAGCACATGACGATCCACGCCCTCGAGGCCGGCGATCCGCTCACCGTCGACGCGGTCCGGAAGTACCCGACGGCGCACCCGCGCTGCGGCACGGAGTTCCTCGTCGTCGTGATCCTCGTCTCGATCGTGACGTTCTCGATCGTCGGCCGCCTGGACAACATCCTGGCGATGGTCCTCTCCCGCGTGATCCTGATCCCGGTGATCGCGTCCATCTCCTACGAGCTGCTCCGCTTCGGCGCCCGCCACCGCGGCAACGCCCTCGTCCGCGTCTTCTTCGAGCCGGGGATCTGGGTCCAGAAGATCACGACGAAGCAGCCGACCGACGACATGATCGAGGTTGCGATCGTGAGCATGGAGCAGGCCATGGCCGCCGACGGCGAGGAGCTGCCCGCCGGCAGCGGGTCGATCGAACGGTCGCCGCTCGTCCTCGCGGGGGCGCCCCCGGCCGCCGCCGAGGGCTGACCGTGGACTCGCTCGACCAGAAGCTGCGGGCCGTCGTCGTCCAGTACGAATCGCTGCAGGACGAGCTGGCGCGCCCCGAGAGCTCGTCGGACCCGGATGCGCTGCGCCGCCTGGGCCGGGAGCTGGCCCGCCTGGAGCCGGTCGTCGCTTCGTTCCGCCGTCTCGAGCAGATCCGGTCAGAGCTCGCCGGAGCCCGCGAGATGCGCGACGCCGAGAGCGACGAGGGGATGCGGGCGATGGCCCGCGAGGAGATCGCGCGGCTCGAGGCGGCCGAGGCGGCCGAGGTCGAACGGCTCAAGGTCCTCCTGCTGCCGCGCGACCCGAACGACGACAAGAACGTCATCCTCGAGATCCGGGCCGGCGCGGGTGGCGAGGAGGCGGCCCTCTTCGCCGGCGACCTCCTCCGGATGTACCTCCGCTGGGCCGAGCGCCACCGCTTCCGGGCCGAGGTCATGAGCCTCAACGAGACGGGGATCGGCGGCGTCAAGGAGGCGATCGTCGAGGTCCACGGCGACGGCGCCTACAGCCGCCTCAAGTACGAGGGCGGCACGCATCGCGTGCAACGGGTCCCGGCCACGGAGTCGTCGGGGCGGGTCCACACGTCCACGGCCACCGTCGTGACCCTCCCGGAGGTGGAGGCGACCGAGATCGCGATCGACGAGGAGCGCGACCTCCGGATCGACGTCAAGCGTTCCTCGGGGCCCGGCGGCCAGTCCGTCAACACGACCGACTCCGCCGTCAGGATCACCCACCTGCCGTCCGGCCTCGTCGTCGAGATCCAGGACGAGAAGAGCCAGCACAAGAACAAGGCGAAGGCGCTGGCCGTGCTGCGCGCCCGGCTCCAGGACATCGAGATGCGGAAGCAGCGCGACGCGGATTCGGTGGCCCGCCGCTCGATGATCGGCTCCGGTGACCGGGCCGACAAGGTCCGGACCTACAACTTCCCCCAGGACCGCGTGACCGACCACCGGATCGGGATGGACCTCTCGAACCTGCCGGGCGTCCTGGACGGCAACCTGGACCGCCTGATCGACGCCCTGGCCGAGACCGACCAGGCCGAGAAGCTGCAGGTCCTGGTGGGCGAGGACGGCGCCGCGTAGGCCACGGGCATCCGCCCGGGCCGACGCGGACCTCCGCGATGACGACGATCGGCGAGCTCCTGACCGGCGCGGTCGAGCGCCTCCGTGCGGCCCGCTCGGAGAGCCCGCGCCTCGACGCCGAGCTCCTGCTCGCCCACGCGCTGGGGGTCGAGCGCACGACGCTGATCGCGCACCCCGGGCAGCCGGTGGGGCCCGAGCCGGCGACGCGCTTCGCGGAGGCCGTGGCGCGCCGCGAGGCCGGCGAGCCCGTCGCCTACATCCGCGGGCTCAAGGAGTTTCACGGGGTTGCCTTCGCCGTGGACGCGCGGGCGCTGATCCCGCGCCCGGAGACCGAGGTCCTCGTCGATCTCGCCCTCGTGGAGATCACCGACCGGCTGGCCCGGACCGCGCGGCCGCCGGGGACGCCGGCGCTCGCGGTCGCTGACGTCGGCACCGGGAGCGGCGCGATCGCGGTGGCGCTCGCGGTCGCGCTCCGCCGGCGCGGCATGCTCGGCGAGGTGGAGGTCGTCGCCTCGGACAGCGCGGACGAGGCGGCAGACCTGGCCCGGGAGAACGCCGTGGCCCACGGCGTGGCCGATCGCGTCGCGGTCGCCGTCGCCGACCTGCTGCCGCCGCCCGGACGGGTGGCCGGCCTCCTGGTCGTGCCGTCCCGCTTCGACGTGGTCTGCGCGAACCTGCCCTACATCCCGTCCGCCGACGTCCCGGGGCTCCCCGTGGCAGCCTCGTTCGAGCCCGTTGCGGCCCTCGATGGCGGCCCGGACGGGCTCGACGTCCTCCGCGCCCTCCTCGACTGCCTGCCAGGGCGGCTGGCCCCCGACGGGGTCGTGCTCCTGGAGATCGGCAGCGACCAGGGCGCGGCGTTGCACGCGGCGGTCGCGGAGCGGCTCCCCGGCTGGGACGCGCGGGTGGAGCCCGACCTCTCGGGCCGTCCCCGCGTCGCCGTGCTGGAGCCTGCCGCCGCGCGCCCGGCAGCCGCGCCCGGCGCGGGACCCCCGGCCGGCGCGGCACCCCCGGCGTGACCAGGCGCCGCATCCGCCTCGTCGCCCTCGACCTGGACGGGACTCTCATCGGCGACGACCTGCGCCTCCCTCCTCGCACGGCCGCCACGATCCGGGCCGTCGTCGCGAGCGGCGTCCGCGTGGCGCTGGTGACCGGCCGGATGACCAGCTCCGCGCTGCCGTACGCCCGGGAGCTCGGGCTCCGGGCCCCCATCGTGGGACTCCAGGGCGCGCTCGTCCGCGAGATGCCGGAGCCTGGGAGCGCGCGGCTCGGCCGGCTCCTCCTGCACCGTCCCCTGGCCGCCGACGTGGCCCGGGCCGCCATGGCGTGGTGCCGCGCCGAGGGCCTCTCCCCACACGTCAACCACCTGGAGCGGATGGTCATCCCGGGCGGCACGAAAGGTGCGGAAGGCGCGGAGGACATGGAGGACACGGAGGACTACTCGCGCTGGAACTTCGGCCGGGTCGTCGTCGTGCCGGACCTCGACGCGTGGGTCCGGCGGCCCGTCACGAAGGTCATCGCCGTGGCGCCGCCGCCGCGCGCGGAGGCGGTCCTGTCCCGCGCCCGGGGCGCGTTCGCGGGCCGGGCCGACGCCACGGTCAGCCACCCGATGTTCCTGGAGTTCCTCGCCCCCGGGGTCAACAAGGGGCGGGCGGTGCGGTTCCTTGCCCGCCGGCTCGGCGTCGACCTGCGGGACGTCCTCGCCATCGGCGACCAGCTGAACGATCGCGAGATGATCGCGGAGGCCGGCACGGGCGTGGCCATGGGCGGCTCGCCCGAGGCGGTCCGGGCGGTCGCCCGCATCGTGGCCCCGCCGATCGAGGAGGAGGGCGCCGCGCAGGTCCTCGAGGAGCTGGTGCTGGGGCGTCGCGGCCCGGCCTGAGATCCCGGCGCCCGGCCCGAGGGCCGCCGGGCGGCGGTGGGACGCCGCGTTGCGGCATGGGCGAGAATGGCGGGGCCGGACGGCGAGCGAGCCGGTGCATGCCGGAGGGATCGCGAGTGAGGATGACGGGCGCGCTGCGCTCCGCGTGGGCGTCGATTGCCGAGGTCGACCCCGAGATCTGGGCGGCCATGCGCGGCGAGGCCGAGCGCCAGCGCTGGAAGATCGAGCTGATTGCGAGCGAGAACTACACCTTCGCCGCGGTCATGGAGGCCCAGGGCTCCTGGCTCACGAACAAGTACGCCGAGGGACTGCCCGGCCGCCGCTACTACGGCGGCTGCGAATGGGTCGACGTGGCCGAGCGGCTGGCCCAGGAGCGCGCCCTCGCGCTCTTCCCGGGCGCCGCCCACGTCAACGTCCAGCCGCACTCGGGGGCCCAGGCGAACCAGGCCGCCTTCTTCGCCGTGCTCACGCCGGGTGACCGGATCCTCGGCCTGCGGCTCGACCATGGGGGGCACCTGACCCACGGCCTCTCCGTGAACCTGAGCGGGAAATGGTTCGAGGCGCACCACTACGGGCTGGACCCGGAGACCGAGACGATCGACTACGACGTCCTCGCGCGCCAGGCCGCGGAGGTGCGTCCCAAGTTGCTCATCGCCGGCGCGAGCATGTACTCCCGGATCCTCGACTTCGAGCGCCTGGCGGCCATCGCCCACGACGTCGGCGCCCACCTCCTGGTCGACATGGCCCACATCGCGGGCCTCGTGGCGGCCGGCGTCCACCCGTCGCCGTTCCCCCACGCCGACCTCGTCACGACGACGACCCACAAGACGCTGCGGGGTCCGCGCGGCGGCCTGGTCTTCGCCTCGCCGGAGCTGGCCACGGCCGTCGACCGCGCGGTCTTCCCGGGCATCCAGGGCGGGCCGCTGATGCACGTGATCGCGGCCAAGGCGGTGGCGCTCCGGCTGGCCGCGACGGAGGAGTTCCGCGAGGACCAGCGGCGCACGGTCGAGAACGCCCGGACGCTCGCGGCGGAGGTGGCAGGGCGCGGCGGCCGGATCATCTCCGGCGGGACCGACAACCACGTCTTCTCGATCGACGTCCGGCCCTTCGGGACGACCGGCAAGGAGGCCGAGCGGCTCCTCGACGACGTCGGCATCACCGTCAACAAGAACACCATCCCGTTCGACCCGGCGCCACCGAACGTGACCTCCGGGATCCGCGTCGGGACACCCGCGACCACCACCCGGGGCTTCGGCCCCGCCGAGATGCACGACGTCGGCCGCCTCCTCGTGGACACGCTCGTCATGCGCGACGAGCCGGCCGAGCACGCCCGGATCGGGGCGGAGGTGCGCGACATCTGCGCCCGCTTCCCGGTCCCGGGGCTGCCGGAGGCGTGACGGACCGCCGCCCGGGGAAGGCCCGGTGACGAACACGGGGCTCCTCGTGCCGGCCGTCGTCGCCTTCCTCGCCGCGGCGGCGCTCTCGCTCATCCTCACGCCGGTCGTGCGCTCGCTGGCCAACCGCGTCGACGCGATCGACCAGCCCGAGGAGCGCCGCGTCAACACCACTCCCGTGCCCCGCGGAGGCGGCATCGCCGTGGCGGCAGCCTTCCTCGTCGTGACGCTCGGCCTCCTCGTCGCGAACGCGACCGTCGGGCTGTGGCGCCCGTTCGAATCGCTCACCCAGCCCGACTTGCTGGCCCTCGGCCTGGGCGGCGTCGCGGCGACGCTGGTCGGGATGGCCGATGACCGCTACGACCTCCGGGCGCGCTGGCAGCTGGCTGGGCAGATTGCAGTGGCCCTCATCCCGGTGGGCCTCGGCATCGCGGTCGGCGCGATCGCCAACCCCTTCGGGCCCGGCGTCATCCGCCTGGAGGGCGTGTGGGGGGCGCTGTTCGTCGTCGTCTGGATCGTCGGGATGATCAACAGCACCAACTTCATCGACGGTCTCGACGGCCTGTCGTCGGGAGTCGGCCTCATCGCCGCCGTGACCCTGGCGATCATCAGCGTCACGGGTCCCGCGAAGGAGCCGGTCGTCGCCCTCATCTGCGTGATCCTCGGGGGGTCCCTTCTCGGATTCCTCCGCTGGAACTTCCACCCCGCGTCGATCTTCATCGGCACGAGCGGGGTCATGTTCCTGGGCTACACGCTGGCGCTGCTCTCGATCCTGGGCAGCGCCAAGGTCGTCGTCGCGCTGCTCGTCCTCGGCGTCC
This sequence comes from uncultured Chloroflexia bacterium, assembly GCA_963725875.1. Taxonomy (GTDB): domain Bacteria; phylum Chloroflexota; class Limnocylindria; order Limnocylindrales; family CSP1-4; genus CTSoil-043. Next base: position 54,128 of record CAVRZZ010000009.1, on the reverse strand, counting down.
CGATCATCGACACGTTCTACATCATCGTCCGGCGCGTCTCCCGCGGCCGCTCGCCGTTCGCGGCGGACCGCGGTCACATCCATCACCGGCTGCTGGACCTGGGCCTGTCCCAGACGCAGACGGTCCTGCTCATCTACGCGATCTGTGCCGGGCTGGGCGTCCTGTCGCTCGTCCTCTCGGGCACCGGCCAGCTGTACGCGTTCGTGGGCGCGTTCGTGGTGTTCGGCGTCGTGATCCTCGTCCTCGACCGGGCCGTCGAGGACCCGGCTCCCGATGCCGGCTGACGACGCCGGGCCCGCGGCACCCCGGGACTCGCGCTCAGGGGGCGCGGCGCTCCGGCGCAGGGGCTCCGGACGCGCTCGCGGGGGAGGGCCGGGCAAGCCGGCGAAGATCGGGGAGGCGGGTCTGCTGGAGATGCTCGAGGCCCTCCTCCGGGCGACCGGGCTCCGAAGCTGGGTGGCGATCGTGGCGGGCGCGATCGCGGTCGGGACCGTCGGCTACATGGTCCTCGAGGGCTGGAACCTCCTCGACTCGCTGTACATGACGGTGATCAGTGTCACCACTGTCGGGTTCAAGGAGGTGCATGACCTTGACGCAACCGGGCGGATCTGGACGATGATCATGTCGGGCACGGGTGTCGTCCTCGTCTTCGGGACGGTCGGCCTCGTGACCGAGTACCTCATCAGCGAGGCGACGAGCGGAAGGAGCCGGACCCGCCGGATGGCGAAGGCGGTCGGGGAGATGCGCGGCCACTACGTCCTGTGCGGCTACGGGCGGGTCGGATCGACGGTCGCCCGGGAGCTCGTGCACGAGGGGACCCCGTTCGTCGTCATCGACGTGAACCCGGTCTCGCTGGAGCGCGCGCGCGCCGACGGCCGCCTCGTCATCGAGGGCGACGCGACCGACGACACGACCCTGCGCGCCGCCGGGATCGAGCATGCGCGCGGCCTCATCTCGACGATCGACTCCGACGCCCAGAACGTCTACGTGATCCTCTCCGCGCGGGCGCTGAACCCGGACCTCCTCGTGGTCGGCCGGGCGAGCACGCCCTCCGCGGAGGAGAAGCTGGCCCTCGCGGGGGCGGACCGGATCGTCTCCCCGTACACGATGGCCGGCCGGCGCCTGGCGAACCTGGCGATCCGGCCGCGCGTGGTCGACTTCCTCGACGCCGCCCTCTCTCGCGGCGAGCTCTCGTTCAGCCTGGAGGAGCTGCACGTCACGGCCGGCGGCAGCCTCGACGGCGTCACGGTCGCGGCCCTCCGCGGGCGCGGGCTGTTCGTGCTGGCCGTCCTCACCGAGGACGGCCGCTACGAGGCGAACCCGGCGGACGAGCGCCGGCTGCTCGTCGGCGAGACGATCATCGGCTCCGGGTCGGGCGACGCTTTCCGCGTCGCGCGCGGCGACGACGGCCCGGAGGGGCGCCCATGACGACGGAGCTGCTCCTCGCCGCCGCGGCGGCCCTCGTCGTCGGGGTCCTCCTGGCCCTCGCGCTGGGGGCGCGGCACGTCCGTGCCCGCCGCCGCGCCGCCGAGGACGCGGACCTCGTCGCGGGCGGCCAGGTGGCGCTCCATCGCCTGGCCTGGCTGACGGGTCGCACGGTGGAGCCCCCAGAGGCCCTGGCAGCGGCCGCCCGCGTGCCTCCGGCGCCCGCCCGCGTGCCTCCGGCGCCCGCCCGCGTGCCGGCTGCGCCGGTCGTGCCGCTTGCGCCGGTCGCGCCGGTCGTGCCGTTGGCGCCGGTTGTGCCGATGGGGGGGGCGTGGGTGGTCTCGCCGCGCCGGCGCCTGTGGCGGGACACGGCTGCCATCCTGCTCGTCGGCGCGGCCGGGGTCCTGGCGGTCGTGACCCTGTGGCCGCCGGCGCAGCAGCGCGAGGGGGACGTCCTGGCCGCCACCTTCGTTCCGGCGGCCACCCCGGCGGCCACCCCGACGCCGGCCCCCACCCCGACGGCCGGCCCCCGACGCCGGCCCCCACCCCGACGCCGGCCCCCACTCCGACCGCAGCCCCCACTCCGACCCCGACGCCGACGGCCGCGCCCACGGCGAAGCCGACGCCCAAGCCCACCGCGAAGCCGACACCCCGTCCCACGCCCCGCCCCACCCCGAAGCCGACGCCCAGGCCGACGCCGAAGCCCACGCCGAAGCCCACCCCGCGCCCGACCCCGACTCCGACTCCGATCATCGTCCCGCCGCCGCCGGCCCCGTAGGCGCCGGCGCCTCCTGGGCCGCCCGCGGCCTGTCCCCCGGACCCCCTCGCGACCATCCCGCAACCCTTTGCTATACTCGCGCGGCCGTGACAGGCTGGCAATGAGCGGGCTCGGACGGGCCGGCGCGTACTTCGCGCTCTTCTCCCAGGTCGGGCTCATCCTGCTCGTCACCAGCCTCGGCGGCGTTCTCCTCGGCTACTGGGCCGACGAGCAGCTGGGGACGGTCCCATTCCTGGCCCTCGGCGGCTTCCTGATCGGGCTCGCGGCGGGGTGGACGGCGGTCTTTCGGCTGATCAGGCGCTTCCTGGCCAGCGCAGACGAGTGAGCATCGCGGGCGCGACCACGACGGTCGCGCCCCTTCTCGTGGAGCAGACGTGACGAGCGATCCGGAGACGGCGGCGAGCCCCGTCGAGGCGCCGAAGGCGGCCTCGAAGCGGAACCGCAACATCCTGCTCCTCGCGATGCTGGCGGTCATCGTCGTCGACGTGCTGGCGTTCATCGCCTTCCCGCCGGTCAACACGGCCAACCCCGGCGCGCCCTACTCGTGGCCGGCGGACGCGATCAAGGGCAACATCGAGCCGATCCTGCCCCACGTCGTGTGGGATCCCACCCCGGACAGCCCGCCCGCGACGTCCCTCATCACCTTCGACGTCACGATCACCAGCTCGCTTTTCACGATGTGGATCGTGATGGCGGTCGGGATCGTCCTGGTCCTGGCCGGGACGCGCCGGCGCCGGGAGGTGCCGGGCCCCCTGCAGAACGTCGTGGAGTACGTCTACGAGGCCCTCTCGAGCTTCGGGACCTCCCTGGGCGGGCCGAAGGCCAAGGGGTTCATCCCGCTCTTCGCCAGCCTCTTCGTGCTGATCATCCTGTCGAACTGGAGCGGCCTCGTGCCGCCCGTCGGCAAGATCGTGCAACTGCGCGCCCCAACCAGCGACATCAACGTCACCCTCGGGCTTGCGATCGTCAGCTTCCTGACGTTCCACGTCTCCGGCGTCCGCCACCTGGGCTTCGGGGGCTACCTCGGGAAGTTCTTCAGCCTCCGCGAGTTCAGGAACGGCGTGGCCGCCGGCCTCATCGCCCTCTTCGTGGGCCTGATGGAGTTCATCCTCGAGTTCGTGAAGCCGATCACCCTGGCCATGCGGTTGTTCGGCAACATCTACGGCGGCGAGCTGGCGCTCGCGGTCATCACGTCGCTCACGATCGCGATCATCCCGGTCGCGCTCATCGGCCTGGAGACCTTCGTCGGGTTCGTCCAGGCGCTCATCTTCTCGGTCCTCACGCTCATCTTCACGATGCTCGCGATCGAGGGCCATCACGAGGAGCCCGGCGAGGCGCACGATCTCGTCGAGGACATGCCCGACGGGGCCATGGGCCCGACGTTCGAGAGCCTCACCCCCCACGGCCAGTCGGCCTGAGGGCATCAACCAGTGGATCGACCGGGCCGGCCCGAGCAGACGGGCGCCGGGAGGCAGGAGGTAGGTACACGATGGAGAACATTGGAGCGGGCCTCGCCGCATTCGGCGTCCTGGGCCCGGCCCTCGCGGTCGGCATCCTGACCGGGATGTCCACGGCGGCGATCGGGCGGAACCCGGAGGCGGCGCCCCAGATCCGCGCCACCTTCATCATCGGCGCGGCGTTCGCCGAAGGCCTCGGCGTCCTCGCCGTCGTCGTCGGCATCCTCGCGATCCTGCTCGGCGGCGGCAGCACGACCGGCGGCTGACAGACTCCCGCACCGGAGGAGAACGCCGTGGACTTCTACGCGGCCGGCTCCGCGATGGCTGCCGCCGCGGGCGCCGTGGCGGCGACGGAGGGCGCCGGGATCCAGGTCAACTTGTTCTGGATCATCGTGTCCGCCGCCAACTTTGTGCTGTTCCTCGTGATCCTGGCGGTCTTCGCCTGGAAGCCGATCACGAAGACGCTCGACGACCGCCGCGCCAAGATCGAGCAGGGCCTCAAGGACGCCGAGCGGGCGCGCCTCGACCTCGAGCGCGCCTCGGCCACCGCGGCCGAGGAGATCGCCGCCGCGCGGCGCGAGGCGCGCGAGATCGTCGAGCGCTCCCAGCGCGTCGCGCAGGAGACCCGCGACGCCGACATCGCCGCAACCCGCGAGGAGCTCGACCGGATGCGCACCCGCGCCGCCGCCGAGATCGAAGCGGAGAAGGGGCGCGCCATTGCCGACCTGCGGGCCGAGGTCGCCGACCTCGCCATCGGGGCCGCCGGGCGCGTCGTCCGCGCGTCGATGGACGGCGCCAGCCAGCGCCGCCTCATCGAAGAGTACCTCGCCGAGACCGGTGCCCCGGAGGCGCGGGCCTGATGCCCCGCCCGTCGACGGCCGCCCGCCGCTACGCCGAGGCCGCGTTCGAGATCGCCCGTCGCGACGGGACCCTCGAGCGCTGGACCGACGACCTTCGCCTTGCGGCGGACGTCACGGCGGACCCGGACGTCACGCGGGTCGTCGACAACCCGGCGATCCCGTTCACCACCCGCCGCGAGGTGCTGGCACGGCTCCTGGAGGACCGCGTCGCTCCCCCAGCGTTCAACCTGGTCGCCCTCCTCGCCCAGCGGGGCCGGCTGGCCATCACGCCCGCCGTCGCGGCGGAGTACAAGCGGCTCGTCGACCGGGAGCGCGGCGTCGTCGCCGCGACCGTGACGAGCGCGGTCCCGCTCGAGCCCGCCGAGCTCGAGGCGATCAAGGCCCGCGTCCAGGAGATGACCGGCGCCCGGCCGGAGATCGCCAGCCTCGTGGACCCCGACCTCATCGGGGGCCTCACGGTCCGTATCGGCGACCGACTCATCGATGCCAGCGTGCGGGGGCGCCTGGAGCGGCTCCGCGACCGCATCGTCGCTGGAGCCCGCTGACCCGCCCCCTCGCCGTGCCGGTCGCCCGCCGGCCCGCCGCCACCGACTGGAGCACCACCCATGGCCATCCGATCCGACGAGATCATCAGCATCATCAAGTCCTCGATCGAGAGCTTCGACGCCACCGCGGAGACGCGCAACGTCGGGACCGTGGTCGAGGTCGGCGACGGCATCGCCCAGGTCTACGGGCTGGCCGGGGCGCTCGCCTCCGAGCTCCTCGAGTTCCCCGGCGGCGTCTTCGGGATGGCCCTCAACCTGGAGGAGGAGACCGTGGGCGCGGTCATCCTCGGCGAAGCGACGGCCATCAAGGAGGGCGACGTCGTCAAGACCACCGGCCGGGTGGTCGAGGTGCCCGTCGGGCCGGAGCTGCTGGGCCGCGTCGTCGACCCGCTGGGGCGCCCGCTCGATGACAAGGGGCCGATCACCGCGACGCGCACCCGGCCCGTGGAGCGGGTCGCCCCCGGCGTCATCGCCCGCCAAGGGGTCGACACGCCCGTCCAGACCGGCATCAAGGCCATCGACGCCCTCATCCCGATCGGGCGCGGCCAGCGCGAGCTGATCATCGGCGACCGCCAGACCGGCAAGACCGCCATCGCGATCGACACGATCATCAACCAGAAGGGGAAGGGCCTCGTCTGCATCTACGTGGCGATCGGCCAGAAGCTCTCGACCGTCGCCTCCACCGTCGCGACGCTCGAGAAGCACGGCGCGATGGAGCACACGATCGTCGTCGTCGCCGGCGCCGAGGACCCCGCCCCGCTCCAGTACCTGGCCCCGTACGCCGGCGTGGCGATGGGCGAGGAGGTCATGGAGAACGGCGTCGAGATCGCCGGCCAGGCAGGCCTCGTCAAGGACGCCCTGTGCGTCTACGACGACCTCAGCAAGCACGCCTGGGCCTACCGCGAGATGGCGCTCCTGCTGCGCCGTCCACCCGGCCGCGAGGCGTACCCGGGCGACGTGTTCTACCTCCACAGCCGGCTCCTCGAGCGCGCCGCGCGCCTGAACGACGAGAACGGCGGCGGCTCGATCACCGCCCTCCCGATCATCGAGACCCAGGCCGGCGACGTGTCGGCCTACATCCCGACCAACGTCATCTCGATCACCGATGGCCAGATCTTCCTCGAGACCGACCTCTTCAACGCCGGCCAGCGGCCCGCGCTGAACATCGGCATCTCGGTCAGCCGCGTCGGCTCGGCGGCCCAGACCAAGGCGATGAAGAAGGTCGCCGGGCCGCTCAAGCTGGACCTCGCCCAGTACCGGGCCCTCGCCGCCTTCGCCCAGTTCGCGTCCGACCTGGACAAGGCGACCCGCGACCAGCTGACCCGCGGCGAGAAGCTCTCCGAGATCGTGAAGCAGCCGCAGTACCAGCCCCTCCCGGTGGAGAAGCAGGTCGCCATCCTCTACGCGGCCACGAAGGGCGCCGTCGACGACATCCCGACCCCGCGGGTGCGGGAGTTCGAGGCGGGCTACTACCGCTTCCTCGAGGCGGAGCGGCCGGAGCTCCTCGCCAAGCTCGGCGAGACCAGGACGCTCGACGACGAGATCGCGCAGGGCCTCGACGACGCCGTCGCGGCCTACCGCGCGAGCTTCCTCGCCTAGGCGACCCGAGCGAGGGAGGCAGCGTGGCGAGCCAGGGCGACATCCGGCGGCGCATCGGCGCCGTCAAGAACATCAAGCAGATCACCCGCGCGATGCAGTTCGTCGCGGCGTCGAAGCTCAAGCGCGCCCAGGACGCGACGCTGTCGTCCCGTCCCTACAGCGAGAAGATCGACGAGGTCATCGCCGACCTCGCGGCCGTCCTCGACGCCGACACGCACCCCCTCCTGGCGCGGCGCGAGGGCGGCAAGCGCCTGTTCGTGGTCCTCACCACGGACCGCGGCCTCGCCGGGCCGCTCAACACGAACACGACGCGCTTCGCCCTCGGCGAGATCCTCGAGCACGAGGGCGACCTCACCGTCGTGACCGTGGGCCGCAAGGGGCGTGACGCCCTGCGCCGGGCGCGCGTGCCGATGGAGGCCCACTTCGCCGGCTTCGGCGACCGGCCCAGCTTCGCCGACGTGACCCCGCTCACCCGGCTCATCACCGACGACTTCCTGGCGGGGACCTACGCCCGGATCGACCTCGTCTATCCGAAGTTCATCTCGACCCTCGTCCAGCGCCCGGTCCTGGAGGCCATCCTCCCGATCCCGCCGGCCCCCGCGACGGACGCGATCCCCGGCAACCAGTTCATCTTCGAGCCGAACCCGGCCACCGTCCTCCGCCAGATCCTGCCCCGGTACGTCGCGACCCGCGTCTTCCAGGCGATCCTGGAGACCACGGCCTCGGAGATGTCGAGCAAGATGGTGGCGATGAAGAACGCGACGGAGAACGCCGAGGAGCTCATCGAGGACCTGACGCTCTCCTACAACAAGGTCCGCCAGGCCAACATCACCCGCGAGATGATCGAGATCGCGTCCGGCGCCCGGGCGCGCTGACGACGCCGGCAGGAGGCAGACACACCCATGGCGACCGCCGCACCCGCAGCCACCGGCCGGGTCATCCAGATCACCGGCCCGGTCGTGGACATCGAGTTCCCCCCCGGCCAGCTTCCCGGGATCTACAACGCGGTGGAGATCCAGCGCCCCGGCGAGGCCCCGCTCGTCTGCGAGGTGCAGTCGCACCTCGGCAACAACTGGGTCCGCGCGGTCGCCATGACCACCACCGACGGCCTGGCCCGGGGCACCGCCGTGCACGACACCGGCTCCCCGATCACGGTTCCGGTCGGGACGCCCACGCTGGGCCGGGTCTTCAACGTCCTGGGCGACCCGATCGACGGCAAGGGCGCCGTCGACCGCACCCACCTCCTGCCGATCCACCGCTCGCCGCCGGCCTTCGACGAGCAGACCACCGAGGTCGAGGTCTTCGAGACCGGCCTCAAGGTCATCGACCTCATCTGCCCGTTCAAGAAGGGCGGCAAGGTCGGGATCTTCGGCGGCGCCGGCGTCGGGAAGACGGTCATCATCCAGGAGCTGATCCGGAACGTCGCCCAGGAGCACTCGGGCGTGTCGGTCTTCGCCGGCGTGGGCGAGCGCTCCCGCGAGGGCAACGACCTGATCAAGGAGATGACCGACTCGGGCGTCATCGCCAAGACCGCCTTCGTCTTCGGCCAGATGAACGAGCCGCCGGGCGCCCGCCAGCGGGTGGGCCTGACCGCCCTGACGATGGCGGAGTACTTCCGCGACGACGAGGGGCGCGACGTCCTCCTCTTCATCGACAACATCTTCCGCTTCACCCAGGCGGGCTCCGAGGTCTCGGCCCTCCTGGGCCGGATGCCGTCCGCCGTCGGCTACCAGCCGAACCTGGCGACGGAGATGGCGGCCCTCCAGGAGCGGATCACCTCCACGACCAAGGGCTCCATCACCTCCCTGCAGGCCGTCTACGTCCCGGCCGACGACTACACGGACCCGGCCCCGGCGACCACGTTCGCCCACCTCGATTCGACGATCCGCCTGGAGCGGAGCATCGCCGAGCTCGGCATCTACCCGGCCGTCGACCCGCTCAACTCGACGTCGCGCGTCCTCGACCCGCTCGTCGTGGGCCAGGATCACTACGACGTCGCCCGCGAGACGCAGCGCGTCCTGCAGCGCCTCCGCGACCTCCAGGACATCATCGCCATCCTCGGGATCGACGAGCTCTCGGAGGAGGACAAGGCGACGGTGGCCCGGGCGCGGCGCCTGCAGCGCTTCATGAGCCAGCCGTTCTTCGTGGCCGAGGTCTTCACCGGCCGGTCGGGCGTCTACGTCCCGATCCGCGACACGGTCGCCTCGTTCAAGGAGATCCTCGAGGGCAAGGCCGACGCCCTCCCCGAGCAGGCCTTCTTCCTCGCCGGGACGCTCGACGACGTCCGGGCGAACGCCGCGAAGCTCGCCGGCTAGGGGCGCGAGATGCCCATCCGGCTCGAGATCGTCACCCCGGAAAAGCTGGCGTTCAGCGACGACGTCGACGTCGTCGTCCTGCCCGGGAGCGAGGGCGAGCTGGGGGTCCTCCCGCACCATGCGCCGCTCCTGTCCATGCTCGGCGCGGGCGAGCTGCGCTACCGCAAGGGCGGCACGGAGGAGTCCTTCGCCATCGTCGGCGGCTTCGTCCAGGTTCGCCCGGACAAGGTCGTGGTGATGGCGGAGACCGCCGACCTGGCCGCCGAGATCGACCTGGAGCGGGCGCAGGAGGCCCGGCGCGAGGCGGAGCGCGCCCTCGAGGCCGGCTTCGTCGAGCCTGCCGACCTGGCCCAGGCCAGGGCCGCCCTTCAGGCCGCCATGGTCCGCATCCGGGTTGCCGAGCGCCGTCACCGGGAGGGGCCCCGGCGGCGCGGCTAGCGCGCCGACGAGGCCGCGGGACGACGGTCATGGCGGACGCCCGCCCGTTCCACTGGGAGTACACGCCGGCCCCCGTCACCCGGGAGGTCTTCCGGGTCGAGGGCGGCCGCCCCCTGTCCGGCACGGTCCACGTCAGCGGCGCCAAGAACGCCGCGCTCAAGCTCCTCGCCGCGGCCGTGCTCACGGGCGAGCGCTGCCGCCTCACGAACGTCCCCGAGATCGAGGACGTCCGCGTCATGGCCGAGACGCTCGCCGACCTGGGCGTCGTCGTGGACCACCCGGCCCACGGCATCTACGAGGTCGCCGCGGGGGACGTCGACTGGCTCTTCGTGCCGCTCGAGGCGGCCGCGAAGATGCGCGCCAGCTTCATCCTCTTCGGCCCGCTCCTGGCCCGCTTCGGCCGGGTCATCATCAGCAACCCGGGCGGCGACCGGATCGGCCGGCGCCCCGTGAACCTCCACGTCGACGCGATGCGGGCGCTCGGCGCCGAGATCGAGTACCGCAACGGCTACTACCTCGCCAAGGCGCCCGGGCGCCTCCGCGGCGGCGAGGTGACCTTCCCCTTCGTGTCCGTCATGGGCACCGAGAACGCCATGCTGGCCGCGACCCTGGCCGAGGGCCGCACGGTGATCCGGCCGGCGGCGCAGGAGCCGGAGGTGGACGACCTCGTCGCCTTCCTCCAGAAGATGGGCGCCGCGGTGGAGCGGACGGCGCCGGACACGATCGTCGTGGAGGGGCGCCGGCGGCTGCGCGGCGCCGAGCACTCCGTGGTCCCCGACCGGATCGAGGCCGGGACGTTCGTCGTCGCGACGGCCGTGGCCGGCGGCCGCGTCACCCTCGAGGGTGCGCCCTGCGAGTACCTGGGCGCGTTCCTCGAGACGATGGGCCGGATGGGCGTCCAGGTCGCCTGCGGCCAGCACACGATCGAGGTCGAGGGGCTGCCGCCCGGCGAGGGCGCCTACCGCGCCCTCGACGTGGAGACGGCGCCCTACCCGGGGTTCGCGACGGACCTCCAGTCGCCGACGAGCGTCCTCATGACCCGCTGCGCGGGCACCAGCCGCCTCCACGAGACGATCTACGAGGATCGCCTGGAGTGGCTCGCCGAGCTGCGCAAGATGGGGGCGGCCGTCGCCATCCTCGATCCGCGTCACGCGGAGATCACGGGGCCCGGCCACCTGCGCGGCGCCGAGGTCGACATCAGCGACCTGCGGGCCGGGGCGTCCCTCATCCTGGGGGCCCTGGCGGCCGACGGCACCTCCACAATTCACGGCGCGCACCACGTTCAGCGCGGCTATGAGAACATCGACCGCAAGTTCCACGACCTCGGCGCCCGGATCGAGCGCCTCCCCGAGCAGGTGAGCAGCACGTCTTCATGAAGATCGGCATCGACCTCGGCACCGCGAACGTCCTCGTCTACGTCAAGGGCCGCGGCATCGTCATCCAGGAGCCGTCCGTCGTGGCGGTGAGCGAGGACAACCGGATCGTCGCGGTGGGCGAGGAAGCCCGCGAGATGATCGGCCGCACGCCCGGCAACATCCAGGCGATCCGGCCGATGAAGGACGGCGTCATCGCCGACTACGTCATCACCGAGGCGATGCTGCGCTACTTCATCGGCCGGGCCCGCAAGGGGACGATCTCCCTGAGCCGGCCCGAGGTGATGATCAGCGTGCCGGCCGGCGTGACGTCGGTGGAGAAGCGCGCCGTGCGCGACGCGGCCCTCAAGGCCGGCGCCCGCGAGGCGTTCCTCATCGAGGAGCCGCTGGCCGCCGCCATCGGCGCCAACGTCCCCATCAGCGGGCCGTCGGGCAACCTGATCATCGACATCGGCGGCGGCACCAGCGAGATCGCGGTGATCGCCCTCGGCGGGATCGTCGTCAGCAACAGCCTGCGGGTGGGCGGCAACCGCTTCGACGACGCGATCGCGTCGTACATCCGCAAGAAGTACAACCTGATGGTCGGCGACCGGACGGCCGAGGAGGTCAAGATCGCGGTCGGGACCGCCCTGCCGCTGGAGCGCGAGCTCCAGATGGAGGTCCGCGGCCGCGACCTGATCGCCGGCCTGCCGCGCACCATCCCCATCACCTCGTCCGAGGTGATGGAGGCGATCGAGATGCCGCTCCAGCAGCTGGTCGCGGCCGTCCGCGGGGTCCTGGAGCAGACGCCGCCCGAGCTCTCCTCCGACATCATCGACAAGGGCATGGTGATGTCCGGCGGCGGCGCCCTCCTGCGCAATGTCGACCGGCTCCTCACCCAGGTGACGGGCGTCCCCTGCCACGTCGCCGAGAACCCGCTCAACTGCGTCGCCCTGGGCACCGGCCTCGCCCTGGAGCACTTCGACTTCTTCAAGAAGTCCCTCGTGCAGCAGGTCTGACCGGCCGGATGGGCGCGGACGGGGGCTTCGGCGCAGGGCTCGAGGCGATGCCGGGCGTCGCGTTCATCGACCTCCACTGCCACACGAACGCGAGCTTCGACTCCCTCGCCGACCCCCTGGCGGTCGTGCGGGCCGCCCGCGACCGGGGCCTCACCCACCTCGCGATCACCGACCACGACCGGATCGACGGGGCCCTGCGCGCGCGCGACGCGGCAATCCCGGGGATCACCGTGATCGTCGGCGAGGAGGTCAAGACGGCCGGGGGCGACCTGATCTGCCTCTTCCTGGAGGAGGCGATCCCGCCCGGCCTCTCGCCGGCGGAGACGATCGCCCGCGTCCGCGCCCAGGGCGGCCTGGTGGGCATCCCGCATCCCTTCGACCGCTACCGCGGGTCGGTGGGCAAGGCGGAGGACGAGATCAAGGCGCTGGTCGGCCTCGTGGACTGGGTGGAGGCGTTCAACGCGCGGGTCGTCCTCCGCGAGGGCAACGAGCAGGCCGCGGAGCTCGCCAGGACGGCGGGGATCCCCGGGGTCGCCGTGTCCGACGCCCACTCGGTCCTGGAGGTCGGCGTGGCGGCCACGCGCCTGCAGGGCGACCCCTCGACGCCGGCCGGGCTGCTGGCCGCGCTGGCCGGCGCCACCCTCGTCCCGGGGCGCGCGACCTACTTCGCCCGGACGCTCACGCCGCTGGCCAAGCTGGTCCAGCGCGCCCGTGGCCGCGGGCGCGTCCGCCCGGCCGCCGGCGATGCCCCGCGGCAGCCCGCGGGCGAGGACCGCCCGTGAGCGAGGCCACGCCGCCCGGCGAGGCCGTCACCCCGCCCGTGAGCGCCACCCCGCCTCCGGTGAGCGCCGCCGCGCCTCCCGCGGGCGGTGCGCCGCCGTCCGCCGAGCGGGAGGTCACCCCCGACCAGATCTCGCTCGGGCGGCGCCTGCGCCAGCCGCGGACGATCATCTCGATCGCCGTCCCGCTGGCCGTGATCGCCACCTTCGTGGGCCTCAACTGGCAGGCGCTGCAGGAGGTCCCCGCGCTCATCGCCGCGGCGAACCCGGTCCTGGTCCTGGCGGCCTTCGCGGTCTACTACCTGGGCTTCCCGCTCCGTGGCTACCGCTGGGCGCTCCTGCTGCGCGGGACCGGCTTCTACTGTCCCACGAAGGACGCGACCGAGATCATCTTCCTGTCCTGGCTCGTCAACTGCGTCGTCCCGGCCAAGCTCGGCGACGTCTACCGGGCCTATCTCCTCAAGATCAACAGCAACGCCTCGCTCTCCCGGACCTTCGGGACTGTCTTCATCGAGCGCGTGCTGGACCTCTTCGTCATCGTCATCCTGGGCCTCGCCGCCGGCTTCTGGAGCTTCCGGGGCGGGCTGCCGCCGGAGATCCAGGTCGTCGTCGGCCTGGGCATCGGGGTGATGGTCGTGCTGGCCCTGGGGCTCCTGTTCCTGCGCAACGTCGGCAGCCGCCTGCTGGCCGCCCTCCCGCTCCCGCGCAAGGCCAAGGTCCTGGAGCTGTACGGGCGCTTCGAGGAGGGAGTCTTCGGCGCGATCGGCCTGCGGGCGCTCCCGCGGCTGCTGGTCCTCACCGGCCTCATCTGGATGACCGAGTCGCTGCGCCTCTGGTTCGTGGTCCAGGCGCTGGGCTTCCCGGACGTCTCCCTGGGCATCTCGGGAGCCGTCTTCGTCGCGTTGATCGGGTCGCTCCTGACGGCCGTCCCCCTGAGCCCGGCCGGGCTCGGCATCGTGGAGGCCGGGATCATCGGGGTCCTGACGCTCGTCTACAACGTGCCCCTCGCCGAGGCGACGGCCATCGCCCTGCTCGACCGGGTGATCAGCGTCTTCTCGGTGATCGTGCTCGGCTCGATCGCCTACGCGCTCTCGCCGAAGCCGCGCGGCGAGGGGCGCATCCCGCCGGCTCCCGAGGGGCTCGCCGTCCCGGCCTGACCCGCCCGACGGCGACGCGCCGGTCGCGACGTGGCGGCGGCGACCTCGCGCCGGCCCGGATCCCGCCATCGGGGTCTTGACGCCGATCCGGCGTGTCTCTATTGTGAAGCGCATACCTCAGATACGAAGCATGTGCTCCACCTAGGTACACGAAACCGCGCTGAGCCCCGGAGGAGCCCGCTGGTGGACCTCGGCCATCCCCTCGCCTCGATCTTGCCGCGCGTCTCGGCCCGCGTCCTGGAGGTGCTGGCCGGCACGACGCGCCCGCTCTCTGGTCGCGAGATCGCCCGGATCTCCGGCGAGCCGCGGGCCAGCGTCTGGAGAAGCCTCGACAGGCTCGCCGAGGCCGGGCTGGTCGCGCGCGACGACCGGAGCGCCGCGACCTACTTCGTCGCGAACCGGGACCACCTCGCGTGGCCGGGGATCGAGGGTCTGGTCGGTCTTCGTTCGGCGCTCGTCGGCCGCATTCGGGATGACGTCGCCGCCTGGCCCGTTGCGCCTGTCCATGCCTCGCTCTTCGGCTCGTTCGCTCGCGCCGACGCCGGCCCCGACAGCGACATCGACCTGCTGCTCGTCCGGCCTGCCCATCTCGACGACGACGCCTGGGATGCCCAGGTGGAAGACCTGCGATCCCGCGTGCTCGCCTGGACGGGCAACCGCCTGCAGGCCGTCGTAGTGGATCTCGCACGCCTCGACGAGCACGTTCGCGCCGACGACCCGCTCGTCACCGCCTGGCTCACCGATGGGCTGCTCCTCGCCGGCCAGCCGCTTCCGCGGCTCACCGCCGCGGCCGTCCGCGACGAGGTGCGCGTGTGAGCCGCTCGGCCGGCCGGACGTCGAGCTGCACGCGCCCCGACGGAGCGGCCCGCCTGGAGGACGCACGGGCCTTCCTCGGTGTGGCCACGCTCGTGCTCGACGAGCAGATCCCCGACGAAGACGAGGCCATCAACCTGTCCGGGGTCTCGGCCGCGCTCGCCGTGCTCGCGGGGATTGCCGCAGCCGATGCCGCGTGCTGCAGTCGGCTTGGCAGGCGCTTTCGCGGCCAGGATCACCGCGGGGCCGTCGACCTCGTCCGGACCGTCGTACCCGGTGGGCCGGAGATGGCGAAGGACCTGGGCAGGCTCCTGGACCTCAAGGACTCTGCTCACTACGGCGTGCTCGGCGTGTCCGACAGGGATGCACGGGCTGCGGTGGAGCGCGCGCGCCGGATGGTCTTCGCGGCGAAGGCAATGCTCACCGGGTAGCGGCCCCCAAACGTCCCGGCGCCGCAGGCGAGGCCTGTGGTCCAAGCACGATCCGTCTCCTGCCTGACGGCGCGGCACCCGGGGGTCCGGACGGCCATGACCCGGAGTACCAACGGGTCATGGTTCCCGAACGCGCCACTCTCGATAGTGGGCCTCACGCGGACCTTCCGCGCGGACCCATGGAGCGCCCAACGGGAATGACCGAGCAGACCGGCCGCCCCTTCAACGAGTGGCTGCGCGCACAGCTCAAAGCCAAGAAGATGTCGCAGCGCCAGCTGGCGCAGGCGTCGGGCGTCGACCACTCGACCATCTCGCGCCTCGTGCGCGGCGACCGCACTCCGTCGCTGGGAACGGCCACCAAGCTGGCCCGCGGCCTGCGCGAGCTCCGCGACGACGCCGACGCACCGCAGTACCTGGGCCTCGTGTCGAGTGGCGCGACCATCAACCCGACCGCCCGGGTCGAGTACGCGCTGCGGGCCGACGAGGCGCTCGGCGAGCCGCAGGTCCGCCAGATCATGGAGTACTACCTCGCGGTGCGGATGCGGCGGTACGCCCGCCCGGTCAGCGCGGGACGTCCGGCGAGCCTGCCGGATCGCCCGATGGCACGCCAGTCCTCCACGCCGCTCGCCTCGGTCGTCGGCCTCCCGACGGACCGGCGCGTCTCCACCGTCCGCCCGGCGCCGATGCTGGGCCGGCGCCCTCCCGGGAGGCCCTAGCCTCTACCACAACGACCCTCCCGGGAGCTCCCTCCTCTCCCGGGTCTCGGGGAAGCGAACGCCGGCGTACTGGGGCGCCGGCGTTCGCTCGTTTCTGCTGCCGGTCGCCGGCCCTGCCGGTCGCGGTCCCCGCCGGTCGCGGTCCCCGCCGCGTGCCCGGCGTTGACCGGCGGTCACGCGGCGGGCGTCCGGGCCCGGGCGCCGCGCAGCTCGAGCGCCTCCGGGGGAAGCGGGTCCAGCCGGCGGCCGGCGGCCAGGCGCCGGGCGCGCTCCATGTTGACGGCGTCGTAGCCCTCGTCCATCCCGGGCGTCTCGAGGTAGAAGGCGACGTGCGCCAGCGCAGGGTGCGTGAGCAGGCGCGCGAAGCCGGCTCCATCACCCATCTCCCCGGCACCGAGGTGCTGGTGGCGGTCGAGCCGCGAGCCGCGGGCCACCTTCGAGTCGTTGAGGTGGACCATCACCAGCCGCCGGAGCCCGAACCGCGCCTCCACTTCGGCCACGAGGGCATCGACGCCCTCGGCCGTGGAGACGTCGTGACCGGCGCCCCACAGGTGTGCGGTGTCGAGGCAGAGCCCAAGCGCCGCTTCGGGGACGCCACGGGCAGCGGCCGCCCCGAAGATGGCCTCGAGCTCCTCGATCGTCGTCCCCAGCCCGTCGCCACTGCCGGCCGAGTTCTCCAGGACGAGCAGCGGGCTCGCCTCCGGCGCCGTTGCCGCCCGTGGTGGCGCCGCTCTCGCCCGCCGCCCCCGCCGCCAGCACCCGGGCGATGCCGTCCGCGACGCGCGCGATCCCGAACGCCACGCCGGCCCCCTTGTGGCTCCCGACGTGGACGTTGACGTAGCGGGCGCCGTAGTCGGGGGCGACGGCCATCTCGTGGGCCAGGAGGGCGACCGACTTCTCGAAGAGGTCCTCGGCGGGGCCGGCGAGGTTCACGAGGTACGACGCGTGGACGGCGATCGGCCCGATGCCGAGGTCGGCCACGCGCGCGCGGAAGGCGCCCAGCTCGGCCGGTGGGTCGGCACGCCGCTTCCACGCGGTCGGGTTGTCGACGAAGACCTGCAGCGCATCCGCGCCGATCGCATGCGCCCGCTCGACGGCGCGCACCATCCCGTCGCCGAGGGGCAGGTGGGCGCCGAGCGGCCGGCCGTCGGGGAGCGCCGGGTGCAGCGGCGCGGCCTCGGGGGCGGGGGCATGGTCGAGTGCGCGGCGCGCGGCGGGCATCGTGCCCGGCATCGTACCGTTCACGCCCGCCCGGGGCGGGCCCGGGCGCGACCGCGCGTACGCCGGCGAGTGAGCGGCCCGGCAGGCCCGGCGCCCGGCGTCAGTGCTTGCCGGCGGCCTTCGTGCCGCGGCCGGGCATGTACTCGCCGACGACCATCGGCTCGATCAGCCCGTAGTCGCCGTCCCGGCGACGGTAGAGGAGGTTGAGGCGCTCGTTCTCCGCGTTGACGAAGATGAAGAAGGCGTGGCCCAGCGACTCCATCTCGGCGATGGCGTCCTCCTCGAACATGGGCTCGAGGGCGAACCGCTTCGTCTTGACGACCCGCCGCTCGCGCCCCGCATCGCTCGTGCCATCGGCGATCCGGGCAAGGATCTCCTTCTCCTCGGGCCCGCGCGCCCGCACCCGGGGCTTCTCCCGGTGGTCGACCGCCCGGCGCTCGACCTTGTCGACGACCTCGTCGATCGCGGCCTCCCAGGTGGACGCGTCCGCCCGCCCGCGCAGCGTCTGGCCGTCGATGACGAGGGTGACATCCGCGATGCGCGAGTCGTCGGTGCTCCGGTGGTGCTCCACGGAGAGCTCGATGATCGCGTCGGTCCGGTCGTCGAGGAAGCGCTCCAGGCGTCGCATCTTCCGCTCGGCGTAGTGCCGCACGGCCTCCGGGACATCCATGTTCTTGCCCTTGACGATCGTCCTCACGGCTGACCTCCAGGGTGCGCGCGGGCCGGCCGATCCGCGAGACGCGACGTCCGGCAGCAGCCCGTTTCGTCGAGTATAGGGCGGCCTCCCGGCGACTTCGACCGCCGTGCGACCCGAACCCCGGGGGCCGACTCGCCCCACGGCCGGGCGCTCACGCCTCGCGGGCGACGGTGAGTGCCGAGACCGCGGCCGCCTCCGCCGCCAGCAGGGCCCCGGCGCAGGCCACGAGGGTGGCGCCCGTCGTGACCACGTCGTCGACGAGGACGATCCACCGGTCGCGGACGGCCGGCGCCCATGCGGAGTCCACGGCGAACGCCGCCGCCACGTTGGCAGCCCGGCGGTCGCGGCCGAGCTCGAACTGGGGAGCCGTCGCACGCTCGCGGCGCAGCGCCGGTGCCGCCGGAAGCCCGAGCGCCTCCGCGGCGGCACGCGCCAGCAGCTCCGCCTGGTCGTAACCGCGGGCGGCGCGGCGCGCGGCGTGCACCGGGACGTGGACCAGCAGGTCGCCGCCGATGCCGGCCTCCCGCCAGCGCGTCGCCGCCGCGGTTCCGAGGGGACGCGCCAGCCGGCGCTCGCCGGCGTACTTGAGGGCGTGGAGCGCGGCGCGCACGACGTCGCCATAGGGCGCGCACCACTCGAGCTGGACGAGCGGGAGCGGCACGTCGGACGGCATCCCGAGGAGAACCCCGGCCGGCTGCCCGGCGCGGGCGGCGAGAGCACGCCCGCACGGGTCGCACAGGGGCGTGCCCTCGCGCCCGCACCCGACGCAGGTGGCCGGGAACGCGAGGTCGAGGAGGCGGCCCGGCAGCGACGCGAAACGCGGGGCGCGGGGGACCTGGATGCCGCTCACGCCCGCAGGATGGGGGAGGCCGCTCACCCGCGGCTCACCGGCGGCTCAATGCCGGCTCAACCGGCGGCTCACCAGCACCAAGCTCCGGCTCAACCCGCGGCGAGCTCCTCCAGCCGGACCAGGTCGCCCACGATGGTCCCGGATGCCGCAGCGGCGCCCGCCGGGAGCTCCAGGCAGCCGTCGGCACCGCGCGCCCACCAGACCACCCCGAGCCAGGGGCGCAGGCCCGCCCGCACGGAGACGACGCGCCGTGCTCCCTCGCCGTCTGCCCTGGCCAGGAAGACCGCGTCGATCGGGAAGCGCATGAAGAGCATGTGGATGCTCGACGCCGGCCGGAGCCAGAGCCCGCCGCCCGGCGCAAGGGAAGAACGCCCCATCAGGCCCATGAACCGCCCGCCGAACGACTCGGCGACCCCCAGCGACTCCGCGAGCACGGACTCACGGGTGACGTTCAGGGCGCGCAGGCGGCGATCCACGGTGACGAGGCGATCAACAGCTCACGGCGGCCAGGCGATCCGCGGTCGGCGCCGAGGAGTCGCCCGCGCCGTCACCGGCTCTCAGCCGCCCGGGCCGCCCGGGCCGGCCAGGTTCTTCATGATCAGGATGATCGCCGGGCCCAGGATGACGATGAAGAGCGACGGGAAGATGCACCCGACGAGCGGGAAGAGCATCTTGATCGGCGCCTTCGCCGCCATCTCCTCGGCGCGCTGGCGGCGCTCGATCCGCAGCTGCTCCGACTGGACCTGCAGGACCTTGCTGATCGAGACGCCCAGCTGCTCGGCCTGGATGATGGCGCCGATGAAGTTCGAGAGGGCCGGCACCTCGGTGCGCGGGACGATGTCGCGCAGCGCGTCGCGGCGCGCCTTGCCGACCCGGACCTCGGCCAGCGCCCGGCGGAACTCGTCCACCAGCGGACCGACCATCTTCTCGACCACCTTGCCGAGCGCGGCGTCGAAGCCGAGGCCGGCCCGGACGGAGATCGTCAGGAGGTCCAGCGCATCCGGGATCTGCATCACGATCGCCTTCTGACGCGCCTTGACCCGGCGGCCGAGCCAGAACTCCGGGGCGATGTAGCCGAACCCGAAGCCGGCCACGCCGAGGGCGAGCGCCAGCACGATCCCGGTGTTGAGCAGGAAGAAGAAGACCAGGAAGAAGAGGATGGCGAAGACGATCGACGAGATCGCCTTGATGCCCAGCCAGTCGGCGACCCGCAGGTCGCCCGGGTTGCCGGCCATCGCCAGGTTCTTCTCCGTGCGCGCCGTGAAGGACGTCGACGTGAACCGGGAGACCGTGCCGGACAGGCGGCCGGCCAGCGGACGGACGGTCCGCTCGAAGAACGGCGCCTGGAGCTCCAGCTCCTCCAGGTTCCTGGCCTGCATCGAGCCCAGCTGGGTCAGCCGGGCCTGGACCGGGTCGACGTTCGAGGAGCCGGCCAGGCCGATCGCGATGAAGAGGATCGCCAGGGCGGCGGCGCCGGCGACGATCACGGGGACCAGGGTTTCCATCGCCCTACACCTCGATGTCGACGATGCGCCGGATGATCAGGAACCCGATGAACATCATCACGCCACCCGTGCCGATGAGGATGACCCCCGTCGGGATGCCCGCGATGTTGACCTCGGCGTCGAACATGGGCTCCAGGAAGCCCGGCGCGATGAGGAAGAGGAAGCCGGCGAGGGCGATCGGGAGGAACGCGACGACGTAGCCCGACATCCGCTGCTGCGCCGTCAGGGTGCGGATCTCGCCCTTGATGCGGACCCGCTCGCGGATCGTGTAGGCGATCGAATCCAGGATCTCGGCCAGGTTGCCGCCCACCTGGTACTGGATGGAGATGGCGGTGACCATCAGCTCCAGGTCGTCCGACCGGACGCGCCGGACCAGGTTCTCCAGCGCCGTCTCGAACGGCAGGCCCAGGTTGACCTCGCGGATGACGCGGGCCATCTCCGTCGAGATCGGCGGCCGCGCCTCGCGCACCACCAGCTCGATCGCCTGCAGGAAGGACGAGCCGGCCCGCAGGGCGTTGGCGATGAGGGTGATCGTGTCGGGCAGCTGCTTGTTGAACTGGTTGAGCCGCTTGCCCTGGCGGCGCTTGACGTACCAGCGCGGCAGGAAGAAGCCGACGATGGCGCCGATGAGCCAGACCAGCGGGCTGCTCAGCGCCGGGACGGCGAAGCCCGCGAAGAACAGGAGGAGCGGGATGCCGACGACCGCCGCGACCCACAGGAACAGGTACTCGCTGACCTTCAGCTTCAGGTCGGCGCGGGCGAGGTCGCGGGCGAGGTTGGCCCCGAAGTCGCGCTGCTCCACGACCTTGTTGAGCTGCGCGATCGCCGCGCTCTGGGTGATGAGGTCGCCCAGGGACGCGTTCGCCGTGTCGGACTTCTCGACCTCCTGGCGCCCGGAGGCGTAGCGCTCCAGGCGCGCGTTGACGCCCGACCCGCCGCCGCTGGAGGCGATCCCGACGGCGATGAGGAGGATGGCGACCGCCGCGACGGCGGCGATGACGATGGTCGGCAGCACGGCGTGCCCTCCCGCCGCCTAGTAGACGAAGCCGAAGAGTCCGGGCGGCAGGTGGATCCCCATCACCTCGAACTTCTCGACGAACTTCGGGCGGATCCCGGTCGGCTTGAGCCGGCCCTGGATCTTCCCCTCGACGACGCCCGTCTGCTCGAAGATGAACACGTCCTGCATGACGATCACGTCACCTTCCATCCCCTGGACTTCGGTGATGTTCGTGATCCGCCGGGTGCCGTCCTTGAGGCGGGCCTGGTGGACGATGAGGTCGACGGCCGACGCGACCTGCTCGCGGATGGCGCGGAGCGGGAGCTCCACCCCGGCCATCAGGACCATCGTCTCGAGGCGCGACAGCATGTCGCGCGGGCTGTTGGCGTGGCCGGTGGACATCGAGCCGTCGTGGCCCGTGTTCATGGCCTGGAGCATGTCGAGGGCCTCGCCGGAACGGCACTCCCCGACGATGATCCGGTCGGGCCGCATGCGCAGGGCGTTGCGGACCAGCTCCCGGATGGGGATCGCGCCGCGGCCCTCGATGTTGGGCGGCCGGGATTCCAGCGTCACCACGTGCTCCTGGCGGAGCTGCAGCTCGGCGGCGTCCTCGATCGTGATGATCCGCTCGTCGTTCGGGATGAACGAGGAGAGGACGTTGAGGGTGGTCGTCTTGCCCGAGCCGGTTCCGCCCGAGACGAAGATGTTCAGGCGGGCTTCCACGCAGGCCTTGAGGAAGTCGAACATCTCGGGGGTCGCGGTCCCGAAGCGGATCAGGTCGTCCACCGTGAAGGGGGAGGCGGCGAACTTCCGGATCGTGATGACGGGTCCGACGAGCGAGAGGGGCGGGATGATGGCGTTGACGCGGGAGCCGTCGGTGAGGCGGGCGTCGACCATCGGGCTGGACTCGTCCACCCGGCGGCCGATCGGGGCGATGATCCGGTCGATGATCCGCATGACGTGGTCGTCGTTCTGGAAGACGACGTTGGTCAGCTCGAGCTTGCCGTTGCGCTCGATGTAGACCTGGCGCGGGCCGTTCACCATCACCTCGGTGATCGACTCGTCGCGCAGGAGCGGCTCCAGCGGCCCGAGGCCGATGATCTCGTCGGTGATCTGCTCCAGCATCCGGACCCGCTCGGCGCGGGTCAGGGCCAGGCCCTCCTCGTCGATGACCTTGCCGAAGATCTCCTCGATCTGGCGGCGGACCTCGACCTGGTTGGAGAGGTCGAGCTTCGGGTCCAGGTCCGAGATGACGCGACTCTGGATCCGGAACTTGACGTCCCGGAACGACTCGCGGACCGGCGTGGTCGGGAGGAGGCGCTGGGCGGGCGCCAGGGCGGGACCGCCGCCGGCGGGCGCGCCGGGTCCGCCCGGCGCCGGGGGTCCGCCCGGCGCGGGAGCCGGCTCGGCACTGCCGGGCCTGGCGCTTTCGATTCGCTTCAGCAGGGACATCGTCCAACCACCCCTTCACGCTCCCGGGTGGGAGCTCTCACCGACCTGCTACCGCCACGCGAAGAGCGACTTCCGGGGCGCCGGCTTCCGCGCCTCGGCGGGCGCGGCCTCCGACGCTCCGAGGAGCGCCCGGGCCAGGCGAAGGATGTCCTGCGACACCTGCGCCTCGCGGTTGCTGATGAAGAACGGCACGCCCCGGTTGAGGGCGTACACGACGCTCCGGCCGTCGCTGACGACCGTATGGTCCACCTTCCGGCCGATCGAGTGCTCGACGTCCGCGACGCGGATGCCCAGCGCCGAGTCGGCGCGGTTGAGGACCAGCTCGATCTTGTCCGGGGGGTAGCCGAGCTGCTCGGCGACCTCGAGGAAGAGCCGCATGTTCTTGATGCTCGTGATCTCGAGCGTGAGCACCGTCAGGATCACGTCCGCCGTGTCCAGCACGGCCAGGGTCGAGTCGCTGAACGCCGACGCGCAGTCCACGATCACGAGGTCGCTCCTGGCGCGGAGGACGTCGAGCACCCGCCGGATCGCCGACGGGGTGACCAGCTCGGCCATCTCCGGCGACGGCGGGGCCAGGAGCACCTTCGCGCCCGTCGAGTGGGTGATCACGAAGGTGTCCAGCGACTCGGGGTCGCCGCCCGCCTCCAGCTCGGGAACGAAGTCGGCGATCGACTTGTTCTTCGGGTTGAGGTTGAGCAGCACGCCCACGTCGCCGAACTGGAACGAGCCGTCCACGAGGACCACCTCGGCGCCCGGCTCGGATGCCGCGGCGACCGCGGTGTTCACGGCGATCGTGGTGCGCCCCACGCCGCCCTTCGGGCTGAAGACGGCGACCACGCGGCCCGGCTCGCGGGCCGTCGAGCCCGCCCGGCCGTCGAGGACGGGGGCGGCGGCCATCCGGCCGATCTTGTCGCGCTCCCGGGCGTAGACCTGGCGGATGGAGGCCGTCAGCTCGTCGGAGCTGAACGGCTTCACCAGGAACTCCCGGGCCCCGGCCAGCATGGAGCGGCGCAGGTAATCCGCCTCGCCCTGGACCGACATCATCACCACCGAGGTGCTGGGGACGCGCGCCATCAGGAGCTCCGTGGCGGCGATCCCGTCCATCTCGGGCATGTTGATGTCCATCAGGACGACGTCCGGGACCAGCTTGGCCGCCATCTCGAGCGCCTCGGCGCCCGATGCGGCCGCCCCGACCACCTCCACATCCTTCTCGAAACCGAGAAGCTTGGTGAGGTGGTCGCGCGTCTCCGGGATGTCGTCAACGATCAGGACGCGGATCTGGTCGGTCATCGGCCGGTGGGCCTTCGCCTCAGGTGGGTTGGATGGGCTGGTGCGGGTGGGTGGCTCGCGCCGGGGCGGCCGGACGGCTCGTCCCCCGCGAGGTCGGTCCCGGTGCCTCCGCTACTTCGGCAGGACCGTCTCGACGACCTGCGGCGGGATCACCGCCCAGTTGTCGACGACCTGGCGGAGGGTGATGCCGGTGGTCTCGTCCGCGGGCGCCTCCTTGTCCTCGGGGGACCGGAGGACGAGGGTGATCGAGCCGTCGATCTGGGCGAACCGCAGGACCTCCGCCTCCTGGGCGGAGACCGAGAGGATGACGATCTGGGCCTGCCCGTTCAGGGCGGGCGCCGTGCCGTCGGTGGTGCCGTCGGGGGCGGTGGTGGCCTCCGTCGGCGGCGGCAGCAGCGTCCCGACGACCTGCAGGTTCTGGATGATCGCCTTGACGGACGTCGCGTTCAGGCCGGGCACCAGCGAGACCTGGTCGGTCTGCGGGTCCGTGGTCACGACGGGGAACTTGTCCGCGCCCGTGATGCCGATCACGACGTCCACCCGGTCGCCCGGCTTGATGAGGGTGCCGACGCCGGAGACCTGGTCGACCTGGACGGCCATGGCGCGCCGGCCGGCGTCGAGGAGGCGGGTCACGTCCGGGTTGACGGTCGTGGTCGCGAACGCGTTCGCATCGACCAGCTGGCCCTTGGTGATCTGGGTCGTGACCGAGCGCCCGACGACCTCGCTCTTGAGCTGGTAGGCGCCCGCCGGGAGCTGCGTCGTCCGGACGTCCTGGGTCTCCACGAGGTCCTCGGTGATGAGGGTGCCCAGCGGGATGTCCGCCGCCGCGACCACCATGGTGGTCTTCGTGGCGTCGATGCCGGGCTCGTTGCCGGGAGTGCCTCCCCCGAGGACGAGGATGATCCCGACGAACGCGATGGCCGCCAGAAAGAGGCCGATCAACAGGATCAGGCGATTGCTGCGCTTCAAGGTTGGTCTCCCCGTTGCCGGTGTGACAGGCGGCACCACTCTAGCACCGGTGGAAGGCCGCGCGACTATACGAAAGGGCTAGGACCGTTGGGAACAAATGGCAGGATTCCCCGCACGAGCCCCGGGAGTCGCGACGGGGCGCAACGGCCCGCGGAAGGGCAAGAGACCGGCCACCCGGAGGCGGGCCGGTCTCGGTTCAGACGGATGTGCCGATCATGCTGAGGTAGCCGGAGACGCCGGTGCCGAAGAAGGCCAGGCTGGCAATCGCGAGGATGGCGACGAGGGTGAGGATGAGTGCGTATTCGACCAGGCCTTGGCCTGCCTGACGGTCACGTGGCTGCGTCCGCCGGCGCCGGCGTGGCGCCGCGTCCATTGGGCGAGTTCCCCCGTGCAGCCCCCATGGGGCAGAGATGACAACGGGCCGCCGGGTGATCCGGCGGCCCGTTGCAGCAGTCGGTGCTAGACGGACGCGCCGACGGTGGACAGGATCTTCGAGACCTGGCCGCCCAGGAAGATGAGGGCGACGATCGCGACGATCGCGATGAGGGCGAGGATGAGGGCGTACTCCGCGAGGCCCTGGCCCTCCTCGTCGCGGTCCAGAAGATACGAGATGAGTCCGGACAGATATGCCATGGTGGTGTTCACCTCCTTTCCTTCGAAAGTCCCCCGCGTTCGCGGGAGCTGGGGGTCCCCCGGGGACCCGGGACCGATGATCGACTGACCGGGACCGCCGCAGTTCGACAGCCCAGTCAGCGCGCCCGAACGGTAGGTTCGGTCCCTGGTGGTGTCAAGTCCCATCGGACTCTTCGGTGGTGCGGCCTGGCGCTGCAGATTGAGATTAGGGATCGCTCGCTAGACGGAGCTGCCGACGATGCTCAGCATCTCCGAGACCTGGCCGCCGAGGAAGATCAGGGCGACGATCGAGACGATCGCGATGAGCACGAGGATGAGCGCGTACTCGGCGAGGCCCTGGCCGTCCTCTCGGGCCGCCAGGTGATGGACGTTCGCGGCGATGCAGCGCCACATGGGCGGGTACCTCGATGCCGGCTCGTGCGGCCGGCCACGGCATGCTCGACCCCGAAGACGGGAACGAGCCCGGCGCGAGATCGCGCCGGGCTCGTCTCTTCGTCCGGCGACGAAGGCGACTCGTCTAGACCGAGTTGCCGACGGTGGACAGGATCTTCGAGACCTGGCCGCCGAGGAAGATGAGGGCGACGATCGCGACGATGGCGATGAGGGCGAGGATGAGGGCGTACTCCGCGAGCCCCTGCCCCTCCTCGTCCCGATGGAGGATACCGAGCACGTAATCGATGAGCGCCATGAAGGCCTCCAGTGGATGAGTGCGCACACCCCAAGGTCGGGGCAAACGGAGTCTGCGACGCGGCCGCGAGGGGCGCCACTCACCAGTTGGTCCGGTTCGGCACCCGGTACTTTCGGGTGACGCCGATCAGAGCAGGGCGAGGCCGCCGAGCACCCGGCCCGCCTTGTCCACCTCGCTGCCGATCATGCTCAGCACCCACGCCAGCTGCGGCCGGAACAGGACGAGCACCGCGACCGCGACCAGGGCCGCCAGGGCCAGGATCACCCCGAACTCCACGAACCCCTGGCCGGCGGTGCGTCCCGGCACCCCAGTGAACCAACGCGCGCCGCCGTGCCCCCGGGTCATGCGTCCGCCGGCGCCGCCGGGAGCGGGAAGCGCGCGGCCACGCCTCGGCCGTCGGCGTCGAACTCCACGCGCCCGCCGACCGCGGCGGTGCGCTCCGAGATCTCGCGCCGGATCGTCGGGGTGAGCAGGGCCACGATCCCGCTGGCGACGGCGCGGGCCTGCCGCTCGTCGAACATGGCCCGCAGCGCGGCCGGCATGTCCGGCCGGGGCACGTCCTCGTCGCGCTCCTCCGCGGCAGCGTGGATCGCCCGGACGGCGACCTCCAGCTCGTCGCCCCAGTCCAGGGTCAGCGTGACCTTCTCGGGAGCGCCGACCACCAGCCCGCCCACCGCCTCGTCGGCGACGCGGAAGACCGCGCTCTCGAGCTCCATCGAGAGGCGCCGATCGCTGCCCAGAGAATCGAACTCGACGGGCACCTGGGCGCGCCGTCCCCGGTCGCGGGCGACGCGCCGGAGCGTGGGCACGAGGCCCAGGTCGTCGAGGACCATGGGCCGCACGTCGAAGATGAACGTCTTCGTCGCCTCGAGCGTTCGCTGGACCATCGCCATCAGCTCGCGCACCTCGGCCCGGGCCGCGGCCGGGTCGTCGTCGAGGAGGCGCTCCACGATCTGGGCCTGGAGGACGATGTTCGTCAGGCTCTGGGCCGGCCCGTCGTGCATGGCCCGGGCGATGTCGCGGCGGAGGTCTTCCTGGGCTGCCATGACCACCCTGCCGACCGCCGGGGACGGCGCCACGGACCCCGGGGGTCCCGACGCCGGGGATCCCGCGCCGGGCGCGCCGTCGTCCGCCAGCTCGCCGGCCGCGGCGCGGATCCGGACCAGGCCGTCGCGATAGCGCTCCAGCGTCTTCTGCTTGCCCGCCAGGACGTCCAGCTGGGCCTCCATGACGGCGGCCCGCTTCGTGAGCGTCACCAGCTGGGCGTTCGCCTCGGCGAGCTCCGCCGGCGTGCCGCGCTCCGCGAGCCCGGCGAGGCGCTCGGCGGACTGGGCGCGCTTCTGCTCGTGGCGTCCCGCCTCCGTGCGCGACTGCCCGACGAGCATCTCGATCTCCGAGAGCTCGCGGGCGAGCCCGTCCAGCTCGCGGTCCAGGAGCTCCACGAGCGCCGCCGGGCTGCCCGGGGCCGCGGGCGTGCCGGAGGCCGGGGACGCGGCGGGGTCGTCGGCCATGACGGGTCGATCAGTCCTCCGGCATCCGGATCCAGCCCTGGCGCATCGCGTACACCACGGCCTGCGTCCGGTCGTTCACGGCCAGCTTCCGCAGGATCGAGCTCATGTGGTTCTTCACCGTCTGCTCGCTGATGGAGAGCTGGTAGGCGACCTGCTTGTTGGTCATGCCCTGGGCGATGTTGTCCAGGATCTCCACCTCGCGGGGGGAGAGGGGAGCGAAGATCGGGGCGGCCTCCTGGCCGTAGATCGCCAGCTCGCGGAACTCCTTGAGCACGCGCGAGGCGACCGCCGGCTTGGCGAAGACCTTGTCGTTGATGAGGAACTCGCCCAGGGCGACCCGGCGGACGATCGTGACCAGGTCGTCGGGCCCGACGTCCTTGAGGATGAAGGCGGCGGCGCCGGCGCGGATCGCCTGGAACAGCGCCTCCTCGTCCTCGTCGGGCGCCAGGATGATGATCCCGGTGGCCGGGAGGTCGCGCTTGATCCGCTGGGTGGTCTCGATCCCGCCGGGGGCCGGCAGGGTCAGGTCCATGAGGATGATCGTGGGATCGGTCGCGAGCGCTTCGTCGTGGGCCGAGCGGCCGTCGTCGGCCTCGCCGACGATCTCGAAGTCCGGCTCGCGCTCCAGGATCGCCCGCATGCCGACGCGGACGAGGGCGTGGTCGTCGACGAGCAGGATCCGGATCCGCTCGCCGTCGCCGCGCCGGTCGGGGCCACCCCGCCGGCGTTCCGGCCCGGAATAGGTCATGCGCTGTCTCCTCTCTCACCGACGGGGATGTCGAGCTGGACGACGGTCCCGTTCGCGGGCCGCGAGGTGATCTCGAAGGTGCCGCCGACGAGCTCCGCGCGCTCCCGCATGAACTGCAGGCCGAAGGTCCGGCGCCCGGGGGTGGTCACCGTCTCGGGGTCGAAGCCCCGGCCGTCGTCGCGGGCCTCCAGGACCCAGTGGCCGTCGTCGAGCCGGGTCGCCAGCCAGACGTGGCGGGCCCCGGCGTGCTTGCGAACGTTCTGGAGCGCCTCCTGGAGCACCCGCAGCACCACGACCTGCTCCGCGTCGCCCAGCCTCGAGGCGGGCGCCGCGAGGTCCATCTCCAGCGCCACGCCCGTCAGCGCGGCCAGCGTGTCGCCGGCGTCGCGGATCGCGCCGTCGAGGCCGACCTCGTCGAGGATCGGCGGCCGGAGCTGGCTGATGAAGGCGCGCACGTCGCCCAGGTCCCGGCGCAGGCGCTCGCGGAGGAAGCGCAGCTCGATGCGGGCGGTCGCCCGGTCCCGGTCCAGGATCTTCTCGACGTACTCCACCCCGAAGATCGCGTTCGCCAGCGCCTGGGCGGGGCCGTCGTGGATCTCCTGGGCCAGGCGCGTCCGCTCGGCCTCGCGGGCCTCCACGATGCGCATCAGGAGGTCGTCGGCGAGGTCCGGTGCCGCCGGGTCGGCCAGCAGCGAGGCGTCGCCGCGCTCCAGGAAGAGCCAGGTTCGCTCCAGGGCGCGGACGGCCAGCTCCAGGCGGGCCAGCTCGGTCTGGCGCTCGCCGAGCTCGGACGTCCGGAGGGCGATCCGGCGCCGCAGCTCCGACTCGCGGCCGCCGCCGAGGTCCACGTCGTCGACCGCGTCGCGGTCCTCGTGCCAGCCGGCCAGGTCCTCGTGGAAGGCCTGGCGGTACAGCTCGGTCACGCCACGCAGCGTGTTCGCCGCGTACGCGAGCGCCTCCTTCGCTTCCGCGTGAAGGGTGTCGAACCGCCCTGTCGCCGCGTCGCCGGCGCCGATCTCCGCGCTCATCTGGCGGCCAGTATACGGGTGCTCACGGGCACGCCACCCGGTAGACGCGGAACTGGTCCTCGTCGCCTCCCTCCCCCTCGGCCGGCGGGGGCAGCGCCACGGGGACGAGGCAGGCCGCGTCCGGGTCGGAGGCCAGCCGATCGGGCCAGCCGCCGTGGTCGCCGTCGAGGACCAGGATCCGCGCCCCGAACGTGGCGGCAAGGTCGACCACGCTGGCCACCGGCTCGTCGGGCAGGCCGAGGGCCTCCACCCGGTGCACCTCGGCAACCCAGATCGGGTGGTTCGCGATCACCGGCGCCGTTCCGTCCAACGGCACGCCGGCGGCCGCCATCCGGCGGCCCAGGTCGACGTAGGCGGCCTCCGTCCCCCGCGCCTGGCCGCCGTACGAGATGACGCCCGGCACCATGAACAGGACGGCTCCCAGCCCCGCGAAGAGCGGTCCCAGCCACGCCACCGGCCGCGTCCAGCCGCGCCGCCGCCCCACCCACGCCAGCCCCTCGTCGAGGCCGGCGAGGCCGGCCACCAGCAGGAGCACGGCCGCCGGGATCGAGGCGTGGAGGAACGTTCCCCAGCGGGTCTGGATCGGGAAGACCAGCGTCGTGACCAGGAACGTGATGAGAGCCAGCAGGAGAAGCGGCCGGAGTGCCCGGAAGCGGGCCGCCCACGGCAGCGCCAGGAGGCCGACGATCGCCAGCGGCGCGCCCGGGATGAGCAGGACGTAGAGCAGGTTGTGGGCGAACCCGCCGGCCCGGTGGTCCAGCCAGGCCGCCGGGCCCAGGGCCAGGTAGTCGGCGGCGGTGGCCGGGTCCAGCCAGGCGAAGATCTCGTTGCCCGTGATGGCCCAGGCGTTCGTGATGGCCTGGCCCGGCAGGGGAGAGCCGAAGACGACCCAGTTCCGGGCCAGCCAGGGAGCCATGACCGCGACGGCGATGACGCCCGGCACGACGACGGCGCGGGCCACGGCCGGCCAGCCGCGGCTCGCGCAGGGCGCCGGCGGCCACGATCGCCCACGCGAGGCCCACCCAGGCGGCCTCGTTACGGGCGAGACCAGCGATCCCGATCAGGAGGCCGAGGCCCACGAGGCGCGGGTCCAGCGCACGCTCGGGCGGCCGGCGCGCAAGCCGGACCATGAGCAGGCAGGCGAGCAGGGCCGGAAGGGCGAAGGCGTTCACGGAGTCGAGGTGGGCGGAGGGGAGCACGAGCGGCAGCGAGACCGCGGCCACCAGCCCGGCGCCGAGCGCGAGGGTCCGGGCGCGCTCGACGGTGAGCGACCGCTCCTCGGCAACGTCGGCCGCGAGGCGCCACGCCACCACGGGGACCAGGGCTCCCAGCAGGGCGGCGACCGGGAGCGTCGTCCCGTAGGCCGTCGAGCCGGCGACGAGCATCGGGAGGAGACCCAGGAGGCTCGGCAGCGGCTGCCAGATCTCGAAGGCGGGGCGCGGGAAGAAGAAGCCGAAGGCGCCGGTCACTGGGTCGCGGGCCGGCGTCGCGTACGACCAGATGGCGTCCGTGACGATGCCGCGGCCCTCGGCCAGGTTGCGGGCGACGCCCCAGTAGTAGGACGTGTCCTCGGGGATCCCGAACGGCACCTGGCCGGCCGCCCACAGGCGCACCAGGAGCGCCGCCGCGAAGACGAGGCCGGCGCTCAGCCAGGCCTCGCGGCGGCTCACGGCGCAGCCTCCGTGCAGCGCGCGTCGGCGGCGTCCAGGCAGACGGGGTAGAGCCCGACGCCCAGGGCGCCCGGCGGGAGCGGCGCGGCGTCCGGCAGCTGGCGGGCCGGCCGGCTCGCCACGGGTGCGCCCAGCCACGCCGGCCGGGCTCCGCCGTCGAGGATCGGCGCCACAGCCTCCACCGTGTCCGCCCGGTTGAGGACGAGCCAGCGGATGTCGTAGGCCCGGGCGACCTCCTCGATGGTCTCGAGCGGGTCGTTCACCAGCACGACGCCCCCGTGACCCGTCCAGTACAGCGTGCCCGAGGCGTCGATCGACATGACCCGATCATCCGGCAGCGCGCCCGCGTCGGCCAGGCCGCGGTCGACCAGCTGGAAGTCGTCGCGCCGCGCCGCCCACGCCGCCTGCGTCACGAGCGCGCTCCCGATGGCGACCACCACCGCGATCCCGATCGCGGCCACCGTGAAGAAGCGGGTGGCCGTCGGGGCGTGCCAGGTCGAGCGCCGGGCGGCGACCCAGCGCGACGGCGACCGCGATCCCCTCCAGCGCCAGGACGAAGGCGTGCGGCGCGAGGCCGACGGCCGAGTGGATGAACGTCCCGCCCGGCACGTGGACCGCCGAGACGAGCGCGGAGAACG
Source organism: uncultured Chloroflexia bacterium (assembly GCA_963725875.1). Taxonomy (GTDB): domain Bacteria; phylum Chloroflexota; class Limnocylindria; order Limnocylindrales; family CSP1-4; genus CTSoil-043. The sequence continues at coordinate 22,547 of CAVRZZ010000009.1, read as the reverse complement.
CGAACAGGAGCCCGGCGTAGGCGAAGAACGGCCCGAAGTCGAGCGAGCGACGGCGGGCCCATCCGCCGACGAGCATGAGCGGGACCAGCACGACCCCGCCGACGAGGATCGAGAAGATCGTGACGGCGGCGACGAGGCCGCCGACCCGGCTGGCCAGGAAGGAGCCCACGCCCTGGCCGAGGAGCCACTCGAGGTTTGCCGGCGTCGTGATGCTGTTCCACTCGTCGATGGAGCGGATGAAGAGGACCTTGCCCGACGCCGACGACGGCGAGATCGACCCGAAGACCGCCAGCTGGCGGGCCAGCCAGGGCGCCACGACCGCGAGGAAGAGCGCGAAGCAGGCGACCGCCGCCCACGCCGGGATCGCCGGGCGCCGGGCCCCGCCGCTGCGCCACGCCGCCCAGCGGTCCCAGGCGAAGGCGATCGCCAGCGCCGCCCCGACCAGCACGCCGTCGTTGCGCGCCAGCGTGGCGAGGCCCACGAGGAGTCCGCCCAGCGCGAAGGCGCGCGCGTCGCCTCGGAGGCCCCGGGCGCCCATCCAGAGGGCCCCGGCGACGAGCGGCTGGTAGAGGCCGAAGTTGTCGGGCTGGGCCATGAAGACGGCGCTCGCGGCCGGGATCGCGATCAGCACGCCGGCGCCCACGGCCACCAGCCGGGTCGCGCCGCGCGTCGCGCGCCAGCGCCCAGGTGAGCGGCGCCGCCAGGGAGCCCAGGAAGGCGAACGGCAGCGCCGAGGCGAGCGCCGTCGGGCCCAGGAGCCAGATGAACGGGACCTGGACGATCGACGCCAGGGGCATCCAGTGGGCGTTCGACGGGACCGGCAGCGTCGGGAACGCCGGGATCGTCCCACCGACCTCGGGGAAGATCCAGATCGCGTCGATGGTGAAGCCGTGCCCGGCCGCCAGGCTGTGGGCCACGTCCACGTAGTAGAACGAGTCGGGGTAGGCGGGATCGGGGAAGCCGGCGAGCAGCACGAGCCGCACGACGAGCGCGAGCGCATACAGGGCGAGCGGCGTCCCCACGGCGGTGCACGGTAGCACCACCCGGTCCGCTCACGCCGACCCGTACCGTCGGGCTGGTACGGATGGGTCAGCCGACCGTGTCGCCTCATCGCGATTGTCGGGCCGGCACGCCGACAAAGTCGTCGGCTCGCTCGTGGACCACGGGCTCTCGGAGGAACAGCGAGCCGAGGAGGATTGCGGCCGCGTAGAAGGAAAGCGGGATCGTGGTTCCGATCGGCGACGTGGCGACGATGGCAAGGGCGAAGGTGGGCGCGTGCGGGCCGATCGCCGGCAGCGCGAGGGCGATCGGCAGCGCGGCATACGTGCCCGCGTACGGGGACAGCAGGATCCCGGAGGTCACGGCCCACGCCAGGGACACGCGCGGGCCGCGGCGCCACAGCATGGCCAGCAGGCCCAACGCCGTGACAGCGGCGACCGGGGCCCACGCCGCCGGCACGAGCGACGTGACGCCGTGGTTCCCCGCAAACGGCGTGGACAGCCATTCCGACGACTGGCGGAGGATCGTCAGCCAGTCGGCGAAGACGTCCGGCCCGAACGGGAGGAGGGAGACAAGCGTCGCGCCGAGCGCGGTCGCGGCCGCCCAGACGAAGGCGGGCCGACGCCAGATCAGCAGCCAGAGCAGCACGGTCACGATCAGCGGCTTCGCCAGGGCCACCGCCGCCAGCGCGAGCAGGATCCCGCTGCGGATCCTCGGACTGCCGAAGATCGCCGGGACCATCGCCGCCACGACGAAGACGCTGGTGCTCCGAGGAACAGGTCGTGGAGATATGGCACCGCCAGGACGAGCCCCACGAACGCCAGGATCCGGTCGCCCGGGCGCCACCCGGACGTGAGCCAGCCGACGCACGCCACCTTGATCGCGAGCTCCGCCGCGGCGATCGTCGCGACCTCGGTTTCATGGGTCACGCACAGTCAGCGGCAGCGCGAGGCCCGCCGCGAGCGGCGGGTAGAGGTACATCCCGCCCCACGCGCCGGCTGCGGTCACGTACAACGGTTCCCCGGCGATCAGTCGGCGGGCCGCGGCGACCGCAGTGACGTCGAGCCCCCACCAGCCCGGTCCGTGGAGAGTCTCCCAGGTCCAGATCGCGAGGCTGCCGATGCCGAAGACCGCGACGAAGGCAACCGCGGCGAACCATGCGAGGCGGCTGCGCTCCGACATGGATCCGACGGTACCTCCGTCCCGGTTCGAACCTGCGGGCGCAACCGTACACTCCCCGGCAGCGCGCGCGGCGCGCACGATCACCGGACCGCGAGGTGCGAATGGCCGAGGTAGGCGTAGCGACGCGCTGGGGCGCCCTCCGGGAGCGCGCGCCTCGCTTCGCGCGCCCGGTGCGGGACGCGCTCATCGTGGTCGGCGTCGGCCGCGCCCTCTGGTACTTCTTCGTCCAGGACATCCGCCCCTGGGAGTTCCTCGGCGTCGACGCGCGTGCCTATTGGCGGGTGGACCTGGCCCACCCGTACGCGCACGCGGCCCTCGGCGACGTCTCGTCGTACCTCTACTCGCCGGCCTTCGCCCAGGCGATCTCGCCGCTGTGGATCCTCCCGTTCCCGGCCTTCTTCGCCCTCTGGACCGTGCTCTCGGTCGCGACCTTCGCCTGGCTCGTCCGGCCCTGGCCGTGGGCGATCCCCATCCTGATCCTTCCCATCGTCTACGAGCTGTGCGTCGGCAACATCCACTTCCTGATCGCGGCGGGGATCGTGCTCGGGTTCCGGCGCCCCTGGACGTGGGCGCTGTCGTTCCTCACGAAGATCACGCCCGGCGTCGGCGTCGCCTGGTTCGCGTTCCGCCGCGAGTGGCGTCGGCTTCGCCATCGCCCTCGGCGCCACGGTGGCGATCGCGGCCGTCTCGTTCGCCCTCAACCCCACGGCCTGGTTCGACTGGTTCGCCTACCTCACGGGATCGGCCGGCGGCGCCAGCTGCTGCTTCCCCGCGTGGCTGCTGCCCTGCGCGATCCTGGCCGTCGGCGCCTGGAGCGGCTGGCCCTGGCTGGTGCCCGTCGCGGTGCTGGCTCGCGCTGCCGGTCATCTACGTCAACTCGTGGGTGATCCTGCTCGCGGCGATCAGGATCTGGCACGACCCGGCACGCGCGGCAGCTCCGGCGGGGGCGCGGTGACCACCGGGGCCGCGCGCTGGACGATCGCCCCCCGCCCGGCACTGGTCGGGCTCGCCGTGGTCTCGGCGCTCGTCGGCGCCTTCGCCGTGGTGCGGGCGGCCGAGAACGTGTGGGCCGCCGACGTCACGCGGAACCTGGAAGCGGCGCGCGCCCTCGCGGACGGCTCCTTCGGGACGGTGGTCGACTACCTCTACTCGCCGCTGGCGGCGGCCCTGGCCATGCCGGCCCTCGCGGTCCCCACCGACGTCGCCGTGCTTGCCTGGCTGGCGTTCGAGCTCATCCTGCTCGTCGTCGCCACCGCCGTCGCGACGCGCGGCCGCGAGCTGCCCGATCGCCTCCTCGCGGGGGTGGCGGTGATCTGCTTCCTGCCGATCCTCTACGACCTCGAGCTTGGGAACGTCACCGTGGTCGTCGCCGCCAGCGTGGCCGTCATCGCCTGGATGCCGGACCGCGTCGCGACGGGGATCCCGCTCGGGCTGGTGCTGGCCACGGCGCCCAAACCGCAGCTGATCCCGGTGCTCATCTGGCTCGTCGTGTTCCGTCGTCGTGCGCTCGCCGGCTCCCTCGGCACCGCCGCCGTCGCGACGCTGGTCGGCGTGGCGCTGGCCGGGCCGGCGGCCTACGCGACGTGGGCGGACGTGCTCCGGGCACCCCGATACCTGAGCGGCGCGCGCGTCATCAACCTCGCCCTCTGGTCGCTGCCCCTGCCGCTCGCGTGGGGCGCCTCCCTCGCGGCGGTGGGTGCGTTCGTCCTTGCCCTGCGGCGCGGCTACTGGCCCGGCCTCATCGCGGGGATCTGCCTCGGCCTCCTGGTGGCGCCGTACACCCTGATCTACGCGGCCGGCGTCGCTGCTCGTCGGGGTCCCGGCAGCCGCTCGCGCGGCCCCTCGCGCGGTTCTCGCGCTCGCCATCACCGCGCCGATCGCCCTGATCGTTGCCTTCCCGGCCTGGGTCGGCGCCGTGCTCGCCCTGGCCGTGCTGGTGCCGGCCGACCGGTGGCCGGCCGTAGCCGGCGGGACGTCCGCGCGGCGAGCCGGCGGGTGAGGCAAACGAGATCAGGGCGTGGCTGGCTCGTAAGGAACGAACCTGACATTCGCCGACGTCGGCCCGAAGAAGAGATCGTCACGGTGAGTCGGGATCTGCGCCCCGAAATAGGCGTTGAGGAGCAGCGGAAACACATTGACAAGGCTCACGTCGCCGGGGAACACCCCCGTGCGTCCCGGAGTCCGGGCCCAGAAGAGGTTGGCCATCCGCTCGCGGAGACCAGGCTCGTCCGGGCTCAGCCAATCCAGCCGCTCTTCAGGGCCGTGATCGGACATGACGATGACCACCGCATCCGGCTTACGCCCCACGATCTCACGGACTGCATCGGCGAGAAGGCGATCAACGCACATGGTCTGGTCGCGAACCACAGCGATCGACCGTTCGTCACCCGCGTGGTTGCCTCGCCCGGTCGCCCCGAGGGTGTACTCGTCCGCCGGGCGCAGGCTGCAATCTGCCGCGAGCACGTACGGCCAATGAGGGAGCGGAAGGTGGGCAAAGACGAACTGGGGGACCGTGCTGGAGATCGACGCCCGCTTCTTGATCGCCTCGATCTCGCCCAGCATCCGGGCGCGAGCGCTGGTGGAGAATCCGTCGGTCATGGCGTCGAAGGCCGCCCCGATCGCCGTGCTCGTCAGCAGTGTCTGCTCGACCTCATTCCGCGGGCCTACATCGATCAGAACATCCGCGTTGTTCAAGCCCAGGTGCTCGTACCCGGAGCTGATGACCACAGTCTCGTAGCCAGCTGTCTCAAGCAGGTGCATCGCACTGCTGTGACCGAGAGCCGCGATCGCGAGGTTGTCATCAGCCGGAGCATCGAGGTCCTGGCCCAACTCCGACATCGGACGTCCATTCAGGAGCACTGACAACGAGAAGCGAGTCAGAGCGTGGTTCGCCCAACTGCTAGGCAATTCTACGAGGCCCGCAGCCGTCAGGACAGGACTCAGCATGTCGCGCGCGGGCCCGTAAGGCCCAACCTGGACGTCGCGCCGGGCGTGGCCGTCGGCGACGATCACGAAGATGTCTGGCCGCTCCGACGACGTGGCGACCGACCACTGAGGCGGGATTGCGACGCTCTGGGCCCCAAGGTGCAGGGCGCCCGCCCGCCCGAGCTCGATCACGAGCAGCACCACCATGATGGCGTTGAGTGCCTCCGTGATGCGATGCCACGGCAGGCGGACCGTGAGAGTGCCGCGGCGCATCCAGGCCCACTCGGCAAGGAGGAGCGCCAGCGCGGCAACGATGACCATGACCCTTGTGGCAGAGGTTGCGGCGATCAGCCCAACGACGATGAACCCGGCGGCAGCACCACCGTGGTCGCGCCCCAGCAGGCGAGTCGCGACCACGGTGACGGCGATGCCGATCGCGGCGGCGATCGCGAGCGGGCGCACGCCGAACGCGAATCCAACGGCGGTCTCCGTGAAGGGCTCGACGACGAACACGACCGCGAGGAGCGTCGGATACCACGCCCAGCGGAGTACCGAAGCCGGCCCCGCCATCACGACGCCCACGTTGGATCGCGCTGGCGAGAGGCGTCGCAGGTGGTTCCCACGCCGTCGAGTGTAGTAGCCCGACTGAACCGGGACCTTCGGCGCGGCACCTGCCCCGTTCGGGCGATGAGGGCATCCCGGGCGAGGCCCGATAATCACGGCGCTTGCCGTCAGCGGGCGAACGGGTCAGGCTTGGCACCACCGGTGTCGCCGCGGAACCCGAGAGGGGGAGGTCATGGAACTACTCGCCTACATCGATCCGGGCGCCGGGAGTCTCTTCATCCAGGCCGTGATCGCGACGATCGTTGTCGTCCCGTTCTTCCTGCGGTCGCAGATCCGACGCGGGATCGACGCGCTCCGCGGCCGGAAGCCGGCCGGGCCTGAGACGCTCGCCGCCACATCGGGCGACGAGGCTCCGCCTGCGGCGTGACCGAGGCTGGCGCTGACGACCCCGCCGCGGTCTTGTCGCAGCGAGGTCCCGGATGGCGCCTGCCGGATCGGGCGCGGATGCGGCCGGTGCTGTACCCCGCGGGCATCCTCAGCGCGTTCGTCCTCAAGCTCCTTGTCGAGTGGCAGGTAAGCCCCTACTCGGTCGGCCGTCCCTTCATCGTTGCCGTCGCCCTGGGCCTGGCCCTACCGTGGCTGTTCGGGCTCATGACGAAGGACCGTGACCGGGCCGGCATTCTCGCCATGACGGTCGCCCTCTTCCTCCTGGCTGGAGCCATAACGGCCGTCGTGGCGCTGCTCGCGATCATCTTCGTCGGCACGGCGGTGGCCGGGCGCACCCGATGGGGAGCGCGTATCCGATGGCCACGGCTCACGCGCGCGTTGAACGTCCTGACCGTGATCGCGTTCGTCGCGATCGGGATCGCCGCAGTCCAGAACGGGACGGCGATGCGCGTCCCGCACGACCTGGTTGCCGAATCTTCCGCTCGGCCGATTGGCAATCGGCGCCAGGGCGTCTGGAGACGCCCTCCCCTCGGTCTATCTCGTCCTGCTCGACGGCTATCCGCGCGCCGACAAGCTCGCGGCCGAGTTCGGGATCCACAACGAGCCCTTCCTCCACGCGCTCGGCCAGCGCGGCTTCGACGTCGCCGAGTGGAGCCGCTCGAACTACCTGGCGACGGATCAGTCGCTGGCGAGCATGTTCGGCGCCTGGACGCCGTCCCGCGCGGCGGCGGACGTCGCCACGCTCCGCACGTTCATCAACGAAGGATCTGTCCTGGGCACCTTCCGGGACCTCGGCTACGAGACCTTCGCGACCTCAACGGCGATCGAGGGCGTGGCGGTCCGCCAGGCCGATCGATTCGTCGACACGGGCCAGATGAATGAGGCGGAGTGGCAGCTGCTGGCGCGCGGCGGGGTGGGTCGGGTGCAGGCGGCTCTTGCCCCGACCTGGTTCGCCGACCAGCATCGCGACCGGCTCTTCGCGACGCTGGCGGCCGCCGAGTCCATCGCCGGGGAGACGACGGGCGGCCGCCCCAGGCTCGCCCTCCTCCACATCATGAGCCCGCACGCGCCCCTGGTCGTCGACGTGAACGGAGCACCCGTCGGCACGACTCGATGGACGTCGTTGGACGACGGCGACGAGTACGCAATCCTCGGGAGTGACGAGTACGCCCGGCGGCTCGCCGGCCAGATCGCCTTTGTCAACGCGCGAACCCTTCACCTCGTCGACACGATCACGGCCGCTGATCCACAGGCGATCATCGTCGTCTTCTCCGACCACGGCTCCGGGATCCGGGAGAGCGACGAAGGTTCCGACCCCGACCTCCGATCGGCCAACCTCCTCGCCGTGCGTGCCCCCGGGAGGGGCCCTCTCATCGACGATCGGTCCACGCTCGTCAACCTCCTGCCGCGGATCCTGCGGTCGATCACGGGCGTGGGCCCGGGCGACGCCCCGGAGGCGATCTGGCAACAGGAGGCCGACGGCGCGTTCGTCGAGTTCGAGCGCCCGGACTGAGCGGGAGCGCCCCCAGGTGCGACCAGGGTTCGCATGCAGTACCTTCGCCGCGGCCGTCAGCCCGTTCGATGGGTGAAGGCCTGGCCGGTCGGGTTGATAATCTGCGTGCGCGCCGGCCGAGCAGGCGCTGGAACCGGGGGTGGCCGAGCTCGACGTCGGACAGCGCTGGAAGGGCACAAGATGGAAGTACTCGCCTACATCGATCCGGGCGCCGGGAGTCTCTTCATCCAGGCCGTGATCGCGACGATCGTCGTCGTCCCGTTCTTCCTGCGGTCGCAGATCCGACGCGGGATCGACGCGCTCCGCGGCCGAAAGCCGGCCGCCCCTGACGCGCTCGCCGCCACATCGGGCGACGAGGCTCCGCCTGCGGCTCACCCCTGAACCTCCGACCATCCCACGCCACCGTGAGAGGCTCTGACAGCGTCGCGCCGGTCCCGGTCGCCCGCGACCCGGGGTCCTTCCGCGATCCGAGCGGCTTCGTCTTCCGGCGCGATGGCGTCCTGTATCGCCAGGTCAATCGAAGTCTTTGCAGGGAAGAGTGGCGAGCGCTCGACGCCGGCTCCTGCGCCGCTGGCAGGAGGCCGGTCGGCTCGTCGACCACGAGGTGGTGGACGATCTCGCTGGCGGCCGGACTCGACCGTCGCCCTGACGGTGCTCCGCCCGACCCTCGTCGCCTTCGTCTCCTACCCGTACGAGTGGACCTTCGGGCAGCTGAAGGATGCGGCGCTGCTGACGCTCGATCTCCAGGAGGACGCCGACCGCAGCGGGTTCACGCTCCGCGACGCGTCGGCGTACAACATCCAGTTCGATCGCGGCCGGCCGATCCTCATCGACAGCCTGTCCGTCGAGCCCCGCGAGGGCGACGAGCCGTGGGCGGCCTATCGCCAGTTCTGCCAGCACTTCCTTGCGCCGCTTGCCCTCATGGCGCGCCGCGACATCCGTTGTGGCCTGATGCTGCGCGACCACCTCGACGGGATCCCGCTCGACCTGGCGTCGACGCTCCTGCCGGCGCGGACGCGCCTGTCCGTCGGTCCTGCGAGTCACGTCCACCTGCACGCACGCGCGCAGCGCCAGCTCGCGACGCCGCGACCACCGTCGCGACGCGCGCGACGATGGGCCCCACGCGGCGCGCGGCGCTGCTCGACAGCCTGCGGCGGACGATCGAGGGGCTTCCTGGAGCCCGGGCGGGACCGAGTGGGCCGACTACGATCGGGAGACCCCGCTACTCGGACGACGGCGACCTCGGCCAAGGAGGCGATCGTCGAGTCGATGCTCGGCGAGGTGCCGGCGGGTCCGTCGCCTGGGATCTCGGCGCCAACGTCGGTCGGTTCAGCGCGATCGTCGCGCGGCTCGGCCGCCGCGTCGTCGCCTGGGACGTCGATCCGGCAGCGACCGAGCGTCACTACCAGCAGCCTGAAGACGACGGGCGAGACGCGGGTCCTCCCGCTCGTCCAGGACCTCGTCAACCCGAGCCCGGGCCTGGGCTGGGCCTGTGCCGAGCGCGCTCCGTTCGTCGAGCGGTCGGATGCCGATGTCATCCTTGCGCTCGCGCTCGTTCACCACCTTGCGATCTCGAACAACGTCCCGCTCGAGATGATCGCCGCGCTCTTCGCCGGGCTCGCTCCGACCGCGATCGTCGAGTTCGTGCCCAAGCACGACCCGATGGTGCAGCGCCTGCTCGGCACCCGCGTGACGTGTTCGCCGACTACACGCAAGAAGGGTTCGAGCGTGCGTTCGGGACGCGGTTCCGGATCGTCGAGCGGCCCCGATCGCCGGCTCGTCGCGCGTGCTCTACCGCCTTGAGCGGCGGTGACCAGTCTGGACGGCGGTGATCGCGCCGGGGCTCGGTAGGGTGAGCGCACTGAACGCTCGCGCGGCCGCCCAAGAGATCGTCCGCGGCCGCTGGATCCGGCTGGCCCTGTTCGCGGCAGCCGCATGCGGTGCGCTGTTCGGCCTGGCGGTCCTGTGGTACCAGCTGAACTACCACCCGCTTGCCGACGTCGAGGCCTACTACGCCGCGGCGACGCGCCTCAACGAGGGCGAGCCGCTCTACCCCGCGAACCAGGACGTCAACCAGAACACGGCCTACTTCTACCCGCCGCTCTTCGCGATCCTCTTCCGCCCCTTGGCCCTTCTCCCATTCCCGGTGGCGGCGGTGATCTGGGAGGCCATCGTCGTCGCGGCGTTCGTGCTGACCCTGCACCGCCTGGGGCTGCGACGGCGCGCGACCTGGATCGCCGTCGGCCTGCTGGGCGTCCCGATCGGGTTCGTTCTCGGCGTCGCCCAGGCGCATTCGCTCGTCACGTTCCTGGTGACGATCGGCTCGCCTGCCGCGGTTGCCCTGGCGGGCCAATTGAAGATCTTCCCTATCCTCGCCGGGATCTGGTGGGTCGGGCGGCGCGACTGGCGCGGCGTGGCGCTCCTGGCCGGCTGGTCCGGCGCCCTGGTCCTGTTCCAGCTCGTCCTGGAGCCGCAGGCGACGATGGACTTCGCGGCATCCATCGGACTGGGTTGGGTGGGCGAGGTGAAGAACCTGTCGCCGTATGCGCTGTCCCCCGTGCTTTGGGTGGTGTTCGTGGTCGCCCTGGCCCTCGCCGCGCTGCGGTGGGCGCCCACGCGGGCGGGCTGGCCCCTGGCCGTGGCGCTGGCCACGCTCGCCCCTCCTCGCCTCCTCATCTACATGCCGATGTCGCTGCTCGCAGCGCTCCGGCGACCCGACAACGTCCCCGGCCCGGCGGCCACTCGATCCGAGACCGCGGGCGCGGCAACGGCAGGGTCGTCACCCGCACCGCCCGCCGGCCGACCGGACGATCCGCGTTCCGCACCAGGCGGCTGATGACCCGGGGGTCGCGGACTCAGGGGGCCTGCCGGCGCGCCCGCCGATCGGCGAGCAGGCGAGGAACAAAGACGACCAGGCCGACGAAGTACGAGAAGCCGGTCCACCAGAGGGTGGGGAGACCCACGCCGATGGCGAGGAAGGCCAATGCTTCTCCGCGGACGCCCCCGACCCGCCCGGCGATGAACGCCAGGATGACCGCGGCGATCACCCGGAGGATGTAGGGGATGGGCAGGATCCCTGACGTGTCGGCCGGTCCACGCGCGAGCAGCGTGTGGACGAACTCGGACCACAGGTCCGGTGCCAGGAGCCAGCTGATCCCGCCGACGGCGACCATGACGACGATCACCTCCGCGACCGCCCGCCAGCGCCCCGCCGCGGCGAGGTAGACGATCCCCACCGCAGGCGACAGCTTCACCATCGCCCCGACGCCGAACAGCGCCGGCCAGCGTCGAATTGCGAGGACCGCGAGGACGGCCAGCTGGAGGTGGATGTTCCGATACCAGAACTCGATGGTGACCGGGAGCAGGGCGACAAGAGCAAGTGCCACCAGCAGGCGCCATCCCGCGATCCAGGCGAGGCAGAGCCCCATGAACCCCAGCCAGGCGTATTCGAATGGCCACGCTCCCACCACCGTCGACACGGGCGCCATCACCTGCGCCAGCGGCGGCGGATACTGGTAGGCGAACGGCACCTGGGGTCCGGTGGTCATCTCGTACGGCGATCGGCCCTCGAGGATGGCACGCCCGGCCAGCCAGTAGGCATGCGAATCGCCCAGCTCGTCCCAGCGATAGACGGCCAGCACGAGCAGCAGGAGCAGGCCGAGCGTCGCGCCCACGAGCAGCAGGACGCTCGCGGGCGACCAGGCGGCTCGCCGCGCGGACGAGGGTGCGCTCACGCCGGCGATCCTCACACCGCAGGGCACCGGACCGCAAGTGGTCCCAGCGGTGGATCGCGCGGGGGACTTCCGGGCGATCGCGGACGCCGGTCGGCGCCGTAGACTGACGCGCCATGGACTCGCGCAGCCTGACCGTCGTCCTGCCCGCCTACAACGAGGAGCACCGTCTCGGGCCCGCCCTCGACGAGCTGTTCGGCTACCTGCGTCGGCGCGCCGACCGCGGTCGCGAGGGTGCGCCCGGCGCGGGGCACCTCCCGCCGAGCGTCCACGTCCTGGTCGTGGACGACGGGAGCACGGACGGCACTGCCGATCTCGTGCGGGCCCGGCCGGAGGCGGGCAAGCGAGTCGAGGGCGACGGACCGACCCTGGAGCTCCTGAGCGTCGCCCACGGCGGCAAGGGCGCGGCGGTCCGGGCCGGGATGCTCGCCACCGAAACGGACCTCGTCATCTTCACCGACGCTGACCTGGCCACGCCGCCGGACCAGATCCCCATCCTCTACGAGATCCTCCGCGACCACGACGTCGCGCTGGGGAGCCGAATCCAGCCCGACGGCCGCGACATGCGCCGATCACAGCCGGGGTATCGGCGCTTCCTGGGCCGCGTCTTCCACGCGCTCGCCTCCGCCTGGGCCGTCGGGCCGGTGCAGGACACGCAGTGCGGGTTCAAGGGGTTCAGCCGGGAGGCCGCGCACGACCTGTTCGGCCGGCAGAAGGTGACCAGCATCGTCTTCGACGTCGAGGTCATCTACCTGGCCCGTCGCAGGGGGTACCGGATGGCGATCGTGCCGATCCAGTGGTCCGACAAGCGCGGCTCGCGGATGCATCCCCGGCCACGCCTGGCCCTGCGCGTTGCCTGGGACCTGTTCAGGATCCCCGTGGTCCATCGCGGCGTGCGTCGCCGCCACTAGCTGCAGGCGGCCGAGCAGCCAATGACAGAGCGAGTCGCGACCTTCGATCTTCGCCGGTTGGGCCGGGCTGCCCTGATCGTGCTGGCGATCGTGGTGCCGATCGCGACGGTCGGCGCGATCCTGGTCGCGGCCGGCGGCACGCTCGGCTACGACTACCTGATGTACGACGGTGCCGCACGGCGCCTGCTGGCCGGCGGGCCGCTGTACGACCTCTCGTTCACGGCTCCCGGACCGAACGGGCTCTTCGACTACCCGCCCACCTTCATCCTGGCGGTCCTCCCGTTCGCCGCCACGATGTCCCCGGCGGCCGCGACGCTCGCCTGGACCGCGCTGCTGATCCTCGCGTTCCTGGGCGGCGTGGCGCTGCTCCCGGTCCGCCGGGAAGTCCGGTGGGCGGTCATCCTCCTCGCCGGGTTGTCGTGGCCCTTCCTCTACGCCCTGAAGCTCGGGCAGGTTGGCACGCTCCTGTTCCTCGCCTACGCGGCCGCCTGGCGGTGGGCCGACCGACCGCTCGGCGTCGGGCTCGCCGCCGCGCTCGGCACGGCGGGGAAGCTCCAGCCGGTGCTGCTCCTCGGCTGGGCCCTCGTGACACGTCGCTTCCGTGCCCTCGCGTACGCCATCGGCTTCCTCCTGGTCGGCGCCGTCGCGGCGGCTCTCGTTGCCGGCCCCGCGGCGTGGGTCGACTGGGTCGTGCTCATCTCGCGCGTGGGGGGCAACGCGATGACCGTCCCGAGTGTCCTGAGCATCGGCGCCATCGCCTACCGGGCCGGGGCTCCGCTGCCGCTCGCCACGACCATCCAGTGGGGGAGCATCGCCGTCGTCGGAGCCGTTGCGCTCTTCGCCTGGCTTCGTCGCCCGCCGGACGTGGCGATCGTGGTGACGGCGGTGGCGTCCGTCGTCGTGTCACCGATCATCTGGTCGCACTACGCCGTGATCCTCCTGCTGCCGGTCGCGCTCCTGCTGGAGCGCCGCCAGTGGTGGGCCGCCGCGCTGCCGATCGTCACGTGGCTGCCCATCGACGCGGTGTATTCCCTCGTGTTCGCCGTGAGCCTGATCGCGCCGCTCGCCGTGCGCCCGGTGCCGTCCGAATCGCCAAAGGACGCCGGCGCGGTCCAGCCGTTCGACCCTGGCCTGCCGTTACCTCCCACGCTTCGGTGAGCGCGCCCGAGGTGACTCCCACCGACGACACCCGGCCCCGGTCGCATTCCCGTCGCGATGCTGCGTCTGGCCGGCGCTGGCGGGCGGCCGGTCAGCAGCGGAATATCGGCATCGTTTTCGACGTGGACCTGATCTACCTGGCCCGGCAGCGTGGCTACCGGATTGCGATCGTCCCGATCCGCTGGTCGGCCAAGCGGGGCTCGCGAATGCACCCTCGCCTCCACCTGGGCATGCGGGTCGTGTGGGACCTCTTCCGAATCCCGTTCCTGCACCGGAGGGTGGCGCGGCTCCGATCTTGAACGGCACTCTCGCCGTGTGATGCCACCTGGCACCACGCGCCGTGCGACGGGCCAAAGCTACCGCCAGGACTAGGCCATTTGGATGGCCTGAGAGCGGGCACCCACGCCTACAGTGTCCCCTGCAATGGTCCCGGCGCGTCGCTATTGACGTTGCCATGTGGGGTCGTCCCGACCCCGTGGCCTGGGCGGAGCCCCCTTGCTCGAGGTGGCCCGCTGGGGACGGCGGGGTCTCGATGGAGGATCGTCTGGTGTCGCTGCACGGATCGGACTGCCGGCGCCTGCTCGCGCTCGCCGTCACCGCGGTCATGCTCGCGGGGCTTGCGCCGCTCGCCACCCCCGCCCGCGTGGCCGCCGTGGTGCTGGCCCCGCCCACGCTCACGTCCCCGGGATCGGGGACGACCGTGACCGGAAACCCGGTATTCGCGTGGACGGCCGTCGGGGGCGCGATCAAGTACCGGATCGAGGTCAGCTTGAACCCGAGCTTCTCGTCCCCGGCTGTCGCCGACGAGACCCAGAACACGCGCTACACGCCGGCGACGGAGCTGCCGCTGGGGACCCTGTACTGGCGTGTTGCCGCGCGCGACACCGGCAATGTGCTGGGGACCTACGCGAGCAGCAGCTTCACGAAGGGCTGGGGCGCGGCGCCCAACCCGCTCACCCCGGCCGACGGTGCGACCCTGAGCTTCCCGACCGACCCCCTCCTGTTCACCTGGGACGCGCTGGCCGGCGCCCAGTCCTACGAGCTCCAGGTTGACGACGCCGACGACTTCATCGGCGCCACGCACGTACAAGACGAAGAACACCGCGTACGTGGTCACCGAGCCGCGCACGGTCAATCAGACCTTCTACTGGCGGGTGCGCGGCGTCTCCGGCTCCATCTACTCGGACTGGTCTCCCTCGGCTGACTTCCGTTCCGTCTGGCCGACGAAGCCCGCGCCCGTGTACCCGGCGAACAACGCCATCGGCATCACCGACGTGTACTTCGACTGGGATCCGGTCCTCGGCGCCGAGACCTACCAGCTCCAGGTCAGCCCGAACGGCGACTGGACGAACAACAAGACCATTGACGTGAACGTCAAGTCGACCCGCTACGCGCCGCCGGTTCCCCTGAACAACGGCAACTACTTCTGGCGTGTGCGCGCGCTCGACGCTGCCTCGACGGCGAACTTCGGGCCGTGGTCGGACGAGGACGGAGTCACGGGCGACGAGCGCGTCTTCCAGCGGGGCTGGCCGGATCGGCCCTCGCTCGTGTCGCCGGCAAATGGCGCCACCCTGACGTTCCCGACGTGGACGTGGACTCCCGCCCGGCACTCGTCCTGGTACCGGATTCGTATCAGCAACGACGTCTCCATGGACGCGAACCTCCCCGGCGTGTGGGTCGTTGGGTGCATCACGAACCGGACGACGTGGACGCCCTATGGCGCCGCGTCCGGCACCTCCCTCTCGAACCCCGGCGGGTGCACGATCCCGGATCCGCTTGGATCGGGCGCTGACGCTCTACTGGGATGTCGCTGGGCTCGACACCCCGGTTCTCAATGCCTCCAGCGCCGATCTGTGGGGTCCGCCTACCCAGACGAGCAGCGTCATCGGACTCCGGTCGACCGTCGGCAGCTTCGTGTACCAGCCGTGGACGCCCCCGGGGGGTGCCGTTCGGGCGCTCGATCCAGCCGACTACCTCACCCCGGCGCGGTGTGATCCTGGCGCTGGATGCACCGCCGTCGAGGCGGACACGCCTGTGTTCACCTGGACTGCGATCCCGGTCGCGCCACCGTCCGGCGAGCCCCGCTACACGGTCAGGGTCGCGCTCGACCCCAACTTCACCAATGTCTACCGCGTCTACGAGACGGACTACAACCGGCTTGCGCCGCGCGACTCCTGGCGGGATAACCAGGCGAACCAGGCGTACTACTGGAACGTCACGCCATACGGTGTCCCGTTCGATCCGTCCAACTACAGCGTGGTCCAGAAGAGCTCCGAGGGCATCCACCGCACGCTGCCGTTGGAAGGTGCCGTTGCGCCCAACGACTTCACGCTCGAGTGGCAGGATTTCCTGGACACGAACCTGACTCTCGTTCCTCCTGCCGGGACGCAGCTCCCAAAGCAGGAGGCAAAGCAGTACCAGGTCCAGGTCTCGACGGTCAGCGACTTCGCGACCTTGATCGAGACGAAGGTCGTCAACACCCCCTTCTACACCCCATATGACAAGACCTACGCCGAAGGGCCGGTCTACTGGCGGGTCCAGGCGATCGACGGCTCGAACAACGAACTCACGGTGAGCAGGGTCGGGGGCGGACTAGTCACCAAGACATCACCTCCGCCGAGCCAGTTCTTCCCCGGCAACGGGGCAACGGTCACCGGCGTGCCCTACCTCCAGTGGCTCCCCCTCGCGTACGCGGCTTCGTACGACGTCCAGCTCGACACCGACGACAACTTCTCGTCGCCCATCACGACCACGACGACCAAGATGACCGCCTGGGCGTACGCGGAGCCGCTGGCGGCGGGTACGTACTACTGGCGGGTCCGCCGCAATGACGCGGACAACCGCGACGGCGCCTGGTCTGCCATCCGGTCGTTCGTTCTCGCACCGGCGGCGCCGACACTCGTCAGCCCGGCGAACGGGTCGAACCCATCGCCGACGACGCTCCTCCTGCAGTGGACGTCCTCGCAGCCCGCGCCCAAGTACACGGTCGACTTGAGCACGTCTCCGACGTTCGCGTCGAACGTGAGTGGCTACCCGCTGACGACCGTGATGACCAGCTGGGCGCCCGAGACCCTCCTGGGGAACGGGACGTACTACTGGCGGGTCAAGGCCCTCAACGCCTCGGGGACCGCCGTCGCGACGTCTGCGACCTTCTCCTTCACGATCGACTCGACTCGACCCAGCGTGACCGCGCTGAGCCCGGCCTCGTCCGCCGCGATCACCAGCCCGTTCACCGTCACCTTCTCCGAGCCGGTCACCGGCGTGAGCGGCACGACGTTCGTCATCACGATTGCCGGGACCAGCACGGCCCTTCCCGGTGTTGTCTCCGTCCTCTCGCCCACCTCTGCCCGGTTCACGCCGGCTTCGCTGCTCGTGCCCGGCCAGACCTACGCCATCTCGCTGAGCACCGGGATCACCGACACGATCGGCAACCCGCTCCTTCCGTACACCGTCAACGTCAGGACTTCCACCACCGTCCAGCAGGACTCGCCGGCAGTCCGCGAGGCCTGGGGTCGCTGGACCACCGGCTCCGCGAGCGGTGGCGCGATGAAGATCTCCCGGCGAGCCTCGACGAAGCTGACCTTCGCCTTCACCGGCAGCGCCGTCTCCCTCGTCGGGTATCGCGGCCCGTCGGGCGGGTACGCCTCCGTCTACCTGGATGGCGTTCTCCAGACGAGCAGCCTCTCGTTCTACGCCTCCTCCAACCAGTATCGGCGGACGCTGTGGGGCAAGTCCGGCTTGGTTGCCGGACCGCACACGGTGCAGATCCTCCCCCGCGGGAGCAAGCCGAGCCGGTCCAGGGACACGTGGGTCTACGTGGACGCCTTCACGGTCGACGGCGTCACCGTCCAGGAGAACGCGCCCGGCGTCAGCGAGCGCTTCCGCCGGGTCTCGTCGTCGTCGGCGTCCGCCTCCGCGTACGACCTGACGAACCACCTCTCCGCGACGGGTCGATCCGGCCCGGCGCTCTCCTTCCAGTTCAAGGGAACCGGGATCTCGTGGTACGGGACCAAGGGCCCCTCCTACGGCAAGGCGTACGTCTACGTCGACGGCTCGAGGAAAGCCACGGTCGACCTCTACCGGTCCGGAACTGCATATCGGCAACGCCTCTGGACGTCGGCGACGCTTTCGAACGCGGTTCATACGCTCAGGGTCTTGGTTGTTGGGACGAGGCGGACGGGTTCGAAGGGATACGACGTCTCGTTCGACTACTTCTCGATCAGGTAATGCGGGGGGCCCGGGGCGCCGACGCGCCCCGGGCCTTGCCGTGCCCCGCGGTGTGCGACCCGTCCTGGGCCGCGTGCCGTAGCCTTGTCACTCGTGATCGAGACTCTTCGCCGCCGCCGCGGTCCGCTGGCGCTGATCGCCCTGCTGGTGGTGTCGACCGGCGTCTACTGGCTCTCGGCGTGGAAGTTCGACGCCGGGCGGCCGGACCTCTTCTACCTCGCGGACGCCTTCCTGCACGGGCGCCTGTGGCTGGAGCGCGCGCTTGGCCCATACGACGTGGTGATCGTCGGCGACCGCGTCTACGTGCCCTTCGCCCCGTTCCCGGCGCTCGCCTTCCTGCCGCTGGTGGCGGCCGTCGGCCCGGCCGCGGCGACGGCCTGGCAGCCGTTGCTCAACGCGCTGCTGGCCGCCGCGGGGCTCGGCCTCTGCTGGTGGATGCTGGCCCGGATCGGCGTCCGCTCCGTCGTGGATCGCCTGTGGATCACCGCGCTGTGGGGCTTCAGCACGGCGATCTGGTTCACGACCACGCGCGGCGGCGTCTGGCACACGGGCCACCTGGTGGCCTCCATCCTCACGTTCGCCGGGCTCGTGGAGCTCTTCGGGCGCCGGCGGCCCCTGGTCATGGGCCTGCTCTCGGGTGCCGCGTTCCTCACGCGACCTCCGGTCATCGCGGCCCTGCCCCTGTGGGCGTGGGCTGCGTTCCCCGAGGGCTGGCGGCGGAACCTCCGCTCGATCGCCCGGCCGGTGGCGACCCTGGCGCTGGGCTTCGCGCCGGCTGCCCTGTTCGGCCTCTGGTACAACTGGGCGCGCTTCGGAAGCCCGCTCGAGTCCGGTTACTACCTGGCGGCTCTGCCCGCGTTCCTGGAGGCGCGGCAGGGTCCAGGGGTTGTTCTCCCTGGCGCACCTGCCCATGAACATCGACCTCTTCCTGCTGCGGCTCCCCGCGCTCCAGGCCGACCCGCCGTTCTTCCGGCCGGACGGCGTGGGGATGTCCGTCCTCGTCACCAGCCCCGGGCTCGCTCTACGCGCTCCGGGCACCGTTCCGCGACTCGCGGGCGGTCGCCCTCGCGGTGACCTTCCTGCTCGTCCTGCTGCCGAACCTCCTCTACTACGGCGGGGGCTGGCTGCAGATGGGCTACCGCTACGCCCTGGACGCGATCCCCTTCGCGATCGCCCTGGTCGGGATGGCGGCCGCGCGACGCGGCCTCCCGTGGTGGGCGAAGGCGCTCATCGCGTTCGGGGTCGCGGTCGGGATCGGCGGCGTGTACTGGGCGTACAACCTGAAGTGACGAGCGACCTCCGGCGACCCCCGGGCGCTCACGGCCGCCAGGTGGACGCCGTCATCGAGAGGTTGCCGACCACCGCCCGGTAGAAGGCGCCCGGCTTGCGCGGGTCGAGGATCCCGGTGGCGCCCGGCGTCCGCGTCGACGTGAACGAGGTCCGGTAGGACCAGGTCCGGTCCGGGCTGGCCCAGAAGATCTGGGACATCGTCTTCGTCGACGTGAACAGGTACCGGATGGCGTACGAGGCCCGGCCCAGCGTCTCCGCGAAGACGGTCTTCGCGCCGGCCCGGAGGAAGCCCGCGCCGTAGTTGTCGACGCGCTTCTTGGCGACCGCGAGGGTGGGGTTCGCCCGCCCGGGCTCCGAGCTGCCGGCCGAGTAGCAGAGGTGGTTCAGGATCACCACCGCGTTGGGCGCCAGCCTGACCTGCGTCCGGACGTAGTACTCGCCGTAGTAGGCGGTCCTCGTGTTGCCGCTGGTCAGCGACGGGTTCAGCCCGAAGCCGCCGACCTTGTACGGGTTGAGCGTCGAGCTGTACGGGTTGGGGAACCCGTTGCCGTGGCCCAGGTAGACGAGGAGGTTCGCGCCCTGCACCGCGGAGCGGACGCGGGACCAGGTGGCCTTCGGCGAGTACACCTCGACCACGGTCGCGCCGTAGGAGCGGGCCTGCGCGGCGTACGACTTCGCGTGGGAGATGTAGGTGCTCGTCAGGGACCCGGCGGGGCCGACCACGACGGCGACCTTGATCCCGGCGGCGGAGGCCGGGGCGGGGGCGGCGGCGAGGGTGCCGGCCGCGAGCAGCGCTGCGAGGAGGGCGACGAGGAGGCCGCGCCGCGGCATCCTGCTCGTCGGGGCGGGCTGCGACCCGCCCGGGGCCTGGGGGGCGGCCGCCCGCGGGGCGACGTGGGCATCGACCGACATGACGCTCCTTCCTACCCGAACGCCACGCTGGGGCATGGCGACGATGGGATGCGGCGCCGGACCGGGCTGGGAAGCCCGCTGGGGAGACGGGCTCGACGCGGCGGGTCCGGCGCACCCGCCCGTGTTGCCGCGTACCTTCGCCGATCCGGCGGGAGCCTGTCCACCGGCCGTTCGGTACCGTGAACCCGTGCCGGAGGTCCGGTGCGCCCGCGCGCCGGGCGCCCTCAGGCGGGTAGTCCGTGCCAGGAAGCGTCCTCTGGTGCAGGTGCCCGGGCGGGCGCGGCGAGGTGCGTCTGAGGCCGCCGGGCCGGTCAGCCCGCCGTCGCCGCGACGAGATCGCCGGCGGGCACCCGCAGCAGGTCCGCCAGCGGCATCCCCTGCGCCCCGGCGAGGAGGACCCGGGCGGCCGGGTAGGTCTTGGTGAACGCGGCGAGCCCCGGCAGCGCGGCTTTGCGCCGGCCCGACGCGACCTCCATCGCGAGGAGGCCGGCAGGAATTCGACGACGAAGTCGACTTCGCGGTCGCGGTCGCGCCACCACGAAACGGTCGTGCCGGGAGGAGAGGAGTTGACCAGGTGCGCGCCAACGGCCGTCTCCACGACGCGGCCCCAGTCCCCGGGTCGACGTCGCAGCTCCCGCCGGGTGAGCCCGGTCATCGCGGTCATGAGGCCGGTGTCCAGCGCCAGCAGCTTCGGGCTCGATCCGCGCTGGCGGACCCGGCCGCCAGAGTACTTCTCGAGACCGGTGATCAGGCCGGAGTCTCCCAGGATGCGCAGGTAGTGGGCCAGGGTCGTCGTGTTCCCAGCGTCCTGGAGCTGGCCGACGAGCTTCTGGTACGAGACGACCTGTGCCGAGTAGTCGCAGCCCAGGCGGAACAGCTGTCGAAGGAGCGCGGGCTTGTCGATCCGGTGCAGGAGGAGGACATCCCGGGCGAGCGTCGTCTCCACGAGCGAGTCCAGCACGTAGGAGCGCCAGCGATCGGGATCGTCGACTAGGGCGGCGGCCCCCGGGTAGCCGCCGTGCACCAGGAACGTCTCGAGATCCCATCCGAAGGCCGCCTGCATCTCGGGGTAGGACCAGTGCGAGAGCCGGATCGTCTCGAAGCGCCCCGCCAGGCTCTCCGTGAGGCCGCGCTGGACGAGCAGGGGAGCCGATCCCAGGAGGACCACGCGGACGTCCACGCCCGACGCGGCGTCCTCGTCCCAGAGCCGCTTTACGATCTCGGCCCACGAGCCAACCTTCTGGATCTCGTCGACGGCGAGGATGGCGGCCCCGCCCGCCGACGTGGCCGCCACTGCTCGCGCAGCGCCCCACTGGGCATCGAGCCAGGCACGGTCTCGAAGCCCCGGATCGTCGGCGCTCGCGTAGATCGACGGGGTCTCGAGGCCGGCCAGGGCCTGGCGCACGAGCGTGGTCTTCCCGACCTGGCGTGGTCCGGTGACGACCTGCATGAACCGGCGCTTCTCGCCCAGCCGGGCCACGAGCATGCCGTGCTGTGGTCGGCGGTACTCGAGATCAGACGGCGGATTACTCAACATACTGAGCAATACTACTCACGACGTCGAGTCCGCCACAACGCCCCCTGGCGACACCGACACGACGCTGTCAGCGGGTCGCCGCCGTCGACCCGCGAACCGAGAGACTCCCACGAACGCGAGGACGAACACCGTGAGCCACGAGTGGACGTGCAGGTCGGCAGTCGGAGCGAGCCAGGCGAACGTCACCAGGCAGAACGAGTCGAAGTCGTCGCGAACCAGCACGGCAGCCAGTGCGAGAGCGACTCCAATCGCCATGCTGAGAAGCTTCGCCGAGCTCATGCCGATGGCCGGCGCGACTGCACAAGCCACCGACGGCACCGATGTACGCGCACGCCGGTTCGGCGTTGCCGAGGGCCTTGAGGAAGTCGAACCAGGCATCGATGCCGACGAGGGGCAGGGTGAGGACGCAGATGAGCAGCGCTGCCGCCGCCGCTTCCGCGAGCGACCGGACCAGCGTCGAAGGGCGCGCCCAGAACGCGAGGCTGCCCGGCAGGATCTTCGCAACGGCCGACACGCCGGCGATCGCTCCCACCCGGCCGCGCCCGATCACCCACGCCCAGGCGAGGATCCCGGCGAGGGCGACGTTGATGTTCCCGCCCGCCACGCCTTCGCCCCACGGGCCTCAAGAGGCCGAGGCAAAGGAGCGCCACCCCGAAGCCCCCCAGCGCCCATGGTCCGAGCTCACGGCGCGCCACGGCCCAGAGACCGGTGAGGAAGGCCCCGACGTTGAGGACGAGCCACAGGCTGGCGCCCACCGGATAGCCCGCGAATGGCGCCAGGAGCGGGACGAATGCCGGCGGATAGGAGTAGTAGATCCCCAACCGTGTCGGTCATGTGGTATGGACCGGCGAGCTGCGCGGCGATGTAGATCGGATCGCCATCGGCAAGCCGGGTGAAGGCCCGCGAGTACGCCACCCAGTCGACGTAGAGCATGTTGGCTTCCGCCAGGCGGCCGGCGTACCAGGCGACCATGCCGAGGGCGGCGACCGCCCCGACGATGACCAGCAACCACTGGAGACGCCGGGCAGGGGCAGCTTCCATTCCGGCAACTTACCATCGGCCCACCGCCCGCATCGGGCCATCGTTGCCTGCCGACCAGCGCGCCGGGACGTGCCCCAGCCGTTGCGCGCACAACCGGTGCTATTCTCGCG
>CAVRZZ010000008.1:0-281092 GCA_963725875.1 uncultured Chloroflexia bacterium | reverse complement strand
AGGCGTTGGGGGCCGGCGTCGCGTTCGGATCGAAGGACGCGGCCGGGTCCGCCACCCTGGCGCCCGGTGTCACCTCGACGGTGCTGCCGACCGTGACGTCGGCGGCACTGCCCACGCTCGCCGTGCGGTAGGCCGTCTCCCCGTCGAGCGGGATCGTGATCGAGGTCCCGGACGCCAGCTCGAGCGTGATGGAGTCGGCCGAGATCGCGCTCACGGTCCCGTTCAGCGTCACCCCGCCCATGGCGTCGCCGCGGCCCGGGAACCCCTGGCCGTTGCCCGGCAGCTGGCCGCCCGGCAGTCTGGCCGCCCGGCAGCTGGCCGGTTCCCCGCCCGCTGGACGCGGCGGCCGCGGGCGCGGTGAGGCGCCCTGCCGCGAAGGCGATCCCGCCGACGGCAATCGTGGCGGCCAAGGCGAGCAGGAGCGACGTCCCGCGTCCGCTCGACGACGTCGGCTTGGCAATGACGCTCGCGAGGGGTGCCGTGGTGGGTTGCGGGCCCGCCCACGACGCCGGCGGCTCGACAGCGCGGGCGGCCGGCTCGACGGCGGGGTCGGCCGGCTCCGTGGGAGCCAGGTCGGTCGCGGGGTCGTAGCGGGGTGTCGCGGCCTCTTGGGCGCGGCGTTCAGCGTCGGTCACGTGGGGCTCCTTACTCGTAGCGCAGGGCGGTGATGGGGTCGAGGCGGGCGGCCTGGCGCGCCGGCCAGACGCCGAAGACGACGCCGACGGCCAGGCTGAAGCCGACCGCGATGACGACGGTCAACGGGTTGAACTGGAAACCCCAGCCGGCCAGGGCGCCGATCACGGCAGACGCGGCGACACCGACCGCGATGCCGATCAGGCCGCCCACCAGGGACAGAACCAGGGCCTCGACCAGGAACTGGAGGAGGATGTCCGAGCCGCGGGCGCCGATCGCCTTGCGGATCCCGATCTCGCGCGTCCGCTCCCGGACGCTGACGAGCATGATGTTCATGATCCCGATCCCGCCGACGACGAGCGAGATGGAGGCGATGCCGCCGAGGAGCAGGGTCAGGAGCCCGGTCACCGACGAGAAGGTGTCGAGGAGCTGGGCTTGGTCGGCGATGTTGAAGTCATCGTTGGTCCCGTCAGTCCCGTGCCGCTGCTGGAGGAGCGCGGTCATCTCGGCCTTCGTCAGGTCGATCGCGTCGGCGCTCTCCACGCTCACCGCGATCGATCGGACCGTGGTGCCCGACACGAAGTAGCGCTGGGCCGTGGAGATCGGGATGAGCACCTGGTCATCCTCGCTGGTCCCGCTCGAGGTGCCCTTCGCCTGCAGGATCCCGACCACCCGGAACGGCACGCCGCCCACGAGGATGTCGGTTCCGATCGCATCCGCTCCCAGGCCCAGGTCGTCCGCCGTCGTCGACCCCAGCACCGCGACGCGCAGCGCGTGGTCGTCGGCAACCCCGGTCAGGAACGATCCCTGCCAGATCGAGTAGGTCCGCACGCCGAGGTAGTCCGCCGTCGTGCCGACGATCGAGGTCGTGGTGTTCTCGCCCCCGGCCACGACCACCGCCTGCGTCGAGACCTGCGGAGCGACGGCGGCGACATCGGTCAGCTGGGCGATGGCTCGCGCGTCGGCGAGCGTGAGCGTGGTCGCCGATCCGGCACCCTGGCGCACGAAGCCGCTCGTAGCCGAGCCCGGCTGGACGG
Source organism: uncultured Chloroflexia bacterium (assembly GCA_963725875.1). Lineage (GTDB taxonomy): Bacteria > Chloroflexota > Limnocylindria > Limnocylindrales > CSP1-4 > CTSoil-043. Next base: position 279,422 of record CAVRZZ010000008.1, on the reverse strand, counting down.
TCAGGAGGTTCGTGCCGAGGCTCTCGATGCGGCTCGTGATCCCGCTCGTCGCGCCCTGGGCGACGCCGACGAGGGCGACGATCGAGCCGACGCCGATGATGACGCCGAGCATCGTGAGGAGGGCCCGCAGGCGGGCCGCGGCGAGGCGGGAGACGGCCAGCTGGACCAGCTCCAGGTACCTCATCCCAACAACCTTCCATCGCGCACGTGGACCTGCCGCGTGGCGGCCACCGCCACGTCCGAGTCGTGGGTGATGAGCACGATCGTCGTTCCGGCTGCATTGAGCTCATGGAGCAGGCGGAGCACCTCGAGGCCGGAAGCCGAGTCGAGGTTGCCGGTCGGCTCGTCGGCGAGGATGAGGACGGGCCGGGTCACCAGGGCCCGGGCGATGGCCACCCGCTGCTGCTGGCCGCCCGAGAGCTCCGACGGCTCGTGGTCCAACCGGTCACCCAGGCCGAGCCGCTCGAGGGCCGCCCGGGCCCGTGCCAGGCGCTCGTGGCGCGGCACGCCCTGATAGAGGAGCGGCGTGGCGACGTTCTCGAGAGCCGAGGTGCGCGGGAGCAGGTTGAAGGACTGGAAGACGAAGCCGATCGCCCGGCTGCGGACGCGCGCCAGGTCGTCGTCGTCGAGCGTCTCCACCGGGGTGCCGGCCAGGTGGTAGCTGCCGGTGGTCGGCCGGTCGAGGCAGCCGATGATGTTCATCAAGGTCGACTTGCCGCTCCCCGATGGCCCGACGATGGCCAGGAAGTCCCCGGCTCGCACGGCGAGGTCGATGCCGCGCAGTGCCGCGACCTCCAGCCGCCCGGTCGCGTAGACGCGCGTGATGCCGCGCAGCTCGATGACGGGCGATCCATCGGCCCGGAGCCAGGTGCTCGCCGCCTCGGGGTCGGGCGGCGCGATCGGCGGCGACGCCGGAAGACCCGTGTCGGACGTCCCGATCACGGCTGGCGCCCCGGGAACCCGCCGCCCGGGAAGCCGCCGCCATCCAGTCCCGGGAGCCGCGTCGTCGTCGACGAGCCACTGCTGGTCTGGTCGCTCGTGGTCCCGGTCACGACGGCCGTGCCCTCGGCGATGCCGCTGGTGATCTCGGCGAGCGACGAGGTGATGAGCCCGACCTGGACCGCGACCGGGGTGGGCGAGCCGGACGTGTCCAGCACCCGGACCGTGTACGAACCGTCGGCGGAGGTGTCGAGCGCGATGGCCGGAACCGCGAGGACATCGGTCGCGGAGGCGGTGGTGACCGCGATCTCGGCGCTCATCCCGGGAACCGTGCCGGCCGGCGCGTCGGGAAGCGTGACGACGAAGCCGTAGCTGACGACGCCGGTGCTCGACGACGCGGTCGTCTGGTCGATCCGGGCGACCTTCCCCGTGACGTCCTTGGCGAGCGCCGTGATCGTGACGGTAGCGTCCTGGCCGACCGCGAGGCTCGGAAGATCCGACTCGGTGACCGAGGCCGTGACCCGGAGGTCGTTCGAGCGGATCGTGACCGCGGCGCCGGACGGCGCGGCGAGCCCCGGGGTCACGTTGACGGCGACGACGATCCCGTCGACCGGGCTGACGAGCGTCGTGTACCGGAGGGCGTTCTGCGCTGTCGTCAGCGCCTGCTGCGCCTGGGCGACCGCGGCCTTGTCGGTCGCGATGGTCGCCGCATCGGCCTTGGCCGTCTTCTGCTGGTACGACAGCTGAGCGGACTGCACCTGGGCCTGTGCCTGGGTGATCTGGTTGGCGGCCTGGGTGTTCGACTGGCTGATCTGCAGCTTCAGGCTGGCCAGCGACTCCCGCGCCTGCGTCCATGCCGCATAGGCCTGGTCGATGGCGCTCTGGGGCTCGCCGGCCTTCCTGGCCGCGCTGTAGCTCTTCTGGGTCCGCGTGACCGCGGCCTGCGCCTGCCTGAGCTTCAGGTTGTTCTGGGCGACGGTGCTCGAGTAGGACGACCGGGCCTGGCTCAGCGACTGGTTCGCCTGCGTGACCTGCAGCCTGGCCGCGGCCTTGTCGACGGCGGTCAGGCCCGCCTTGTCGCCGGCGAGACGCGCCTGCGCGGAGGCAAGGTTCGCCTCTGCGACCGCCACGTCGAGGCCTGCGCTGGACGCGTCGGCCGTCGCGAGAACCTCCCCGGCCGTCACGGCCTTGCCCGCGGTCGCGTCGACCGAAGCGACGGTCCACGAGGAGCTCCCGCCCGTGGTGCTGTCGGACGAGGCGCCCGTCGTCGAGGCCGAGCTGGCGGCCACCGTGGGCGCGCTGCCGAAGACCAGCATGTAGGTGGTGGCAGCCTCCACCGTGCCCGTGGCGGCCACCTGGTCGAGAACGTCGGTGACCGTGGCCCGGCTCGTGAGGTACTGCGTCGCGGTCGTCCCGCCGAGGCTCGGCCCGATGACCGCGAAGGCCGCGGCCCCGATCCCGACCACGACCAGGAGGGCGGCGCCGATCGTCTTCCAGCGCATGGGGGCTCCATCCATCCGTGTCCGCGCGGCGCGAGGTGGGCAGCCGCGTATGTCGTCCGCATGCTGGCCCCGGAACCTGAAGCGGACCTGAAGCGCGGCGCGGGGCGGCAGGCGGCTCGGCCGGAGGCGGCTCGGCCGGCGCGACGGCGGCGTACGATTCGGCACGCACACCACGTCCAAGCTGGAGGCTCCCGCCCATGACCGACCTGAAGCTCGGCATCCTGCCCTGGAGCCAGGGAGCCACCTGGCCCGAGCTGCTCGAGACAGCGAAGTGCGTGGACCGCCTGGGCTACGACTCCCTCTGGACGTGGGACCACGTCTACGCCATCTTCGGCGACCCGTACCAGGGGATCTTCGACGGGTATTCGTGCCTGGCGGCCTGGGCCATGGCCACCGAGGGGACCAGCCTGGGGTTGCTCGTCGGCGCGAACACGTTCAGGAACCCGGGCCTCGTCGCCAAGACGATCGCCACCATCGACCACATCTCGAACGGCCGCGCCGTCGCCGGCCTGGGCGGCGCCTGGTTCGACCTCGAGCACGAGGCGCACGGCATCGACTTCGGGTCCGGGTTCGGGCAGCGGCTGGACTGGCTCGACGAAGCCGTCTCCGCGGTCCGACGCCTCCTGGACGGCGAGACGGTGACCTCCGTCCCCGGCGGCCACTATGCCTTCGACCGGGCCGTTCACCACCCGGCCCCGATCCAGCGCCACCTGCCGATCATGATCGGCGGGGGCGGCGAGAAGAAGACGCTGCGGACCGTGGCCACGTACGCCGACATCTGGAACGTGATGGGCACGGTCGAGGAGATGGCCCACAAGGTCGACGTCCTGCACGGCCACTGCGAGGCGGTCGGGCGCGATCCGGCGGAAATCGAGTTCACCCTCGGCATCAAGGCCACGATCCGCGACAGCGAGGCCGAGGCCGACCGGGTCTGGCGGGCGGCGATGGAGCACAACCGGACACCGCTCGCCGACGTGGCCGACGACAACACGTTCTGGAACGGCACCCCGGAGCAGCTGGCGGAGCGCCTGGCACCGTACGTCGCCCTCGGCTTTCGGACGGTCATCTCGGAGCAGCCGGCACCCTACGACGTGGAGACGCTCGAGCGCCTGATCGGCGAGGTGAAGCCGCTCGTCGACGCCGGGTAGCCGCCGAGCCCGCGCCCGGCCCGTCCGGGGCGCCCCGACGTGGGGAGGGTCAGGTCCCCGGGGTGCGCCCCTGCCCGGTCGCCGGGCGGGCCGGGCCGCGGGTCGCAAGGAACGCCACGACGCCGCCGACCGTGGTGACCGCCAGGATCGCCGCGTGGACGAGAAGCGCGAGGGCGAACGCCGGGTCCGCCGCCACCCCGACGGCCTTCCCGATCTCCACCGCCGCGAGCTCGAACGTGCCGATGTAGCCGGGCCCGGCGGGAATCGCGGTGACGAGCGACACGCCGGCCGCGAGCAGCGCCGCCTGGCCCCAGGTCAGCTCGACGCCGATCGCCTGGCCTGCGGCGGCAAACGCCACGATCGTCGCCCCCCACGCGGCCACGGACCAGCCGAGCGCCCCCGCCATCGTCCGCGGTCGACCCGCCACCGCGAGGCCGCCCCGCAGCCGCGAGGCGGCCCGGACCACCGCCGGCCAGCGCTCGACCGCCGCGACGACGCGGTCCGCGTAGGGCAGCCGGTGGGCCACGAGCGCCAGCGCCAGCGCGGCCACCAGGAACCCCGTGAGGGCGAGCCCGAGGAGGACGGCGCTGGCGACGATCCCCCGCACCGACAGGATCACGATCGCCGCCGACGCGATGGTGACCAGGACGCCCGTGTCGACGACCCGCTCCACGACGACGGTGCCCAGCACGCTGGCCCGTGACACGCCAGTCCGATCGCCGAGGTGGTGGCTGCGCACCAGCTCGCCCAGGCGCGCCGGCAGGATGTTGTTGGCGAGATAGCCGACGAGCAGCGACGCCGCCACCGTCGCGCGCCGGAGGCGGCGAACCGGGGCCAGGAGCCCGCGCCAGCGAAGTGCCCGCAGGGCCACGTCGAGGACGATGCAGCCCACGGTGGCGGCCACCCAGGCGGGGCTCGCTCCCCGCAGGACCTCCCAGGCGGCGGCGAGGTCGACCTGGCGGACGACGAGCGCGATCGCGATGGCGGAGATGGCGAGCCCGAGGAGCGCCCGGAGGAGGGGGCGGCTCACCCCGGGGCGCCCGAGCTGGAGGCGCTCACCCCGGGGCGCCGGAGCCGGGGACACCCGAATCGGGGGCGCCCGGCCCGTCGGCCGTCCGCGGAGCGCTCGGCGCGTCCGCGTCCGGCGTGATCGGCCCGTCCGAGTCCAGCGTGGCCCGGGCACCGGGCGTGGCCGTGGCGCCCTGCGACCCCGGGACCCGCGGCGTGAGCTTCGGCGACGGCCGCACGCGCACGCGGTGGAGCGCGAAGCGGGCGCAGACGCGAAGGGTGGAGAGGCCGTACACCACGCTCCGCCGCAGGCCGACCGAGCTCGCCTCGGCGAAGTAGCGGGTCGGAACCGCGATCTCGCCGATGGCGAAGCCTGCGGCGACCGCCTGGGCGACGAGCTCCTGATCGAACACGAAGTCGTCGGAGCTCCGGTGGTACGGGATCGTCTCGAGGAGGCGCCGCGAGTACGCCCGGAAGCCGGTGTGGTACTCGGAGAGCCGCAGGCCGAAGACGAGGTTCTCCAGCGCCGTCAGGAACCGGTTGCTCGCGTACTTCCAGCGCGGCATCCCGCCCGCCAGGGGGTCGCCGAGAAACCGGCTGCCGAGCATGAGGTCCACCTCGCCCCGGAGGATCGGCTCGACGAGCGCCGGGATCCGCGTGGCGTCGTACTGGTAGTCGGGGTGGAGCATCACGACGACGTCGGCCCCGACCGCGAGCGCGGCGTCGTAGCAGGTCTTCTGGTTGCCCCCGTAGCCGCGGTTCTGGCGGTGGACGATGACGTCGAGGCCGAGGTTCCGGGCGATCTCCACGGTCTGGTCGCGGGAGACGTCGTCGACGAGGATCACGTGGTCGACGATGTCATGGGGGATGTCGGCGTACGTCCGCTCCAGCGTCTGGGCGGCGTTGTACGCCGGCATGACGATGACGAGACCACTCTGCACGCTGGCCCTGGGCTCGGGCGCAGCGCCGGGCTCGGGGGCTGCGTCGGGAGCGGGCGCAGCGCCGGGCTCGGGAACGGGGCGGGGCTCCTGCGGCGTCATGGTGCGAAGCCTACCGGGAAGCTGGGCCGCCCGAGCGATCCCCCGATGGTCCGGGCCAGGCCACGCCGCTCCTCGTGGGCGGCCTCGGCCGTCGGTTGGCGCCGATCCCCCGAAGAACGGGTTTGCAGGACAATGCGGACCCCGCGCAGGAGACACCGATGTTCGACCGCCTCTTCGGCACCCGCGGCACCGACCCGGAGGCCGCGCAGCGCACCCCGCCCGGCCAGTACCTCACCGAGAAGTTCCCCGTGCTCCACTACGGCACGGTCCCGCCGGTCGACCTGGCGACGTGGGACTTCAGGGTCCACGGGCTGGTCGACACGCCGCTGACCCTCACCTGGGACCAGCTCAAGGCCCTGCCGCGGGCGACGCAGACCGTCGACATCCACTGCGTGACCCGCTGGTCCAAGCTCGACACGACCTGGGAGGGCGTCCCCATCCGGGCGCTCCTGGGCCTCGCCGGCGTCCGCCCCGAGGCCACCCACGCCCTCATCCACGCCGAGCAGGGCTACACGACGAACATGCCGCTCGACGTGCTGGTCGACGACGACGTCATGCTCGCCGACACGTACGACGGAAAGCCCCTCGACCCGGAGCACGGCTACCCGCTCCGCCTGCTCGTGCCGAAGCGCTACTTCTGGAAGAGCGCGAAGTGGGTCCGCAGCATCGAGCTCCTCGACCGCGACACGCTGGGCTTCTGGGAGCGCTACGGCTACCACAACGACGCCGACCCCTGGCGCGAGGAGCGATTCTCGGCCGGTTGACCCGACGCGGGGCCTGGGGGCCCCTGGCTCAGCGGCCGCGCTCCATCGCGTTCGCCTCGTCGCGCAGGCGGTTGACCGAGTCCCAGTCCACCGCGCGCCGCGCCCGCGCGCGCGTCAGCCGCGGCCGATCGGACCGCCGCTCGGCGCGGCGGCGGCTCGCGGTCGCGACGCCACCGCCATGACGAGGGGCAGGATCGTCCGGGCGAGCGCGTTCGGGTCCGCCCCGTCGCCGGCCAGCAGGGCCCGGCGCGTGCTCCGCTCGACGATCGCGATCACCGCTTCGGTGGCGTCGTCGAGGTCCACCACGAGCTCGCGCTCCAGCATCCGCAGCCCCCGCTCGAGGAACTCGCCGATCCGCTCGCGGAAGCGCGCGTCGGCATCGGTGAAGGCGCGCGACGTCTCCGGGTCGCGCACGGCGTGGATCTCCAGCTCCGTCTGGACGAGGGAGAACTGGCGATCGGCCGGCACGGAGGCGAGGAGCCGGTCGGCGATCGCCGCCATCGTGACGACCGGATCGGCGTCGGCGTCGGCGTCGGCGGCGCCCCCCTCGACGAGCAGCTCGAACCCGGCGTTGACGTGCGCGAGGAGCCTGGCGTGCTCCCGGGCGATCAGGGCGACGAGGACGTCGTCCTTGTCGGCGAAGTTCGAGTAGAAGGCGCCCCGCGTGAAGCGCGCCTCCTCGCAGATGTCCTCCACGGTGCCGCCGATCACGCCGCGCTCGGCGAAGACCTGGCGGGCGGCGTCGAGGACGCGCTCTCGGGTCGCCTCCCGGCGCGCGGAGCGAGCCCGCGGCGGCGGCACGTGGCCGCCCCCCAGGGCCCCCTCCGGGGTCCGGGCCGCTTCGTCCTCGACGGCCATGCCGTCCTCCCCTGTCTGCCCACCGTCAGTCATCAACGGTCCCGATACGCTCCTGTATTCGATACATGGACGCATCCGATACGCAGGCGTATTCTCTCCGGTGCGGCGGTGCGCCGCAAGCCCAAGATCCAACGACAGCCGCGACCCGTGCGGCGCGGCGAGCCCCGCAGGCAGGTGGACCCATGTTCGAGCGGTTGGGATCCCTGACGTACCGGTATCGGTTCGCGATCGTCCTCGCGTGGGCCGTCGCGGCGGTCTGGGCCGTCCTCTTCGCGCCGTCGCTGGCCTCGCAGGGGATGACCGACCAGACGGCGTTCCTGCCGTCGTACACCGCCTCGATGCAGGCACACGACGCGCTCGAGCGATCGTTCCCGGGGTCGACCTCGGCCAGCTCGGCAACCCTCACGTTCACCCGCGAGGGCGGCCTGACCGACGCCGACCGGGCGTACATGGCGGAGACGGCAGCCTGGATCACGAGCGCCGAGGCGCCGGCCGGCCTGCGCGACGCGGTCTCCACCGTCGACACGGCGGAGTCCCGGCCGGAGCTCGCCTCGATGCTCGAGAGCGACGACGGCCAGCTCGCGATGATGAACGTCAACCTGAACGTCGTCCTGGCCGGAGGCGCGGGCGACGTCGTCATCGCGTCGCTCCGGGATCACCTGGCCGCCACCGGGCGGGACGGGCTGGCGGCCCACGTGACGGGGGCGGCGGGCATCGGCAGCGACTACCTCGCGGCGATCCAGTCGGGGACCGAGACGACCACGATCGTGACGGTCCTGCTCGTCGTCGTGATCCTGCTCCTCATCTACCGGGCGCCGCTGGCGGCGCTGGTCCCGCTCATCACGATCGGCGCGGCCTTCGTCGTGGCCCGCGGCACGCTCGGGACCCTGGCGCTCGCGGGCTGGAAGATCTCCTCGCTGCTCGACACCTTCCTCGTCGTGCTCGTGTTCGGCGTGGGGACGGACTACGCGATCTTCCTCATCTCGCGCTACCGCGAGGAGGTTGCCAAGGGTGACTGGCACGACGCGTCCCGAACGACGGTCCGGCGGATCGGCGCCGTCATCAGCGCGAGCGCCGCCACCGTCATCGTGGGCCTCGCGGCCATGGCCTTCGGCGACTTCGGGATGATCCAGACGACCGGCCCCGCGCTCGCCGTCGGGATCTTCGTCACGCTGATCGCCGGCCTCACGCTCACCCCGGCGCTCCTGGGGATCTTCGGCCACTACCTCTTCTGGCCGCTCCACACGCGGGCGCCGGAGGAGGGCGAGCCGGGCGGGTTCTTCGCGCGCCTCGCCGACGCCGTCTCGCACCACCCCGGGGTCGTGACGATCGCCCTGCTCGCGGTGCTCCTCGTCCCGATCGCGGCCGTGCCCCAGATGAAGACGAACTTCGACGTCCTGGCCGAGCTGCCGGCGGACTCGGACGCGCGGGCCGGCTTCGAGCAGGTGGCCACGCACCTCGGGCGGGGCAAGGTCTTCCAGTCGACGGGGATCGTCGAGGGCGGGTCGGGCACCGACCTCCTCGAGCCGGCCTCGCTGGCCCGGCTGCTCGACCTCATGCAGGAGCTCAAGGCGACCGAGGGGGTCTCGACCGCCACGAGCATCGTCACGCCGAACGGCGACGGGGTCCTCCCCGACGGGTTCCGGCCCTCGTACCAGCTCGGCCAGATGGCCGACGCGTTCGCGGGTGACGATGCCGGCGGGACTCCTGCGGACTCGCAGGCGCTCACGGACCCCAAGGTCACCGACGGCCTCGAGACCGCGACGACGTACCTCGCCCGGCTCGGCGAGGCGTTCCCCGACGTTGCCGCGGGAGCCGAGTTCCGGGCGGCGACCGCGGCCCTCGCCACGGCGCAGGACCAGGTCCGGCAGGCCCGCGAGGGGTCGGTCGTCTCGACCCAGCTCCGGGCGCTCGCGTCGGCGATGACGTCGCCGGCGGCGGCCGCGGGGGACTCGGGCAGCACCGCCGAGTCGATCGGGGTGATCCGGGACTACCTCGACGAGCTGGCCGTGGCGTACCCCGAGGTCGCGACGCTGCCCGCCTTCGACGACGCGAAGGCGGCCGTGGGGAGCCTCGCGAAGAACGTCTCGATCTCGGCGGCCCTCGACCTCTCCGCCGCGCTCGACGACCTGGCGACCCACTTCGACGACCGGCCCGATGCGACCCTGTTCCCGGACAGCCTTTCCGGCACGTCCGAGGCCCGGGCGCTCCGCCGCGAGATCGAGGCCACGTTCAGGCGCCTCCCGGTCGACCTGGACGCGCTCGCGGCCGTCCTCGCCGCCCGGTCCGACGACCTCTACATCCCGACCGGCCTCGGCGGCGACGAGGGGGCGGACCTCGACCGGGCCGTGGAGGCCTTCGTGTCCGCCGACCGCTCGGCCACGCGCTTCTACATCGCGACGACGGAGGACCCGTACTCCGAGACGGGCTTCGCGGCCGTGCGGCGGGCCCAGGACGTCATCTCGGGGGCGGCGTCGGGCTTCGGGTCCGGCGTAGCCGGGCACCTCGGCGGCACGACCGCCCAGTTCGCCGACGTGAAGGCGGTCCTCGGCAGCGACATGGAGAAGGTCGGCCTCATCACGGTGCTCGGGATCCTGCTCGTGCTCATGATCCTGCTCCGCGCCGTGGTCGCCCCGCTATACCTCGTAGCCACGGTCCTCCTGTCCTTCGGGACCGCCCTGGGCCTCTCCTCGTGGCTCTTCGAATCCGTCCTCGGCCAGGCCGGGATCAGCTTCTACCTGCCGATCCTGATGTTCGTGCTCCTGGTGTCGCTCGGCTCGGACTACAACATCTTCCTGATGAGCCGCGTCCGCGAGGAGAGCGAGGGGCGGCCGATCCGCGACGGGATCCGGATTGCGTCCGGGCGGACCGGCGCGGTGATCACCTCCGCCGGCCTCATCCTGGCCGGCACCTTCGGCTCGATGGCCACGGCACCCCTCGTCATCCTGTTCCAGGTCGGTGTCGCCGTCGCCATCGGCGTCCTCATCGACACGTTCCTCGTGCGCTCGATCCTCGTCCCGGCCATCACGACGCTCTTCGGCGACCGGGCATGGTGGCCGTCGGGAGCCGGCGCGCGGCACCGGTGGCCGGTCGTGATCACGATCCCGGAGCGGGTCGGCGCCGCCACCGGGATGTCGAGGCGGCACCTCGGGGTCGCCCTCGCGATGGTCGCGCTGGTCCCGATGATCCTCGCCGGGCTGTTCGTCTGGTCGCTCTCCGATCCGCTCGGCAGCCTGGGGGGCGTCACGGCGGCCGTCGTGAACGAGGACGCCGGGGCGACGGTCACCGCGGCCGACGGGACGCAGCAGCGCCTGCAGCTCGGCACGGACCTCGCTGAGCGTCTCACCTCGGACACGGACACGGGCACGTTCACGTGGGTGGCGGCCGACGCGGCCGACGCCGGCGACGGGCTGGCCGACGGGCGGTACGGCGCCGTCCTCTCCATTCCTGCCGACTTCTCGACGACCGTGGCCTCGGCCACCGGCGACCCGGGCAGCGCGACGAAGGCGACGCTCCGCCTCCAGACGAACGACGCGACGAGCTACGCGCTCGGGACGATCGCGCAATCGATCAGCGCGGCGATCGTGGCCTCCACGGCCCAGACCGTGACCGCCAGCTACGTCGACCACGTGCTGGTGGCCATCAACGGCACCCAGGCCGGCGTGGCCGGGGCGGCCGAAGGCGCCGCCGGGGTTGCCTCCAGCTCGTCAGATCTCGTCGACGGGGCGACGGCGACGTCGGCCGTGGCCGACGAGCTCGTCACCGGCCTCACCACGCTCGCCGACGGCATGTCGACGGCGGGCGACGGCGTGAGCCGCCTGGCATCGGGCGTGAAGGAGCTTGCCACGGGCACAGTCCGCCTGGCGGACGGTGCGGCCGGGCTGGGTGACGGAGCCCACGCCGCGGCCACGGGGGCCGGCAGCGTCGCCGACGGCGCCGCCTCGCTGGCCGACGGCCTCGGGACGCTGTCGGCGGCGACCGCGAAGCTGCCGGGGCAGGCCGGGGCGCTCGCGACGGGCGCGAAGGGCGTCTCCGACGGCGCGGCGGGGGTCGCAGCCGGGGCCGCCACGCTCGCCGCCTCGCTCGCCCAGGTGCAGGCCGGGACCACGGGTCTCGGCGACCAGGCCCTGGCGCTGGACGCCGGTGCGGCCGCCCTCGACAGCGGCGCGACGTCGTTGGCGTCCGGCGCCGGCCAGGCGGCCGCCGCGGCCGCCGCCCTCGACGGCGGCGCCCGGGCGCTCTCCGCGTCCGTCGCGGACTACGCCGGCGCCGTGGCGTCGCTCGCCGGGAGCTGCGCCGCGCTGGGCGGCAGCGACCCGCTGTGCGCCCAGCTGCAGGCCCTCGCCGCCACCAACGGCCAGCTGACCGGCGGCGCAGCTTCCGTGGCCGGCGGCGCCGCGCAGCTGGCGGCGGCCAACGCCGGTCTCGCTGCGGGCGCGGGCGACGTGGCCAGCGGCGCCGGCTCCCTGCATGCGGGCACCCAGCAGCTCGCGGCATCCGGGCCGCAGCTCGAGGGCGGCATCGCGCAGGCGGCGGCCGGGGCCGCCAGCCTGTCGGGCGGCGCCGCCGACCTTGCGGTGGGCGCGCGGACGCTCGCTGCCGGCACCGACACGTTGGCCGCGTCCGCTCCCGCGCTCAGCACGGCCGTCGCCGACGCGGCGGCGGGTGCCGGCCGGCTCGCCGGCGGGGCCGGCACCGTGGCGGCCGGCGTGCTGCAGGTTGCGAAGGGCGCCGACGCGCTCGAGACCGGCGCCCGGGCCACCGCCTCCGGGGCATCGACCCTGGCCTCCGGGACGTCGTCGGCTGCGACCGGCGCCGCGAGGCTCGCCTCCGGGATGGGCGACGCCGCCGACGGGGCGCGGATCGTCGCGGCCCAGGTGGACGGCCTCGCCGGCGACGGCCGGGCGGTCGCGGACGAGGCGGCGGTTCTCGCGACCGGGCTCCGGAAGGACGCCTCGCAGATCCGGACCTACCCGGACGCGACGCGCGAGCAGCTCGGCGGCGTCATCGCCGACCCGGTGTCCGTCGAGGCCAGCCGGCTCAACCCTGTCTCCACCAGCGGCGCCGGACTGGCCTCGTACTTCCTGGCCCTCGCGCTGTGGGTCGGGGCTCTCGCCGCCTACGTCGTCCTGCCTGCGCTGCTGGGGCGGATCGACCGCCAGCGCTGGTGGCTCCGCGGCCTCGCCGGCTTCGGGGCCGGCGGGCTGATCGGGATCGCCCAGGCGCTCCTCGTCGTGCTCGTCCTGCGGTTGGCGGTCGGCGTCGAGGTGGCCCGGCTCCCCGAGCTGATCGTCTTCTCCATGTTCGTCGCCGTGGTGTTCGTGGCGATCGTCCAGGCGCTCGTGGCGCTGTTCGACTACCGCGGCTGGATCGCCGCCCTCCTCCTGGGCGCCGTCCAGCTGACGGCTGCCGGGGCGATCATCCCGATCGAGACTGCGCCGGCGTTCTTCTGGTTCCTCCATCCGTTCCTGCCGATGACCTACGCGATCGAGGCGTTCCAGGCCCTCATCGCCGGAGGCAGCCTGCCGCTGGCCCCCGCGATGGCGGTCCTGCTCCTGTGGCTGGCCGGTGCGCTGGGCGTCACGCTTGCCGTGTCGCATCGCGACACCGCGTCGCTGGAGGAGCCCGTGACCGCCGCCGCATAGGCAGCCGAGCCGCACTTCGCGGTCCACGACAGCCGACCGGCGGCGTCCCGCCGGCGGGCGTCATCCGGAGCGGATGACGTCGCCGCGCCCGGAAACCCGTTACGCTCCGGCTCCGACCCATCTCGTGTCATCGACGCTGGCCGCCGCCCAGCCCCGGCTCGTCAGCGATCCCCAGGAGGAACTCATGACCACTCGACTCCTCGGCGCCGGCGCGCCGCTCCTCGCACTGGCACTGGTCGTCGCCGCGTGCGGCGGGGCGTCGTCGCCGACGCCGGCGACCTCCGGCGAGCCTGTGCCGTCGGCCGCCGCAACGGCCTCGGCTGCCCCGTCGGCCTCGGCCGCCCCGACGACGGCAGCCCTGTGCGATGACGCAGCCGCGTTCCGCGCCTCGATCGTCGCGCTCACGAACCTCAAGCTCCTCGAGGTCGGCACCAGCGGTGTGAAGACGGCGGTCGACGACGTCAAGTCGAAGGCGGAGGCCCTGCTCGTTTCCGGGAAGGACCTGCTCGCCGCGCCGGTCGCCAACCTGCTGGCATCCGTGACGGCGCTCCAGGCGACGCTCACCGGCCTCGGCGACCAGCCGAGCCTCGGCGCCGGCGTGGCCGCGGTGAAGCTGGCGATCGAGCAGATCAAGGCGGCCGCCACCGAGGTCGAGACCGCGCTCGGAACGACCTGCCCGACCCAGTAGCCGCCGACCAACGGGTGGACGATCCGCATCCGGCGATCCGGCGCGCGGACGGCTCGACCGTCGAGCTGGACGCCGTCGTGGGCGACCCGTTCCCGCGGGCCCGCCTCGGCGCGCTGCTTGGCCGCCTCCCGCGCTACCTCCGGCTGGCGTGGAGTCTCGCCCGCGAGCCGCTTCTCCCGCGTCGACACAAGGCGGGCGTGCTGGCCGCCGCCGGCTACCTCGCCTCGCCGATCGACCTGGTCCCGGGGCTGATCCCGGTCCTCGGGCAGCTCGACGACCTGGTGGTCGTCATCCTTGCGCTGCGCGCGGCGCTGCGCGCGCTGGACCCGGCAACGCGGGAACGCCACCTGGCCGCCGTCGGATTGGCGCCGGCCGACCTCGACGAGGACGTCGGCACGCTGGCGGCGACGGGTGCCTGGCTGGCCCGCCGGGGAGTCGCCATCGGGCGGCGGCTCGCGATCCTCGTTGCGGCGGCCTCGCTGACGGCCGGGCGCGCCGGCGTCCGGATGGTTCGCACCGGCGCCCCGGCGGTGGGACGCGCCGGCGTCGGGATGGTCCGCACCGGCGCCCCCGTGGACGCGCCGCGTCGGGATGGTCCGCACCGGCGGCCCGGTCGCGGCACGCGCCGGGGGCCGCCTGGCCCGGACGACCGGCGGCGCCTTCGTGCGCGCGGGGAGTCGTGGTCGGGACGTTCTGACCCGGGGGCGCTCCAGCCGGCCCGGGGAGGTCGTGTCGGACGGGCCGGGAGGGCCGCAGGTGGTGGACGAGGGCCGATCGGGGCCCGCCGAGGACCGCGGGTAGCCTGCCCGCCGATCGTCAGCCGGCAGTCGTCAGCTCGGGCCGGCCTCGATCTCGGCAGCCGGCGCTCCGGGGCTCTCGGCCGGCACCAGGGCGTCGACCGTGGCGTCCATCGACGCCTCGACCTCCGCGATCTCGAAGGCGATCGCCGCCTGCTCCTCTCCGTCGAGCGAGACGATCTCCGGGACCGCGTCGGCGCCCTCCACGACCGCCGCCTGCTCCGCGAGGAGCTCGGACGACGTGTGCAGCTGCGTGCGCGACTCCGCCTCCAGCTCGGGCTCCGAGATCCGCTCGATCGAGAACGAGATCCCGGGCGGCAGCGACGCCGTGACCTGGATCTCGCCGATCCGGTAGATCGAGCCCTTGCGCCGCAGCCGGGCGTTCGCCTTCTCCTGCAGCGCCGTCGCCTTGATGATCACGTCCGCCAGGATCCCGGGGTCGATCCGCTCGACCATGGTCCGCGCGCCGCGCCCGGCGGTGGCGATACCGCCCTTCACCTTGGCCTGCGTGGCGGGGTCCTGCGCCTTCGCGGCGACCGCGCCGGCCGCCTTGACGGATGCATCGGCCGCCTTGACCGAGGCATCCGCGGCGGTCTTGCCCGCCGTCGCGAGCCCACTCTTGACCTTGTCCTGGGTGTCCGGGTCCTGCGCCTTCGCCGTGGCGGCCCCCGCGGCCCTGGCCGACGCGTCGGCCGCGTCGCGGGCGACCTCGGCCGCCTTGTCCTTCGCCTTCTGAAGGAAGCTCACCCCGCCCTCCGTTCCCCATCGCTCGACCGGCCGGCCCCGGGCATCGTGCACCCGTCACCACGCTACGAGCCGTCACGGTCCCTCGTCAACTCATCCGGGGATGCCCGGCGTCCTTGCGGCTCAGGGGAGGGTCAGTTCCGGCGAAGGGCCGAGAGGCGTGGGTCCGGCGCGTAGGGGGCGAGACGGCGGGAAAGCAGGGCGATCTCGCGGCCCAGCAGGGCGTCCAGGTCGGCGAGTCGCTCCTCGGTCGACGACGCCTCCAGGAGCTGCTGGCGTCGCGGCAGCTCGGCCTGGATCAGGCCGCTCACGACGTGGGCAAGGGCCGTGGGGTCGTCCGGCGGGGCAAGTCGGGCGGCGATCTCCTCGAGGTCCGCCAGGGCGGCGGCGGCGCTGTCCGGGTCCACGTCCGGAGCGGCGTCGTCTGCGCCGTCTGGGCCCACCGGCGGGGTGTCCGGCGTGGCGTCCGGGGCGGCGTCCCCCTCGCCGGGTACCGTCTCGTCCGTGACCGCATCACCGCCGACTCCCCCGTCCTCGTCCTCCTCGGGCTGGAGCAGCTGGAGGTACCGGACGAACCGCGAGCGGACGCGGCGCGCGAGGCGGGCGCTGCGCTCCTTGTCGCCGGGAACCTCCGGCAGCGGCTCGCCGATACCGACGAGGTACGGCTCACGGTCCCCGATCACCTCGGTGAGGAGGAAGCGGGCCGTGCCCACGGTCACGATGTCCAGGCGGCCGTCCGGGTACCGGGTGACCTCCCGGATCTCTGCCAACGTGCCGACCGCCGCGAACGAGAGGCTCCCGGCGCCGACCTCGCGCCCCGCGCTGATGCAGACCACGCCGAACGGGGCCCCTGCCACCAGGCAGTCGGCGACCAGCGCCAGGTACCTCGGCTCGAAGACGTGCAGCGGCAGCGGCGCCCCCGGGACGAGGACCGCATGGAGCGGGAAGAGGGGGATCTCCATCACCGTGGATTCGCGCCGCCGTACCGGCCGGATGTCGTCGCGGGCCGGCCGGATGCGGCCACGTGCCAGCGGATCGTCACCGTGGGCCGGCCGGATGCCGCCGCGGGCAACACGCGGCGACGCCGTCGGGTGGGCCCGACGGCGTCGATGGGCGGCGTCAGCCTGCCGGGTTCCACCCGGCTGGGGGTCAGTGGCTGCAGGAGCTCGGGCTGCCGGCGGAATCGGCCGTCTTGAAGGACGAGCCGCAGCCGCACGCGGCGACCGCGTTCGGGTTGTTGACCGTGAAGCCGGCGCCCATGAGCGTGTCGACGTAGTCGATCTGCGACCCGCGAAGGAGGTCGATGCTCTTGGTGTCCACGTAGACCTTGATCCCGGAAGCGTCCAGGACCTCGTCGTCGGCGGTCGGAGCGTCCTCGATCATCATCCCGTAGCGGTAGCCGGAGCAGCCGCCGGAGTAGACATAGACGCGCAGACCGACGTTCGGGTTCGGCTCCTCGGCCGTGATCTCCCGGAGCTTGCCGGCTGCGGTATCGGTGAGGCTCAGGACGGTCGGGCCGTTGTCGATCATGGGTCTCGCGTCCTCCTTGGGACGAGGGGGGATGGAGGTGTCCGCGGATCGTACGGGGTCGCGGAGATTTCGACAAGCGCGCTGTCGAAATCGGCCGGACCGACGGGGAACCGCCGAACCGACGAGGGCTCGCCCGGCCGCCGGAGACCTCCCGGCCGCCGCTGCCTGCTAGGTCCCGGTGAACGGCTCGCAGACGAGGGCGACCCTGCCACCGGTGGCGACGAAGCCGCCAAAGTCGGTCCCGCCCTTGGCGAAACGGACCATCCAGAAGTATTCCTTCGGGCGATCGGTCCCGGCCGGGAACTCCCGCGGGTTGGCGCAGTCGGCCACGCCGACGACCGTCGCGCGCACCTCCTCGAACGGCCCGTCGCCTGCGACCTGGGCGTAGATCGTCTCGATCGGCACGCTGCACGGGCTGGTCACGAACGGCCCACCCGGGAGGCACGAGACCACGGGGAGCTCCGGCGGGAGGGATGCCTTCGGGGGCGCGGTGGCGGCGCCTCCGCCTCCGCCACCGCCACCGCCACCGCCGCACGCGGCCGCGAACAGCGCGACGGCCACCACGGCGCTCGACACGCGGATTCGTCCGAGCATGCGTCCTCCTCTCTCCCGGGCTCCCTCGGTGGGGCGGAAGCGTAGCGACCGGGGCTCGCCGCGGCAAGGGGCAAGCGCGCTGGGCGGCCGGTGAGGGTGAGGTCTGCAGCCGCCCGGTCAACGGCCGGGAGCCCCGTCAGCGGCCCGAGGCGCCGGCGCCGCCTCCGAAGCGCCAGGTCAGCGGCCGAAGCGCCGCGCCCGCTGCTGGTACGTGCGGATCGCGCGCAGGAAGTCGATCTCCCGGAACGCCGGCCAGTAGGCGTCGCAGAAGTAGAACTCGCTGTACGCGCTCTGCCAGGGAAGGAAGCCCGAGAGGCGCACCTCGCCCGAGGTCCTGATGATCAGCTCGGGGTCGGACGACCCACGCGTGTACAACTGGTCGGCGAGCCGGTCCGCGGTGAGGGCGTCCGCCAGCGCCTCGGGAGCGGTCCCCTCGGCCAGCAGCGCCCGCACCGCCGCCCGGGCGGCCTCCACCAGCTCGTCGCGCCCCGAGTAGCCGAGGGCCAGCGTCACGCGCAGACCCGGCCGGCCGCGCGTCTCCGCCTCGCCGCGCTCGGCGGCCTCGCGGAGCCGGTCCGGGAGCAGGTCGCGCCGGCCGATGACCTGGAGGCTCATGTGCAGGGGGCGGACCCGGTCACGCTCCGCGAGGGCCTCGAGGGTCGCTCGGGCGATCTCCGTGATCGCCTCGACCTCCTCGGCGGGCCGCTCGAGGTTCTCAAGGGAGAGGGCCCACAGGGTCACCTCGCAGATCCCCAGCGACGAGCACCAGTCGAGGAGCTCGACGGCCTTGTCGGCGCCGTGGCGGTGGCCGGCCTTGATCTCGCGGAAACCCAGCTCGCGGGCCCAGCGGCGGTTCCCGTCCATGATGAGGGCCACGTGCCCGGGAACCGGGTGGGCCAGGACCTGCGCCCGCAGGCGGGCCGCGTACGCCCGGTAGACCGGGGCGAGGGCCGCACCGCCGACCAGGCGCCCGATGGCCCGGGTGCGGGTGAGATACCCGGCGGATCCACCGGTGGTGACGGCACCGGCGGCGGGAGCGGCGGGAGCGGCGGTGGGAGCGGTGGTGGGCTGCGGCTCGTGAGGCACGGCGTCCTCCGGCATGGGTCGTGGACTGCAGCCTAGACCCGCGGGGCGGGCGGCGTGTGACGGCGCGCCCCGCCGCGCTCAGGCATCGACGCGCTCCACGACCGTGGCGATCCCCTGGCCGACCCCGATGCACATCGAGGCGACGCCGTACCGGCCGCCGGTGCGCGCCAGCTCGTGGACCAGCATCGTCATCAGGCGCGCCCCGGACGCGCCGAGCGGGTGGCCCAGCGCGATCGCCCCCCCGTTCGGGTTGACGCGGGCCGGGTCGAGGCGCAGCTCGTCGATGCAGGCGACCGACTGCGAGGCAAAGGCCTCGTTGAGCTCCACGAGGTCGACGTCCGCGACCGCCAGCCCGGCGCGGTCGAGGGCCTTGCGGATCGCCGGGACCGGCCCCATGCCCATGACGCGCGGGTCGACGCCGGCGACCGCCGTCGCCACGACGCGGGCCATCGGCCGAAGGCCCAGGGCGCGGCCGCGCTCGGCTTCCACCAGGAGGAGCGCGGACGCCCCGTCGTTGATCCCGGACGCGTTGCCGGCGGTGACGGTCCCGCCCGCCCGGAACGCCGGCTTGAGCGTGGCCAGGGCCTCGGCCGTCGCGTCGGGGCGCGGGTGCTCGTCGCGCGTGACGAAGGTGGGATTGCCCTTGCGCTGGGGCACGGGGACCGGCACGAGCTGCGCGTCGAACCGGCCGCCCTCGATGGCTGCGGCCACGCGGCGCTGGCTCTCCAGCGCGAACGCGTCCTGGCGCTCGCGGGAGACGGCCCAGTCGTCGGCCACGCACTCGGCGGTCTCGCCGAGGGAGATCGCCGGGTAGGCCGCGTCGAGCCGGGGGTTGACGAAGCGCCAGCCCAGCGTGCTGTCGACCAGCTCGTGTGCGCCGCGCTCGAAGGCAGCTTCCGGCTTGGCCATCACGTAGGGGGCCCGCGTCATCGACTCGACGCCGCCCGCAACGAAGACCTCGCCGTCGCCGACGGCGATCGCGTGGGCGGCCGAGTTGATCGCCTGGAGGCCGCTGCCGCAGAGCCGGTTGACGGTGAGCCCGGCCACGTCGGCCGGATAGCCGGCGAGGAGAAGCGCCATGCGCGCCACGTTGCGGTTGTCCTCACCCGCCTGGTTGGCGCAGCCGAGGATGACGTCCTCGACGGCGCCGGGCTCGATCCCGGTGCGCTCGACGACAGCCCGCAGCACCAGGGCGGCCAGGTCGTCTGGACGCACCCCGGCCAGTGCCCCGCCGTAGCGCCCGAACGGCGTCCGCACGGCGTCGACGATCCAGGCTTCGCGGAGGGGGCGGCGGAGGTCTCGGCTCATGGCCGGGATTCTAGGCCTCCGCCGGGCTTCGGCGGCGCCCACTCGCGCCGAGCGCCGCGACCCGCCGACCTCCCCGGTGAATCACCGCCGCCGGCTCCACGACGGAGCCGGCGGCGGTGCCATGTCCGGGGCGAGACGGGCGGCCGACCCTCAGGCAAAGGCCGGCCGCCCTCCGTCTCGGGGACGGCGAGGTCAGGGCGCAACTACCGGCGGCGGCGAGCCTTCGCCGGCGTCGCGGGGGTGAGGAACAGGATCATCGCGAGGAGGCCGGCGATCGCCAGGAGGACGATCCGCCAGCTGTCGCCACCGGGCGTCCCGGTGACCGGGAGCGTCGCGGTCGGCGGCGGGGTGATGCGCGGCGTGCCCGTGGCCGCTTCGACGGCGCCGCTCTCGTTGACGAACGTGCAGGTGACGGTCTCGCCGGCGTTGACGACGATCCCGGTGACGGTGCCGCCGACGACGTCGACGGTGCCGCGAAGATCGCCGAGGGCCGAGGGCCGGACCTGGTCGGCGTCGGTGACCTCGCAGGAGGCGTCGACGAGCGTGAAGTCGAGCTCGGCGACCTCGGTGACGTCGACCGAGATGGAGCCGTCGATGTCGTCGACGGTGAGAACCTTCAGCCCGTCCTCGTCGGTCACGACGGCGCTGTCGAGGTCGCCGCCGACCTCGAAGGACCAGCCGGCACCCGGGACCAGGTCCTGGCCCACTCCCGGATCGAGGTCGAGCACCTTCTGGATGACGAGCATGGCCGCGGGCGTCGCGGAGACCGTCGCCGAGTCATCGACCGGCGCGGTCTGCGCGCTGTCGGCGGTGGCGGTGTTGTCCGTCGTCCAGGCCCGGGCCGTGTCCGTGTAGTCGCAGGTGAAGCTGGTCCCGGCGGCGAGCGTCGCCGGGATCGTGCAGCCGAGCTCGGCGAGGTCGAACAGGCTGTCCGCCAGCGTGACGCCCGTGAGGGTCACGTTGCCGGTGTTGGAGACGACGATCCGGTAGTGGACCGTGGTCCCGACCGAGGTCGTCAGCTCGGGGACGAACTCGCCGTCGGCGGTGAGGCCGACGCCCTTGGTTACCGCGAGCGCGGGCGCCTGGACCGCGGGCACCGTGGCCGAGTCGTCGACGGGCTTGGTCTCGTCGCTGTCGGCGGCGGCGGTGTTGTCGACCTTGCCGGCATCGACGTCGGCCTGGGTGGCCGTGTACGTGCCGGTGCAGCTGAGGGTGGCGTTGGGGGCGAGCGTCGCCGGCTGGGCCGGGGTGCAGGTGAGCGCCCCGAGCTTCGGGTCGCTGACGGTGACGCCGTGGAGCGTCACGTTGCCGAGGTTCGTGGCGACGATCGTGTAGTGGAGGACGTCGCCGGCCTCGTTGTAGCTGGCGGTGTCGGCCGTCTTGGCGATGCCGAGGGCGGGACCGATGACCGCGGGCACCGTGGCCGAGTCGTCGACGGGCTTGGTCTCGTCGCTGTCGGCGGCGGCGGTGTTGTCGACCTTGCCGGCATCGACGTCGGCCTGGGTGGCCGTGTACGTGCCGGTGCAGCTGAGGGTGGCGTTGGGGGCGAGCGTCGCCGGCTGGGCCGGGGTGCAGGTGAGCGCCCCGAGCTTCGGGTCGCTGACGGTGACGCCGTGGAGCGTCACGTTGCCGAGGTTCGTGGCGACGATCGTGTAGTGGAGGACGTCGCCGGCCTCGTTGTAGCTGGCGGTGTCGGCCGTCTTGGCGATGCCGAGGGCGGGGCTCTGGACGGCCGTGACCGTCTCGGTGTCCTGGTTCGACTGGACCGGGGCCTGCCCGAAGAAAGCCTGGCCGCGCGCCACGTTGGTGACCGAGCCGCTGTCGAGGTCGGCCTGGCTGACGACGTAGCTGGCGGTGCAGGTGATGAAGGCCGACGGGGCCAGGCTTGCCGTGGCCGGGCAGGTCGCCGTCGCCTTGTCGTCGGTCACCGTGAAGGGGCCGGCGAGGGTGACGTCGCCACTGTTGGTGAGCTTGTAGCTGTAGCCGATGACGTCGCCGACCGCGTCGTAGGTGGACGGGGTGGCGGTCTTGACGAGGGTCAGCGCAGGGTTCGACGGCGTCGGCGTCGGCGTCGGGGTCGGCGACGGCGTCGGCGTCGGGGTGGGCGTCGGGGTCGGCGTCGGGGTCGGCGTCGGGGTCGGCGTCGGGGTCGGCGTCGGGGTCGGGGTCGGGGTCGGGGTCGGGGTCGGGGTCGGCGTCGGGGTCGGCGTCGGGGTCGGCGTCGGGGTCGGCGTCGGGGTCGGGGTCGGGGTCGGCGTCGGCGTCGGGCAGCCGACGGAGATCAGGAGCCCGTTGACGAGCGAGTTGAAGTCGGCGATCTGCGTGTGGGAGCCCCCACCGATTCGATCCATGACGGCGTCGACCCACGCCCGGTCGTTGGCGTTGCTGAACGGCAGGCCGGAGTCCGGGGCGCCGACGTAGATGGACAGGACGACCCAGCCGGCGGCGCGGGCGGCGTTGGCGGCGTCGATCGCCGCGTTCGCCCCGGCCAGCCAGGCGCGGGGGTCCGTCGGATAGTCGTAGCCGCCGTCGGGCACATTCGGCGAGCCGTCGGTGACGACGAAGAGCACGTTGGGAGCAGAGGCCCGGTTGTGGCCCGAGTTTCCGGCCGCCTTGCTGATGCCGCCGCCGGTCGGCGTTCGGCCGGTGGGCGTGCCCATGCCGTCGACCGCGCTCTTGAACGTGGCCGCGGCCACGAAGCCGGACGTGATCGTCGCCGCCGAACTCGCGGAGCTGCCGTTGAAGGTCGCGCCCGCGTAGAGGCCCGAGCCGCCGGCGTTCTGGAACGCATCGACGAAGCCCTTGATCCCGCTCTTCTGGGCGGTAGCGGCTCCGGCGGACTGGATCGACCCCGAGCGGTCGATGGCGAAGCCGAAGTCGGCCTCGTCGCAGACGTCGGTGGCAAGCGCCGGGTTGGCGGTCCCCGCGTGCAGGTCGCCGAACGGCGGCGCCGGCGTCGGCGATGGCGTCGCCTTGTCAACGGAGACCGGAACCGCGCCGCCGCCCTCCGGCGGCCCGGCGGCCGCGACCCCGGTCGTGCCGGGGCCGACGAGCGACATGGTGAGAAGAAGGGCGACAGCGAGCCACCCCATGCCGCGCAGGGCGATCGGGTGGCGTGCGCGCGATGCCTGAGACATGAGACCGTACCCCCGAGACTTGGCGGCGAGATGCCGCGGATGATGCCTGCCACGGCCGGGACGATGGTCCTTGCGTGGGCTGGGACCATCGTCGCGTGCCGGTTACCGAGTGTCCAGACCCATCCGTTGATCGGTAACCGGACGCGAACGCATCAGACCGCACCGGACTCCTTGGCGCGGTGCCTGATCGCACCGAGAACGCATGACCATGGTCCTGGGACCTCTCCTCGAGGGCCGGATGCGGGGGGTGCAGATCCATCCCGCCCTCCAGCACCGGCCGTACACTGTGGTCCGGCGGGACTTGGTCTCGCAAGCACTGCCGGGGACCAATCGTGCAACCTCTCCTCCGACGGGCACGCGTGCGCACGTCCGTCGTCATCGCGATCGGGGCTGCTGCGTTGGCGTTCGCCGCCTGTTCGGCCGGCAGCGCGTCGCCCGCGGCCTCCGTGGCGGAGAGCGTCCCCCTGCCACCGGGTGCCGTCGCGGAGATCGGCCTGGACGGCGAGGGCTCCTTCACGACCTTCACCTCGAACCTCGACCCGGACCTCGCCCTGGTCGCCTACGCCGGCACGCTGGAGGCCGCCGGGTACGCGCCGGCCGGGGCGGCCCGCGGCTGGTCCCGGTTCACCGACGGTCGTCGAACCCTCGCGGCACGTGCCGAGCCCGGTCCCCCCACCCTCGTCATCGTTCGGGAGGTGGCGGTCGCGGGCGGGTCCGGCGGCTCGAGCGATCCCGCGACGACCCCCTGGAGCACGTCGGTGCCGGGCTCGACGAAGGCGGAGGGGAGCCCCGGGCTCGACGGGCGGACCCCGTCTCCGTCGGCCTCGCCGGCGACGCCGGTCCGCACCCAGGACCCTGGCGCCACGCCGCGGCCGTCCCCGCCCGGTCAGTCCGGCACGAAGCCCGGCAAGCAACCGGACCCCCCGCACGGCACGAGCACCGGCATCGGCAAGGGCAACGGCAAGGGTGGCGGTGGCGGCAATGCGGGTGGCGGCGGCAATGCGGGTGGCGGCGGCAAGGCCGACAAGACCCCCCGCCCGACGAAGAGCCCCAAGCCGTGAGCACGCTGGACGGGCCCCGCACGATCCTGCTCGTCGACGACGACGAACGGCTGGGCGCCGTGCTTGGTGATCGGCTCCGGCGCAACGGGTTCGAGGTCGTCCTCGCCCGATCCGGCGCCGAGGCGCTGCACCGGCTCGATTCGCAGTGGCCCGACCTCGTGCTGCTCGACCTCATGCTCCCGGGCATCGGCGGCGAGGAGCTGGCAGCGGAGATCAAGGGACGGGCGGACATCCCGATCGTGGTCGTGTCGGCCATCTCCACCTCGGAGAGCAAGGTCGACCTCCTCCAGCGCTACGCGGAGGACTACGTCACCAAGCCGTTCGAGTTCGAGGAGCTCGCCGCCCGGATCGATCGGGTCCTGCGACGCATCGGCGAGCGAATCCCGAGCCAGGCGCTGGAGCTCGGCCCGGACCTGACGATCGTCCTCGGACGCCGAGTCGCCATCCGGGACGGCGAGCAGGTGGGGCTCTCGCCGACGGAAGCGCGCCTCCTTGCGACACTGGCGGCGAACCTCGGTCGCCCGGTGTCGACTGACACGATCCTCTCGCGCGTCTGGAGCGACGCCGACAATGCCGATCCCGCGTACGTCTGGGTCACCGTGCGCCGCCTGCGCCGCAAGATCGAGCGCGATCCCGACGACCCGCGCTACCTGCTGACCGAGAAGAGCGGCGGCTACCGGCTCGCGCGGGTGGAATGACCCCTGTCCCGGCGCCGGACGACGAAGGGGCCCCGGTCTCGGTCCAGCCGACGGCCGACGGCGTCGCGGCACGCGTCAGCTTCCGGCGTCGCCTCGTCGTGTCGCTCCTCGCCGCCGCGCTCCTGCCGCTCCTGGTGTTCGGCCTGCTTGCCCTCGTCCAGGTCGACGCGGCCGTCGGCGCGAGCCTGAGGAGCCAGGTCGAGACGGCGCTCACCGGCGCCAACGGGTGGCTCGCTCGCGATCAGCGCGATCTCGAGAAGACGACGCTGAGCTACGCCACGTGGCCGGTCCTGGAGGACGCTGTCGCCGCCGGCGACCTGGCCGGCCTCGAGGTCGACGTGGTCGACTTCCAGGTCGGGCTCGGCGAGTTCGACGCCGTGGCGGTCGCCGCCGGGCGGGAGGTCACCTCCGGCGGCGCGGCCGACGTGGTCGCCGAGCTCGAGGCGATCGCGCTGGACGCCGCACTCGCGCCCGCGACAGCCGCCGACGTCGGCCCCGGCACCATCGGGCTTCCGTCGGGGGTCTACCAGGTCGCGGCCGTGCCGGTCATCGCCGGCGCCGGCACGGTCGGTTCCGTGGCCATGGCGATGCGGATCGACGGGCCCACCGCGGTCGCGATCAGCTACGCGACGGGGTTCGACGTCGCGGTGACGTCCGCGGCGGGCGGGACGCCGGTGGTCACCGACATCTCGCTCATCGGGCGGCTCGACCCGGCGTCTTCCGCCACGCCTGAGCCCGGGATCACCGTCGGGGACGGGCTGGCCGTCGGACGATCCGCGCTCCGGGATTCCGCAGGCGTCGCGGTCGGCATGCTCACGGTCGTCAAGCCCCTCGATGCCCTCGACTCCGTGGCCACGAACCTCGTCGCCCTCGTCGCCGGGACCCTGACCCTCGCCTCGCTCGGAGCGGTGCTCCTCGCGTGGGCCCTCGGCGTCCGGCTCCGGCTCCGGGCCGAGGAGGTCGCAGGGTGGCTCGACGCCGTCGGCGCAGGCGGCGCCCCGCGAGCCAGCCTCGCGGCGGACGCGGACCTGCGCACCGTCTCCCGCGCCGTCGACGACCTCGCGACAGCCCTGCGGCGACGCGAGCGACGCCTGGAGGAGTCGCTCGACGAGATCGCGCGCCTCAGCCCGCGCCTGGGCGCACACGCGGTGGCCGAGGCCGGGACGCGTGCCGCCGCCCGCCTCTTCGACGCCGCCGAGGTGGTCCTCGAGACGCCGGCCGGGACGCCGATCGCCACGGCGACGGGCGTGCGCACCGTTGACCCGGCTCCAGCGGCCGTGGGGACGGCCGAGGCCGCTCTCGAGGCCGTGGCGACGGCCGAGGTCGCTCCCGAGGTCGCTCCCGACGCCGGCTCCGTCCCGCGGCCAGCCGCCGACGCGTGGACAGCCCCGCCGGCCCGGCTGGTGGCGCGAGGTGCGTCCATCGCCGAGTGGACGGAACCCGACCGCGCGATCTTCGACCTGTACGCCCGCCTCCTCGGGATCGCCATCCGCGACGCGGACCTGGTGGACCGCGCGGGCGACCGGGCGCGCGAGCTCGACCGCCTGGCCACGCTCCAGGCGGACTTCATGCGTGGCGTGAGCCACAACCTGCAGCAGCCTCTGACCACGATCCGCCTCGTCGCGGAGGACGTGGCCGACGCGGACCCGACCCGAGCCCGCGAGGCGGCGGCGCACATCCGCGCCGAGAGCGATCGTCTGTCGCGGCTCGTGGGCCAGCTCCTGGTGATGTCGCGGCTGGAGGCCGGGACGATGCGGGTCGAGGCGGAGCCGCTGGCGCCGGCATCGCTCATCCGTCACGTCTGGGCCGGCTTCCGGTCGGTCCGGCGGTTCACCGTTGACGACCGGGCCCCGGGCGTCCTGGCGGTCGCGGACCGGGCGAGCGTCGAGCAGATCCTGTGGATCCTCCTCGACAACGCGCTCAAGTACGCCCCGCGCGGCCCGGTGACCGTGCGGATCGAGGCGCGCCCCGCGGCGGCTCTCGGGGGTGGCCCCCCGGTCACGCTCGACGATGCCTGGCTGGCCGGGGCGGTGGCGATCTCCGTGATCGACGCCGGCCCCGGCGTGCCGATCGCGGAACGAGCGCGGATCTTCGAGCGATTCGTGCGCGGCACCGCGAGCGAGGGGACCGACGGGACAGGGCTCGGCCTCGACGTCGCCCGCGGGCTGGCCGGCGCGATGGGCGGCCACCTGGTCTACCGCGACGACGCAGCCCCCGGGAGCACGTTCGAGCTCCTGCTGCCGGCCGAGCCGGATCTCGGTCCGGCCTGACCGCGACCGGGGACGCGGCGGCGAGATCACCGCAGCGGAGACCCGGGCCACGGCCGGGATGATGGTCCCGGTGGGCTCCCCGGACGCCGGGCCTCCGGCCGGTCGCCGGATCTCGGGTCCCCGTCGAACCCGGGACCTCTGTCCTATGTCGCTCGAGCCCGGGTGAACCCAGACTTCGTGGGGCGCGACGGCAACGCGTCGTCGTTCCGCGGCGGAGCTGCCGCCGGCGCGTTCGCCGGGTGCAGCAGGGAGACGGGGAATCGGGCGTGCGAATCGTCACCACCGCAAGGTTGCGCTCAAGGTTCGCCGACAAGACTTCCGCAGGCCACGGTCGTCGAGGACGGCGGGCAGACCTGGGAGTCCGAGAATGCTGATCAAGCGCAGGGTGGGTCAAGGCCCTGGCGAGGAGCGTGGAGCGGCGGGGCAGACGCTCGTCGAGTTCGCGCTGGTCTTCCCCATCTTCCTGCTCCTCCTCTTCGCGGTCATCGAGTTCGCGTTCGTCTTCAGCGGGATGCTCGGCATCTCGTACGCGACGCGGGATGCGGCACTCCTGGCGGCGGAGGCGGGCAGCAACCTCGGCGCCGACTGCGTGATCCTCCAGGCCGTCGACAAGGCGGTGGGTCCGCCGGCGGACGACAACCGGATCACGTCGGTGGTCATCTACAAGGCCGACCGGAACGGCGTCGAAGTCTCCGGTGTCTCCAACACCTGGCGCCGAACCGGCTCCTACACGACGGCCGATGGTTCGTGCACGGTGCCGTACACGCGGCAAACGAACGGTTACCCCGAGGGCTTCGCGGGTGGCGTCCCCGTGCGGTGCAACTGGCTCGGCGGGTGCGGCACGACTCCAGCAGAGAAGGCGGCCCACCCTCTCGACACCATCGGCGTCAGGGTGGAGTACAGCCACCAGTGGGTGACCCCGCTCGGCGGCTTCGGCGCCAACGGGTTCGGCGGCCAGGGGGGTTCTGGCTTCGAGCTCACGCAATCGAACTCGATGCGGATGGAGCCGATCCTGTGATCCGACGACGATCGCGCGAGGGCGAGCGAGGCCAGGGCCTCGTGGAGTTCTCGCTCCTGGTTCCCGCGTTCACCCTCCTGCTGCTCGCGATGCTCGAGTTCGGCTTCGTGTTCGACCACCTGCTGACGATCCAGTACGCCTCGCGCGAGGGCGCGCGCGTGGGTTCGGCGCTGGTCACGGGCGGCAGTGCCCTCAACGATTGCACGGGCGGGGGGGCCTGGCAGGATGTCGATCCACTGATCATCGCGGCCGTCACTCGTGTCCTGGACTCCCCCGGGTCGCGAGTCAACATGGCCGAGATCCCGACGATCCGCATCTACAAGGCCGACGTCAACGGCAACCAGGTCAGCAGCTATGTCAACGTCTGGACGTACACCCCGGGCACCGGCCCATTGGTCGATGGGCGCCGGCTCGACTACTCCCAGGGCTCGGTTGGGTGGGCCGCCTGCCGGCGCTCCAACGGGTCGCCGCCGGATTCCATCGGCGTCTCGCTCGACTACACGTACCGCATGCAGACCGCCCTGGGCAGCGTCATGGGCTTCTTCGGCGGCACTGGCCCGGCGACGATCCCGGTCTCCGACCGGACGGTCATGGCCATGAACCCGACGGACTGAGTGATGACAACCCGGCGGCCCCACCGGCCTCACACCCCGGAAACGACACCCGCAGCCATCCCCGGTCCCGCATCGCGCAGGCGCCGCGAGCGCGGCCAGGTCCTCGTCATCTTCGCGGGCGGCATCGTCCTCTTCATGCTGCTGCTGGCCGTCGTCCTCGACGTCTCCTGGTACTGGGCCAACACGCTGCGCGTCCAGCGCGCCGCCGACGCGGCCGCCCTCGCCGGGGCCGTCTACCTGCCCGGCAATCGTCCGACGGCCTACTCCAGCGCCCGGGCCGAAGCCCAGAAGAACGGCTATACCGACGGCGGCAACGCCACGGTGACCCCGACCCAGGACGGCGTGAACCCGCGCCAGCTGAATGTCACCGTCTCGGCCAACGTCGGCACGTACTTCATGCGGGTCATCGGGATCTCCACGATCCGCGCCACGCGCGCCTCGAAGGCCGAATACGTCCTGCCGGTCCCGATGGGCAGCCCCCAGAACTACTACGGCGTGGGTTTCTACCAGGGCGTGCAGCCGGGAACGACCAGCACCCCTGGCGGGGCCACCGAGGACACGGGAGAGGTCCCCGGCGGGCGGGCGACCGGCAACGACGGCGGCAGCTGGTCGGGCGAGGGCAACGCGTACGCCAACGACAACGCCTACACCACCGAGGGCACGAGCGGCGACCGCTCCATCTGGCGCGGCTTCGACCTCCTCGGCGGGGCCCGGCCGATCCCCAACGACGCCACCCTGCAGATCAAGGGGATCCAGGTCTTCCTCACCGACGTCGCCCTGACGGGCTCCGGCGCGGCCACCAACTGCAAGGTCGACGTGGAAGCCTCGTGGAACGCCGGCTCGAGCTGGTCATCGGTCCGCAAGACCGACATCCTCGGCACCAACGTGGACGACGACCGGACGGTCGGCACGGCGATTGACGTGGCGTCGTGGGGTTCGCACACCTGGACGAGGGACAACTTCAGCGACGCGAACTTCCGGGTGCGGCTCACCTGGAACGACGGGATCTCGGGATGCGACGCGACCCGGGGCGTCCAGGTCGACCTGCTCGAGGTGCGCGTCCACTACACGACGACGGTCACCACACCCACGACCTACCCGGTCCTGTCCGTGCCGGACCCCGCCGGCGGGACGCTCCCCACCCAGGGCTTCTGGGGCGCCATCTTCACCTCCGGAGGCGTCCGGGAGAACGGCGATCGCTACGCGCCCCTGTACATCGGCGGCAACAACCCGCCCGACGGGACGAACGGCGGCCCCAACCCGGACTACGACCCCAACGGGTACGACTACACGGTCGAGGTCGGCGGCGGGGGCGAGGTCCGTCTCTTCGACCCGATCTTCTGCGCCACGGGGCGCAACCTGAGCGGCGGCTGGTTCGGGACCGGCGACCATTGGACGAACGACGGAACCGGCGGCGGCGAGAACGTCGGACCCGTGTCCGTCCGCTTCCGCCTCTACAACACGAACGGGACCCCGTACACCGGGTCCGACGACACGCAGGTCGGCAGCGACTGGACCCACAACCCCGGCACGGCCACCCTCGGGGACTTCTCGGGCAGCTTCAGCCGTTCGGGTTCGCCTCCCCAGAACAGCACCGACGCCAACCGCCAGGACTGCGCCAACAACCCGGCTCACAACCAGTGGGTCCTGCCGGCCGGCTGGACCAACCTCACCGCCGGCACCTACCGGGTGAACGTCAACACCAACCTCGGCCAGAACGCGACCTTCGGCGCAGAGAACCTGTTCTCCATCTGGGTCACCGGCAGCGGTCGGGCGCGGGTCTACGGCGGGGGCCGGATGGCGGCGTACACGAACCTCGACGACACGGGCGTCGGCGGCGCCCAGCGCTTCTACTTCTCGCAGATCGAGCCGGTCCACGCCGGGAAGACGATGGTCATCACGCTTTTCGACCCCGGCGAGGCGAGCGCGCCGTCGTACCTGCGATTCCTCTCGCCCGAGGGGAACTCCTACGACTACGCCCACTTCGACTGGTCCTCCAACGACGGCCGTTCGGGCACGAACGTCACCGAGATCCAGACGTCGGACGGGTCCTCCTTCTTCAACAACCGGATCCTGACGATCGAGATCGCCCTGCCGACGGACTACGGCACCGGCGGCCTCGATCCCAACGGGCTCGGCGAGGACGGCTGGTGGCTCGTCGAGTACGACGTCCGCGCCGGCAACGACACGACGACCTGGGAAGTCGAGATCCGCGGCAACCCGGTGCACCTGAAGGTCCCCTGATGGAGACGCGCGCCGTTCCAGGGCCCGCTGCCGTTACGGCCTCGCCGCGCCGCTCCGAGCGCGGCCAGGTGATCGTGATGTTCGCCGGCGGCATTGTCCTGTTCATGCTGCTGCTGGCCGTCGTCCTCGACGTGTCGTGGTACTGGGCCAACACGCTGCGCGTCCAGCGCGCCGCCGACGCGGCCGCCCTTGCCGGCGCGGTCTACCTTCCGGGCGACCCGGGTACGGCCCGTGCCAGTGCTGTCGCCGAAGCCAGGAAGAACGGATACACCGACGGAGCGTCCGGCGTCGCCCTCACGGCCACGCCGGACGGCAACAACCCACGGCAGCTCAACGTGACGCTGTCCGCACCCGTCAACACCTACTTCATGCGGGTCATCGGGATCTCGTCGATCGAGGCGGCGCGGGCCTCCAAGGCCGAGTACGTTCTGCCCGTCCCCATGGGAAGCCCCCAGAACTACTACGGCGTCGGCTTCCTCCGCGACGGGATCGAGACCACCTCGACGAGCACCACGTACCAGGACCGGAACACCGGCTGGGGCCGGGTCGCGACCGACGCGCCAGCCGGGGGACAGTGGGTGAACAGCACCGGGACGGGCTACACCATCGTGTCCGTCGTCCGGAACACGGGCAACGGCTATGCCTACGCCACGACGAACGGGGAGCAGCAGGCCTGGGGGACGTTCGGCCTCGCGACCACGCTCGGGACGTCGCCGATCACCTACCCGGCCGGCAACCAGTCGGTCACGATCCAGGGCCTCGAGGTTCGGCTCCAGAACGCGTTCCTGAACGCGACCTGTGGGACGTCGCAGAACCGGATCGGCGTCGAGCTGTCCTGGGACGGCGGGACGAGCTGGACGACGGCCGTGGCGACGCCCAACCTCGGCACGACCACGACGACCGACTACACGCTCCCGTCGACCGGAGGCTCGACGTCGACCGCCGCCTGGGGGGCCCACAGCTGGGTCCGCGCCGACTTCACCGACGCGAACTTCCAGGTCCGGCTGACCGCGAACAAGGGCTGCACGACCAGCGCGACGCGGCTGCGCGTCGACATGCTGGAAGTGCTGGTCTACTACCGGCTCTTCACGACGACGACGACCACCACCACGAACATCCAGAACACCAGTGTCGTCTCCCCGTACGGCGGCGTGCTCCCGCCCCAGAACTTCTGGGGCTCGATGCAGTCGCAGGGCGCCCCGAACATCCAGGGCGACGCCTACATGACCAAGTACCAGTCGCGCTCGGGGCTGCCGCTGAATCCCGACTACGGCTGGCAGGACTACTACAACTACGCCGTGGAGATGCCGCCGGGCGCGACCGGTGGCGAGGTCTGGATCTTCGACCCGGGCCTGTGCGACACCACGACGTCGGCCGGCACCGGCGAGAACTGGACCGTTGGCGGCTCCAACGGGTACGCGACGCGCGAGGCCGCGAGCGCC
The DNA here is from genome assembly GCA_963725875.1 of uncultured Chloroflexia bacterium. Classification (GTDB taxonomy): domain Bacteria; phylum Chloroflexota; class Limnocylindria; order Limnocylindrales; family CSP1-4; genus CTSoil-043. Next base: position 247,287 of record CAVRZZ010000008.1, on the reverse strand, counting down.
TTCTTCGACCTCTACGACACGCAGGAGACGCTCTACAACACGGACGACGACGGCGCGCCGGTCGCGAGCTCGGGAGCCGCGTTCCGACGGCTCTCCTACCAGGACTACGGCATCTACTCCGCCCTCGGTCAGTCCACGAGCGTCGGCGACTGCTCGGACCTCGCCTGGCACTACGACGCCAACGACTGGCAGAGCGGCTCGCCGACGGCGCCGCGCCGCGGCTGGTACCTCCTCGCCAACGGCCTGACCGGAGGAGCGGACGGCCGCACGTATCGCCTCCACACCTACTCGACGGATCCCGGCAGCCTCAACGACCAGAACAACACGACGGCCCTGAATGCCTTTGCGATCTACTCCACCGCAACGGGCGGCACGCCCCGCGTCTACGGCCTCGGCTCGATGGAGGCGTACGTTCGACTGCCGGGCGGGATTTCGTCGGAGTTCTACCTGGCCCAGATCGACGCGGTCCACGCCGGCAAGACGATGGTCGTCCGGCTCTGGGACCCGGGCGACACGGGCGCCCTCTCCGCCTCGCTCGAGATCCTCCAGCCGGGCGCGACGAACTACACGCCCGCCACCTTCAGCTACAGCGCCGCGCGCGGGACCAGCGACGGCGCCGCCTCGAACTGCAACTCCCGGACGGGGACGGGGACGGCCGTCGTCACGAACACCGGCGGGACCAGCCTCTTCAACGGCTGCTGGCTCGAGATGGAGATCGTCATCCCGTCCACCTACACCGCCCCGCACCCCACCGCGGACACGACAACGGCCGAAGGCGGCTGGTGGAAGATCCGCTACTCGATGGGCGGCAGCTCCACGAGCTACAGCACCGACCTCACCACGTGGGAGGTCCAGATCCGCGGCAACCCAGTCCACCTCAAGGTCCCCTGATCCCGCGCCTTCTCGCGCAACCTGCGCCCGGTCGCCTCGGTGGCCGGGCGCTTCGCATGGCAGCCGGGCCCGTCCGCGTTGTGTCGGCCGGTACCCTGACCAGGTGATCAGCGAGCGGCGCTTCGGGGCCGGGATCCTCGCCCTCGTCCAGGGCGACATCACGACCATCCCGGCCGACGCGATCGGCAACGCGGCCAACGCGGCGCTGGCCGGCGGCGGCGGGGTGGACGGCGTCATCCACGCGGCCGGCGGGCCGACGGTCATGGCGGAGCTGCGCGAGCGGTACCCGGGCGGAACGCCGACGGGCACCGCCGTGGCGACCGGGGCCGGCCGACTGCCCGCCCGCTGGGTCGTCCACGCCGTCGGCCCGGTGTGGCGGGGCGGTGGCCACGGCGAGGCGCGCCTCCTCGCGGATGCCTACCGCTCGTCCGTGGGCGTTGCCGCCGACCTCGGCGCCCGCACGCTGACCCTCCCCGCTATCAGCGCGGGCATCTACGGCTACCCGCTGGACGCCGCGGCCGCGATCGCCGTGGGCACGGTCGCCGACGAGCTCCGCCGGGGTGCGCCCCTCGAGCGCGTCACGTTCGTCCTGTTCTCGCGGGACACCCTCGCAGCCTTCGAGCGGGCTCTCGCCGCGCTGCGGTAACCGCGCCCGGGCGATTTACCGCGATCGCGAACGGCACATGGGAAGCATCGCGAGCCCGCGCGCTCCGCCGACCGGGCGGTCCCCGGCACGGCTCGGCGTCAGGCGGTGACGGCCGGGCCGAGGAGGAAGAGCTCGAGGTGCCCGTCGCGCAGCTCGAAGACGCGGCGGTCGATCGCGTTGTCGGTGTCGCCCGCGTACTCGAGGACGAAGTCGGCGAAGAGCGGCGCGAACTCGGGGTCGTCGGCGCGCAGGCAGCCGGCCACGAGGAGGTGGCTGGCCGGGATCCCAACGAGGATCCGGTCGTCCGGGCCGCCGAGCTCCTGCTCCAGGTACGCCACCACGTCCGGCAGCAGGATCCGGCTGGCGTCCCAGCCGTCGCCGGTGTCCGACGAGATGACCCGGCGGTTGTCGGCCGCGTCCACCGACCAGGGCGCGGCCGCCGACCACGCGGCAAGGTTCCGGGTGGCGGCGTCGCGGAGCGTCGCCGGCGCAACGCCCCAGGCGGCAAGGTGGTCGCCGTTGGCGATCACGTCGAAGCCGTCTGCGGCCATCTGGTACCCGATCAGCAGGTCCGCGGGGCCCTCGTCGACCAGCGGGTCGACGTTGCCGGCCGCGTCCGACGGCGTGGCCAGCGTGTCCAGGCGGAGCCCGTGCGACCCGGCGGGGCGCAGGACGGGGTACAGGATCGGCGCTGCCGCCTCCCAGGCGTGCTCGGGCGTCAGCGAGAGTGGGCCGGCGAGGGCGGCCGGCGCGGCGTCGTCCATGGCGGGCGTGTCCTCTGACATCGGCTGGTCCTAGGATGCGCCATCCGGGGCCGCAGCGGAAGACCCCGGTGCGCGCCAGCGCGGCTCGCGCCGCTCCACGAAGGCGCGCATGCCCTCCTCCTGGTCGGGGGTCCCGAAGAGCCCCCGGAAGAGGTCACGCTCGACCGCCAGCCCTTCCGCCAGCGGCGTCTCGAAGGCGGCCCGGACGGCCGCGACGGCGGCCCGGACGGCCTGGGGCGGCTGGGCCGCGACCGCAACGGCAAGGTCCAGGGCCGCGGCCACCGTCTCGGCGGCGGGCACGACGCGGATGACGAAGCCGAGGCGCTGGGCCTCGCCCGCGTCCACGCGACGGCCGGTCAGGACGAGCTCCATCGTGCGGGCCTTCCCGATCGCCCGGGCCAGGCGCTGGGTCCCGCCCGCGCCCGGGATGACACCGAGGTTAATCTCGGGCTGTCCGAACGTGGCGCTGTCGCCCGCCACCAGCATGTCGCAGGCGAGCGCCAGCTCGGCACCGCCGCCGAGGGCATATCCGCGGACGGCCGCGATCGTCGGCGTGGCGATGGCCGCCACCCGGTCCCAGCCTCCGAAGCCCGCGGAGGCGGCGAGGCTGTCGGGCGTCTGGGCCGCCAGCTCGGCGACGTCGGCGCCGGCCGCGAAGGCCCGCGTCCCGGCGCCGGTGATCACGATCGCGCGGCATGCCGGGTCGGCGTCGAGCGCCTCCACGACCTCGGCGAGGCGCAGGAGGAGCTCGAAGCTGAGCGCGTTGAGGGCGCGCGGCCGGTTCAGGGTCACCAGCGCCACGCCGGGGAGCGGCTCCGGTGGATCGATCGGGGTCCCGTCGACGCCGACGCGGCGTGCCGGGTGCTCGAGGAGAACGAGCTCGTCGGGCGTCTCGCGGGATGGCTGCTCGGCCACGTCCACTCTCCGTCGTGCCGCTCGCTGCGCCGCTTGACCGGCGTCGTCGCCTGCCAGTATCCACGGCCGGGCGGCCGCCGGTCACCCGCCTGCGCGTCGAGCGGCAGCCGCCTCCGTCGCCCGGTAGAAGCCCGTCAGGCCCTCCAGGAAGAGCCCCGGGCGCCGGGCCGGGACCTCGTGGCCGCAGTCGGGAACGACGAACAGGCGCGCGTCCGGGAGCTGCCGGGCCAGCGCCAGCGCCTGCGCGACCGGCACGACCGGATCGCGGTCGCCGACCACCACCAGCGCCGGTGCGTCGGCGCGGCGGAGCTCAGTCGGGGACGGCGGCTCCTGCGCACCCACGAAGCCGGCGATCGCGGGCATCAGACGCCGCCACGCCCCGGGGCCCTGGGCCGGGTCGTGGCGCCGCGCCAGCGCCGCCGCCCACGCCGGATCCTGGCGCTCGATCCGTGCGACGTCCGCGAGGTGACGGATGACGCTGGTCCGCGGCTCGCGCTCCATCGCGGTCCCCACGAGGACGAGCGTGCGGATCCGCCCCGGCCGGCGCACGGCCGCGGCGAGGGCCGTCGCGGCTCCCATCGAGAACCCCGCGAGGTGGAGGAGGCCCAGGTCGAGGGCATCGACAAAGGCCTCGAGGTCGGCCACGAGATCGGCGAGCCGGAGGCCGAGCCCTGCGTCGTAGGCCGTCCGGCCGTGGCCGCGGGCATCCGGCAGGTAGCAGGTGAACGCCTGCGCGAGACGCGGCAGCTGGGCCCCGAAGTCCTCGCGGCCGGTCGACGAAGCGCTGTGGAGGAGCACCAGCGGCGGCCCCTCGCCGACCACGTCGTAGCCGACCCGGAGCCCGTTGGCGTCGAGGAAGCGCCGGTCCTTCGCGTCGATCCGCACGGCCGGAGTCTATCGGCCGGGGCGGTGCCGCACGCGCCGTCTGCCACGCTAGAATGCCCGCCATGGCTTCGACCCCCGCCCCCTGGGACCGCGCGTCGACGGCGCCCGTCGCCGCCGACGGACGCCGCGTCCCGGAGATCGCGCAGCTCGGCCCCGACCTCCCGGACCTCGCCACGCTGTTCACCTTCGCCCGCGACGCGGAGCTGCGCTTCGCGACACTGCGCCTCCGCCTGGAAGAGCGCGTGGGCATGGCCGGCGGGGAGACGCTGCGGGTGCACGAGGCCCTGCTGCGGCACCCCGGCCGTGCCCGGGTGACCACGCTCCGGCCCGACCTCGCGGCGACGACGAACCACGACATCTGGCTCAGCGACGGCGAGATGGTCCGGGTCTACCGGTCCGGCCACCGCCTGGGGACCTTCCGGCCGGTGCGCCGCGCCGTGGTCGGGATCGGCGACCCCGACCTGCCGGGCACCGCCCGACCCTACGTCCCGCTGACGGCGCTCCCGGCGAACACGCTGCCGGAGACGTTCGTCCACCCGGGAGGCTATTGCCAGAACGTCCTGGCCACCGGCACCTGCGCCGTGGCCGGGACGGGGACCGTCGCCGGGCGCGAGGTGCTCTTCGTGACCGTCGACCACCCCCGGACGGTGGAGCTGGCGGGGGACCGGCCCGACCACCGGATCCGGGTCGCCTTCGACCGCGAGACCGGCGTCCTGGCGCTCCTGGTCGAGTCGTTCGGCGACGTCGTGACCCGCCGGGTCGATGCGACGGAGCTGACGCCGGACGCGGCGATCCCCGACAGCGCCTTCTCGATGGCGATTCCGGCCGACGCCTCGATGATCTACTGACGGCGGGCCCGCCCGTCGTCGGGCGGCGCGGCCGGGCCGCCGGCCGCATCCGTGTCAGAATCCGGGGCATGTCCGACCCAGCCCCCCGCTCCCTGCCCGGGCCGCTCGCGGCGGTCGTCGGCGCGGTCCGCGCCCACCCCGCGATCTCGTTCGCCCTCGGCGCCGTGCTCCTCGGCCTGCTCGTGATGCGCCTGGTCACGCCGCCCCTCGCCGACGTGCGTGACGCGCTGGAGGGGGACTGCTTCGCCGGGAATCCCCTGACGATCACCGGGAACAGGCCCGGCGAGGTGAACACGGTGCCCGGGTATGCGACCGGGATCCAGCGCGTCGCCTGCGCCGAGCCGCATATCTGGGAGAGCCTGGGGCTCGCGATGCTCGGGGACCCGGCGGGAGCCCCGTACCCGGTGGACGCCATCCAGGCCAAGGCCGCGGATGCCTGCGCAGAACGGTTTGCCGCGTTCGTGGGCCGACCGCTGGCGGACTCCGAGCTGTCCGCCACCGCGTTCTTCCCCATCCGCGATGACTGGGAGGTCCGGGGCGAGCGCCGGGTGGCCTGCCTGGCGGTCGACCCGTCGGCCCCGACCGTCACGGGGTCGCTGCAGGGCGCCGACCGCTAGGAACGGCCGGGCGCGGAGGACCGCGGGCGATAATGGGGCATGCCCCCGCCCTTCGACGCCCCCCTCGGCGAGGAGCTCCGGTTCATCCTGAACCTGGGCGTCGCGGTGCTGGCCGCGCTGCTCGGCGGCGCGATCGCGACGCGCCTGCGCCAGCCGACCGTCGTGGGCTACCTCGTCGCCGGGATCGCGATCGGCCCGTTCACCCCGGGCTTCGTCGGCGACCAGGGGCAGATCACCGTCCTCGCCGACATCGGGGTCGTGCTCCTGCTGTTCACCATCGGCGTGCAGTTCTCCATCCGCGAGCTGCTGGCGGTGCGGCGCCTCGCGCTCGGCGCCGGCCTCCTGCAGATCATCGGCACCACGGTCATCGCCGGCCTCGCGGCGGTCCTGCTCGGCCTCGACCTGCGCAGCGCGTTCGTCGTGGGTGCGGCCGCCGCGATCTCCTCCACGCTGGTGATCGTGAAGCTCCTGATCGATAGGGGCGAGCTGGAGTCGACCCACGGCCGGGCGCTCGTAGGCTGGTCGATCGTCCAGGACCTCGCGACGATCGTGGTCGCGGCGACGCTGCCGGCGCTGGCCGGCGAGGACCCGGTCGGCCCGCTGCTGCTGGCGGCGGTCCGGGTCGCGATCTTCCTGGCCCTCGCCTTGGTGGTCGGCACGCGGGTCCTGCCGGTGCTGTTCCGCCTGGTCGCACGCCTGGGCTCCTCGGAGCTGTTCCTGCTCGCGGTGATGGGCACGGCGCTCCTGGCGGCCGTGACGTCCAGCGTGGTCTTCGGGCTCGGCCTGGCCCTCGGCGCGTTCGTCGCGGGCCTCCTCATCTCGGAGTCCGAGCTGTCCTACCAGGCGATCGCCGAGATCGTCCCCTTCCGCGACCTGTTCGCCGTCCTCTTCTTCGTCTCGGTGGGGATGCTGGTCGATCCGGCCGGCCTCGCCGCTCAGGCGGGCGCGGTGGTCGTGCTGGTGGTGATCGTCGTGGCGGGCAAGGGCCTGCTCTCGGCCGGACTGGCCCGCGCCTTCGGCCTTCCGACGCGATCGGCGATCCTGCTGGGCGCGATGCTGGGGCAGATGGGCGAGTTCAGCTTCATCCTGGCGGAGGAGGCAGCTGGGCTCGGGATCCTTGCCGGGCCCGCGTACGACCTGATCCTGGGCACGGCAGTGGTGTCGATCGTGCTGACGACGTTCTCGGTGCGCGGCGCCGACGAGGTCGTGGCCCGCCTCGAGGCGCGCGCCACGATCGGCGGTCCCGTGACCGCGGCCGACCTCGATCCGGTAGGCGGGCGCGGCGGGGGTCACGGCGTCCGCGCGGCCTACGCCTCCGACGGCCGGCCGCACGTGGTGGTCCTTGGGGCCGGACGCGTGGGGATCCTCGTCACGCGGGCCGTCCGCACGCGCGGCTTCGGGTGCGTCGTGGTGGACCGCGATCGACGGCGCCTGGACGAGGCGGCCCGCCTCGGGGCCCAGGTCGTGTACGGCGACGCGGCCAGCCCCACGATCCTCGAGCGGGTGGGGCTCGGCGAGGCGCGCCTGCTCGTCGTGGCGGTGGCGGACCCGTTCGCGGCCCGGCTGGCCACGGAGCGGGCCCTCCGGATCAACCCGCGCCTCGAGGTCACCGCGCGAGCCCGCGGCGCGCGCGACCGCGCGAGCCTGCGGACGGTCGGCGTGCGCCGGGTCGCCGATCCCGAGGTGGAGGCAGGGGTGGAGCTGGCGCGCCACGCCCTGCAGCGGATGGGCGTCTCGGGGACCGAGCTGGCGGCGATCGCATCCGGCCTGCGGCGCGCACAGTACGGACCGGACCCGGGATCGCGGCGCCCGGCGACCTCGCCCGGCGACTGAGGTATCCGTGCGGCGGCGCGACGCTGGCTCGGGGCCGTCGCGGGCCCGAGGCCGTCGCGAGCCATCGCCACCGGTCCGTCGCGGGACCGGGGACCGTCGCCGGGACCGGGGACCGTCGAGGCGGCGCGACCGCGCGACCTCAGGCGGGGGTCTGGAACACCACCACCCGCCGCGCGCCGTCGCCCCGGCGCATCGCCCCGAACGCTTCGCCCAGCCCGTCGAGGCCGATCCGCTCCTCGATCAGCCGGCCGACCGGCAGGCGCCCCGCGACCGCCTGTGCGGCCAGCCGGGGGAAGTCCTCGCCCGGGCTCGCCGACCCGTAGTTGCTGCCGAGGAGGCGGATCCCACGCTCCACGAACGAGTAGACCTCCAGGCTCGCGCGGACGCCCTGGGGTGCCATCCCGACGAGCGTCACCGTCCCGCCCGCGCGCACCAGGTCGATTGCCAGCTCGGCCGTTGCCGCCAGGCCGATCGCCTCCACGGCATGGTCGACGCCGCCGGGGAGGAGGTCGAGGAGCGCCGCGCGCGTGGCGGCCGGGTCGCCGGCGACGAGGCCGTCGGTGGCCCCGAGCGTGCGCGCGAGGTCGAGCTTGGCCGGCATCCGGTCGACGGCCACGATGCGGGCCGCGCCGGCAAGGACGGCGCCCATCACCACCGAGAGGCCCACGCCCCCGAGGCCGATCACCGCCACCGTCTCGCCCGGGTGCACCGCCGCCGTCCGCGTGACCGCTCCCACGCCGGTCGTCACGGCACAGCCGAGCAGCGCGGCCTCGGCGGGGGGAAGCGCTCCGTCGACGGGGATCGCCGCCTCCGCCGCGACGACCTGGTGCGTGGCGAGCGTGCCGATCCCCGAGTAGACGCCGACGGGCGTCCCGTCGGGGCGCCGCAGGCGCACGTCCGCCGGGCCGCGGCGGTGGCCCGCCCCGTGCGGGTCCGCGCACAGGAACGGCTCGCCCCGGGTGCAGGCTGGGCAGGCGCCGCAGGGCGCGGTCCAGGCAAGCACGACAAGATCGCCGAGCCGCGGGCCGGGGGGGCGCGGGGCTCGGGAAGGTGCGGCGCCGTGGCGCCGGGCGCCGGCGCCCCCCTCCACGCCCGGGCCGCCCGCCTTCACGCCTGGCCCCACCGCCTCGACGATCCCTGCTCCCTCGTGGCCCATCACCACCGGGACCGGCCGCCCCCACTCCCCGTCGAGCACGTGGAGGTCCGAGTGGCAGACGCCCGAGGCGAGGATCCGGACGAGCACCTCGCCGGGGCCGGGCGGGTCGAGCAGCAGGTCCTCCACGCGGAACCCCTCGTCGGGACCGAGGAAGACGGCACCGCGCACCGGGAGCGGGACGTCGCCGGGCAGGCCGGGCAGGCCGCTCACCCCGCGCGAGCCCCTGACCGCGCGTGCGGCTCCAGGTCGGGACGAATGCGCCGAACCCAGTCGCGCAGCGCCCACTCCGTCGTCCGGAAGGCGATCTCCGGCCACGGGATGGCGTCGGGTGCGAACGGTCGGACCTCGAGCGCCTCGTGGGTGGCGGTCGGCTCCCCGCCGACGATGTCGGCCACGAACGCGATGACGACGATCGCTGCCTCGGGACGGGTGTACAGGCCGACGATCTCGCGCGGCTCCACGACGAGGCCGGTCTCCTCGAGCGTTTCCCGGATCGCGCCGGCGTGGACCGTCTCGTCGATCTCCATGAAGCCGCCGGGCTGCGCCCAGAGGCCGCGGCCCGGCTCGATCCCGCGGCGCAGGAGCGTCACCTCGCCGTCCGCGGTGACCGGGAGCGTCGTGACCACGAGGCGCGGGTTGACGTAGGCGATGTAGCCGCAGGCCTCGCAGGCCAGCCGCTCGCGGTCCTCCTCCGGCAGCGTCCCCAGGCGAAGCGTCGCGCCGCAGCGCGAGCAGTAGTTCAGGGTGGCCGCCAGCCACGTCGGAACGCCCCGCCCGGCCGCCGGGTCGAAGGCCGAGGACCGGAACGTCGGGTCGGGGGCGATCCGGAGGTCGGACAGTCCATGCGGGACGGGCTCGCGCTGGCCGTGGCTCATCGCGCGCTTCCTCGACCCGCGGCAGGCTCTCGCCCCGCAGGCGTGTCGCTCATGCCGCGATCACGAGCCACGCGGCCCCGAGGAGCAGCGCGTAGAGGATCACCGCGACGGCCACCCAGGCCAGCCGGAAGAGGCCCTTCGCGCGGTCGACCGACATCCAGGCCCAGGCGGACCGCCAGATCCGGACGATCGCATCGGCATTGGCGACCGCGAGGAGGGGTGCCGCGACGAGCACGCACAGCTTGACCAGCGGGCTGCCCGGCGGCACGCCCAGCTCGAGGGCGGTGATGGCCACCGCGCCGAGGACGAGGGCCGGCGCCGACAGCAGGACGTAGTGCTTCTGGAGGGGCGTCGGCCTGGTCTCCGGGACGCTGCGCGGGGGAAGGCCGGCGAGGCTCGGCGGTACGGCCGGGACCCGGACCACCTGGCGGTCCAGGACCGGCATCCCCTGCTGGTGGCGCTCGTCCTCCATGGGCGCGAGTGTAATCGCGCGGCGCGGCGAGGCGTCGCGCGGCGCGGCGAGGCGTCGCGCGGCGCGGGCGGGGCGCGCGAGCACCGGGCGCGGGGGCACCGACATGGCGCGATTGTCCTACGCTCCACGTGTCGGGCCCCGGACCGTCGCGCGGACCGGGCTGCAGGTGAAGGGGCGTCCATGGCGAAGATCGGCTACGCGGCGATGCTCGAGCAGTTCCACCCCACGGACCTGCTCGACTGGTGCGCGCAGGCGGAGGCCGCCGGCTTCTCGGCCGGGTTCATGGTGTCCGAGCACTTCCACCCCTGGACCCCCCAGCAGGGCCAGGCGGCGTTCGCATGGAGCTTCATGGGCGCTCTCGGGACGCGCACGTCGCTGCCCTTCGGGACCGCCGTCACCTGCCCGGGCTTCCGCTACCACCCCGCCGTCATCGCCCATGCCGCCGCGACCCTGGGGGCGATGTTCCCCGGCCGCTTCTGGCTGGGGCTGGGCGCCGGCGAGGCCCTCAACGAGCACATCCTCGGCGGCGAGTGGCCGGAGATCGGGGTCCGCTCGGCGATGCTGTTCGAGGCGATCGAGGTCATCTCGAAGCTCTTCAGCGGCAACGTCGTCCGCCACCGTGGCGACCACTTCCGCCTGGAGTCGGCCAAGCTCTACACCCGCCCCGAGCAGCCCGTGCCCATCTACGTCGCCACGGCCGGCCCCCTCAACGCGAAGAGGACCGGCCGCTTCGCCGACGGGATGATCACCGTCGGTGCCGCCGACGAGAAGATCGGCATGCTGTGGGGCAAGTTCGAGGAGGGCGCCCGCGAGGCCGGCAAGGAGCCCGCCGGGATGCCGAAGCTGCTCCAGGTCCACGTCAGCTGGGCGCCGAGCGACGCGGAGGCCACCGACAACGCCGTCCGCGAGTGGCCCAACGGCGGGATGCCATACCCCAAGCAGGACATCCGGAACCCCGAGGACTTCGCGGCCATGGCGAAGCTCGTCCGGCCGGAGGACTTCCGGAACCGTGTCCTCGTCTCGTCCGACCTCGCGGTCCACGCGGCGAACATCCAGCACTACGTGGACATGGGGTTCGACGAGATCCACGTCCACAACGTCGGGCGCAACCAGGCCCAGTTCATCGAGGCCTTCGGGCGCGACGTCCTCCCGAAGCTTCGCCTGGGCGCCTGAGACCCCCGAGCCCGCCGTCCAACAACGCCAGAGGCCTCACATGTCCGAAGTCATCGCTCGCCCAGCCGGCGCTCCCCGCACAGCCGGTGCCGCCCCGGCCGACCTCGTCGTCGTCGGCGGTGGGATCGTCGGCCTCGCCACCGCGTACCGTCTCCTGGAGGCGCGCCCCGGCCTGCGGCTCGTCGTCCTGGAGAAGGAGGAGCGCCTCGCGGCGCACCAGACCGGGCGCAACAGCGGGGTGATCCACTCGCCGAACACGTACGCACCGGGGTCGCTCAAGGCACGCCTCTGCGCGGAGGGGAAGCGCGACGCCCTCGCCTTCGCCGACGAGCACGGCATCCCGTACGAGATCTGCGGCGAGCTGATCGTGGCGACCGAGGAGCTCGAGCTCCCGCGCCTGGTCGCGGTCGCCGAGCGGGCACGCGCGAACGGCGTGGCGCTCCGGGAGCTGGGGCCGGAGGAGATGCGCGAGATCGAGCCGGAAGTCCGCGGGCTGCGGGCCATCCACGTCCCCGGCACCGGGATCATCGACTGGGGCCGCTTCGCGCTGGTCCTCGCGGACGCCGTCCGCGCCCGGGGCGGCGACATCCGGACCGGGGCCGAGGTGACGGCGATCGCCCGCACGCCCGACGGCCTGGCCCTGGAGACGACGGCCGGCGAGGTGGCCACCCGCGACCTCGTCACCTGCGCCGGCCTCCAGTCCGACCGGCTGGCGGCCATGACGGGACATGGCCGCGGGATCCGGATCATCCCCTTCCGCGGCGACTACGCCATCCTGCGTCCCGAGGCCCGCCACTTCTGCCGGACCCTCGTCTACCCGGTCGCCGACCCGCGCTTCCCGTTCCTCGGCGTCCATCTCACGCGCCGGATCGACGGCGAGGTGTGGGCGGGGCCGAACGCGGTCCTCGCGTACGCCCGGGAGGGCTACCGGCGGCGCGACGTCGATCCGCGCGAGCTCGCCGGGATCCTGGGCGACCGCGGCTTCCTGCGCCTCGCCGGGCGCTTCTGGCAGGTGGGCGCCGCCGAGGTGATTCGCGACCTCTCGCTGCGTCGCTTCCTGCGCGCGCTGCAGCGCTACACGCCGGGCCTGGCGCTGGCCGACATCGCCTGGGGGCCGTCCGGGATCCGGGCGCAGGCGGTCCGCCGGGACGGGACGCTCGTCGAGGACTTCGCGATCACCGGCGGCGAGCACGTGCTGCACGTCCAGAACGCCCCGAGCCCGGCGGCCACCGCGAGCCTGGCGATCGGGCGGGAGCTCGCGACGCGGGCCATCGAGCGGTTCGGGATCGCCTGACAGCGAGCGCTCGACAGCAGAGGGGGATCTCCTGGCTGTGCCGATGATCCCCGGGCTGCACCGGTGATCCCCATCCCGGCAGCGCCGGAGCGGTCGAGGCTATGGCGTGACTTCGAACGCGGTGCGCATCCCGAGCTTGTAGTGGATCTCGTCGCCGTCGACGATGTTGCAGAGGAGGACGTACTTCCCCGCGGCCAGGTCCACCGTCACGGTCTTGGAGCTTCCAACCGCGACCTCCTCGACCTCGCCCATGACCGTGACGCCCGCCCCCGCCTCGTCGATCGAGCCGTCCGCCTGCGTCGGCAGCGCGCCCGGCTCCAGGTCCGTCTTGATGACCACCATCTCGTGGGCGTCCGCCGGGCCGAGATTCCTCGCGCTGAAGGTCACACTACCCGCGGGCACCGAGGCCGACGCCGGGACGACCGCCCACTCCTGGAGCGTGACCTCGATGGTGGCGGGCGCCGCACCGCTGGCTGCCCCTGACGCGCCGGGGCTGGCCGATCCCCCGGCGCAACCGGCGACCACGGCGACGAGCGCGACGGCGACCGCGGGACCGATGATCCTTGTGCCACGCATGACTGCCCCCTCTCCGTTCGGCAGGGGTGCCGGGACGCCCCCCCTCCAGATCCACCCCGCAGGCCGGCCTGATGTGATCACAGGTCGCGCCCACGCCCGAGGCAGGGCATGCTATCCCACTGGCGCCTGCTCGACCAGACCGTTTCTTGTTGCAGCCGTGGAGGAACGATGAAGCACCGCAACGCCGACGAACTGGCGGCCGGGCTGGAGACGATCCGTCGCGCGCCGGCGGTGGCCGGCACCGTCGAGATGATCGTCCGGCGACCGGCGCAGGACGCTCGCGAGGTGCTGGAGACGGGCGAGCTGACGCTCGCGGACGGCCTCGCGGGCGACCACTGGCGGGCTCGCGGCAGCCGCTCCACGCCGGACGGATCGGCCGACCCGGAGCGCCAGCTGACGCTCATGAACGCCCGGGTGGTGGACCTCCTGGCCGGCGGCGACCGCGCCGGCTGGCCGCTGGCCGGCGACCAGCTCTACGTCGACCTCGACCTTTCCGAGGCGAACCTCCCCGCCGGCACGCAGCTCACGCTCGGGTCGGCCGTGGTCGAGGTGACCGAGCCGCCCCACACCGGCTGCGCCAAGTTCGGCGCCCGGTTCGGGAGCGAGGCCCTGCGCTTCGTGAGCACGCCGGAAGGCCGGGCGCTCCGCCTGCGCGGCGTCCACGCGCGGGTGGTCCGGCCGGGCGTCGTTCGTCGCGGGGACGCCGTCGGTCGCGGGGACGACGTCCCCCGGCCCTGACGGCGGCCGGCAGGAAGTGAGGTCCGGCACTTGCCGGGCAAGGCGCGGGTGCGCGAGGCTCGCGGGAGACACCGTCACGTGACGCGACGCGACCGGGAGGACGAGCCATGAGCGATCCCAGCGCCGTCACCCGCGGTGGCTTCCCCATCGGCCCGACGCTGCCGGAGCCGGTCCGGCGAGCCCTGCTCGCCGACGACGCGGCCGACGTCCGCGAGCACCTGGCGCGCGACGTCGTCGGGTGGCTCACCACCGTCTCGCCCGACGGACGGCCGCAGACCGCCGTGATCTCGTTCCTGTGGGACGGCGACGGGATCCTCTTCTACAGCCGCCCCGACACCCCGAAGATCCGGAACCTGACCGCGCATCCGGATGTCACCTTCCACCTCAACTGCGACCCCTACGGCGACCACGTCGTGGTGGTCGAAGGGCTGGCCGGGCCGGCCCCGCACGAGGCGCGCAGCGACGTCCACCGGGCCTACCGTCGGAAGTACCGCGAGCCGCTCGAGCACTGGGGCATGGACGAGAAGACGACCGCCGACGAGTTCTCGGTCCCCATCCGGATCCTCCCCGAGCGGATCCGCTCCTGGTAGGCGCGCCATGTCCGCTACCAGGCCGCCGACGATCCCCGCCGCACCGGGCGCGGCGGTTGGCGCCGTCGCGTTCGAGCGCCCGTTCGACCGCGCCGGCGAGCTCGCCGCGAAGCCCGGCGTCATCCGCTTCCTGGAGGTCGCGCCGGTCCGGGCGGTGATGGTCGACGGTGACGGCCAGCCGGGCGAAGCGACGTTCGGCGCGCGGATGCCGGGCCTCTACACCACGGCCTACGACCTCCGGTTCGCGCTGAAGCGGCGCGGCGTCGAACGCCGGGTCGGGATGCTGGAGGGGCTGTTCTGGACCTCCCGGGCCGCGACCGATCTCGACGAGATCCTCGGACCCGAGCGCGGGACGTGGCGCTGGACGCTCTTCATCGCCCTGCCCGCCGAGGCGACCGGCGACGAGCTGGCGGCCTCGCTGGCGAAAGGCCGCTCGAAGGTCGCGCCCGAGATCGCGGTGAACCTGCGGCTCGAGACGTTCGACGAGGGCACGGTCGCCCAGGTCCTGTACCTCGGGCCGTACGCCGACGAGCGCTCGACGATCGAGCGGCTCCACGCGGCGATCGCGGCGGCCGGCCTCCGGCCCCGCGGCCGCCACCACGAGCTGTACCTCGGCGACCCGGGGCGGTCGAAGCCGGAGAAGCTGAAGACCCTCATCCGCCAGCCGGTCGAGCCGGCCTGACGCCGGCCGTCCTCGCGCTCGCCTGCCGCTGAGACCGGCGGGGAGTGTTGGCAGGTCGTGGTCGAAGTCGCCCGACCGTGCGGCGCACGCGTCCTGACCAGCACGCGGTCAGCAGTCCTGCGGGGCTGCCCACCACGCAGAAACGCCAGTGCCTTGTTGAATCGAGCCATCCCTGGCGATTGCTTCACTTCCGGTCCTTCTTCGACCACGACCGAGCCAACACGTCCTCGCACTCACCCGCCGCTGACGCAGAGCTCGTTGCCCTCGGGATCGGCGAGCACGGTCCACGTGAAGTTGCCGAGGCTGCGCTCGGCGAGGACGGTCGCGCCGAGGCCGACGAGCCGCGCCACCTCGTCCGCCATGACGTCCGCCCGGAAGTCGAGATGCACGCGGTTCTTCGTCATCTTCGGCTCGGGCACCTTCTGGAAGAGGAGCGGCGGCAGGCCCGGCTCGACGGCCGGCGGGACGAGCGCGACGTACTGCTCGTTCACGGCGCGCCGCTCGTACCCGAGTGCGGCGGCCCAGAAGTCCACGACCCGCCCGTGGTCGGCGCAGTCGATCACGACCTCGGTCACGCGAAGCGCCAACGTGCACCTCCCCGGCCGGCATCGGGCGTCGTGCAGGCCCGTCGACGCGTCCTGCGCGACGCCGGCATCCTTCGCGACGCCGGCAGCCTCGCACATGCCCGCCACGCGCACCGTATCGCAGCTCGCCCGGGCCCGGGCCCGCGAACCTGCGCCCGGAGGGACGCGGACCCTAGCGCCAGGCGCGGACCTCGTCCGGGTAGAGCCGCACCCGCCGGTACGGCTCCCGGCCGCGCGAGCGAGAGACGACGTTGGCGCGCTCGGCCATCTGGTGCTGCAGCCGCCGGATGTAGGCGTTCTGCGGCGCCAGCTCCACCGGCTGGGCCTCGCGGGCGACCATGCCGATCGCCTCCTCCGTCTCGCGCAGGGCCGCCTCGCGGGGGTCGACCTCGAGCGAGAAGACCGAGGTGAGGCTCGCCTGCATCTGGACGATCGTGTTGGCCTTCAGGACGTAAACCGGGAGCGCGCGGTTCTCCGCCTCGCGGATGGTCGGCCCCTTCTGGCGGTATTCGCTCCGCAGGGTCATCACCACGTCCGCCTCGTCGACGAGGCGGACGACGATGACCGGGAGCTGGAGCTCCTTGATCGCCTGCTCCAGGCGCTTGCGGCTGATCCCGTGCGGATAGACCCGCAGGGTGGGCAGGATGCCGGTCTCCACCCGGAGCGCCGGCCCGTCCTCGTCGACGGCGGCCGCCACGGCCCGGTCGGCCAGCCGCTCGTCGTCCGCGACGAGGTCCGCCGGGTTGACCGGCCCGATCCCCTCCTCCGCCTTGAACGCTTCGAGCGCCCGCGACGCCTGGTCGCGCCACTGCGCCTGGCGCTCCCACTCGCGCGCGTCGCGCGCACGGATCTCCGCGGCCGTCTCGGCCGCGGTTCCGCGCTCGACCGGTCCGCGATCGGCGATCTCACCGGCGACGAAGGGTGCCACGAGGGCGGAAGCACGTGAGCCGAACGGGCCCCCGGGGCCGCCCGGAGGCCCGCTTCCGGGTCCCCCGTTGCCGCCCGGCGCGTCGCGGTCGTCGAGCCGCGCGATCCGCTCCCCGGGCATCGTGCGCGAGCTGCCCGCGCCCGGCCGGCCGCGCGGTTCCCGCCAGCCGCCCGAGGCGCCCGGCCGGAAGCCGGGGCGCACCCCAGAGGCACCGCTCGGATCCCACGGCGTCGAACGGTAGTCGCCCGTTCCGCGCCAGCCCGGCTCGGGCCGCCAGCCGCCACCGCCCGAGCCAACGAGGCCGGAGAACCGCTCGCGACCCAGCTGCTCACGGGGCGAGGGACGAGGCCGCGACTGCGACTTGTGGACGCCGGCCTCGTCCTTCCAGCGCAGCTCGGGCGCCACCGGATCGCCGCGCAGCATCGCATCCACGGTCTCCGCCACGTCCGCGTGGACCATGACCCGCTCGCGGTCCTGGATCTCGACGATGACGTCGAATGTCGGTGGCGCCTTACGTTCCAGCACGCTCTTCTGCGTGCGCCTGCGGCGCGCCTCCTCGTCGCCGAGGGTGACGCTCTGGATGCCGCCGATGAGATCCGACAGCGTCGGGTTCAGCATCAGGTTGTCCAGGTTGTTGCCGTGGGCCGTCCCGATGAGCTGGACCCCGCGCTCGGCGATCGTCCGGGCCGCCTGGGCCTCCAGCTCCGTCCCGATCTCGTCGATGACGATGACCTGGGGCATGTGGTTCTCGACCGCCTCGATCATCACCTCGTGCTGGAGCGCCGGCGTCCGAACCTGCATCCGGCGAGCCTTGCCGATGGCCGGATGCGGGATGTCGCCGTCGCCCGCGATCTCGTTGCTCGTGTCGACCACCACGACCCGCTTGCCGAGATCGTCGGCGAGCACCCGGGCGGCCTCGCGAAGCATCGTGGTCTTGCCGATGCCGGGGCGGCCCATGATCAGGATCGACTTGCCCGTCTCCACGAAGTCGCCGACGATCTCGATCGTGCCGTAGACCGCTCGCCCGATGCGGCAGGTCAGGCCCACGATCTTGCCGCTCCGGTTCCGGATCGCGCTGATCCGGTGGAGTGTCCGTTCGATCCCCGCCCGGTTGTCGTCGCCGAACGAGCCGATCTTCTCGACCACGTGGGCGATGTCCCGCTCGTCCACCTCGCGCTCGAGCAGCGTCACCTCGCTCTCGGGGAATCGCGCCTCGGGCCTCCGGCCGAGGTCCATGACGACCTCGATGAGGTCGGCCTTCTCGGGCAGGGCATGGATCGCCGTGACGATCTCGAGCGGCAGCGCCGCGAGGAGCGCGTCGAGGTCGTCGATCGATTCCCGGCTGCGTCGTTCGGCCACGGACGGCTCCCTCAGCGAACGGCCGGCACCATGGCCGGCTCGGCGACCCGGACGAGCGTCTCCTTCACGAGGAGCGTGACGGTGGCGATCGTGCTGAACTCTTCCTCCTCCAGGCGGTGCTCCATGGGCGACTCGTACGTGCGGACGGGGGCGATGACCCCGTGGTCGTGACCGTGGTCGCGTCGGTCGGCGCGGGCGGCGATGGCGCCCAGCCCGAAGCGGACGAGCGGCCCGGCGTCGGCCCCCGGTTGCACGAGCACGCGCAGGTAGTGCGGCTGGTCCTCCTTGGCGACGCCGACCTGGACGAAGCCGACGGCGGCGGTCGGGTCCGTGGCGCCCTCGGGCGCCTCCTGGACGAACGACTCGACGTCGGCGAAGCGCAGGATCGGTGTCAGGCTGGAGCGCGGCATGAGGGCCCCGCTCCCCTGCAGGTCCCAGTCGGCGATCCGGCTCATCTCCAGGCGCCGGACCGGCGCCGGGGTCACCGCGCTATTGAGCCGGAAGAGGGCGACGGCATCGGCCTGGCCGACCGGCCGGATCCCGAGGCGCCCGGTCTCCTCCTCGGTGAGGGGCTCCGGGAGCGGGCGGTCCGAGGGTCGGAAGCAGATCATCTCGTCGCCGTACCGGGCGAAGCCGGCCTGCATGAAGAGCTCCACGTTGCCGTCCCTGTCGGCACAGGCGACGTGGAAGCGGGCTCCGCCGCGCCGGGAGACGTCACGCAGGCAGGCCTGCACGAGCCGGTAGCGAATGTCGCCGGCGTCGCCGAGGCCGATCGCGTCGAGCTCGACGATCGTCCACTCGTCGCGGTGGCCGTCGCGCTCCACGCGGAGGAGGCCGCCGATGTGACCATCCTCATCGTGCACGTAGAGCCGGTCGTGCGGGCGGAAAGCTCCCAGCGGCAGGCGGAAGAGGGTGAAGACACCGATCGGCGGCCCGGCCAGCGGCAGGCCGAGCGAGCGGGCTCCGGAGCCCTCCGCCTGCGCCAGGCGCGAGAGCTCGCCCAGCGCCGCCAGGTCCGTGAGGCGCGCCAGCCGGACTCTGCCCGGGCGGCCCGCGGGGCCGCCCGACGGGCCGGTCATGCGTCGTGCCTCGCCCGCCGGAGCGGGTGGTGGCGGCGCCCGGACCCCTCGCCGGGATCGGCGTGCTCGGCGGCCATGGTCGCCACGAGGCGATGGAAGCGGGTCTCTCCGGCGAGCTCGGGATGGAACGCCGTCGCGATGACGTTGCCCTCGCGCACGGCGACGATGCGTCCGTCGTCGAGGCGTGCCAGCACGTCCACGTCGGGGCCGACCTCCTCCACGATCGGGGCGCGGATGAAGACCGCGTGCACGGGCCGATCGCCCAGGATCGGCACGTCGAGGTCCGCCTCGAACGAGTCGAGCTGGCGGCCGAACGCGTTCCGCTCGACGACCACGTCGAGCAGGGGCAGGACCGGCTCCTCCCCGCCGGCGATCGACGTCGAGAGCAGGATCATCCCGGCGCACGTCCCGAAGATCGGCGCACCGGAGCGCGCCAGGTCCAGGATCGGCCCCGCAAGGTCCCAGCGGCGGATGAGGCGACGCATGGTCGTGCTCTCGCCGCCCGGCAGGATCAGCCCGGCCACGTCGAGCAGGTCCCCGGGCAGGCGGACCTCGACGCCCTCGACGCCGATGCCGCCGAGCGTCGCCACGTGCTCGCGAAAGGCGCCCTGCAGCGCCAGCACGCCGATCCTCACCGGGGGGCTCCTGCGCGTCCCGCGCGGCGGCTCGTCGCTACCAGCCTCGCACCGCGAGGCGCTCGCCCTCGGGGATCGCCTCCAGCGCGATGCCGCGCATCGGCGCACCCAGCCCCTTGCTGACCTCGGCCAGGATCTTCGGGTTGTCGTAGTGGGTCGTCGCCTGGACGATGGCGTTCGCCGTGCGCGCCGGGTCCTCGCTCTTGAAGATCCCCGAGCCGACGAAGACGCCGTCGGCGCCCAGCTGCATCGCGAGCGCAGCGTCGGCCGGCGTGGCGATGCCCCCGGCGACGAAGTTCACGACCGGCAGCGTGCCGGCGGCGGCGACCTGGCGGACGAGCTCGAGCGGGGCGCGCAGCTCCTTCGCCGCGACGAACAGCTCGTCCTCGCGCATCGACGAGAGGCGGCGCAGCTCGGCGTTGACGGTCCGGATGTGGCGCACGGCCTCGACGATGTTGCCGGTGCCGGCCTCGCCCTTGGTCCGGATCATCGCGGCGCCCTCGGAGATGCGCCGGAGACCCTCACCGAGATCACGGCAGCCGCACACGAACGGCACCTTGAAGGCGTGCTTGTCGATGTGGTTCGCCTCGTCGGCAGGCGTGAGGACCTCGGATTCGTCGATGTAGTCGACGCCCAGGGCTTCGAGAATCTGGGCCTCGACGAAGTGCCCGATCCGGGCCTTGGCCATGACCGGGATGCTGACCGCGGCCATGATCCCCTCGATCATCGTTGGGTCGCTCATCCGGGCCACGCCGCCGGCCGCGCGGATGTCGGCCGGGACGCGCTCGAGCGCCATGACGGCCACGGCGCCGGCATCCTCGGCGATCTTGGCGTGGTCGGGGGTGACGACGTCCATGATGACGCCGCCCTTGAGCATCTGGGCGAGCCCCTTCTTGGTCGTCCAGGTGGACGTTTCGACGGTCATGTGGTCCCTGGTTCCCTGGTTCGTTCGGGCGGGTGGCTTGGCGCGACCAGATGGCTTGGCGCGACCGGGCCGCGAGGTCATGCCCGCACGGGTCGCACCGTCGCCCGCGCGCGTGGCCCGAGTATAGCGGAGGGGTCGCCGGGGCCCGGACGGGGCGTCCGGCCAGAGGAGCTCACGGGCCGCGGGGCCCGCGGCGCAACCGGCGGGTCGGCAGCGGCCGCGCCGAGGCCGTTCGCCGGTGCCGGATCCGTCGGCCCAGCCGACGATCGACGCGTGACCGTGCACGCCCGGGCACCGTCGGGGCCGGATCCCGACGACGGTCGGTCGCTACCCTTCCCTGCGTGTTCCCTTCGCGACCCGCCCCCCTGCCCGGCGAGGCGGCACCCGGCACGGCACTCGCCGCGCTCGCCGGGGAGATCGCCGCCTGCCGGGCGTGCCCGCGGCTCGTTGCCTGGCGCGAGGCATCGGCCGGGAACCCGCCGGCCCGTTTCCGCGGAGAACCGTACTGGGCCCGCCCCGTGCCCGGCTTCGGCGACCCGGGCGCACGAATCCTGCTCCTCGGGCTGGCCCCGGCGAAGGACGGCGGCAACCGGACCGGCCGCGTCTTCACCGGCGATCGCAGCGGCGACTTCCTCTTCGCCGCTCTTCACCGGGCCGGGCTGGCCAGCCAGCCCGCGTCCACCCGCCCCGACGACGGCCTGGCGTTGCGCGACGCGTACGTGGCGGCGGCCGTCCGCTGCGCCCCTCCGGACAACAAGCCGCTCCCGGACGAGCGCGATCGCTGCGCTCCGTACCTCCACCGCGAGCTCGCGCTGCTCGAAGACCTGCGGGTCGTCGTGGCCCTCGGCGCCTTCGCCTGGGCGGCTGCGCTGCGGGCGGTGGAGGCTACCTCCGGATCGCTCCCCCGTCCGCTCCCACGCTTCGGCCACGGCGCCGAGGCGGCGGCCGGGCCGGTCACCCTCCTGGGCACGTACCATCCCAGCCAGCAGAACACCTTCACCGGCCGCCTGACGCCCGTGATGCTCGACGCGGTGCTCGCGCGGGCGCGCGAGCGGTCCACCGCAGGCCCTGCCTGACCGGGTGGGAGGAGACAAGCCGCTCGCGTTGCCCGGCAGTCCGCACTACGACGCGGCGGCCCCGGGATCGGCCATCATCCGCGCCATGAGCGAGCCCAGTTCCGCTGCGTGGAAGCGATCGCCCGGGTTGCGGCCGACGGCCACACGGCGTTCCCCGGTGCCTTCGGCGAGAACGTGACGCTCGAGGGCCTCGACTGGGCCGCCCTGCGCGTCGCCGACCGCCTGGCGATCGGCGACGGCGGGCTCGAGATCGAGCTCACGACGAACGCCTCGCCCTGCACGACCCCGGAGCACTGCTTCACCGACGGGCGCTTCGCCTTAATCAGCCCCAAGGTCCACCCGGAGGACGCCCGCTGGTACGCGCGGGTCCTGGCCGAGGGGCCGGTCGCGGCGGGTGGCCGCGCGGAGGTGACGCCGGCACCCCTGACGCGCCTCGACTGACCCTCGGTCCGGCCCTCCCTCGGCCCGGCCGGACGCCGGACCTTCGAGCCTACAGCCGCGCGATCCGGACGCCGAAGAGGTCGCAGAGCACCCGGTCGCCCGCCGTGCCGGCGATGCCGATGCGCGCGCTCGGTGCGCCGGCGGTGCCGACCCCGGAGGGCGGCACGAGACGGATCCCGTGCTCGCCGACCCGCGTCTCGCGTCCGCCGGGAACCGCTCCGGGACCGGGCGGGACGGCGACGCCGATCGTCCGCCGATACGCCTCGGCCGTCGCCTTCGGGTCCGCCACCTCCAGCTCCAGGCCGACGAGGCGGGCGGTCCCGCCGAACGGGTGCAGGAACGCAGCCCGGGCGCGGCGGGCCTCCTCGCCCCACTCCGGCCCGGCAAGCTCGTGCTCGATCAGGAACGGCGGCTCCGCCGCCCCGAGCGACGGCGGGAATGCGCACTGCCAGGCGACGACCGCGCCGTCGGGCCGTGCGCGCGACCCGGCGATCGCGTCGGAGATCGGGGACCCGGCGGCCCGCAGCGCCATGACCTCGCGCCGGACGCCGTCGGTCGCAAGCGCGTACGTCACCAGGCCGGACGTGCCCGTGTCGAGCGCATGCACCACGGACGCGCCGATCGGGTGATGGAGCGCGAGCTCGCGGTCCCAGGCACCGATCAACTCGAGGTAAGTGTCCCCGAGGAAGACGAGGCGGTTGTGCGTCCCCGACGCATGGCGCCCGCCGCCGGTGGCGACCAGCCCGAGCGCCTCCTGCAGCGCGGCCGCGGCCGCGTCGGGATCGGGGACCGCGAGCACCAGGTGGTCGATGCCGAGGAGCATGGGTTGCAGGGTACGCGGCCCGGCCGGCCAGTCGCATGGTCGCCGCGACGGGCTCGCGACGGCGTGGCGCGGCCGGCGGCGCGGCGATCCCGGCGGTTTGAGCAGATCGCCTGGTCAGGATCGGCGGGTGGGAGCGTGGAACTCACGCCGGATCGGCACTTCGGCATGACGTCCGTGCTCAGGAGGCCCGCCAGTGAACAAATAGTCTGTTCAGACGAGGATCGGCGACGCTCGCCGGGCGACGCGCGGCGGGAGTGGGATGAGCTCATCCAGGGGGCCGGCCGCCTCGGGGTTCGTCGGGATCCCGGCCAGCCGGCGGCTCACCCCTTTCTGCCAGGATCGGGTGAGACTGACCACGTCACGGAGCACGTGGCCCTGCCAGGTTCACTGAGCAGGGTCCGGTCGCGCGCCCCGATCCGGCGATTTCGCTACCCTGTCACGCGATGGTTGCCTGGTTCGCCTTCTGGATCGTCGTCGCCGTTGTGACCTTCGCGCTGGCGATGTTCGCCATCCGCGCGCGCGGCGTTCACCCGGGGTTGATCCTCGCGGCCCTCGACACGTTCGGGCTCGTCGTCGCCTCGTACCTCTCGATCGTCGAGCTCTCCGGTAACGTCCCGGTCTGCGGCCCGCTCGTGGGTTGCGAGGAGGTGGCCAATAGCGAGTACGCGTGGATCGGGCCGATCCCGGTGGCCGTCTTCGGCGTCGGGCTGTCGCTCATCCTCCTGGCAGCGGCCCTCGGCTGGTGGAAGACGGGCGATCGGCGGCTGCTCGCGGTCCACTACGGGCTGAGCCTCCTGGGCGTCACCTTCGAGGCCTGGTTCATGTTCGCGCAGGTCTTCCTGATCGAGGCCGTCTGCGTCTGGTGCACGGCGTACGGGATCAGCCTGATCCTGCGGTTCCTGATCGCGCTCATCGTCTGGCTGCGCCGGGACACGGTCCCGGAAGGCGCCAGCTGGTAGCCAGGTCCCGCCCTCCCGCTCGCACCCCGCCCCGGCTGGCCGCCCGGCTACAGACGACGCCCGGTCGGACCTGTCGAATGCTGCCATCTAAGCCGTAGCGCGGTCTGTCGGCGATGCGGCGCGTGGGGCGAGCCCACGGACGATCCGCATCCGATCACGTGGTCGCCTCCGGTTGATCGGCGCCCCACCCGGCGGCGGAACGGCCCGCCGCCTCCTCCTGCTACGATCGCGCCACCATGGACGGTGTCGTGCTCGTGCTGAACCAGAACTACGAGCCGCTGAATGTCTGCAACCTGCCCCGCGCCTTCCGGCTCCTGTTCGGCGCCAAGGCGGAGGTTGTCGAGTACGACCACCAGACGATCAGGACGCCGCGCACCTCCTACCGCGCCCCGTCGGTGATCCGGCTCCAGCACCACGTCCGGCGCCCGCGCCCGCGGGTCCGCCTGAGCCGCCGCGAGGTGTTCGCGCGCGACAACCACACCTGCCAGTACTGCGGGCGCCAGGGCCACGACCTGACCCTCGACCACGTCGTGCCGCGCCACCGCGGCGGGAGCCACACGTGGGAGAACCTCGTGGCAGCGTGCAAGGCGTGCAACCACCGGAAGGGCGGCCGCACCCCCGACGAGGCGCGCGTCCGCCTGCTTCGTGCGCCGCACGAGCCGAGGAGCGACGTCTACTCCCTCTTCGCGCCGTACCTCGCCGACGAGCGCAACGGGCCGTGGCGCGGCTACCTCTTCCTGGGCCCGAACTGACGGCCGGCCCGCTGGCTCCACTCGACCCGCCCGCCGCCCGACCCCCGATCCCGGCCGGCATCCGCTCGCTCGCCCGGGGCCTTCGCGCCGCCGGCCACGAGGCCCACCTCGTCGGCGGCTGCGTGCGCGACCTGCTGCGCGGTGTGGAGCCCCTCGACTGGGACCTCGCCACCGACGCCCGGCCGGATCGGCTGTTGGCGCTCTTCCCCGGATCCCGGTACGAGAACCGATTCGGAACGGTGGCGGTGCCGTTCCCCGACGGCACGCACGAGGTGACCACCTTCCGCCGCGACGGCACCTACTCCGACCACCGCCGTCCCGACGACGTCACCTTTGGGGACACGCTCGACGAGGACCTGGCGCGCCGCGACTTCACGGTGAACGCCCTCGCGATCCCGCTCGACGCGGACGGGTCGCCCGGCGAGGTGGTCGACCGGGTCGGGGGCGGGGCCGACCTGTCGGCCGGCGTGCTGCGGGCCGTCGGCGAACCTCGGGAACGCTTCCGGGAGGACGCGCTGCGGATGCTGCGGGCCGTCCGGTTCGCCGCGACGCTGGGGTTCGTCGTGGAGCCCGCGACCCGCGACGCGATCGTCGCGGAGGCAGCGCTCGCCGCCCGGGTCTCCGGGGAGCGGACGTTCGCCGAGCTCACGCGGCTGCTGGCTGCCGCCCGGCCGTCGGTGGGCCTCCGGCTGGCCGAGGAGACAGGCCTGCTGGCGGTGATCGCGCCCGAGCTCGCTCGCCAGCGAGGGATCCCCCAGGCGAAGACCCCCGGCGAGGACCTCTGGGATCACACGTGCCGAACGGTCGACGCCGCCACGCCGGCACGTGTCGACGGCCTCCCGCTGGCGCGTGTCGCCGCGCTGGTCCACGACATCGGCAAGCCGGCTACGTTCGCCGACGGCCACTTCGTGGGGCACGAGGTGGTCGGTGCCGAGCTCTCGACCCTGTGGCTGGAGCAGCTCCGGGCGCCGCGCGTCTTCACGGGCCGCGTCGCCAACCTGGTCCGCCACCACATGTTCTCGTACAGCGCCGAGTGGTCGGACGCGGCGGTCCGGCGCTTCATCCGCCGAGTGGGCCTGGCCGACGTCGACCTGCTCCTCGACCTGCGGGCCGCCGACAACGTGGGCAGCGGCCTGGCGCCGGACGTCGATGCCCTGGAGGAGCTGCGGGCGCGCTGCCGGGCCCAGGTCGCCGCGCACGTGGCGCTCGCGCGGGCCGACCTGGCGGTGGACGGGGACGACGTGATGCGGGCGCTCGGAGTCGGGCCCGGGCCGGCCGTCGGGCGCCTCCTCGACGACCTGCTGGAGCGGGTCCTCGCGGACCCGATGCTCAACCAGCGCGACCGCCTCGTGGCGCTGGCCCGGGACCTCGCGCCCGGCGCGGATGGTACGGGCCCGGCGCGGATGGCACGCCCGGCGCGGATGGCACGCCCGGCGCGGATGGCCGCCCGTGATCGAGCTGCTGCTGACCGCCGAGAACGCCCTCGCGCTGGGCCTCAACGACCAGGCGGAGCGGACCTTCCACCAGGTCCTGGACGCCGACCCGCAGAACGGGATCGCAGCCGTGGGGCTCGCGCGCGTCGCGCTCGAACGCGGCGACGACGCCGGGGCGCTGGCCCTCGCGAGGGCCGCCCTCGAGATCGACCCGGAGAACGCGACGGCGCGCCGGATGGTCGAGCGCCTGGAGGAGGTCGCACGCTACCGGGCGGCCGCGCCGGCCGTGGAGCCGGCGACAGCAGCGCCGTTCGCGGAGCCGGCCACGGCGCCGGCGGCGGAGCCGGCGACGGAGACACCCGCGTCGGCGCCGGCCACTGCGCAGGCTGCCACGCTGGCGCCTGCCGCGTCGCCGACGGACGCGGCTACCGGCAGCCCATCCCATCCCACGTCCGCGCGCCCGGGGATCCTGCGGCGCCTGCTCCGGAGGTCCTGATGCGCGTGCTCGTCACCGGCGGTGCCGGCTACGTCGGATCCGTGTCCGTCGAGGCGCTCGTGGCGGCCGGCCACGACGTCGTCATCCTCGACGACCTGAGCATGGGCCACCGCGCCGCCGTCGTCCCCGGGGCCCGCCTCGTGGAGGGCAGCTACGGCGACCCGACCCGCCTGCGGGCCCTCCTGGCCGCGGATCCCGTCGACGCCGTCCTCCACTGCGCTGCCCGGTCGCTCGTCGGGGAATCCGTGGCCAACCCGGCGCTCTACTACCGGGAGAACGTCGCCGGGGGCGTGAACCTCCTCGAATGCCTCCGCGAGGCCGGCGTGCGACGCCTGGTCTTCAGCTCGACCGCCGCCGTCTACGGCATCCCGGCGCGCGTCCCCATCCGCGAGGACGCCGTACTCGCTCCGATCAACCCGTACGGCGAGACGAAGCGGTCCTTCGAAGGCGCGCTGTGCTGGTATGCGGCGGCGTACGGGCTGCGCAGCGTCAGCCTGCGCTACTTCAACGTCGCCGGTGCCTCCCGCTGCAACGGCGAGTCCCACGAGCCAGAGACGCACCTCATCCCGAACGTCCTGCGGGCGATCGAGGGCCGCGCCGAGCTGACGGTCTTCGGGACCGACTACCCGACGGTGGACGGGACCTGCATCCGCGACTACATCCACGTCGAGGATCTCGCCCGGGCCCACCTGCTCGCCCTCGAGGCGACCGCGCCGGACGACCCACGAACCGCCGCTCCCGACGGGGGAGCGGCGGCCCTGGCCCTCAACCTGGGGAACGGCGGCGGCTTCAGCGTCCGCGAGGTGCTGGCGGCCGCCGAGGCGGCAACCGGACGACCGGTTCCGCACCATGTCGGGCCTCGGCGCGCCGGCGACCCGCCCACGCTGGTGGCGGACGCGAGTCGAGCCGGCGACGTGCTGGGCTGGAAACCGGCGCACCCCGATCTCGAGGAAATGGTCGCCTCCGCCTGGGCCTGGCGCACGGCGCATCCGCAGGGGTACGAGGGCTAGTGCCGGCCGGCCAACCCGGGCCGGCCGGCAACGACGAGCCGGCAGGCCCCGGCGCCGGCCGGCCACGGCGCCGGCGCGCGCGATCCGACAACCGAATCGAAACGGAACAGCCCCCGCCGCGGTACTGACCCGGCCGTCCGCCTCGCCTACCGTCGGAGCATCGGGGTGGTGTCCCCGCGGCTCTCAGCCGCTCCACCCCCTCTGCAGGGCCACCCAAGAGCGAGGACGCCGACGCCATGACCGCCATCGACTTCATCCCCCCCACCTACAGCCGCAACTTCGGCTCCCCGGCCGCGACCGCGACCCGCGTCACCACCGAGACGGTCGTCTGCGACGCCTGCGGCTGCCGCCTCACGACCCGCGAGTCCGCCGACGACGCCGGCTTCACCGGCGCCCGCAGGTGGTACCACTTCGTCGGGTCGGCCGGGCGTGACGCGCGCGGCTGCGCCGTCGCCTGCGCAGACCTCGCCCACGACATCGCCTGAGCCCGCGGCCGACCGGCCGCCCTTCCCGCCACAAGCCCGACGCCCCGGCCCTCGCCGGGGCGTCGACGTACCCGCCCGGCTCGCAGGACCCACCGGGGCGTCGCCGTCCACGCCGGGGCGGCGCCGTTCTCCGGACGTCATCGTCGGGGCGTTACCGTACCCTTACCCCGCGCCTCCGTCAGGCGGCGGGCAGCTCCGAGCTCACGGCCGCAGCGTCGATCGACCCCGCCCAGTGGTCGCTGACCGGCCGGATCAGCAGGTATCCCACGATCATCGTCCCGAGGAGCGTCAGCACGGCCACCTGGTAGGCGCCGTTGCCGAGCGTGCCGAAGAGCAGGAAGACCGTCACGCCGTAGAGCGTCTGGCCGACGACCTGGGAGCCCTTTCCCACCAGCCCGTAGAGGCCGAAGAACTCGCCGATTCGGTTCGGCGGCGAGAGGCGCAGCATGAAGACGCGGTCGGCCACCTGGACCCCGCCGAGCCCGCTCCCCACGATCGCCCCGGCGATGACGAAGAGCCCGATCCCGACGGGCGTACCCGGCAGGCTGAGAGCCACGACACCGATGAGGAGGCCCGCGGCCCAGCTCGCGAGAACCCACAGGAGCGTCCGCCGCGGGCCGAACCGGTCGACGAGGCGCCCCCACGCGAAGCTGAGGCTGATGGCCACGACCGTGAGCAGCACGGTCACCATGAGGTACTGCTGCTCGGTCAGGCCCATCGCCCGCACGGCCACGACGCTCATCACGACGATGATCGTGTTGACCGCGTCGGAGTAGAAGAACCGGCCCAGGAGGAAGCGGCCGAGCCCCGGCACCTGTCGGGCGTGGTCGATCGACCGGCCGATCTGGGTGAAGGAGGCGCGGGCGTCCGCCCAGGTGAAGGTCGGCGCACCCGTGCCCCGCTCGCGGACGAACACGAAGATGGGGACGGCGAAGATCGCGAAGAGCGCCATCGAGATCGGGAAGTACGCGGCGACGGGCGGGTCGAGGACGATCAGGAGCAGGGCGATGGCGATCGTGCCCATGTAGCCGACACCGACGCCGATCCCGGACAGCTTGCCGCGGGTGACGGGGTACGAGACCGTCGAGAGCGTCGCGTCGTAGTAGATCAGCGCGGCCTGGTAGCTGAAGTTGGCGATCGTGAAGAGGATCGCACCGACCACGGCGGCGCTGAGGCCGATGAGGGCGGCCGGCACGATCGTGAGGATCGTGAAGAACAGCAGGAACGGGAGCCGCCGACCGCCGCGATCGCTCAGGGCACCGAGCGGCGGCGACACCAAGGCGTTGATGCCCACCGAGACGACGATGCAGATCGTCTGCACCAGCTGCCCCAGGTCCTGGCCGAAGTTGTCCGGCTCGGTCAGCCACAGGCCGATGGCGGTGGAGACCACCGCGTAGCTGAAGATCGTGTTGGCAAAGTCGTAGAGCGCCCACGACGCGGGAACACGGGCCCGTCCCGAGGGCGACAGCCCGGCGAGCCGGCTGCCCAGCCCGCCGCGGGGTCGCTCGCCGGTGGGGTCTCCCGCCTGGCCGCCAGTCGGGAGCCCCGCCCGGGGCGGCGGAGGCGTGTCGGGCGTCGTGTCGGCGGCCATCCGGGCGATCCTACCGGGCCGCGCCCGCACCGGGAAGCCCGTCGCGCACGCTTCACACGGATGCCGGCGGGCGGAGCACGGCGCGGGCGGCGGGCGGTGGCGGTGGCCCGTCGATCCCACCCTCTGAACAGATAGTCTGCTCAGGATCGGCGAGGGGGAACGTGCGACTCATCCCGGATCCGCACTTCGGCGTGAATTCCGTGCTCGAGGACCGCGCAAGCGAACAGATAGTCTGCTCAAAGCGAGGACCGGCGACGCGCCTTCTCGCCGGTGGAGACTGCCGACGTCACGGAGAAGCAGGCGCTGACAGCCGTGCCGGGCAGGACCACGCCGTCCTCGCGCCCGGCGCGCCGGCCGTCGTAGCATGCCGGCATGCAACCCGACACCCGAACCTGGCGGCCGCAGGCCTTCGGCCGGCGCAAGCCGAAGGAGCTGACCGATCCCGTCGTCGAGCCCGCCTGGGACGGCGTCCGCATCCTCGCCCACGCGGGCCCGAACGGCGTGCGGCTCGTGGACGCAGAGGGCGAGGACCTCGGCGCCGATCACCCGGACATCACGGCCGAACTCGCGTCCGTCGCCCGCGTCGAGCCGCTCATCCTCGACGGCTACCTCACGGACCAGGCGCTCCGCTCGGGCGTTGGGGTCGACTTCGACCTCGACCAGACCCCCGGGCTGGGCGAGCACGTCACGCAGTTCTTCATGGGCAAGCGGGCGGCCGACGCGGTTGCCGGGCGCGGGCAGATCCCGGGGCGGGTCACCGCGCGGACGATCGGCCAGGCTGAGGCGGCGGCCGCGGGCGAGCCGGTCCCCATCGCCTTCGTCGCCGTCGACCTGCTGGTCCTCGACGAGGACGACCTGCGCGACGTGCCGCTCCTCGAGCGCAAGCGGCTCCTGGAGAGCGTCCTGCCAGAGGGACCCCGCGTTCGGCGGACGACCTTCGTCCGCGAGCCCGCGGGCAGCTTCATCATCACCTGGCGGGCGCTCGGGTTCGGCGGCCTCGCCTACAAGGAGGCCAACAGCCGCTACCATCCCGGCGCCGTCAACGAGGACTGGTCGCTGATCACGATGCCGCGCCGCTGACCATCGCTCGCCGGCCGTCGCGTCGCTGACCGGCTGCGCGCCCGCTCCCGCACCATGCGCCAGATCGCGCCGGTGCCGTGCCGCGGTGCTTGCCCCAGATGGGCGAGGTGGCGCGAGCCGCCACCTCGCCACCACCACCACCGCCGCCGCCGCCGCCGCCGCCCGTGGTAGGGTGAAACGGTGC
Organism: uncultured Chloroflexia bacterium; assembly: GCA_963725875.1. GTDB lineage: Bacteria > Chloroflexota > Limnocylindria > Limnocylindrales > CSP1-4 > CTSoil-043. Next base: position 216,492 of record CAVRZZ010000008.1, on the reverse strand, counting down.
CGTCCACCGTGCTGACACCGGCGATCCGCGCCGAGATCGATCGCCTGGGCCGGGCCGACCTCGTGGTCGGGATCCCGAGCTTCAAGAATGCGACGACGATCGGCCACGTGACGCGCGCCGCCCAGGCCGGCCTCGTCCAGTACTTCGCCGACCTCCGACCGCTCCTGGTCAACTCCGATGCCGGTTCGCCTGACGGAACACAGCGCGTCGTGGCGGAGACCGAGCCCCCGGACTACGTCGAACGGATCCTCCTCGTTCGCCCCACGAACCGCCTCGAGCGCCTGACCCTCACCTACCCCGAGGTCGACGGGATCGGCGGCAAGGGCGCCGCCCTGCGGACCATCTTCGAGATCGCGTCGGCGCTCGACGCGCGCGCCCTGGTGGTGGTCGACTCCGACCTCCGCTCGATCACCCCCGAATGGATCGAGCTCCTCGCCGGACCCATCCTCAAGGGCGGCTTCGACTACGTCACGCCGCTCTACGCGCGTCACAAGTACGACGGGACGATCACCAACACCGTCACCTACCCCCTGACCCGGGCCCTGTACGGTCGCCGCATCCGCCAGCCGATCGGCGGTGACTTCGGAGTCTCGGGCGACCTCGTGCGGCACTACCTCGCCCAGGCGGACTGGACGCCCGAGGTCAGCAAGTTCGGGATCGACATCTGGATGACCACCCACGCGCTGGTCGGCGGCTTCGCCGTCTGCGAGACCCGCCTGGGTGCGAAGGTCCACGACCCGAAGGACCCGTCCGCCGACCTCGGCCCGATGTTCCGGCAGGTCCTCGGCACGATCCTCGGGCTCGCCGGCCGGCACCCCGACGCGTGGCTCGACATCCACGGCAGCCACGAGGTCCCCGCCTATGGCTTCGAGCGATGGGTGGAACCCGGCCCGCTGCAGGTCAACACGCTGCGCCTGCTGTCCGAGTTCGGGGCCGGCCAGGTGACGCTCGTCGAGACCTGGCGGGCGATGCTCGCCCCCGCCCATGCAGCGGCGGCCGAGGAGCTCGCGATCGAGGCAGCGAAGCTCGCCGAGAGCGCAGCCCGGCGGCTCGGGATCGGCGGCGCGGAGAGCGGCTCCAACGGTGTCGGCACCGACGAGATGAGCGACGCCGTGGCCGGCTTCCACTTCCCCGACGAGCTGTGGGCGGGGATCGTCTACGACCTCGTCGTGGCCGCCCGCTTCGGCGGCATCCCCATGGAGCGCCTGGTCGCGGCCCTCGTCCCCCTCTACTTCGGGCGCGTCGGGGGCCTCGTCATCGAGTGCCGCCACATGGCCCAGGTCGACGCGGAGGAGCGGGTGGAGCGCCAGGCGCGGGCCTTCGAGCTCCGCAAGCCGTACCTCGTGGAGCGCTGGCGGGCCGCCCAGGACGTCGCCACGGCCGCCGACCGCGAGGGAGAGGAAGCATGAGCCGCCGGACGCCCCTGCCGGCCCGGATCCTCATCCCGGTGGCCAACCCGGCAACCGCCGAGGACCTCGTTCGCATCGGCGCGGACCTCCTCGACCCGCGCTCCGGCGAGCTGACCGCGCTCGGGATCGTGGAGGTGCCGGAAGACGTCGCCCTGTCCGAGGGCGCGACGCGCGCGCGCCAGGCGCGCCGGCTCCTCCAGAAGGTCCTCGACTACGCGCCGCCCGGCACGCGGATCCGACCCCTCGTGCGCATCGGGCGCCGGGCAGCCGAGGGGATCGTGGAGGCTGCGCGCGAGATCGACGCCGATCTCCTGATCTTCGGCTGGGGCGGCCGGCCGGCGAACGGACGCGCACCGGCAGGCCGCGCCGGGCGCGGGCGGGCCGCTGGCGCCGCGACCCCGTCGGGGCCGGTCTTCTCCTCCACGATCGACGCCGTCGTCCGCGAGGCGCCGTGCGACATCGCCGTGATCAAGCAGCGACCCTTCGGCGAGGTGCGCCGGATCCTCGTCCCGGTCCGGGGCGGCCCGCACGCCGAGCTGGCCCTGGAGTTCGCCGACGCGCTCGCCCGCCACCACGACGCGCGCATCGTCGTCCTCCACGTCATCCCGCCGGGCGTCACGAGCACCGTCCGGGCGCAGGCCGAGCACGCCCTCGCCACGTTCCTCAAGCAGCACGCCCGCGGGCATGCCGACGGCGTCCTCCGGGAGGCCCCCAACGTCCGGAACGCGATCCTCCGCGAGGCGGAGACGGCCGACGTCGTGATCATGGGCGCCTCGGCCGTGCCGGAGGGCAGCGGCGGCGACGCCTTCCTCTTCGGAGCGCTGCCGGAGGCGATCGCCGCCCGGGCGAAGCCGCCGGTCATCGTCGTCAAGACGCAGGAGCGGATCGGGCGAGCCACGTTCGAGGCCCTGGCGGGACGGGCCGAATCGCTCGTCGCCGCCGATCGCGCCGCGGAGGAGTCGCGAGCCATCCCGGCGCGCGTCGAGCGCTGGTTCGGCGAGTCGAACTTCCATCACGGCGAGTACCGCAATCTCCGCCGCCTGGTCGCGCTGAAGGAGCAGCAGGGGCTTACGGTCAGCCTCGTCTTACCGACGCTCAACGAAGAGGACACGATCGGCGAGATCGTGTCGCGTGCGCGGCGGATCCTGATGGAGGGCGTCCCGCTCGTCGACGAGCTGCTCGTCATCGACTCCTCCTCGACCGACCGGACCCGCGAGATCGCGGAGGCCGAGGGGGCCCGCGTCGTCCAGCATCCGGACGTCCTGCCGCGCTACGGCTCGTATCGGGGCAAGGGCGAGGCGCTCTGGAAGAGCCTCTACGAGACCAGCGGCGACCTGGTCGTCTGGTGCGACACCGACGTCCGCAACTGGCACCCGCGAATGGCCTACGGCACCCTGGGCCCCCTACTCACGGAGCCGCGGATCCAGTACGTCAAGGGCTACTACCAGCGCCCGATCGTGGAGGGCGGCGTCCTGAAGGAGGGTGGAGGCGGGCGCGTCACCGAGCTCGTCGCGCGGCCGCTCATCAACCTCTTCTTCCCGGACCTCTCCGGCTTCATCCAGCCGCTCGCAGGGGAGTACGCGGGACGGCGGACCCTGCTCGAGGCGATCCCGTTCTTCACGGGCTACGCCGTGGAGATCGGCCATCTCATCGACGTCGCCGAGCGGGCCGGCCTCGACGGGCTCGGCCAGGTCGACCTCGAACGCCGGGTCCACCGCAACCAGGAGCTCGAGGGCCTCTCGCGGATGAGCTTCGTCATCCTCCAGGCGGTCATGAAGCGTCTCGAGGAGCGGCGGCGGGCCCGGCTCTTCGCCGAGCTCGGCTCGTCGATGAAGCTGCCACGCTACGGCGACGACCACCTGAGCCTCGAGATCATCGAGATCGCCGACCGCGAGCGCCCACCGATGATCCGGATCCCCGAGTACCTGGAGCGCCGCGCCGCGCCCGCGGGCGAGTAGCGGTCGTTCACGGACGTAGCGCCATGCCCGGCCGACCGCTCACGATCCTCGTCGCCCCCGATTCGTTCAAGGGCTCGCTGACCTCGGTCGAGGTGGCGCGCGCGCTCGCCGACGGCTGGCACCGCGCCCGCCCGGATGACGAGATCCGCCTTGCCCCGCTCGCCGACGGCGGCGAGGGGACGGCCGTCGCCATCGAGGCCGCCGGCGGCTGGGAGTGGCGCACAGCCGGAGTCCACGATCCCGTCGGCCGCGAGATCGAGGCCCGCTGGCTGATCTCCGCCGACGGCACCCGCGCGGTGGTGGAGCTGGCGGCGGCATCCGGCCTCTCCCGCCTCGCACCCGACGAGCGCGACGCCGTGAACGCCTCGACCTACGGCACCGGGGAGGTCCTGCGCGCCGTCCTCGACGCGGGAATCCGCCGGATCGACCTCGGCGTCGGGGGCAGCGCCACGACGGACGGCAGCCTCGGCATCCTCGCCGCGCTCGGGCTGGGGATGACCGTCGACCCCACGCTGGAGATGCACCTCGGCGACCTCGATCCACGCCTCGCGGAGGTCGACCTGCGGATCGCGTCGGACGTCAGCAACCCGCTGCTGGGCCCGGCGGGGGCGGCCGCCGTCTACGGCCCCCAGAAGGGAGCGACCGACGTCGACGTGCGCAACCTCGACGCCGCCCTCGGCCGCTGGGCCGACGCGCTCGAGGCCGCGACCGGCCGCCGCGAGCGGGACACTCCTGGTGCCGGCGCGGCCGGGGGCGCCGTGTTCGGGCTCGCCTGCCTGCGCGACCGCTTCCGATCGTTCGCGATCGTGCCGGGGGTCGACCTCGTGATGGACGCCACGGGCTTCGCCGAGAAGCTCGACGGCGCCGACCTCGTGCTCACCGGGGAGGGCCGCATCGACGGCCAGACCGCCTTCGGCAAGACCGCCCTGGGGGTGGCCCGGCGCGCGGCCGACGCCGGCGTCCCGTGCATCGCCGTGGGCGGTGGCGTGGAACCGGAGGGGATCGCGGCCCTCGCCGTCGTCGGTGCCGTCGCCGTGCCGGCCGCCGAGCGCCCGCAGTCGATCGAGGAGGCGATGGCCGCCGGGCCCGCCCCCCTCGCGCGCTGTGGGGAGCGCCTCGCGCGCCTGGTCGGGCTGGGCGATCGGGCTGGGGCGGTAGGCGCGCGGCGGCGGGCGCGCCGCCGGAGGCGAGACCCCGTCGCGCCCCCGGAGTTGGGGCGGCGCCGTAGGAGGCCGGGCCGCGGCGCAGGAGGCGGGGCCGCGGCGCCCCTGTTGAGTTGAACTACACACTGCGCACCTCCGACCGCTATCGTGGCCGGAAAGCGAACGTCCAACTCAAGGATTCCACGCCGCGGCCGGCCGATGGCAGCAAACCGCGCGTTCGACTCAAGAATCCTGCTCGTCGGCACCGTCAAGGTGCCCGATGTGGAGTTGAACGCAACCGGGACCCAGGTGACCGCCACGAGGTCCGAGTCGGGCATCGCGTGGGCATACTCCGCACATGACCGACACCCTCGTCAGCGTCCGCACCGCGAAGACAAAGGCCGCCCACGCGTCGCCGCCGGCGAGGCGGAAGCCCGCCCGCCGCAAGCCCGACCCGGCCCGCACCTGGGCCCGCTCCATCGACCGGAAACGCCCCGGCCTCGTCCCGTTCGTCCTCGCCGAGCTCGCCGCCCTCTACGGCACGCCGCGCCGCGACACCCGCCTGGACCCCGTATCGGAGCTCGTCCTCACGATCCTCTCCCAGAACACCGCGGACGTGAACTCCGAGCGCGCCTTCCAGGCCCTGCGCGACGCCTACCCCGCGGCCGGCCCGATCACGGTCCACCGGATGACGGCGCCCGATGGCACCGAGGCCCCGCCCGAGGGCTGGGGCGGCCGCGGCCTCGACCCCGGCTCCGCCCCCGACTGGGACGCCATCGAGAACGCCCCCCTGGACGAGCTGACCGAGGTGATCCGCCCGGGCGGCCTCGCCCCGCAGAAGGCGCCCCGGATCCAGAACGCCCTGCGCCACATCCGCGAGGCCACCGGCGGCACCGGCCACGACCTCGCCTTCCTCGCCGAGATGGAGCCGCACGCCGCGCGCGACTGGCTGACCCAGGTGCCCGGGATCGGCAAGAAGACCGCCTCGATCGTGCTCCTCTTCTGCTTCGGCCTGCCGCTCATGCCGGTCGACACCCACGTGGACCGCGTCAGCCGGCGGATCGGCCTGGTCCCGCCGAAGGCCGGCCCCGACGAGCAGCACGAGATCTACTGGCACCTCCTCGCGCCCGAGGAGGTCCACCCGGCGCACGTCCTGCTGATCCAGCACGGCCGGAAGACCTGCGACGCGCGCAAGCCGGCCTGCGCCCGCTGCCCCATCGCGCCCCGCTGCCGCTTCCTGGATTCGAAGGCGCCGTAGGGGACAGGCGCGGAGACGGCAGGAGGGACCGCGACGCGCGCTATGCTCGCCCCATGATGATCGGCGGCGGGCCCGCGGGGCAGGAGCGCCCGGCCCGGCTCCTCCTCGTCGACGACGACGCCAACCTGCTCGTCGTGCTCGCGGAGCAGCTCCGCGACGACGGCTACGACGTGGCGACCGCCCGCGACGGCGAGGAGGCCCTGCGGCGGCTGCAGAGCGGCTGGCCCGACCTCGTCATCCTCGACATGATGATGCCGCGCCGCGACGGCCTGTCCCTGGCCCGCGAGATCAAGGCCCGCGCCGACCTGCCGATCATCGTCCTGTCGGCGATCGACGCCGGCGACTCGAAGGCGCTCCTCCTCGACGAGGTCGCCGAGGACTACGTCACGAAGCCCTACCACTACCCCGAGCTGCGGGCGCGGGTGAACCGCGTCCTGCGTCGGCTCGGCGACCGGCTCCCCGGCCAGCGCGTGGTCCTCGGCTCCGACCTCGTCCTCGAGCTGCACCGCCGATCCGCCACCGTCAACGGGGCCGACGTCTCCCTGACCCCGACCGAATCGCGCCTCCTCTACGCCCTTGCAGCGAACCTCGGCCAGACCGTGGCCACCGAGACGCTCCTCCAGCGCGGCTGGGCGGACACCGAGGACGCCGACCCGTCGTACGTCTGGGTGACGATGCGCCGGCTGCGCACGAAGCTGGAGACGGACCCGAACCGGCCGCGGCACCTCATCACCGTCCGCGGCGTCGGCTACCGGCTGGAAGCGACCCGGCCCCCGGGATCGCCTCCTTCGGCGGACGCCACCCCGCCGCCGGACGCCACCCCGCCGCCGGAGGCGAGCTCGTCGTGAGCGGTACCAGCCTGCGGGCCCGGATCACCCTCGCGGTGATGGTCGCCGCCGGGCTGCCGGTTGCCGTCTTTGGCCTGCTCCTGGTGGTCAACGGCAGCACCGGCATCCTGCCCCTCGTGCTCACCTCGCTCGTGGTCGCGGCGCTGGTCGGGCTCGCCGTCGGCGGGTACCTCGTCGGCATCGTGACCGGGCCGCTCCGAGCCCTGGCCGACCGGCTCGACCGGATCACCGCCGGCCAGCGCCCCGACCCCCTGCCCCCGCTCGCCGACGACGAGCTGGGCCGCCTCGCCGAGCGCCAGGAGGATCTGGCGGCCGACCTCGCCCGCCGGAACGAGCAGGTCGCCCGGGCAGTCGAGGCGATCACCGCCTGGGCGCCGGACGACGGGGCGACGCATCTCCTGGAGCGGGCGGCACGCGACGCGCGCGCCTGCCTGGGGCTCACCGACGCCCGGATCGTCCTCGGCGACCCCGACGACCTCGAGTACGAGGAGCGCGTGCCCGGCGAGCCGCAGCCGGTGCGGGCTGAGCTGCGCACGGGCCGGGCGGTGGCCGGCGCGCTCGTCGGTCACGCCCCCGCGACGACGCGCTGGGAGCCGGCCGACCAGGACCTCCTCGAGCTCTTTGCCGCCAGCCTCGCCGTCGCGCTACGCGATGCCGAGCTGCTCGGGCGCGTGGAGGCCCAGAACGAGCGGCTCCGGGCCCTCGACGCCGAGAAGGACGACTTCCTGCGCGGCGTCTCGCACAACCTGCAGACGCCCCTGGCGCGGATCCGGGCGAACGCCGACCAGCTGGCCGGCGAGCAGGCGTCGACCGGCCAGCCCGACCGGCGCCTCGCGATCATCGCCGAGCAGAGCGAGCGCCTCTCGCGGATGGTGCGCCAGCTCCTCACCGTGAGCCGGCTCGACTCCGGCGTGCTCCGCCCGGTGGCCGAGGTCTTCGCCCTGGGCCCGCGCGTGCGCCGCGCCTGGGAGGCGCTGGGGGCGGGTTCGGGCGCGGCGACCGGTGCCGGCGCCGTCCCCTTCGAGCTGGCCGACGACGCGGGTGGCTGGCTCGCGGTGGCCGACCCGGACCAGGTTGACCAGGTGCTCTGGGCGCTCCTCGACAACGCCGTGAAGTACGGCGGCGGCGCGCCGGTGACGGCCCGGGTCGAGGTGGAGGGTGCGGCCGGCCGGGTGACATTGACGATCGCGGACCGCGGTCCCGGGATCAGCCCGGAGGACCGCGAGCGCCTGTTCGAGCGCTACGGACGCGGCGGCGCCTCGGGCGACCGTGACGGCACCGGCCTCGGCCTCTACGTGGGCCGGGCGCTCGCCCGCGCCAACGACGGCGACCTGGCACTCGCAGACGGAATTCCGGCAAGGGACCGCGCCGATCCGTCCCGCGGCGCGGCGTTCACGCTGACCCTCCCGGCGGAGGCCCCCATCGAGGCCTGACGCGCGGTGACCGGCGCCGCGACCGGCGCCGCGACCCGCGCGGCAACCTGCTCAGGCGGCTTCGGCGATCTCGTCGGTGAGCAGCTCGGACCCCGCCTCGGCGACCGCGGTGGTCTGCCGGCCCGGCCAGATGACCCGGAGCGGATCCCCGGCAATCAGCACCGCGGCGCTGATGCCCAGGATCGGGCCGATCGCGTCCGAGATGCCGAGGAACAGGGCGATGTAGCCGCCCAGGTACCACCCGGCGAAGAACCAGAGAACCGCGGCTGCGATGCGCTTGTTCATGTGCGGCATCGTGGCGTGCCCACGTCGGGTGCTCCATGGCGAGGTCGTACTCCCGGTCGTGGGACCCCACGGGGCGGCGCCGACCCGCGGTCGGTCGTGCGCCAAGAGCTGCGGTGCCGGCGCGCACCGGTTGCTGCCGTCGCACAGCATCGTAAGGTGATCTGTAAGGTGGCGCACCGATAGTACGTCGGTACTACGCAGGGAGGGACCCTATCGGCCGTGACTGCCCCTATCGCCACACCCGGCCGCCGTCAGCGATCCCGCGGCCAGAGCGTTGTCGAGTTCGCGCTGGTCCTGCCGATCATGCTTCTCCTCTTCGCGATGGCGGCCGATTTCGGCCGCCTCTTCTACGCGTACGTTTCGGTGGTGAACGCCGCGAAGGAAGGCGCCGCCTACGGAGCGACCAACCCGATCTGCCGAGATGCATCGCGGGACATCTGTACAGGGACAAACAACGTCGAGGCACGAGTCGCCCTCGAGGGCTCCTCGCTGGCCGGAGGAGTGGAGGCAACACTGATCCAATGCCTGGACTCAAGTGGGGCCAACCAGAACCCGATGACCCTGTGTGGACGTGACGAGAACCAGACCTACACGTACGTTGTACGGGCACGTCACACATTCCGCCTTGTCACGCCCATCCTCGGCCAGATGCTGGGCAACTCGATCGTCCTCGAGTCGGAATCCCGGTCGAGGGTCCTGAACCTCGCGTTTGACCCCACACCTGGTGCGAGCGTAGACAAGGAAGCTTGCCTTGGCGCCAACTGCACGAACCTTGCGCTCACGCCGATTGCCGATGAGAACAACGATCCGCAATACCTAGAAGTCGATTCTGGCGAGCCGGTCACATACCGCATAACGGTGAGGAACATCGGCGGCGAGACGCTGACCTCCGCGACGATCTCCGATGACCGAGTCGACTTGGCGTCGCTCTACGGCACTGCCGGGTGTCCGAGCTGGCCTTCTACGTTGGCGGTTGGCGCAGTGTGGGTCTGCACGTACGTCGTTGCGGCACCAAACACCGGAGGCCCACCCGAACTGCTGTACGACAACACGGTGACCGTCGATGCCGCGGAGATCGAACCTCGGCAAGGAGCGGCGACGGTCAAGATCATCGCCGCCCCAGCCAAGCTTGCGATCGCGAAGAACGTCCATGTCTACTTGAAGGGCGGTAGCGGCGACGGCCCGCTGTTCGGGGGCCGGACGGAATGGACGGCCTATCGCAACACACGGGTCCCCAGCGTGGAGATGTGGTTCCGGATCACCGTGACGAACACAGGTGGTCAGAATGCCACGACGTTTGCGCTGACTGACAGCAGCGGGAGCCTGCCGACCAACGTGAACTGCCCGGCCCGCCCAACGATCCTCGGGCCTGGCGCGTCGTACTCGTGCCGGTTCTCGCGAATCTACAATTCAAACGGTGCAAACCCACCAGAAGTCGCGTCCGGCACTGCCGACGGCGGCCTCTCCGCCAGCGCCACGACTTCGGTGACCGTCCAGTCCTGCTCAGGCTCGGACATCGTCGTCCCAAAGCTCGTCGGTCTGACGAAGACGAACGCAGAGACGGCATTTGGCGCGAGCCCCGCAGGCGCCGGCTTCACCGGCTCGATGGCCAGCTGGCAAGGTCAGACCAACGCAATCGTTGCTACGCAGTCTCTTGACGCTTACAGTTGCGCCGCCCCGGGCAGCGGCATCACGGTGACTCAGTGATGCGTCGCCACGGTTCCAGGGGCCAGGCGCTCGTTGAGTTCGCACTGGTCTTCCCAATATTCATGCTTTTGTTCTTTGGGCTGGTCGATCTCGGCCGGTATGTCTTCGTCACCAATAGCGCCAACCAGGCCGCCCGCGAGGCAGCGCGCGCGAATTCCGTGATGGGCTGGACGTCTGCGTGCCCGACCGATGCCACCCGCGAGGACTGCATTCGGCGGGTCGTAGGCATCCAGCTTCAAGGAGCGGCGGCACCACCCGAGGGCGATGACGCGGAGGGACTTCCCTACTGGACGCGGGAGTGCCTGAACGCCTCGGGCATGGTCCGAGCCGGCGGCCTTGCAGGGTGTCGGAGCGGCGACACGATGAGCATCGAGTTCCACGTCGACTCGTTCCGACTGCTCACCCCAGGAGTTGCGGGGCTTGTCGGCGATCTAAGGATCGGTGGCTCAGCCCAGGTGGCCTTCAACAATTAGCGGTCCGTTCCCAAGGAGGACATAGACGCATGCGTCACCTGCGGAGCCGGGAGCCCAACGTCGAGGGTGGCCAGATCCTCGTCCTCTTCGCGGGCTCCGTGCTATTCCTGCTGCTCATGGTCGGTCTCGTAGTCGACGCCGGCTTCGCATTCACTGGTCGCCGTGACGCGCAGAACGTGTCCGACCTTTCGGCACTCGCCGGCACCCGGCAGGTGGCGGAGCAGTACATCGGCGGATCGCGATCGTCCGGCGCCGTTTACGGCGAGATCGGAGTGGTCGCAGATGCCAATGGCTGCACGGTCGCCAGCGGTTGCAGTTGGAGCGCGTCATACGTCAACTCCGCCCGGACTGCATTCGCACCTGTCACCGAGGGCGGGCTCATCCCAGGTGGCGCCCTCGGCGTAGAGGTCGACGTCAACCGGCCGACGCCGACGCTGATCGTCGGTCCGGTGATGTCCATGCTCAACCAGAACCCGATCAGCAGCTGGAACGTCAACACGACCGCGACGGCTCTAGCCGGTAGCACCAGGACCTACGCGGGGGCTGGGCAGCTCCTCCCAATCGCTCTTCTCGAACCGAGGAACCCGGATACGGGTGAACGCATGTGGTTCCAGGAAGGCCGTGTCTATCAGGTTACGGACGCCGCATTGGATGCCCCGGGGAGCTTCGGCTGGCTGTCATGGACCGGTGCTGTAGACGCGGGCACTCTCATGGATAGCGTCTGCACTCCGGACAGTCCGGGCTTTACCCTACCCTCGTGGATCGAGAACTCGCCAGGCGCCAAGAACAAGGGCGGAGTGAGTGACAACGGGATCAAGGCCTGCCTTCAGGACTACCTGGACAATCAGACGCCGATCCTCGTGCCCGTCTACGGCACTGGATGCTCCGGAACGACGGACGTGATCCGCGGAAACGGCTCAGGCACGGACTACTGCATCGTTGGTGTCGTCGAAATGCAGCTCAAGGAGATCAACTGGGCTCCTGCGGTTAAGTCGATAAAGGCCTACTTCAAGAAGGTCTTCGCCTATGGGCCGGGGAGCATCCCGCCGGGCGTGACAATCCAGCCCCCATCAAGCTCGGACAAGGCCTACTTCCTCGGGCTCGTCAAGTAGGCGTCACGCCCCCTTCCAACCAATCACGCCGGTCATCGGTCAGATCACGACGTCCGGGTCCGCTTCGATGGTCATACCAACCGCCGACGCGATCGCCCCGCTCACGTTGCCGTCGGTCCCGAGCGTCTGCTGTGGAGAGGTCGGGAAGCCCGGGAGTCCAGACAAGATCGGAAGCCTCGAGGGCAACAAGGTCAGCGTCGACTGCTCCTACCAGATCGACAACAAGGTCACCTTGACCGTCCCGGTCTGGGATACAGCCGGCGGGCTGGGGGCCAGTGGCTGGTACCAGATCGTCGGGTTCTCGGGCTTCCAGATCACGGAGTGCCGAGGTGGCAACGACATCGCCGGTGTTTGGCGGAGGCCGTTCTCTCTCGGGCCCACCACGACGAATCCGGGCTTCCCCGGCACCGCGCTCGCGGTGCAGCTGGCCGCTAGCGTCAGGCACGCCGCTGGTCGCTGACGGCGAGTCGTTGGTGGCCAACGCGAAGGCTTCCGGCTCGCGCAGCCCATCCAGCCCCGGCAGCGCATCGGTCTCCCCGTCGCTGCTGCTGATCCCACCAAGCGGTTGACCGCCGGGTGGCGACATGACAGGCGGCCCTGGGGGAGCGCGGTCTCGGGGACCGATCCGGCCGAGGGCCCGCCTCTCGCACGCCTGGGACGCTCGTCGCATGCGGTGGTGCCGGACGGCCGTGGGCGTCCGCCGGGTCGCAGGAGTACGCTTGCGGTCGGCGCGGCCCCGAGGCACCCCGCGACCCGCTGGAGGCTCCACCCGTGACCACCGAGGACGTTCGCACCCAGGTCGATCCGCTCGGCGCGCCCCGGTTCGTCCGCATGGTGCGCCGCTTCGACGCGTCGCGGGCGCGCGTCTTCCGCAGCCTGTCCGACCCCGAGGAGATGGTCCGCTGGTTCGCCGAGGAGGTCCGCGGCTCGATCGCCGCCGGCACCCGGACCACCCTGGTGTTCCCCCACTCGCGCACGTGGTGGGACACCGTGACGCTCGAGAACGACAAGGTCTTCGAGTTCCGCTGGCCGTGGCTGCGCGGTGACAAGCACGAGACCACCTGCCGCATCGAGCTCGAGCCGCAGGGCTACGGCACCCTGCTCACGCTCACCGACGGCCCGTTCGACCTCCGCATTCCCGGCGTCCTCGAGGCCTACGCGGAGGCCTGCGAGGGCTGGGGCGAGGCACTCGCCTGGCTCCGGGGCTGGGTCGACTTTTCGGTGGAGCTGCGCGACCGCCGCTACTGATCGACCGGGCCGGCACGGGCAGGACGGCGGGCTGGTGGCGCCGCCGCGGGTCCTGAGCGTCTGGGTCGGCACCCAGCGGTCACCGGGACCAGGGGCTTGCCAACGCTAATGTTATCACTCATGATGTTGTCATGACTGATAAGGTCTTCCTCCCCGGGTTCGTCGGGCGCCGCCGTGAGCTCGCTGCGCTCGCCGAGGAGCTCGACGTCGTGAGCTCCACAGGTCGCGGCAGGTTCATCCTGGCGCGGGGTCGTCGACGAGTCGGCAAGAGCTGGCTCGTGGAGGAGTTCATCGAGCGGCATCGGCTGCCGAACGTCTTCTTCACCTCGACGCGGAATGCGACCGACCACGACCTGCCTCGCTTCGCCGAAGCCCTGGCCCAGAGCTCTCTCCCGGAGGAGGCTCGCTCGCCCGGCGTCAGCTTCGCCCATTGGGAAGCCGCTCTCGTGGCCGCCGCAGCCGGCGCGACACGGGAACGCCCGTCCGTCATCGTCGTCGACGAGTTCCCCTATCTCGGCGAGAGAGACGACGACGAGGCTCGTGCCATCGAGTCGATGTTCTCTGCGGCGTGGGAGCGCCGGCTGTCCAGGTCGCCCGTGCTCCTGGTCCTCGTCGGGTCGGACCTGGCGCTGATGGAGCGGCTGGGGCAGTACGGGCGTCCACTCTACGACCGCCCGACGCGACTGCTCATCGTGGATCCGCTGTCGCCTCGAGAGATCGCGGCGATCGCGGGACTCTCGCCGGCCGACGCATTCGATGCCTACACGGTCATCGGCGGCCTGCCGGCATTCGCCGCGCAATGGCAGAAGGCAGGGAGCCTCAGGGACTATCTCCTCGCGTCGCTCGGCCACCCGGACTCGGCGTTCGTCAACGCCGGCACCCGGATCCTGGATGCCGAGTTCCCGAGCGAGACGCAGGCGCGGCTCGTCCTCTCGTCGATCGGCTACGGCGAGAGGACCTCGGCGGGCGTCTCGGCTGCCACGCGGATCCCGGCGCCGAACCTGGATCGGTCCTTCAAGACGCTCGTCGATGCGAAGCGGATCGTGCGGCTCGAGGAGCCGCTCGCCGCGGCCCGGCTCCGAGCGCCACGCTACAGCGTGGCTGATCCGTACCTGCGGTTCTGGCTCCGCTTCGTCGAACCGGCGCTCCCAGAGATCGAGCGACTCCGGATCGAGCACGTGGTCGAGCGGATCCTCGACGCTTGGCCGACATTCCGCGGACGAGCCATCGAGCCCATCCTCCGGTCGGCGCTCGAGCGTCAGCTGCCGCATCCGAACCTCCCCGGAGCCACGTTCGTCGGCTCCTACTGGACGCGAACGAACGATCCCGAGGTCGACGTGATCGGGGCCGACAAGGGCAGGTCGCCGGCGACGATCGCCTTCGCCGGTTCGATCAAGTGGCGCGACCGCGCCATGTTCGAGTCAGCCGATCTCGAGCATCTCATCGCGACCGCTGCTCGCGTCCCGGGGGTGGACCCTTCGACGCCCCTCATCGCCATCTCGCGCACCGGGATCGGGGCGTCCGCACGCAAGCTGCGAGCTGGGTTCGGGCCCTCCGACCTGCTGGAAGGCTATCCGGCGGAGTAGGCGATCTGCGTCGGTATCCGGCACAGTGGGCAGCCGCCCTCGCCGCGCCGCGACCGGCCTACCGCTGCCGGCCGAACGCCGTGCCCAGGAGCCGGCGGAAGCTCGGCGCCTGGCCGTACATCAGCACGCCGGCGCTGTACACGCGGCCGGCGGCCCACAGGCAGATGACGATGGTGACGACGAGGATCGCGGCCGCGATCGCGACGTCCGTGGTGCCGGCATCGCCGGCGATCACCCGCGACAGCATCACGTACGGGCTGGTGAACGGGAAGTACGAGAGCGCGATCACCCAGCCCGCGTCGGCCGGGATGATCCCGATCGTGGCGTAGACGCCGACGAGGTAGGCCAGCGTCCCGACGAGCGACATCGGCGCCACGACGTTGTTGACGTCCTCCATCCGCGACACCATCGAGCCCGCCGCCGCGTAGAGCGTCGAGTAGAGCAGGTAGCCCAGGACGAAGAAGACGACGAACGCCCCGAGGACGCCCGGCGTCAGGGCCTGCGGCAGCTCGAGCGACGACGCCGGCGCGCCGAAGACGACCTCCGCGATGACGCCCTGCAGGGCGAAGGCGACGAAGGCGGGCACCGCCGCGGCCAGCAGCTGGACGAGGCCCAGCCCACCGACGCCGAGCACCTTGCCGCCGAGGAGCTGGAACGGCGTGGCGGCGCTGATGACGATCTCCATCACCCGGCTGCTCTTCTCCTCCGCCGCGCTGGTGGCCACCCACTGGCCGTACAGCACGATGGCGAGGAGCAGGAAGATCACCAGCAGCTGGCCGACGACCGCGGCCGCGGCCATCTCCGCCGGCGTCGTCGGCTCGCCGGGGCCGGACGGGACGGGCGCCTGGACCTCGACGTCGGGCGGCGCGAAGAGGGTGGCCTGGGCGCCCGGCGCGACGCCGAGGCGGTCGAGCCGATCGGCGACGGCCAGCGAGTAGGACGCCTGGCGCAGGAGCTCGGGTTTTCGCGTGCCGGCCGGGTCCTTCGAGACCACGATGAACGACAGGTCCGGGCCGGGGTCCCGGGCGATGACGAGGGCCGCGCTCAGGTCGCCCTTGTCGACGGCGGCGCGCGCCGCCGCCTCGCTCGGGCTGGCGACGACCTCGAAGTCGGTCCCGCCCTCGGTGGCGCTGGCGTTGAGCTGCAGGGAGAGCCGCGTCACCGGGTCGAAGGTGAGCGCCGGGTCGGTGGCGTTGTCCACGACCCCGATCTTGTCCGCGCCCTCGCCCTCCAGCCAGCGGATCCCGATCGGCGCCAGGGCCAGCGCCGCGCCGGCGACCGCGAGGAGGAGCGTGCCGAACAGGAACGAGCGGGTCCGAGCCCGGACGAAGAACTCGCGCCGGGCGACGGAGGAGACGTTGCGGACCGTGGCGTTCATCGCCCGGCCCCCGGATCCTCCGCGCGTGCGGCTCCGGGCGCATCGGGCACCCCCGCCAGCGAGACGTCCTCGCGGGTCGACTTGCCCACGCGCTCCACGAAGATCTGCTCGATCGAGGGATCGGCGATCTCGAACAGGGTGACCCGCTCGCCGCGGGCGAGCGCGGCCTGGAGGATCACCTCGGGGTCGGTCGTCCCGACCACCTCCAGCTCGGTGTAGTCGCGGCCGGGGCGGACGACGGCCACGCCCTCGAGGCCCTCGAGCCAGGGGAGGTCGGGGTCGCCGTCGGTCGCCAGGCGGACCACCTGCTTGCCGGTGGAGCGCTTGACCTCGCGGGTGGGCCCGGAGGCGACGAGGCGGCCGGCGTCGATGATCGCGATCGCGTCGCAGAGCTCCTCGACCATGTCCATCTGGTGGGTGCTGAAGATCAGCGTCTTGCCGCGGTCGCGCATCTCCAGGAAGGCGGCCTTGAGGAGCGCCACGTTCACCGGGTCGAGCCCGGTGAAGGGCTCGTCCATGATCAGGACCTCGGGGTCGTGGAGGATCGCGGCGATGAACTGGATCTTCTGCTGGTTGCCCTTGGAGAGCTGCTCGGCGCGCCGGTCGGCGTACTCCGGCACCCGGAAGCGCGCCAGCCAGGTGCGAACTTCCTTCTCGGCGGCCTTGCGCGGGACACCGTAGAGGCCGGCGAAGAAGACGAGCTGGTCGAGCACCTTCATCCGAGGGTAGAGCCCGCGCTCCTCCGGCAGGTAGCCGAACGTGCGACGCGGCAGCTCGGTGGAGGGGCGGCCCTTCCACGTGACCTCGCCGGCGTCGGCGCGGAGGATGTCGAGGACGATCCGCATCGCCGTCGTCTTGCCGGCGCCGTTGGCGCCGAGGAAGCCGAAGACCTGGCCGGGGTCGACGGAGAAGCTGATGCCGTCGAGGGCCCGGACGGTCCCGAACGACTTCTGCAGGTCCCTGATGACGAGGCTCATGCGGGCGGGGTCCCCCGTGCGGTGCGGCGTCCGGTCAGCGTAGCGCCCTCGGTCGGGGCTCGTCAGGACAAGTGGACCCGATCTGCACCGGCCTCCCACCCGTCCGGGGTGCCAACCGGCCCCCGCGCCGGAGGCAGCGGTCGGTGCCCTCGGCTCGCACGGGAGGTCGGGCGCCCGGGCGGTCCGGGGCGGGATGTCGGGCGGCCCGTGAGGTCCGGGGCCGTGAGGTCCGGGGCCGTGCCCTCGGCTTCGCCCGTGCCATGACCGCTCCACGAGCACATCCAGGGCACCGGCGCCGCCAACGTCCGGTGGCCGCGCGCCTACCGGGCCCGGTGCCCTCTCCATGAGCATCTGCCGACCCAGGCGGGCCCGGACACGCACGCGGGCCGGCTCCGGGGGGAGGCGGACGGCCATCGGCGCAGGTAAGCCGCAGGCAAGTGCAGGAGATGATCATCGAGCGGTCATGCCGACCCGGATCCGCAGCCGTCTCACGATCGAGGCCGAGCGCCGCGCCAGGGAGCAGTGCGCGCGGCTCGGCGGCGAGGTCCGGGTGGGGCGCACCTCGAAGCGCCTCACCCAGCAGCAGCTCGGCGAGCGCGTCGGGCTCGCCCGCCAGTCCGTCAGCCGGGCTGAACGTGGCCATGGAGCCGGGCTGACCCTCGACGCGTGGCAGCGGATCGGGCTGGCCCTTGATAGGCCGCTCGTCGTCACCCTGCAGCGAGCCACGACCGGCGACACGGCCGATGCCGGCCACCTCGCGATGCAGGAGCTCGTGCTGCGCCTCGGCCGGGTGGCCGGCTACCTGCGCAGCTTCGAGCTGGCAACCCGGCCGAGCGAGCCGTGGCACTCCGCCGACGTCGGGCTGGAGGATCCGGCTCGCAGGCGGCTCATCCTTGTCGAGTGCTGGAACTCGATCGGCGACGTCGGCGCGGCCGCTCGGTCGAGCGACAGGAAGCGGGCGGAGGCGCAGGCGCTCGCGGCGGCTCGCTGGGGCGATCGAGCCGGCGACGTCGGCGTCCTCTGGCTCGTGCGGTCGACGGCCCGGAACCGGGCGCTCGTGGCCCGCTACCCGGAGGTGTTCGCTGCGCGCTTCCCCGGCTCGTCCGCCGGGTGGGTGGCGGCGCTCACGGAGGGGGCCGCGCCGCCCCTGGGTGCCGGCCTGGTGTGGTGCGACGTGGCAGCCACGCGCGTGTTCGCGTGGCGCCGTCCGCGGAGCACGCCGGGCGGCGACGGCACGGCGGGCGGCCGGCGGCCGGCCCCGTGAGGTGACCGGCACCGGATGCGGCATGACGCCGGGCCGGCCACGCGGGGGTGTCGGCCGGGCGCCTCAGCCGCGGGTGGTGGTCGGGCGGGCCACGCGGGGGTGCCGGCCGGGACGGCAGGCAGCGTGGCGGCCAGGTGCCCCGGCTCACGCGCGGGTCCCGGCCACCTCGTCGAGCGTGCGCGAGATTCGGGCCAGGCCCTCGGCCAGCTCCGCGGGAGGCGGCCACCCGAAGCCGAGGCGGAACGAGGATCGCGGCCGTTCGAACCAGTGGCCGGGGCCCACGGCGGTGGCGTGGCGCTCGACGAGGGCCCGGTGAAAGGCGTCGCAATCGACTCCGGCATCGGCCCGGATCCACGGGAAGCCGACCACGCCGCCGCGTGGCTCGACCCAGGCCAGGCGCGGCTCTCCCTCCAGCCAGGCCCGGACCGTCGTGAGCGCGGCCGCGATCCCGTCGAGGATCCCGGGCAGCAGCTCGCCGCGCCGCTCGAGCGCCCGGGCGGCGATCGCCTCGTCGACCAGCGAGCCGGTGATGTGGACCTGCTCTTTGGCCGCCAGGAGGGTCGTCATCAGGTCGCGGTCGCGCGTGGTCAGCCAGCCCGTCCGAATCCCCGGCAGGCCGTAGGTCTTCGACATCCCCGACACGCCGACGACGCGGGGCGAAAGCGTCGCCGCTGGCGGGAGGAGCGCGCCGTACGTCATCTCCCGGTAGGTCTCGTCCACCAGGAGCCTGGCCAACGGGTGGGCCTCCACCAGCGCAACGATGCGGCGAAGCGCCGGCTCGTCGAGCAGCGCGCCGGTCGGGTTGTGCGGGTTCGTGATCGAGATGAGGCGGGTCCGGGGCGTCATGAGCGCCGCGAGCGCATCCGGGTCCGTCGCCCAGCCGTCCTCCGGCCGCAGGTCGACGATCCGGAGGTCCGCCCCGATGGCCCGGGGCGTCTCCAGGTTGGTCGCGTAGTTCGGCCGCACGACGACGATCTCGTCGCCGGGCTCCAGCAGCGCCGAGGCGACGAGGAACAGCGCTCCCGCTGCGCCGACCGTGGCGAGGACGTCGTCCCGGGCAAGCGCGACGGCATCCGCCGGGAGCGGCCGGCCCCCGTCGGCGGCGACCAGGTCGCGGAGCGCCGGCAGGCCGCGGTGGTCGCCGTAGCGGAGCAGGAGGCCTCGAAGGTCGACGCCCAGGTCGTCCAGGTTCGCGTCGGCGATCGAGCTCTCGGCGAGGTTGCAGGCGATCGCGCCGTACGCGGTCTCCTCGGGCGACTCGACCTCGATCGGCATGCGGCGGTAGCGCATCGCCGCATCCTAGGGGGCCGGCTCCGTCCTCGCGCGTGCTGCTGCGCCACGCGGTCCGGGGTCGCGGCGGCCCGCGCCACCCCGTAGGCTACGCGGCGACCGGGCTGGTGGAGACCCCGGGACATCCGCGCCGGGTGGCGCGAACGGGCACGGGAGAGGGAATGGCGGATCGTCCCGCCGGGGACCCGGTGGCCGCTCCGATCTCGCCGGGCGAGCCGGCGGTGGCGGCCCACGGGCCGGAGGTGCCGCCCGTCGCGCCCACGTGGCCGCCGGGCCCGACCACCCGGTCCGGATCCTGGTTCGCCGGCCTCGACCCGCGCGGCTGGCGTACGAGCATCGTCGCCGGCGTGCTGATGTTCGGCGTGGTCTTCGGCGTCAACCTCGTCAACGCGGCGGTCCCGCTGCCGGCCGACCCCGCCGCCGTGAACCCCGGCCCCGAGATCCCGGTCGGGCCGGGCCCGGACCCGGGGCAGCCCACGGCCGCGCCGCTCGAGCCGGGCCCGGTCGCGCCCGGCGCGGGCCTCGAGATCGGCTCGGGCGTCGTGGCCTACCCGCCGGCCGGGTGGACCGTGGTCGGGTCGGAGCCGGGGCAGGCCGTCCTCCAGAAGGGCGGCGCCATCCTGATCCTCGGGGCACTGTGGTGGACGGACACGCCCCTGGCGCTCGTCACGGCCTACCGCGACGCGTTCTTCGCGGCCGGCGAGCTCACGGCCAGCGAGCCGGAAACGGGCGAGATGGGCAACGGCATTCCCGCGGTCGGGCTCGCCTACACGGGGATCCTCGACGGCAGCCAGGTCGACGGCGCGATGTTCGCCGGGGCCACCGGCGGGAGCGGGGTCGTCGTCAACGTGTTCGCCGCCACGGGCACGCTTCGGGCCGTCGGCGACGACGTCGACGAGATCCTTGCCACGATCCAGGTGTCGGGAGGCGGCGAATGACCGCGCGGCCGGGCACCTTCGGCGAGGGCGTCCCGCCCCGCTGGGGCTACCAGACCTCCTTCTGGCAGCGCCGCCAGCCGGCGTTCTGGCTCTTCGTCGCGATCCTCGTCCTGACGGGGTTCATCGCCCTGGGCCAGCAGCTCGAGATGATCCAGGTCGCCCCCGAGGCGTGGTTCGTCACGCTGCTCCTGCTCCTGCCCTACGCGATCCCGGTCCTGCTCGTGATCTACCTCCTGGACCTGTACGAGCGCGAGCCGATCAGCATCCTGGGCGCCGCCCTCCTGTGGGGCGGGATTGCCGCAACGACCTTCTCGATCTACACCAACGCGCCCCTCGCCGAGCTCATCTTCAAGGTCACCGCCGACCCGGTCTTCACCGCCGAGTGGAGCGCGGCGCTCACGGCGCCCTTCGTCGAGGAGGGCTTCAAGGCGATCGGGGTGATCCTCCTCGTCTCGCTGGCACGGGCCGAGATGGACGACGTCCTCGATGGCTTCGTGTGGGGCGCGATGGTCGGCCTCGGCTTCCTGCTCGTCGAGGACGTCTTCTACTTCGTCCGCGCCTTCGTCGAGACCGGCGGGTCGTACGAGGGGCTCTTCCAGATCTTCCTCATCCGGATCGTCGGCGCCGGCCCGTACAGCCACTTCCTGTACACGGGGCTCGTCGGCATGGGGATCGCCTACTACGCGACCCGCGGGGACGTCCCGTGGGGGCGACGAGTCGCCATCGGCACGGCGCTTGCCGCCGCGGGGGTCGCCGCCCACTTCTTCTGGAACTCGCCGATCCTCGGGGACCTGCTGGGCGAGGGCGGGATCCTCGACTGGCTGCTCTACGTGACCGTCAAGGGCCTGCCGATGCTCATCGGGCTCCTGCTCCTGGTCCGGCTGGCCCGGCGGCGCGAGCGAAGCTGGTTCGAGCGGTTCACGGCGGGCCAGGTGGACGACGGCACGATCACGGCCGAGGAGATGCACGAGCTCGGCGGCCTGCGCCGGCGCTGGCGTGCGCGACGGGAGGCGTCCCGGACCGGGGGACCGGCCGCGGGACGTCTCAAGGGGCAGATCCAGCGCCAGCAGATCAACCTGGCGATGGTCGCCAGTCGGGTCGGTGCCGCCGACCACCCCGACCTGGTCGGGCAGCGCGGCCTCATCCGCGCGCTGAAGGCGCAGTACGCGGCAGTCGTGGCCGGGGGGCATGCGGCGGGAGCCGGTGCAGGGGCCGGCGGGGGCGCCGGTGCGAGGGCCGGCGGGGGCGCCGTGGGAGGGGCCGTCGAGCCGGTGGCGGGGACCGGTGCGGGCGCCGGTGCGCCAGCCCAGTCGCAGGCGGCCCAGGTGGCGGCCGCTCAGCCGCCTCCGCCGCCTCCCGCGCCGCCTGCGTGGCGCCCCACGCACCTCGTTCCCGGCGAGGGCATGGCGGCGTGGGCGGCGCCCGATCCGACGCGCGCCCCGATGGTCACGCTCGCCGGGCGGCTCGAGCTGGTCGTGGTCGAGCGCGCCGGAGACTGGGCCCGCGTCGCGGCGGTCAACGGCTGGACCGGCTGGGTCGACGGACGGCGGCTGGTGCAGCGGCCGTAGTCACCAGCCGGC
Source organism: uncultured Chloroflexia bacterium (assembly GCA_963725875.1). Classification (GTDB taxonomy): domain Bacteria; phylum Chloroflexota; class Limnocylindria; order Limnocylindrales; family CSP1-4; genus CTSoil-043. Next base: position 194,606 of record CAVRZZ010000008.1, on the reverse strand, counting down.
GCGGTGCGCCCCCGAGCGGCCGCACGTTCGGCCGGTTGCCGCCGCGGGCGCCCCCAAGGGGCCTGCCGCCGATGGGCCGTTGGATCGGCCGGTGCCCGCCACTCAGCCCGGCTACGATCCGCCGATGGACGCCATCGCCCTCGTCGAGTCCATCCGCCGCTCCGTGTTCGGGGACGACGAGGCCGTCGCCGGCCCGTTCGGGGTGCGGCGCGTGACCTATGCCGACTACACCGCGTCCGGCCGCAGCCTCGCCTTCGTCGAGGACTACCTGCGCGACGCTGTGCTCCCGCTCTACGCGAACACTCACACCGAGTCGTCCGGCACGGGGCTCCAGACGACCCGCTTCCGGGCCGAGGCCCGGCAGATCGTCCGGGAGGCCGTCGGCGCGACCGACGAGCACGTCGTCCTGTTCGTCGGCTCCGGCTCCACCGGCGCGATCGATCGGCTCGTCCACGTCCTGGGGCTGCGCCTGCCGGAGGCGCTCGACGAGCGCTACGGCCTCGCCGCGCTGATCCCGGCGGCCGAGCGGCCGGTCGTGTTCATCGGCCCGTACGAGCACCACAGCAACGAGCTGCCGTGGCGCGAGTCGATCGCCGACGTCGTGACGATCCCCGAGGACGTCGACGGGAGGATCGACCTGGCACGCCTGGAGGCGGAGCTGATCTCCCACGCCGACCGGCCGCTCAAGATCGGCAGCTTCTCCGCCGCCTCCAACGTCACTGGCATCCTGTCCGACACCCGCGCGATCTCGGTCCTCCTGCACCGCCACGGGGCGCTCTCGTGCTGGGACTTCGCGGCCGCCGCGCCGTACGTCGAGATCGAGATGGCGCCCCGCCGGCCGGTGCCGGACGGCGCACACCACCACGCAGCCGAGGGCGTGACCGACGACACGACCGATGGCACCGCCCTCGAGGGAGCCTCGCCCGCGGCCGTGCCCGACGGCGACGCCGCCCTCGACACCAAGGACGCGATCTTCATCAGCCCGCACAAGCTCATCGGCGGCCCCGGCACGCCGGGGATCCTCGTTGCCAGGCGCGACCTCTTCCGTAACCGCGTGCCGACGGTCCCGGGCGGCGGCACCGTGGCCTATGTCAACCCGACCGAACAGGTCTATCTCGACGACGTCGAGCACCGCGAGGAGGGCGGCACCCCGGCGATCGTCGAATTGATCCGGGCCGGCCTCGTCTTCCAGCTGAAGGAGGCGGTCGGGGTCGAGGCGATCCGGGCGCGCGAGGAGGACTTCATCCGCCGCGCGATCGACCGATGGCGGGCAAACCCGGCGCTCGAGATCCTCGGCAACCCGGCGCTGCCGCGCCTGTCCATCGTCTCGTTCGTCGTCCGCCACCTGGGCCGATACCTGCACCACAACTACGTCGTCGCCCTGCTCAACGACCTGTTCGGGATCCAGGCGCGGGGCGGCTGCTCCTGCGCGGGGCCTTACGGCCACCGGCTCCTCGGGATCGACCTCGAGCGCTCGCACGCCTTCGAGCGGGAGATCGCCCGCGGCTGCGAGGGGATCAAGCCCGGCTGGGTCAGGGTGAACTTCAACTACTTCATCAGCGAGGCGGTCTTCGACTTCGTCGTCGATGCGGTCGACCTCGTGGCGCGCGAGGGCTGGCGGCTCCTGCCGCAGTACCGCTTCGACCCGCAGAGCGGCCTGTGGCGGCACCGGGCCGGCGCGCCGGAGCCGCCGCTCTCGCTCCTCGACATCGACTACGAGAGCGGCGAGATGCGCTACGTGGCACATCGCCATCGCGAGCCGGAGTCGCGCCTGGCGGACTACCTGGCCGAGGCCCGGGCGCTGCTCGCGGAGCCGCCGGCGACGCCGGAGGGCATCGCGGGGCCCCTCGCGGTTGGAGCAGACTTCGAGCACCTGCGCTGGTTCTGGCTCCCGGCAGAGGCCGCGGAGCAGCTCGACGCCGGAGGAGGGATCGCCTGATGTGCTGCCTGGCCGCCGTGCTCCTGATCCTTGGGCCGAGGTTCGGCCTCTTCCTCTGGTGGCTCGCCGACCCGGTGCGCTGGAATGCGGCCTTCGACACCGTCGTCTGGCCGCTCCTGGGCTTCCTGTTCGTGCCCTGGACGACGCTGATGTTCCTGGTGGTCTTCCCGGGCGGCCTTGACACGCTCGACTGGGTCGGGCTGGGCATCGCGTTCCTGGCCGACATCTTCTCGTACGGCGGGGGCGGGTACTCGAGCCGCGACCGGATGACGGGCTACCACCCGAACAGCTAGCCGGGCGAGCGCGCAGGGGCCGGGGCCGAGGCCCGGAGCCAGCGGTCGAGGTCGGACCAGGCGGTCGGAGACGCCCGTCGATAACTGCGGGCGACCCTACCGGTCGATATCCCCCGATCGGTAAGGTTGGGCCCGAAAGACCGATCTGCGGGCACATTGAGCGGGCATCGGCCCGGACCTACCGTTTGGCCCAGTCGGGCCTCTCAGGTGTCGGGGTCCGAGGTGGATCGGGCGGCGCGTGCGTCCCGCGCGAGCGGCGTCGCGAGCGTCGCCCGACGGAGAATGAGGGCCATGGAGCCGAACGTCGTCCTCCCGCTCACGTCGTCCCTGCTGAGCTTCGTCTTCGCGCTGTTCCTGCTGGACCAGTGGCTCGAGCGCCGCAGGCCGTACCAGCTGATCTGGACGATCGGCATGCTCTGGTACGGCATCTCGGCCGGGACCGAGTTCGTGGGCGGCGCCTTCGGGTGGAGCGAGCCGCTCTACCGCGCCTGGTACCTGACCGGCGCGGTCTGGGTCGCGGGATGGCTGGGCCTCGGGACCATGTACCTCCTGGCCAAGACCCGCTTCGGCTACGGGGCCGCGTTCTCCGTCCTGCTGGCCGGCCTGTTCACCTTCCTGGCCTGGCGCAAGAACGACTACCCGGACAGTGGCATCTCGCCCTACCTCTACCTGCTGATCGCGGTCGTCGCCGCCGTCGCGATCGGCGTCGAGACGTACCGGGCGAAGGGGCGCTGGGCGAACGTGGCCGGGACGCTCATTGTGGCGGGGACGCTGGTCTCGATCCCGATGGTGGTGCTGGCGCCGCTCGCGGCGCCCGGCTACGCGCTCGACCCGGCGACAGGCATCCCGAGCGGCGACCTGTTCCCCGGCTACGTGCGGCTCCTGACGCCGTTCTTCAACATCACCGGCGGCTTCGCGCTCGTGCTCGGCGCGCTCTACTCGGCCTACGTCTTCATGCCGAAGCGGCGGGTGATCAGGTACGACCTCGGGCGGGACCGGGGTCTCGGGCGGTTCCTCGCCAACCTGGCCCTCGCGCCCATCGCCATCGGCGTCAACTTCGTGGCCTCGCTGCCGGGCGCGGTCGCCGCGCTGTTCCGCGGCGAGCTGAACAGCCGGGTCCCGTCGACGATCCTCCTCGCGATCGGCGGGTTCGTTCCCTCGCTGACGGGCAGCCTGGCGCGCTTCGGCGCGACCGAGGCGTTCTTCCTCGGCGAGCTCCTCGGCGTCGTCTTCCTGTTCGCCGGCTTCCTCGTCTCGATCGAGGTGTTCCGCGAGATCCGGATCCCGTTCACGCACGTCGTGCTGCACACGCGGCGCGGCACCGCGTAGGACCCACCGCGGAGGACCCACCGCGGAGGACCACGCCCGCGCGCACGGGCAACGGCCCGGCGGAGGACCGCCGGGCCGTCGAAGCACCGTTCGCGAGCGCTCCGCCGGGGAGCGCGGAGCCTACGGAAGCGTCGGCTCGAACCTCGCCTGGAGCGCCCCATCTGCGTCGCGCAGCTCGAGGTTGTCACCGTCGAAGGCGTAGGTCGAGACGCGCTCGAGGGCCGCGAAGAAGCTGGCCTCCTGCTGCGAGAGCGCCTCGTCGGCGCACGCCATCTGCGTCGAGGCAAGCGGCCCGAACGACAGCGACGTCCCGTCCACGGTGTACGTGCCGCTGTACGTGTTGCAGCCGCCGGACCCGGCCACCGTGCCGTCCTCCGCGAAGACCGCGGTCACGGTGGAGTCGGCGACGACGCTCTCGGCCCCGCCCTTCCCGTTGTTGATCGTGTTGGCGACCCAGCGCGTCTTGGTGAGGCTCGGTGCGACGGCAACCTTGTACCGCAGGCCCACGGCGCCCTCGGCCGTCCTGAGCTCGAGCGTCTCACCGGCGATGGCGTAGGTGGCGACCTTCCCGAGGGCGGCGAGATAGGCCGTCTCGACGGCCGCCCGGGCGCCGGGGCAGGCCATCATGGTCGTCGAGACATCGCCGATCGCGAGCTTGTCGCCGTCGAGCGTGTAGGTGCCGTTGTACTGGTTGCAGCCGGCGTTGCCGGAGACCTTCCCGTCGGCGAACGTGGCGGTGGCGGCCACCGCCTCCGGGACCGCGACGGTGCCGCCCTCGGGCCCGACGTAGTCGGTCAGCTGCCAGGCCGTGCCCTCGAGCGCCGGTCCGCCGCTGCGGGGCTCGCCGGAGGGCGAGGCGCCCGCGCCGGATGAGGTGCAGGCGGCGAAGGCGAGGACGGCTGCGGTGGCCAGGGCCACCAACGGCAGGGTGCGACGGGCGATCCCCGGCGTGATCGTGGCGTGGAAGTCCACAAGCGTCTCCTTGACATGGCACGGCCGCGGCACGTCGAGCCGCGGTCGGTGCATTCCCCCGAACGGAGTGTACGCCCGGCGGCTGCAGGACCCCGGCCGGGCGCGGCTCGCAGGAGCCGGGCCTGGGCTGCGCCCGCTGCGTGGCGTCCCGCGGCGGGTGGCAATGTGGCTGGGCGGCGGGGCGGCGGGTGGCTATGCGGCTGGGCGGCGGGGCGCCAGGCCTGGCGGCTAGGCGCCGCGGAAGCGGAGCGTGATCGTGCCGGAGGCGTTCAGAAGCTCCAGCGTGTCGCCCGTGATCGAGAAGGTCGCCACCTTCGGGAGGATCGCCAGGAAGGGAGTCTCCACGGCGGACGCGGGGCCCGTGCAGGCCATCTGGGTCGCCCGGATCTCGGAGATCGCGAGGGTCTCCTCGCCGACCACGTACGTCGCGCTGTACTGGTTGCAGCCGCCATTCCCGGAGAGCGTGCCATCCGCAAAGGTGGCCGTGGCGGTGACCGTGTCCGGAACAGCGACGACGCCGCCGCCCGCCCCGACGTACTCGGTCAGCTGCCACGTCGTGCCCTCGAGCGGGAGGTTCGCGCCCGACGGCGACGGCGACGGCGTCCCGCCGCCTCCACAGGCGACCAGCATCACCGCCGCGACCGCCAGCAGGGCCACGAGGCGGCGGGTCATCCGCGGGGTGGAACGGCGCACGGCGGCCATACGTGCGGCAGGGGGGCGCGCGGCAGCGGGGCGCGTGGCCCATGTGCGCGCGATGGTGCGATGGTCCATTGCGTGGCTGCTCCAAGGTGGAACCTGACGACACTTACCCGGCCGGCCCGAGGACCGATCCGGCGGCCAGTGTACGGCGACGCGATCGACACGGTGCCCCGGCGCTGCCAGCGAGTGGCATGGCATCGCCGCGGCGGGTGGACAGGGCGGTCCGGGCCGAAGGGATGGCGGAGACCGCCTGGGCATCCCGGCCCCGGTCGGTCGGGTCCAGGGCTGCGCGGGCGGCCTGCGCGGCGGTCCGGGCCGATGGCCGGGTCCTGGCCTCAGCGGACGTACAGCCGGAACCAGGTGCTGCGCGAGTTGCCGGCGGCGTCCCAGGTCGTCCAGCGGACGGTGTGACGGCCCAACCAGAGCCGGTACGACGGCACGTACAGCGAGCGCGTCGCCCGCGTCCCGCTGAGCGTCCAGGTCACCATGCGCCGCTCGTCGACCCAGACCCTGAGCCTGCGCAGCGACCGGTTGTCGGCGACCGTGATGCCGACGGTCCGACCGTGGCCGGCGCCCACGGCGCTCGTGCCGGTCAGGCGAACGATCGATGGGCGGGTCAGGTCGGGAGCCGGCGACGGACTGGGCGTCGGAGTCGGGGTCGGGGTCGGGGCAGGGCCGCCCAGGCTGAAGACGCACGCGTAGTAGCGCCTCCCGCTCCCGGCAAGCGACGAGCCGCAGCCGAACCGGTCGAAGGAGTTGAGGATGTTCGACCGGTGACCCGCGCTTTGCATGAAGCCGCGCTCGGCGACCTCGACCGTCTTCGGCGTGGTCGTGGTGCCCTTGCAGCCAGTCCCGTCGATCGCGCACCCGTAGGCGTACGTCGTCGACTCGGTCCCGTACGTGTTCCAGGCGATGTTCTCGCCCCGCATCGCGCGGTAGCCCAGCACCTGGCTCATCACGTCGAGGACGCTCATTTCGGTCCCACCGGCGCCGATGCACCCGGAGACGTAGTGGCTGAAGTACGCGCGATCCGCCATGTCGGCTGCCCGGCCGCGCAGGACGAGGGCGCCGCTCGTCGGGCAGGTCCAGGAGAGATCACGGGCGAACGAGGCCAGCGTCGGGTCGATCGCCAGGGGCGCCTTCCCCAGGGCACCGCGGTCGAGGTTCGTGAGCCGCATCAGCTCGTCGCCGTACGGGTCGACCGTGGCAGCACCCGCCCCTGCAGGAGCCACGACCACGGTCGCGAGGATGGCGATGGCCGCGACCGCGAGAGCGACGAAGCGCCGCGGACGCGAAGGAGTCCACGGCGCGATAACAGCAGGGAGCGAGGGGCGGTCGGCGGCCATCGCGGTCATGCTGCGCGCGCGACCCGGGCGGGCCAATCGCCCGAGGGTTCAGCGCCGCGCGAACGAAGGGGCTGTGCGGTCGCGCACCAGCGCGGCGCGAACGGGCGCGTCGCTACCGCGGCTCGCTACCGTGTGCCGGCCGGCACGGGCAGGCTGGCAGCCAGGCCCTCGCCCCAGGCGCGGGCACGCTCGACCTCGCCCTCGACGAGGCGGTCGAAGAGGGGGCCGGTCGGCCCGCCGACGAGGAAGCTTTCGGGCGCGGCAACGATCCCGAACCCGCGGTCGCGCATCGCCTTGTCGGCCGCCTTGGCGGCCGAGCCCCAGAGCATGCCGGGGCCCTTGATCCGGGTGTCGAAGGCCGCCGCGGAGTGGTTGGCGCCGCCGCGCACCGCGTCCAGCCACTCGCGAATGCCGGCGCCCCGGGACACGAGGCGATCGCCCGCTCGCTTCGCCGAATCCGCGCGCGACTCGGGCTTCGACATGCCGTGGGCATGGGTGGGACCGCCAACGACGAGGAGGCCGACGTCGTCGGGGATCACCGTCGGCACGCTGGCGACCTCGACGGTCTCGACGGGCAGCCGGGCCGCGATGCCCTCGGCGATCGCGAGGGCGATGTCCCGCGTATTGCCGAACATGGATTCGTAGACCACGAGCGCGCGCATGGACGATCACTCCGGGGCATGTACCGACGGCGGCCACGATCGTCCCCGGAACCGCCGAGCGCCAGAGCCGGCCGACCCCGGAACCGGCGCCGGTCGGCCCGACGTCCGGCCGCGCGAACGCGCTGGAGCCTCCGCCCCGATCGATCGCCGCGCAGGCGCAGGCGTGGGGTCCGGCGGGGCGAGGGTTGCGCAGGCTGAGGGCTGCAAGCCGTCCGAGCGCGGCAAGGAGCGCCGGCATCCGGCCGTCCCGTGTCGCGGGGATGGGGCGACGGGCGAGCGCGAGAGGGCGCCCGCCCGGCGAAGAACGTGATGAGGAAGGCCGGTCAGGCCGCCCCGGCGGCCGGCTGGATGCTCGGCCGGTCCAGGCGGATCGCCTGCAGGCCGAGGACCATCCAGCCGATCGGGAAGGCGAGGAACCCGGCCACGAAGACGGCGTTAACCGATCCTCCAATGGTCGACGAGCCGACGAACGAGACGAGCGCGATCGCGGAGCCGATCCCGAGAAGCAGCGCACCCGAGCGCGGCAGGGCGGCCGTCCGGTACGTCGCGACCGCGAAGAGGATCGAGCCGGCAACAATGGTGAGCAGGCCCAGGACGAAGAAGAGCCAGCCGGTCATGTCGCCGACGATCGGCTGGTCCGGGAAGACGGCCATCATGAAGAGGCCGAACGTCATCACCGCGCCGCCGATGGCCGGCAGCACGAACGCCGCCCAGACGAGCACCGGGTGCCGGCGGGCCTGGAACGCACTGAGGCCGGCCAGGCCGATGAGGAGCGCGATCGACCCGACAAGGGCGAACGCGAAGCCGGGGTCCTCGTCCGCAGGATCGAGAAAGGACCAGAGGAAGCCGGTCATCCAGAACGCACCACCGACCGTGGCGGCAAAGCCGCCGAGGCGGAGAGACATGGGAAACCCCCTTCGGTGTTCCGAGTAAGAGCCCAGCCCCCGCAGGTGGAGGTGGGCGTCGAGCGCCCCCAGGAGGACGTCGGCCACGTCGAACGGGCCCAGTGGCCGCTCACCCAGGAGCGTCGCGAACTCGTCGCCGTAGCGCGTCCGCCAGCGGGCGGGATAGAGGCGGAGGAGGAGGGCGATCATGGGACGCATCGCCGGTCAGCCCGGAGACTGGCCGAGGCGGCGCAGGCCAAGCTCGGCGAACGCCGACAGCTCGCGGAGCTGCTCGGCCACGGTCGTCGCGCCCAGCGCCGTGAGGCGGTACGGCCGCCGCCGGTCCACGGGCGGGAGCGCCTCGATGAACCCGCGCTCCTCGAGCCTGGCCAGGGCGGCGTAGAGGGTCCCCGGACCCATCGGCCGGCCGGTCCCCTGCTCGACGTCGGCCATGATGGCGTAGCCGTGCTTGGGGCCGTCGGACAGGCTGACCAGGATGAGGAGGGCGGGCTCGGCGAACCGTCCGAGCTCCGGGAGCGGCGTGACCATGTGGATGACCTTCTTTCGACTGACGATATATCGTGCCGCGATATATAGGCCATGCAGGCGAGCGTGTCAAGCCCCCATCGAACATCGTGGTCCGCGATGCTGAGCGATCCGGTTGGCGCCCGCGAAGCTATCGCCGCGCTCAGGCCGGCGCGGCAGTGAAGAAGGTGACGGCCTGGCCGTCCGGATCGACAAGGATCATCTCCCGCGTCCCCCACGGCCGGAGCTCGGTCGGCCGGGCGATGTGGGCGCCCCGAGCTCGCAGGTCGGCCTCGAGCGCGTCAACGTCATCGACCTCGATCACGACGCCCAGCCGACGAGGCCCCCTGAGCTCCATCGCGTCGGAGACCACCTCCACGATGCCGCCGCTCGCGGCGAACATCGTCCCGCGATCTGCGCCGCGGTCCCAGGCCTCGACGATCGCCAGCCCCAGCACCTGGCCGTAGAAGCGAACGGCCGCGTCGTAGTCGGCCGCCTCGAACACGAAGTGGAACCTGCCCGCCATCGGCCTCCCCCTGCCGCTGCCCTGCCGGGCGCGCCACGACGGTCGCGTCCGCGCCCAGCGGCGAGTATGGCCCGGCCCGGGTCGACCCGCTGCGCCCGCGATCGGCCGGTGAACGCCGTGAACGCTGTCGGACCAACCGCCGGCGGGGCGGCCCGGGCGGGGAGGCCTGGCGGGCGATGGGGTGGGAAGCACCCGCGGGCCTTGCGCGAGATGCACACAGGCGACCTGCCGAACGGCCCGCGCTCGCCCGGCGCGTCGCGACGTTGCGCCGGGCGACACGGAACACCCTGCCTGTGGCTGACGGGCGCCGTGCTGATCGGCCTCGTGTGTCTCGTGCAACGCCGCGACCTGCCGCGGGTGCGAGCGTCGCTTGTCGTCTTCTGGTGCAACGGGACGTCGCGGCTGTGGGCGTGATGCAAGGGGACGACGTGCCGGGGAGGGTGAGGGAAGGGGCCGGGGCGCCGGAGCCACGACGGGCGTCGAGCCCGCTCCGCCCTGCGACGGCATGGTGCCGGCGTACCATCGGGCCGTGTCGAAGAGGCAGAGCCTGCGCCTGTCGATCCCGATCGCCGCCGGGGTCGTCGCCGTGGCCGTGGCCACCCTGGTGATCGCGGCTCTCGAAGGGTTCCCGGGCGTCCCGAACGCCTCGGCCGTCTACCTCGTCGCCGTCGCGGCGGTGGCGATCGCCGCCGGGACCGGTGGAGCGGTCTTCACCGCCGTGCTGTCGGTCATCGTCTACGACTTCCTCTTCACCGACCCGCTCCACACGCTCCTCGTCGCCGACCCCGGGGAGTGGCTGAACCTCGTCCTGCTCCTCTTCGTGGCCGTGACGGTCGGCCAGCTGGCGGCGCTGCAGCACCGCCGGGCCGAGGTGGCCGTCGAACGCGAGCGAGAGGCCCGGGCCCTGTTCCAGGTGACGCGCGTGCTCGCCGCCCGCGACTCGACGCAGGAGGTGCTTCCCGCCATCGCCGCAGCCCTCGCCCGGGAGGGCGGCCTGGACCGCGTCTGGATCGCGCTCGGGGTCGACGACGCAACGGAGCGCCCCGTCGCCGACAGCGGCGGCGGGGCACCGGCCAGGCGCAGCGGCACGCACGCGGTCCTCCAACGGTCGCCGGGGGAGGCAGCCCCCACGTGGACCCAGGTCCGCGAGCCCGCCACTCCCGCCCAGCCGCGGGCCACGGAGCGCCGCTACCGGGTCCGGATGGAGGCCGACGGCCGCCCGGTCGGATCCATCTGGTGCACGCGGGACGCCGAGTCAGGGCCGCCGGGCAGCTCGGCCACCCGGCTGCTGGCCGTCACGGCCGACCAGGTCGCGCAGGCGCTGGCGCACGACCGGCTGGTCGAGGAAGCGCAGCGGGCCGAGATCGCCCGCCAGAGCGACGCCCTGAAGTCCGCGCTCCTCGAGTCCGTCTCGCACGACCTGCGCACGCCGCTGGCGTCCATCCGTGCGTATGCCGGGACCCTGATGGACGGCGAGGTCAACCTCTCGTCCGGGGACGCTCGCGCCAGCGCGGCGGCGATCGACCGGGAGGCCCAGCGGCTCAACCGCCTCGTCGCGAACCTCCTGGACCTGGGCCGCATCGAGGGAGGGGCGCTGCGTGCGACGCGAGAGGCGCTCGACCTCGAGGACGTCGTCCTGGTCGCCGTCGCCCAGGTCGAGCCGCGGGCCGGCACCCGAACGGTGCGGGTCGAGATTCCCGGGCAGGTCACGGTCGTCGCCGACCCGGTCCTCCTCGAGGAGGCCCTGATCAACCTGCTGGAGAACGCTGTGCGCCACACGCCGGACGGAACGACGGTGCTGGTCTCCGCCGCGCCCGTCGAGCCCGGGACGGTGCGGCTCACCGTCGAGGATTCGGGGCCGGGGGTGCCGGGCGAGGCGCTCCCCCACCTCTTCGAGAAGTTCTATCGACCGCCGCAGCGCGGCGCGGCGCGGCGGACGGGGACCGGCATCGGGCTGGCCGTGGTGCGCGGCCTCGTGGAGGCGCTGGGCGGGACAGCGCGGGCGCGCGCGAGCGAGCTGGGCGGGCTGGCGGTCGACCTCGACCTGCCCGCGGCGGACGTCGCCGCGGCGGTCGCCGGGGGACCCGGGGGACCCGGGGGGCCGACGTGAGCACGGGCCGCGAGCCCGGACCCGCCATCCTCCTGGTGGAGGACGACGAGGCGACCCGGGCCGCCCTTCGCCGCGACCTGCTGTCACGCGGGTACCGCGTCGACGACGTGGCCGACGGGGCGAGCGCGCTGGCCCGCTGGGAGGCACGGCGGCCCGACGCGATCCTGCTCGACCTCGGGCTCCCGGACATGGACGGGACGCGGGTGATCCGGCGGATCCGGCGAGAGGCACGGACGCCGATCCTCGTGCTGTCGGCGCGCGACGCCGAGGCCACGAAGATCGAGGCGCTCGAGGATGGCGCCGACGACTACGTCACCAAGCCATTCGGGATGGGCGAGTTGCACGCGCGGCTGCGCGCGGTGCTGCGGCGCGCCGCCGGGCCCGCGTCCGACGCGCAGGGCCGCGTCCGGGCCGGCGACCTGGCCCTCGACGCCGTGCGCCACGAGGTGACCGTGCGGGGCGCGCCCGTCGACCTCACGCCCCGCGAGTTCGAGGTGCTGCGCGTCCTCCTCGCGCACGCCGGTCGCCTGGTCACCCGGGGGCGCCTCCTCCGCGCGGTCTGGGGCGAGGCATACAGCGGCGAGGATCACTACGTCCACGTCTTCGTCAGCCAGGTCCGGCGCAAGCTGGCCGCCGCCGACCCCGACGGCGGCCTGCGCGACCTGATCGTCACCGAGCCGGGCGTCGGCTACCGCGTCCGCGAGCTGGATCTCGCCCGGGCGCCGAAGAACACCGACAGCGCCGGCTCCACCGACGCCAGATCCTGAGCATTCCCTGAGCGTCGCGGACCCAAGCGGGGGTGGCGCCTCTTGGAGGCATCGCGTAGCGTGAAGACGTGGAATTGGCACCTGTCATCCTGCTGCCCGTCGAGTTCCAGGCGCCGGATCACCTGCTCGGTGACCTCGTCGCCGCGATCCAGCTCGTCGCGTCCGGCGTCGCCCGACGCGTGGTGCTCACCGGCCTGCCGGGCGTGGAGTCCGTCGCCGCCGAGGCGCTCGTGCACGCCCAGGCCGCGCACGTCCGCTTCGCGCTGACGCGATCGAGCGCAAAGGACGCCCCGTCCGTCGTCGTCGGGCCGCTCGAAGCGTGATCGGCGGTCGCCGGCCACTCCAGGGCCGCAAGGTCGCCGACCGCCGCGTGCGCGTCGACCGGCCCCATTCGCCGTATTTCCGCTACACGGGCCCCGGGATGCTCACGGCCAAGGCGGCCGCGTCGACCGCTCCCGCCGCCGGCCCGGGCGAGGCGATCCGCCGGTTCCTGTTCGGGCGACGCCTCTCCAACGAGGAGGAGGCGTTCGAGCGGCTGCCGAAGAAGCTGGCGCTCCCCATCTTCAGCTCGGACGCCATCAGCTCGTCGGCCTACGCGACCGAGGAGATCCTGCGCGTCCTCGTGATCGCGGGCGCAGGGGCGCTCCTCGTCTCGATCGAGGTTGCGATCGCGATCACCGTCCTGCTGGCGGTCGTATCGATCTCGTACCGCCAGGTCTGCCGGGCCTACCCGTCCGGCGGCGGCGCCTACGTGGTCGCGCGCGAGAACCTCGGGCCGATCTTCGGGCTCATCGCGGCGGCGGCGCTCCTCATCGACTACGTCATGACGGTGGCCGTCTCGACGGCCTCCGCCGTCGCCCAGGTGTACTCCGTGATCCCCGAGCTCTACGACGTGCGAGTCGAGATCGCCCTCGCCTCCATCGCGCTGATCACGGTCGCCAACTTGCGCGGCCTGCGGGAGGCGGGCCTGCTGTTCGCAAGCCCCACCTACCTGTTCCTCGGGCTCGCCTTCCTGATGATCGCTCTCGGGCTCGGCCGCGTGGCCACGGGCCTCGGCCCGGTCACGCCGCCGCCGACGGACGTGGTCGACTACGGGACGCAGGCGCTGGGCGTCGCCCTTCTCCTGCGGGCCTTCGCCGCGGGGTCCGTGGCGCTCACCGGCGTGGAGGCGATCGCGAACGGGGTGCCCGCCTTCAAGCCGCCGGAGGCGAAGAACGCCGCGAACACCATGCTCACGATGGCAATCCTCCTGGGGTTCCTGTTCATCGGGATCACGGTGCTCGCGCGGGCCTTCGACATCCGGCCCACGGACGAGGGCGGCGCCACGGTGGTCGCGATCGTGGCGGCCGCCGTCTTCGGGGACGGGACGCCACTGTTCCTCGCGTTCCAGGCGGCCACCGCGCTGATCCTGTTCCTGGCCGTCAACACGAGCTTCAACGCGTTCCCCCGCCTCGCGGCGATCCTGGCCCAGGACGGCTACATGCCCCGCCAGTTCTCCTTTCGCGGCGACCGGCTCGCCTTCTCGTGGGGCATCGTCGTGCTGGCGACGATCGCCGGCGCCCTGCTCGTGATCTTCGGGGGTGACACCCATGCCCTCATCCCGCTCTACTCGGTGGGCGTCTTCGTCTGCTTCACGCTGTCGCAGACCGGCATGGTCCGCCACTGGTACACCGTCCGCGAGCCGGGCTGGTGGGCGCGAGCGCTCGTGAATGCGGCCGGCGCGGTCCTCACGTTCGTCGTCCTGCTCGTCGTCTCGAGCATGAAGTTCGTCGACGGGGCCTGGCTGGTCCTGGTCCTGATCCCCATCGAGGTCGCGGCGTTCTCCTTCATCCACCGACAGTACGCGGCCTCACGGGCGCAGGTCGCCCTCCGCCCCGACCAGGTTGTGCCCGTGCCGCGCCGCCTCGAACGGGTGGTGGTCCCGGTCGCCGGCCTCGACCGCGCCGTGGTTCAGGCCGTCAACGTCGGCCGCTCGCTGGCGGACGACGTGCGGGCCGTCCTCGTCTCCGCGGACCCCGAGGAGGCGCTGGAGGTCCGCGAGGCCTGGGAGCGCCAGGTGCCCGGGGTTCCGCTGGTGGTGGTGGAGAGCCCGTACCGGGCCCTCACCGGCCCGCTGCTCGCCTACCTGGAGGTCCTCGACCAGGCGTGGCCGCCGGACACGACCGCGCCGATCACGATCGTCGTCCTGCCCGAGTTCGTGCCGCGCCACTGGTGGGAGCGGGTCCTCTACAACCAGTCGAGCGCCGCGCTGCGCCGCGCGCTCCTGGGGCGGCCGGACACGGTCGTGATGAACGTCCCATACCGGCGCGAGGAGCCCGACGTCTTCCGCCGGCCGGAGGCGCCGGACGCCGCGGACACGCGGGACGTGCCCGCGCCGGAGCCGCCCACGGGGCCCTGACGCCCTGGGACCGCCGACCGGCGGTCCAGTCGCCTCGCGCAGCGCTCGGCCCGTGGCCCGTCACGCCCTGGTTGCGCGCTCCTCCACCAGGAAGTCGGCGTGGCGCGCCACCGCCTCGTGGACCAGCCGCGAGACGAGATCCGCGTCGAGCGGCGCGCCCGGCAGAAGGTCCAGGTTCGCGAGATGACTCGTGCCCGGACGCAGCACGCCGGCGCCGGCGTCGAGCCGCGTGCCGTACAGCAACCGCAGGTTCACGGCGTGCTTCGTCACGCTGATGGCGCAGACCCAGCGCCACCAGTTGGCGTCGATCGCGTACGTGAGCATCCGGTACTTGACCGCGGCGCCGAGTTCCGGGGCGGCCGCTCGGACGAGGCGGTCGAGCTCCGAGATGAGCGGGGCGCGGGCAGGGTCGATCGTGGCGAGATACTCGTCGAGGGGTCGTCCCGGCGGTTGATCCGTCCGTCTTCGTCACGCGCTTGCGGACGGCCCGCGTGCGGACCTTGTCGGTGGTCACTTGCCGTGCTCCTCGCCAGGCACGGGGGCCGCTGGACCCACGCTCCCGGCCGTGCACCGGGGAAAGCCGCGGATGGGCGATGCTAGCGCAGGCTGCGACCGCTGCACATCGGGTTTCGGCGGCAGCGTATGCGACGCAGGACGGGAGGACCATGGTGCTGACGATCGATCTCCGCGGCGGCGGCTCGTTCGAGCTCGACTCCCTGGTCCTGGACGTCAACGGGACACTCACCGACCACGGGCAGCTGGTCGACGGCGTGGCCGAGCGGCTGGGGCTGCTCTCCGACGTGCTCGAGATCCACGTGCTGACGGCCGACACGTTCGGCACGGCCGAAGGACTCGCGACGCGCCTCGGGCCGCGGGCGCGCGTGCGTGCCACCACGATCGCCGACGGCACCGACAAAGCAGCCCGCGTGGCGGCGCTGGGCGCCGACCGAGTCGTGGCGATCGGGAACGGCCGCAACGACGAGGCGATGCTGCGGGCGGCCCGCCTCGGGATCGCAGTGATCGGCGCGGAGGGCGCCGCGGGCCCCACGCTGCTCGCCGCGGACGTCGTGTGCGCCTCGGTGACGGACGCCCTGGACCTCCTCCTGGACGAGCGGGCGGCAACGGCGACCCTGCGCCCCTGACCCGCGGAGCATCCCCCGGCCGGCGCTACATCCCCCGGCCGGATCACTCCGCCTCGCGCACCCGGAAGTCCGCCTGGAGGGCGCCGTCCGCGTCGCGGAGCTGGAGGCGGTCCTCGCGGATCGACCAGGTGGTCGTTCGCTCGAGCGCCGCGAGGAAGGCGGCCTCCTGCTCGCCGACGCCCTCGGGCTCGAGGCAGGCCATCCGCGTGGATGCCAGCCGCCCGATCGAGAGCGCGGCGCCGTCGAGCGCATACGGCCCGGAGAAGCGGTTGCAGCCGCCCGAACCGGTCACCCGGCCGTCCTCGCCGAACGTCGCGGTCACCGATATCCCTGCCAGGGCGCTGGCCACGCCGCCGCGGCCGTTGTTGACGGCGATCGCGACCCACGGCGTGCCCACGAGGGCGGGCACCGGCGCAGCCCGCAAGCGGAGCGTCACCCGGCCGGCGGCATCGAGGAGATCGAGGGCGTCGCCGGCGAGCGCATAGGTCGCCGCGCCCGCGAGCGCGGCCGTGAAGGCGCGCTCGACCTCGGACCGCTCGGGCTCGCAGGCCATCATCGTCATGGCGGCCGGTCCGATCTCGAGCGAGGGCCCGTCGATGCGGCACGGCGCGTGGTACCGATTGCATCCGGTGCTGCCGGCGACGAGGCTGTCGGCGAAGACGGCCGTGGCCAGGACGCCGTCGGGCACCGCCGTCGGCGCGCCGTCGGCCCCCACGTACGCGGCCAGGCGCCATTCGGTCCCCTCGAGCGGGATCGGCGATGTCGACATTGCACGCACCTCTTGCTGCCGTGGGCCGCTACGCGTCGTCTCCGAACCCCTCGCCCGCGAGCCATGCCTCGTACCGGGACGCGAAGAGCGCCGGGACGCCGCCGGTGGCCAGGAACACGATCGCCCCGGCCTCGAGCCGGGCGGGCGACAGCGCCATGAGCCCGGCAAGCGCCTTGCCCGAGTAGACCGGATCGAGCAGGAGACCCTCCGATCGCGCGGCAAGGCGGATGGCCCGGCGGCAGGCCCGGGTGGTCGCGCCGTAGCCGTCGCCCACCTGGTCGCGCACGAGCTGCGGCTCGCCCGCCGGGAGCGGCAGCCCGGCCAGCGTGGCCACCTCGATCGCCAGCCGGCGGACGACGGCCCCCGGCTCGGCCAGGGCCCCCACGTCGACCCCCATCACCCGGTCGTGCCCGAGGCGCGCCGCGAGGCCGGCCTGCGTCCCGCCGGATCCCGTTGCCGTGATCACCAGCACGTCGTCGTGACCGAGGCCGGCCACGATCTCGTCGGCGGCGGTCGCGTACGCGCTGGCGCCGAGCGGGGACGAGCCGCCGATGGGGATCACGTAGGGGCGTCGGCCATGCGCGCGGAGCTCGGCGGCGATCTCCTCCACGACGGCGTCGAGCTCGTCCATCGCAACGGGCCCGACGAAGCGGCGCTCGGCACCAAACAGGACGTCGAGGAGCTGGTTCGCCTCGGTCCGCGGCGGGGCCTCGCTGTTGAACGCGAGGACGCAGTCGATCCCGGCGTGAGCCGCAGCGGCGGCCGTCGTGCGCGCGTGGTTGCTCTGCGGCCCGCCCGCAGTGACCAGGATGTCGCAGCCCGTGCCGAGGGCGTCGTCGAGCAGCAGCTCCAGCTTGCGCGCCTTGTTGCCGCCGGTCGCCAGCCCGGTGCAGTCGTCGCGCTTGACCCACAGGCAGCCGGGCGCGATCCCGAGAGCCGCGCCGAGGCGATCCGCCCGCTCGAGCGGGGTCGGCAGGTGGGCGAGCACGAGACGGGCCATGGCCGGGATCCCTCCAGTGGTTGCCGGCCATCGTAGGACCCCCCGGGCATCGCGACACGGCCTGGAGATGCGCTCGTTCGCGAGGTGGGTCCGCGCCGACGATCAGCTCAGCTCGCCGACCAGCTCGGTCACGAGGGCTTCTTCAGTCGTCTCGATGTTGAACACGACGCCGTCCGACGCCTCGATGAGGTACTCGCTCGGTCCCTCGCCGTAGGTGAGCTTCGTGAGGGGCACCCCGCCGATCGTGACCTCAGACCTCTCCGGCACCGATTCCGTGTTGGCGAGCAGCGCGTCTGCGACCATCTTCCCCAGGTCCGCCTGGCCCACGCCGTCCACCCGAAACGCGTAGATCCGGATGGGACGCTCGTCCGCCGGATCGCGGGCTCGGGCGATCTGGAGGTCGTCGGCTGTCTTGCCCAGGTCGGCGAGCGAGGCGATGATCGCCTGGCTCGTGGGGTCGCTGCCGAGGGCGGTCGCGCCGGTGACGCTGTCGATCACCAGGGTCGTCCCTCCGACGGTGGCGGGAAGTCGCGCCTCGAGATCCGGCGCGACGTGGCTCACCGGCGTGGGGCTCGGCGTCGCCGCCGGGCTCGGCGAAACCGGGGCGGCGCTCTGGACGCCGGTCGCGGCCGGCGACGGAGCGCGGGTTGCGAGGGGCCCCGGTGACGACCCGGACCCCGCCGCAAGCGCCCCGGCCAATGCGGAGTCGACCGCGAAGAGCAGGCCCTCGACGGTCGCCTCGTCCACGGACGCGGGCGCCGTGAGGTCCGCGACGAGTGCGCCGCGCTGGACGAACACCGTGGTCCCGGTTGCCGGGCTCACCACCGCGAACGAGTCGTCGCCCAGGTCCTGGACCGGTTTCTCGGTGGCACCTGTGGCGAGAGCGGCCTCTCGAGCCCTGGCCATCGCAAACGCCGCGTCGGGCCCGTAGCAGCTGATGCTCACGAACACGGTCGGGCCGGCGGTCGTGTCGGACGGTGCAGGGCCGACCATCGTCAGCGTGGCGTTGTTGACGAAGAAGCGGCTGGTGGCGAGCGCCCAGCCGGACGGCAGCGTCGACTGGGCCGGTACGGCGTCCCACGCGAGTCTCCGGCAGGGTTCCTCCGCCTCGTCAGTGCCGCGGGTCAGGACGAACCCAAGCGAGCCGACCGAAACGACGACGGCCATGATGCTCAGGACGAGTGCGGCAATGACCGGTCCCCTCGACGCTCGGTCGACCGTCGGCTGGCGGCGCTGTCGCCCGCTCACATCCGATCTGCCATGTGGTCGCGGCCGGCGCTGCGGCCGCTGCTGTTCGCCTTCGTCATTCGTCGGGCCCAGTTCGGTTTCGTCGCTCGGCGGGGAGGCCTCGCCAGCCTAGCAGGTGAGATGAGGGTCGAGCCGTGCCGGCTCCACAGGTCGCTGCCGGCGTCGGCCAGGAGCCGCCGATCGCTGATACCGAAAGGCTCGCGTATACTCAGCTGTGCGCCGACATAGCTCAGCGGTAGAGCAGCTGTTTCGTAAACAGCAGGTCCTCGGTTCAAATCCGAGTGTCGGCTCCAGTGATCTGAACAGGAACCCGGTCGAGAGGCCGGGTTTCGTGATTCCCGCGGCCGTGGTGGTGCCGACTGATGGGACCGGCCGTGGCAGCCACTCGGAGGCCGCCGCATCTGGGCGCCTTCACACGGCGCGCATGGGTGCCCAGAACCGACACAGATGGGTGTCCAGCGCTTCGACCCGAGCACGGCCGCGTTCCAGTACCGACCGAGGATCGCCGACAGAGAGCTCGCCTCGCTCCTATCGGGACGCCACGGGCCTTGAGGCGGACGCTGTCGTCGAACGGCGCGATGGGACGTGGGCGGCGTTCGAGGTGAAGCTCGGGCCTGGAGCCGTGGACAAGGCCGCGCGTAGCCTCCTCCGCCTCGCCGATCGAGTGGATCCGGCCCGCCACGGGCGCCCCGCCGCGCTCGTGGTGCTGACCGGCTGGGGATACGGCTACCGGCGGCCCGACGGTGTGTGCGTGGTGCCGATCGGGGCCTTCGGCCCGTAGCGGCGAGGGAGGAGGGCGCGGGATGGCAGGCGTGGCCAGGATGTGTCGCACGTGCTGATTCGCGTGACGCCGATTCCCGCGCACGACTTCCCCGCTCCGGCCCACCGAGTGCCGCCGAGGAGCTGTTCGACCTCATCGAGGACTACG
Organism: uncultured Chloroflexia bacterium; assembly: GCA_963725875.1. Classification (GTDB taxonomy): domain Bacteria; phylum Chloroflexota; class Limnocylindria; order Limnocylindrales; family CSP1-4; genus CTSoil-043. The sequence continues at coordinate 175,069 of CAVRZZ010000008.1, read as the reverse complement.
AACAGCGAGTGTATCGGCCTGACCCGGGGCGACACGGACATCGCGGGGCAGGGGGCGCGGGACGACGGACGCGGCGGCGCGGAGGTTGGGCACGGAGGGTGGCCGCGATCCCGGTCAAACGACGCCGACGTCCGTGCGGGAGAAGTCGTCGCCCTTGAAGAGGAGTGGCTCGCCCGTTGCCACCGCCAGCGCGTAGGCGAAGCAGTCGCCGTAGTTGAGTCCCGCGGCATGCCCGCTGCCCTTGCCGAAGTCGCGGTAGGCGTCGCGGGCGACGCGGGCCTGCGCCACAGTCACGGGCTCGATCACGATCCCTGCCGTGGCCAGCAGCTCGTCGACGAGTCGGCTGGCCACCGGGTCGCGGGCCCCGTCGATGACAGCCCCGATCTCGACGTATGTGGCTGCCGAGATCCGCCGCACCGAAGCAGCCTCGATCGCCTCGGCGAACCGGCGAGCCTCGTGCTCGTCGCGGAGGATGGCGACGATCGCCGATGTATCGATGATCATGCCGGCAGGCCATCGTCGGCGTAGAGCAGGTCCCCGTGCTCCGCAGATCGATACGGCTCGGGCAGCCGACTCGCACAGTCGCGACCGACGGCGACGAGGCGATCAGCCAGGCGCGGAGCTTCCTCGCCCCGAAGACGCTCCAGCCGCTCGCGAAGGCTCTCCGTAACGGCCGTCGTCAGCGTCTCACCGGTGATGTCGGCCACCTCGCGCGCGAGCTCGTGCGCCTCAGGGCTCTTGATGTTCAAGCTCATGTGATGTTCACCCTCATGGTGGAAGTCTACCATGATCTGGTAGATGGATACCTCCTCGTCCCTCGCCTGCATCGGCGTCGTGGCGTCCCGGCCGTCACCACGGGTCTGGCATGTGCGACGGCCCGGTTACATCGGAGTTGGTTGCACTGTTATCATCTGGAGCATGATCCGGACGCAGATCTCCCTGACCGACGACCAGATGCGGCGCCTCCGCCGGGAGGCTCGCCGACGGCACGTGTCCCTCGCGGCGGTCATCCGCGATGCGGTCGACCGGGTCGTGCCCGACGAGGATGTCCAGCGGCGCAACCGTATGGACACGCTCCTGGCTGCGGCCGGCTCGGCGGCGTCGGGAACGGGCCTGGTCGCGCGGGATCACGACGCCGAGCTTGCGGGTGACCGCTGGTGACACTCTTCGTCGACTCGAGCGGGATCCTCGCCCTCGTGGACCGCGACGATCCGGCGCATGCGGGAGTCGTCGAGGCGTTCACGCTGGGGCGATCCGAGGCCCTCGCGACGCATGCCTACGTCATCGTCGAGACCCTGGCGGTGGCACGCCGACGCTACGGCCCCGCAGTGACCGCCGACCTCATCGACCGCGTCATCCCCGCCCTGGACGTGGCGCCGGTCGACGCAGAGCTCCACGCTGCCGCGGTCACGGCCTTCCGCGATGGGGTCGAATCGTCAGTCTCGCTCGTGGATCGCACGAGCTTCGCCTTCATGCGCCGGCAGGGGATGGAGCGCGCGATCGCTCTCGACGCCGACTTCCGAACCGCGGGCTTCGTGACGCTCCCCCCGTAGCGCGAACGGGCGCCTCGCAGGCGGCGGCACGGCCGGCCGGATCCACCCGGGTCAGAGGAAGAACACTCGCGGAGAGGTCCGGCGAGGTCCCCGCGAACCCGTCCGAGGTCAGCCAGCGAGGGCGCTGTCCACGCGGATGACGGGCGGGTTCTCGAAGTGCTTCTTGACCGCGCACTGTTCCGCCGCGCGAACGACCGCCTCGGCGTACTTGTGGGGGAATCCCTCCGGAAGCTCGATCGTGACCTGCACATCGCTCACCAGGTGGGTCGTCGGGTCGACCTGCATCCGCTGGACGAGGCGAATGCCATCGGTCGAGATCCCGCGCTGCCGGCAGAAACCGAGCACGTAGATGCCCGCGCACGTTCCGATCGTCGACAGGAACGTGGCCAACGGCGTCGGGGCCGAGCTCTTGCCACCGCCCGACGGCGGCTGATCGGTGGGAACGACGAAACTCCCGAAATGCGCGTCGACTCGCGCGCCTCCCGGGAAGTCGATGGTCATCTCCATGGCAAACCTCTTCCCGTCGGCGTCTCGTGGCGATCCCACGACGGCACCGGCGTGCTCACATCTCTGGCGGTGTTCTCGCTTGCGTGGCCGACTGCAACCATACCGCATACTTGCGTAGTTGCGCAAGTATGAATAGTGACGTCTGCGCCCGCTCCCTGCTGTCACCGGCCGCGCCGGCGGCGGTCGAAGCTTCAGGCGGCGACGATCTCCACGAGAAGCCCACCGGCGCGCTGCTGCTCCCCGATCACCAGGAGGCCGGCTTCCCGGACGGCCCGAAGCACGTCGTGGTCCAGCCGACAGCCGCCGCTGACCCGCGCCCAGGCCGGTGCCGACCGCTGCTGCAGCGCTCCGACCGCCCGATTTCGGGCGCGGGCGTGCTCGAGCAGGCAGATCGTTCCGCCGGGGCGCAGCACGCGGCGAGCCTCCCGAAGGCTCCCGTCGACATCGCCGACCGAGCACAGGACGAACGTCGCGACGACCGTGTCGAAGGATTCGTCGGGGAACGGCAGCGCGGCGGCATCTCCCTCGACCAGGGTAACGCGCCGTGCGAGGCGGCCAGCGCGGCGGGCAGCGAGTGAGAGGGCCGGGCCGCTGATGTCGATGCCGTGGACGACGGTGCCTGGGGCGTAGATCCCGAGGTTCGATCCTGTCCCGATCCCGATCTCCAGGATGTCACCCCGGGCGCCGCCGACAACGCGAGCACGGGCGTGACGCAGCCCAAGGCGGTCGGCCGCACGCATCCCGAGGTCGAGGAGGCGGGCCGTGCGCGCATCCCCGACCTGCACGCTGGGGGCGCCGGTGCGAGGAGCGAGGAACCGGTTGCCCGCGAGGTTCGCCAGCTGCATGAGGATCGACACCGCCAGGAGCTCGCGCCGGTGCCGGAGGCGCATCTCCGCCGGCGGCCCTGAGCTGCACGGGCCGGCCAGGGCGACGCGCTGCCCGAACGCAAACGCCGCGGCCTCCTCCCCTGTCAGAGCGTCAAGCCGCAGGCCCATCTCCGTTGCCCACCGGCCGTGGACCCGCTGGCAGGCCTCGCAGCGGTTGATCGAGGTGACGCCGAGCATCGCGGCCTCGCGGGTCCGCGGCGGGACTCGTCCGGGAACGAGATACGCGGTGACGAGGCCCGGGATGTTGCGGACGAGGGGCGGCACCCAACGTCGGAGCGCCCTGCTCGTGAGCTTCGGGCGAACGGGCGGCTCGCTCTGCATGCCGATGGTGCCTCCTGCGCGTCGGACGATCTCATCTTCGCGCCTTCGACTCGATGACGCGAACCGGCGGGCGATGGATACATCCGACCCCATGTATCCATCCACCGCGGCACCTCGTCCATGGGGCAGGAGCGGGTACTCGCCTGCCGACACTTTCGAGGACGGTTTCATGAACCTCACGACCAATGAAGCACCGATCGACCGAATCATCAGGATCGTGGCAGGGCTCGGCCTGGCGGGCCTCGCGCTCTCCGGTGGCGTGACCGCCCCTCTCGTCTACGTCGTGTCGCTCGTCGCGGCCATCCTCCTCGTCACGGGTATCGTTGGGTTCTGCCCGCTGTACGCGGTGCTGCGCATCAGCACCAAGCGGGCCGCTCGCTGACCGAGCGAGCCAGGAGGGGGATGAGCTCGGGCGAACACGGGGCCGAACCGACGATCGACGCGGCGCGCGGCACCGACGCGTTCGCCCAGGCGCTCGTCGCCGAGTTGCCGCGCCTCGTTCGGCTTGCGACCCGGCTCGTGCGCGACGCCGACCAGGCAGAGGACTGCGCGCAGGAGACGATCGTTGGGGCGTGGCGTCGGCGCGACCAGCTTCGTGACCCGGCGGCGCTCTCGGCATGGCTCCGGCGCAGCCTGGTCAACCGCGTCATCGACCGGTCCCGCGTCCACCGCGACGAGCTCGACATCGACGCCGTCGAGGCCGATTGGCGGGACGACCGCTTCTCGGTCGCGCCCGACCGGGTCCTGGAGCGTGCCGAGCTCCACGATGAGCTCGAGGACGCGCTCTCCCGCCTGCCGGTCATCTACCGGCTGCCCGTCGTGCTGCACGACGTCGTCGGCTGGACGGCCGCCGAGATCGCGCGGGCCATGGATGCCGGGCTGCCGGCCACGAAACAGCGCCTGCGGAGGGGTCGGATGATGCTGGTCAGCGCTCTCGCGGAGGGTGACGAACGCCGGCTCGCAAGCCTCGCCCAGCCGCTCCGCTGCTGGCGCGCGCGGCGCCACGTGTCGGCATACCTCGACGACGAGCTGGAAGCCGGCACCCGCGCGGCGGTCGAGGCACACCTGGAGACCTGCCCGACGTGCCCGCCACTGTATGCCGGGCTGGTTGGGGTGAAGGCGAGCCTCGGCGGGCTGCGAGATCCTGATTCGGTCGTCGAGGACGAGATCGCCGGGCGGATCCGGGAGCACCTGGGGGCGCAACCGGGGCTCACCCGCACCTGAGATCGAACGACCGGCCCTCGCCCGCGCCGAAGGTGACACAACGCGCGCGTGGAATATCCTTACATCGGTGATGCTGTAAGGAGAACGGTGATGGAAGTCTCGGCACGGCTCAGCTCCAAGGGCCAGGTCACAGTCCCACGGGCGGTTCGCGAGGCGCTTTCGCTCGAAGAGGGAGATCGACTCGTGTTCCGTGTGGAAGGCGATCACGCCGTGCTCGCCCGGACCCCGGACCTCCTGGCGCTCGAGGGATCGGTGAGCGTGCCCGCCGCGAAGCGTGGCACGCCCTGGGCGGACGTCCTGCGCCAGACGCGACGGGCCCGGGCCGCCGACCGTCGGTGACGGCATTCGTCGACACCAACGTCCTGATCCGACACCTCACCGGCGACCCGTCGGGACTGGCGGTGCGGGCGACTCGTTACCTGGCGGCTGCGGACGAGCTGCTGCTGCCCGATCTCATCCTCGCCGAGGTGGCCTACGTCCTCGAGTCGTTCTACGAGACGCCTCGGGCGCAGGTGGCGACGACGCTCCGGGCGGTGCTGGCGTTTCCCGCGATCCGCGTCGTCGACGCGGATCTGCTCCAGCGGGCTGTCGAGGTCTACGAGGCCCACCGGCTCGACTTCGCCGACGCCTACCTCGTCGCCAGCGCGGAACGGACCGGGATCGGCGTCATCGCGTCGTTCGATCGGACCATCGATCGGGTCGCAACGATCCGCCGCGAGGAACCGAGCTGAGCGAGTCACCACGTGGACGTACGGGTGGTCCGGCCATGCCGCGGTCACCGGCTCGCCCAGCTCCCGCTCGTCGCCGGCAACCGTGACGGTCGGCGCCCCGGCTGCTCCGCCTGTGTCCTCGCTCAGTCCGCCCTCGCTTCACGGGTACAATCTCGCCACCCTTCGACCTGTGCACGAGGAGTGTTCATCGCGTGCGTGTTGTCCTGGTGCCCAAGAACCACCTGATGCTCATCGCCGGCCTGGTCTGGTGCGCGGCGGGCGCGATGGTCTCCATGATCGGGCTGCCGCTGGAGCTCGGGCTTGCGCCCTCGCACCTGATCCTGCTTCCGCTCGCCGTGGTCATCTTCCTTGCGTTCTACTTCTTCGTCTTCTCCCGGCTCGTGCGGAAGCACACCGGTCGGATCCGCGCACGGACGGAGGATCGACTGCCCTTCTGGCACTTCTTCAACGCCTCGTCCTGGGTGGTGATGGCGGTGATGATGGGCGGCGGCATGGCGCTCCGCCTCTCGCACCTGATGCCCGACTGGATGATCGCCTTCTTCTACAGCGGGCTCGGCGTGGCGCTCTTCCTGTGCGGCGTTCGCTTCCTGGGCGTCTTCGCGCGCAAGGACGTGCTGGCCCTCGCCCCCGAGCGGTCCCGCTCCGACAACTGACGCACGCGCCATGCGCTGCGGTCCGCGAAGGGGGTCGCGCTAGGATGACCGGCATGCCGGCCCTCGACGATCTCTGGGACCACGATGACCCGGCCGCCTCCGAGGCCCGCTTCCGCACGGCGATCGAGGTCGCCGAGGCGGGCGGCGACCCCGTGGCGGCCGAAGAGGCACGCACGCAGCTGGCCCGATCGCTCGGGCTCCAGGGGCAGTTCACCGACGGCCACGCGATCCTGGACCGGGTCGATGCCGTCCACCCGGCCGACGATCGCGTCCGCGTGCGGGCCCGCCTGGAGCGCGGGCGGCTGCTGCGGTCGAGTGGCGACGCCGCCGCCTCCGTGGCGCCGTTCGAGGGGGCCTGGATGCTCGCCGTGACGCTCGGCGACGATGGGTTGGCGGTGGATGCCGCCCACATGCTGGCCCTCGTCGATGCGCCTCCCGGCGAGCAGGCCTGGCACCAGCGGGCGCTCGACCTTGCCGACACGTCGCCGGACCCGGCCGCCCGCAGGTGGCGTGGCAGCCTCTGGAACAACATCGGCTGGGCGCGCTTCGAGGCGAGCGATCTCGACGGCGCGCTGGCGGCTTTCGAGACGGCGCTTGCCGCGCGGCGTGAGCAGGGCCAGCCCAGGGAGACGCGGGTCGCCGAATGGTGTGTCGCGCGCTGCCTGCGCGCGCTCGGCCGGGCCGCCGAGGCACTCGCCGTCCAGGAGCGGCTGGCCGTCGAGACGGCGGCGGCCGGCGACCCCGAGGACGGCTACGGGGCGGAGGAGATCGGCGAGTGTCTGCTGGCGCTGGGTCGCGGCGAAGAGGCGCGGCCGGCCTTCGCTCGCGCCGCAGCCCGGCTGGGTGCCGACGCCTGGCTGGCGGAGCACGAGCCGGATCGAATCGCCCGACTCCGGCGCCTGGGCCAGGGTTGAGGCCGGGCCCTACTCGATCTCGAGCCGCTCGTACGCCAGCCTGAGCTCCTCCATCGCCACGTCCGTGCCCTTCGCGTTCAGCGGGCCGCTGGTGTGCTTGACGATCCGGGCACGCAGGAGCTTCCACGTCATCACGGTTGCCGTGTGATCCTCGTTCTGCAGGTGGATCACCACGGTGCGGAGCGCGGCTGCATCGCCGTTCCGGACCTGGTCGAGCCACTGGTAGAGGGTCAGCGAGCCGATGATCCCCCGCCTCAACGTGACATCGCCGACCCGCTGCAGGCCGGTGAGCTTCCGCGGGTGGTTCTCCTTCTCGTTGCCGTTCCGGTACTCGATCACGTCGACGCTCATCGTGATCGCGCTGCACTCCTGGAAGCCGGCGTCGACCCCGGCGGTGTCGCCGGTTCCCAGGTCGACGAGGAAGTTGAACTGGGCGTATGGGCGGTCGCGAAGCACGGCCATCTCAGCCTCCTGGAGCAGTCGGGTTGCGCTCGAGCCAGACGAGGTCGTCGAACACGAGCTCGATCTCCTCGTGGGCGATGCCACCGTTGAGCGCGTCGAAGGTGGGTCCCGACCAGCGGCGCGGCCACGCCCGGACGAGCCTCCACGCGCTCACGATGCTGCCGCCGGGAGCCGAGAGCTGGCGGATCGTCACGTCGCGGTAGTCGGCCTTGCCTTCGACGATGCGCCGTCGCCACGCGTAGAGCTCCGGGGAGCTCGTGAGCGCGCGCCGGAGGACAACGGCCTGGAATCGATGGGCGGGCCGGTCCGAGGGCGCGTCGGGGTCCGTCTCGGACGTGAGCGGGCCGACCTGCGAGAAGCCGAGCTCGCGATCCCCGATGAGGACCTCGAAGCAGCTGACGCTGAGGAGTGGCTCCTGCTTGCGCACCGGCATCGTCGGCGGATCCTACTGCCGGGCTCCGGCATCGCGCAACGTCCTGGATGCGTTCGCAGCGGGACCGCTCGGGAGCGTGCCGTGCGAACCGGCGACCTGCTCCGCGGGCACCAGAGTCTCGCCCGCCCCAAGCCGACCGAGGTGGCAGACTGCAGGCATGGACAGCCTGGGCCGGCCGAAGGTGCTCGTCGTCGACGACGAGCCGCCCATCGTCGATCTCGTCACGGGGTACCTCGAGCGCGAGGGGTGGTCGGTCGCGAGCGCCGGCGACGGGCTCGAGGCGCTCGAGGCCGTCCGGCGCCTCGACCCGGACGTCGTCGTGCTCGACGTCATGCTCCCGGGCCTCGACGGGGTGGAGGTCTGCCGCCAGCTCCGGGTCTTCTCGGACGCCTACGTCCTGATGCTCACGGCGCGGGGCGAGGAGATCGACCGGATCATGGGGCTGACGGTCGGGGCCGATGACTACCTGGTGAAGCCCTTCTCGCCGCGCGAGCTCGTCGCGCGCATCAGGGCGCTCCTGCGCCGGCCGCGGACGGGCCGGCTCGGCAGCGCAGGCGGCGGTGCCGCGGAGGACCTCGCGGCGCTGCGGGTGCCCGAAGGCCTCGAGATCGACGAGGGGCGCCGCATGGTTCGCGTGGACGGCAACGCGGTCGACCTCACGGCCCTCGAGTTCGACCTCCTCGCCGCCCTCGCCCGTGACCCCGGGATCGTCATCCGCCGACAGGCACTGCTCGACCAGGTGTGGGGCGCCGAGTTCGTCGGTGACGATCACCTCGTCGACGTCCACGTCGCGAACCTGCGCCGGAAGCTCGGCGACGATCCGGCCCGCCCGCGGTTCGTCGAGACCGTGCGCGGGGTCGGCTACCGCCTCCGCGAGACCGGCTGATGGGACTCCCCCGCTCGCTCCGCGCCCGCCTCCTGCTGGCATTTCTCGTCGTGATCGCGGCGACGCTCGGCACGGTCGCCGTGGCCGCGCTCCTCGTCGGCCCCGGCTACTTCGCGGAGGCGATGGGGCACCTCCCCGGCGACCCGATGGGCGAGGCGATGGGCGTGGCAACCCAGGCCGCCTTCGAGGAGGCGATGCAGCGCGCCCTGGTCGCGGCGACCGTCATCGCCATCGTGAGCGCCACCGTCGTCAGCCTCGCGGTCGCGGCGCGGATCGCCGGCCCCATCGGTGCGCTGGTGCGCGCCGCCGGGCGGATCGCCGGCGGTCACTACGCGGAACGGGTGCCCGTCCCCGCCCCGGATGAGCTCGGCGAGCTGGCGATCTCGTTCAACGAGATGGCGAGCTCGCTCGAGGCCACGGAGCGACGCCGCCTCCAGCTGGTCGGCGACGTGGCCCACGAGCTGCGGACCCCGCTCACCACGCTCGACGGCTATCTCGAGGGCCTCGAGGACGGAGTCATCGCACCGTCCGACGAGACGTGGCACCTGCTCCGGTCGGAGACCGGCCGCCTCACCCGGCTGGTGAACGACCTCTCGGAGCTCTGGCGGGCCGAGGCGCACCAGCTCCCGCTGCGCCTCGAGGTCGTGGACGTCGCGGCGGTCGCCGCCGAGGTGGTGGAGCGGTTCGGGCCGCTCGCGGCGCCGCGCGGAATCCATGTCGTCCTTCGGGCGGAGCCCGCGGTCGGCCGGGCCGACCGCGACCGCGTCGCCCAGGTGCTCGCCAACTACCTCTCCAATGCCCTCCGCCACGCTCCGGACGGCTCGGCCATCGTCGTGAGGACGTCGGCCGCCAAGGGTCGAGCCACCTTCGCGGTCACGGACCAGGGCCCGGGCCTGGCGCCAGATCAGCTGGAGGCCGTCTTCGAGCGCTTCTACCGCGTCGACGCCGCCCGGAGCCGCGCGTCGGGCGGGTCGGGGATCGGCCTCGCGATCGTGCGGGCGCTTGCCGGCGCGATGGGCGGGCGCGCCTGGGCCGAGAGCGCGGGTCCCGGGACCGGCGCGACCTTCCTGCTGGAGCTCCCGGCCGCCTGATCCTCGCCTTGACCAAATCGTGAGGAAGGCTTGCGCTGCTCTGCATGGCCATGGCGGCCCGTCCCGTCCACGCTCGTCACTGCCGTTCGCGCCCAGCGATCGTCCGGAGGAGCATGCGTCCCGATGTCCCGTCGTCACACGAAGCCTGCCGCGAGTGCGCGTGGCCGCCGCACACCCGCCGCACCGATCCCCACGCACGGCGAGGCTGCCGTCGTCGCGCCCGACCTCTCGTTCCGTCTTTCGATCGACAGCGTGCTGGCGCAGCTGGCCGCGGAAGGCCACGGCGCGGCCGACGATGCGGCCGACGGCAGTGCACCGGGTGCTCCGGCGCCCGCGACCAGGTCGGTCGCGGCGCCCGCGACCAGGTCGGTCGCGACGACCGCGCCCGGGTCGATCTCGACGACCGTACCCGTGGCGGGCATGACCTGCCGCACGTGCGAGGTCCGCATCCAGAAGTACGTCGGCCGTCTGCCCAACGTGCAGCACGTCAGGGCCTCGGCGGTCCACGGCCGGGTGGAGATCGAGAGCGCTGCCCCCGTCCCCGCCGCCTCGGTCGAGAAGGCGATCCGGGCCGCGGGCTACGAGATCGGCCGCACCCCATGGCTGGCGAGTGACCCCAACGTCTGGTTGACGGCCGTGGCCGGCCTGGCCCTCGTGTTCGCCCTCGCGGTGCTCGCCCAGGTGACCGGCCTCGCCGACCTCGCCTCGGGCGCCGGCGATATCGGCAATGGTGGCCTCGTCGTGGCGCTGCTCCTCGGGCTGGCGGCCGGCGTGTCGACCTGCATGGCCCTCGTCGGCGGCCTCGTCCTCGCCCTCTCCGCGTCGTTCCAGGCACGCCGGGCGGCCCTGGGGCTCCCCGATGGCGGCGCCATGGCGCAGATGCGGCCGGCGCTCGTGTTCATGGCCGGCAGGATCGCCGGCTACGCGGTCCTGGGAGCCGCGCTGGGCGCGATCGGCGCGAGCGTGAGCATGCCGCCGATGATCACCGCCGTGCTGATGATCGCCGTCGCGGTCGTCATGACGGTCCTCGGGACCCGGCTCACCGGTCTGTCGCCGCGCATCGCGACCTGGTCGCCGACGCTCCCCATGGGACTCGGCCGTCAGCTGGGGCTCGGCGACGGGGGGACGGGAGCGTACTCGGACACGCGGGCCGCCGGCCTCGGCGCGGCCTCGTTCTTCCTGCCCTGCGGCTTCACCCAGGCCGTCCAGGTCTACGCGCTGTCGACGGGGTCGCCGCTCTTCGCCGGGGCCATCATGGCCGTCTTCGCCATCGGGACCGCACCCGGGCTGCTCGCGCTCGCCGGGCTCCCGGTCGTGGTGCCGAGCACGATGCGCCCGACCCTCCTGCGGCTCGTCGGGGTCGTCGTCATCGGCTTCGCCTTCGTGAACGCGAGCGCCGGCATCCGGCTGTCGGGCGTCACGCTCCCTTCGTTCGGCATCGAGACGGCTGCCGCGGCACCCCTGCCCGCGAGCGGCGTGTCGGCCGACGGGACGCAGGCGCTCACCACCTTCCAGGACGGCGGTGGTTACAGCCCGGCCAACGTGTCGATCTACGCCGGCATCCCGACGCGCTGGACGATCGAGTCGTCCACGGCCGCCACCTGTGCCGCCTTCCTCGTCGTCCCCGACCTCGGCCTCCAGGTCCGGCTCCACGAGGGATCGAACACGATCGACCTGCCCGCGATGCAGCCCGGGACGCTGGCCTACTCCTGCTCGATGGGCATGTACGGCGGCCGGATCACGATCGTCGAGCGCCCGACGGGCGCGAGCGGCGGGAGCGCCGCCGGCGGCTGATGCAGTCCCGCGCTCAACTGAACCAGGTTGACGACTCGCCACCCCGACCCGATCGGCGTCGCAGCGGATGGTCTTCTCGGCCTTCGCGAAGATGACCAACCTGACGCTCCCCAACACGGTCGCCGTCCTGATCATCGCCTGCCCCTGTGCCCTCGGCTTGGCCACGCCGACCTCGATCATGGTTGGCACCGGCAAGGGCGCCGAGAGCGGCGTCCTCTTCCGCAACGCGGAGGCGCTCGAGCGGCTCGGCTCGGTCAAGGCGGTCGTGCTCGACAAGACGGGCACCCTCACCGAGGGCAGGCCGCGCGTGACGGACGTGATCCGCGCCGACGGGGCACCGGACGAGGAAGAGCTGCTCGCCCTCGTCGCCGCGGCCGAGCGAGGGTCCGAGCACCCGCTCGCCGACGCGATCGTGCGCGAGGCTCCGCGCGCGGCGATCCTGATGGTCTGAACAGATAGCCTGGTCAGGATCGGCGGGCGAGAGCGTGCAACTCGCCATGGATCGGAACTTCGGCGTGACTGCCGTGCTCGAGGACCGCGCTGGCGACCAGATAGTCTGCTCACAAGGGGATCGGCAAGGCGCGGCCGGCATGGGATGGGTACCTCCAGGCCGTCCGGGCCCACCTCCCATGCCCGGCATCGGTGGCTGATCCCTGCTCGTCGGCGTGATCGCATCACTCGTCGGTGGAGATTGAAGACGCCCCGAGCAGCTGGCGCTGTCGGGTTCACGGAGCAACGACACGGCCCGAAGGCACCGATCCGGTGCGCGGGTACCATCGGCGGATGCAGACGCAGCGCGTTCCGGTTGCCGAGGGCGTCGAGCTGGCAGTCGACACCTGGCCGCCGGCGGCTGCGCGGCGACGGCCGTCCGACGCGTCGGGCGCGCGCACCGGCGGCCGACCGGGGCCGGCGCCCTTCGTCCTGGTGCACGGCCTCGCCTCCAACGCGCGCCTGTGGGACGGCGTTGCGGCGGACCTCGCGGCCGCCGGTCACTCCGTCGCGACCGTCGACCTCCGGGGTCATGGCCGCTCGTCGAAGCCCGACGGCCCCTACGACGTGGCCACCGTCGCCGACGACGTGGCGGCGCTCATCGGCGGGCTGGGGTTGGATCGCCCGCTCGTCGCCGGCCAGTCGTGGGGTGGCAACGTCGTCGTGGAGATGGCCGCGCGCCACCCGGCCTCCACCCGCGGGGTCGTCTGCGTAGACGGCGGGTGGCTGGAGCCGAGCCGCGTCTTCCCGGACTGGGCGGCCTGTCGCGCGGCCCTGTCGCCGCCGCGACTCGTCGGCCGGCCCCTCGCGGAGATCGAAGGCTACCTGCGCTCGACGCATCGTGACTGGCCCGAGGCGGGCATCCGCGGCACGCTGGCCAACTTCGAGATCCGTCCGGACGGGACGGTGGCCCCGTGGCTGACCTTCGAGCACCACCTGGCCATCCTGCACGGCCTGTGGGACCACCACCCGGCCGAGCGCTACGCGGACCTGACGGTGCCCGTCCTGCTGGTCCCGGCCGACGGCGGCGAGAAGGACTGGACCGAGCGGAAGCGGCATGAAGTGGACGCCGCGCTGTCAGCGATCCCGAATGCCCGGGCCCGCTGGTTCCGGGGCGACCACGACATCCATGCCCAGCATCCCGACGAGCTCGCCGACGTGATGCTCACCATGGTCCGTGAGGGGTTCTTCGCATGAGCGCGCCGCGAATCCTCGCAATCATGGGCTCCGGCGAGACGGCGCCGACGATGGCAAAGGTGCATCGCGCCCTCTTCGACCGGCTGGGCCCAGCGGGCGTGGCCGTGTCGGCCGCGATCCTCGACACGCCCTACGGCTTCCAGGAGAACGCCGACGAGCTGAGCGCCCGCACCGCGGACTTCTTCGGCACGAGCGTTGGCCGGGCCGTGGCGGTGGCCTCCTATCGCTCGCGCGACGTCGACGCGGTGACGCTCGCGACGGCCGTCGCCCGCATCCGCGAGGCGCGCTACGTCATGGCGGGGCCGGGCAGCCCCAGCTACGCCCTCCGGCAGTGGGCCGGGGGCCCGATCCCGGACGCGCTGGCGGCCACGCTCGCCGGTGGCGGAATCCTGACGATGGCCAGCGCCGCCGCGCTCACGGTCGGCGTCGTGACGATCCCCGTCTACGAGGTCTACAAGGTGGGCGAGGAGCCGCGATGGCTCGACGGCCTGGACCTCCTGGGACCGGCGACCGGCCTGCGCGCGGCGGTCGTCCCGCACTACGACAACGCCGAGGGCGGCCACCACGACACCCGCTTCTGCTACATGGGCGAACGCCGCCTGCGGGTCCTCGAGGCTGCCCTCCCCGCGGGCGCCTTCATCCTCGGCGTGGACAGCCATACGGCGCTCGTGCTCGACCTCGAGCGCGGGACCGCCTCGATCACCGGGCTCGGCGGGGTGACCGTCCGGGTCGACGGCCGGAGCGCGGTCTTCCCGGGCGGCAGCGAGGTCCCGATCGAGGCGCTCGCCGAGAACGCCCGGGAGCTGGCGGCCGGCGGCGCCGTCGGCGTCGACCCCCGCGTCGGGTTTGGCCGTCCCGGCCGCGCCGGCCAGGCTCTGGTCACGGTGGCCCCGCTCCGCGACGAGATGGAGGAGCTGGAGGGCGCGTTCGTCGCGGCCCTCGACCGGGGCGACACGCGGGGCGCGGTCGGGACGCTCCTCGAGCTCGATTCGGCGATCACGGCGCGCATCCGGCAGGGCGAGGACAGCCCTGACCTCGACAACGCCGGTGCCACGTTCCACGCGCTCATCGCCCGCCTCGGCGAGCGCGCCGAGGTCGGCGCCCTCGACCCGCGGGCGGTGCTGGAGCCATTCGTGACGGCACTCCTGGAGCTCCGCGCCCGTGCCCGCGCCGCCCGCGACTGGGAGACGGCCGATCTGATCCGCGACCGGCTCGCCGCGGCCGGGGTGGAGGTCCGTGACGACGCGGAGGGCTCGACCTGGGTCCTCGCCGAGACGGCCGCGCGCTGAGGCGCCCGGCCCGGCGCCGGGGGCTTGCCGGAGGGGCCGGATCCACTTCGCGGCCGGGCACGCTTCTTGCCGTTCGACGAGACCGGGCGCATCCTCCCGACGGCATGCGCGAGACACGATCGCTGACCCGCCGCCACGCCGCGGCCGTGATCGCGACGCTCTCGATCGTCCTCGGTGCCTGCGCACAGGGCGGTCCATCGCCGGCGTCGCCGACGGGGGACGCCTCACCCACGTCCGCACCGGAGGCCAGTGCCATGGCCACGCCAACTCACTCCCCGGGCCTCGTGGCCCTGAGCCTCACCTCGCCGGCGTTCGCCGACGGCGGCCCGATCCCGGGCGTTCACACGTGCCGCGGCGAGGATGTGTCGCCGGCGCTCGCCTGGCAGGGCGTCCCGGCGGGGACGGCCGCGCTCGTCCTGTTCGTCGACGACCCGGACGGGCGTGACTGGGTCCACTGGAGCGTCCTGGACCTCCCGGCGACCGACGGTGGGCTGCCGGCGGGTGTCGCCCCTTCCGCCGACTCACCGCAGCAGGGCCGGAACGACTTCGGCAGGGTCGGGTACGGGGGGCCGTGCCCGCCCTCGGGCACGCACCACTACCGGTTCACGCTCTATGCGCTGGCGGCGCCCCTCGGCCTCATCGGGCACCCCCATGGCGCAGCGGTCCGCGCCGCGCTGGGGACGACCACTGTCCTCGCACAGGTGACCCTCGTCGGGACGTTCCGGGCCTGAGCCCGAGGCGGACCGACGCGCGAGTGCCTCCGCGAGTCGACCGCACCGTCGATCGCTCCCGGCGACGTGCTCACGGCCGCCCTGGAAGCGCTGCAGGCAGGCTACACGTTCGACACCACGATCTCCGTCTCCGGAAAGGCTGCGGCTCACGTCACGGGCCGGCGGCTCGAAGACGCGAGCGAGCTCGCCATCGAATCCGGCGGAACGTCGGCCACGTACCTCATCGTCGCCCCACGATCCTAGGTCCTCGAGGAGGGTGGGTCCTGGATCGAGGTCGAGGGCGTGACTCCCGGTGGTGATCCGCTGGCGCCCCTGCTCGAGCCCCTGGACGCCCAGCCGCTGTCGTCCTCCGGCGATGCTGTCCAGGTCCGGGCGACCTACCCGGCCGCCGCACTGGGCCTCGCCGGCACCGATCCCGTGGCGGTGACGATCACCGTCGCCCCGGACGGAGCGGTCACGGCCCGGTACACGACGACCGTCAACGGCGTGGAGGCGACCTCGGAGACGCTCCTGGTACCCACGCCGACGGGTCCCCCGATCGTCGCCCCATCCCCGTCGGCTCGCCCGGCGCCTAGCCCGGCACCGGGTCGGGAGCGCCCGCGAAGGTCCGATGCGGCGCCTGCTGCCTGCGCTCACCAGGCCGTCGCGGGCGGCGCCTGACAGGCTCAGCAGCGCGTCGACAACTTCGCGGCGGGGTTCCTGGCCGCGGGGGCCTCCGCGGTCATCGCCGACGGGTACCTGAGCCCGTCCTGCTACGGCAGGCAATCCTCGCCGGGCAGGGGACGGTCGAGGGGATGTGGCCGGCGGCGCTCAGCTTCCACGACCACATCATCGCCTTCCCGAGCGTCCGGACGTGGTCGCCGACGGCCGGGACTGATCCGCCACCCGCCGGAGGTTCGCGTTGGGAGCCCAGCGAGACTGCGTATTGACTCATGATAATGAGTCGACTAGACTCATTGCTATGACAAAGCGTCTCCAGGTGCTACTGGACGATCAGGAGCTGGCCGAGATCCAGAAGCTGGCGCGGCGGCGGCACCAGACGACCGCGGCCTGGGTCCGCGAGGCCCTGCGCGTCGCGCGGGACACGATGACCTACCCGGAGACCGGCCGCAAGCTGCGAGCCGTCCGGGAGGCGGCCGCGCTTGCCTACCCGGCCGGGGACGTCGACGAGATGCTCCGCGAGATCGAGCGCGGCTACGGCGAAGACGTGCGGACGTGATCTTCGTCGACTCCAACATCCCCATGTACCTCGTGGGCGCCGAGCACCCGAACAAGGCGGCGGCCCGGGCGCTGCTGGAGCGGGCGATCACCGACGGCGAGATCCTGGTGACCGATGCAGAGGTTCTGCAGGAGATCCTCCACCGCTACGTCGCGATCGACCGCCGCGACGCGATCGCGCCCGCCTCCGACGCTCTCCTCGAGATCGTCGACGAGGTGTTCCCGGTCGAGCGTCGCGACGTGGAGCGCGCGCGCGACCTCGTCCTCGTCACGCCCCTATCGGCGCGCGACGCCGTCCACCTGGCGATCATGACGCGGCGCGGGGTCGACCGGATCATGACTTTCGACCGCGCCTTCGACGGCATCGCCGGGGTCGTGCGCATCCGCGCGTAGGCCCCGGCCGCCACCCGGCACCTCGCAGCCTGACGGTCCCGCCGCCCGGCCGGGCTCCCAAGCGCGCCCATCCCACGCCGCTCGGCGGCTCCAGCGGCGCGCCGGGCGTCCTCGTCCTCGGGCCCCGACGGACCGGACGTCGGCGGGATCCTGCGCATCGCGCGGGCGCCGGAGTACCGTTGCCGCACACAGCAGGAGGGATCGTCATGGTCAAGGACGCGGGCGGACGCGAGGGACTCTCGGCAGGCGCGATCGCGAAGGAGCTCGGGGTCGCTCCCCCGGCGGTGAAGAGGGCCCTGGTCGAGCTGAAGATCGAGGCGGACTTCGTCAAGGCCGGATGTGCCTACTACTACGTCGAGCGCGTCGCGACGCTGCGGGAGAAGCTCGCCTAGCTCGCGGCGAGACGTCGACGCGGCCGGGCGGGCCTGGGGCGCTCGCTCGCCCGACACCACGACCAGGGAGGCACGCGATGGGTGACACGGCGGAGATCGGCGTCTTCGGGGGCTCGGGCTTCTACTCGCTCCTGGAGGACGTCCGCGAGATCAAGGTGGACACGCCGTACGGCGCGCCCTCGGACAGCGTCTTTCTGGCCGAGGTGAGCGGGCGGAAGGTCGCCTTCCTGCCCCGCCACGGGCGGCGCCACACGATTCCGCCGCACCGGATCAACTACCGGGCCAACGTGTGGGCGATGCGGGCGCTGGGCGTGAAGGCCGTCATCAGCCCCTGCGCCGCCGGATCGCTCCAGCGTGCGGTGGCCCCGGGCAACTTCGTGGTCTGCGACCAGTTCGTCGACCGGACCCGGAACCGCGAGGACACCTTCTTCGACGGCCCGATCCCGAGCCACCTGAGCTCCGCCGAGACGTACGACCCGGCCCTCCGGCAGATCGCCATCGACGTGATCCGCGAGCACGGGATCCCGGTCCACGAGCATGGCACGGTGGTCGTGATCTCCGGCCCGCGCTTCTCCACGAAGGCCGAGTCGAGGTGGTTCTCCGATGCCGGGTGGGAGGTCATCAACATGACCCAGTACCCGGAGGCGTTCCTGTGCCGCGAGCTGGGCATGGCCGTCGTCAACATCAGCCTCATCACCGACTACGACGCCGGCGTGCACGAGGGGACGGAAGCCGTCGACGCGCAGAGCGTCCTCGAGGTGTTCCAGCAGAACGCGGTGCGGATCCAGAAGGTCGTCCTGGAGATGATCCGGCGCTTCCCGGCCGACCTCGACGCCCTTGGCGCCCGTGACGCGCTGGCCGTCACCCGCGGCGACGGCCACGTGATCTCGCCCGAGGACATCCGGCTCTTCGAGACCGGCCTGTAGGGGGTCTCGGGGCCGGTCGGGCGGGCCGGACCGCCGACCCATCCCCCGGCCGCGGCTGCGGCCGTGCCGGGCGGCTCAGACTCCGGGCTCGGCGGCGATCCGACCGGCCGTGATGGCCGCGACGAAGGCCGCGTGGTCCCGTTCGTTCTGGTCGGCGTAGGCGACGGCGAAGTCGCCGATCGCGTGATCGAAGGCCTTGTCCGTGCCGAGGTAGCCGGCGATCTCCGCCGGCTGGCCCGACCGGGCGTGCCCGCGGGCCAGCGCCCAGCCGCAGAGCTCGCCCCAGGTCGCGAGGTCCTCGAGGGTCATGGCGTCCACGACCGCGCCGCCCTTCTGGTCCTGCAGCTGGCGCAGGTACCAGTGACGGCCCTCGCGCCCGGTCGACCAGCCGAGGAGGACGTCGCCCGCCGCCTGCAGCCGGCGCTGGCCGGCGACGACCCGCGCACCATGACTCGGCTGGCGGCTGGGCGGCAGGAACCGCTCCAGCACCGACGCCTCCGCCTGCTTGACCTGCAGGAAGAGCGGGTCGTCGTCGCTCCCGCCGAGGAACAGCGCGGCGAACGCGAACAGCCCGACGCTGCCGACGCCGACGACCTTCAGGGCCACGTCGACGAGCGCGTACCGATCCAGGAGCACCCTCCGATCCTCCTGGAGGCTGCCCCGATAGCCCGCCATGACCGCCTCGACGCGGTCCGTGGTCACCGCTGCCGGGTGCGTGATGACCGGCGGGTGGTCGACGATCCGCCGCCGGCCCTCCGCGTCGACCGCGGTCAGCTTCGGGAGCTCGTGGAGGGCGTCGCGGTGATGTGCCGCGCGGACCGTATGCTCGAGGAAGGGCCGCGCCCGCCTGTCGACGTAGGCCAGGATCCCGGCCGCGTCGACCCGCGAGTAGTAGACGTCGATCGCGCGCATCCCGGCGTACTCGACCATCCGGGCGTGGTACGCCCCGACGGTGCGATGGACGGCGCGCAGGACGGCATGCGCGTCGAACCCCCGCGACCGGCCGGCGACGGCCACGCTCGCGGCCAGGCGCTTGACGTCCCACTCGAACGGCCCGTGGAGCGTCTCGTCGAAGTCGTTGACGTCGAAGACGAGGTCGCGCTCCGGGGACGCGAAGAGGCCGAAGTTGGAGAGGTGGGCGTCGCCGCAGAGCTGCGTGACGATGCCGCTACGTGGCGTCGTCGCGAGGTCGGCGGCCATCGGCAGCGCCGCTCCCCGGTAGTAGGTGAACGGCGAGACCGCCATCCGGCCGTACCGGATCGGAACGAGATCCGGGGCGCGGGTGGCAGCCTGGCCCTCGAGGAGGGCGACCGGAACGGGCCGGTCCGGCGCCGGCCGCCAGCCGGCGTGAGCCGACGGCGGCACCCGGGTTCGCGCCGCCGCGCCCGCCTTCCGGCGCTCGTCACGCGATGGCACTGGGCCCATGGCCCCGGTCAGCCTTCCGCCGGCGCCGTCCCGGCGGTGGGGGGAACGGCGGCGGGACCGGTGGGCGTCGCGGCGCGATAGGCCGTGACCACGTCGCCCAGCGTCGGGAAGATCCATTCGGCCCCGATCTTCTCGCTGAGCCCGTACGCGTCGAGCAGCCTCCGCACGGCCGGGTCGACGGAGCAGAGGACCAGCTTCGCACCGCGTCCGTCGAGCTCGTTCGCGACCTGGCGCAGGGAATCCGCCCCCGAGTAGTCGATGTCGCCGATGGCGGCGGCGTCGATCGCGAGCCACCTGAGCGTCGGATCCGCGGACTCGACGATCTCCATGACCTCCTCGCTGAAGCGGCTCGCGTTCGCGTAGAACAGCTCCGCGCCGAAGGCGTAGAAGAGGAGGCCGGGGGCCGCCTGGACCGGCTCGGTGACCGGGCCGAGGTGCCGCGTGCCGTCGGGCGCGAACGAGACGACCCGGTCGTGCGGCTTGTAGACGTGCATCAGGACGACGATCACTGAGAGGACGATCGCCAGGATGATCCCCTGCTCGACGCCCACCACCACGACGGTCGCAGCCGTGACGAGAGCGACCACGAACTCGTCCGGGCGGAGCCGGTAGATCCGGCTCATCCCGGGGAAGTCGACGAGCTTGAGCCCGATGAGGAAGACCACGGCCGCCAGGACGGCGTTCGGCATGTACGAGAGCGGCACGGTGAGGAAGAGCAGGACGACCACGACGATCACGGCGGTGGTCACCTGGGCGACCTGGCTGCGGCCGCCGGCGCTGTCCACCATCTCGGTCTTGGTCGGGCTGCCGTTGACGACGAACGTCCCGGAGAGGCCGGCGGCCAGGTTGCCCAGCCCCAGGCCGATGAGGTCGACGTTCTCGTCGAAGCTGTCGTCGTACTTCATGGCATAGGCGCGTGAGGTCGCGGCGCTCTGGGCGAGGATGAGGATGAACATCGAGAAGCAGGTCGGCAGCAGGGCGACCACGCTGCTCGCGAGCTGGTCGGACGAGATGTCCGGCAGGCCGATCGGGGGCAGGCCGCTCGGGACCGCGCCGATCGTCGTGATCTCGCGGGCGGCGAAGTCGAGCGCGTAGCTCAGGATGATCATCCCGACCACGGCGATGAGCGCGCCCGGGATCTTCTTGTTGACCCGCTCGAGGCCGACGATGACCGCGAGCACCGTCAGCGACACCGCCAGGGTCGCATAGCTGGAGTTGCCCGCCGCGATCTCCTTCAGCGCGTTGGCGAACTTCTCGAGGGTGGTCCCGCTGCCCTCGCTGACTCCGAACATCCCGCCCACCTGGCCCAGCGCGACCTGGATGCCGACGCCGGTCAGGAAGCCGATGAGGACGCTGTGGGAGAGGAAGTTGGCGATGAATCCGAGGCGGATGAGCCGGGCGACGATCATGAAGACGCCGCAGATCAGCGCGGAGAGGCCCGCCATAGCGACCCACTGCGGGGAACCAGGCGCGCCGGCCGCGGCGATCCCGGCGAGGCCCGTCGCCATGACGGCGGCCGTGGCCGAGTCGGCCCCCACCACGAGGTGGCGCGACGAGCCGAAGATCGCGAAGACCATCATCGGCAGGACGAGGGTGTAGAGCCCGGTGATGACGGGCATCTGGGCGATCTTCGTGTAGCCCATGACTTCGGGCATCGCCAGCGCGGCGAGCGTGGCGCCCGCGATGATCTCGGCCGGCAGCCGAGCCGGATCGAAGGGCAGGATGCCCCCCAGGATCATCGAGGTGTGGCGCTTCCGCCGTGCCGTCGTGGAAGCCATGCGCGCGCCTCCTCCGTCTCGGTCGATCCCAACCCAGCAGGGTGCATCATTGCCCGAGCCGAGGGTCCCAGTCCAGCCGGTTGGAATGATCGTGCGGCCATCCGGCGGCGGCATCACCCGATCGGAATGACCGGGGGTCGCGCAGCGGCGGGCCGCGGGGCGGCAACGCTCGGGATTCGAGTTCAGGGTGCGGCGAAGGCGAAGCTCTGCACGATCGGCGCGGCCGCGCCCAGGAGCTGGTCCCAGAGCGAGCCGTCGAAGGCGTCGATGTCGACCACCACCGTCCCACCGCCCGGGACGTCGAGCAGGCTCAGCCGGAGGCGCTCACTGCCGGCGATCACCCAGCGGAGCTGCCCGCCGTCGCCGACGAAGAGCGGCACCGTGGGCAGCCCGTTGGCGAAGGGGCAGGACGTCGTCCGGCCGGGCGCGATCGAGACGTCCAGCTCCGTCCCGCGCAGGCCTCCCAGCGTGACGATGCGCGGCGCGCTCACCGCCAGGCCCGGCAGCCCCCGGATCCAGGTCGCGAGCGCGACGGAGGTGGCGCCGACGCCCGGCTCGGCGCTCGTCGGGCACGCCGGATCCTGGGAGGCCGGCTGCGGGTCGCGGAACAGGTGGATGCCGATCAGGTCGTTGGCGACGGGCTGCAGCACGAGGTAGCCGACCGTGTCGGACGGGTTCCACCAGCCTCCCGGAAGCGTGTACGTGACGGGCGGCTGGAAGGCCCGCGACGTGTAGGTGCCGGCCGGCAGGGCCGCCGGGCCGCTGGGAGCCGGTGTGGTGGCGGCGCCACACCCGGCGAGGACGGCGGCAGCGACCAGCAGGAGCGTGGCGAGCCGCGTCGTCGGCCGATGGTGCACCGCGCGATTCCTCCAGCTGCCGGCCTCCGCCCGGTCGATCGAGGGCCGCGACGAAGTCTAGGGATATCGGCGGCGCCCCGCCGGTGGCGCGCCACGCGCGACCTCGGCCGCGCCACGGGACGGGCCCGGGCAGCCGAGACGTCGGCCCGGGCAGCCGACCGAGCCGGCGTCAGGTGCGCATGGGCACGATCCGCGGCGGGGTCCCGCCGACCAGCTCAGGGACGACCGTGCTGGCATCCACGGGCAGGCTGGCCTCGAGGTCCGCGAGGAGGTCGTGGGCGGCGAGCAGGTACCCGCTCCAGGACGCCCGGAACGCGGCGGCGACGTCGGGCGTGGAGCGCCACAGCTGGAGCGCGGCCCGGGCAGCGTCGGTCAGCGCCGGGGCGAGGGCCGGCTCGCGCGCGGCGCGCAGATCCTCCCGGCCGTCGATCGTGGCGAGAGCGGCGTCGCTCACGCCGGCCGCCGCCAGCACGCTCTCGAGCAGACAGCCGGCCGCGATCGCGTCGTCGACCGCGAACGCCCCTCGCCGGCCGGCGCACACGACCCCGAGGTCGAACTCCGCCTCCCGGGCGCGCGCGTACGCGGCGCGCGCGACGGCCGTGGCGTTCAGGAGACAGCCGATGAGCACCGGCGTGCCGGCGGGAAGGGACCGCAGCACGGCGGTCCCGTTGCGCGTCGCGAGGACGGCGGTCCGGCCGGCCACGTCGGCCGCGCGCACCTCGGCCGGGGAGTTGCCGAGGTCGAACCCAGGCGCGCGCACCACCCGATGCTCGCCCGCGAGCAGCGCCGCCGGCCCGAGCTGGCGGGCGATGCGCCGAGCCTCGGCCAGGCTTGCGGCCGGGATCACGGCGGTGGCGCCGCCTTCGAGCAAGGTGACGATCGTGGAGCTGGCGCGCAGCTCGTCGAGGACGATGCAGACGGTGTTCGTCCAGCGTCTCGCCTCCGCGGGCACGAGGGCGACGTCGATGCGCATGGTTCCTCCACCTCCGGCCGGCCGGGCTCGGTGGTTCGATCCTCGCCGCCCGCGCCGCAGGTGCGACAGGGCCATTGGCCGTGCCGTGGCGATCCGTTGCACACTGCCCGCGCGGGGCCGCCGAGACGGCCACCGGGCCAGGGGGTGGCAGGCATGGACACGGAATTGGGCATCCGCGTGGTCCTCGAGGTTGCCCAGCGGCGGGCCTTCGCCGTCGCGGCGGACTGGCCCGGGTGGACGCGCGGGGGGCGGGGCGAGGACCAGGCACTCGACGCGCTGCTGCGTTCCGGGCCGCGCTACGCGGCCGTCGCCGCGGCGGCCGGGATCGCCCTCGAGCCGCCGGCGGATGCGGCGGGCGTCGAAATCGTCGCCCGTCTCCCCGGCACGAGCACCACCGAGTTCGGGGCACCGGGCGTGCCCCTGCCCGGGGACGACGCTGCCGTCGACGGGCCGGAGCTGGAACGCCAGGCGGCGCTCCTGCAGGCTGCATGGAGCACGTTCGAGGCGGCGGTCGAGCGCCACCGCGGTGTCCAGCTGGCGAAGGGTCCGCGGGGCGGCGGGCGCGACCTGGCGAAGATCGTGGCCCACGTCGAGGACGCCGACCGGGGCTACCTGGTCCAGCTGGGTGCCCGGCCGCCGAAGGGCCCGGCCGGGCCCGCGCCGATCACCGAGGTCCACGCCACCGCCCTTGCGGCGCTCCGGGCACGGGCGCTGGGCCTGCCGGTGACCGGTCCGAGCAAGGTCACGAAGCCGTGGCCGCCGCGCTACTACGTCCGCCGGGCAGCGTGGCACTGGCTGGACCACGCCTGGGAGATCGAGGATCGCGCGCAGCTGCACGCGTGACGGACGGCGGAGGTACGGGGCCGAACGGCTCCCCCCGGCTCCCCGGCGAGCCCGGGTGCGACCCGCCCGGCGGCCGTGCGCAATCCGGATCCATTGCGTCCCCGAAAAGGTGGTGCATCGAGCAGCCAGCCAGGAGACCACACGGTCCGCTGCGCTCGACACGACGGAACAGGGAGAAACAGACTGATGCACCGCAGCTTCGGCCGACTCGCGGCCATCCTCGGCGCAGGGGCCCTCGCCCTCGCCGTCGTCACCCCGGCCTTCGCGGCCGGCCCCGCCCCGCTCACCGCGGTCGTCACCGCCAACGACATCGGCACGCCCGCCGCCGGCAAGGCGTGGGTCCGCGTCCTGCATGCCTCCCCTGACGCGCCCGCTGTCGACGTCAAGGCCAACGACGCCAACATCCTCACGAACGTCCCCTTCGGCGTGATCTCCGACTACCTGCCGGTCGACGCCGGGACCTACAACATCAAGGTCTGCGCCGCCGGGACGACCACCTGCGTGATCGACGCCGATCTCACCTTCGCGGACGGCTCGAAGTACACCGTGGCCGCGACGAACCTCCTTGCCAGCATCGAGGCCCAGGTCCTCGTGGACGCCCCCGAGCAGGACACCACCTCCACCCAGGTCCGCGTCGTCCACTTCTCGGCCGACACCCCGGCGGTCGACGTCCTCACCCAGGACGGCGCGACCACCGTCGTCGAGAACCTCGCCTACCCGAACGCCACGGCATACCTGGCCCTCCCCGCCGGCTCCTATGACCTCAAGGTCTGCGCCAACGCCGACACCACGGTCTGCCCGCTCGACCCGGCCGCCCTGAACCTCGAGGCCGGCACCGCGTACAGCGTGTTCGCCATCGGCTCGCTGGAGGCCCTCGCTGCGCCCGCCCCCTCGGCGGCCGCGACGGCCGCCCCCGCCGTGACGGCACCGCCGACCGACACGCTCGGCACGACGCAGGAGGGCACCTCGAACGGCAGCCTTCTCGCGATCCTCGCGGCCCTCGGCCTCGCCGGCGTCGCCGGCGTGGCGATGACCCGCCGCCTCTCGGCTCGTCGCGTCGAGAAGTAAGCCCCCGCCCCTCCTCGCGAAGCCGGCCCGGCTCCACCGGGCCGGCTTCGCCGTTCTCCGGCGGCGGATCCCTGTCGGTGCCCGGCCCGAGGTGTAGGCTGTCGCCGTGGGTGACGGGAGCAGCAGAGGTCCCGGATGAACGACATGAACCGGCGCGCCGGCCTCGACGTAGGCACGATCCGGTCGGCACCCAAGGTCCTGCTCCACGATCACCTCGACGGCGGGCTGCGGCCGGAGACCGTGATCGAACTGGCCCGGGACACCGGCTATGCGGGCCTGCCCACGACCGACCCCGGCGAGCTCGAGGCCTGGTTCCGGCGCGGCGCCGACCGCAAGGACCTGGTCCTCTACCTCGACGGCTTCGCCCACACCGTCGGGGTGATGCAGACGCCCGAGGCCCTCGAGCGGGTCGCCGCCGAATGCGCCGAGGACCTCGCCGCCGATGGTGTCGTCTACGCCGAGGTCCGCTTCGCGCCCGAGCTCCACCTCGACCGGGGCATGGCCCTCGACGACGTGGTCCGCGCGGTCCTGGCCGGCTTCCGTCGCGGCAGCGCCGGCCAATCCATCGAGGTGCGCACCCTCCTCACCGCGATGCGCACCGCCGCCCGCTCCCTGGAGATCGCCGAGCTGGCCGTCCGCTTCCGCGACGAGGGCGTGGTCGGCTTCGACATCGCCGGCGCGGAGAAGGGCTACCCGCCGTCCCGGCACCTGGACGCCTTCCACCTGATCGCCCACGAGAACTTCCACTTCACGATCCACGCCGGCGAGGCGTTCGGGCTGCCGTCCATCTGGGAGGCCCTCCAGTGGTGCGGCGCCGAGCGGCTGGGCCACGGCGTGCGGATCGTCGACGATATCGGCCTCGGCCCCGACGGTCGCGTCGCGCTCGGGCGGCTGGCCGCCTACGTCCGGGATCGGCGGATCCCGCTCGAGATGTGCCCCACGTCGAACGTCCACACGGGCGCCGTGGCGTCCATCGAGGAGCACCCGATCGACCTCCTGCGCCGGCTCCGCTTCCGGGTGACCGTGAACACGGACAACCGCCTCATGAGCGGGGTGACGCTCTCGTCGGAGTTTGCCGAGCTCGTCCGGGCTTTCGGCCTGGACCTTGCCGAGATGCAGTGGCTGACCCTCAACGGGATGAAGAGCGCCTTCTGCTCGTTCGACCAGCGGCTCCGCATCATCAACGAGCAGATCAAGCCGGGGTACGCGCGCCTCACCGCCGCGGCGTCCCAGGCGGACATGCTCGTCGGGTAACGTCGCAGCGGGGGGCCGGGCGGGGCCGGGCCGGGCCCCCCGGCAGGGCGCCGCCGGGGGGCGGCGGCGCCGGGGGGCCGCCCGGGCGGCGGCGACGCCCGCCGCCGGAAGTGGTACTTCCGTGTGGCAGATTGCGGACCCCCCGTACCGTTCAATGACGGACGCGATGAACACGCCGGCATTCTCCGCCGCGTCCTCGACGGCTCCGGCGGAAGCGGGGGACACCCACGGCACGGCCGCGACCGTGCGGCGTCACCTCCTGCTCGGGTTCGGGGGCCTCGCGGCCATCGCGGCCGCAGGCCTCCTCGTCGCGGCCGCCGGCGGCTCCACCGGCCTCATCGTCGCGATCGCGGGAGCGGGAACTGCCGCCGCCGTGGTTGCGGCCGCGGTGCTGCGCCGCATCGTGCGCGACGTCGAGACAACCCAGGCCGCGCTCGAGGAGGACCTTCGGGAAGCCCGCGCAGCCTACGATCGGGCCCGGCTCGACGCGCGCCTCGATCCGCTGACCGGGCTCGGCAACCACCGCGCATTCCAGGAAGAGCTGGCTCGCCAGGTCGCCCTGGCTGTTCGCGACGAGCGCCCCGTCTCCCTCGTCATCATCGACATCGACGACCTGAAGCGCCTGAACGACACCGACGGCCATGCCGCCGGCGACCAGCTGCTCGCCATGGTCGGCCGGCTGATCCGCGCCACCCTGCGGCCCGCGGATCGCTCCTTCCGCGTCGGCGGCGACGAGTTCGCCCTCCTGCTGCCCGCGACGAGCGCGGAGACGGCGTTCGGCGTGGCCCGTCGCCTGCTGGCCAGCGCGACGGGGGGCCACCCGATCCTGCACGACACCCGGCGCTTCTCGTTCTCCGCCGGGATCTCCACGTGCCCGAAGCCGAGCGCCGACGCGGTGCGCCTGTCGCACAACGCCGACGCCGCGCTCTACTGGTCCAAGCGCCACGGCCGGACGGACATCCAGGTCTTCGATCCGACGCGCCACGGCGCGGTCGACGACGAGCGCTCCGTGGAGGAGCTCGGGGCTGCCGTGGCGGCGGTGACGGACCGCCGGGCGCTTCGCCCCGTCTTCCAGCCGATCATCTCGCTCGCGACCGGCGAGCCCATCGGCTTCGAGGGCCTGGTCCGGCCGGCGCCGGGCTCGGGCTTCCCCAACGCGCAGGCCCTGTTCACGGCGGCCGAGGTCGCCGACCGAACGGTGGAGCTCGACATGGCCGCCATCGAGGCCATCGCCTCACACGTCGAGCGGTTGGCGCCCGGCCACTACCTGAGCCTCAACCTGTCACCGCGTACGCTCGAAACGGACCAGTTCCACGTCGGGGAGCTGGTCGGGATCCTGCGCCGCTACGGCCTGGCGCCGGAGCAGATCGTCATCGAGCTCACGGAGCGCGAGGCGATCGAGGACCTGGTGCGCCTCAAGGGCAGCCTGGCCCGGGTGCAGGCCGCCGGCATGCGCATCGCCGCCGACGACGTGGGCGCCGGCAACGCCGGCCTGCGCCTGCTGAGCGAGATCGCGTTCGACATCGTCAAGATCGACCTGTCGCTGGTCCAGAAGGGCCTCCTCCACGAGTCGTCCCTGGCGGTGGTCCGCGGCCTCCGCGAGATGGCCCGCCGGTCGGGCGCCACGGTCGTGGCGGAGGGCGTCGAGACGCCTGAGCAGCTCGTCGCGCTCCGCCGGCTGGGCATCACCGCGGCGCAGGGCTACCTGCTCGGCCGCCCCGGCGACCGAGCGGTCGCCTCCCGGGTCGACCTCGACCTGCTGGCGTCGATGTCGAACCTCGACGAGGCGGCCATCGCCTCCTGAGGCGGTGGCGCCGGACGCGGGTACGAAGGCTGCAGCCGAGCCGGTCGCCCGGCTGCAGCCGGTACGTCACTCGGTCGAGCCAGGGTGCTTCGCGCCGACGACGTTCGGACCGCCTGCCCATGCGGGCCTGCCGGGCTCCCGGACGGTCTTGCCGTTGACGGTCTGAACGTCGAACTCCGGGACTCGCTCCATGGTCGTCGGCGTGGTGGCCTTCGACTCGGTCGCGGGAGGCCCGAGGTCGGTGCTGCCGGTGAGGGACACCTTCTTGCCCACGAGTGCGGCCAAGGGGTTGGCGCTGCCCCAGAACCACGCCGGGCCAACGGAGACCCGGGTCGTTCCGACGAGGTAGACGACGTCGCCGTCCGCATCCTTGGCGGTGCCGACCACGCCGCTGAGCTTCGTGATCGGCGGCTCGGCCTGCTCGGCCTTCGTGGCGGGGGATGGTGTCGGGGATGCTGCGAGCGCACCCCCAACGATGACGAGGGCGAACACGCCGGCCGAGAGGCCGGCCATCGCGGAGAGGATTGCCTTTCGCATGTGCGACTCCTGGTGGCTGCGTGGTGGCGATGGTCAGATGGGACGCCATCGATCGACTCGCCTTCACGATGCACCTGGAGGGTCAAGACCGGGTGAAGACGCTGACCTACCGCGCCCGAGGGTCCGCCGGCGGGCGAACCGGCTGGCGCCGTCGCAGGCGCCCCGAGTCGTCGCCCGGGTGAACGAGGAGCTCCAGCAGCCCTTCGACGTCAGGCGGTCACGCGTCCTGGACGATGTGCGTGCCGGCCTCGCCGCGCACGGCGGCGCGGAGGTGCTCCGGGTCGGTGATGACGGCTTCGCGGCCGCCCTTCTCGAGGAACCAGATGCAGGCCTCGATCTTGGGCGCCATGCTGCCGGCGGCGAAGTGGGTGCCCTCCGCGAGGTACCGCTTCGCCTCCGAGACGGTCAGGCGGTCCACCCAGCGCTGCTGCGGCTTGCCGAAGTCCAGCGCCACCTGTTCGACCGCGGTCGCGATCACGAACAGGTCGGCGCCGAGCTCGGTCGCGAGGAGCGAGCTGGCGAAGTCCTTGTCGATCACCGCGGGCACGCCGTACAGGAAGCCGTCACGGTCGGCGACGACAGGGATCCCGCCGCCGCCGACCGTGATGACCACGAATCCCGCGTCCGCGAGCGCCTTGACGGCCGGCAGCTCGACGATCCGCATCGGCTTGGGCGAGGCGACCACGACCCGGTTGCCGCGGCCGGCGTCCTCGACGACCGTCCAGCCGTCGGCCCGGCGCTTCGCCGCCGTCTCGTCGTCCAGGAACGAGCCGATCGGCTTGGTCGGGTTGGCGAACGCCGGGTCGTTCGGGTCGACCTGCATCTGCGTCACCACCGTGACGGCCTGCCGGTCGAGCCCGCGGCGAGCGAACTCGTGCCCAAGCGCCTGCTGGAACTCGTAGCCGATGGCGCCCTGCGAGTCGGCGCCGCAGACGTCGAGCGGGACCTCGTGCAGCTCGTGCGCCGCCAGCTCCGAACGGCGCAGGATGAAGCCGACCTGCGGGCCGTTGCCATGCCCGATCGCGAGGCGCCAGCCGTCCTCGACGAGCGCCGCGATGTGACGGCTGGTCTCCGCGAGCGCCGCCATCTGGTCGGGAACGCTCTGGTGCTTCTTGTCGACGATCAGCGCGTTGCCGCCGATCGCCACCACCATGAGGGGACTCGTCATCGCAGCCTCCCCGGCCCGCGGCCGGTCCTCCGTCGGAATGGGCGACCCGGTCGCGGCCATGCGCCGCGGCCGGGTCGATCGGGTTCGCGCCCGGGTCACCGCATCGTGAGGGCCATCACCGCCTTCTGGGCGTGGAGCCGGTTCTCCGCCTCGTCGAAGACGACCGAGTGCGGCCCGTCGATGACGGCGTCCGCGACCTCGACGCCCCGGTCGGCGGGGAGCGGGTGCATGTAGATCGCGTCCTCGGCCGCGAGGTCGATGCGCCGCTCGTCGGTGATCCAGTCGGTGTATTTCCGCCCGATCTCGGCGCCCTCCTCGTCGTTCTTCGCCACGAGGAGCGGGCCCCAGCTCTTGGCGTAGACGATGTCGGAGCCGGCGAAGCCGGCGTCGAAGTCGTCCATCAGCTCGAGGCTGCCGCCCGAGCGCCGGGCGTTCTCGGCCGCCTGGTCGACGTACTCCTGGGGAAGCCGGTACTCGGGCGGATGCACGAGGCGAACGTTCATCCCGAAGCGCGTCGTGGCCAGGGCGAGGTCGAGTGGCACCGAGAGCGGCTTCTGGTAGCTGGCCGCGTACGCCCAGCTGACCGTGATCGTCTTCCCGCGGAGCTCGCCCTTCTTCTCCCGCATCGTGAGCAGGTCGGCGAGGATCTGGTGGGGGTGGAACAGGTCGCACTGCATGTTGAGGACTGGGACCCGGCTCGCCGCGGCGACGGCGCGCTGGTAGGCGTTGCCCTCGCCCCACGTGACGTGGCGGATCGCGATCCCGTCGTTGTAGCGGCCCAGGATCTCGCCGATCTCCTTCGGCGTGTCGCCGTGGGCGATCTGCGTGGTCCGGCTCTCGATGAACTGGGCGTGGCCCCCCAGCTGCGCCATCCCCGCCTCGAACGACGCGCGCGTGCGCGTGCTCGAGAAGAAGAAGAGCATCGCGAGGACCTTGTCGTCGAGGAGCGGGTGCGGGATCCCGAGCGCGCGCTCCATCTTCAGGCGCGCCGCCACCTCGAGGACGGTGTCGATCTCCTCCTTCGTCCACTCCTGGAGGCTGATGAGGTCGCGGCCACGAAGGCCCGTCTGCATGGCCGGCCCCCTACTCGGCCGCGCCGAGGATGAGGGCGAGGAGCCCCATCTTGAGCGCGACCCCGTTGAACGCCTCGGCCCAGTAGCGCTGGTGGCGGGTGGCGTCCACGTCGTCCAGCAGCTCGTCCATGCGCGGCAGGGAGTGGAGGATGATCGAGCTGCGCTTGGCCTTCTCGCGCAGCAGCTCGCGCGTGACGCAGTACTCGGGCGGCGTGAGGCCCACCTTGTCGCCGCGCTCCTCGCGCGAGGCGGTGTAGTCGGCCTGGACGACCGGCTCCATGTAGATGACGTCCGCCTCGCCGATGACGTCGCGGACGTCGCCGGCCTCCTGGTAGTCGACGTTGAGCGCGTCGATCTCCGCCTTGAACTCCGGGAGGAGCGACATCTCGGGCGGGCCGACGACGATCGCCTTGGCGTCGAACTGCGACAGGGCGTACAGGATCGAGTGCATGGTCCGCATCCGCATGTCGCCGACGAGCAGGTAGGTCAGCCCGTCGAGCGTGCCCTTCTCGTGGAGCGTCGTGTAGAGGTCGGTCAGGACCTGGGTCGGGTGCTCGCCCCAGCCGTCGCCGCAGTTGATGATCGGGACCGACGACCACTTCGCCGCCTCGTGCGGCGCGCCCTGCTGGAAGTGGCGGATGGCGATGACGTCCGCGTAGTACTCCAGCATGTGGAACGTGTCCTTGATCGACTCCTGGTAGAAGTCGCCGGCCCGGGTCATCTTCGAGTCGGAGAACCCGAGCACGTGCCCGCCGAGGCGATGCATGGCGGCCTCGTGGGAGAGGCGCGTCCGCGTCGAGGGCTGGTAGAAGGCCGTCAGCAGGGTCTTGTTCTTCAGCAGGTCGGTGTTGCGACGGTCGCGCGCGAAGGGCCGCAGGTCGTCGGCGACCTGGAAGACCCGGAAGAACTCGTCCCGGCTGAAGTCCTTCAGCGACAGGATGTCCCGACCCAGGAAGCTCCGCATCAGATTCCTCCAGTTGCTGCGTGGCGAGCGTGCAGGCGCCGGTGCGCCGCACGCGTGAGGGAATGATCGCCGTTCGCCGACGCGGGCGGGCGCCATCCGGCGGCCGGGGTCGGCCGCCATCCGGCGGCCGGGGTCGGCCGCCATCCGGCGGCCGGGGTCGGCCGCCGCGCGGCGCCGGTGAACAGGACGGCAACGGTCTCGTCGGGGCGGACCGCGCGCGTTCGGACGAGGTCGAGAAGGCCGGCCAGGCCGGAGGACCCGGTGTGGTCGACGTCGACGCCCGTCGTGGCGCGGGCCAGGGCGTTCGCATCCTCGAAGCTCGCCTCGGCGACGACGAGCGGGCCGCCGCCGCTCTCGAGCAGGCCCGCGAGGCAGGCCCGCCAGTCGTACGTCTCGTCGTCGATGATGCCGTGGGCGACGCTGTGCGGCTCCTGCTCCCAGGGCCACATGAAGGCCGACCGATGGTGGGCCGCGTCGGCGAGGGCGACCTCCGGGGCCTCGCCTGCGGCAACGCGGCCCCGCACGCGTTCGAAGGCGCGGGCCAGCGGGTGGACGGTGGCCGGCTGCACGGCGTGGATCCGCGGGAGCGTGCGTCCCTCGTACCGTAAGCCGGCGATGACGGATGAGAGCAGGGCACCGCCGCCGACCTGCACGACGACCCGGTCCAGGCGCGACGGCCCGCCCGGGGCGCCGACGGCGGCCGCCAGCTCCCAGCCGAGCGCCTCGCCGCCCTCGATCGCGAGGCCGTTGAGGTTCCCCTGGCACGTGAACGGCACGGCACCCGACGCGACGGCACGGAGGAGGGCGTGGTAGGTCGGGTCGCCGGCGACGCCCGGCTCGCGCTCGCAGACGGTGCACGACGCGCCGAGCGCCTCCAGCCGCTCCACGACGACCGGGTCCGCGTCGGGCGGGATGAAGACGTCGAGGTGGCGTTGCGCCGCGCGGGCCACGACGGCGGCCGCCAGGGCGGCGTTCCCGCAGGACGCGATGGCGAGCGGCGCGGACGCGGGAGGCGACGCCGCTCCCGGGGCCGCGCCGCGCGATGCCGCTCCCGGGGCAGATGCCCGGCGAGCCTCCTCCACGCCCAGCTCCAGGAGCGTCCCGAAGAGGTGCCGCGCCTTGTGCGAGCCGGAGACGTTGCCGGTCTCGTCCTTCACCCACACGCCGCCGGCGGCGGAGAAGCCCAGGGCCTCGGAGAGCGCCGCGCTGCGGGCGAACGGCGTGACGCGGAACCCGCGCCCGTCGACGAGGGCTACCGCGGTGTCGAGCCCCTCCACGAAGGCGACGTAGGCCGCGTCGCTCCAGCCGAGGGCGCGCGCCCGGTGGTACGCGTGGAACCGGGTCCGCCAGCGGACGTACGGGTTGGGCGCCTCGGCGTCCTCCGCGAGCGGGCCGGCCGCCGGGTCGACGACCCGCCGAAGGACGTGGTCGATGTCGTCGCCGGGGCGCGCCGCCGGGCAGGCGAACGCCAGCGGAGCGTCGTCCGGGAGGCGCTCCTCGCAGCCGGCGCAGACCAGGGCCGTCGGCAGCGCGGCGACGGCTCCGCGGGGAGTCGTCGTCATCCGCCCGCCTCGACGCCGGCCCGGGCGTTCATCTCGACGATCGCCTCGTCCCAGGCCGGGATGCTCGCCCGCAGGTCGCGCCAGAAGCCCTGGCTCCGGCGCGCCACGAAGTCGTCGAAGCTCACGCCCTGCTGCTCGACCCAGGTGTAGTAGCCGAGGTTGAAGACGCGCTCGCGCTCCGCGGGAGTCAGCTCGAGGAGGTCGTCGGTGCCGGCGCCGAGGACGTACTGCCCGAACGTCTCGGCGGCCTCGACGGCCCCGAAGCCGCCGGGGAAGT
The DNA here is from genome assembly GCA_963725875.1 of uncultured Chloroflexia bacterium. GTDB lineage: Bacteria > Chloroflexota > Limnocylindria > Limnocylindrales > CSP1-4 > CTSoil-043. The sequence continues at coordinate 141,395 of CAVRZZ010000008.1, read as the reverse complement.
CGCGGGCGAGCACCTTGTCGACCTCGGTGAGGTACAGGGCGGCCCCGTCGGTCGCCACGGTGACGACGGCGTCGTCCGGGCCCAGGTCCAGCTGCTTGGCTGTCTTGATCGCCGCGAGCACGTTGCAGATCGAGGAGATGCCGAGGGACGGGAGCGCCTCGAGGACGGCCTCCGGCACGCCCCGGGCGGCCAGCAGAGCCCGGCCGGCGTCCGTGTTGAGGAGAACGAGGAGCCGGTCGGTCGCCCGGTCGGAGATGTCGACGACCAGGTCCGTGTTCATCACGTTGTGGATGAGCGGGATGTGCTTGTCGCCGATCCCCTGGATGTTGTGCTCGCCGAAGCCGTTGCGCAGCATCGTCGGGCACTCGAGCGCCTCGACCGCGACGATCTTGGTCCCGTGGCGCTCCTTGAGCCAGTCGCCGGCGCCGATCGTGCCGGCCGATCCGGTCGCCGAGACGAACGCCGCCGGCCGCAGCGCCGGCCGCTCGTCCACGAGCGCCTCGACCACCCGCTCCAGCGCGCGGCCGGTGACCGCCCAGTGGACGAGGTGGTTCCCGTACTCGGAGAACTGGTTGAGGATCACGTTGGCCGGGTCGCGCTCGAGGGCCGCGCAGGCGTCGTAGATCTCCTTGACGTTGCTCTCCGTGCCGAACGTCCGGATGATGTCCTCGGGCGCCACGACCCAGCGCTCGAGCCACTCGAAGCGCTCGCGGCTCATCCCCTCCGGGAGGACCGCCACGCCCCGGCAGCCCAGGATCCGCGAGATCGCCACGCCGCCGCGGCAGTAGTTGCCGGTGGACGGCCAGACGGCCCGCTGGGTCGTCGGGTCGAACTCGCCGGCGACGAGGCGCGGCACCAGGCAGGCGTAGGCGGCGAGGACCTTGTGGGCGGTGATCATCGGGAAGCGGTCGCCGAGCGCCACGACGATGGGGGCCTCGACGCCGGTGAAGGCCGGCGGCAGGACCACGTGCTGCGGGACGTCGACCACGCCGCGCCGGTCGGCCGCGTTGTGCCAGTGGACCCGGAAGAGGTTGCGCGGATCGGGCGCGTCCGGGTCGACGGCGGCCAGGGCGGCGCGCCGCGCGGCCGGGATCGTGGGCGGGTCGACCAGCTCCGCGAAGGTCGGCAGCACGGTGCGCGTCTCGCGAAACCGGGCCACGGTCCGCTCGTAGGCGATCCGGTCGGCCGGCTGGTTGCCCGGGACGTCGCTCATTCGTCGTTCCTCCGCGGCGACCAGCGTCGCCGACTCCGCGCGTATCCTCGTACAGGTCGGCTCGGGGCGCGAGTTTCGGGCCGGACGGCACGCTCCCCGGCGGGAGCTGCTGGACGAACATTCGGGCACCGGCGGGGTCCCCGGAAGGGCCAGTTGGTCCCCGCCTGCAGGACCGGGGTCGCACGATGGACTTCATCCTCAACGGCCGCCACGTCGCGCTCGAGGTCGAGCCGGGCACGAGCCTGCTGGAGGTGCTCCGCGAAGGCGTCGGGCTGCGCTCGATGAAGGACGGCTGCGCCCCGGAGGGCTCGTGCGGGGCGTGCACGGTGCTCGTTGACGGGCGCCCGGTCGTCTCGTGCGCGCGCGACGCGGCGCGCGTCGCGGGGCGCGAGGTCGTGACGCTCGAGGGCCTGCCGGCGGACGTCCGGGAGGCGTGGGCGGACGCCTTCGTCGCGACCGGGGCCAGCCAGTGCGGCTTCTGCTCCCCGGGGATCGTGATGAAGGTCGAGGGCCTGCTGCAGCGCGAGGCGTCCCCGACGCGCGAGGAGATCGCCCGCTCGCTGGCCGGCAACCTCTGCCGCTGCACCGGCTACGTGAAGATCGTCGACGCCGTCGAGGCCGTGGCCGCGGGCCGCCGCGGCGAGCCGCCGGCACCCGTCGATCGCGGACGGGGAGGCGTCGGCGCCCGCGCCGACCGGATCGGCGCCCGGGAGATGGCCCTCGGCGAGCAGCCGTTCGTCGCCGACATGACCGCCCCCGGGATGCTCCACGGGGCGCTCCTCCTCAGTGACCATCCCCGCGCGGTCGTGCGGCGGATCGACGCCACGCGCGCCGCCGCGGCGCCGGGCGTCGTCGCCGTGGTGACCGCGGCCGACGTGCCGGGCGACCGCGTCGTCGGCCTGATCACCCATGACTGGCCGGTCTTCGTCGCCGAGGACGAGACGACCCGCTACGTCGGGGACGTCCTCGCTGCCGTGGCCGCGCGCACGCGTCGCGAGGCCCGCGCCGCCGCCGCCCTCGTCGACGTGGAGTACGAGGTCCTCGAGCCCGTTGCCGACGCCTTCGCCGCCCTCGAGCCGGGCGCGCCGGCGATCCATGCGCGCGGCAACCTCCTCGAGACGTCCGTGGTCCGGCGCGGTGACGCCGCGGCGGCCCTCGCGACGGCCGCCCACGTCGTCCGCGAGCGCTTCACGACGAGCGCGATCGACCACGCCTTCCTCGAGCCGGAGGCCTGCCTCGCGGTCCCCGGGAGCGCGCCCGGCGATGCGACCCTCCACCTCTTCTCGCAGGGCCAGGGCGCCTGGGACGACCGGCGCCAGGTCGCGTCGCTGCTGGGCCTGCCGGAGACGGCGGTCCGCGTCACGCAGGTCGCGACCGGCGGGGCGTTCGGGGGCAAGGAGGACCTCTCCGTCCAGGGGCAGGCCGCGCTTCTCGCCCGCGTCACCGGCCGGCCCGTCCTCCTCGCCCTGTCGCGCGCCGAGAGCCTCCGGCTCCACCCGAAGCGCCACGCGATCACCCTCGACTACGAGGTCGGCTGCGACGCGGAGGGCCGGCTCGTCGCGGTGCGGGCCCGGATCGTCGGCGACACCGGGGCCTACGCAAGCGTCGGGGCCAAGGTCCTCGAGCGGGCCGCCGGCCACGCCTGCGGCGCCTACAAGGTTCCGAACGTCGACGTCGAGGCGCGGACCGTCTACACGAACAACCCGCCGGCCGGCGCCTTCCGCGGCTTCGGCGTGCCCCAGGCCACCTTCGCGATGGACGGCTGCCTCGACCGGCTCGCCGAGCGGGTCGGGCTGGACGGCTGGGAGATGCGCTGGCGGAACATCGTGCGGGTCGGCGACCGGTTCGGCTCCGGCCAGCTCCTGGGCCCCGGCGTCGGCCTCGAGAAGACGCTCCTCGCCGTGCGTGACGCGTACCGCGGCGCCCGGATCGCCGGGATTGCCTGCGCCGCCAAGAACGTGGGGATCGGGAACGGCATGGTCGAGCGCGGCCGGGCCCTCCTCCGAGTCGAGCCCGACGCGAGCATCACGCTGTGGCACTCCTGGACCGAGATGGGCCAGGGCGTCCACACGGTCTTCGCCCAGATCGTCGCGGAGGAGGTCAGTGTGGACGTGGGGACGGTCCGCGTCCGGGTCGACACCGAGCGGGAGCTCGATACGGGCGAGACGACGGCCTCGCGGGCAACGACGCTCGGCGGGCAGGCGGTGGCAATCGCCGCCCGGAAGCTGCGGGCGGCGATCGACGCGCTCCCGCCCGGCGCCGACCTCGAGACGCTCGCCGGCCGCGAGTTCGGCGGCGAGTTCGTCGTCGACTGGACGACCGCGCTCGGCGAGGGCGTCGATGACCCGGTCACCCACCTCGCCTACGGCTGGGCGACCCAGGTCGTGATCCTCGACGACGAGGGGCGGGTCGCCCGCGTCGTGGCCGCCCAGGACGTCGGGCGGGCGATGAACCCGACGCTGCTCGAGGGCCAGGTCGAGGGCGGCGTCCACATGGGCCTCGGGCTGGCGCTCACCGAGGCGTTCGTGACCGAGGGCGGCATCCCGCTCACGACGACCCTGAAGTCGCAGGGGATCCTCCCCGCAGCGGGGATGCCCCCGGTCGAGGTCATCGTCGTGGAGGAGCATCAGCCGGAGGGCCCGTACGGGGCGAAGGGCGCCGGCGAGGCGGTCCTCGTGCCCACGCCGGCCGCGGTCGCCGGCGCGCTCCAGGCCTTCGACGGCCGCTGGCGGACCGCGCTGCCGATGCGCGACTCCGCGGCCGCGCGCGCCGCCCTGCCGCGGGTGGACAGCCTGCCGCGCGCCGGGGACGCCCGGCCGGCGGGCTGACCTCGGGAGGCACGAAGGAGGGACCATGGACCCTACTCCGACCTGGCCCCCGCCGGAGATGGGTCGCGGCGGCGCCACAGGCGAGGACGGCGCGTGGGCCTCGCCCGGCTATCGCTCGTCGTGGCTCCGGGCGAGGTTCGCGATCGGCCTGCTGGCGGTCGCCGTGGCTGCCGCCACCGTCGGCACGCTGCTCGACCTGCAGGGCGTCGGCCTGCTGGACGCGGCCGAGGCCGGGACCCTGCTCGAGGCCGATGCCCTTGCCTTCGACAGCTTGAACGCGACGGTGGCCATGGCGCAGCTGGTCCTCTACCTCGCCTCGGCGGTCGGCGTCGTGGCGTGGCTCTCGCGGGTCGTCGTGAACGTCCCCCCGCTGACGGGCGGACGCCGCGGCGCGGCCCGCGGGCGGCGATCGGATGGTGGTTCGTCCCGTTCGCCAACTCCGTCGTGCCGTACCAGATCACGGCCGACGCGGTCCGCCGGCTCCGCCCCGACCGCGACGACGGCACCGAGCGGCTCCTGCTGCCGTGGTGGATCGTGTGGGTCGCGGCGAGCCTGGTCGGCGGCGTGCTCTGGCGCCTGCCGTCGGACACGCTCGAGGCCCTTCGCCAGACGTTCATCCTCACGGCCGTGAGCGATTGGGGGGAACGTCGTCGCCGGGATCCTGCTGGTCTTCCTCATCCGGGGGACGGAACGCCGCGCCGACGACCGCGCCCGGGCCCTGGGGCGCGGCCGCAGCGCGCAGCCCGCCTGGCCGCTGGGGAGGACGTTTGCGAGCCCGGCCGAGCCGCCGCCCAGCCCCTTCGACACGTGAGGAGCACGCGATGACCGCCACGACCCTGGGCCTCGTCTGCGCCCACCATCACCTGTACTCGGCGCTCGCCCGCGGGATGCCGGCACCGCCGAAGGTCGCCGCCAGCTTCGCGGAGATCCTCGAGCAGGTCTGGTGGCGTCTCGACGTGGCACTGGACCTCGAGATGATCCGCTGGTCGGCGATGCTCGGCGCCCTCGAGGCGCTCGAGAACGGGACGACGGCGATCGTCGACCACCACGAGTCGCCGAACGCGATCGAGGGGAGCCTCGACGTCATCGCCGACGCCTGCGCCGAGGTCGGCGTCCGCTCGGTCGTCGCCTACGGGATCACCGACCGCCACGGCCCCGACGGCGCCCGCCGCGGCCTCGCCGAGAACGAGCGCTTCCTCCGCGCCGGCGGGCGCGGCCTCGTCGGGATCCACGCCGCGTTCACCTGCTCGGACGCGTCGCTCGAGGCGGCGGCCGGCCTCGCGGCCGACCTGCAGGTCGGCGTCCACGTCCACGTGGCCGAGGGCCCGGGCGACATCGACGCGCCGCGCCGGCTGGCCGGCCTCACCCGTGACGACTGGCTCCTCGCCCACTGCGTCCACCTGCCGACCGACCACACCCTGCGCGGCACGATCCTCCACAACCCGATGTCGAACCTCAACAACGGCGTGGGCTACGCGAACCCGGTCCGGTTCGCGAACCCGATCGCGCTCGGCACCGACGGGATCGGCGGCAACGTCGTCGAGGCCTTCCGGCTCGCCTACGTGCTCCAGCGCTCCGCCGACGTCACCTGCGGGCCCGACACCGCCTGGGGCTGGCTGGCAGCCGGGTGGGACCTCGTGCCGGAGGCCCGCGAGGACACCGTCGAGTGGTCGTACGACCCGATGGACCCCTGGCACGTCGCCTTCACCCCGGGGATCCGTCCGCTGCGCGTCACCGTCGGCGGCGAGGTCGTCCTCGAGGACGGCCGACCGACCCGCGTGGACCCTGACGAGGTCCGGGCGAAGGCCCGGGAGCAGGCCGCCCGCCTTCACGCTCTGCTGTGATGGCCGGCGCCGACCCGCGCGACTCAGCCCTTCCCTGTTGACGAGGAGCGCAATGATGTCCGACCGGTTCCGCCCCCTCGCGTTCGAGCAGCTCGTCGACTGGGCGGCCAGGGAGCTGGAGCAGCGCGGCTCGATCTTCGGGGTGCCGCGCGCCGCCGTCTTCACGCCGCGCCCCGACCATCCGTTCCGGGCCCGGGTCCTCGGCGTCGGCCTCGACACGCCGTGGGGCGTCGCCGCCGGCCCTCACACGCAGCTGGCCCAGAACATCGTGGCGGCCTGGCTCGCCGGAGCCCGCGTCATCGAGCTCAAGACGATCCAGACCCTCGACGAGCTCGACGTCAACAAGCCCTGCATCGACGTCACCGACGAGGGCTACAACGTCGAGTGGAGCCAGGAGCTGCGCGTCCACGAGTCGTTCGACGAGTACCTCCGGGCGTGGGTCCTCGTCCACGCCCTGCACCGGACGCTCGGGTTCCCCGGCGAGCGGCCCGGCGTCCTCTTCAACATGAGCGTGGGCTACAACCTCGAGGGGATCCTCCGGCCGAACGTCCAGTGGTACCTCGACGCCGTCGCCGACGCTTCGGCCTGGCTGCCGGCGTACGTCGACGTCGTCGCCCGGCGCTTCCCGGCCGTCCGCGAGGTCGCGATCCCGGCCCGCCTCTCCGACACCGTGACGCTTTCCACGATGCACGGCTGTCCCCCCGACGAGATCGAGGCGATCACCCGCTACCTCCTCGAGGAGCGCGGCCTCCACACATCGGTGAAGTGCAACCCGACGCTGCTCGGGCCGGAGCGCGTCCGCGGCATCGTCAACGACGACCTTGGCTTCGGCGACGTGCCGATCCCCGACGCGGCCTTCGGGCACGACCTGAAGTACGAGGACGCCGTTCCGATGTTCCGGCGGCTCCGCGCCATCGCGGGCGCGCGGGGGCTCGACTTCGGGCTGAAGCTTTCGAACACGCTCGAGGTCGACAACTGGCGCGGCGTCTTCGACCGCGACGCGACGATGTACCTCTCCGGTCGCCCGCTCCACGCGGTGACGGTGAACCTGGCGGCGAGGCTGGCCGAGGAGCTCGGCGCGGCGATCCCGTACTCGTTCGCCGGCGGCGGCGACGCCTTCAATGTCGCCGACCTCCTGGCCGGCGGGCTGCGGACGATCACCGTCTGCACGGACCTCCTCAAGACCGGCGGCTACCTGCGCCTGGCCCAGTACGCAGAGCACGCGGAGGCGGCCTACGCGGAGGCCGGGGCGGCCGACACCGGGGCGTTCGTCCGCGCGCGGGCCGTTGCCGACGGCTTCGCCGGTGACGCCGCGGACACGGCGGCCTGCGCCCGCTTCAACCTCCGGCGCTACGCCGACCGCGTCGCCGACGACCGCCGCTACCGCAAGGACGCCTTCCGGACCGACCGCTCGAAGACGACCCGCCAGCTCGGCGCGTTCGACTGCATCGCTGCCCCGTGCCTCGACGAGTGCCCGGTCGACCAGCAGGTGCCGGTGTACATGCGCGCCGTGCGCGAGGGCGACCTCGCCGAGGCCGTGCGGATCACCCGCCTCGACAACCCGCTCCCGGCGGTCCTCGGGCGGGTCTGCGACCACCTCTGCGAGCACACGTGCATCCGGACGCACCTCGATGAGCCGCTCGCGATCCGGCAGATCAAGCGGTTCGTCATGGAGCACGAGGCCGACGACGCGGCCTCCCCGCCCGCCCCGGGCCAGGGCGGCCCCCGCGTGGCCGTGATCGGCGCCGGGCCGGCCGGCCTGGCCGCAGCCGAGTGGCTGGCACGCGCCGGCGTCGCCGTCACGATCCTCGAGGAGCACCCCTATGCCGGGGGCATGGTCGGCGGGGCGATCCCCTCGTATCGCCTGCCGCAGGCCCAGATCGAGCAGGATCTGGCCGTCCTGGCCCGGCTCGGGGTGGAGATCCGCCACGGCGTCCGCGCCGGGCGCGACGTGACCGTCGACGGGCTGCGGGCCGAGGGGTACGCGGCGGTCGTCGTGACGGTCGGGGCGCAGCGGGCGAAGCGGCTGGGCCTGCCCGGCGAAGATGCCGCGGGCGTGATCGACGGCGTTACGTTCCTGCGAAGCGTCCGCGAGGGACACCCCGTCGGGATCGGTGCGCGGGTCGGCGTGGTAGGCGCCGGCGACACTGCGATGGACTGCGCCCGGACGGCGCGGCGCGTCGGGGCGGCGACCGTGCGGCTGATCTACCGCCGCACGATCGACCAGATGCCGGCGGATCCCGAGGAGGTCCACGCCCTGCGCGAGGAGGGCATCGAGGTCGTCGAGCTCGCCCGCCCGGTCGGCCTCCGAGTGGAGGACGGAGCCCTTGCCGGGGTCGTCTGCCTCCGCACCGAGTACCGCGGCGACCGCGACGCGGCCGGCCGCAAGGTCCCCCACGACGTGCCCGGCTCCGAGGTGGAGCTCGATCTCGACACGCTGATCGTCGCCGTGAGCCAGCACGCCGTCCTCGACCTGTTCGGCGCCCCTGCTCCCGCGCTGACGCCGGCCGGCTTCGTCGCGGTCGACCCCGTGACGCTCGAGACGTCGATCCCCGGCGTGTACGCCGGCGGCGACGCCGCCGGCGCGGGACCGGCCTCGATCGTGAAGGCGGCCGCCGACGGCAAGCGGATCGGGGCGGCGATCGCGGCGCGGCTCGGCGCCGATGCGGCAGCCCTGCCGGAGGCCGCCGGCTACCGGCCGGCTCCCGGGCTCGACGTCGCCGCGCTCACGGTCCGGCGCGCCCACCGCGCCTACCGCGTGCCCGTCCGCTCGACCGGGCTCGACGCGCGCAATGGCTTCAACGAGACGTCGCTCGGCTACACCCCCGAGGAGGCCCGGGCCGAGGCCGCCCGCTGCCTCGACTGCGACACGCTCTGCAGCCTCTGCGTCGGCGTCTGTCCCAACATGGCGCTGCTGACGTACGAGTCGTCGCCGGTGCGCGTCGAGGTCCCCACGGTGGCCGTGGCCGGCGGGACGGTCGCGGTGACCGGCACGACGCGATTTGCGGTCGACCAGGCCTTCCAGGTCGCCGTCCTCGCCGACCTGTGCAACGAGTGCGGCGCCTGTGTCACGGCGTGTCCCACGTCGGGCCGGCCATACCGCGACAAGCCGCGCCTCTACGTCGACGCGACGGACTTCGAGGCCGAGCGGTCGAACGCCTTCCGGATCCTCGGCGAGGGCGCGATCGAGGGCCGCTTCGACGGCGCGACGCACCGGCTGACGGCCTCGGGCGGGGTTCTCGTGTACGAGGCGCCGGGCCTGCGGGCCAGGCTTGACGACACGACATTCGCGGTGCTCGCGGGCGAGGCGGCCGGCGCCGTCGAGGGCGAGCCGGCCACGATCTCGCTCGAGCCGGTCGCAGTGATGGCAACCGTGCTGGCGGGGATCACCGGCTCCGCGCCGCACATCCCGACGGCCTCGCCCGGCACCGGCACGCGGGTGGCCCCTCCCGACCTTGCAGGGTAGGCTCGACCGGATGGGCCGCACGTATCGATGCGCGGAGGGGCACCCGTGGACACGACGACGCTGCTGATCGGGGCGCTGGTCTTCGTCGGCGCCCTGGCAGTCCTCTTCGTGTCGATCACGTGGCTGGCACGGGCGGTCTTCGGTCCTCGCCGCCGGCTCGAGGCGGAGCTCGGCCTCGAAGCCCTGGAGCGACGCCTGGCGCGCGGGGAGATCACGCGGGAAGCGTTTGAGCAGGCGCGGCGGGCGCTCGGCGCCTGACCCTGCGGCAACGCAGCCCGATTGACGTGGCGGAACGGCCCGGGGTCGTCCCCGGAATCGGTCCCCTCAGCGGCGATCGTGCTCCGCGTGCTCGGCGAGCCGCGCCTCGACGATCCGGCGCACCAGGTCGAGCGGGAGCGGCCGGTCCGCGGGGAAGCGGATCGTGCCCTTGCCCGAGAGGTACGGGACGAGATCATCGCCGAGCGCGGCCCGCACCCCGTCGCTCGACGGGAAGAGGCTGTAGTGCCTCGCGAACGCGTCGTAGGAGACGAGGAACCGGCCGGCCAGGCGGAGGCCGGGCATCTTGTACGTGATGACCTCTTCTGCGTCGGGCGCCGCAGCCCGGACCGCGGCCCGCAGCTGCTCCATCGGGCCGCGGCGCTCCTCCGGCAGCGCGGCGAGGTATGCGTCGACGCTGGTCAGGCTCGCCATCGATGGTCCTCCCCCTGGCGGGCGGCGCCCGCGGAGCGGGCATGGTCGCACGGTCGGGGGATGCCGCGCGCGGCGGGCGCGCGCTGCCGACGGTCGCCTGCGGACGGGGTCGCCCGGCCGGCGCGCGAGCTCGGCCTGATCGCAGAGGCCTCGAGCCCTCGAGGCCTACCCAGCCGCGTCCTCGACCATGCGCCGGAGCACGCGAGCCGTGGCCGACCGGCGATAGGCGGCCGTCGAGCGCAGGCCGTCCCGCGGGTGGATGTCCTCGAGGACGGCTGCAGCGGCCCGCTCCGCCACGTCGGTGGAGGGTACGACGCCTTCCAGCACCGCCTCGGCGCTCGGCGCCCGGATCGGCACCTCGGTGATCGTCCCGACCGCGACGCGGACATCGCGCCATGCCGGCGACCCGGGGTCCTGGCGCCACGCGACCGCCAGCGCGACCTTGGAGAGCGCGAGCGCCCGGCGCGTGCCGATCTTGCGATAGCGCAGATGCCGCCCTCCGCCGACCGGGAGCTCCATCCGGAGGAGCAGCTCGCCCGGCTGGAGAGCGGTCCGCCGGTAGCCGGTGAAGAACGACGCCGCGGGGATCTCCCGCTCGCCTCCCGGCCCGCCGGCGACCAGGACGGCCTCGGCCGCCAGCATGAGCGGCAGGCTGTCGCCCGCCGGCGACGCGTTCACGACGTTGCCGCCCAGGGTCGCCATGTTCTGGAGCTGCGTCGCCCCGAACACCGCGGACAGCTCGGCCACCGCCGGGAGGTGCGTGTTCACGAGGGGCGACCGGCGGAGGTCCGTGTAGGTGGCCGTCGCGCCGATGACGAGCCGGAGGCCGTCGAGCCGGATCTCGCGCAGCTCCTCGATCCCGGTCAGGTCCAGGAGCCCCGTGGCGGCCGCGGCACCGTCGCCCGCGAGCTCGACCATGATGTCCGTCCCGCCGGCGATCGGCCGCCAGGAGCCCTCCGCGAGGAGGGCGTACGCCTCCGCGAGCGTGGTCGGACGCACGAAGGCCGGCCCGACGCGGACGTCAGAGCCCGCCTCGACGTTCGGCCGGATCGCCGGGCCGGGCAGCTCGCGCGGCACCTCCGGCAGGCCGCCCCGCACCTCGCGCGGTGCCGTCGTGGCCGCGTTCGCGATCGCGTCGATGACCTTCATGTAGCCGGTGCACCGGCAGAGGTTGCCGGCGATCACCTCGCGGATGGCGGCGTCCGTCGGCTCCGCGCCGGAGTCGAGGAAGGCTCGCGCCGACATCAGGATGCCGGGCGTGCAGATGCCGCACTGCACGCCGCCCGAGTCCACGAAGGCCGCCTGGACCGGGTCGAGGCGCCCGTCCCCGGCCAGCCCCTCGACGGTGCTGACGTCGCGACCCTCGACCTGGCCGACCGGGACGAGGCAGCTGAGCACCGGCATCCCGTCGACGAGGACCGTGCAGGCGCCGCACTCCCCCTCCCCGCAGCCCTCCTTGGTGCCGACGAGGCCGAGGTCGACGCGCAGGGCATCGAGCAGGCGCTCGCCACCGGGTCCGGCGACCTCGACCGGAGCCCCGTTGACCGTGAACCGTGTTGCCAGGCTGGGCGCGGTGGTCGTCACGACCGAGCCTCCTCTCCGTCGCGGTCGGCCGCGTCGAGCGCCGCGAGGATCCGCTCCGGGGTGGCCGGCAGCTCGTGGATCCAGGCGCCGGTGGCGTCGTGGATGGCGGCGACGACCGCCGGCGCGACGACGTCCATCGGCAGCTCTCCGATCCCCTTGGCGCCGTGCGGCGCATCCGAGAAGGGGTTCTCCACGAGCACCGTCGTGATCCTCGGCGCGTCGAGCGAGGTGGGGATCAGGTACTTGGAGAGCCGGTCGTTGAGGAACCGGCCGTCCTTCAGCTTCATCTCCTCGATGGTGGCATAGCCGACCGCCTGGAGCGAGCCGCCCTCCACCTGGCCCGCAGCCATCAGGGGATTGATCACCGTGCCACAGTCGTCCGCGGAGACGACGTGCCTGACGGCCACCTCGCCGGTGTCGAGGTCCACCTCGACCTCGGCCGTGGCGGCAGCCCAGGCGAACGCGGGATAGGCGTCGCCGACGTACGTCGCGTCGTCCCAGGTGATGTCCGGGTAGCCGGTGAACTGCTCGTCGAAGCGAAGGGCGCCGTGGGCCCGGGCGACCTCGGCGTAGGTCGCTGAGAACGGGCCGGGAGCCCGCTCCTCGACCGCCGCCCGGAGCTTGTCGGCCGCGAGGGCGAGGAGGCCGCCAACGACCATCGTGGTGCGCGAGGCGACGGTCGGGCCGCTGTTGGGGACCACCGACGTGTCCTGGCGCACGACGTCCACGTCCTCGAACGGGATCCCGAGCCGGTCGGCCACGATCTGGGCGAGGACGGTTCGCATCCCCTGGCCCATCTCCGTCTGGTCGGAGAGCACGCGGACGCGCCCCTCCGCCGTCAGCTCCACCCCGGCGATGCTCGCGAGGTACACCTCGCCGCCGCCGGTGAAGCCGGCGCCGTGCCAGCCCATGGCGACGCCGATCCCGGGTGCCGTCCGGGGACGCCCGGCTGCGCGGTCGACCCTTCGGGCCGCAGAGAACGCGGTTCGCCGCGCCTCGAAGTCGCTGGCCTCGAGCGCTGCCGCGAGGGTCTCCCGGGCGGAGACGCTGTCGCGCAGGACCTGCTGCGTGGGCGTCTGGTCGCCGAGCCGGTAGGCCCAGCGCGCCCGCAGCTCCGCCGGCGAGACGCCGAGCGCCTCCGCGATCCGGTTGACCTGCATCTCGACGGCGAACTCGGTCTGGGGAGCGCCGAAGCCGCGGAACGCGCCGGTGGGCGGGGTGTTGGTCCGCACCGCCCGCGAGTGGATGCGCACGTTCGGGCAGGCGTACGTGCCGCCCGAATGGAGGGTCCCGCGGGAGAGGACCACCGACGAGAGGGTCGCATAGGCGCCCCCGTCGAACGTGACGTCGATGTCCTGGGCGACGAGCCGGCCGTCGCGCGTCACGCCGGTCCGATGCGTGACCACCGCCGGATGACGCTTGGTGGTGACCGAGATGTCCTCGTGGCGGTCGTAGATCAGGCGGACCGGGCGGCCGACCGCCAGGGCGAGCATGGCGGCGTGGATGGCGAGCCCCGACGGGAACTCCTCCTTGCCGCCGAACGCGCCGCCGGTGTCCTCCTGGACGACGACGCAGTGCTCGCCGTCGAGGCCGAGCGCCCGCTTCATGGCGGCGTGGACGTAGTACGGGCACTGCAGCGAGCCGTGGACGGTGACGCCACCGTCCGGGCGCGGCACGGCGATCATGGCCTGGGTCTCGATGTAGAGCTGCTCCTGGTGGCCGACCCGGTAGGTGCCCTCGATGACCATGTCCGCCTCGGCAAACCCCGCGTCGAGGTCGCCCCGGGCGATGTGGTACTCGGTGAAGACGTGGTCGGAGGCGAGCATGTCCGTGACGGCCGGGAGCGGCTCCGTGCGGAGCCGGACGTGGTCGCGCGCGGCGCGCGCCAGCGCAAGGGTGGGGGCCGCGACGAGGGCGACCGGCTCGCCGACGTGGCAGATCTCGTCCGCGGCCAGCACCGGCTGGTCGTCCTTCATGAGGTGGATGACGTTCTCGCCGGGCACGTCCGCGGCCGTGAGGACGACCACGCGGCTCCAGTCGAACTCGGGGTCGAGGTCGATCCCCAGCAGGCGGGCGTGCGGCTCGGTCGCACGGACCGTGCTGCCGTGCCACGCCCCGGGGACGAGGAGATCGTCCGTGTAGCGGGTCTCCCCGAGCAGCTTGGGGATCGCGTCCACGCGGGGCACGGACCGCGGGTCGGCCGCAGGATCGGTGATCGTCGGGACCGGCGATGCCTCCGGTGGGACCGCCACCGAAGGCACGGTCGTGGCGGGCTTCCCGCGGGGGGCCTTGGCAGGCGCGTCTGTCGTCATGGCTGGTCTTCGTCCTTCGCGCTGTGGGCACCGCGCTGCCGCGGACCGCACCGAGGTGAGCCGATGGAACCGCCCACGGGGCCGACGATGCACGCCCGGGCGGATCGCCGTCAAGGGACAGTCCGCCCGCCGCCGGGGGCGTTCCGGCCGGTCTCCCGGACGGGTCGGGACGGCCGGGACGCGGCGCGCCTTCGCCGGGTGCCGGAACGGCGCACCCGGCGTGGCACGGGATCAGGGCGGCGCCACCTCCGGGGTGCCGGGCGGGAGGTCGAAGAGCGCCGGGTCCCGCTGATGGGACCGCAGCAGGGTGAAGATGAAGCCCATCCGCTCCTCGTAGGACTCCCAGTCGGGTGCGTCGCTGTGGACCGCCGATTCGAGGTCCTGCCCGAAGCGCGTCGCCAGCGCCACCGCCTCCGGGTCGACCAGGTGCTCGAGCTCCGGCGGGAACTGGGCTCCCCCGAGGTAAGCCGGTCGCGGGACGTCGTGGTCGAGCCTGAGGCTGCCCTCGGGGATCCGGATCCCCAGGTGGCTGGTGGCGGCGATGGCGACGAGCCAGCGACCCGGGATCGCCGCCCGGATGAACGGGTCGGCGACGACCTGCTCGTGCGCACCGATCGAGACGTTGGCCACCAGGATGCGTTCCGCGCGCCGACGGGCATGCTCGGCGCTGTCGTGTCCCCGGATCATCTCCGCGGCCAGCTCGACCGCGTCGACGTAGGCGGCGAACGCGCGGCGGAGATCCTCGCTGGCTGCCAGCTGCGGGTGGGCAGAGAGCGCGGCGCGGAGTGCCTCGCCTCGCTCGCGGTCCTCGCGGGCTCGCGGCTCCTGCACAAAGGCGCGGACGAAGCGAATGAACGGCAGCGCGACATCCCCGAAGACCGCCGCGTTGCCGGCCGCGACGGCAGCTGCGACCTCGGCCCCCATCAGCCCCCGGAGCGGAGCCGGCACCGAATTGCCGAGGATGGAGCGGCGTGCCTCGGCGCTGGCCCACTGGCCGAAGACGAGCCAGTTCGCGTGGTCCTGCCCGAGGATCGCCGCCATCGCGTGCGCCAGGTCGTGGTAGCCGCGGGTGATGGCCGCATTCCGCGCCAGGACGTCGTCCATCGCGACGACCCGCGCGATCGTCGCGGGGTCCAGGTACGGCGTGGCCAGCGGATCGGCCCCGGGCACGGGCATCTGCGGATGGATCCTCCGGGCGCAGTATGGTGCGCCCCGCCGCCGACGGCTGGACCTGGACTGGGGCTCCGGTGCCGCAACGCTGCGTGCACGGCCGGGGCGGCTCGGCAGGCGCTCGACGGGTACTCTGCAGCCATGCGCACGCTGCGTCGTCTCGCGCGCCGGGTGGGTGGCCCGGTCCTGGCCGGACTGATCCTGCTGTCGGCAGTCGGATCCTGCGAGCTGCCGAAGCCGAAGATCCCGTCGATCGGCGCCGCGCCGGCAGGCCCGGTCCCCGTCACGATCGTCGCTGGCTCCCGCACCTGAGCCGCGCCGCATGACACGGGCATGGGAGACGGCCTACAGCGCCGGCGGGGTCCCGACGTGGGACATCGGGCGGCCCCAGCCCGCGGTCGTGCGGCTGATCGAGGAGGGGGCGTTCGGGCCGCCGGGCGCATCCGTCCTCGATGCCGGGTGCGGCACCGGCGAGCACGCCCTCCTGCTGGCGGCCCACAGCCACCCCGTGGTCGGCGTGGACCTCGTCGCCGAGGCGATCCGCCGTGCGGCCGCGAAGCCGTCCGGTGCGCCCGCCCCGCGGTTCGTGGTCCACGACGCCCTCGATCTCGGCGCCCTGGTCGCGGCGGCGGGCGGGCCGTTCGATGCCGCCCTCGACGTCGGCCTCTTTCACACGTTCTCCGACGAGCAGCGCCCACGCTACGCGGCGAGCCTGGCGCAGGCGGTGCGGCCCGGCGGCCGCGCCTTCGTCCTATGCTGGAGCGACCGGAACCCGTTCGGGTTCGGGCCCCGGCGCGTCTCCCGCCGCGAGATCCGGGCGACATTCCGGGCGGCGACGGGCTGGAGGGTGGAGCGGATCGAAGCCGAGGAGCTGGACTCGCGGCTCCCCGGGGGACGGATCCACGCCTGGCTCGCCCGGCTGACCCGCCGCTGACCGGGACTCCGTCGCCCGACGACGCCGGGCGCCGCCCTGGGCGCCTGGGCAGGCGCTCGATCAGGGCATGTCGTCGCGTGACGGCGGCGGGCCGGGGTCCGCGGGCGGGCCGGAGTCCGCGGGCGAGCCGGGGTCCCGCGGGCCACCGGCGGCCCCGCGGATCCCGGGTGCGCGTCCCGGCTCCCCGGGGGCACCGCGGACCCCCGGGACGGCCGGCGCGGCCTCGGGGCCGGCTCCCGGCCCCCGGCCCGGGCTCGGCTCGTTCTCCCAGTCCTGCCACACGACGTCGGGGTGAGCCGCGAGGTAGGCCCGCACGGCCATGCCGACGGTCGGGTGGAAGTGGTCGGCCCCCAGCCGCCCGAAGATCCCGTAGACCTGCAGCCGGTCCTTGACGTGGCCCTTGAGCTCCGCGAAGTGGAGCTGCACACCCCGGCGCGCCAGCTCCGTGATCAGCTCCTCCAGCATGTCGGCGGCGGTCGTGTCGATGTCCGTCATCGGCTCCGACGAGACCGCCAGCCAGCGGGCCGGCGGCGGGGCCTGGTCGACCACGTCGAGGGCGTGCTCCCGGAACTGGTCGGCGTTGGCGAAGAAGAGGGGGGCGTCCCAGCGGTAGAGGACCAGGCCCGGCACGAGGCGCGCGTCCGGGTGCCGCTCGATGTCGTGGTAGCCCTTGTAGTTCGCCACGCGGCCGAGGACGGCGTCGTGGGGCCGCCACGCGCGCCGGATGAAGTTGAGGAGCGACAGGCCGACGGCGACGGCAATCCCGGGCAGCGCGCCGAACAGCGTGACGACCGCGAACGCCACGAGGGCGAGCCCGAGCTCCGACCGGCGCAGCCGCCAGAGGTGGCGCAGGCCCGCGACGTCGAAAAGGCTGAGCGCGGCCGACACGACGACGGCGGCGAGGGCAGCCGTCGGCACCGGGGCCAGCAGGCCCGGCACCGCGACGAGCAGGAGGAGGATCACCCCCGCGCCGACGAGCCCGGTCACCTGGGTCTGGGAGCCGGCCGCCTCCGCCACCGGCGTGCGGGTTGCGCTCCCGCTGGAGGCGAACCCGCCGACGAGGCCGGCAGCCACGTTTACCACGCCCAGGGCGGCCAGCTCGTGGTCAGCGTCCACGCGCTCGCCGCGGCGGGCTGCGAAAGCATGCGACATGACGCTCGTGTCGGCGAACGAGATCAGGGCGATCCCCAGGGCCGTCGGGAAGAGCGTCATGAGGTCCGACCACGAGACCGCCGGGAGCCCGATGTCCGGCAGGCCGCGCGGCACCTCGCCGACGACCTTGAGCTCCGACGAGAGATCCAGGACGAAGACGACCACGCCCGCCAGCACGACCGCGACGAGGACGCCCGGGATCCGACGCGCGACACGCTTCAGCACCAGGATGAGGGCCAGGCTGACGCCGCCGATGAGGGCCGCGACCGGAACCACCTCCCCGTTGACGATCCCCTGGACGAGCCCGGTGACGCCTCCCACGACGTCGCTGGCATCAACCGAGAAGCCGAGCAGCTTCGGCAGCTGGCCCACGAGGATCGTGAGGGCGATCCCGTTCATGTAGCCGACCCGGATCGGGCGCGAGAGCAGGTCGGTGACGAAGCCGAGGCGCGCGACGGCGGCGCCCAGGCACAGGAGGCCGGCCATGATCGCAAGCGCGGCGGCGAGCGCGATCGAGCGGCCCGGATCGCCCCCGGCGAGCGGGACGACGGCCGCGGCAACCAGGGGCAGCAGCGCCGAGTCCGGCCCAAAGACGAGGATCCGCGAGGGGCCCACCAGGAAGTAGGCAACAAGGGCGCCGATCGTGGCGTAGAGGCCCGCGATCGCGGGCAGGCCGGCGGCCTCCGCGTACCCCATGCCGACGGGCACGAGAAGGGCGGACAGGGCGAGACCGGCGATGACATCGTCGCGGAGCAGGCCCGGCGAGTAGGTCCCGAGCCGCGCGATCGTCGGCAGGGCCGTCGCCAGCGCGGACGCGACACGGCCGGACCGGCCGGCTCCTTCGTCGCGCTCGTCCCGGTCGGCCCCGGGGCCAGGTTCGCCCATCCCCACTCCCTCGGACGCGCGGCTGGCACCCGGCCGCCGCGGACCGCCCCCATGATGACGCGACGTCAGGCCGTGTGCACCCCGCGCCGCGAGGCCCCCCGGTGGGCGAGGCCGCTCGCCGGCAGCTCGGCCGCCTCCGGGATCCCGGCGTCCACCTCGACTGCCCGCTCGAACCAGGCGGCGTACCGCCGGGCGCCCCAGGCGGCCGTCACGCCGTGCGCGACCAGGCTGAAGGTGACGGTGAGGAGCACGAGATCGGTGATCTTGCTCGCGTCCGGGACGGCCTGCTCGACGACGACGCCCGCGAAGACGATCGACGCCAGGCCGCGGGGCCCGAACCATCCGACGTAGAGGAGCGTCGGCACCGCGAACCCGGTCCGCAGCATGGCCACGGCGACCGGGACGATGCGGACGACGGTCAGGCTGAGCACCGCGTAGAGCACGGCCTCCGGGGTCGCCCGGCCCAGCACCGGGCCCAGCAGCCCCGCGCCGAGCAGCAGGAACCCGACGGCCGCGAGCCCGTCGGCGGCCTCCTCGGGCAGGTGGAAGGCGTCGCGGGCCACGTGACCCCGGACGACCGACCCGGCCGCCAGTCCGGCGACCCAGACCGCCAGGAATCCGCTCGCCTCCACCTGGTCGGCGACCGTGAACGTGCCGGCCGCCAGCGCCACGAGGGCGATCGGCTGCCAGTAGCTGGCCGCCAGCCCCCGCTCCGCAGCGACCCGGAGCAGCCAGCCGCCGCCGAACCCGCCGACCAGGCCGATCACCGTCGAGCCGCCGAGCGCCAGGAGAAGCGTCTCACCGGCCTGCAGCTCGGTGTCGGCGCCGCTCGCCACGAGGCCCACCGTGATGAAGATGGTGACGAACGGGAGTGCCAGGCCGTCGTTGAGCCCGCTCTCCACGTTGAGGGCATTTCGGACGACGGCCGGCACGCGGGGGTTGGCGACGACCGCCTGGCCGAGGGCCGCGTCGGTCGGGGCGAGCATCACCCCCACGAGGGCCGCCTGCCAGGGCTCGACGCCGCCGAAGATTGCCGCAGCGGCGACCGCGCCGGCAGCCATCGTGAGCGGCAGCCCGACACCGAGGAGCCGCCCCGAGAGGCTCGGCTCCTTCGTCCAGCGTCCGATGTCGAGGCTCGACGCATCGGCGAACAGGACCATCACGAGCGCCGCCTCCAGCAGGAGGACCAGCAGCGCGTCGTTCGCCGGCAGGTCGACGATGCCCAGCGCCGGTCCGGCCAGGAACCCGGCGGCAGCGAAGAAGATCGGGGCGGTGACGACGGTGGACGAGAGGCGCTGTGAGAGGAGGGCGTAGGCGAGCAGGGCGAGGGCAACGAACGCCACGGGGTGGACCATCGCCTCACCTCGCTCGCCGGAACGCGGCCGGGCGCAACGTCGTCGTCAGCCCGCCGGCGTGGAGACCCTGCCCGCCTTGATCGCGGCGAGGTACGCCTCGTAGTCGCGCTCGTTGACGTCCGCGTAGGTCTCCGAGAAGTCGGCGATCGCGCCGTCGAACCTGTCGGAGGTGCCGAGGTAGGCCGCGATCGCCGCCGCGTCCCCCGTGGCGGCATGGGCCCGCGCCAGGGACCAGCCGCAGAGGCCGCCGTAGAAGCCCAGGCCCGGCGGCTGGAGGATCGTCGTATCGACGGAGCCCTTCATGTCCCACAGCTGGCGCAGGTAGAAGTCGCGGCCACCCGGGCCCCGCGTCCAGCCCAGGAAGATGTCTGACGTCGCCTGCATCAGCTGCTGGCCGACCACGACGCGCTGAGCGTGGTTGGCGTGCCCGCTCGCCTCGACGTAGGGCTCCATCACGGAGGCCGTCGCCTCCTTCGCCTGCAGGATGAGCGGGTCGTTCTCGTCGCGGCCCTCGAGGACGAACACGAAGCAGCGGGTCCCGACGCTGCCGACGCCCACGACCTTGAGGGCCCAGTCGACGAAGCGGTAGCGCTCCAGGAAGTCGCGCCGGCTCTCGGACATCGTGGCCCGGTAGTCGATGAAGACCTTCTCGAACGCCCCGGGCCCTCCCGCGATCTCGACGTGGGTGATGACGGGCGGGTCCTCGAGGATCACCCGGCGCCCGTCCACGACCGCGGTCAGCGACTCGAAGGCGCGCATGCCGTCGCGCCGGCGGGCCTTCGTGAAGATGGCCTCCAGCCGGGCGCGGCGACCGGCTGCCGCACGGCCCGTGAGCAGGCCGCTCGCCTCGCCGGCCTCGCGGATGTCGGCGTCGGTGATCTGGGTGTACCAGACGTCGAGGAGGCGCATGGCTGCGTAGCGGGCCATCCACTGGCGATAGCTGCGGACCGTCGCCATCGTCGCTGCCCGGTTCTGGGCCACCGTGAAGCCGTTGGAGCGACCGGCGATCACGATGCTCGCGGCAAGGCGCTTCACGTCCCACTCCCAGGGCCCGGGGAGCGTCTCGTCGAAGTCGTTGGCGTCGAACACGAGGGTCCGCTCGGGCGAGGCGAAGAGCCCGAAGTTGGACAGGTGGGCATCGCCGCTGGCCTGGACCAGGATGTCGGAGCGCGGCGTGGAGGCGAGGTCGAACGCCATCACCGCGGGCGTGCCGCGGTAGTAGGCGAAGGGCGACTCCGCCATCCGCTCGTGGCGCAGCGGCACGAGGTCCGCCAGCCGGTCCTCTTCCTGGGAGGCGAGGATGGCGATCGGGTCGCGCCCCGGCGCCGGCTCGAAGGCCGCGTGGGTGGCACGGGAGACGCGCTTCCGGGCCTCCTTGCCGCGGGCGGCGCGCTCCTCGGGGTTGACCCACGGCCGGGCCGTCCAGGTGGGACCCTGCGGCGGGAGGTTGGCCTGCCACGCGGCGTCGTACGCGGCTGCCGTCGCCTTGTCGGGGGTCCGGCGGGTGCGTCGCACGGCCTTCGTCGGCTCGGTCATCGATCGGATCCTCCGCGTGGTCGTCGTGGATGTCACGATGCGCCGTGGCAGCGCTTCAGCCGGCGCCCGCTGCCGCGGGACCTCGGCTCGTCGCGCCCATCTTGACGACTTGCGAACGGACGCGCACCACGCATCTGCGCGCCACCGCCGCTCCCGGGCGTCACGCCGGCGACCTCGGCGCACGACAATGGTGGCCCGCCGGACCAGCCCGCCGGCACCGAGGCAGGAGTCCCGACCGATGACCGGAGCCCCACGCATCGAGATGCGGAGCACCGCGCATGAACTCTTCATGGCGCTCCTCACGCTGCTGTCGACCGTCAACCTCGCGCTCGTGCTCATGCCGCTCGCCAGCGCTGATGCGAAGCAGGTCATCCTCGCCGTCGACGCGATCCTGGTGCCGATCTTCCTCGGGGACTTCCTGCTCCGCCTGGCCACGACCCCCTCGCGCCGCGGGTACCTCCGCCACGGCTGGGGTTGGGCGGACCTCCTGGCGGTTGCCCCGCTGCTCCGGATGTTCCGCCTCTTTCACGTGGCCGCCGTCTTCCGCGCCATGCGTTCCCGCGGCCCCGGCTCGATCGCCGCGGAGCTCTACGTCACCCGGGCTGCCGCGACCTTCTACACCACCATCTTCCTGGTGATCGTCGTGCTCGAGATGGCCGGGGCGCTCGTGCTCACGGCCGAGGCCGATGCCGCGGGAGCCAACATCAGGACGCCCGGGGATGCCCTGTGGTGGGGCTACGTCACGATCACGACGGTCGGCTACGGCGACCAGTTTCCCGTCACGGCCTGGGGTCGGATCATCGGCGTCTTCCTCCTGACGGCCGGCGTCGCCCTGTTCAGCGTCTTCACCGGCTTCATCGCCAACGCCTTCCTGGCGCCCCGCCGGGCGCGGCGCCGGCTCGCCGGGGAGGCGCAGGAGGGCAGCGTGCGGGCGGAGCTGGACGCGATCCGGGCGCTTCTCGACGAGCACGAGGACCGCACCGCGACCCTTCGCTCGCGCCTCGATTCGCTCGAGCGCACGCTGGTCGCGGCCATCCCGGCCGAGACCCTGGCGTCGGCCCCGCGCCGGGAGCCCACGTCGTGACGCGGCCGACGACGACGCCGCGGACCGCGCGGGCGTGACCGATCGCGTCTCC
The DNA here is from genome assembly GCA_963725875.1 of uncultured Chloroflexia bacterium. Taxonomy (GTDB): domain Bacteria; phylum Chloroflexota; class Limnocylindria; order Limnocylindrales; family CSP1-4; genus CTSoil-043. The sequence continues at coordinate 119,290 of CAVRZZ010000008.1, read as the reverse complement.
GCCGGGATCCTCCTCTACCGCCGGCCACCGGGCGGCGGGCTGGAGGTGCTGCTTGGCCATCCCGGCGGGCCGTACTTCGCCCGGAAGGACGTCGGTGCGTGGTCGATCCCCAAGGGCGAGGTGGAGCTCGACGAGGATCTCTACGCCGTCGCATGTCGCGAGTTCCGCGAGGAGACGGGGCACCCGGTGCCGGCCGGACCGGCGATCCCGCTCGGGACAGTCCGCCAGAAGGGCGGCAAGCTCGTGCACGCGTGGGCGCTCGAGGGTGACCTCGACCCAGCGGTGGCGGCCAGCAACACGTTCTCGATGCCGTGGCCGCCGGGCGCGGAGACGCTGGTGGCGTTCCCGGAGATCGACCGCGTGGCGTGGTTCGAGCCCTCGGAGGCTCGGCGCCGGATCAAGGAGGCCCAGGCGGCGTTCATCGACCGCCTCGCCGCCTCGCTGGGCTGAGGGCCGGTGGGCCCGAGGGCTCGTGGGCCGTCGGGCCGCGAGCCCGTGGGCCGGTGGGTGAGGAGGGGGGCCGGGCGCACGCCGGGGCCGGGGCCGCACGCCGGGCGGCACGCCGGGGCGGGGGCCGGGGTCCGGGCCCAGGGCCGCACGCCGGGGCTGGGGCAGCACGCCGGGGCCGGGGCCGGGGCCGGGGCCGTTTGAGTTCAACTCAACAACCGGCCTCCTGGCGAGGCCGGTTGGCAGATTCCTTGCGTTGAACCGGCGGAAGTCGGCAACGCCGCCCGATCCGTGCAGAATCCTGGCGTTGAACCGGCGATTCGCTGCACGCTGGTCGTCCCGAGTCGCCGAGTGTTGAGTTCGACGCAAAGGCACCCGCACCGGCACCCGGCACCCGGCACCCCCCGCAAAGGCACCCGCACCTTGGCCGGAACCCGGCAACGGCATCCGCACCGGCCCCGGCACCCTGCACCCTGTACCGCGCACCCGGGAGCCTCCATCCTGGCGCCGACCCGGCCGCCTTCGAGCGGCAGCCTCAGTCCGTGGCCGTCGTGAGCGACGCCCGGAGCAGGAAGCGCTGCAAGACCAGGAACACGACGACGACAGGCGCCGCCGCCAGGAGTGCCAGCGCCGCGGTGCGCCCCCACTGCCCACCGTAGAAGCCCGCCTCCTGGCCCGCCAGCGCCATCGCCAGCGTCACGTTGTCGCCCTTCTCCACGAAGAGCCAGCCGATCGCGAACTCCGAGTAGGCCAGCAGGAACGCGAGGAGCGCTGCGACCAGGATCGACGGCGCCGCCAGCGGCAGGTCGATCTGGCGGAAGGTTCGGAAGCGCGTGGCACCCTCGGCGAAGGCCGCCTCCTCGAGCTCCTCGGGGACGGCCCGGAAGGCGGCCCGCATCAGCCACAGGCAGAACGGCAGGGAGAATGCCGCGTACACGATCCCGAGGCCGAGGAGCGAGCCGCGGACGCCGAACTCGCGGGCGGCGGGGAGCACGTTCTCGAGCGTGCCCAGCAGCACGAACAGCGGGACCGCCAGCGCGATCGGGGGCAGGAACGCGCCGACCAGGAGCCCGAACGGCCCGACCCGGCTGCCGGGGAAGCGCATCCGGGCAAAGGCGTACGCCATCGACGTCCCGAACACGACCGCGATCCCGGCGGCCATCCCCGACACGATGAAGCTGTTCCGCAGCAGCCCCCAGAACGTGAGGTTCCGGACCGGCGACTCGAGGACCGCGGCGAACGTGTCGAGCGTGGGGTCGTGGGGGACCGCCTGGAATTCGGAAGGGATCCCCGACGCCAGCGCCGGGTCGAGGGCGAGCACGAGCAGGAACCAGACCGGGGTCAGAACGAACACGCCCGTTGCCACGAGGATGAGGTAGCCCGTCAGCAGGCCGAGAGGCCCGGTCCGTTGCATCACCGCTCCCTCATGCGAACGCCACGCGCTCGGCGCGCGCGCGCCAGCGGACGAACCAGGCGACGAGCGCGGCCAGCGCCACCATCGTCAGGATGTTGACGGCCGCCGAGAACGCATACAGGCCTGCCCCGCGGGTGGGGTCGAACATGAAGAACGAGAAGGTCGCCAGCGTGATGTCCGAAGGGAAGCTGTCGTAGACGGGCATCACGTAGAACAGGTAGAACTGGTTGAAGACGGCGATCGCCTTGATCACGATCGCCGGCCCCAGCAGCGGCAGGAGCAGCGGCCAGGTGATCCGCCGGAACGTCGTCAAGCGGCTCGCCCCGTCGATCGCGGCGGCCTCGTTGACCGAGCGTGGGATCGTGCGCAGGCCGGCCGTCGCAACGAGCATCATCAGCGGCCAGCCGATCCACGTGCCGGCGATCAGGAGGACGACCAGGGTCCAGTTGGAGCTCTGGTCCCAGGGCAGCGTCTGCCCCACGAGGAGGGGCAGCCAGCCTCGCTCGGGCTCGAAGATCTTGAGCCAGGCGATCGCCCCGACGAACTCGGGGATCGCCCAGGGCAGGATGAAGAGCGCCCGCCACGCGCCGGCGAAGCGGATCCCGGGCCGCGCCAGGACGAGGGCGATGGCCAACCCCAGGAGGAGCTGGAGCGCGACCGAGAGGACCGTCCAGATGACGCTGAAGGCGATCGGGGCGGCGCTCGAATTGCCGCCGAACCAGACTCCCGACTGCGCGTAGCCGAGCAGGTCGAAGCCGACGTACTGAACCGTGTTCGAAGCGGCTTCGAAGTCGGGCGGCACCGCGGCGACCTGGCCGGTGAGGCCCAGCCACGCCTCGCGGAAGACGCCGCCGGTGAGCCCGTCCTTGATGGAGCGCGCGTTGAAGTCGGTAAGCGACATCATGAACTCGAAGATCAGCGGGGCCGCCGTCAGGAAGACCACCGCGACTACGCCGGGGAGCACCCACGGCGTGGCCGAGAGGAGCTCGCGCGGGGCCGACCGCCGCGTGCCGCCGAGCCGCTCGGTCCCGCGCGCCGCCCACCGGGCGCGCACGGCGCGGATCCCGGCGCGGCCCGGCTCGAGCACCGCGACGGCGAAGCCGAAGCCCGCCGCGAGGGTGAGGGGAGCGCTGAGCATTACGACGTACTGCGGCCACTTGGTGGGCCAGACGATCAGGAAGGCGAGCGACAGGAGCAGCCACAGGGCGAAGACGCGCTGCTCGCGCCAGAGGCGTCGGAGACCCACGAGGGCGAACGCGGTGATCAGCAGGTCGGCGGCGATGACGAACGTGCCCGCGTCGTGGAAGGGCACCGAGCCGAAGAGCCAGACGATCGGCTGCCAGGCCGGCCAGCCGGTGGCGGCCACGGCCTCGCTGGCGGCGTACCCCCCGTGGAACGTGAGCGAGCTGACGAGGCGGCCGATCGGGTCGGGCCACAGGTACGGGTACGCCGCCAGAAATGCCGCGCCGACCAGGAGACTCCAGCCCAGCACGGGGGCGACCCACCGGGCCAGCGCGGACGGCCGACGCCACCGCTCGAGGGGCCGCGTCGACCAGAGCCAGTGCACCCCGATCGCGACGGCGACCATGCCGTACTGGTACTTGCCGGCGATCGCGAGGCCGGCGAAGACGGCTGCGCCGGCGAGCCAGGCGCGCCTCCGGCTCCGGGGACGCAGCGCCCGGACGTAGAGCAGCGCCGCGATCAGGCTCATCGCCGAGGCGACGGCCTCCAGCATCACCTGGGACTGGTACTTCACGGTCCAGGTGTGAAACGCCAGGAAGAGGCCCGCGAAGGGGCTCAGGACGGCCAGCGCGAAGGCCCCGAGCGCCCCCAGCAGCGCCCCGGTCGTCCGGGCGACCGTCAGGTGCGGCTCGGGCAGGTCCTGCGCCGGCTCGGCGTCGGTCGGCCGGTCGGGGATCTCGTCGACCGCCGGCAGCGGGGCCAGGGCGAAGCCGTAGACGATCTTGTTGAGCTGGGGATGCTCGGGCCGGTAGTTCTCGCGGAGGAAGACGCCCCAGTCGCCCTCCTGGATCCCGGTGGCGTACTGCTGGCCGGCCCGCAGGTAGTCGTCCTCGTCGTAGTCGGGCGGGAGCGCGCCCACGGCCCAGAGCCGCGAGCCGAGGGCGAGCATTGCGACGACGATCGCAGCCGAGAGCCGGATCCAGGTGGCCGGGCGCCGGAGGGACGCGCGCACGTGACGGATTGTCACACCCGCACCGGGCGCGGGGAAGAGGGGAAGTCGCGCGGTCGCGACCGGCCGCCCGTCGAGCCACCCGCGTAGACTGGACGCGGTCCCCGAGATGCTCTTGCGCGGAGGTTCCGATGTCCCGCTTCAGCGACGCGCTCAACGCCCAGGTCGGCAACGAGTTCGGGGCGTCCCAGCAGTACGTGGCGATCGCCGCCTGGTACGACGCCGAGACGCTCCCCCAGCTTGCCGCGTTCTTCTACCGCCAGGCGGTGGAGGAGCGCAACCACGCGATGATGCTGGTGCAGTACCTGCTCGACGCGGGCGAGGCCGTCGTCATCCCCGGGGTCGAGGCCCCGAAGACGTCGTTCGACGACCCGGTGGAGCCGGTGGCCCTGGCCCTGGCCCAGGAACGGCGCGTCACCGACCAGATCTCGGCCCTCGTCACGGTTGCCCGCGAGGAGGACGACCGGATCGCCGAGCAGTTCCTCCAGTGGTTCCTCAAGGAGCAGCTCGAGGAGATGTCGAGCATGACCGCCCTGTTGAAGACGGTCGAGCGGGCGGCGGCGAACATCCTGCTCGCCGAGGACTTCCTGGCGCGAACCGCAACAGCGGCCGGCGGCGGCGAGGCGGACGCGCCGCGGGCGGCGGGCGGCGCCCTCTGAAGCACAACAGCCTGGGCCGGCTGGGCCGGCCGCGGCGGCGCGCCCTCGCGGGCGCGCTCGCGGCCGTCGTCGCCCTCGCCCTCGCGGGCTGCGCCCCCGCGGCCACGCCCAGCCCGGCTGCCTCCCCGACGACCGCCCCGATCCCCGAGTCGTCGTTCACCGGAGGGACCGGGAGCGCGCGGCTCACGCTGCCCTCCGCGGCTGCGTGGGATGGCGGCACCTGCGAGCGCGGCCCGGACGACGCCTGGCTCGCCCTGAACATCGGCTTCCCGAACGGCAGCGAGTACTTCGGCCTGGTCGTCGGCCAGAGCGCCTACACGCCGTCCGCCACGCGCACGGCGAAGGGCGGGGGAACCTTCGGCGGCGACGACGCCGTCATCTCGTGGCGCACGGCGGGCACCGCCGCCAACGTCGTGCGTGGCGGGCTCGTCGTGGAGGTGGCCAAGGACCTCTCGCTCGGCACGTTCACCGGCCGCCTTGCCGACGGGACCGAGATCCAGGGGACCTTCGCCTGCTGAGCTCCCCGTGGCCGCCGGTTGCCCCGGCTGCCTGCCTGGCCCCGCGACGGGTCAGCGGTACGACGAGCCGCGCTGCTGACGCCCGGCGAAGACGCCGATCCCGTAGGTGCCGAGGTCGAGAGCGAAGGCCGCGACGAGGAAGATGATGTTGAACAGGGTGAGGCCGTTCACCTGGGCGAAGCCGTAGACCAGGGTCGTCCACGGGAACACCAGGAAACCGACGCCGAGCCACAGGGGGGACCCGAAGATGCCCTGCCAGTAGGCCGGGTCGTTCGACCACCCGACCAGCAGCAGGAACCGCGGCATGAGCATGCCGATCACGACCATGGCGCAGCCCATCGTCCGCCTCCCTCGATGCCCGGGCGGAGAACCGCCTCGGCTCACGGCAGGGTACTCCCGATGCGGGGCGACATGGAAGCCCCGGCCGGCCGGACCTCCGCGAGCCGGCGGGCCAGGAACGCCCGCTCGGCTGCGTTCGTCGCCAGGGTGAGGGCGCGCTCGTAGGCGGCAGCCGCGTCCGCGCGTCGCCCCAGGCGTCGCATCAGGTCGGCCCGTGTCGCGTGGAGGAGGTGGTAGCCGGCCAGCGCGCCGTCGGCGCCGAGGGCCTCCACCAGCACGAGCCCCGCCGCCGGACCATCCGCCATCGCCACCGCGACCGCCCGGTTGAGCTCCACCACGGGTCCCGGGGCGACGACGGCCAGCACGCCGTAGAGCCGGGCGATCTCGGCCCACGGCGTGGCGGCGGCCGTCTCGCTCCGGCCGTGGCACGCGGCGATCGAGGCCTGCAGCAGGTACTGGCCCGGCAGGGCGCCGGCCGGCAGCTCGCGGAGGCCCGCCTCGACCATGACGGTTCCCTCCCCGATCTCGCCCCGGTCCCACCGTGCCCGGTCCTGGTCCTCGAGCAGGACGAGGCTCCCGTCGGGCGCCGTGCGCGCGTCCCGTCGCGAGTCCTGGAGCAGGAGCAGCGCAAGCAGCCCGCGCGCCTCCGCCGCGTCGGGCATGAGCGCCACGAGGAGCCGGGCCAGGCGGATCGCCTCGGCGCACAGGTCCCGCCGGACCAGGGCGTCGCCGGCCGTGGCGCTGTAGCCCTCGTTGAAGACGAGGTAGAGCACCGCCAGGACGCCGTCGAGTCGCTCCGGGAGCAGAGCGTCGGGCGGCACGCGGTAGGGAATCCCGGCGTCGCGGATCTTCTTCTTGGCCCGGACGATCCGCTGGGCCAGGGTCGCCTCCGGGACGAGGAACGCCCGGGCGATCTCGGGCGTCGTGAGGCCGCCCAGCGTGCGGAGCGTCAGCGCCACGCGCGCGTCGAGCGCCAGCGCCGGGTGGCAGCAGGTGAAGACGAGCCGCAGCCGGTCGTCGGCGAGGCGGCTCTCGCTTCCCAGGCGCACGGTCGACTCCGTTCCCGCGGCCACGAGGCCACGCTCGAGCTCGGCCAGCTTCTCGGCATGGCGCCGGGCGCGCCGCAGCCGGTCGAGCGCCCGGTTGCGGGCGGTCGTGGTGATCCAGGCTCCCGGGTTGGCCGGGATCCCGTCCCGCGGCCACGTCTCCAGGGCGGCGACGAAGGCGTCCGCCACGGCCTCCTCGGCCGCGTCGAAGTCCCCACCGAGGAGCCGGATGAGGGTCGCCAGGGCACGCCCGGACTCGTCGCGGAACGTCCGCTCCACCCGGTTGCGCACGGCCGGGTCGGGCGGCTGGCCCGCCGGGTCGGCGGGACGCTGGCCGGCCATCCGGCGGGTCAGCCGGGCCGGGCCTCGGCCGGGAGGTCGACGAGCGGTCGGACCTCGATCGAGCCGTCCAGGGCCCCGGGACACCGGGCCGCCGCCTCGAGGGCAAGGTCGACGTCGTCCGTCTCCAGCATGTAGTAGCCGCCGAGGACCTCCTTCGTCTCTGCGAACGGCCCATCGGTCGTCAGGGTCCGGCCGTCGCGGACGCGGATCGTCGTCGCCGCGGTCGTCGGCGCCAGCGGGTCGCCGCCCCGGAGGATCCCCTTCTCGGCGAGCCAGTCGGTGTAGGCGAGCCAGGGACCCATGTCTCCCATCGGCTCGTCCCCCGGCTGGGCGGGTGCCTGCTCCGGCCCGTAGATGAGGAGCATGTAGCGCATGGTGTGCCTCCTCGGATGCCTGTGCCGGGACGGCCCGTCCGCCCCTTCACCCTCACGACGATCGGGGCGCGCCGGAATCGACATGTCCGGCTCGCGATCCCCCCGGCGGCGACCCCCCTGGCCGGCCGCTGCGGCTAGAGTGCCCCGCCTGTCAAGCGGCCCCCGGCTCGGCACGGTCAACGCCGAGCCGCCTCGACAGGCCCCGTATCCTCGGGGCCATGCCGCCGCGCCCCGAGATCCTCCACGTCGCCGGCCACGAGGTGACCGTCACCAACCCGGAGAAGATCTTCTTCCCCGAGGCCGCCGGAGGACCGATCACCAAGCTCGAGCTCGTCCGCTACTACCTGGCCGTCGCCGAGGGCGCGCTCCGGGGGGCGGGCGGCCGTCCCATGGCCCTCAAGCGCTTCCCGAACGGCGCGGCCGGCGACTTCTTCTTCCAGAAGCGTGCCCCCGACAAGCGGCCGGACTTCGTCCGCACGGTCGAGCTGGCGTTCCCGTCCGGCCGCACCGCGAACGAGGTCGTGGTCGACGACGCGGCCGCGCTGGCCTGGGTGGTCAACCTCGGCTGCATCGACCTGAACCCGCACCCGGTGCGGGCCGACGACCTCGACCATCCCGACGAGCTGCGGGTGGATCTCGATCCCGTCCCCGGCGTCCCCTGGGACGACGTCCGGCACGTCGCCCTCGTCGTCCGCGACTCGCTCGCCGACGTCGGTCTCGCCGGCTGGCCGAAGACCTCCGGCAACCGCGGCATCCACGTGAACGTCCGGATCGAGCGGCGCTGGACCTTCCCGGACGTGCGCCGGGCGGCGCTCGCCCTCGCCCGCGACGTCGAGCGCCGTGCGCCGGCTCTTGCCACGAGCAAGTGGTGGAAGGAGGAACGCCACGGCGTCTTCATCGACTACAACCAGAACGCCAAGGACCGCACGGTCGCCTCGGCCTACTCGGTCCGGCCGCGGCCCGACGCCCGCGTCTCGACGCCGCTCCGCTGGGACGAGGTCGCGGAGGTGGACGCGGCGGCCTTCACGCTGCGGACGGTGCCGGAGCACTTCGCCCGCGAGGGCGACCCGCACGCCGGGATCGACGACGCTGTCGGCAGCCTGGAGGGGCTGCTGGAGCTCTCGGCCCGCCACGAGACCGAGGGCCTCGGCGACGCGCCCTGGCCCCCGAACTACGCGAAGACGCTCGACGAGCCACCCCGGGTCCAGCCCTCGAAACGCCGGATGAGCACCAAGCCGCTCATCGAGATCGGCCGGGCGGCGAAGCAGGCCGACGCGATTGCCGGCCTCGAGCGCTGGAAGGCGCGCCACCCGGACGCCTGGCCGCACCTCCGCCCGGCGGACGTGCTCGTGGATGCGATGCGCGGCCGCTCCACGACCTGGACCCGGATCCGCCTCAACCTCGAGAACGTCCCGCCCGATCTGCGGCCGCCCCAGGAGCCGCTGGATCCGGACTACGACCCGTGGGCCGGCATGGAGTGGCCGGGGCGCGGCGGTGAGGCTGAGGCCCGGTCAGGAACCAGGCAGAGCTGACGCGTCGGGCCCGGTGTCACGGCTCGACCAGGGTGGCGCTCAAGCGGTCGGGCGGCGACACGAGCTCCTCGGCGTCTGGCCGATGATGGCGATGACCCACTCTTCCTCGTCCGGCTGACCCGACCAGGGGCCTCGCCCGGCCGGCGACGCTGCTGCTCGCCGACCGCTCTCCGCCGGCCGACCACCCGGCCTCCTCGATCCGCGCGATCCTGTGGGGCGACCCGACGACACCCCAGATGGCCCTTGCGACCGACTCCGGGCACGCGCAGGCTGCCGACGCGGGGGCTACGACGCGCGGCTCACACACCGGCCGCCGGATCCGCGCCGAGCCACTGGCGAGACCGACCCGCCCACGAGGAGACCTCGATGACCACGCGGTGGCCGGGGGGCCAGCGGCCGCGCCGGAGTCTCGTGCTCCCGGCGCTCGTGACGGCGATCATCCTCGGGCTTCCGGTCGTGCCGGGAACCCCAACCTCGGTTGCAGCGGCCCCGACGACCGCCGCTCCGCGTGCCGAGGCGCCTCCCTCGGCGGACTCCTGGGGCGTGCTCGCGGGACCCCCCCTCGTGGCCGCTGAGCCGGACAAGACGAACGACAGGGCCGACTCGCAGCTCGTGGAGGTGGCACGGGTTGCCGCCGAGCACGGGGGCGTGGCCGCGCTGGCGCGGGCACGCACGCTCGGGTTCGACGTCGATGAGGGCCGCGTGCGCGTGATTGCGGAGGCGTCCGATGTCGCCGCGGCGACGCGTGGCGCGGCGCAGGTCGGCGTCCGCGTCGAGGCGTCGGCCGGCGACCTGGTCCAGCTCCGCGCAACGCCCGGCCAGCTCAACCGCCTCTTCGCGACGGCCGGCATCAGGTACGTCCGCCCGCCCCTGGCTCACGAGGAAGACGCCGTTGCCGGCCAGGGCGTCGCGACGGCCAGCGCGAACGCCTGGCACGCGGCGGGCCTCACGGGCGCGGGCGTCAAGGTGGCCATCATCGACGGCGGGTTCGCCGGCCTCGCCGGCGCCCAGGCAAGCGGGGACCTGCCGGCCACGCTGGTCACCAAGGACTTCTGCGACGGCAGCTTCCTCACGGCGACCGAGCACGGGACGGCGGTCGCGGAGGTCGTCCACGAGATGGCTCCGTCCGCGCAGCTCTACCTGATCTGCTTCGACACCGAGGTCCAGCTCGCGCAGGCAGAGGCGTACGCGAAGGCGAACGGGGTCGCGGTGATCAACCACTCGGTCAGCTGGTTCAACTCCAGCCGGGGCGACGGATCCGGCGGTGCCGGGACGCCGGACGCCACGGTGGCCGATGCGCGCGGTGCCGGGATCCTGTGGGTGAATGCAGCCGGGAACCAGGCCCAGAACCACTGGAAGGGCACCTTCGTCGACAACGGCTCCGGCTGGAACCGCTTCGCGCCCGACAACATCGGGAATGGCTTCTTCCTCAGTGCCGGGGCGACAACCTGCGTATCCCTCAAGTGGGACGATTGGCCGACCTCGGCGCAGGACTACGATCTCTACATCGCCACCCTGGGCGGGACAATCGTGGCCGGCTCCGAGGTCGTCCAGAACGGCTCACAGCCGCCCGTCGAGGGGACGTGCTACACCAACCCTGGTGGCACGGCGCAGTTCTTCGCACTGATCCGCAAGTGGAACGCGACGCAGACGCCGCGCTTCGACCTGTTCATCAGGCAGGTCGCCCCGATCCAGTACCAGGCTGCTGACGGCAGCGTCACGGAACCGGGAGCATCCTCGTCGGCCCTGGCGGTGGGGGCGGTCTGCTGGAATGCCTCGACGATCGAGCCGTTCAGCTCCCAGGGCCCGACGATCGACGGCCGGATCAAGCCGGACATCAGCGGCCCGGACCGGGTCTCGAGCCAGACCTACGGCCTCTTCACGAGCTGCAATGACGGCAACGGCTTCCCCGGGACGTCGGCCTCGTCCCCGCATGTCGCGGGTGCGGCCGCGTTGGTGAGGAGCGCCTACCCGTCGATGACGGTCGACTCGCTGCAGGCCTACCTCGAGACGAACGCGCTGGATCTCGGCGTGCCTGGCGACGACCCCATCTTCGGGTCGGGCATGCTCCGTCTGGCGGCACCCGCACCGACACCCGTGCCGACGCCGACGCCGACGGCCGCCCACGCCGACGCCCACGCCCACGCCGACGCCCACGCCGACGCCCACACCCACGCCGACGCCCACGCCCGACACCGTGGTCAGTGCGAGCGGGGTCGGCGTCAACTACACGACGTTCTACCCGTACAAGGACGGCTACCGTGACGCGGTCACGATCCGGGGCACGCTCCAGGAGCCCGCCTCGGTCGCGATCCGGATCTACTCCTCGACCGGCCGCCTGGTCCGGTCCCTCTCCGTGTCCACGCGGTCCGGCGCGTACGGGATCGCGTGGAACGGGCGCACCGCGTCGGGCGCGCGTGTCGCGGCAGGCAAGTACAAGATCGTCCAGACGATCCGCGATGTTCCCGGCAATCGGAAGTCCTTCACGGCCTACACCACCGTCTCGAACAGGCGGCTCTACTGGTACAGCCACACGATCACGCTCTATGGCGCCCAGTACTCGGGGACCGGCGATCCCGGGTCGGGCTCGGTGAGCAGATCCGGGTCCGCGTACTCCAGGGGTGTCCGTCTCTCGTCCGGGACGTCATGGGCCGCCGTTGCGTACACGTTCACGCTCCGGTCCGCCACGGTCTACAAGCCGCTCACCTTCAAGGTCCTCGGGCGCTCGCCGAACGGACAGAAGGCGTACGAGGGTCTCTGGAACCGCACGCTCGGCTCCCGGCTCGACGTCGGGTCGTATGACAGCAAGGCGATCGGGCCGCGCTACGCCTGGTACTCCATCACCGGGGACTCGGCGACGCACCGCAGCGGACGGTCGGCGTACGGCCTGGTGAAGGTCGAGTACTCCGGCGGAGTCCGCATGTTCGACGTGGCGAAGGTCCAGCTGACCTACCGCTACGCGATCCTCCGCTGACCGCGGAGCGGGCAGGGTCGAGGAGCCCGGCGCGGACGCGCCGGGCTCCGGTTCGATCGGGGCGGCGACCCGGTTCAGGCGCGGCGGCGGAAGTGCTCCCCACCCGTCACGAGCGCCAGCACGGTCAGGCCGTAGCCGGCCAGCAGCACCAGGCTGACGCCCAGCCCGCCCGCGTTGGCGTCCGTGCCCATCGCGACGCCCCACAGCCCCAGCCCCGTGAACAGCACGCCGACGACCCCGACGATGAGCCCGAGCGCGCGCCCCCAGCCCCGGTGGGCGAACATCCCGATGGCCGCGACGACCTCGAGGAGGCCCCAGAAGACGACGAGGAAGGCGAACCCGGCCACCACGCCGCCGAGGGGCCCGAAGACCTCGAAGCCCTCCTCGGAGGTGCCGACGGCCGCGATGAGGCCGCCGAGCAGACCGAAGAGGACGCCGAACCCGAAGGTGAGGATCCCGGCGAGCAGGAGGAAGATCCCCGCGACGACCACCAGCGCGGAGGTGGACGGGCCTGCCGAGGCCGTGGGTGGCCAGGGGGCAGTGGCGCTGGCGGCCGTGGGTGGCCAGCCGGGCGGCGGCGCCCCGGCCGAAGGCGGGGCGCCCCGGCCGAAGGCGGAGGCCACGCGGGTTGGGCCTGGGTGCCGGCCGGCGGCGGGGGCCAGCCGGGCGGCGGCGCGCCGGCCGGCGGCGGCGAAGCCGACTGCGGGTCCCACCCGCCGGCCGGCTGCGTTCCCTCGGTCATCGGATCCTCCCTCTCGATCTCGCCCCGAGACGCCGGGGCCTACGGTGCCGACGAAGGACGGGGGCTCGTTCCCGGCGACGGCGAGGCGGACGCCGGCGGCTTCGGGAAGAGCGCCCGCGCCAGGATCCGGACGACGTCGTCGCCCACGTACGTCTCGCGGTTGAAGACGACCGCCACGGCCACCTTCTCCGCCGGGAAGTACCGGATCGCCGCCCGCGTCCCGGTCAGCGCCCCGGTGTGCCCGTAGGACACCCGGTCCTGGAACCGCACGCGGCTCACCCCGAGCCCGTACGACGTCACGACGCCGTACGAGTAGGCCTTCACGAACGTCAGCATCTGGCGGCGCGTCCCCGCGCTGAGGACGTCGCCGCCGTAGAGCGCCCGGGCCCAGCGGGCCAGGTCCTGTGACGTCGACGCGATCGCCCCGGCGGAGCCCGCGGCGGTGATGACCGACGTGAAGGGGACGATGTCGGACCCGTCGGTGCGAGCCGCCGGCGTCAGGCCGCGGTCGCCGGCGATCATCTGGTAGGCACGGGCCGGCGGGGACGGCGGGGCCTCGGCCGCCTGGACGAACGTGGCATCGAGGCCAAGGGGCTCGAGGAGCTCACGCCGGACGAGGACCTCCCACGGGGCGCCTCCCGCCTTGGCGGCGACGAGGCCCAGCAGCGCGTAGTTCGAGTTCGAGTACGACCAGCCCTTGCCCGGCGGGAAGACGACGCCGGGACGGACGTAGCGGCCGAGGACCTCCTCCATCGTCCAGACCCGCTTCTTGTCCCTGTTGAGCACGGCGTCGAACGTGGGGTTCTTGAAGTAGTCGGGAATCCCCGACGTGTGGTTGAGGAGCATCCGGATCGTGATCTTCTTCGCGTTCGGCCAGTCCGGCAGCCAGCGCGAGAGGCGGTCGTCGAGGCGGATCCTGCCCTCGTCGACGTAGCGCAGGATGAGGGCCGCGGTGAAGGTCTTGGTCACGGACGCCACGGCAAACGGCGTGGTCGGGGCGACCTTGATCCCGGCCTTCACGTCCGCCTTCCCCCGCACGCCGGTCCAGGTCGAGCCGTCGGCGAAGATCACCGTCGCCTGGACGCCCGGCAGGACCAGCGACTTCTGGGCGGCGGCGAGCGCCCGGTCGAGCCGGGCGGCCATTGCCTTGGGCACCACCGGCGAAGGAACCGGCGTCGGCGCCGGGGTTGCAGCCGGCGTCGGGGATGGCGAGGGGGACGCGGGAGAGGGGGACGTCGCGAGCCCCGGCGAGGCCGACGGCGCGGGCGCGAAGCTGGCCGCCGCCGAGGTGGTCCCCCCCGGCGTGGCGTCGTCCCCGGGGCGCCCCGCTGCGCCCGGCGTCGTGCCGGCGACCGACCAGCCCGCGCCGAGGCTCACGGCGAAGATCCCGACGAGGGCGAGGACGATCGCCAGCCGCCGCCCGCGGCGCGGCGGCCCGGGCTCCATCGACCAGGGCTGGGTCATCGGGCGGGCTCCCCGAAGATGTCGGCCAGCTCGTAGGGCGGCGTGGCCTCCAGCTGATCGTAGCGGCAGGCGGCCGGAAGGCGATCGGGACGCCAGCGCACGAGCTTCGTGGCGTGCCGGAAGCGGTCGCCCTGCAGGTGGTCGTAGGCCACCTCGGCGACGCGCTCGACCCGCAGCGGCTCCCAGCCCAGGTCCTTGCCACGATTCCAGCGGCTCTGGGCGCCCGGCATGCGCCGCCCATAGGCCGCCTGCGCCAGCTCCGCCGTCGCCCAGTCGCGCCACGGGTGGCCGTCGAGCGCATCCCGCCGCAGGTCGGCGAGCTCCTCGACCAGCTCGCGGCGGCGGGCCGCCGAGAAGCCGGAGGCGACGCCCACGTGGTGGAGCGTCCCGGCCTCGTCGTGGAGCCCGAGGATGAGCGAGCCGACGCCGGTTCCCTGCTCGTCCTTGTGCCAGCGGAATCCGGCCACCGCGACGTCGGCGGTCCGCGCATGCTTCACCTTCGCCCAGCCCCGCCTGCCCGGCTCGTAGGGTCCGTCGAGGCGCTTCGCGATGACCCCGTCGAGGCCGGCGCCCTCGAAGCGCGCGAACCAGTCCTCGGCAAGCGCCCGATCCTCGGTCATGGGCGTGCAGTGGACGCCCGCGACACCGGCCTGCACGAGGGCCGCCAGGCGGCGGCGGCGCTCGAGGTACGGCCGGGACCGCAGGTCATCGTCCTCGACCGCGAGGAGGTCCCAGGCGACGTACCGGGCCGGGGTCTGCGCCGCGAGCATCCGGACCCGCGACTCGGCCGGGTGGATCCGGAGCAGGAGGGCGTCGAAGTCGAGCCCGCGGGGTCCGGCGATCACGATCTCGCCGTCGACGACGCACCGCCCGGGCAGCGCGGCCCGGAGGGGCGCCGCGAGCTCCGGGAAGTAGCGGTCCAGGGGTCGCAGGTCGCGGCTCTGCATGAGCAGTTCGTCCCCGTCCCGGAAGACCAGGGCACGGAAGCCGTCCCACTTCGGCTCGAACGCCCACCCGGGACCGTCCGGCAGGGACGGTCCCGGCTTCGCGAGCATCGGCTCGAGCGGGGGCTGGAAGGACAGCTTCACCCGCGGATTATGCGCGACGAGGCCGGGTTCTCCCCCCGGCCCCGGTCAGGCCGGCTCGTAGGGCAGGTAGTCCGGCCACCAGATCTCAGCGTCGACGGCGCTGGCGACACGCTCCAGCCCCTCGTCACCGGCCGGCAGCGGCTCGCCGTCGATCGTCCCGATCGTGGTGACCACGGCGATCGCGATCGCCCGCGACACCGACCGCAGGTCGGCCATCGGCGGGTAGATCGCGCCGCAGGCGAGACGCTCCTCGGTGACAAGGCCGGCCAGCGTCCGGGCCGCGGCGAGGAACTCGGCATCGCGGACGACCCGCGCTCCCGCCACGATCGTCCCGAGCCCGAGGCCCGGGAAGATGAACGAGTTGTTCGCCTGGCCGACCACGCAGGTCCGGCCGCCGCGCCGAACCGGCGGGAAGGGGCTGCCGGTGGCGCACATCGCGCGCCCGTCGGTCCACTCCGCCACCTGGTCCGGGGTGGCCTCGGTCTTGCTGGTCGGGTTCGACAGGGGGAAGACGAGCGGCGCCGGGCAGCCGGCGGCAAGCGCGCGCAGGAGGGGCTCGTTGAACGCGCCGGGCGTCTGGGTGGTGCCGATGAGGATCCCCGGCCGCACGGCGCGGACGACGTCCACCGGCGTCGCGTTCGGCGCGATGCCCAGCACGGCGAGGTCCTCGTCGGCGAGCCCGACGGCGGCCTTGTCGTCCTCGATCCCGGCCCGGCCGACATAGACGAGGCCGTGGGTGTCGAAGAGGATCGTCGAACGCCGGATCTCCGCCTCGTCGACCCCGGCCTCGCGCTGCGCCGCGTGGATCAGCCGGACGATCCCGGTGGCCGCCGCGCCGGCGCCGAGGAAGAGGAGCCGCTCGCCTTCGAGCGGCCGCCCGAGGTGTCCCAGGCCGGCGACGATGCCGGCCAGAACGACCGCTGCGGTGCCCTGGATGTCGTCGTTGAACGACGGCAGGCGCTCCCGGTAGCGGTCGAGGATGCGGATGGCGTTGTGCTGCTTGAAGTCCTCCCACTGCAGGATCGCGCGCGGGAAGACCGTCCTGACGCCCTCGACGAACGCCTCGATGAAGGCGTCGTACTCGGGACCGCGGAGGCGCGGGTGGCGCCACCCGAGGTAGAAGGGATCGGACTGCAGGGCAGCGTTGTCGGTCCCGACGTCGAGCGAGATCGGCAACGTCCAGGCGGGGAAGATGCCGGCGCCGGCGGAATAGAGCGCCAGCTTGCCGATCGGGATCCCCATCCCGCCCGCGCCCTGGTCGCCGAGGCCCAGGATCCGCTCGTTGTCGGTGGCGACGATGAGGCGGACCTCGGTCTGCGATCCGTTGCGGAGCAGCTCCGCGATCCGGCCCACGTCGGCCGGCGTGATCCAGATGCCACGCGGCCGGCGGAAGATGTGGCTGTACTCCTGGCAGGCCCTCCCGACCGTCGGGGTGTAGACGATCGGCAGGAACTCCTCGAGGTTCTCGGCGAGCATCCGGTAGAACAGGGTCTCGTTCCGGTCCTGGAGGGCGGCCAGGCCGATGAATTTCTCGAGGTCGTCCGCCTTGCGGCGGACGTGCTCCAGCTCGAGCGCGAGCTGCTCCTCGAGGGTCATGACGTGGATCGGCAGCAGCCCGTGGAGGCCGAACCAGTCACGTTCCTCCTCCGGGAACGCGGCGTCCTTGTTGTAGAGCGGCCGTCCCAGCAGGGAGCGGCCGCGGAACGCCACGCGGAGCGGCGTCCGGGGATCAGGAACGGCGGAAAGTGGGCTCAATGGGTCACCACCACAGTTGCGGACGAATGGGCCACGACATGCTCCGAGATGCTGCCGCGCAGCGCCTGGTCGAGGGCGCTCAGGCCGCGGGAGCCGATGACGATGGTGTCGAAGCCGCCCTCGACGGCGATCCGCTCGATCGTCCAGGCGGGGTCGCCCAGCGGCTCGAGCAGGTCTACCTGGAGCCCGTGCTCGGCGAGGGCGCGCTGCGCCTCGTGGAGCTCGCGGGCATGGGCCTCGCCACCGTCCCACGGCTCCGTCGGCTTCCCATCGGCGCCGACCGACACCACGGAGACCACGCTGAGGGACGCCCGGAAGGCGAGGGCGAGCTCCGCGGCCGTTTCCAGGGCACGGCGTGCGGGCTCTCCCCCGTCGTACGCGAGGAGGATTCGTTCCATCGCCTGACTCCCGCTCGCGAGCCGGCCTGACGCCGGGTCGGCTCGGTCTACGGGCACAGGTTCGCGCCCGACGGCGCGAGAGGATAGGGCTGGTGGACGCGATCTCCCGGGCCGGTCGGATCGCGAGCGGGAGGCCGCCGTGCCCGACGGCTCCCGCACTGCACGATCAGTCCTCGTCGCCCTCCGCGCCGGCCTCGGCCTCCTCGCCCTCGCCCGCGGCGACGACCTCGGTCGGGACGACGACCTCCACCTCCTGGACGCGCGGCGGCGAGACCTTGAAGACGATCTCGTCGGGGTCGGTGAGCAGCTGCACGCCCTCCGGGATCGGGAGGTCGCGGGCGTGGATGGCGGCGTCGAAGTCGACGAGGACCGCGAGGTCGACCTCGAGCACCTGGGGCAGGTGGTCGGGCCGCGCCCGAACCTTCACGCTGCCGCTCGCGTTGAGGAGCGTCCCGCCGCCCTTCGTGACGGCCTCCGACTCGCCGGTGCCGTGGACCGGGACGTCCACCGTCAGCTCCTCGCTCATCCGCACCGCAAACAGGTCGACGTGGATCGGGCGCCGGTTGACCTTGTGGATCTGGACGCCGTGGACGAGCACGGGCGTCGGCTTCGCGCCGTCGACCGAGAGGTCGATGAGGGCGTTCGGGCCGACGTGGCGCCGCAGGAGGGCGAAGTCGTGCGCGTCGAGCGTGACCGATGTCGACTCGAGGCCGCGGCCGAAGACGACGGCCGGAAGGCGCCCGTCACGGCGCAGGCCGGCGACGGCCTTGCCGGTGACGGTGCGGCGCTCGGCGGCGAGCGCGGGGCGGGTGGACGTCATGGGGATCCTCTGGTGCGTGGCAGGTATGCGTCGGCGGCGGCGCCGGGATGGGCGCGCCCCGGGGCGACGGCGCGGCCGTCCTCGCGGCCGGGCGCCCGATCGTGCGCAGGGTAGCACGGCTTCGCCGTGTGGCGGTGTACGATCCCGCCGCCATGGCTGCCACGATCCTGATCGTCGAAGACGAGTACGCCGTCGCCCGCGGAATCGAGTACGCCCTCGCCCAGGAAGGCTACACAGTGACCGTCGCCCGGTCGGGCGAGGAAGGGCTCGAGTTCGCCAGCCACCAGGCGCCCGACCTCGTCGTGCTCGACGTGCGGCTGCCGGGGATGGACGGCTTCGAGGTGCTCCGTCGGCTGCGCGGCACCGGCGCGAAGATGCCGGTCCTCGTGCTGACGGCGCGCGACGACGAGGTCGACAAGGTGATCGGCCTGGAGCTCGGCGCCGACGACTACCTGACCAAGCCGTTCGGCCTCCGCGAGCTGATGAGCCGGATCCGGGCGCTCCTGCGGCGAGCCTACGGCGACCTGGCGGACGCCGCCGGCGGCCGGGTGATCCGCCACCGCGACCTCGTGATCGACCTCGAGCGGCGGCGCGTCCAGCGCGGCGGCAAGCGCCTCAGCCTCACGCCGACGGAGTTCGAGATCCTGCGCCACCTCGCCAGCCGCCCCGGGCGCGTCTACACGCGCGGGGAGCTGCTGGAGCTCCTCCGCGACTACGAGGCGCTCGACCAGGACGAGAAGACGATCAACGTGCACATCAGCCACCTGCGCGAGAAGATCGAGGACGACCCGTCGCAGCCGGTCTTCGTGCTGACCGTCCGGGGAGCCGGCTACGCGTTCGCCGACCGCTGACCCGGACGGCCGGCCGCCGGCCGCGCCCAGCCCGGGATCGGGCTCGAGCCTCGCCGGGTCGCCGCCGGCGGGCCGCTCGTTCCAGGCGCGCCTGACCCTCGCCTTCGTGCTCGTCGTGGCGGCCTCCCTGCTCGTCGTGTCCGCGATCGTGATCAACCGGCTCGACGCCTACTTCCGAGACCAGGAGCAGGCGGCCCTCGAGGCGCGTAGCAGGGTGGTCGCCGACATCGTCAGCCTCTTCGCCAGCTCGGCCGCCAACCCGGTGCCGGTCGTCACGGCGGGCAACACGCTCAACCGGAGCGCGGCCGCGTTCGTCGGCAGCCCCAACGTCATGACGTTCCTCGCCGACCGCGTGGCCCTCGCCGACGTGGAGATCCGCATCGGGGGTGCGGTCGCCACCGGCGGTTCGGCGGTGATCATCACGCCCGCCGAGGGCGGCACCTTCACCCAGGCGCTCACCGTCGCGCCGGAGTCGGGCCAGACCCGCCAGGCGCTCACCGCGAACACGTCCCTGCAGGGCGGCGAGGGCGGGTCATTCGGGGAGCCGTGGGGCGTGGAAGCGATCCTGTCCAACCCGTACACGACGCGGGCCTCGACGCTGGCCACGATCACGGGCCTCCTGGCGATCACCGCGCTCGGCGCCCTCCTGATCACGCTGCTGCTCTCGGCGTACCTCGCCGCGCGGTTCACCCGCCCGTTGCGCCGCCTCGGCGAGGCGACCCGCCGGCTTGGCGCGGGCGACATGTCCGGGCGCGTCCCGGCCCCGGAGCTGGAGAGCTCCTTCTCCGAGGTCGCCGACCTGGCCCGCCAGTTCAACGCGATGGCCGACCGCCTGGAGGAGTCGATCGACCTGATCCGTCGTGACCGGGACCGCAGCCGCGACTTCCTGGCCGACGTCTCGCACGAGCTGCGGACGCCCCTCGCCGCCCTGCAGATGAACACGGAGCTCCTGCAGGGCCCGGCGGGCGACGACCCGGTGACGCGGGCCGAGTTCCTGGCCACCAGCCGCCAGCAGCTGGACCGCATGGACTGGCTCGCCCACAACCTGCTGGAGCTGTCCAAGCTCGAGTCCGGCCTCCTGCGCCTGGACCTGCGGCCCGACGACCTCCGCTCGACCGTGGAGTCGGCGTTCGAGCAGGTCCAGCCCGCCGGGCGCCGCCGCGGCGTGTCCCTGGAGCTGCACCTCCCGCCGGCCCCCGTGCGCCTGCGGCACGACCCGCCGCGGATCGGCCAGGTGGTCGCCAACCTCCTCGGGAACGCGGTCAAGTTCACCCCGTCAGGCGGCAGCGTGACCCTCACCCTGGAGCCGCACCGCGACGGCGCCCGCCTCGACGTGCGGGACACGGGCGTCGGGATCGACGCCAGCGAGATCCCCCACATCTTCGAGCGCTTCTACCGCGGCTCGCGGGCCCACGAAGCGCGCGGCTCGGGGAGCGGCCTGGGCCTGGCCATCGTGAAGTCGATCGTCGACATGCACGGCGGCCGCATCTCCGTGGAGAGCCGGGTGGGCTCGGGCTCGACCTTCACGGTGATCCTGCCGCGCGACCCGAGGCAGGCCGGCGAGCACCGGCCCGCCACGGCCGAGCGGCCGCCGGGCGCGCCCCATCCGCCGCCCGCCGCCGGGATGTGACGAATTCTTCACCCTGCCTGCGCCTGCGTCGCAACCCCGATCGGCCACAGTGACCTCACCCTGATCGGCCGGGATCCGAGTCCGGCCCGGATCCCACCACGCCTGGAGCACCTGGACGCATGACCGAACCATTCGACCCGACGCGCGACGCGACGCAGGTGCCGCCGCAGGTCCCGGCCGGCGAACCCGTGCGGCCTGCGCCTGCGCCCGAGGATCCCACGCAGCCCGTCGTCTACTCGCCGGCCTCGGAGCGCCGTCCCGCCTGGACCGAGGTCGCCGTCGAGACCGACGCCGAGAACGTGGCCCCCCCGACCCCGCGCGCCTGGTACGAGCCCGAGCCCGCGCCGTCGCCCGCACCGGCGGCGATCACGAACGCGCCGCGCCGCGGCGGCTTCGTCGGCGTCGTCGTGGCCACGTCGCTCGCAGCGGCCGTCGTCGGGTCCCTGGCGACCTTCGGCGCCCTCTCCGCGACCGGCGCCCTCGACCGCGAGGTCGCGACCGTCGCCCCGGCCGGCCAGGGCCTCCAGGCCACCCAGCCGCTGCCGGTGACGATCGACGAGAACTCCGCGATCACGCGGGCCGCCGCGAAGGTCTCGCCGGCCATCGTCACCATCGAGGTGAATGGTGCGGCAGCCGATCCCAACGACCCGTTCGGCGGCATCCCCGCGTCCGGCATCGGGTCCGGCGTGATCTTCGACGCCGGCGGCTGGATCGTGACCAACAAGCACGTCGTCGAGGGCACCGGCACCCTGACCGTCACCCTGGAGGACGGGCGCGAGTTCGCCGGGCAGGTCTACGGCATCGACACGCTGACCGACCTCGCCATCGTCAAGGTGGCGGCGACCGGCCTGCCGACGGCGCCCATCGGCGACTCGTCCACGGCCAAGGTCGGCCAGCTCGCGATCGCCATCGGGAGCCCGCTCGGGACCTACACCAACTCGGTGACGGCAGGGATCGTGTCGGCCTTCGGGCGCACGATCCAGGTCCAGGACGGGACCTACATCCGCAACCTGATCCAGACCGACGCCGCGATCAACCCCGGCAACTCGGGGGGGGCGCTCCTCGACTCGGCCGGCAACGTCGTCGGCATCAACACAGCGATCGCCCAGACGGCGGAGGGGATCGGCTTCGCCATCCCGATCAACATCGCCCGCCCGATCATGCAGCAGGCGCTGGCCGGCCAGGACCTGGTCCGCCCGTGGATCGGCGTCTACTACCGGGCGCTCACGCCGGCCTTGGCGAAGGAGTTCAGCCTTCCGGTCGAGCAGGGCGCGTGGCTGACGGCCCAGGACGAGCAGACCGGTCAGTCGATCGACCCGATCGTGCCCACCAGCCCCGCCGCCGCGGCCGGCCTCCAGGACGGCGACATCATCACCGCGGTCGACGGGACGGCGATCGACGCCGACCACCCGCTCGACGACATCCTCACCCAGTACGCGCCCGGCCGGACGATCGCCCTCGACGTCCTGCGCAACGGGCAGATGCTGGCCGTCACCCTCGCCCTGGGGACCCGCCCCGTCAACCCGTAGCCGCACGTCTCGCCGGGCGCGCTCCCGTTGGTGTCGACGGGGCGCGCCCGTTCCCCGACCTCCGTCGACCCCCGGTCCGCGACGCGGCCGGGGGTCTCCGCGTCCGGGGGTCTCCGCGGGCGGGGGCTCGGCGTCCGCGGATCCGCACCAGGGCCGATCCCTGCGCCGAGCGGATCAGGTGCCGGGCCGGGCCCGCCGGATCTCCACCCCGGCCCAGGCCAGCGCACCGGGCAGCGGGGGCTGCATCTTCCGGATGCGGACCGTCACGGCGACGACCCGCGCGTGCTCCACGAGGACGGCCGTGGCGATCCGGTGGGCCAGCACCTCGACGAGGGCCATGGGCGGTCCCTCCACCACGTCGCGCGCGATCGCGAAGATCGACCCGTAGTCGACGGTGTGCGCCAGGTCGTCGCTTGCCCCGGCAGCCGCCAGGTCCACCTCCAGGACGACGTCGACCTCGAACCGCTGGGCCTTCTCAGCCTCGCCGGGCAGCACCCCGTGGCACCCGGAGAAGCGCATCGCGCGCAGCTCGATCCTGTCGCTCACCGATCGCCCGCCCAGCCTTCCGGGCGCCAGCCACGGACGACCGCGTCGGCCACCCGCGCCGCGCGCACGTTCGCGCGCACGTCGTGCACCCGGACGAGGTCGACGCCGCCGGCGACGCCGAGAACCGTCGTGGCGAGGGTCGCCTCGACCCGCTCGCCGGCCGGGAGGTCCAGCACCTTGCCGAGGGTCGACTTCCGCGAGGTCCCGAGGAGGACCGGCCGCCCCAGGGCCCGCAGGAGCGGCAGCTCGCGGAGCAGGGCCAGGTTGTGGGGCGGCGCCTTCCCGAAGCCGAACCCCGGGTCGACGATGAGCCGGTCCCAGCGCACGCCGGCCCGGACCGCGCGCTCCACGGCGCGCTGCAGGTCGGCCACGATCTCGGCCATCAGCGCGGTGTAGCGCGCCTCGGCGCGGTTGTGCATCAGCACGAGCGGGACGCCCCGCTCGGCGGCGACCCGCGCCACGGAATCGTCCTGGGCCACGCCCCACACGTCGTTGACGAGGTGGGCTCCGGCATCCAGGGCGGCCGCCGCGACGCCGGGCTGCGTGGTGTCGACCGAGAGCGGCATCTCCGGCACGGCTTCGCGCAGGGCCCGGACGACCGGCACGACGCGCGCCACCTCGTCGGCGGCGTCGAGCGCCGCGTGGCCCGGCCGGGAGGATGCCCCGCCCACGTCGAGGAGGTCTGCGCCCTCGTCGCACATCTGGCGCGCCAGCGCGACGGCCGCGGCCACCGGGTCGCCGTCGCGGGCCAGGAGCCCGTCGCCGGAGAACGAGTCCGGGGTCACGTTCAGGATCCCCATGACGAACGTGCGCGTCCCCCAGGCGAACCGGCGGGGGCCGATCGCGAGCGGGGCCGGCGTGCCCGGCAGCCCCGTGCCGGCGTCGCGGGGCAGGGCATAGGACGGCGTCGCCGCGCCCCCGCCGCGCGCAGGATCGGGCGCCACGACGCCCTCCTCGGCGGGCAGGGCCCGGCCGGCCGCGGCGGCATGATCGGCCGCGGCGGCAGAATCGGCGGGACGGCGGTCGGCGGCGGGACGGCGGTCGGCGGCGGCCATGGGCGCGATCCTACGCCGGGTCGCGCAGGTCCGGGTCGTCGACCAGGAGCGCTCGTGCGGCCCCGACCAGGTAGAGCGACCCGGCGACGACGACCGGGCCCTCGGCGGCCGCCACGGCGTCGGCCACGGCGGCGGCGGGATCGTCCACGGCGGCGACGGGTCCGGACGCGTCGCCCGCGACGGCCGACCAGCGTGCGGCGAGGGCCGCCGCCGGCAGGGCCCGCGGGCCGGGCACCGCGGTGGCCACGACCCGGGCGCCGGCGAGCGAAGACGCGGCGGCCAGGGCGCCCAGCACCCCGGCGACGTCCTTGTCGCCCATGATCGCGAGGACCAGCGTGGGCGGGGCGGGATGGCGCCCGTCCCCGCTTCGCAGGAGTGGGCGCAGCTCGTCGAGCGCCGCCGCCAGGGCCGCGGCACCGGCCGGGTTGTGGGCCCCGTCGAGGAGCACCTCGGCATCGTCGCCGCGGGGCCCGGCGCCGGGCACGGTGAGGAGCTCGAGGCGACCCGGCCAGCGGGCGGCGGCATAGCCGGCACGCCGGGCCGCGCTCGACACGACCGCGATCCCGGCCGCGCCGAAGGCGTCCAGCACCGCGTCGGCCACGGCCACGTTCGCGGCTTGGTGGCGGCCCAGGAGGCCGACACGCGTCGCGGGGAGGCCGGGCAGGTCCACGACGAGGCCCGCGCGGTCCATGAGCCGCACTGGCGCCGGCGCGGCCTCCACGAGCTCGACGCCGAGGCCGCGCGCCCGTCGTCGGACCACCGTGAGCGCCGCGCCGGTCGCGCCCGTCACCGCGCGGTCGCCGCGGACGATGATCGCGGCCTTCTCGCGAGCGATCACCGGGATCGTCGGGCCCAGCCACTCCGTGTGGTCGAGGTCGACGTTCGTGATCGCGGCCACGCCGCCGTCCCAGGCGTGCGTCGCGTCGAGCCTGCCGCCGAGGCCCACCTCGACGACGGCGAGGTCGACCGCCTCGCGGGCGAACCAGGCGAACGCGAGCGCCGTCATCAGCTCGAACTCGGTGGGCGGACCGTGGCGTCGGGCGACTTCGTCGGCGGCGGGCAGCACGGCCCGAACGAGCTCGACGAAGGAGGCGTGGTCGATCGGGCGACCCCCGATCCGCAGGCGCTCGCGGTAGGTCACGAGGTGCGGCTTCGGCGTGTCGCCGGCCCGGTGGCCGGCGGCCCCGAGGCATGCCGAGACCAGGGCCACGACGCTCCCCTTGCCGTTCGTGCCCCCGATGAGCGCTCCGCGTGCGCCACGCTCCGGGCTGCCGAGCGCACGGAGCAGCGCCCGCGTGCGCCCCAGGCCGAGACGAATCCCGAAGCGTCCGCGCGCCTGCACGGCCGCGACGGCATCGTCGAACGTCTCCGGGAGCACCGGCGCGGGCGTGGTCCCCCTCCCGGACCGCCCCGTCCGCGTCACCGCGTCAGCTCGTCCTCGTAGAAGACGCACTGGTTGAAGCGCGCCGAGAGGCACACGTCGTTCACGTACCCCTGTTCCAGGTGGACGCCGCCGCGGAGCTGGCAGCGCGAGACGTTCGCATCCTGGCGGACGAGCGCCTTCAGCAGGTGCGGGGCCTGGATGGGCATCGCCCCGCGCGAGCCGGTCATGAAGAAGTGCGGGCAGATGTTCCGACGCAGGCTGGGCATGCCGAAGCCCGCCCGCGACGCGCCGCCGCCCGGCGCCGCGCCGGGTCCCCCCGGGCGGCTGACGCCCGGCCGGGCGGACGTGCCCGGCGAGCCCTGGCGTGCCGCGACGGCCGACGCCTGGAGAGCGGTTCGCGAGATCGTCGCGGAGCCCGGCACGCGCGCGATCGGCGGGTGCATGGGCCGAGGCGGCTGGGCCGGCACGGACCGTGGCCCCGTGGGCCGGCCGGGGCCTGGGGCGATCGGCGACAGGCGGGCGGCGGGATGCGTGCCGGGCCCCACGCCGATCACCGTCCGGAACGTGCCAACGGGCGTGGGACGCGAGGGGCGCGCCGGTGTCGCGCGCCGCCCGCCGGGCTCCACCGAGGCGGCCCCCGACGGACCCCGCCGCGCCTGATCGCTGTCAGCCACCACCGCCCTCCACCAGCGAGCGCCCCGGACGCCCGCGAAGGGGTCCAGCGTACACCGGACTGCAGCGCCCGCGCGGGCCGGGCCACGCACGAGCGGACCCACCGGAGCCGAAGCCGGTGGCCGTGCGACAATGCGCTCCGATGACCGCCCGCCGCGACAGGCCGAGCCAGGTGCGCCCCCGCCCGCCGTCCTCCGGCCGCCCGCGCCAGCTGCCCCCCGCACCCCGGCGCCCGGTGATCGCGCGGAGCGTGGGCCTGCGCGCCTCGGAGCCGGCGCGGGGGATGCCGCTGCCGGTCCGCCTGGTTCTCTCGATCGCGATCGTGGCCCTGGCGGCCGTCATCGTGACCACCGTGACCGGTGCCCTGCCACGGATGGTCTCCTCGTTCGGGACCGCGATCGGCGGGATCACGGACTCGGTCCTCAGGACGCCGGTCCCGAGCGCGAGCCTCGCCGCGATCCCGGAATCTCCGGCGCTCGTCGCCCCGGAGAACCCGTATACGAACAACGCCACGACGTCCCTCGCCGGGACCGTGCCGGCCGGGGTCGCCGGGCGCCCCGGCTACCTCATCCGCATCTACGTGGCCCTGACGGACCAGGAGCCCGTCGTCATCCGCGAGGTCACCGTCGGGGAGACGACCTCGTTCGTGGTGGAGGACGTGCCGCTCGAACCCGGCCGCAACGACGTGAGCGCCAGCCTGGTCGGCCCCGGCGGCGAGAGCGAGATCTCACCGGCCATCACCTACGTCTACGACCGCTCGAAGCCGGCGATCACGGTCACCTCGCCCAAGAACAAGGCGACCGTGAACGGCACGACGGTCAAGATCACCGGCAAGACCCAGGGCCGGGCGACCGTGGTTGCCCGGAACGAGGCGAACGGCACGTCCGCCACCGCCACCGCCACCGACAAGGGCGTGTTCACGCTCAAGGTGCCGCTCAGCTCCGGCACGAACGGGATCGCACTGACCGCGACCGATCTCGCGGGCAACGTCGCGACCGCCGTCCTCACCGTGCGCCGGGGCTCGGGCAAGCTCAGCGTCGCCCTGTCCGCGTCCGCATACCGGATCAGCGCGGCCCGCCTGCCGCGCTCGATCGAGCTGCGCGCCATCGTCACCGATCCGAACGGCCGGCCCCTGGCCAGCCAGACTGTCACGTTCACCCTGACGATCTCGGGCGTCCCGGCGCTCACGGGAGAGGACGTCACCGACGGCTCGGGCGCCGCGACGTTCCGCACAACCATCCCCAAAGGTGCCACCGTCGGGAGCGGCCTCGGGACGGCCTCCGTCAGCACGACCGAGTTCGGCGACGCGTCCGCGCGACCGATCTCCATCACGATCATCAAGTAGCCCACAGCGCCCGGGCTCGCTCGACCGCCCCGGTCGACTCGACCGCCCGGGCTCCCTCGACCATCCGTTCGACTGGACCATCCGTTCGACGAGCGTGCGAAACCCCTCGACAGTCCGTGCGCGCGCAGCTACGATCCGCGCATGGCGAATTGGCGCTGCCCGCATTGCAGGACGCCGCAGCCCGAAGCGGCCCGCTGCTGGGTGTGCCGGCGCTCGAGCACCAGCTGCGCGGCGTGCGTCCACTTCCGGCGGTCCATCGCGCCGCTTATCGGCGGGACGTGCGGCCTGGACGTGCGGGCGGTGCCGCTCAGCGGCGCCGAGCTGCGCGGCTGCTGGCGGCCGGTCCGTCCGGGCCGGACCGTCGGCCCGGACGCGCTCCCGGTCGTCGACCCGATCGGCCCCGTGTTCGCGGTCCCGGGCGGGATCTGGTCCGAGCCGGAGGCCTGACCCGCGCTGCCGGTCGGCTCCGGTAGGACGGCGGGCCTAGGGTGTCGGCGGGCTGGCGGACAGCAGGATCGGCGACCCGATCGGCACCTCGGACCCCGGGGCCGGGTTCTGCGCCGTGACGACGTCGGTGTCGGCCGGCGTGGCGCCCTGCCACTGGATCACGAGGCCCTCGGAGGTCGCCTGGGCCTTGGCCGCGCCGACCGTCAGGCCGGTGTACGTGCCGACGGTGACCGTCGGGACGGGCGTCGGCGTGGGCGCCGGGGTCGGGGTCGGCGTGGGCGCCGGGGTGGGCGTCGGCGTGGGCGCCGGGGTGGGCGTCGGCGTGGGCGTAGGGCTCGGGGTGGGCTCCGGGCCCCGGGAGACCTCGTAGTCGATCGGCGTGCCGGCCGGCACCGTGAGGCCCGCCGGCAGCGTCGTGCCGATGACCGAGCCGGCCGGGACCGCCGGGTCGAAGTCGTCGGTCCGGACACCCAGCTGGAGCTTGGCGCCGGTGATCGCCCGGATGGCCTCGGCCTCGGTGAGGCCCGCGAGCGTGGGAACCTCGACCAGCTCCTTGCCCGAGACGACCTCGACCTTGACGGTCGACCCGCGCTCCACCTCGGTCCCCGCCGGGGGATCCTGGCTGACGATGGTGCCCTCGGCCTTGTCGTTGCTCTTGACGTACGCCGGCTCGAGGACGATCTCGAGCTGCTGGGCGGTCGCCGTGGCATTGTCATACGTCTGGTCGACGAACGACGGCAGCGTGACCGTGCCGGGACCAGGCGTCACCGACGGGGTGTTGGCGGACAGGAGGCGGAAGGCGAGGAAGCCGACGACGACCAGGATCACGAGGCCCAGCAGGCCGGCCAGCCAGATCCACGGGCTCGTCCCCTCCGGCTCCTCGGGCTCGGGTTCCGGGACGGCGGGGGCGGCCGGCGGGGGCGGGGGCGTGGCGGCGCCGGCGTACGCGTCCGGGGCGTAGGCGCGGGCGGCGGTCGCCGCGACCGCGGCCCCGGCCGCGGCGGCCCCGGCGGGGCGAGGGGCGCCCTCGTCGAGGAACGATTCGAGGGCCTGCGCCATCGCGACGGCGCTGGGGAAGCGGGCGGCGGGATCCGGGCTCAACGCCCGGCGGTCGATCGCCTCGAGCACGGGCGGCACGTTGGGGCGGACGTCGGAGACGAGCGGCGGCGGCGCCGAGATCCGGGCCATCGCCACCGCGGCGGCGTTGTCGCCCTCCCAGGGGCGCCGCCCGGTGAGCAGCTCGTAGAGCACGATGCCAAGGCTGTAGATGTCGGACGCCTCGGTCGCCTGCTCGCCGAGCGCCTGCTCGGGGCTGAAGTAGTGGACCGACCCGAGCGTCACGCCGGGCAGGGTGAGCCGGGCGTCGGCCCAGGCCCGGGCGATCCCGAAGTCGGTCACCTTCACGCGACCGTCGGCCGACACGAGGATGTTGCCGGGCTTCACGTCGCGGTGAACGATCCCCCGCGCGTGGGCCGCGCCGAGCGCATGGGCGGCCTCGGCCGCGAGGCGGGCCGCCTGGCGGGGCGGCAGCGGGCCGTTGCGGGCCAGGAGGGTGGCGACGTCCTCGCCGTCCACGAGCTCCATGACGATGTAGGGTCCGCCGGCGTCGGTGCCGAAGTCGTAGACCCCGACGATGTTCGGGTGGCTCAGGCTGGCCGCAGCCTGGGCTTCCTGCTTGAACCGCGCGACGAAGTCGGGGTCCCGGCCGTACTCCGGGTGGAGGACCTTGACCGCGACCTCGCGGCCGAGCTGGGCATCGGTGGCGCGGTAGATCGTCGCCATCCCACCCTGACCCAGGAGCTCGACGAGCCGGTATCGGCCGCCGAGCACATCGCCGAGCGCTGCCACTCCTGATTCTCCCGTGTGATCTGCGGTCGTCGGTGGAACGCGATCAGGGCTCGAGGCCGCGGAGATACTCCCCGAACTCGGGGCCCAGGTCGGGCCGCGCCAGCGCGAACTCGACCGATGCCTTGAGCCACCCCATGGTGGTCCCGGCATCGTAGCGGGTTCCCTCGAACGCGTACCCGTGAACCGCCTGCTCCTCCATGAGGGCCTCGATGGCGTCGGTCAGCTGGATCTCGCCGCCGGCGCCCCGGGGAGTCTGCTCCAGCTTGTCGAAGATCTTCGGGGTCAGCACGTAGCGTCCGATGATCGCCATGTTCGAGGGTGCCTCGTCGGGCTGGGGCTTCTCCACGAGCCGGTCGATCTTCCAGAGCCGGCCCCCATGTCCCTCGACCGGCGCACCGCCGATGACGCCGTAGCGCGCGGTGTCCTCCGGCGGAACCTCCATGACGGCGACGACGGACCCGTGCGTCTGCTGGTAGGCGTGGATGAGCTGGCCGATGCAGGGCCGTTGCCCGACCACGACGTCGTCCGAGAGGATCACGGCGAACGGCTCGTGGCCGACCAGCTCCTTGGCCATGAGCACCGCGTGG
Source organism: uncultured Chloroflexia bacterium (assembly GCA_963725875.1). Classification (GTDB taxonomy): domain Bacteria; phylum Chloroflexota; class Limnocylindria; order Limnocylindrales; family CSP1-4; genus CTSoil-043. The sequence goes on along the minus strand of CAVRZZ010000008.1, from coordinate 89,293 downwards.
CCGAGGCCGAGCTGCTCCTTCTGGCGAACGTAGGCGATCTGGGCCAGGTCGCTGATGTGGCGGATCTGCCGCAGCATGTCGATCTCGCCGCGCTCCTCGAGCAGGTGCTCGAGCTCGTAGTTGAGGTCGAAGTGGTCCTCGATGGCGCGCTTCTGGCTGGAGGTGACGATGATCACCTGCTCGATGCCGGCGGCGACGGCCTCCTCGACGGCGTACTGGATCACCGGCCGGTCGACGAGCGGCAGCATCTCCTTCGGCTGGGCCTTGGTGGCGGGGAGGAAGCGGGTGCCCCAGCCGGCGGCGGGGAAGACGGCTTTGCGAACGCGCATCGGACCTCGGGTGTGCAGGAGGAGCGGGCGGGCCAGGGGGCGAACGGGGAGTGCCTCCAGTATAGCGGCGTGGGTTCCGGCCCCCCCGCGGGGGTGCCGCCACGCGGCCCGCGCACCGGCGGTCGCGGTCCCGCGTGCGCCGGCGATCGGCCGGGGATCGGCGCGCCGGGGGAACGGGCCGGGATCGGGGCGTCAGGCGGCTCCGCTCGCGGGCTCGTGAGGCTCCGCGTCCTCGCCGCCGCGCTGGAGCAGCGCGGCGGCGGCCAGGACCAGGACACCGCCGGCAACCTGGACCGGGCCGAGCGCCTCGCCGAGGAGCGTCGCGGCGAGCAGCGCTCCGAAGACCGGCTCGAGGAGCGCCACGATCGACGTCCGCGTCGGCCCGATCGAGCGGATCCCGACGAGGAAGAGGAGGGCGGGCACGCTCGCGCCCGCCACGCCCGCCCACACGAGCGCCGGGAGCGCCGCGAGATCCCCGAGGGGCAGCGTGGCGACGTCCCCCGCGCCGGTGGCGACGGCCAGTGCCAGGAAGGCGACCGCGTCGATGCCGATGACCCCGAAGGTCGCCTCCTCGGAGGGGATGTCCCGGAACCCGCGCCGGCCCAGCAGGACGTAGACCGCCTGCATGGCGGCGGCGAGAAGGGCCAGGCCGAAGCCGACGGCGCTGAACGCGCTGCCGCCGGCCGCGCCCCCCAGGACGACGATCGTCATCCCGAGCAGCGCCAGAGCCAGCGCTGCCGCCCGCACTCCCGTGAGGCGCTCCTCGCCCAGGAGCACCGCGGCACCCGCCACCAGGGCCGGGTAGGTGTAGAAGCCGAACAGGGCGAGGGCAATGCTCGTCTGCTGGAAGGCCGAGAAGATCGCCAGGTTGAGCACCACGCTCGCCCCGCCCGCGGCGAGCAGCGCGGCGAGCGAGCGCGGCGGCAGGGCGCGCCAGCGCACGCGATCGCGGCCGCGCGCATGCAGGAACCCGAGCAGCGCTGCCAGCGCCAGCGTCCCGATCCCGGCTCGCCAGAGCGAGAACGCGAGCGGCGTCAGCCCGGCCGCGTAGGCCGCGCGCGACGCAGGGCCGAGGGTCCCGAAGAGGCAGGCGGCGATCGCGACGGCCAGCGTGCCGCCGAGGGCGCCGCCGGACCGGTTCAGGGGGCCGGCGCCCCGGGTCCCGCCGTGATCGACCCGGGGGGCAGGGCCGGCTCGTCCGGCCGACGGCGCGCGAGGACGATCCCCGTGAACGGGATCCGGAACTCGGCGAACGCCTCGACGCTGACCAGGAAGCCGAGGAAGAGGAAGACCACCGCCAGGAGCTTGCCGGCCTGGAAGAAGTCGGTGATCCCGAAGCGCAGCAGCGTGTCGCCCGACGAGGCCATGAAGGCCCCGACGGCGATGAGGATCGTGGCCGGCACCCGGCTGTGGAGCTTGCCCGTCAGCAGCGCCCGGAACGCGCCCGGCAGGGAGGCCAGGAGGTTGACGGTGATCGCCACGGGCGCGATGAGCAGATTGAAGAGGAACTCGTCGCCCTTCTGGTTCGGGTCGAGGGAGTACTCGAGGACCCGGCGCTTGGGCATGAAGACGTAGGCCGAGAAGATGGCCCCGAGCGCGAGGCTCAGGCCGCCGGTCACGTTGAGGAACGGCGTCAGGAGCCGCAGGCTGCCCGGGAAGAGCTCGGCCGTCGGGACGCCCGTCGCGGGGTCGACGGCGTAGCCGGGCGGCGGCAGCGTCGTGGTGAGCATCAGGCCGACGCTCAGGAGCGTCGCCCCCCCGACGGCGAGGGCGGCGATGCGCGGCCAGCGGTCGTTCTGGAAGTAGGTCTCGACGGCGACCGCGAGGGCCAGGATCCCGGCGGCGATGAAGTACAGGACCGGTGCGGAGCCGGCGCCCTCGTACTGGTAGCGCCGCTGCGTGAGCAGCGTGAACAGCCCGGCCAGGAAGAGGCTGAAGGCGAAGGCGTAGCCGAAGCGCGTGCGCCCCAGGAGGAAGGCGGTCCCGAGGCCCAGCCAGCCGGCCGTCCAGACGGCGCCGGTCAGGTACCACGCCCGGTAGAGCGGCTCGTTCCAGCCGGCCGCGGCCGCGGCCGCCTCGCAGCCTGCGGCGATGCCGAAGAACGTCATGCCCACCGCCCAGATGAGCTGGAACGGCTGGCGTCGCTCGTTCCACTGGTCGAGGAGGGCCAGCGCGAAGAGGAGCGCGATCAGCGACGTCGCAGCGGGGAGGAGGACGGACACGCGGAGGGCGACCTCGGGGGCCCGCTCGGGCGGGCCGATCTCAGGCGGGGACGAGCTCGTGGTCGTCCCGGTGAAGCCCGTCGCACAGGCCGAGGCGCGGCTCGTCGCCGGGGACGACGATGGGGCGCATGAGCTCGCGGACGGCCGAGCGGCGGCAGAAGAGGTAGCCGCGGGAGCGCATCCAGGCCCGCGCGCAGGCCGGATCGGGGTGGAACTGGTACGGGCCGGGGTTGATCGGCGTGGCACCCGCCCACGACTGGGGGACCTCGGTCGCGACCACGTCCATCACGTTGACCCGGAACGGGGTGCCCGCAATGACGCCGCTGCATCCGCGACAGCGGATCGCGACGTTGTCCTTCTGGATCGTGGGGATCCGGATCCCCTGGATGTCGAACGGCACGGGCGAAGGGTAGCAGACGGCGCGGCCGAAGGCTGGTACCCCCAAGGGGATTCGAACCCCTGATCTCCACCTTGAAAGGGTGGCGTCCTAGGCCTCTAGACGATGGGGGCCCGGCATGCCGAGTCTATCAGGGGGTCGCCGCGCAGCGAGCCTGGAGGTCGCCGGGACTCGCCGCCGGGGGACGCGCCGCCGGGGACTCGCCGCCGGGCGGCCGGCTCAGGGAGTCACGCCCCACAGGAGGGCGAGGATGGCCGCGGCCGCGAAGCAGCCGATGGCGACCACGCCGGCCACGCCGCCGGAGACCGCCGCCACGACGGAACGGCCCGGGCGATCGGCCCGCGCCGCGCGGACCGTCTCGATGACCCCGGCAATCGCGAGCGCCGCGAAGACGATCCCCAGGACGGCGGCGCCGGAGGCGAGCATCGGGATCTGCGTGGCATCCCGCACGGTGATCGCGTACGCCAGGTAGCCGATGGAGCCGGCGACCGCGACGAGGAGGATGACCCGCGTCGGCGTGATCCTGACCGGGCCGAGGTGCACCCCTTCGCGGGCGGCGGACCCGTCCGGGGTCCGGCGCGCGACATGCCGCTGGCCGCTCATGCAGCAGCCTTCGGGCGATGGAAGACCGCCACGTTGTGGGCGATCCGGGCCCGCCGCAGGCTTGCGGCCGCGGCGTGGCCGGCCGGTCCGAAGGCCGCCTCCAGGAGCTCCCCCGCCTCGGCAAGGTCGGCCGCGCGCCAGAACGCGTGGACGACGTGGATCCGGAAGCCCGACCGCAGGTACCACCCGTCGCGACGGCTCCAGGCCATGAGCTCGGCGGTGCGCGCGGCACCCCGGAGGGGGTCGAGGTCGTCGCGGCCGTAGTCCTGGAGCACCATGAGACGCCCGCCGACGCGGAGGACCCGATCCGCCGCGGCGAGCGACGCCGGCGACGGTCCGCCGAAGGTGGACCAGAGGCCCACCAGCACGTCGGTCGACGCGGGCGGGAGGTGGCCGAGGAGGGCCGCCAGGTCGGCGTCCGGGAGCGGGGCGGGCTCGCCGGGGATCGGCAGCACCGTGACCCGGGCCCCGGCGCTCCGCAGCGCGGCCACCCGCGCGGGTGCCACGCCGAGGACCACGACCTCGGCCCCGTCGAGGGACCCGAGCGTGGCGAGGGCGCGCGGGATCTTGCCGTCTGCGTCGAGGGCGCCGATCAGCCGGTCGGAGAGCTCCGGACGAGCCGGGACGAAGGGGAGGTCAGCCACGTCGGAGGAGTATAGGCTGCGGCCCCGCGCAGGCCCCGCGCGGCGTGGCGCGACCGCGCGGTCGTCAGGCGGGTCCCAGCACGAGCCCCGCCCGCGGGCCCAGCCGCAGGGTGGCCGTGCCGTCGGCCGCGACGACCACCGGCTCCCCGTCCGAGCCCGCCGCGCCGGTCGTCGTGCTCACGAGCGCGGCGAGGCGGCGACCGGCCAGCTCCGGGGCGGAGACCTCGAGCCCGGCGGGGTCGGGGCCGGCGTTGACCGCGACCAGGAGCGTCTCGCCGGCGGCCGTGGGGTCGTCGCCGCCACCGCGCACGAGGGCCACGGCCGATCCGGCAGATCCGCCAGATCCGGTTGCCACCACGCGATCGGCCCGCAGCGCCGGATGCCCCCGGCGGGCAGCCACGGCCGCGCGGTGGAAGGCCCGCAGCGCCTCGTCTCGGCCCTCGGCACCGGCCGGGAACGCTCGCCGGCAGTCGGGGTCGTTGCCGCCCTCCATCCCGATCTCGTCCCCGTAGTAGATGCTGGGCGCGCCGGGGAGGGTCATCTGCAGGAGCACCGCGAGGCGCACGGCCGCGAGGTCGCCCGAGAGGAGGGAGCGAATGCGCGGCATGTCGTGGGACGAGAGGAGGTTCAGCATCGCCCCGTTCGTGGCGGGGTCGTAGGCAGCGAGCAGGCGGGTGAGCCGGCCGGCGAAGGCCGCGCCGTCCCCCGGGTGGACGTGCTGCGAGAGCTCGTGGTGGCCGGCCACCAGGCCGTGGTTCAGCGACGAACCTCCGACGAAGGAGAGGATCGCCTCCAGGAGCGGGTAGTTCATGAGCCCGTCGAAGCGATCGCCGGAGAGCCACTCGGGGGCCTCCTGCCAGATCTCGCCGACGAGGTAGGCGTCGGGATTGGCGGCGCGGCAGCGGCGGCGAAACTCGTGCCAGAACGCGGGGTCCGCGATCTCGGCCGGCACGTCGAGGCGCCAGCCGTCGGCGCCGAAGCGCAGCCAGTGCTCGGCGACGCCCCACAGCATCTCGCGCACGTGGGGATTGTCGGTGTTGAGCTTCGGGAGCGCCGGCAGGCCCCACCAGGCCCGGTAGCCAAGGTGGTCCAGGCTCCAGTCACCCGACGTGTAGGGCCGGGGATCGGCGGCCACCTCCTCCCACGACGGCGTCGACTCCGGGTAGGCGCGCAGACCGCGCTGGTGCGCGAGGATCGCGGGCGAGAGGTGGAACCAGTCCCGGTACGGTGAGTCGGCGCCTGCCTCCAGGAGGTGGTGGAACGCCCAGAAGCCACGGCCGACGTGGTTGAACACGCCGTCGAGGATGACCCGCATCCCGTGCGCATGGGCAGTGTCGAGCAGATCGCGCATGGCGGCGTCACCGCCCAGGAGCGGGTCCACCGCGAGGTAGTCGTACGTGTGGTAGCGGTGGTTCGAGGCGGAGCTGAAGACCGGGTTCAGGTAGATTGCCGTGGCCCCGAGGTCCGCGATCTCCGGGAGGCGCTCGGCCAGGCCGTACAGGTCGCCGCCCTTGAACCCGTGCGTCGTGGGCGGCGCGTCCCACGCCTCGAGGGGTCCCGGTGCGACCAGGCGCGGCGAGCGCGCGAAGCGATCCGGGAAGACCTGGTAGAAGACGGCGTCCCGGACCCAGCCGGGGACCTGCGGGGACATCTCGGTCGGCTCCTGCAGCGGGTTCGAGGCCCCGCCGCAGCGCCGGTGGGGCGGGGCGGCAGGGGCCGAAACGAAGGCGCCCGGGCAGCCGGAGGGCTGCCCGGGCGCTGTGTGACGTGGATCAGCCCTTCACGCCGCCGATCGCGAGGCCGGAGACGATGTAGCGCTGGAAGATGAAGTAGACCAGCGAGACGGGCAGCGCCGTGAGGATCGCGAACGCGGCGAACTGGCTCCACGGCGTGGTCCGGGCGTACTGGCCCACCAGGTTGTAGAGGGCCATCGCCAGGGTGAAGTCCTTGGGGTTCTCCAGGAACTGCCACGAGAAGTAGAACTCGGTCCAGCCGGACAGGAAGCCCAGGAACGCGGTCACCGCGAGGGCCGGGGTGGCCAGCGGGAGGATCACCCGGAAGAACGTCTGGTTCTTCGTGGCGCCGTCCACCGACGCCGCCTCCTCGAGCTCCCGCGGGATGGTGTCCATGTAGCCCTTGAGGTTCCAGATCGCGAACGGGAGCAGCCCGGACGTGATGGCGATCATCACGCCGAGGAGCGAGTTGCGCAGGTTGAACGTCCCGAGGACCGGGAGATCGAGCTTGACCTGGTTCAGGGTGATGAAGAGCGGCGCCAGGGTGGCGACCGCGGGCAGCATCAGGACGCCGAGGATGGCGATCATCAGCACCTGGCGGCCCCGGAAGTCGAACCTCGAGAGGACATACGCCGCCAGGACGCCGATCATCACGCTGGCGAGCGACGTGCCGGCCGCGATCTTGAGGCTGTTGAGGGCCAGCTCGACGAACGAGACCGGGTTCACCGTGGGCTGGGCGATGACCTTGCGGAACGCCTCGAAGGAGGCGCCGGGCGGGATCAGGTTCAGGCCGTCGGGCCGCGAGAGGTTCCGCGGGTCGAGGGCCATGCTCACGATCCACATGACCGGGAACATCACGGTGAAGAGGATCCCCAGGCAGATCGCCTGCAGGATCAGCTGCTTCACCAGGGACGGCTTGTCACGGCCCCCGCTGATGGTGCGGGAGCGAGTCCGCGAGCGCGCCTGCGCGGCGGCCGTCGAGCTCGTCATCGGGTCCTCACCTCCCTTCCGCGGAACGTCGTGGAGCCTGCGGCACGGCGGTCAGGCGTCATAGCGGGCCGTCGCCTTCGCCATCTTGTTGGTGACGACCGTGATCGCCAGGAGGATGAAGAACATGATCACGGCGAAGGCCGCTCCCACGCCGTACAGCCGTTGCTGGTTCACCAGGCGGTAGGCCTGGGTGACGAGCAGCTCCGTCCTCCCGAACGGACCGCCGCCCGACATGAAGTAGGCGAGGTAGAACAGGTTGAACGTGATCACGAAGCCGTAGATCGCGTACGGCAGCATCGCCGGCCGCAGGTAGACGATGGTGATGTTGCGGAAGCGCTGCCACGACGAGGCGCCGTCGATCTCGGCTGCCTCGTAGAGTTCGTTGGGGATCGACTGCAGGGCGCCGGTCGCGACGACCGCGTTCAGCGGCCAGCCCAGCCAGGTGTTCGCAAGGAGCATCCCGTAGAACGCCAGGGGCAGGGGGATGAACGGGATCGGGTCCGCGACCTGCTGCATCCAGTCCAGGCGCAGGGCCTCTGGGGGCAGGCGCAGGAGACCCGAGATCAGGAGGTTGATCGCGCCGTAGTCGGGGTCGTACATGTTCCGCCAGACCGTGGCGACGATGATCGGCGGGATGACGACCGGGATGATGAACGCGGCCCGGTAGAAGCGCTTGAACCAGAGGCCCTTCGTGTTGAGGAGGACCGCGATCAGGACGCCCAGGATGACGTGGATGACCACGTTCGAGAGCGCCCAGAACAGGTTGTACAGGATCAGCCGCACGAACTCGAAGTTCGGAATCCCGAGCTGGCTCGTGAAGATGTCCTGGTAGTTCTGGAGGCCGACCACGTTGGGCGGGGGCGACCCAGCCCGCAGGTTCTTCACGCCGTAGTCGGTGAACGAGAGCCAGACCTGGAACAGGAGCGGATAGAGGGTGATGATCCCCATCACGAGGATCGCCGGCAGCAGGTAGAGGATGACCAGGCGGCCGTTGGAGCTCCGTCTCCACCAGCCCTGGCGGGGAGGCTTGGTCAGAAGCGGATAGCTGCTCGTGCTGCTGCTCATGCTCCCTCTCTCTGCGCATGGCCCAGGCGGGATGTCGATCGCATCGTGACGCGTGCGGCGCGTCGCGACAAGGGGCGGGTGCGCGGCATGGGGGCGCCGGCGGACCGACGCCCCCATGCGCTCCGGCAAGCCGGAGCGAGCTGGACTACTTGTTGTTCGCCTTGTTCATCTCGGTGCAGGCGGTCGCCACGGCGGCCGTCGGGTCGGTCCCCTTGTCGAGGACAGCGTTCAGGGCGTTGCCGAAGTTGTCCCAATAGGCGTTGAGCTCAGGGATCTGCGGCCGCGGGAAGCCCGTGATCACAGCCTCGGCGAAGCCATTGACGATCGGGTCGGCGATGGTGAGGGTCTTGTCGGTCGGCACGTGGCCGGCGACGTCGACCATGATCTGCTGGTTGGCGGCGCTCGTCGCCCAGATCGCCCAGCTGGTGGCGACGTCGACGTTGGCGGACGCGGCGTTGATGTACCAGCCGTCGACGCCCGTCATCGGCTGGGCCGGGCCCTTCGGACCCTGCGGGATCGCGGCAACGGCGAGGTCATTCGGGGCCGCGGCCTTCGCGTCTCCGGTGAACCACGGGCCCTCGATGATCGCATCGAGCTTTCCGGTCTTGAAGTCGTCCTGGAACTTGGCGCCGTCGGTGTAGAACTTGGCGCCCGCCGCCTTGAGGTCCTTGAGGTACTGCATGGCATCGGCCACGCCGCCCTGGTCGGCGACGCACTTGCCGGTGTCGTCCATGATCTTGCCGCCGAAGGCGTACCAGAAGCCCCAGTTGTGATAGGCGCTCTGGTTGATGCCGAACTGGAGGCCGCCCTTGACCGCGGTGAGGAGGTCGTCGGTCGTGGCCGGCGGGGTCGCGACCTTGCTCGGGCGGTAGAACATGGCCACGGCCTTGAGGCTCTCGGGGACCATGTACCACTTGCCGTCCACCTGCGAGCCGCCCGCGGCGACCTCGACGGTGTTCGTGAAGTTCTCGCTCGCGGCGAAGGGCGTCGTCACGTCGACGAGGAGCTCCGCGCGAACCTCGTTGCCGAGGTTGTCGTTCGGGGCGATGTACATGTCGGGCCCGCCGCCGGACGCGGCCGCGGTCTCGAACTTGGTGTAGAGCTGGTCGAACGGCACGTCGAGGACCGTGATGTTCAGGTCCGGGAAGGCCGTCTTCGAGGCGGCGAGGATCTGCTCCAAGGCTTTGCCCTCGGCGGTGCCGCCGGAGCCGTAGGAGTTCCAGATCGTGAGGTCGCCCGAGAGCGACGGGGCTGCCGAGGGGGCCTCGGACGGCGCCGTGCTCGGAGCCTCCGATGCGGGGGCCGACGCGGCCGGCGTGGGGGTAGCCCCACCGCCGCACGCGCCGACGACAATGGCGAGCGCGCCGAGCGCGGTCACCAGCCTGGTCGTTCGCTGCATGTGTCTCTGTGTTCCTCCTGCGGCCGGCCACCACGACGGTGCCGGCAACGATGTGGTTTCCCCACCGGCACCATGCCGACGGGTTCCGGCCGGGGTCGCCGCCGCTGGCGACGACCCGCGCGTCCGGTCCATCAATCTCCCCCCGCCACCGGTCCGCCCGCGTGGGGCGCCGGTCCGCTCGATCCCCGGACGATGAGCCGGGTCTCCAGGCGGCGGTGGTCCGAGCCGCTCACCTCCAGCCGCTCGATGGCCGCGAGAAGGAGGCGACATGCCTCCTCGCCCTTGCGGCGGATCGGCTGGTGCACGGTCGTCAGCGGGGGCTGGACGTGGCGGGCGAGCTCGATGTCGTCGAACCCGACGACGCTGAGATCGGCAGGCACCGCCAGGCCGAGTCGACCTGCGGCACCGATCGCCCCGATGGCCATGACGTCGCTCATCGCGAGGACGGCGGTGGGACGGAGGCCGTCCTCCCACGCCCTCGTGAAGCACGCGGCACCGCCGTCGATGCTCGCGGGCCCGACGACGATGCGATCGTCCGGGAGTTCGACTCCGGCCGCGGTGAGCGCCGCGCGGTAGCCGGCGAGCCGGCGGCCGACGATGCCCCCGAAGTCGGGGTGGGCGCCCGGGGTGGGCGGCTCGACGCCGATGACGAGGATCTCGCGGTGGCCGAGGGAGAGCAGGTGCTCTGCCGCCAGCCGGGCGCCGCCCTCGTCGTCGACGTCCACGGCGGCATGCTCCGGGAACGCCGCCGAGTCGACGAGCACGATCGGCAGGTCCGCCTTGCGGATCTGCCCGACCTCCGGGTGCTCCTCCGAGAGGCCGATTGCCACGAAGCCGTCCACCGTCGCCCGTCCGACCGCGCGGGCCAGCGAGCCGTAGACCGGCGAGACGAAGAGGAGCCCGTAGCCGGCCTCCTCGGCGGCCGCCGCCACGCCCTCGCTGAACGTCGCGAAGAACGGGTTGGCGAACACGACGGAGAGTGCCTGCGGCGTCAGGACCCCCAGGGTCCGGGTGCGCCGCTGAGTCAGCATGCGAGCCACCGGGTGCGGCCGGTACCCCAATTCGTCAGCCACCGCCCGAATGCGGGTGGCCGTGTCGGGGCTCAAGCGCTCCGGGCTGTTGAAGGCGAAGGAGACCGCGGTCTTCGACACGCCCGCCTCGCGGGCCACGTCGGCGATCCGGGGCCGACTTCGCTGCTGCTCCACGCTCGTGGCGGCTCCTCCTGGATGTCGTCGCGCACGGGAGACGCTCGCCGACGACGGGGCAAACCGGTTTAGCAAACCGGTTTAGTCGGACAGTAGCCGGGGGCCGGGAAGGTGTCAAGTGGGTTTCGACTCGATGTCGCCCGGATGTCGCCCGAACCGCAGGACGGCGCGGGGCCGCCGCGTCCGGGCCTGATCGCTGCCCCGCGGCGTGGCAGAATCCGGCCATGGTCCCCGCACCCGCCCGCCGGATCCCGCCGCCCGGCCTGCTCCTGTTCCTGGGCTACGGCTTCCTCGTCCTCGGGGGAATCGGCGTGTCGCTCCGCTGGGTGGTCGACCAGGCCATCTCAACGCCGGTCAGCCTGCCCGGCATCGTGGCGATGGTGCTCCTCGCATACACCATCTTCACGCTGACGATGGTCCTCCAGCGCAAGCAGGCCGCCCGGGGCCTGGCGATCGGGCTCACGACGCTGACGATCCCGGCCGTGCCCCTGCTCCTGCTGGGTCCCGCGCCGGCGGTCGCGCTCGTCCCGGCCCTGCTCGGCCTCGCGCTCTTCCTCGGCCTGAGCCGGCCATCCGTGAAGGCCTGGCTCTCGGAGCCGTAGGCCGCCGCGGGCGAGCGGCATGCCGCCGCCGTCGGGCCGGCCGGGACCCCTCGCGGGACCGAACCTGTCGACGCTCCGTGACTCGGTCAGCTCACCTGCGCAGTGACGCTGCCAGGGCATCTGCTCCGCGATCCTGTCGGTCGGCGCCGGCGGGGCCTGCCGGTGGCTGGCACCCGTCGCCCGGGGGCGCGGGGGCGCTCCGTCCGCGACGCGGGTCGTGGCCGGCGGCGCGGCGATCCTGGCGGCCTGAACAGATAGCCTGGTCAGGATCGGGGGGTGAGAGCCTGGCAGTCACCCCGAACCGCCGATTTGGCGTGACTTCGCTGCGCGATGACCGCGTGAGCGAACCGATAGTCTGGTCAGACGAGGACCGGCGACGCGCGGCGGCTCCGGCACCGCGGGGGCCGGCGCTTCCGCGGCGGCGGCAGACCCTCGGAACGCAGCCGCCGCCGGGACGAGGCGCGGGCGATGGCGGTCCCCTCGTCCGTTGCGAGGACCCCGGGCGAGGTGGGTGTCGTTGTACCCGCGGCATGTCGTCCGGGTGAGCTCGAGGATCCGCTCCCGGTCGGCGTCGGACAGTCGCCTGGGCGACGCCCGGCCCCGGTTGCCGTGGGCGAGACCGGCGGCGCCCCCGGCGACCATCGCCCCGCAGCAGGCGCCAGGCCGTCCACTCGCTGCACCCGAGCGGGGCGATCGCCTCGGGGGTCGTCACCACACGCGCCAGCCAACGGCCCACGACCCCGCTGCGCTGCTGCTCTTTCGTCGTCAACGCCAGGCTCTCCCGCATGGGCGCGACCGACAACGGCCCTGGGCAGCCGTCCCTGCCAAGTTCATTGGGCAGGGACACGCCGCGGGACCGATCAGGCGTCCTCGGCTACCCTGTCGGCTCCACAGGTCAATCCCCTCCACCCAAGGAACGCCAACCGTGTCGAAGCGCTCCAGCAGGTCGCGGCCGCCCGGCCCGACGAACCCGACGACGGCCGCCACGCCGGACGCGAAGGCCGCCCCTGCCGGCGCCGCCCCTGCGCCTGCGCGCCGGACCCGCACCGCGCCCGTCACCGCCGCCCGCTCCCCGCTGGAGCGCCACCGGGGCGCCATCCTCGGCGTGGCCGTCGTGGCGGTCCTGGCCATCGGCGGGGCCTTCCTGTTCATGGGCGCGGCCGGCCCCGCCTACGCCTGCGACACCGTCCTCGCCCCCGAGGCGGCGACCAGCCCGGCACCCGACGCGACGCCCCGGCTGGGCCAGGTGACGCGCGACCTGGGGCGAGCGCACGTCGAGACCGGGGAGCGCGTCCGCTACGAGTTCTGCCCGCCGACGTCCGGCCCCCACTACAACGACGCGCGCTACGGGCCGATCGCGACGCGGGCGTACGGCGCGGACGACCGGACGGACCCGCAGGGCTGGATCCACAACCTGGAGCACGGCCAGATGGCCGTCCTCTACCGCTGCCCCGAGGGGTGCGACGAGGCGGCCCAGGCCGCCCTGCGGGCACTCCAGGGACAGCTGCCGGCCAGCCCGCTCTGCGCGGACCCCGCCACGTCAACCGTGGTGGTCACCCGCTTCGACGACCTCCCGACGCCGTACGCCGCCGTCGCCTGGGGGCGCGTCTACTTCCTCGACAGCCTCGACGCGGCGGCCATCACGACCTTCCAGCAGCAGAGCGCCGACCGGGGCCCCGAGCCGCAGTGCCAGGCGGCCGTGCCCGGCGCGAGCCCGCCGGCGGCACCTTCGGCGACGCCGGCGCCGTGACCGCAGCGAGGGATCCCCGATGCGCCTGATCGCCCATCTCGACGACCTGGACCTCCCCGTCGCCGGCGTCCTCGCCGGGGACCGGGTCCTGACCCTCGAGGTCCTGGCCGACCGTGCCGGCCTGCGCGAGGAGCTCGCCTTCCTCGATCCCCGCGGCCTCCTCGGCGAGGACGCGGGCCTTGCCGAGACGCGTGCCGCGGTGGCGCGCGCCGTGGCCCTCGGCCTGGAGGGCGTGCCGCTCGCCTCGCTGCGCCCGGCCCCGCCGCTGGAACCGGGGAAGATCATCTGCGTCGGCCACAACTACGCCACTCACGTGCGGGAGCAGGGCCTCCCGCTCCCGACCCGCCCCATGCTCTTCGCGAAGTTCGCCAACGCCGTCGTCGGCAGTGGCGACCCGGTTGTCCACCCGGCCACGACCCACGCCCTCGACCTCGAGGCCGAGCTGGCCGTCGTGATCGGGCGGCGCGCCCGTCGCGTGGCGGCCGCCGAGGCGCTGGCGCACGTCGCCGGCTACATGGCCGCGAACGACATCTCGGCGCGCGACCTGCAGGGCAGCAAGCCCGCCCTGCGCGAGGGGGAGCGCGGCGACGGCCAGTGGCTGCGCGCCAAGGGCTCCGACACCTTCCTGCCGCTCGGGCCCTGCCTCGTAACCGCCGACGAGCTCGGCGAGGCGGACGACCTCGCGGTGCGCGGCTACCACACGCCGGCTGCCGGACCGGGAGCCGGTCGCGAGGTGCAGGTCCAGGACGGGCGCACCTCCGACATGGTCTTCGCGGTCGCCGAGCTGATCGCCTTCATCTCCGCCAGCATCACCCTGGAGCCCGGCGACCTGCTCGTCACCGGCACCCCGTCGGGCGTCGGCGTCTTCCGGGAGCCGCCGGTCTTCCTGGCCCCGGGTGACGTCGTGCGGGTGGAGGTGGAGCTGATCGGCGAGGTTACCAATCCGATCGTCGATGCCGACGGCGGCGCGCCGGCCGGGTCGCCCGCGGAGCGCCTGCTGGCCGCGCGCGCGGTCCGCGACGCGCGACGCGCCTGATCGGTCGCACGGCGCGTCGCAAGAGCGCAGAATTGCCGCGGTCGGCGACGGCATGCCGGGCGGCTCGCCACGGCATCGCCGGAACGCCCGCTGGACAGGGAGGCGACCGATGCTCGCCCTCGTGAAGACGGCGCCGGGGCCCGGGCTGGAGCTCCGGGAGGTCCCCGAGCCGGCGATCGGCATCAACGACGTCCTCGTCCGGGTGCACCGGACCGGGATCTGCGGGACGGATCTCCACATCGAGTCCTGGGATGCCTGGGCGGCGAGGACGATCGTGCCGCCGCTGGTGGTCGGGCACGAGTTCGTCGGCGAGATCGTGGCGGTCGGCTCGAACGTCGGCGACTTCGCCCCCGGTGACCTCGTCTCGGGCGAGGGCCACGTGGTCTGCGGCCGCTGCCGCCACTGCCTCGCCGGGCGGCGCCACCTGTGCGCCAGGACGATCGGCCTCGGCGTGGGGCGCGACGGGGCCTTCGCCCAGTACGTGACGCTCCCCATGACGAACATCTGGCACCACTGGTCCGGGATCGACGAGGAGGTCGCCGCGATCTTCGACCCGTTCGGCAACGCGGTCCACACGGCGCTCGCGTTCCCCGTCCTCGGCGAGGACGTGCTCGTCTCGGGCGCCGGGCCGATCGGGCTCATGGCGACGGCCGTCGTCCGCCACGCCGGCGCGCGCTTCGTCGTCGTCTCGGAGCCGAACCCGGTCCGCCGCGAGATCGCGCTGCGCATGGGCGCCACGGTGGCCGTGGACCCGCGCGAGCGCGACCTCCGCGAGGTCGGGCGGGAGATCGGGTTGGTCGAAGGCTACGACGTCGCCCTGGAGATGTCGGGCAACGCGACCGCCCTCCGCGCCGCGGTCGGGGCGATGGCCCATGGCGGCGGCATCGCGATCCTCGGCATCCCGACCGAGGAGATTTCGCTCGACGTCAACGAGATCGTCTTCAAGATGCTGACCCTCCGCGGCATCTACGGCCGGGAGATGTACGAGACCTGGTACAAGATGACGGTGATGCTCCAGTCGGGCCTGGACATCACGCCGGCCATCACCCACCGCTTCTCGTTCCGCGATCACGAGGCTGCCTTCGCAGCCGCCCGCTCGGGCGACGCCGGCAAGGTGATCATGGACTGGACCGCGTGATCCGCCGCACGGCGAGGAGGCCGACACCATGACGACCGGCGCGAACCCGCTGTCCCACCTGTCCGCCGAGCTGGCCGAGCTGAAGGCGGCCCACCTCTATCGCCCGCTGCGCGTGATGAGCTCCGCGAACGGGACGCGGGTCACCGTCGACGGCCACAACGTGATCTCGCTGGCGTCCAACAACTACCTCGGGCTCAACACCCATCCCCGGCTCGTGGAGGCTGCCGCCCAGGCCGCGCGCCGCTTCGGTGCCGGCTCGGGCGCCGTGCGGACGATCTCCGGGACGATGACCCTCCACGAGGAGCTCGAGGCCGCGCTCGCTACCTTCAAGCACGTGGAGGCGGTCCTCACGTTCCAGTCCGGCTTCACGTGCAACACCGGGGTCATACCGGTCGTGGCCGGCGAGCCGGATCTCATCGTGTCGGACCAGCTCAACCACGCCTCGATCATCGACGGCATGCGGCTGGCGAAGGCGCCGCGGGTGATCTACCGGCACAAAGACGTGGGGCACCTGCGCGAGCTGCTGGAGGCGGCACGGCGCGATGGACGGCCCGACGGGCAGCCCTACCGGGCGATCCTCGTCGTCACCGACGGGGTCTTCAGCATGGACGGCGACATCGCGCCGCTGCCGGCCATCGTGGAGGCCGCCGAGGCATTCGACGCGGCCGTCTTCGTCGACGACGCCCACGCCTCCGGCGTGCTCGGCCGCAACGGGCGGGGCAGCGTCGACCACTTCGACCTCCACGGGCGGGTCGCCATCCAGGTCGGCACCCTCAGCAAGGCGATGGGCGTCCTGGGCGGATACGTGGCGGGGTCCCTCGCATTGCGGGAGATGCTCATCCAGCGCGGCCGGCCGTTCCTTTTCTCGACCTCCCATCCGCCCGCCGTGGCCGCGGCCTGCCTGGCCGCGATCCGCGTCCTCGAGGAAGAGCCCGAGCTCATCGAGCGCCTTTGGGCCAACACGAGGCGCTTCAAGGACGGGCTCCGCGGCCTCGGCTTCGACACCGGCGTGTCGGAGACACCCATCACGCCGGTCCTCGTCGGGGACTCGGAGCTGGCCATCCGGTTCGCCGACCGGCTCCTGGACGAGGGCGTGTGGGCGACGTCCGTCGTCTTCCCGACCGTCGCCCTCGACGGGGCCCGCCTGCGCACGATCGTGACGGCCGCCCACAGCGAACAGGAGCTCGACGCCTGCCTCGACGCCTTCGCGCGCGTCGGCCGCGAGCTCGGGCTGGTCGCAGGGTGACGGAGGACGTCGGCGACCTGCCGCCGCCCGGCGCGGAGGACGTCGGCGACCTGCCCCCGCCCGGCCCCGATGCCGACCGGGACCTGCCGCTCGACGCCCATCTCCACACGGACCTCTCGCCGGACAGCGACGTTCCCATCGACGTCTACTGCGCGCTGGCGGTCGAGCGCAGGATCCCCGAGCTCGCGATCACCGACCACCTGGACTTCGACCCGCGGGCGCCGGCCTTCGCCTTCGCCGACTTCGCGCGTCGCGAGCGGGTGGTCCGCGAGGCTGCCGAGCGCTGGGCCGACCGCGGCCTCGCGCTCCGCTTCGGCGTCGAGATCAGCTACGAGTCCCACCGGGAGCCCGAGATCCGCGAGCACCTGGAGCGCCACCACTACGACTTCGCCATCGGGTCCGTCCACGTCATGCGCTACTCGCCGTACACGGGCGCACGCGTCGCGGGATGGGTCGCCGGGAAGCCGTTCGAGAAGGTCGTCGCACCGTATTTCGCGGAGGTCGTGGCCGCGGCCCGGAGCCAGCTGTTCGATACGCTAGGCCACCTGGACTACGTCAAGAAGTACCTCGCGCAGCACGTCCCGCCGGCCGCGTTCGTCGCTGCGCCCCACGTCTACGAGCCGGTCCTCCGGGCCCTCGTGGAGACCGGGACCGGCCTGGAGATCAACGCCTCGGGGCTCCGCCAGGCGCCCCGCGAGCCGTACCCTGCGTCCTGGGTCGTGGCTCGCTTCCGGGAGCTCGGCGGGCGCCTCGTGACGGCCGGCTCGGACGCGCATCGGGCCCACTCGTTCGCCTACGGCCTCGCGCACGTCTACGCGGCTGCTGCCGCCGCCGGGTTCGAGGAGCTGGCGATCCGCCGCGCTCCCGGACCTGGCGGGCCGCGTGACCGGGTCGCGATCCCGGAGCGGCGGCGGGCGACACCGCGCGTGCAGGCGCCCTAACGCCGGGGACGCCGGCTCGTTATGACTCGTACGGACGACGCCGCGATCGAGGATCTCGTGGCCGCGGCGAAGGCCGGCGACGCGGAGGCGTTCGGCCGGATCTTCGACCACTTCCACGAGCCCGTCCACCGTTACGTCGCCGCCCGCGTCCGTCGCCCGAGCGACGCGGAGGACCTGGCGCAGCTCGTCTTCGTCAAGGCCCTGGAGGCACTCCCGCGCTACGAGCAGCGGGGCGTCCCCTTCGGGGGCTGGCTCTTCCGGCTGGCCAGGAACGTGGTGATCGATCACATCCGGACGCACCGGGAGCACGTCGAGCTCGACGCGCTGACGGAGCGGCCGGACCAACAGGCCGGTCCCGAGGCCCAGGTCCTCGCCCGGCAGGAGATGGACGCCGTCGCGGCCGCGCTGGCCGAGCTGACCGACGAGCAGCGCGACGTGATTGCGCTGCGGTTCTTCGCGGGTCTCTCGGCGCGGGAGGCTGCGGTGGCGATGGGAAAGCAGGAAGGGACGGTCCGGGGGATCCAGTTCCGGGCGGTCGCGGCGCTGCGCCGCCTGGCGCTGAAAGGGTCGGACGCGCGGGCGCCGGCCGAAAGGGACCGCGTGCGATGACGAACGACAGGCGCGACGACTGGGGCGACGACGGCGGGCTGCGACCGCAGCTCGACGCATACGCCACGGCGCGCCTGGACGCAGATCCCGAGCGCACGCGGCGGGTGCGCGCACGGGTCATGGCCGAGGCGCGCCTGGCGGCTGATCGCACCCGCGCCCCCGCCGCGCCCGCCCCGGTAGCCCCGCAGCCGCGGGGCATCCCGGCCTTCGCGGCCCTCCGCGCTCCGCTCCGGGGCCTCCTCCTCACCACGGGCGCGCTTGCGATCGTGCTGGCGCTCGTCGGCGGGGTCCTCGCGGGAAGCGGGCCTGGTGGTCCAGTCTACGGAGCCCGCCTCTGGGTGGAGGCCGTCACGCTTCCGGCAGACCCGGCCGCGCGGCTCGACGCCCAGGTCGGCCGCCTGGAAGCCCGCCTCCGGGAGGCGGAGCGGGCGGGGGCAGAAGGCAACGGGACCGCCGTTACGGCGGCCCTCGACGCCTATCGAGCCATCGCCGACGCGACGGCCGGTGACGCCGGGGTCGACGTCTCGCTGCGAGAGCATGTCGCGGCCCAGCTGGGCCGTCACGTCGCGGTTCTCGAAGCGCTGCAGACCCAGGTTCCGGCACCGGCCGCGGAGGCCATGCGGGCTGCGGTCGAGCGGACCGAGGTCCGCATCCAGGAGATCCTGGCGACGCCGCCCGACAGGCCGGTGACGCCGGGCAAGCCGGCCGACCCGGGCAAGCCCGCAGCGACGCCGGAAACGGTCCCGGCGGCCACCCCCGCGAAGTCGTCCCCTGGCAAGCCGGACGCGACCCCCAGGCCTGCGGCGACCCCCAGGCCTGCGGCGACCCCCAGGCCTGCGGCGACCCCCAGGCCTGCGGCGACCTCCAAGCCCGCGGCGACCCCCAAGCCGGGGAAGTCGCCGGGAGCCGGCAAGACCCCCAGGCCGGAGAAGTCGCCGGGGCCCGAGAAGACGCCCCCGGGGCAGGTCGAGCGAGCCAGCCCGGCGCCCTGACGCGCCGGGCGGCGGGGCGCACGAAGCGCGGCGGAAGGTGACCCTTCTCGGGCCGTGCGCCCGGCGCGCATCCGCCTCCGGTTGGCCGCCGCGAGCCGAACCCGCTACGCTCCCCGACCATGGAGCTCCTCATCGTCGGCTCCGGCGCGGCGTACCCCGATCGGCCCGGCACCGCTTCCAGCACGTATGTCCTCGCGCACGAGGGGCGGCGGCTCTGCTTGGACCTGGGGCAGGGCGGCTTCGCGGGCCTTGCGGGACGCTTCGAGCCGAGCACGCTCCAGGCGGTGGTGGTCAGCCACCTCCACCCCGACCACTTCATCGACCTGGTGGCGCTGCGGCACTACCTGCGCTACGAGTTCACGCCGCCGCGACGCGTCCGAGTCCTCGCCCCGTCCGGGCTGGGCGAGCGGCTGGATGCGCTCCTCGCCACACCTGGGTTCGCAGACGACGCGCTCGACATCGAGGCGCGGGCGCCGGGGTACACGACCGTCGGGCCGTTCCTGCTCGAGAGCGCGCTCGTGACGCACACCGAAGAGAGCTACGCGATCCGCGTGTCCGCCGCCGACGCCCCGGATGCACCCGGCCTGGTCTACTCGGGCGACTGCGGGCGCGCCGCCGACCTCGCGACGCTCGTCCGCCCCGGCGACGTGCTGCTGAGCGAAGTTGCCTTCGGCGCCGGACCGGTCCCGGTCGGTGACCTCCACCTGGACGGTCCCGCCGTGGGCTCGCTCGCGGCGGCGACCCGGCCGGGCCTCGTCCTCCTGACCCACCTCCAGATGCGCCGCGACCCGGCGGCCACCGTTGCGGCGGTCCGGGCCGCCTACGACGGGCACGTCTCCCTCGTCGCCGACGGAGAGACCTGGGCGATCTGATCCAGTCCCACACTGGAGGTGTACGCGTGCCGGCCGGCCGCGGCAGTCACGCGCCGGAAGGCAGTCCAAACGCCGGGCCTGGAGACCGGGCCCGGCGTTCAGCGCGTCTCGGGGACAGCGCGGAGGCTAGCGGCGGCGGCGCGACCTTGCCGGCGTCGCCGGGATGAAGGCCAGGATCATCGCGAGAAGGCCGGCGAGCGCCAGGAGGACGATCCGCCAGGTGTCGCCGCCGGGCGTCCCGGAGACCGGATCGGCCGCGGTCGGCGGCGGGGTGATGCGTGGCGTGCTGGTGGCTTCTTCGACCGCGCCGCTCTGGTTGACGAACGTGCAGGTGACGGTCTCACCGGCGTTGACCACGATGTCCCTGATCGCGGCGCCTTCGAGGTCGACCGTGCCGCGCCTGTCGCCGACGGCCGCCGTCGCGATCTGGCCGTCGTCGAGGGTGACCTCGCAGGAGGCGCCGGACATCCTCCACTCGTTCCCGAGATCGGCCGGCGGGCTCTCCTCGGTGATGTCGACGGAGACCCAGCCGTCGACGGTCGGGAGGTCGATCGTGACCTGGCCCTCGCTGTCGGTTGTGACCATGTCACCGGAGATGTCGAACGTCCACCCGGCGCCGGGAACCAGGACCTGGGCGTCACCGGGGTCGATGTCGTAGACCTTCTCGATCACCAGCCGGGCGCCACTCGGCGTCGGCGTGGGCGTCGGCGTGGGCGTGGGCGTCGGCGTCGGCGTGGGCGTCGGCGTGGGCGTGGGCGTCGGCGTGGGCGTGGGCGTCGGCGTCGGCGTGGGCGTGGGCGTCGGCGTGGGCGTCGGCGTGGGCGTCGGCGTGGGCGTCGGCGTGGGCGTCGGCGTGGGCGTGGGCGTCGGCGTGGGCGTCGGCGTGGGCGTCGGCGTGGGCGTCGGCGTGGGCGTCGGGGTCGGGGTGGGCGTGGGGGTCGGGGTCGGGGTCGGGGTCGGGGTGGGCGTCGGGGTCGGCGTCGGGGTGGGCGTCGGGGTGGGCGTCGGGGTGGGCGTCGGGGTCGGCGTCGGGCGTCGGGGTGGGCGTGGGCGTCGGGGTGGGCGTCGGGGTCGGGGTGGGCGTGGGCGTCGGGGTGGGCGTCGGGGTCGGCGTGGGCGTGGGCGTCGGGGTGGGCGTCGGCGTCGGCGTCGGCGTCGGCGTCGGCGTCGGCGTCGGCGTGGGCGTCACGCAGGCCGGAATGACGAGGTTGTAGGTCTTCGACCAGCCGCTGCTGCCCGTCGGGTCGTCCCATGCGACGATGACGACGGTGGCGGTGTGGGCGACCGTCAGCGGTGTCACGGGCCACGTCCGGCTGAAGCTGCTGCCAAACACGAACGTAGATCCGGCGACGGCGACCCCGTCGATTGCGACGGCGACGCTGTTCGCGTTCCCGTTGCTGCTGTTGTACGCGGTGAGGACGACCTTCAGGCCGGTCTCGCAGGTCAGGCTGACATTCGGGGTGTGGCCAAGCGCCACGCCGGGGAGGGCCAAGGCCGACAGCACCATGGCTGCAACCACCTGCCATCCCACACGACGGAAGATGGAGACGCGTCGTTGCGTCCGAGACGGAGAGTCGTTCATCGATCTGGTCCCCGAGTGACGTCCGGCTGTGACAGCCGCGAATGATCCTGTGCCGTCGGGCCCGTCGTGACGGCCTGCCTGCCACGTTCCCAACGGCACTCCGATCATGCGGCCCGCGGGGGTACTCGTCCAGTACCGATGTCTCACCAGCTCCTCGCTCCGACCTTCCCGGACCCCACCCAATCGCTCATCAACCCCGGATCGCGGTGCGAGCGGTCACCGCTCGGGGTGGTACCGGCTGGTACTGGCAGAGCGTCCGCGACCGGTACCGACGGGTGACGGGGCAGGCACCGAACGGCGGGATGATGTTGCCGCGCGCATCGCTGACCACGACGGGCGGTCGCGCCCCGGGGTTACAGGTTGCGCGGCACGGCCCGGCCCGTCCGCTCCGCTACGATGCGTGAGTGGAAGATCCCCTCGCGCACCTGACCCCGCTGCGCAGCCGCGTCCGCGATGCCGTCGCCGCCGCCTGGGCGCGCGCGGTCGCGTCTGGCGTCCTACCCGCCGGCCCCGAGGGTGTGGAGCTCCCGGTTGTCGAGATCGAGCGGCCGGCACGCGCCGATCACGGCGACCTCGCCACGGGCCTGGCCATGAAGCTGGCGCGCCCGTACCGGATGCCGCCGCTGCGGATCGCACAGGCCCTCGCCGACGAGCTCGAGGCCGACGCTGCCGGGCCCGGCTCGCCGATTGCCGCAGTGGCGGTGGCCCCACCCGGCTTCCTCAACCTGCGCGTTTCCGACGACGCCCTCGAGGCCCTCGTCGCCGGCGTGCTCGCCGCGCCGGGTGAATGGGGCCGAGTCCAGTCGGCGGCCCCCCGGCGCTTCAACGTGGAGTTCGTCTCGGCCAACCCGACCGGCCCGCTCCACATCGGCAACGCGCGGGGCGCGTTCGTCGGCGACCTGCTGTGTCGGGTGCTGGAGGCCGCCGGTCACGAGGTCACGCGGGAGTACTACTTCAACGACTTCGGGGCGCAGGTGCGCAACCTCGGCGGCTCGGTGGTGGCGATCCGGCGCGGCCAGGACGTCCCGGAGGACGGCTACCGGGGTGCCTACGTGTACGACCTCGCGCGGGAGATCCCGGGCGACACGTGGGCGGCCGCGGAGGCCGCCGGCGAACACGGTGTGGGCGACGGGGCGGACGAGGCGGGCGCGCGCGACGCCACCTGGATCGTCGGCGAGTGGGCCTCTGAGCGGGTCCGGGCCGGGATCGAGGCGTCCCTTGCCACGCTCGGCGTGCACTTCGATGTCTGGAAGAGCGAGGGTTCGCTGTACCGCGAGGGCTGGGTGGAGAAGGCGGTGGAGCGGCTTCGTGCATCCGGCCATCTCTACGAGCAGGACGGCGCGCTCTGGTTCCGCTCGACCGACTTCGGCGACGACAAGGACCGCGTGGTCCGCAAGTCGAACGGCGACTACACGTACTTCGGCTCGGACATCGGCTACGTCGTCGAGAAGTTCAGTCGCGGCTTCGACCATCTCGTCTACATCTGGGGCGCCGACCACCACGGGACGGTGGCCCGGTTGCGCAATGCCGCCGAGGCGATGGGCTTCGACCGCGAGGCCGTCCAGATGTTGCTGATGGCCTGGGTCCGCTTCGTCCGCGACGGCGTCGAGGTCTCCATGTCGAAGCGCGCCGGCGAGTTCATCACGCTCGACGAGCTGTTGTCCGAGATCGGAGTCGACGCGGCGCGCTGGTTCTTCGCCGCCCGCGGGCACACCTCGGGGATCGACTTCGACATCGAGCTGGCGAAGAAGCAGTCGAACGAGAACCCGGTCTTCTACGTGCAGTACGCCCACGCCCGGATCGCCTCGATCCTGCGCAAGGCCGCCGAGGCCGGGCTGGAGCCCGCAGCCGGCGTGGCGTCGGGGTCGCTGGGCGGCAAGGCGGGCACGCCGGAGGGCGCGCTCGTCCGGGCCCTGGCTCGCTTCCCCGAGGTCGTGGAGGACGCCGCCGCCGCGGAGGAGACGCAGGGCGTCACCGCGTTCGCCACGGACCTCGCGACGCAGTTCCACGCCTTCTACCGCGACGCCCGCGTCGTCGACCCAGCCGAGCCGGAGCGCTCGGCGTCGCGCCTGGCGCTGGTCCGGGCGGCGCAGCTCACGCTGGCCGCGGCGTTCGGCCTCCTGGGGATCTCCGCCCCCGAGGCGATGTAGGGTTCCGCGGCCGGTGGACGATCGGCCCCGATCGTGTCAGA
Source organism: uncultured Chloroflexia bacterium (assembly GCA_963725875.1). GTDB lineage: Bacteria > Chloroflexota > Limnocylindria > Limnocylindrales > CSP1-4 > CTSoil-043. Next base: position 65,747 of record CAVRZZ010000008.1, on the reverse strand, counting down.
AGCTCGTCACGCGGACCGTATGAGAAGTCGCACGGGTTGATGGACCGCCCGGCGGCCGATCCGGGCCGCCCGCCGGCGAATCGGCAGCCGGAGAGCGAGCGCCGGACGGGCACATCCCCGCTTCGCGCCCGGGATCAGACCCCCGCTGCCGCGAACGCCGCGCCGAGGCGCTCGAGCGTCGCCTGGTCGCTGGCGGCGAAGATCGAGACGGAGCGTGGGTCACTCCCCGGCGAGATCGTCGCCACACCCGGCAGGTTTCCCACGGCGGTCGTCGCCGCAGCAAGGAACTCCGTGGCGTCGGCGGCCGTGTCCCACGTCGTCGCGAGGGCCAGCCCGTACGCACCGTCCGGGCCGCGCAGGAATGCCAGCCGGTCGCCGCCCCAGCCGGCCGCCGCGGCCTGGGCGTCGAGCGCCTTGATCCCGTTCTCGCGCAGCCAGACTGACAGCTCGAACTCGCCGATCGTGTCTTCAGGAGTGCCCGACCAGCCGGCGCCCATCGCCTTCGCGAGCGCCGCACCGTCGATCGGGACCGTGACGGGCTTCTCGCCGGCCTGGTACTTCTCGGGATGCAGGATCTGCTCGGTGGAATCGGGAAGGCGGCCGTATGCGGCGTTCACGGCGTCCCAGCCGCCGCGGGCCCAGATGCCGTTCACGAACATGAGCCCCTGCTGGTACGGGAACATCAGCACGTCGCGCAGGATCGCGGGCATCCTCGCGAGCTGGGCCTGGGCCTCCGGGTCGACCTGCAGGAGCTGCCCGAGCTCGTCAGCCGTCAGGTACCGGCTCATCCACTGGGTCATCAAGAGCACCGCGTCGCCCTCGAGCAGGCTCAGTCGCGCAAGCGAGCGGTCACCCTGCCCCGGGACGTTGGTGTCCGTGCCCTGGGGACCGAACTCCTGGTCCTGGAGGACATGGGTGAACTCGTGCGAGAAGTACCACTTCTCGGCGGCGCCGATCGACCCGGACTTCGAGATCACGAAGATCCGCTTCGTCTTCGGGACATAGAAGGCCGCCGCCTGCGAGTACATCAGGTCGAGGTAGAGCGACTCGAGCGACGCGTCGGGGGCCAGGAGGCCGAGGGCCTTGAGCGTGGCGTCGGCGGTGGCAATCGTTTCCGGTGGGTTCTGGGCCCGATACTGCTCGGCGATCTGCTTCCTGGCTTCGGCCGGGGTGATGATCGTCGGCTCCAGGATCTTCTTCGCGGGCAGGCCGCGCAGCTCGAGCACCTGGTCCTCGATCCCGCGGTAGATGGCTGCGGCGTCGACCGGCGGGGCGGGGGTGGCCGACGAGCCGGCGGTCGGCGTCGGCGTCGGCTCGGTGCTGGGGCTGGGCGCGGCGGTCGACCCCGCGTCGCCGCAGGCGGCCGCGAGAAGCGCGACGGCAGCCAGGGCCGCGAGGAGGGACGGTGCGCGGCGGGACCGACAGGCGGGCCGCGTGGGGTGGATCGGGCTCATGCATGGAATTCTGGCACGAGCTGCTCGAGTGGCGGTTTCTTAACCTCCCGCGGCATTGTGCCTGAACCTCCGGCGCCTAGGCTTCGCCATGGACCTGCGGGACCGAGTCGATCCCTCCGACTCCCACAGATCCGCCCTCCCTCCCTCGACCGGAGGCGCCGATGGGCAGGCGCCTCCGGTCATCTCATTTCTGGTCTTCGCTGCCGGCCAGGCGTCGCGCGGGACCGCCGCCGGCCGCCACGGTGTCGCGCGGGTGCTACCGGGTGCGCCGCCACGGTGTCGCGCGGGTGCCTCGCGGGTCGCCGGCGCGCGGCGTGCAGGCCGCGTGCAGCCGCGCGTGGCAGAATCCCGCCATGGAACTGACATGGTATGGACGCACCTGCGTCCGGCTCAAGGGACGGGATGCCGTCGTGGTCGCGGACCCGTACCAGGCGGTCGTCGGGCCGACCGGGCGCGGCATCACCGGCGACATCGTGACCTTCAGCCACCCGGACGACACGCCGCTGCCCAGGCCCAAGGGTCGGACGACCCGCGACGGCGCCACGCACCTGCCGTCGAGCCTGGAGGATGCCTTCGTCCTCGACGGGCCCGGCGAGTACGAGGTCAAGCACGTCCTGGTCACCGGCGTCCGCACCTTCCGCGACGACAAGCGCGGCGCCGAGCGGGGCTGGAACGTCGCCTTCGTGACCGAGGTGGACGGGGTCCACGTGGTCCATCTCGGCGACATCGCCCACACCCTCACCGAGGAGAAGATCGGCGAGATCGGCTCGGCCGACATCGTCTGCGTGCCGATCGGGGGGCAGCTGTCCCCCACGAAGGCCGCCGAGCTCGTCGCCCAGCTCGACCCGAAGATCGTCGTGCCGATGCCCGTCTGCGACAGCGACGAGGTGTGCGAGCCGCTCCTCGCCAGGTTCCTCCACGAGATGGGGTCGACGGCAGGGGAGCCGCAGCCGCGGCTTTCGGTCACGCCGGGCGGCCTTCCCGACGAGACGACGACGGTCCTCCTGGAGTCGCGCGGCAAGGTCTGACGCCCGCCCGCGGGCGACAACCGCCGACGGCTACCTTCGCCGGACGATCTGCCCGCGGGTGACGACGGCCCGCACGAGGTCCGCTCCCGCCCAGTACGGGACCTGGGCGTGCGTCGGGACGTCCCAGGCGACGAGGTCCGCGCGCAGGCCGGGAACCAGCGCTCCGCGGTCCGCGAGGCCGAGCGCCGCCGCGGCGTTGACGGTCGTGGCGACGAGCGCCTCCGTGGGGTCGAGTCGCAGCGTGAGGACGGCCGCCGTCATCACGAGCGGCAGGCTCGTCACGGGCGACGTGCCAGGGTTGAAGTCCGTGGCGAGGGCGACCGGGACACCGGCCTCCACCAGCGCGCGCGCCGGCTCGCGCGCGGCGAGCCCCAGGAACCAGGGCACGGTCGGCAGGAGCACTGCCACGACCGGGCGCGGGGCGCCGGCGGCGGTCGCGAGGGCGCGGATCCCCTCGGCTGACGGGGCCCCGAGGTGGTCGGCCGAGAGCGCGCCGAGCTCGGCCGCCAGCTCCGCGCCGCCCGACGGGGCCAGCTCGTCCGCGTGGAGCCGGACGTCGAGCCCGAGCGCTCGGGCCGCCAGCAGGATCCGGCGCGCCTGGCCGGCCGTGAAGACGCCCGTTTCGCAGAAGACGTCGCACGAGCGAGCGATCCCCTGGGCCGCGACGGCCGGGAGCTGCTCCCCGATGACGGCCGCCACGTACGCCTCCGTCGCAGCGCCGGGGTTGCCCGGGTGCGCCTCGCGCACCTCCGGCGGGACGGCATGCGCGCCGAGGAACGTCGGGACCACGTCGACCGGTCCCTCCGCCGCCAGCCGACCTGCCGCGGCAAGCAGGCGCAGCTCGGTGCCCGTGTCGAGGCCGTAGCCGGACTTCGCCTCGACCGTCGTCGTCCCGGTCCGAAGCATCTCGCCGAGCCAGCGCCGGCCGTGGGCCAGCAGGTCGACGTCGGATGCCGCGCGCGTGGCGCGGACGGTCGAGAGGATCCCTCCACCCGCGGCAAGGACCTCGAGGTACGTGGCGCCCCGCGCCCGCATCGCCACCTCGTCCTCCCGGGAGCCGGCGAACAGCAGGTGCGTGTGCGCGTCGATGAGCCCGGGGGTGATCGTCCCGCCGGCGACGTCGAGGCGGTCGAAGGCCCCGGGATCGCGCCCCTCCGCGACCAGCGCCGCCGCCAGGGCGTCCTCGGCTTCCGCGTCCGGGGCGACGGCGACGATCCGGCCGCCGAGGCAGGCGACGGCCGACCCCGCAGGGGCGATCGCCGGGTCGGCCTGGGCGGCGCCGTGCCGGACGCCCCCCGCGAGCGTCACCACCTCGGCGGCGCCGACGAGCAGGAGCCCGCGGGCCGGCGACGGTCCAGCCGCGTCGCCGAGGCGCCCGGGAATGATCACCGTCAGCCGCCCGCCGCGCGCGCCAGCCGCAGCTCCAGCGCCATGAGCGGCGACGCGTCGCGGAGCTTCAGGAAGCGCCCGGCGGCGATCACCCGCTCCTCCGGCGGGGCGCCGGCCGGGGCCCCCGCCCGGTCGGCAACGGCCTCGAAGGCGGCCAGGGGCGCCAGCCCGATCAGCTCGGATTCTGCGAGCTCGACGTCGTCCTCGGCGGCCTCGGTCCGGACCATCTCCCACGCCGCCCAGAGCGGCGTACGCGCGAAGTCGAGGAGGTTCATCGAAACCTGGGCGCAGCCGAGCTCCTCGATGAAGAATCCCTTGGCCTGGACCGCCGGCAGGCCGCCCGACGACTCGCGAACGCGGTGGGCGATCCGTCGGGCCAGCTCCAGGTCGTCCGACGCGAGATTGATGTTCCAGGCGATGAGGAAGGGCCGCGCGCCGACGCACGTGGCCCCGCCCCGGGGATGCGTGCGCGCCGGGCCGAAGTCGGGCTCGCGACCGCGGGACGTGATCTCGGTCCTGAGGCCCTCGTACTGCGCGCGGCGCACGTCGGCGAGCTTCACTCGGTCGGGCCGCGTGGCCGCGGCCGCGTACAGATAGACCGGCAGGTCGAACCGGGTCGAGATGCGCCGCCCGAAGTCGCGGGCGAGCCGGACACAGTCGGCGAGGGTCGTGGCGCCCAGGGGCACGAACGGGACGACGTCGACGGCCCCGATCCGCGGGTGCTCGCCCGTCTGCCGCTCCATGTCGATCTCGCGGAGGGCGACGCCGACGAGCCGCTCCAGCGCGTCGGCGACGGCGCCGTCCTCGCCGGCGAGGGTGAAGACGCTCCGGTTGTGGGACGGGTCGCTCGTCCGGTCAAGGAGGTGGGCGCCCGGCACGGACTCCAGCGCCGCGGCGAGATGATCGACCACCTCCAGCCGCCGACCCTCGGAGACGTTGGGGACGGACTCGACGAGTGCCATGGCGCTATCGTGGCACACCCATGAGCGCTCCCGAGTCCCCGCCGATCGACGAGGCGACGGCGGCCGCGGACCGCTACGAGGGGTCGGACGGCATCACGTAGAGACTGCCCGAGCCGAAGCAGACCACACGCCCGCGCAGGAGCGGGAATTCGCGCTCGGGCACGAGGATCACGTCGCCGTCGGCTGCCGCGATCTGGCCGCCGGCGTCAAGGACCACCGGCCCATCGCGATCGCCGACCCGGAACCCCTCGGGCCAGTAGACCGGGAACTTCGTCCCGTCGTCGCTGGTCGCCCAGATCTGGTCGCTCGACGCCGGATCCAGCCGCATCGTGAGCCTCGGCCCGCCGATCTTCGCCAGCGGGCAGAACGAGTCTGCCTCGGTCCTGATCTTCAGCGCGGCAGCCGCCGGGCTCGGCGGCGGCGACGCAGGCGGTGGCGCAGCGCAGCCGACAAGCGCGACCGACACGATGAGCATCCCGAGTGCGCGACGCATCTTCTTCCTCGCCTTCGGCGGTTCGCGGTCATGAGACGGACCTCCGGGCGCGGATGCTCCGCCACTCGACCTTCGCTCCGCGAACGGCCCAGTGCGAGTGTCACAGGGCGGCCGCCGGAATGCGGGTGATGGGATTCCGCGGGGACGCCGTCGAGCCCGGCCGCCGACTGGATCCCGAGTCGTCCCGCGTGGTGCGCGGGCGGCCGGCGGGAAGCCCGCGCGACAGCGTGGAAGGGCGTTCAGCCGCCGCCGTCCCGCATCGGGATCCGGACCCCGCGCTCCCGGGCAACCTCGAGCGCGCGCTCGTAGCCCGCGTCGGCGTGGCGGATCACGCCCATGCCGGGGTCCGTGGTCAGCACTCGCTCCAGCTTCTGCGCCGCGAGGTCCGTCCCGTCGGCCACGACCACCATCCCCGCGTGCTGGCTGTAACCCAATCCCGATGCCGCCGCCGTGGTGGATCTACACCCACGTCGCCCCGGCGGCCGTGTTCACCAGCGCGTTGAGGAGCGGCCAGTCGGCGACCGCGTCGGTGCCGTCGGCCATCGCCTCCGTCTCGCGGTTCGGCGAGGCAACGCTCCCCGAGTCGAGGTGGTCGCGCCCGATGACGATCGGCGCGCTCACCGCCCCGGATCTCACGAGCTCGTTGAAGGCCAGACCCGCCTTCGCCCGCTCGCCGTAGCCCAGCCAACAGATCCGCGCGGGGAGCCCCTGGAACGGCACCTTCGCCCGGGCCATCTCGAGCCAGCGCCGCAGCCCGGCGTCGGCGGGGAAGAGCCGCAGAATCTCCTCATCCGTCCGGTAGATGTCCTCCGGGTCGCCCGACAGTGCCACCCAGCGGAAGGGACCGCGGCCCTCGCAGAACTGGGGTCGGATGAAGAGCGGGACGAAGCCGGCGAAGTCGAAGGCGTTCTCCACCCCCGCCCGCTGGGCCTGCGCCCGGAGGTTGTTGCCGTAGTCGAAGACGACCGCACCGCGCTCACCGAAGAACAGCATCGCCCGGACGTGCGCCGCCATGGCATCGAGCGCCCGGCGTTCGTAGACCTCCGGCTGCGTCCGGCGCAGGATCAGCGCGTCGGCGAGCGTCATCTCCGCCGGCACGTAGCCGCCGAGCGCGTCGTGGGCCGAGGTCTGGTCGGTGACAACGTCGAACCGCTCGCCCTTCTTCGCCCACGCGGGCTCGATCTCGGCGGCGTTGCCGACCAGGGCGATCGAGAGCGGCTCGCCGCCGGCCGCCGCCAGGCGCGCCATCGCGAGGGCAGCCTCCGGCGAATCGGTGAGGCGGTCGACGTACCCGATCTCGTGGCGCCGGCGCGCCCGCGCCTCGTCGACCTCGATGGCGATCACGACGCCGTCGTTCATCGTCACCGACAGCGGCTGGGCGCCGCCCATCCCGCCAAGGCCGGCGGTGAGGACGACCCGCCCGCGGAGGCTCCCCCCGAAGTGCTGGCGCGCCAGCTCGGCGAACGTCTCGTACGTGCCCTGGAGGATCCCCTGGGTCCCGATGTAGATCCAGGAGCCGGCCGTCATCTGGCCGTACATCATCAGGCCGGCCTTCTCGAGCTCCCGGAAGTGCTCCCAGTTGGCCCACTTGCCGACGAGGTTCGAGTTGGCGATGAGCACCCGCGGCGCCCACTCGTGCGTCCGGAAGACGCCGACCGGCTTGCCCGACTGGACGAGGAGCGTCTCGTCGTCGGCGAGGTGGCGCAGCTCGCGGACGATCGCGTCGAAGGCCTCCCATGAGCGGGCGGCGCGGCCGGTGCCGCCGTAGACGATGAGGGCGTCGGGGTTCTCGGCGACGTCGGGGTCGAGGTTGTTCATCAGCATCCGGAGGACCGCCTCCTGCTGCCACCCGCGGCAGGAGATCTCCGTGCCGCGGGGGGCCCGGACGGGGCGAGCGCCGGGGAGGGGTGGAGCTTCGTGGGCGCCGGGCGAGGGGGTCATGTGGAGAGTGTTGCGCGGCCGGCGGCGCGCGTACAGGGCGATTTCGCCGGAGTCCGCCACGCTCCCGCCGGCGATCCACCCGATCCGGTCGTTCTCGGCCCGCGTCGGCTGGAGCCCGCGCGAGTCTGCTGGAGTGCGCGTCGGCTGTCTGGCCTCGGGTTCCGCTGGCCCGATCCGCTACGCTCGCATCGCCATGCCGATCCTTGCCGTCCGCCGCTGGGCCGACCTCGACGCCGTCGAGCAGGCCCGCATCCTTGCCCGCTCCACGGCAGCAGTCTTCGAGCCGGCGCTCCAGGCCTCGATCGAGGCGCTCTTCACCGACGTCCGCCAGCGCGGCGACGCCGCCGTCCTCGACGCGACCGAGCGCTTCGACGGCGTCCGCTTCAGCGCGCCCGACCTCCGCGTCCGGCCCGATGAGCTGGCCGCCGCCCACGCAGCCTGCCCGCCCGCCCTGCTCGAGGGGATCCGCGAGGCGATCCGCAACAGCCGGCTCTTCAACGAGGCGCAGGTCCGGGCGACGGCGACCGGCTGGCTGGCGGAGGTGCGACCCGGCTTCGAGCTTGGCGAGCAAGTCTCCGCGATCCCCTCGGCCGGTCTGTACGTACCCGCCGGCAAGGGCAGCTTCCCGTCCGTTCTCGTGCAGATCGGGGTCCCGGCGGTCGTCGCCGGGGTGCCGGACGTCGCCGTCCTCGTGCCGCCGATGCCGGGCACCGGAGCGGTGGACCCGGCGACGCTCGCCGTCGCCCATGAGCTGGGCCTGGCGAACGTCTTCCGGGCGAACGGCCCGGCCGGGATCGCCGCACTGACCTTCGGGACGGCGACGTTCCCGCGCCGTCCGCAAGATCGTCGGGCCCGGCAGCCCGGCCGTGACCGCGGCCCAGGTGCTCGCCCAGCGCTTCGGGATCGCCACGAACATGCTCTGCGGCCCCTCCGAGAGCCTCCTCATCGCCGACGCCGCCGCCGATCCGCACCGCCTGGCTCTCGACCTGGTCAACGAGGCGGAGCACGGGACGGACTCGGCCGCGCTCGTCGTCACGGATTCGCCCGCGCTGGCCACCGCGCTCGGTCCCGAGGTGGCGGCCCAGGTGGCCGCCCTCCCCGAGCCGCGCCGCGCCTACGCGACGGCCGTCCTCGGCGACCTCGGCGGGGTGCTCCTGTTCGACACCATGGCCGAGGCGATCACCTTCGCCAACGAGTACGCCGCCGAGCACATGCAGGTCGCCACCGCCGACCCGGAGGCGACGCTGCGAGACCTCCGCTACGCCGGCGAAATCCTCCTCGGCCAGGACACGCCGATCGGTGCGTCGAGCTACTCGATCGGCATCCCGGCCACGCTCCCGACCGGCGGCTTCGCCATGCTGAACGGCGGCGTGACGGCGCGGACCTTCCAGACGACCACGTCGATCGCCCGGCTCTCGCCCGGGGCGCTCGCCGGCCTCGCCGGCCCCACGACGGCGCTGGCCGACCACGAGGGCTTCCCGGCGCACGCGAACGCCTTCCGGGGCCGCGGCCTGGGCTGACGCGGGCAGGGTCCGACCCAGTTCGCGCCCCGGGGCTTAGAGACCGAGGACGAACCGGAGCGCCTCGTCGAGGCGCTCGATGGCGCCCGGCGCCAGGCGTCCGACGGGCCCGATCAACATCGTGGCCGGCACGGTGGACGGCTGGTCCGCCTTCACCCAGCCATCGCGGTCGAGGCCGGTCTCGGTCCGGGCAACGGGAACGCGGTGCGGCCGCCGCAGCCCATCGCGCGGTGGCACGCTCGTGATCGGGCACAGGATGGTGGCACCCGAGCGGGCGAAGCGATCGGCCTGCACCACCACCGCAGGCCGGCGACCCGACTGGACGTGGTCGCCGATGTCCGGGAGCTCGAGCACGAAAATGTCGCCCTTCCGTGGGCCGGGATCGTGCGCCACACGCCCGATGCTCACCATTCGGCCTCGCCGAACAGGGCCGCCGCGTATGGCAGGAACGCTTCCGCCGCGCGGACGGTCTCGTCGCGATCTGCGTCGAGGGCGGCGTCCAGCTCGGCCTGGTCCTCGCGCCCGAACCGATCCCTGAGCGCGGCGGCCACGACCGCGCTCAGGGAGGATGCCTCGCGGTCAGCCTCGGCCCGCGCCCGGGCAACGAGCGCGGGAGGCAGGCTGATCGACACCTTGTCGACCAGGTCCGCACCGTACGGGGCCGCCGATTCACGTGCGCCCCGGCGTTCGGTACGACCACTGGTACGACTCTCCATGCCGTGATGGTACGACCACGATGGGGCGCCGTCAAGCGGGCGGTGCCGTCAGAGCTCCCGCCGGACCACCGGAAAACGCTCGTCAGCGACTGCAACGCGGAAGCCGGCCCGCCCCCAGAAGGCGACCGTGGCGGCGGACGTGGCATCGCCGCGGGCCCCGACCTCCGGATACGCCTCCACCGCCGCGAACCCGCGGCCGGCCAGGTCCTCGCAGATGGCGGCGACGAGCCGCTGCCCAAGGCCGCGCCCCCGATCCTCTGACCTGACGGCGACACACGTGATCACCGCGGGGAGCGGCGACTGCGGCAGCTTCGGGTAGAGCTCGCGGGTCCGGAGCGCGCGGGGATAGGCGGAGAGGGGGCCGAACTGAGCGTACGCGGCCGGACGCTCGGCGGCCGCGGCCCCATCGTCCGCCGCGGTCCGGCCGTCCACTGCGGTCCTGTCGTCGGCGACGAGGAGCACCTTGGCGTAACTGCCGAAGACGGCCAGGCCACGGCCCAGCAGGGCGAGCTTTGGCGGAGCACCGGGGGGCACCGACGGACGAGCCGCGCGCCTGGGCGCGAACGGGTTGTCGGCAACCGAGTCCTCGTCGTCCGCATCGAGCGCGAACGGGTTGACGGTCGCGGACCGCTGCAGCGCGAACGGATTGTCGTCGCGGGCCTCGAGGTCGGCGAGGAACGGGTTCGACGGCGGGCGGCGGGCCGGCGCCGCCTCGCCGGCGGGCGTGTCGCCGGTGCGCAGCCAGCTCGCCCGGTGGGCCTTCGACCCCCGGTCGGCGTCCTCCCAGTAGTCGCACGTGCGGTGGTCGAACGACGAGTCGGCGCACGGCGGGAGGAGGCCGTACGTCGCCGCGTCGGTGACGTCGGCGATTCGGATCCGGTCCATGGCAGGCGCAGCGTACCGCGCCGACGCCGGCGCGGCGGCGTCACCCGCCGCCGGTCAGCCAGCGCCGCAGCGCGTCGAGGAACTCGAGCGAGCTGATCCCGTCAAAGAGCCGCCCGCCGTGAAGCGCCCACTCCTGGAGCAGCTTGAGCGCCGCCACCCCCGCGAGCGCCGTCGCCAGGCGGCCGGCCGTCCAGGCGACCGGCTCGCGGCGGTGGTGCAGGAGCGCCACGAGGAGGAACCACGGCTCGAAGACGTTCGGAAAGAGCAGGAGGACGAGGCGCGCGTCGGTGACGAGGAAGAGCACGACGCCGACCAGCCGGAACAGATACAGCGCGATCGAGACCTGCCGCTCGATCCCCGTCCAGCGCAGGGCGACGACGAGGAAGAGCGCCAGGTAGACCTGGTCGAGGACCTTGTCGAGGAGCTGGTAGTCGAGGCCGCCCAGGCCGAGCAGGTCGCGCAGCAGGAGGTCGGCCAGGTCGCCGCCGATCGCGAGGAGCCCACCCGCCAGCGGCCAACGCAGGATCGGCAGCGCCGTGGCGACGCGGAAGGCCATAAAGACCAGGACCCCGGGGCTCATCGGGGGCATGATGCCGCCGTGACCCGAGCCACGAGCGCCCGCGCCGCCCTCCTCCGCGGGATCACGCGCAACGTCGTCGCGCTGGGCATCGTCAGCCTGCTGACCGACGTCTCGTCGGAGCTGCTGATCTACGTCGTGCCGCTCTTCCTGGCGAACGTCCTGGCCGCGACGCCGACCGTGATCGGGATCGTGGAGGGGATCGCCGAGAGCGTGGCAGCGTTCGTCAAGCTCGGCTCCGGCGCCCTGTCGGACCGGATCGGGCGACGGACCGTGCTCGTGGGGGCGGGCTACTCGGCCTCGGTGGCCGCCAAGGCGCTGTACATCGTGGCGACGGCCTGGCCGATGGTGCTGGTCGCCCGGGTCGGTGACCGGATCGGCAAGGGGATCCGGACCGCCCCGCGCGACGCGCTCATCGCCGACTCCACGGCGCCCGAGGCCCGCGGCCGCGCGTTCGGCCTGCACCGGGCCATGGACACGACGGGCGCGGTGATCGGCGTGGCGATGGCGGCCGTCATCGTGGGCGCGACGCAGGGCGACGCGAACGCCCTCGAAGCCGAGACCTTCCGGCTGCTGGCCCTCGCGGCGCTGATCCCCGGGGTCCTGGCGCTCGTCGCGATCGCCATCGGCGTCCGCGACGTCCCGCGGCCGGCGCCCGAGCCGGTGCCGGTGTCGTTGCCGAAGCCGCGGCCGGCGCCCGAGCCTGCGCCGGCGGTCGAGCCTGCGCCGGCGGCATCCGTGGCGGCTTCCGTGGGCCCGCCGAGCACGCCGAGCACGCCCCAGGACGAGGCAGGCTCGCCCGTCGGGGAGGCGGCGACGTCCGGGGCACTGCGGCGTGGCTTCCCGACGGCCTTCTGGGTCTTCATCGCGGCGTCGGGCCTCTTCACTCTCGGCAACTCGTCCGACGCCTTCATCGCCCTGCGCTCGCAGGCCCTCGGCGTGGCCGTCCGCGACCTCCTGCTGATCGTCGTCGCCTTCAACGTCGTCGACGCCCTCGTCGCGTGGCCCGTCGGAGCCCTCTCGGACCGGATCGGCCGGCGGCGCCTGATCGCGATCGGGTGGAGCCTCTACGCCGTCACGTACGTCGGGCTCGCCCTGGCCGGCAGCCCCGGCGCCGTCCTGCCGCTCTGGCTCCTCTACGGGGCGTACTACGGGGTCAACGAGGCCGTGGGCCGGGCACTCGTCGCCGACCTGGCCCGCCCGGAGCTGCGCGCGACGGCGTACGGGATCCTCAACGCCGTGACCGGCCTCGCCATCCTGCCGGCCTCGATCATTGCCGGCCTGCTCTGGGACCGCGTCGGCCAGTCCGCTCCCTTCTGGTTCGGCGCCGCTTGCGCGCTCGGCGGGCTCGGCCTCCTCGCCTTCGTGCGACCGGGGCGCACGAGGCCACGCTGAGCATCACGGCATCCCGGCCGGCCCGAGCCGACCTTCGGGACAGGCGGCACTGGCGGCCACACCCGGGGCGCCGGACCCTCGCGTCATGAGCGTGACCGCCGAACTCCCGACCCTGCCCGATCCCGACTCGCCCGTCCCCGGTGCCGTCACCGCTCCTCCCGAGCTGACCGGTGCCCTGAAGGCCGCCTCCGACGCAAGCCGCACCCTGTTCCGCTACGGCAACCGGTACGCCGTGGTGCCGTTCCATCGCGCCGGGCTCGCGGCCTGGCTGGGCAACCCCCTCACCGGCTGGCAGGGCCTGCTGACGACGACCGGCCGCCGCTCCGGCCTCCCGCGCCCCACGCCCCTCGGCTACCTCGTGATGGACGGGGCGGCCTGGGTGATGGCCGGCTACGGGCCCGCGACGCTGTGGTACAGGAACGTCCTCGACGACCCGCGCGCGGAGCTGCTCCTCCCGGGCCGGCCACCGATCGCAGCACTCGCCACCGAGGAACGCGACCCGAGCGTCCGTGGCCGGATCATCCCGCCTCTGTGCCGTTCGATGGCGCTGCCCGGGGCGATGATCGGCTGCTTCCCGCCGACCTCCACGGACGAGCGGATTCTTGCCTGCGTGTCGTACGTCCCCCTCGTGCGCATCGCCCCCGCGGACGGCAGCGCGCTGGCCGCCGGCCCCGAGGATCCCGGTGGCCTCGGCTGGACGTGGCGCCAGGCGCTCGCCGTCGGGGCGACGCTCCTCGGCGGGCGGGCCCTCTGGCGCCTGGCGCGTCGCTGACCGAAACCCGCCGGGCGACCGCCGACCACGGCCCGGCCGCCCAGACGACGGCAAGACTCGCCGGACGACGGTAGGACTCGCCGGAGCTTGCCGTTCGTCCGTCGTAACCAACGGTCCGCTATGACGCACACTCAGTCGGCGATGAGCCCAAGCAGCCGGAGCCCCTCCACGGCCAGACGCACGGCGAAGGCGAGCAGCAGCACACCCAGCACCGCCATCACCACGCGGTAGGCACCGCCGCGCAGGCGACCCCCCGAACGCCCCGCCACGACGGCCAGCAGCAGCTTGGCGCCGACCAGGCAGGCGTAGAAGCCCAGCAGGAACGCTGCTGCGGCACCCGGACCCTCCTCCCACGCGAGGAGGAGCGTCGGTGCGCCCACCGTGACCCAGAACAGGTAGGGGTGCGGGCTCAGGGCGTTGACGAGGGCGCCCCGGGCCCAGGAGCGCGGTGCCTCGTCCGGCCGGCCGGCCTCGACGCCGGTCGTCCGCATCGAGTCGATCCCGAGGTACGCGACGAAGGCCGCACCCGCCAGCGAGATCGCGCCGAGCAGCCCGGCCGCCGCCTCCGCCGCGGCCGCCACGAGAGCGGTCGCCACGAGGACGATCGGCAGGTCGGTGATCAGCGGCGCGGCAGCGACCCTGGCCCCCTCGCGCGTTCCGAAGCGGATCGACTGGGCCAGGACGAGCGCCAGGAGCGGGCCCGGCGCGAACCCCGCCGCGAAACCGAGGACGGCGCCGATCCCGAGGTACTCCAGCACCGCGGCGCCCGCCGGCCGGCGTCAGGCGTCGACGAGATCGACCAGCGCCCCCGCCCGGACGAGGCGGGTCGCGGCCTCGATGTCCGGGCCCATCTCGCGGTCGCGGTCGAGGCGCGCCACGGCCGCCCGAATCCGCCGATGCGCCTCCGCGACGCCGGCGCCGGGCGCGGGTGCCTCCGCGGCCGGGACGCCCCGGGCCTCTGCCACCAGGTCCCGCCGCAGGTCGAGCGCCTGTGCCCCGACGAGGAGCTCGAGGGCCACGATCCGCTGCACGTGGTCCAGGACCTCGCGCGCGTGACGGGCCGCGGTCGCGCCCATCGAGACGTGGTCCTCCTGGTTTGCCGAGGTGGGGATCGAGTCCGCCGAGGCGGGGTGGACCAGGACCTTGTTCTCCGACGCGAGGGCGGCGGCCGTGTACTGCAGCATCATCATCCCGGAGTTGAGGCCGCTCTCCCGGGCCAGGAACGGTGGCAGCCCGCCGTTGAGCCGGGCGTCGAGGAGGAGCGCGATGCGCCGCTCGCTGATGGCGCCGAGCTCGGCGAGGGCCAGCTTCGCGAAGTCGAGCGCCAGCGCGATCGGCTCGCCGTGGAAGTTGCCGCCCGAGATGACCAGGCCGCCGCCGGTCGCCGCCGCATCGGCGTCGGCGACGCCACCCTCCGGGAAGACCAGCGGGTTGTCCGTCGCGGCGTTCATCTCGACGTCGAGCACGCGCCGGAGGTGATCGAGGGCGTCGCGCACCGCTCCATGGACCTGCGGCACGCAGCGCAGCGAGTAGGGGTCCTGCACCTTGTGCGACGAGGCGTGGTGGTGGGCCATCAGCCCGGAGCCGCGGAGCAGGTGCCGCATCTCGGCGGCCACGGCCACCTGGCCGGGGTGCGGCCGGGCCAGCTGGTAGGCGGCCGCGTAGGCGACGTCCGTCCCGAGGAGCGCGTCGACGGACTGGGCCCCCGCGACCGAGGCCGTGCGGGCGAGGCGATCCGCGTCGGCCAGCAGGAGCGCGCCGATCGCGCTCATCAGCTGCGTCCCGTTGAGCAGGGCGAGGCCTTCCTTGGCCTCCAGCACGAGCGGCTCGAGGCGCTCCTCCCGCAGCGCGAGAAGCGCCGGCATGACATGGCCGCCGACCTCGACCTCGCCGCGCCCGACGAGGGGCAGCGCGAGGTGCGCCAGCGGCGCAAGGTCACCCGACGCGCCGACGCTTCCCTGGGCCGGTACGACGGGGTGGATCCCGAGCTCGAGGAAGCGCAGGAGGCGATCGACGAGCTCCGGGCGGCAGCCGGAGTGGCCCAGCGCCAGCGTGTTCGCCCGGAGGAGCAGCATCGCCCGCACGACGTCGCGCGGCAACGCCGGCCCGACGCCCACCGCGTGGCTGGCGAGCAGGTTCTCCTGGAGGCGGCGGGCATCGGCGGGCGGGATGTAGGTGGTGGCCAGGTCGCCGAAGCCGGTCGTGATGCCGTAGACGACGGCGCCCTCCGCCACGAGCCGGGCGACCACGGCCCGCGCCTCCGCCATGCGGACTCGGGCATCCTCGTCGAGGGCGGCACGGGCTCCGGCGCGCGCCACGGCCTCGACGTCGTCGATCGTCAGGTCGGCGCCGGTGAGGACGACCACGTCCGGCGCCGAACCGGGCGCGGGCGGTCCGGGCTCGAAGTGCGGGCCGCTCGGGTGGTCGACGGGGCGCGGGACTGGGTCGGACACGCCACGAGCATAGCCCGGCCGGGTGCGCGTCGAACGGATGATCGGGTCGCCCCGGGTCCGGACCATCGGTCGGTCGGCGCTCCGGACCATCGGTCGGCGGCCCTCCCGGCGGGCCTCGCGTATCCTCCCGTCGATGCTTGCCTTCATCGACGAGATCGTCATTCCCTTTCTCGAGACCCTGTACGGCGCAGTCGGCTACCTCGGCGTGATGCTGGCCATGGCCATCGAGTCGGCGATGATCCCGCTCCCATCCGAGCTGATCCTGCCGTTCGCCGGCTTCCTCGTCTCCGACCCGGCGCAGCTCGAGCCGATCACCGGCCAGCCCTGGAGCTTCTGGATCGTGGTGGTCGTGGGGACGATCGGGAACACCCTGGGGTCCCTCGTCGCGTACGCGATCGGGGCCTGGGGCGGCCGGCCGTTCCTGGAGCGCTACGGGAAGTACCTCCTCATCCGCCCGCACGAGATCGAGCTCGCGGACCACTTCTTCGCGAAGTGGGGCTCCCAGACAGTCTTCATCGGACGGCTCCTTCCCATCGTCCGGACCTTCATCAGCTTCCCGGCCGGCGTCGCCCGCATGGACCTCCGGAAGTTCGTCGTCTACTCCACCGCCGGGGCCTTCCTCTGGTCGATCCTGCTTGTCTGGGCCGGCGTCCAGCTCGGCAAGAACTGGGTCGAGATCCGGGCGATGCTCCAGCCGTTCGATCTCCTCATCGCCGTCGTGGTCGTCGTCGGCGCTGTGGCCTTCCTCTGGCTCCGCCTGGGCCGGCCGCTTCCCGGACGGCGGGGCACGCCGGGCCCCGAGGCCGAGTAGCGCCATCCGGCGCCGCATCGCATGTTCGACTTCCTCGACGGCCCGGTCCGTGAGCTCGTCGTCGCCGTCTACGGCGCGATCGGCTACGTCGGCGTCGCCCTCGTCGTCGCCCTCGAGAGCGTGGTCATCCCGATCCCGTCGGAGCTCGTCCTGCCGTTCGCCGGCTTCCTGGTCGCCGACCCATCGGCCATCGAGCCGCTGACCGGCGATCCCTGGAACCCGGTCCTGCTCGTGGTCGCCGGCACCGCCGGCTCCGTCCTCGGCGCGCTGATCGCCTACGGGATCGGGTTCTGGGCCGGCCGGCCGTTCCTGCTCCGCTTCGGCCGCTACCTCCTGGTCAAGCCCGCGGACATCGAGCGCACGGAGGCGTTCTTCGCCCGCCACGGCGGCAAGGCGGCCTTCGCGGGACGAATGCTGCCGGTCGTCCGCTCGCTCGTGAGCTACGTGGCCGGCGTCGCCCGCATGCCGCTGCTCCCGTTCGTCGTCTACAGCGCCCTCGGCTCCCTGCCCTGGGTGATCCTCCTCGTCAGCGGCGGCACCCTCCTGGGCGAGAGCTGGCCCACGATCGAGGCGATCCTCAAGCCGCTCGAGCGCGTCGTGCTGGTCGGGCTCATTGCCCTGTCGGCCGCGGCCGTCGCGTGGAAGATCCGGGGCCACCTGCGCGGCGAGCGCACCGCGCCCGGCGCCGGCGGCGCTACGCGCGACGACTCGCGCGCCCCCGTGCGCGGATCCACCGGCGCGCCCCGGCGCGGCGACCTCGTTCCCGAGACGGTCCCGGTCGAGGAGGGCTGAACGCGCCCCGACCGCCCGTGCGTCAGGCGCCCGGCGCCGGCTCCCAGGGCGCCTGTCCCCGCGGCGCGACGTGCGAGACGTCGTTCACCGTCAGGATCCGTGCCTCGTCCGGCCGGGCGCCCGACGGCCAGCGCAGCACCGTGAGGTTCGCCTGGCTCTGCGTGAAGCGCCGGCGATACTGCGCAATGGGCACGCCGACGGCGACGCAGAAGAGGATCCGGTTGAGCGTGCTGTGGGCCACGGCCAGCACGACCGCGTCATCCCCGCGTTCGGCGGTCCAGGTCAGCAGGTCGGTCAGGAAGGCGCGCGCCCGCACCGCGACGTCGGCGCCGGACTCGCCGCCCGGGCAGGCGAGGGCCTCGGGATCGGCGACCCACCGGGCGCGCCCGGCGCCGTCCGCGGCGTCGATCTGCTGGTACGTCAGCCCCTCCCAGGCCCCGTAGTCCATCTCCATCAGGCGCGGGTCGGGCTCCACGGCTCGCCCGCGCGCGACCGTCGCCGCCGTCTCACGTGCGCGGCGCAGCGGGCTGCTGATGATCCGGTCGAAATGCTCGTCGGCGATGCGCCCGGCGAGGGCGGCCGCCTGGGCGCGCCCGGCGACCGACAGCCCGATGTCGATCCTCTGGCCGAGGTGCTGCTCGGGATCGGAGCGGTCGGTGAGGCCGTGGCGGGTCAGGACGAGGGTGAGCATCGTCGGCCGAGTGTAGCGACGCGCGGTGCCCGGTGGAGTGTCGACGCCTCACGTCCAGGCGAGGGCGCGCCCCACACGAGACGCAGTGATGCCAGCCCACGTGCACGGCGGCACCACATGCGCCGCACGCGACGCGAACCGGAGAGGCCGCGAGCCGACGGCCGAGGATGCCGCGCGACGGTCGCGCGGAGGGTGTCGAAGCCGATCGCCGGCGATGGCGACCGAGACGGCCCGGAGCCGCGCGACCGGCCCCGCGGGCGAGGACGACCGCACCCGCCGCGGCGGCGAACGAGGTGCAGGCGACGATCGCGGCGGTCGCGACGACCACGCCGTCGATCGAGCCGGCGAACGCGGCGACCTGCAGGGCAGCGAGGGCCAAGGACGCGGGGCAGAAGGTGCCAGGCGCCTCCCTGCCGAGCACGCCGCGCGCATCACCCCGGACACGGACGGTCACGCCCGCGAGAAGCCCGCCGAGCGCCCCGCCCGCGAGGAGCGTCCAGAGCACCGGCGGCTTGAACAGCGATCGGCGGCAGGAGCACCGACATACCGCGGTCACGGCCCAGGCCGGCGGTGCCGAGGAGCACCGAGACGGGCGCCAGCGGGCGCGTCGCCCCGCGGGCGGAGCATCGCCGCGGCGGTGGCGAGCAGACCGACGACGCCGATGCCGAGGCCGCAAGGTACCGGACGACGTCTACTTCGGCCACAGGACGTGCCCCTGCCTCGGTCGCCCGGCGCATCATCTCGGCCGAGAGAGCGTGGCGATGGCGTCGGCCTCTGGACGTCGACGGACGTCGCGGGCCTGGTTCATCCGCTGCTCGGCTTGGCGCCATCTGTGTCTCCAGCCGACGCGGCCCGTCGCGACATGTCCTCGATCGCCTGTTCCACGATGACGCCGCTGCTGCTCCACTTCCCGTTCCCTGAACCACTCGATCCTCGAGACGGCGGCCGTGCCGGCCGACACGACGCTGGTGACGTGGTCCGCGCGCTCGACGCCGCGCACGGCGCCGCGGAGGCCAGTCGCCTCTTCGAGGGCCAGGTTCGCATCGCGGGCGGCACTTCGCTCGAGCGCGGCCAGGAGATCGTCGCGCGCCCCGGCCACGGACGCCTTGAGGTCCGCTCTCCCGGGTGGACAGCGCGTACGAGTCGATCCCCGCGAGCAGGTTCGTCCACGTGTTCTCCGTCTGCCCGAGCTCCCGCGTCGGCGGCGTGTCGAGGTCGGGGAGGTGGTCCTGGAGCCAGTCGATCCGCTGCTCCTGCTGGCGAAGGGACGTCTTCAGGTCGATCCACTTCTCGGTTGCGGCGCGCTGGCGATCACGGCGTCGAGGGTCCGCTGGTGGGCGCGGGCGCGCTCGTCGCGGAGCGCCTGGTCGGGCAGGAGGGCCGGGTCGACCGGCGGAGCGGTCGGCTTCCGGCGGATGCTCCAGGACGTTGAGGGCGGCCCGGCAGACCTCCCGTTCACCGGCGAGGATCCCGCGCAGGCGCGCCATCTCCCCAAGACCCTCGCGGATGGAGCGATCGATGTCGCGGGTGTCATAGGCCTCGCCGACCATGCTCGCGAGGTTCGCCGCGATCGAGAGGATGCCGGCGGGAAGCTGGATTGCCGGGATCCAGCCGACGAGGTCCGAGATGATCCCGGCCCACTCGACGAAGTCCTGGGGAGTGAGCCGGCCAGCCGCGGCCTCGGTCCGGTAGTGCTCGATCCGCTCGGCGAGATCCTTGTCGATCTCGTCGAGCCGGGCGATCCTCTGCCGCAGCTCGACCTGATCGGCCGGCATGGTGTCGGCCGGGGCTTCTTCCGCTGGGGGAGCGACCGGCTCCGGTTCGGCGGCCGCGCTGGGTCCTGCCTGCGCCGGAGCGACGACCCCGGGGCGGCGGCGAAGGGCGGGAAGGGCCGCGAAGACGAGCGCCCCGCTGCCGAGAGCCCCCAGCAGGACGAGCTCTCCCGGTGGCAGACGCGTGCCGCTGTCGGCGAGCAGGCGCGACGCGTCGCCGAGCTGGGCGGCCTCCGCGGCGCGGGCCTGGCGGGCCGCGAGCTCCTCCGGGGTCACGCACTCCAGCAGGTACGCGTAGCGACGTGGCGGGTTCCAGGTACGCCCTTGCCATCGGTCGTGGGACGGGACTCGTAGATCCCCGCGTACGGGTCGACGCAGAGCGCGTGGCCGTCGTACCCGATCTTGCCGTTCGTCGGGGAGCGTGTCGCGCTGCTGCACGCACGCCGTCCCGGACATCCGGATCCAGTCGAAGCCGTCCGGGCAGTTGTAGCGCTGCGGGTCCTCCGCCGCCACCGGCCGCGCGAGGGCCAGGAAGGCGAGCGAGGCGAGGCCGGCACCGGCGCAGAGCCGGCCGACGGGCACGAACCTGGCTCCGGGGAGTGTGCGCGTCATCCGACCTGGATCGTCCGGCGCCGATGGCGCGAGCGGGAAGTGCTGAATGGCTCTCGCGGGCGGGTTCGAACGCGTGGTTCCATGGGCGCGGTCACCGATGACGATCCGCTTCTGCCAGGCGTGTGGAACGGCGGCCGAGACGGCCGCCGTCTTCTGCGCGGCCTGCGGCGCGCGGCTCGCGGCGCAGCCTGGCGACTCCGGCGCGGACCCGCGCGCCGAGGCGCCGGCTCTCCCTGCGGACCCGGCCCCCCTGTCCACCGCGGCACACTCGAACCGCGTCCGACTGACCGCGCTCGCGATCGCGACGGTCGCCGCGATCGCGATCCTCGTCGGCGGGGCGGTGATGATCGACCGGTTCCGGGAGCCCGCAGGACCGACCCTCGGCCCGTCGTCGGTGCCCGGTGCTTCTCCGACGGGTGCCGCGGTGGCCACCGCGACGCCGGTCTCCACGCCCGGGCCGTCGATGATCCCCGCCTCGCCGACTGAGCCGGCGACCTCCGAGCCGCCGCCGAATTGGCCGGTCGCGACACCCGGTCCCGGCACCTCGCCGGGGCTCGTGGCGGCGGAGACTCCGCTCGGCGCCGTGACCGCCTTCTTCGCGGCGCGCGGCCTCCCGTTCGCTGGGACGTGCGCTTCGGCCGATCCCGTCGCCTCCGCGGGTTCCTACTGCGCCGAGCTCGTCGACGATCGCGAGAGTCTCCAGGTGCACTCGGCGGGGCTGGTCGGCTCGGAACCGGACACGTGGCTGCTCGTCGCAGCGGGCCAGTACGGCTGGGCGGTCCTCGAATGGGCACCCGTGGAGGACCCTGCGGCCGGCCCTCCCTTCTGAGAGGTCCGCCGGAACGCCCGGCCGCCGGGTCTAGAATGCCGCCATGAGCGAGACGAGCCACGACGACCATCCGCCCGCCCACGAGCCCGACGACGCCGGCCACCGCCACGCGGTCGATGACGAGCACGGGGACCACGCGGTGAAGCTCGGGCCCATCGACTGGGCTGCCTGGGGCGCCGGCCTGCTCGGCGTGGGCGCCGGCGTCGTCGTCGCCGCCTGCTTGTACCTCGCGACCACGCTGTAGCCGCTGCCATGAGCGCCGACTACGGGCCCAACTCGGTCGCCGCGACGCGCCTCCTCGACGACCTCGATCACCTCCACCCGGGAGCGATCGCCGCGCTGGCCGCGGCCGGCGGCGGCTCGTTCGGGACCGCCGAGGACGACCCGTCCGTGGTCGCGCGCGCGGACCTGCGCCTCCGCCTGCGGGAGATCGCGAAGTCGGCTCGCCGGCTCGATGCGATCCGGGCGATCGGCGACGAGGTGGCGGACTGGGCCTCCAGCACGACCCACTGGTTCCCCGCCGGGGTCGCCGGCGCCGGGGAGAGCACCGCCGAGATCGGCCCGCGGATGGCCGCCGTGCCGATCGTGCTCGACGCCGCCTACGCCGTCGTGCTCGAGGACCTCCTGGAGGACGAGGAGCTGGATCTCCTGCTCTCGCCCTGGGAGGAAGTCGTCGGGTCGCCCTTCGGCGATCGCCTGGACGAGAGGGACCCGGTGACGGGCCGCCCGATCGGCGAGGGAGACGTGATCGAGACGGACGACGACCCCGGGGACGACTCCGAGGCCGACCCGTCCTGAGCGACGCGGCCGTGCGATCGGCCTGGCGCGTCAGTGCTTCCCGCGCAGGTAGACCAGCCAGTAGACGGCACCCACGAGGACCGTCCCGCCCACGATGTTCCCCAGCGTGACCGGCACCAGGTTGCCGACCAGGCCGGCCCAGTCGAGGGACGCATAGTCGGCCGGGAGCTTCTCGATCGAGGCCCAGAAGCTCTCTGGGGCGACCGCCCGGATGAGCATCCCGGCCGGGATGAAGTACATGTTCGCCACCGAGTGCTCGAAGCCCATTGCCACGAACGCGGCGATGGGCGGCACGATGGCCAGGATCCGGTCCGTCGTCGTGCGGGCCGAGTAGGTCAGCCACACCGCGAGGCAGACGAGGCCGTTGCAGAGGATCCCGAGGACGAAGGCCTGCAGTGGTCCGTAGCCGACCTTCGCCGCCGCCGTGGTGAGCGCCACCGCGCCGATCGAGCCGCCTCCGAACGCGTACTGCCCTGCCGCCACGACCAGCACCACGGTGCCAACCGCCCCCACGAGGTTCCCGGCGTAGACGATCGCCCAGTTGCGGATCACCGCGGCCGTGCTGATCCGGCGCGCGGCCCACGCCATCGCCAGGAGGTTGTTGCCGGTGAAGAGCTCGGCGCCTCCGACGATGACCAGGATCAGGCCGAGGGAGAATGCGAGCCCGGCGAGGAGGCGGATCACCCCGTACGGCAGCATCCCCGAGGCGCCAGCCGCGACGGTCGTCGCGAATGCGGCGCCGAGGGCGATGAAGGCCCCGGCGAGGACCGCCAGGACGAACATGGGCACAACGCCGAGGGCGGCCTTGCGGACGCCGACCTCAGCTGCCCGGGCTGCCATCTCCGCGGGCATCAGGGCGTCGAGGCGGGCCTCGGTCGCGGTCGGGCCGTGATGCGGCGCCGTCGGATCGGCCGGGCCGACCCCCGCCGGAGCAACGGCCCCCGGAAGCTGCGGGGTCATCGGGCGCTCAGAAGAGCCCGACCACGTTCCCGTCGGCGTCGATGTCGATCTTCTCGCCGGCCGGGTGGCTGGGCAGGCCCGGCATCGTCCGCATGTCACCCGCGAGCGGGTAGATGAAGCCGGCGCCGGCGGCGAGGCGCACGTCGCGGATCGGGAGGCGGAAGCCCGTCGGGCGCCCCTTGAGGCTCGGGTCGTGCGACAGCGACAGATGCGTCTTGGCCACGCACACGGGCAGGTGCCCGTAGCCCAGGCCCTCGTACTCGTTGAGGGCTTTCGTCGCTGCGGGGGCGAAGTCGACGCCCGCCGCGCCGTAGACCTTCGTGGCGATGGTCTCGATCTTCTCGCGCAGCGGCATCTCGTCGGGATACAGGAGATGGAACGCCCCGCCGTCGGAGGCCGCGGCATCCCAGACGGCGGCCGCGAGCGCCTCGGCACCCTTGCCGCCTTCGGCCCAGTTGGTGGCGACCACGGCGTCCCGGGCCCCGGCGGCGACGGCGACCTCGCGGATCACGTCGTACTCGGCGGGGGTGTCGGTCGGGAAGCTGTTGATGGCCACGACGACCGGGACGCCGTACGAGCGGACGAGCGCGACCTGGGCGGCGAGGTTCTCGCAGCCCTTGCGGACCGCCTGCACGTTCTCCGTCAGCAGGGCCGGGTCGAGCGGCTTGCCGGCCACGATGCGGCCGACGCCGCCGTGCATCTTGAGGGCCCGCACAGTGGCCACGACCACCGCGGCGTCCGGATGCAGCCCCGACGCCCGGCACTTGATGTCGAAGAACTTCTCGGCACCCATGTCGGCCCCGAAGCCGGCCTCGGTCACGACGATGTCCGAGGTCGCGAGGGCGACGCGGTCGGCGATGATCGAGCTGTTGCCGTGGGCGATGTTGGCGAAGGGGCCGCAGTGGACCCACGCCGGGCCGCCTTCGAGCGTCTGGAGCACGTTCGGCTTGATCGCGTCGCGCAGGAGGACGGTCATCGCGCCGGCGACGCCGAGGTCCTCGGTCGTGACGGCCTTGCCCTCGCGGTTGGTGGCGACCACGATCCGCCCCAGGCGCGCCCGCAGGTCGAAGAGGTCCTTGCTGAGGGCCAGGATCGCCATCACCTCGGACGCGACGGTGATCACGTACTCGCTCTCGCGGGGAACGCCGTTCTCCTTGCCGCCGAGCCCGATGACCACCTTGCGGATCGCCCGGTCGCTGATGTCGACGACGCGCGGCCAGCGGATCGAGTGGAGCTCGATCCCAAGCGCGTTCCCGTGGTGGAGGTGGTTGTCGAGGAAGGCGCTGGCCAGGTTGTGGGCGGCGCTGATGGCGTGGATGTCACCCGTCAGGTGGAGGTTGAAGTCCTCCATCGGGATGATCTGCGAGTAGCCGCCGCCGGCGGCGCCGCCCTTGATCCCGAAGACCGGGCCGAGCGAGGGCTGGCGAATGGCCACCGACGCCTTCCTCCCGATCCGGTTGAGGCCCTGGGCGAGGCCCACCGTCGTCGTCGTCTTGCCCTCGCCGAGCGGGGTCGGCGTGATCGCGGTGACGACCACGTACTTGCCCCGCGGCCGTTCGCGCTCGACGCGCTCCACGCCGGCAAGCGTCACCTTGGCCTTCGTCGGGCCGTAGTACTCGATCTCGTCGGGCGCCAGGCCGAGCTCGGCGGCGACGTCGCCGATGGGGCGCGGGGTGACCGAGCGCGCGATCTCGAGATCGGACGGGAACGACATGCGGGGCCTCCGGGGCGCTGGTGTCAGCCTGCGGGCTGCGACGTGGGAGTGGACGGGGCGGGAATGGACGTATGCAGCGAGTGTGTGCCCGGCGCGGTCCGCCCCTCGGCCTGGTTGCGGGCCGCCTGCACCAGGTGCGTGAGGAGGATCGCGTTCGTCAGCGGCCCTACGCCGCCGGGCACCGGCGTGATCGCGGACGCGACGCGGGCGGCGGACTCGAAGTCGACGTCGCCGACGAGGCGGCCCTCGACGACGTTGATCCCGACGTCGACGACGACGGCGCCCTTCTTGAGCATGGCGCCGGTGACGAGGCCGGGCCGGCCGGTCGCCACGACAACGACATCCGCGTCGCGCAGGTGCTCAGCGAGGTCGCGCGTCCGCGAGTGGCAGATCGTCACGGTCGCGTGCTCGCGCAGGAGCAGGAAGGCGGCCGGCTTCCCGACGATGTTGGAGCGGCCGACGACCACGGCCCGGGCGCCCTTCAGCTGCACGCCGGAACGCTTGAGCAGCTCCACCGCGGCGTGCGCGGTGGCCGGCAGGAAGCCGTCGTAGCCGAGCGCCAGAAGGCCCGCGTTGAGGGGATGGATGCCGTCGATGTCCTTGGCCGGGTCGAGCGTGTCGATGACGACGCGGAGCGGGATCGCGGCGGGCAGCGGCTGCTGGACGATGATGCCGGCCACCGTTCGCTCGGCGCCGAGGGCGGTGATCTCGCGCCCCAGGGACTCGGCCGTGCAGTCGTCGCCGAGCTCCACGAGGCGGTCCTGGATCCCGACGAGGCGGCAGCCGTCGAGGATCTTGTGGAGATAGACGGTGGAGGGGGCGTCGCGGCCGACGATGACGACCGCCAGCTCCGGCGTGTACCCGTGGGCGGCCTTGAAGTCGGCGACGTCCGCGGCGACCGCCGTGCGCACGTCGGCCGCGACCGGCCCGCCTCGCAGGAGGCGCGGGCCCATGTCGCCGAGGAGCGTCACGAGCCGGCTCCGAGGGTGCCGCGGGGCGAGCCGGTTCCGGGCGCGCCGGTTCCGGGCGCGCCGGTTCCGGGCGCGCCGGAGGCTGCGTCGGCGGCCGAGGGTTCGTCCTCCGGGTCGCGCAGCTCGCCGCGCTCGACGTGGGCGCGGGTCGCCTCGGCGAGGTCCTCGATCTCGGCCAGCAGCTCCACGACGCGCCCGCGCAGCTCGTCGGCGGCGTCCTCGTCGGCCAGCGACGGCAGGTTGACCAGGACGTTCTCGGCGGCGCCGTGCGCGGACGCCTCGACGAGGCGCGCCGCGACTGCGAGGTCGCTGGCGGCGTTCAGGTTGCTGCGCCCGGCCAGGGCCTCCGACGCGACGACGACCTCGCGGCATGCCTCGACCGTCCGCAACGGCACCTCCGCGGCCACCCGGGCCGAGGCGCGGATGGCGGCCGTCCGGGCGGCCTTCTCCTCGGCCGTGTCGCGCGGCAGCTTGAGGGCCGCGGCGAACACCGAGTACGCGTCGGCGTCCTCGTCGGCGAGCGCAAGGAGGCGCACGGCCAGCTCCCGTCCCGCCGCCCCGTGCCGGACGTGGCTGGCACCGTACGGGGCGTACTTCGGGCGGTCCAGCGAGAGCGAGGCGACCATCGCCACGAGCGCGGCACCGCACGAGGCGGCCACGGCCGAGGCGGCGCCACCTCCAGGGCTGGGGGTCGCCGAGCCTAGGAGCTCGATGAACCCATCGAGGGTCATGGACCCGAAGCGGGGCGCGACAGTCTCGGACATGGGACCGATTGTAGGAGCCGGGTCACCCCCGGGAAGGGCCGACCCGCCCCCGGCGATCGGTCCGCCGGGCCCCCGGAGTGACCGCCGCCACGGACTTCCGGGGCCGGGAGCCCCGGATCCGCGGTCGCCGGCCGCAGTGGCAGCGCCGCCATCCCAACCTCGAGCTCGCACCACGTGGCCGGGCCCGGAGTGAGCGCGGTACCGGTCGCACCCACTCCGGGCCCGAAGAGGGGGCTCGCCGGGAGGGCGGCGAGCCGGGCGCGCCAGGTGGAGGACCGGCGCGCGTGTTCGGTCAGGTGGCCCGGCTGCCGCCGCCCGGCGGCGAGCGCCGGGCGGTCGGCTCGAGCCCGGCGCGGCTCAGGCGGCCCGAGCGACGTCCGGGTCCAGGCCCTCGACGAGCCAGCGGCGGCCCCGGTGGCGGAAGGTCAGCGACATGCGGACCTCGGGCGTGTCCACCTCGAAGGTGGTGCGCGGGCCGACCTCCATCGGGTAGGCGGAGCGCTCGCGGTGCACGGCCGCGATCGCGGTCACGGGGATCGTTCGGTCCCCCCAGCGGATCTCCCGGGGGCGGCCGGAGAGCCAGTCGGTCCGCACCCGGACCTCGACCGGCTCGACGCGGGTCATCGCCATGGACGTTGCTCCTTCTCGGCAGCCTTGGCGTCGCCCGGGGCACTCGGGAGACAGAACACCTGTTCGACTCAACCGGGACTCTAGATCGAACACCCGTTCGATGTCAAGCCCTCGGCGTGGAACTGGCGGGAGCGTGAACGACCTCCGTGCCATCTTGTTTGGCACAGGCGTTCGATCTGTGCCGGCGGCATGGACCGGGTGCGGGTGCAGCCGGGGTCCGCTCGCAGGGCCCGGGAGCCCCGGCACGACGCCGGGCCCCGGCCGGCGCCTCAGCCGAGACAGTCCAACGCGAGGCAGTCCGGCTTCCCATCCGCCAGCCAGGTGCCATAGAGCCGGCGGAAGCCGTCGAAGGCGTCCGCCACAGGCGGGCCGTAGTAGTGGCCGCACGCCTCGACGCCGATCGTCGCCTCGCAGTGCTCGTGGGTCGCGACGCCGTACATGCGGACGAAGTACTCCTCGTCGTGGCGGTGGAAGGCTCGCCGATACCCGATCTCGTGGTGTCGGAGCTCGTATCGGTACTCGACGCAGGCCCATTGGTCTGCCCCGACGAGGCGCCAGCGCTCGAACAGCCCGATGTCGACGTCTTTCGATCGGCCCGACGCGGGGAGACGACCCTCGAGGTCGACCACCAGGCTCCCATCTCCAGCCTGTCCCAGGGTGATCACATCGCCGTCGTCAGGCGGCAGCAGGGTGACGGCGTACCGCTCGAGCTCCTGGACCAGGTCGGCCAGATACGTGAGCAGCTCGCTCTCCGACGCCACCTTCACCCGCGAGCCAGCCTGCGCGGCGCCGGAAGCTGCTCGTCCTCGCCGACAACGACGCGACGTCGAGCCGGGCCGATCGTCACCCGTCGACGGCGTGGCACGAAGCCCTCGCGCCAGAGGTCGAAGGCCGCGATGGGGATGCGGGTGATGCGGGGCGAGACCCGAAAGGCGGGCATCGAACCTCGATTGACGAGATCGAGGACGGCGTCATCGCTGATCTGCAGGATCTCGGCGACTTCCTTCGGCGTGTAGTAGAGCCTGGCCATCATTGATCCTCTACAGCGGTATCGTTGACTATACCGCTGTTCCGGCCTACGTCAAGCCGTCGTCCACCCCCTCCGCGGCGCGGTCGTCCGCCGCCCGGCCGGCCCCGCCCTGCCCTTCCCGGTGCTCCCCGCGACTCATCGTTCCGAGGCATCGCCGCTGGCGCCCTCCTCGCCACCGGCATCGTCCGCAGACTGTCGCCCCGTGTGGCCACCCGCCTCGTGGCGCTGGGCGTCCTCGGCCTCCGGCCGCGCCCGCCCCACGCGCCGAACCCGCAGCGGCTGCATCGGGTCGCGGCCGCCCGGGTCCGCCAGCGGGTCGCCCAGCAGCCGAGCCCGGGTCAGCGCCTCGCTGCCGTACCTGCGCCGGATCTCGTCCTGCGCCTCGACGACGTGCCGTCGACGCGGGTCCTCTGTCGCGAAGAGGCCCATCTGGCCCGGCTCGCCCAGGCCGTGCGCGCCCACCCCGAGGAGGCGAATCCGGCGCCCCCGGGCCTCGGGGCGCACGAGCTCGAGCGCCGTGCGGAAGATCGGGTCGGCCAGGTCGGTCGGCTCGGCCAGCGTCCGCTGGCGCGTGACCGTGTGGAACCCGCTGTCGCGGACCTTGACGGCGATCGTGGAGGCGCGCACGTGCCCGGCCCGCAGGCGCGACGCCACCCCCTCTGACAGGGCGAGCAGCGTGCGTTCGATCACCTCCGCGTCGGCCGTGTCCACGTCGAACGTGTGCTCGTGGCTGACCGACTTGGCGGCCACCTCCCCGGTGACCGGCGACGGGTCGATCCCCCGCGCCCGGTCGTGGAGCGTGGCGCCGTGGGCCCCGAGCCGGCGCACCAGGACGTCGACCGGCAGCTCGGCGAGGTCGCCGATCGTGCGCACCCCGTGCTCGGCCAGGGCCGCCCGCGTCTGCTCCCCGACGCCCCACAGGCGCCCGATCGGGAGCGGCGCGAGGAAGGCGGCCTCCTCGCCGGGCGGCACGACGACGAGCCCATCGGGCTTGCGCAGGTCGGACGCCACCTTGGCCACCAGCTTGGTCGTCGCCACGCCCACGCTGGCCGTCAGCCCGACCTCCGCGCGGACGGCGACCTTGATGCGCCGGGCGATCTCCTCCGGTGGGCCGAAGAGGGCCTCCGAGCCGGCGACATCGAGGAACGCCTCGTCGATCGAGACCTGCTCGAGCGACGGCGTGAAGTGGCCGAGGATCTCCATCACGGCCCGGCTGGCGCGCCGGTACTTCGCCCCGTCGACGGGGAGGAACACGCCCTCCGGGCAGAGCGCCGCGGCGGTCCGCAGCGGCATCGCCGAACGGACGCCGAAGACCCGCGCCTCGTAGCTGGCCGCCGAGACGACCCCGCGCGCCTGCGGGTCGCCGCCGACGATGACCGGGCGCCCGCGGAGCTCGGGGCGGTCGCGCTGCTCCACCGCCGCGAAGAACGCGTCGAGATCGACGTGGAGGATCGTGGGACTCGTGCGCACGGCCCTATGATCGCCCCGTCGTGTCCGCAACCCAAGCCCCCGCGCCGCCCCCTCCCGCCGGCGACGAGACCCCCGTGGGAATCGAGGCCTCCGCGGGCATCGACCGATCCCTGGTGCGCGAGCGCCCCCTGGAGGTCGCCGCCGTCGGGGCCATCGCGTTCGCGCTCGCCTGGTTCGCGCCGCCGGTCGCCATCGCCGTCGCCTGGCCGTTCCTCTTCGTGATCCCCGGCTGGCTGCTGGTTGCCCGTGCCGTGCCGCGGCTCGGCCCGGCGGGCAGCCTCGGCGTGGGGATCGTCGCGTCCACGTATCTCGCGGCCCACCTCGCCAACGTGGTCGGGCTGGCAGCCGGCGGGTTCGACCGCCCCGTCGCCCTGGCCACGGCCGGCATCCTCGCCGGCGCCAGCCTCGTGCTGGCGGGCGCACCGCTGCCGTTCCTGGCGCCGCCTCCCTCGCTCGACCCGCGCGGCGCCGTGGACGCCATGCGCCGCGAGCGGGCACCCTTCGCGCTCGCGGCGTTCGCGACGTTGCTCGTCGGCACGGTCCTGGCCGCCAACGCCTGGCGCGAGATCCCGGACGGATGGGTCTCGGGCGGCTGGAACTGGAGCGACTTCCTGGTCCACGTCGCGATCGGCCAGAGCATCGTCGACGGCAACTTCCCACCCCAGGTCCCGTACTTCGCGGGCGTCCCGCTCGCCTACCACTGGTTCGCCGACTTCCACGGCTCGATCGCGGCCGCGACCGCCGGCCTGCACGTCATCCCGGTCTTCGTCGTCTCGAGCGCCCTGATGGCCGGCGCGCTCGCGCTGGTGGCGTGGGAGCTGGCCCGGCACCTGACCGGCAGCCGCCGGGCCGCGACGATCGCCACGCTCCTCGTCCTGGTCGGGGGCGGGATGGGCTGGATCCGCCTCGTCCTCGACGTGAACGCGGGCGCCGGCTCCGCGTGGGACCTGGTCCGCGCGCTCCCCTACGACAACACATGGGAGGAGGGCTGGCCGTACTTCAAGATCGCCTCGATCCTGGGGACCGGCCTCTTCCCCCACCGGGCCACCACGTTCGGGCTGCCGGGGTTGCTCGCCGTCCTGCTCCTCGTCCGCGTGTCGCTCGGCCGCCGCCCGACCGGGATGCTGCTGGCGGGCGTGCTGGCCGCGCTTCTCGCGCCCTTCCAGTTCTACTTTTTCCCGGCCACGTACCTGCTCGTGCTGCTCTACGCGCTGGCGCGGCGCGCGTGGCGCCGGCGCGGGTGGGTCCGCGACGCTGCCCTCTTCCTGGCCCCGATCGTCCTCGCGCTCCCCTTCGTGGTCGGGCCGGCGCTGCTCCAGCGCGAGCGCGGCTCGATCCACCTCGTCACGGGCTGGGCCGAGGCGCCGTTCGAGGACGGTCCCTGGGCGGTGCTCTTCTTCTACGCCACGAACCTCGGGGTGCCGCTGCTCCTCGGCGTCCTGGCGCTGCTGGTCGCGCGTCCGCCGGCACGGGCCTTCCTGGCGGCGTGGGCCGTCGCGCTCTTCCTCGTCCCCAACCTGGTGGTCGCCGGGGCGGTCGAGTTCGACATGAACAAGTACTTCCAGGTCATGGGGGTGGCGCTGGCCATCCTCGGCGGCTGGCTCCTGCGCCGCCGGAGCCTGGCCGTGGCCGGGCTGGTCGTGGCCTGTGCCGCGATCTCACCGGCCCTGGTCGCGACCTGGCACCTGCTCTCGGAGCCCGTCGCGATGAGCACCGCCCAGCAGCGCGCGGCAGTCTGGATCGGCGACAACACGCCGCCGCGGGCGGTCTTCGTGACGGACGCCTTCATCAACAGCCCCGTCGACTACGCCGGGCGCCTCCGGATCACGACCTTCGGCCCGTACGCGGCGAACCTCGGCTACGACCCTGCCCCGCGCGAGGCGGACGTCACGGCGGCCTACTGCGACGGTCCGGAGGTGGCCGCGGAGGTCATGGCACGCTACGACGCGACCTACGTGCTGTCGTCCGGCGGGATTCCGGACTGCGGCGACGGCGGGCAGACCGACTTCTCGGCGAGCGAGCTGTTCGAGACGGTATACGACCTGGACGGGGTCCAGGTCTGGCGCCTGCGCGGGTGAGCCCGGGACCCGGCGGGGCGAGCCGGGGCCGCGGGGGGCGGACGGGCGGGGGCGGGCGGCGAACAGACTATCTGCTCACATAGGGCCCATCCGTGCTCACCGATCACGGCGAACCGTCGATCGGCCGTGAGCCGCACGCTCGCGAGGGACGAGCCTGAGTAGATAGTCTGGTCAGGGCCGCGGCTGGTCACGCCATGCGATCGCCCGGGCGCCATGCGATCGCCCGGGCGCCATGCGATCGCCCGGGCGCCCCGCAACCCACGCGGGCTCACGCGGCCCACGGTGGCCGGCCCGGCGTTCGGCGCTCAGGGCTCTCGGGGGACGAAGACCACGAGCTCGACCCCGGGGCGGAGCGTGTACCGTGCCTCCTCGCGATAGCGGTCGGCGAACCCGGTCGGGAGCGCCGCGAGCTGGTCCTCCTTCACGATCTGCACCGGTGCCTCGACGTCGACCACCTCGGCGTAGAAGCCGGCGTTGGGGTCGTCCCGCAGGTACCACGGGAGCGGCCAATAGTCCGGCGACATCACGACGATCCCGAGCTGGCCGTCGGCACCGAGGCGCTGGTCCTCCGCCCGCAGCCAGTCGACGAGGTCGAGGGTGTCGCGCTGCGTCTGGGCGTAGACGTAGGCGTTCTCCTCCCGGTCGTAGTCGCGGAACGCCAGCTGGGCGGCCTGCACGGCGCTCAGCGCGAGGGCTCCGACGAACACGCCGGCGGCAGCGAGGCGGACGACCTGCCGTCGCGCGGCCCACGCCCTGGCGAGCGCATAGCCGGCCACGAGGCCATATGGCAGCAGCCAGTTCAGCATCAGCCACGGCGTCTTGTAGCCGATCAGCGAGTAGGCCAGGAGGAGCCCGGTCGCCCACGCGGCCGCGAAGATCGCGAACCGGCTGCGGCCCTCCCAGGCGACGAACGCGGAACCGGCGAGCCCCAGGACGAGGATCGGCAACTCCTCCTCGGCCATCCACGCCACGTAGGCCAGCGGGCCCGACACCTGTGTCGCGCTGGAGGTCTGGGTCCAGATCGCGAGGCTGCGCAGGGAATCGACGATCCCGTCCGGGACGTTCGTGAAGAGCGACGAGAAGAGGGTCACCCAGATCACGCCGAACACCGCGGCGGCACCGGCCAGCGAGACGAGGAGCCGGTCACGGCCGCCGAAGCGCGCCAGGGGATCCGCCTGGCGTGCCCGACGTGGACGAGAGCGAGCGCTGCCGGGCGGCGTCTCCACCAACCCATCCGGCGGTGTGGCCCCGGGGCCGGGGGCGAACCGTGTCGGCCGGCCCAGGACGCGCGGCGCCAGCCGCTCGTAGGCACCGAGGCAGGCTGCCGCGAGGGCGAGGACGGCGAGCGTGATGATCGCCGTCTCCTTCGTGGTGAACATGCCGGCAGCGGCGGCAGCCGCCGCGAGGAGGTACCTCGTCCGCCCCGATTCCCACCAGCGTGCCGCGGCGAGGACCAGGGCCAGCGTGAAGAAGACCAGCAGCATCTCGTGGATCGCATAGCGCGAGAAGAACACCATCCCCGGCGAAACCGCCAGGAGCGCCGCGGCCGCGAACGCTCCGGAGCGCCCGATCCAGCGCGCCGTCAGAAGGACGAGTCCCAGCGTCCCCAGGCCGAAGACGGCCGGGACCAGACGCATCGAAACGTCGCCCAGCCCGACCAGCAGGCCGGCCAGGGCCTCGGCGTAGAAGAGCGTCGGGCCGTGGTAGTTGGCCGGGTCGTAGGACCACGTGCCGGTGCGCAGGAGCTGGGTCGTGAACCAGCCGTTCACCCCCTCGTCGTTGTGGAACGGGGCCAGCGGGAGGTCCCACAGCCGCAGGGCGCCGGCGGCCACGAACAGGAGCGCGATCGCACCCAGGGTGATGGCGAGGACCGGTCGCACCAGGGAGCCGGCCGCTGCCACGGCCGCGTCGGACGTCCCGCCGGGCCCCGCCGCGACGACGGCGGCGGGCCCCCGTCCCGGCGCGCTGCCGCCGGCCTGACCCGGATCCGCCGCGCTGCCGCCGGCCTGAGCCGGCCCCGGCGCGCTGCCGCCGGCTGGCCCCAGATCCGGCCCCGGGCCGCTGCCCGCGCTTCCCCGTTCCGGGCCGCTGCCTGCGGTGCCCGGCCCCGGCCCGCCGGCGAGCCCACCCGATCGACGCCGCCGGGCGTCCCTGCGGCTGCCGCCACGGCTCATCGGGGCACCTCGTAGAGTCGGTACTCGCCGACCTCCGCGACGAGGGTGAGGCCCTCGAACAGCGCGTCGTCCACCGTCAGCATCCCCCGCTCGATCGGCGTCACCTCGACGAAGTCGACGCCCCGGTCGCGCAGGAGGGCCAGCGCGTCGGCGCCGCCATCGTAGATCGCGGCGATGTCGGCTTCGCGATCCGCGTAGGGCAGCCCGTGCGCCCAGATCCAACCGGGATAGCCGAGGAGCGAGCGGCGACCCGTGAGGTAGACGGGCGGGTTCCACGTCGCCGCGTGGAGCACCAGCGCGTCCTCCGGCACCACCTCCCGGATGCGCTCGGCGAAGGCGACGCCGTCCGCGTCGAACTGCCCGAACGAGGTCTGGCCGGCGACGACCCGCCAGACGTCCAGGCTGCCGGCCAGCAGGAGGACCACCAGGGACCCAGCGGCGACGACCCGACCGCCGGCCACGGTGAGGCCGCGCCAGCGGCCGCGCCACAGGGCCGCGATCGCCAGCGCCACGAGCGGCGCCGACCCGACCCACCAGTAGAACAGGACCTTGATGTTGTCCCAGGTCCACGGTGCCAGCTTGACCACGTTCGGGATCACGAACCAGGCCACGAAGGGCAGCCAGAAGCGGACCAGCCGGCCGTCCACCAGGGGCGGGCCGGCCCCCCACGGCACCCGGCCGGCGAGGAGCGCGAGACCCAGCAACGGGATGAACAGGCCGGTGTTGAGGACCCAGAACGTGATCGGGTCGGTGGCGCCGCGGTCCCAGCCCAGCTCGATGCCGAAGAACGTGCCGGCGCTGGCCGACGAGTCGGCGACGAGGAGCACGGCGGACGGCGCGGCCACCAGCCCGGCGGCGACCAGGTAGACGACCCACCCCCGCCACCGGCCGTCCCGCCACTCCGCGAACAGCAGCCCGAGGAGGAAGCCGGTCCCGAGCAGCACCACGAACGAGTGGGTGTGACCCAGCACCAGGGCACCGGTCGCCAGCCCGGCGACGCCGAGCCGGATCGCCCGCAGGCGGCGCTCCCCGGGCTCGATCGCCGGCGCGAGGGCCAGCCAGAACAGGGTCAGCGCGACGATCGTGAGCGGGAGCCCCAGGAGCAGGCTCCGCTGGGTCACCAGCAGGGTCGTGATCGCGTTGCCCCAGCGCCAGACCGTGTCCGGCAGGATCGTGAAGTCGTGCGCCGGGGCGAGCAGCGCGCCCACCAGCCCCGAGCTGCCCGTACGGGCGTCGTCGAAGAGCATGATCCAGCCCAGCCCGCCGCCGAGGAGGACGAGGGCCGGCGTGACCCAGGCGGCGATCCGGTCCCGCGTGAGCGTCGCCGCGAAGCGCCACAGGACGCCGACGAGGGCGACGCCGAGCACCAGGTTCGGGAGCAGCAGCGCCTCGCGGAGCGATGCCCCGACCATCACCAGCATCCCCGAGAGGTAGTCCACCAGGAACGGGTACGTGAAGGCGGCGCCGGCGTAGGTCGGGTCCTCGGGCGGCAGGTTCGCCGCCCAGCCGAAGCTCGCGATCACCTGGAGGTGGAACGGGAGGTCGCCGAGGTTGTTGACGTAGCCCGTGCCGATCCCGGTCGGCCCCTCCAGCATCACGTGGTCGAAGACCAGCCAGGCGAGCCCGGCGACCAGCACGGTCCCGGCAACCGCCGCGAGGGCCGTGGGCCAGGCGGTGAGCGCCGGCCGCGCCAGGGCGCCGAGGGCCGCGAGGTCGTCGCGGGCGGCCTGTCGGAACCGGGGGCGCGCGAGGAGGATCGCGGGGGTCGCGACGACCGAGGTCGCCACCAGCACGCTCGCGGGGTTCGGGCCGAGGACGAACCCGGCCAGCAGGCCGACGCCCGCCAGGCCGACGAGGCCCGTGGCGGCACCCGTGAACGGACGCGACGCCGGGGGGGCGCCCGGGTCGTACCAGTACGTCGCGACCGTCCCCCCGAGGACGGCCACGACGAGGACTGCGAGCGCGGCGATCATGGCCTCACCGCCGGTGACGTCGGCGGCCGGGCGAGGTCGCCGGCAGCCCGGTCGTCAGCCCTTCGGCTCGACGATGACCGTGACCTCCGGCGTCATGCCGGCGTAGACCTTGACGGCCACCTTGTAGGTCCCGAGGGACTTCAGCGGCTGCTCGAGGTCGACCTTGTGCTTGTCCACGGCGATCCCCCGGCGGCCCAGCGCGTCGGCGATGTCCTGGGTCGTGATGGAGCCATAGAGCTTGCCGCCCTCGCCGACCTTGACGCCCATCGTGAGCGTCGTGGAGGCGATCCGCTGCGCCGCGACCTCGGCGTCGCCGCGCTCGCGCTTGCGCTTCTCCTCGCGGCTGGCGATGTCGTGCTGCCAGGCCCGGTAGGCCCCGCCGGCAGCGGGCACGGCGAGCTTCTGCGGGATCAGGAAGTTGCGGGCGTAGCCGTCGGCCACGTCCTTGAGCTCGCCGCTCTTGCCGATCTTGGCGACGTCGCTGGTCAGGATGACCTTCACGCGGGAGAACCCTCCTTGTCGAACAGGCCCCGGAGGCGAATGCCCAGGTCGGCCTCGCGGGCGATGCGGACCCCGACCCGGAATGCGCCGGGGAGTTGGTGAGCCAGGCGGCGAAGAGGCCGCGGCACGAGCCGCCGCACGCGTCGCACGTCGTCGTCGAACGCCGCGCGCGGGAGGCCCACGACCTCCAGCTGCTCCTCGAGCACCTCGTCCGGCACGCCACCGAGGAACGCGTCGAGCGCGAGCGCGGCAACCATGACGTCGTCGAGGATGCCGAGCAGCGGGAATCGGTCGGGGATGAGATCGATCGGCGCGGCCACGTAGCCGAGCGCGGCGGCGAGCATCGCCTTGCGGGATGCCGGCACCCGGGGATCGAACACGAGCCCGACCATGACTCGGGCATGCAGCGGCAGCCGGCCGGCGAGCGGCAGCAGCGCAAGCAGGGTGATCGTGCGGCCGATCAACCGCCGGCGGGAGCCGCGCCGCCGGCGAGCCGGCACCGTGGGTGTGTTCGTGGGATCCGCCATCCTCGTCGGGATGCTCCGTTCGTGCCCGCATGCCGCGCGCAGGCGAGAGGGAAGTCTAGCAGCCCCGTTCGCCGGGCCCGATGCGGGGCGGGATCGGCGGCCGCCGTCCTCGCCCGGCCCGTCCGCGCACGCCCGTGCCGGCCCGTCAGCCGGCCGATCTGGTGCGCCGTGCCGTGCTCGCCCGCACCGTGCCGGCCCGTCAGCCGGCCGACGCTTCGCCGCCCTTGGCCGCGATTGCCTCCTCGATCGCCTCGGCAAGGCGCTCGCCGGTCGGATTCCCGACGAGCGGTGTGACGCCGTGCTGGCCGGCCGCCTCCATCCAGGACGGCTCCATGCCGGAGGCAACCAGGACGATCGGAACCTCCGGATGCATCTCCCGCATCCCCTCGATGAGCGCCTGGGCGCCGTCCGGCTCGCCGGTCACGAACGCGTCGTACACGAGGACGTCCGCGCCCTCGGCAAGGGTGCACGGAAGGCCATTGAGGATCGGGCAGCTGGCCCCGACCGGCCCCAGGCACTGGCGGGCGTCGTAGCCCCTGCGACGCAGGCTGTCCACCTCCTGGTCGGAGAGGTCGATGTCGTGGTGGATGACGAGGACGCGAGTCATGCCGACACCTCAGCCGTTCGGTCGAGCCGGGCGCCCGCGACGCCCGTACCACGCGGTGGTGCGATGGTAGGTTGCCACGCGGCATCGGACAGTGCCGAACGGCGCGCGGATGGACCGCGTCGGCGCCATGGCCGACGGTCGAGCGCTGCCCGGACGGCCGGGCTCACCGGCCGGCCCCGCCCCACCGCCCCGCCCTCGCGCCCCCGCGCCAGCCCGTCCTTGACAATCGAACGGGCGTTCGGTACTCTCCTGCCAACGGCCGGGAAAGGAGCACGCGTGACCAGGCACGATGCCGAGCGCAAGCGGAAGATCCTCGACTACATCGCCGCGATGATCCGCGCCAACGGCGTGCCGCCGTCGGTCCGGGAGATCGCGCGCGCCGTCGGGCTCGCCTCGACCTCCGCCGTCCACCACCACCTTCGCGCCCTCGAGGAGGAGGGCTACCTCGACCGCGGGGCCTCCCAGTCGCGGATGATCCGGCTGACGCCGAAGGCCGCGCTCCTCATGGGGCTCTCCACGGAGCTGATGCCCCAGTCCCAGGCCGTCGAGGCGCACGTCCTGCCGGTGATCGGCGAGATCGCGGCCGGCG
Organism: uncultured Chloroflexia bacterium; assembly: GCA_963725875.1. Taxonomy (GTDB): domain Bacteria; phylum Chloroflexota; class Limnocylindria; order Limnocylindrales; family CSP1-4; genus CTSoil-043. Next base: position 27,869 of record CAVRZZ010000008.1, on the reverse strand, counting down.
GGCCGATCGAGGCGTACGCCAGCGCCGACGAGTACCGCGCCATCCCCGACCTCCTCGCCCCGTCCGGTGACGCCTACCTGCTCCGGGTGCGCGGCGACTCGATGATCGACGCCCTCATCGCGGACGGCGACTACGTCGTGATCCGGCCGCAGCAGACCGCCCGGAACGGCGACATCGTCGTCGCCCAGGTCGAGGAGAACGCGGTCACCCTCAAGCGGTTCTTCAAGGAGGACGGGCGCGTGCGGCTGCAGCCGGCGAACCCGCAGTATCCACCGCAGTTCTACGACGACGTCCGGATCCAGGGCAAGCTGATCGGGGTCATTCGCCGGCTCGACTGAACGGCCCGCACGGAGCGTCGTCCACAGCTTGTCCACAGGATCGGGCAGGCTCCCCGTAGCGACGTGGATGCCGCACCCGGACTCGTGGACAACCCCCTCGCGCCGGACGGCGACCCGCGTCACGATGTAGGAGATCCCTGAGCAGCACCCGGAGTCCCCGTGTCCATCGACCGCCTTCCGCCCCAGAGCCTCGAGGCCGAACAGTCGGTTCTCGGCGCCCTCCTGATCGACCGCGACGCGATCATCGAGGTCGCCGACATCCTCCAGCCCAAGGACTTCTACCGCCAGGCCAACGGCACCATCTACGGCGCGATGATGGACCTCTGGGAGCGCCGCGAGCCCATCGACATCGTCACCGTCGCCGAGGCGCTCGAGCGCGCCGACAGCCTCGAGGGGGTCGGCGGCCGGGGATACCTCTCGTCGCTCGCAGAGCAGACACCGACCGCCGTCTTCGCGGCCCAGTACGCCCGCATCGTCGAGCGCAAGGCGGTCCTCCGGAACCTGATCGCCGCGGCGGGCCGCATCGCCGGCATCGGCTACGAGGACACGCCCGAGGTCCAGGAGGCGATCGACCGGGCCGAGCAGGAGCTGTACGCCGTCTCGGAGCGACGGCTCGCCGCCGGCTTCAGCCCGCTCAAGCAGCTGCTGCACGACGCCTTCGACCGGCTGGACTACCTCCACACGCACCGCGGCGAGATCAGCGGTGTCCGGACCGGCTTCCCGGATCTCGACGCGCTCACCACCGGCCTCCAGCCGTCCGACCTCATCGTGCTCGCCGCCCGGCCGTCCGTCGGAAAGACCAGCCTGGCCCTCAACGTCGCCGAGTTCGCGGCGATCAGCAACACGCCCCCCAGGTCGGTCGGCATCTTCAGCCTGGAGATGAGCAAGGAGCAGCTCGTGCTGCGGCTCCTCTCGTCGGTCGGGGGCATCGACAGCCAGCGGCTGCGGACCGGGTTCCTCGACGAGATGGACTTCGTCGGCGTCTCGAAGGCGATGACGGCCCTGTCGGAGGCCCCGATCTACATCGACGACACGCCGAACATCAGCACGATGGAGCTGCGGACGAAGGCTCGGCGCCTGCAGGCGGAGGTCGGCCTCGACCTCGTGATCGTCGACTACCTCCAGCTGATGCAGTCGTCGACCACCACGAAGGACGCCAACCGCGTCCAGGAGGTCTCCGAGATCAGCCGCGGCCTCAAGGCGCTGGCGCGCGAGCTGAAGGTGCCGGTCGTCGCCCTCTCGCAGCTCTCCCGGCAGCCCGAGATGCGCGAATCGAAGGAGCCGAGGCTGTCGGATTTGCGCGAATCGGGGGCTATCGAGCAAGACAGCGACCTCGTGATGTTCCTCTGGCGCGAGAAGGAGCGGGGCGGCGAGGACCACGATGCCGAGGGCGAGGTCGTGAAGCTGCGCCTCGCGAAGCACCGCAACGGGCCGACCGGCGAGATCGACCTGTGGTTCAAGAAGAGCCAGACGCGGTTCGTCAGCTATGCCGGCGAGCGCTACAGCGGCGCCGCCCCGTAGGACGCGAGGCGCCCGCGCCGCTCGCGCCGGCCCGCGCCCGCTGTCAGCGCTGCTCGTCCGGCAGCAGGGGGCGCAGCCCCAGGCCGTAGACCGTGCCGTCCGGGCCCACGACCGAGATCCCCGACACGCCGCCCTCGGGGCTCTCGAGGCCCAGCAGCGACAGCTCGATGCCGCCCAGGACCCTCGACGGGAAGCCGAAGCCGGTCGCCTGGTCGGCGACGGTGAACGCGTCGGGCCCGAACATCGGCCACGGCCACGGCCGAGGAGCGCCCTCGGCCCCTGGTCCGCCTTCGAGCAGGGAGGCGCGGAAGCGGGTCGGCGCGTACAGCCCGACGTCGGTCGCGTTCCCATTCGCGATCTCCTGGTCGAAGGCGCGGAGCCGCTCGGCGAAGGCCGCCATGGCCGCGAGGATCGCGTCGTCGGGGCTCGGGCTGGCGGGATCGGCCATGCCGATCCCCAGCGCATAGACGCTCACCTGCTTCTGGCGGCCGTCGGCGTTGACGGTGAAGAGCGCGGTCGGGGCGTCGGCCACCTGCATGTTCTCGTAGCGCGGCTTCGCGATCGCGAGGCCGACCGGGCCGAGCGCGTCGGCCAGCAGCGCCTGGACCTGCGCCTCGCTCATCTTCGCCACGCGGAGCGGCGGGAAGCGCATCGGCTCGCCCGGCTTCTGCTCCGGGAACGGCTCCGACGCGGGACGGTAGATCACGGTCCCGTCGCCGTACAGCGAGAAGTAGGGCACCTGGACCATGGCAAAGGTCGGCATCACGAACCCGCCGCCCTCCTCGAACCGCAGCACCAGCTCGGTGGCTCCCGTCGGGTGGTCGATCGACCCGGTGGGGCCGCTCGGGGAGGCCGCAGGCGTCGCGGCGGGGGAAGAGGCGGGGGAACGGGCCGGGGAGCCCGAGGCACCAGGTGCCCCGGAGGGCGAGGCGGGCGCGCCACCGGAACAGGCGGCGAGGACGAGCGCGGACGCAAGGCCCGCGACGAGGAATTGGCGATCGGTCGGCTTCCACATGCCTCACCAGACGGAGCAAGCGCGACCGCGGTTCCCGGCGAGACCCGGTGGTCCCCGGCCGTGCCCGGCGGCCCCGATCGCTCCCGACCGGAGATCCTCGCGCGATAGACTTCCGACGGACGGCCGGCGCTGGCGTGCGGCCCCGCTTGGAGGCACAGCCATGGGCGTCATCATCATCCGGGAGATGGTCGGGACGAGCCCGACCTCGTGGAGCGACGCGGCCCGGCAGGCCGTCGCGACGGCGTCCCGCACCGTGCGCAACATCCGCACCGTCGAGGTCGTGAAGTCCAGCGCGGTCGTGGAGAACGGCGAGATCGTCGAGTATCGCGTCGAGATCAAGATCGGCTTCGAGTACGACGGCTGAGGCCCGGTTTGCACCCGGGTGCGCCGCCGGCCGCCGGCGCTCCTGCCGTCGTCGCCGACGGCGCGCCTGCTACCGCCCCGCGGCGTCGGAGCCGAGATAAGTCGCCGGTGAGCGCCGTCCGGCAGCATGGGCCGCATGGCACGGCCCTTCCCCGACCTCGTCTCCAGCCTCACGCGCCCGGCGCACGCCCGGTCCCGCGCGCTCGACGAGCGAACGGCCGGCGGCCGCGTCGCCGTGGGGCCCGGTAGGCCGACCATGCAGCCAGACGGTGAGCCCACCGACCGACCCGCTGCCCCGGTTCCGCCGCCGTCGCCGGTGCCGCGGTCGCCGGAGCCGCCCACGAGCGAGCTGGACGTCTTCGGGTTCCCGGTCCAGCTCGGGAAGGTCCAGCCTCCCTTCCTCGCCAGCGAGACGCTCGAGCGCCCGCGACTTCTCGGCTGGATGGCCGCCAAGATCCACTCGCGGCTCGTCCTGATCGTCGCCGACGCCGGGCACGGCAAGACCACCCTCCTCGCCGACTGGAGCCGGCGGACGCGGATCCGCGCCCTGTGGTACCGGCTCGACGAGACCGACCGGGACTGGGTCGTCTTCGTCCACCACGTCGTGGCGGCCGGGCGGGAGGTCGATCCCGGGTTCGCCCCGAACACGATGTCGCTCCTCCGCGAGCTCGGCACCGGCACGGTCGACCGCGGGGCGATCGTCCGGACGCTCCTGGCGGAGACCCGGGCCTGGGTGACCGGCGGAACCGTGCTCCTGCTGGACGACTACCAGGTCGTCGACGACGCGCCCGAGGTCCGGGAGATCGTCCGCGAGCTGCTGGTCCGCGGGCCAGAGCGGCTCACGCTCGTGATCTCCACGCGGCGGACGCCCACCCTGCCGCTGGCGCGGCTGCGGGCGCTCGGCGAAGTCGCGGAGCTCTCCACCGCCGACCTCCGGTTCGATCGCCAGGAGATGGAGCAGCTCTTCCGGGACACCTACCGGCACCCGCTGGAGGCCGACCTGCTCGAGGATCTCGCCCGCACCACGGAAGGGTGGGCCGCGACGCTGCGCCTGGTGGAGACCGCGGTCCGGGGGCGCCCCCGCGACGAGATCCGGGCGGTCATCCGGGGCCTCTCGGCGCGCCACGGCGACCTGCACGACTACCTGGCCGAGGAGGTCGTCGGCCGCATGCCCCTCGAGCTCCAGGACTTCCTCGAGCGCTGCGCCCTCCTCCACGTTGCGACGCCGCAGCTCGCCGCCGTCGCCGCCGACGTCTCCGTCACCGACGCGCGCCGCCTCCTCGACGTCACGGAGGAGGCCGGGCTTCTCTCGCGGCGCGGTCGAACGGGACAGGCGGGCCGGCTGCTCCACCCGCTCGTCCGGAGCTTCCTCGAGGGCCGGCTCCTGGAAGCGGTGGGGCCGGAGGGGATCGCCGAGATCCACGCCCGCATCGCGGCAACGGCCGAGGGGAACAGCTGGTGGCTCGCGGGCCACCACTACGCCGCAGCCGGCCGGAGCGACGACGTGGGGCGGGTGCTCTCCGGGTCCCTGGAGGAGATCCTCGGGTCGGGCGGGGCGCAGGCGGCCGTCGACCTGATCGCGGCGGGTGGCGTCCCGGACCAGGGCGGCTGGGCCCAGGCGCTCGCGGCGCGCGCGTTCCTCCGCGAGGGCGACATCGGCCGGGCACGCGACGCGGCTCACCGAGCGCTCGACGCCTCGACGCAGGGTGACCCGACGATCAGCCTGACGGTCGCTCTCGCGACGCTCACGACGGTGGAATGGAACGCAGGCAACTACCCGCAGGCTGTCGAATTCGCCCCTGAGGCTAGAGGAGCAACACCGAAGGGGGCGTCTACTGCCGCAATCGCCGCGGCTTGTCTGACCGGTGCGGGCTCAATGGTCGATGGCCCGATACCAGCAACCGACTCAGAACTGCGCAAGGTGGCCGAACTGGCTGAACCACACGGCCACCCTCACTACTACGGCATCTCGCACCTGAACCTGGCCTGGATTGCGCGCGGCATCGGGGACCGGGCGCGCGCCCTGTACCACGCGTGCACCGCGCTGGAGGCGCTTGCCGCCACGTCGGCCGGGCCCGAGATGGACACGGTCCGGACGGTCAGCGCATGGGCACACGCCCACGGCGGGGACATCACGGCAGCCCTGTCGGAGATCGACGAGGCGCTCGCCTCGCGGTTTCCGCAGGGCCGCTTCGAGACGCTGCTCGAGGCCGCGGACGTCGTCGGCACCTACATCGACGCTGATCGGGCCCGAGCCCTCGTCGCCGAGGCGAAGGCCGTGGGGGCGCGGACTGACGCCGAGCGGACGTACCTGGCCCTCTTCCGGGCCGAGAACATGATCCGCCTGGGCAGGGCTGGCGACGCCGCTGCTGCGCTCGACACGATCGAACCGGGCCGCCACACCGGCTATCCGGGGTTCTACGTGCGCGTTCGCGTCGCCCGGGCGGTCGCCGCCGTCGTCACCCGAGCCCCGGACGCCGCCGAGCTCATCGCCATGGCGCGGGCGCAGGCGGAGCGCCAGGGCGCCGGTGGAGCCATCCGCGCCATCCAGCTGCTCGAGAACCTGGAGCTGGACCCAGGCTCCGCCTCCTCGGCGGTCACGGCACTCTGGTCGGTGGAACCGGGCGTGGTCGTCGCCCTCGCCGATGCGGTGGTCGTCCATCTCGCGGACTTCGACGACACGGCGCTCGCGGTCGTCCTCCAGGCGGCCACGCGCCAGCCGCGACGCTGGCTCCCGGGCCTGCGCGCCGTGGTCGACGCGGGACCGGCGCGTGATCGCTGGACCGCCGGGCGCATCCTCGATGCCGTCGGCGAGAAGTCCGACGTCCGGCGTCTGCGCTCCCTCAGCCGGGAGCTCAAGGGACCCTACCGCTCGCCGTCGCTCGGCCGGGAGCTCGCCCGGCGGACCGCCGACCGGGTCTGGGTCGAGGACCAGGGGCGCGTCATCGTCCGGATCGGCACGCGCGTGGTCCCGGGTACCGAGATGCGCCGGAAGCCGCTCGCCCTGCTGTGCTTCCTGCTGAGCCGCCCAGGGCTGTCGGCCACGCGCGACCAGGTGCTCGACGCGCTCTGGCCGGAGACCGATCCGGACCAGGCGGTGAACTCGCTCCACCAGACCGTCTACTTCCTGCGGCGGATCATCGAACCTTCGTACTCCGACGATCTCTCGCCCGGCTACGTCAACCAGGACACGGAGCTCGTGTGGCTCGACCCCGAGCTGATCACCAGCCGGAGCGTCCGCTGCCGGCAACAGCTGCGGGCCCTGGGCGCGGATCCGCCCTTCCCCGCGGTGATGGAGCTCGCGGCGGAGTACCGGGGTCGGTTCGCTCTCGATTTCTCGTACGACGACTGGGCGTCGACGCACCGCGAGTCGCTCCACGCGCAGTACCTGGAGGTGATGGAGCGAGCGATCGCCTCGAGCACCGCCGCCGGGCGGTTCGGCGACGCCATGGAGCTCTCACGGTGCGTCCTCGAGACGGACCCCTCGCTCGACGAGATCGAAGCCGGCCTCGTGAAGATGTACCGGCTGCTCGGGGCGCACGCAGCGGCGGCGGAGCAATACCAGCACTACACGTCGGTCGTTCGCGAGGAGCTCGGGATCGAGCCGCCCCCTCTTGACCAACTGTGACGATCGGTAGATCGTGTGCAGTCCAGTGGACATAGGGAACGTTACGTATTGACCGAGGGTCCCGCGGACGCCTAGAGTCCGCCCGCCGACTGGTACTCAGGTACTAGGAGGCAATGTCAATATCGGACGCGCAGAGGCCTCGCCTGAAATGGGCACTTAGGGCGAGGCGGAGCGAGTAGTGCAACCGACCGACCCCAGTCTGGTCGGTTTCTGTGTTCCCAGGAGCACGGAAACCCTTGGAGGGCACGCGATGGCTCCGGTCTACGGTCTGAAGGGTTTCTAGGGGTCACGAGGGATCCGGGGTATCGAAACATGAAGTCCCGGCTTCTCCGCACGGCCACCCTGATAGCGGCGTTGGCTGCCGTGCTCCTCGCCGGGGGAGCATCTCTGAACGGCTTCTGAGTACCTTCGTCCCATTCGGGTCCCGGCCGACCGAGGCTACAGTTAGCCTCAAGTCGGCGGCGACAGATCGAGGGACATGAACCGAAGCCTGAAGGCCTACATCGCCGGGCTCGTTGACGGTTTGCGCGATTGCGCTGATCGTCACGAGTTTTCTGATTCCCATCAACCCTGCGATCCGCCTATCACGTCTTCAACGACGTGCAGCTCGACGTGCTCGCCGGCCTGGTCTTCTGGACTGCCATCACGCTGTTGGCATCCGCCCTCCCCGTCGAGATGCCTCGGGGATCGATTGTCGACACTTCAATCGCACCCCTTGTCGTCGTCCTCAGCCTCGGCGGCCCAACGGCGGCGGGATGGGTTGCCCTCCTCGGAGGACGGAACTGCGGGAATTGCGCCGAGAGGTGCCCTGGTACGGGACGCTCGCGAACCACGCCGGGCTTGCTCTTCCGGCCATTCTGCGGCGGCGTCGTCAGCGGCATGTTCAACGCAGTCGGTGCCACGCCGCCCAGCTCAGCTTCCTCGCGACCGTGGCTGGGGCGACTGTCTTCTTCGTGTCCAACCTGATCATCACGTGCTCGATGGTGCTCAGCTTGCGCCACGGCGCAGGGTCGCAATGGAGGTCATCCGCGGTGACGCGCCGACCTTCTTTGGGACCTTCCTTGCGCTTGTTCCACTTGCCTGGCTCATGAGCCAGATCTACGTGATGGAAGGGGCCGGATGGTGGGCCATCCTCCTGGTCATCCTCCCGTCTACCTGATCCGACTGCGCTGCGTCACTACATCGACATGCGCGAGATGTTCACCCAGACCGTGAAGAGCCTGGCCCAGGCCGTGGATGCGCGGGACAAGTTCACGTCGGGCCACAGCATGCGGGTGCAGCAGATCTCGGTCGACATCGGGCGCGTCATGCACGTCAGCGGGAACGAGCTCGAGGCCCTCGAGTGGGGCGGGCTGCTGCACGACATCGGCAAGATCGGCGTGCCCGACAACGTCCTGAACAAGCCCGACCGCCTGACGAAGGAAGAGCGGGCGATCATGAACGCCCACCCGGTGATCGGCGCGAACATCATCGCCCCGGTCACGAAGCTGGCCCCCGAGCTGCCGATCATCCGGCACCACCACGAGTGGTACAACGGCTCGGGGTACCCCGACCGCCTCATCGGCGACGAGATCCCGAAGCTCGCCCGGATCCTGCACGTGGCGGACGCCTTCGAGGCGATGACCGCGGCCCGGCCGTACCGGATGAAGCCGCTCACGTCCGACCAGGCCATGGCAGAGCTGCGCAAGTTCGCCGGCGTCCAGTTCGACCCCGTCGTCGTCGACGCCTTCACGCGGACCCACTGGGCGGCCGGCATCAACGACCCCGGGCGAGCGTCCGAGCCGCGCCCGCCGGTGCCGCTCCTCGCCCAGGCGGCGATCCGGATGACGGCCACGAGCGCCGACGTCGGCCCCGGAGCGACGCCCGGCGCGTCGCCGTCGAGCGGTGCCAGCGCCGCCCCCGACCCCGCGTCCTGACACAATCCCGGGATGCTCCTTGCCGGGATCATCCTTGGACTCGTCGCCGGGCTCGTCGCCGGCGGGCGTCTCGAGAACCTCCTCGCGGTCCGCCTGCGCTGGACGCTCCTGATCTTCGCGGCGCTGGCCCTGCGGCTGGGCGTCGAGGCAGCGCTGCTCCGCGACGTGGCGTTGGCCGACCAGTTCCGCGTGCCGCTCCTTGCGGGCGCCTACGGCCTCCTGGTGGTGGCGCTCTGGGCGAACCGGGCCCGGCCGGGCATCGGGCTGGCGCTGGTCGGCACCGTCCTGAACGCCACGGCGATCCTGGTGAACGGCGGCCGGATGCCGGTGTGGGACCTGGCGCTGGAGGCGGCGGGCATGACCCCGGCCGACATCCTCTCGCCGATCCACTTCCTCGTCAGCGCCGACGATCTCGGGGCGTTCCTGCGCCAGGCCGGCCCGCTCGGCGACGTCATCCCGGTGCCGTTGTCGGTCGCGCCCAACGTCCTCTCGATCGGCGACGTGCTGCTGGCGTCGGGCCTGGCCTTCTTCGTCTTTGCCAGCCTCCTTCGAGAGCCGGGCGAGCAGCGCGGGCAGCGCGCGGCGGACGGGGCCGCCGAGCCGATCCCGCACGGCGGCGTCGCCACCGCGACCGCGACGGGGACCGGCCATCGCGTCCGTCCCGCGACCGGGCTGGCCGCGGGGTTCACCGAGTCGATCAGCCTGGAGCGACCGATCGTCTTCGGCGGCTCCGGGGCGGGCGTCGCGGCTCCGACTCCCACGCCGACGCCCGGCGCGCCGGGCGGCCTGGCGGAGGCCCAGCGCGGAATCCTGGCTCGGGCCCTCGGCCACCCGTACGTGCGCCTCGCCCAGAACGGCTCGTTCGGCGCGCTGTGGGTGGGCCAGCTGGTGAGCCTCTTCGGCGACCGCATCCACCAGATCGCCCTGGCCTTCCTCGTCCTGGGGATCACCGAGTCGGCGGTGGCGGTGGCCCTGACCTTCGTCGCCGCCACCCTTCCCAACCTCGTCCTGGGGCCCGTGGCGGGCGCCCTCGTGGATCGCTGGGACCAGAAGCGGGTCATGATCGTCTCGGACCTCCTGCGGGCCGCGATCGTCGTGACCCTGCCGTTCGCGGTGGACCTGAACGTGCTCCTCGTCTATCCGCTGGTGTTCGGCCTCACCTCGATCTCGATCTTCTTCCGGCCGGCCCGCACCGCGGTCATCCCGCGGATCGTGCGCGACGACGAGCTGGTCGCCGCCAACTCCGCGATCTGGCTGGGCGACTCGATGGCCGACGTCCTGGGGTACCCGCTGGCCACGCTCTTCGTCACGGCGCTGGGCGCCGCGCTCCCCGTCGCCTTCTGGGTGGACGCTGTGTCCTACGTCGCGTCGGCGCTCCTCATCGTCACGATGACGATCCCGCCGATCGCGCGGGCGACGGCCGCCGCCCTGCCCGGGATCCGCGGCCTGCGCGACGACCTCGTCGTGGGCTGGCGGTTCCTGCGCCGCGACGCCGTCCTCTTCGCCAACACGCTCCAGGCGATCGTCGGCCAGTTCGCCATCGGGATCACGATCGGGCTGATGGCCGTGTACGCCAGCGACGCGCTGCAGTCCGACACGATCGACGACATCGCCCGCTACGGCCTCATCGAGGCGGCGATCGGCATCGGGAACCTGGTCGGCGGCTTCGCGATCGGCCTCGTCGGGGCGCGGATCGCGCGCGGCCGCATGATCATCGCGGGCTACATCCTCTGCGGCGCCGCCATCGCCGGGCTCGCCCTGACCTCGAACGTGGGCACGGCCGTGGGGCTCGCCCTCGGGTTCGGCGCGGCCAACATGATCTTCGTGATCCCGACGCAGACGCTCTTCATGGAGCGCACCCCGGCGGACATGATCGGGCGCGTCATCTCGTTCCGCTTCTCGGCGGTCTTCGGCTCGATCACGCTCGGGATGGCCGCCGGCGGCATCCTGGGCGAGCTGCTGGGCCCGGCGCCGGTCTTCGGCATCTTCGGGATCGTCACGATGCTGGCCGGCATCGCGGGGCTCTTCAGCCGGCCGCTCCGGGACGCGTAGGGCGGACGCCCGGGACCCGCCGCGTGTCGCGCCGGCCGAGCCTCCGGTACACTTCCGGGCCGGAGCGCGTACGCGGGCAATCCCGGCCCCCCGCGCTCGCCGCCCGCCGCGGCGGCTCCAGGGAGTGACGACGCAACGATGACCGAGCCCGACGGGCGCGCGCCCGAGGAGACGACCGAAGGAGACGCCGCCGACGCGGCGGAAGGACCCGACGCCGGGGCCGAGGAAGCCGACACCGGAGCCGACGAGGCCGAGGAAGCCGACTTCGAGGGCGCGGAAGCGCGCGAGGCGGACCTCGGCGACGAAGCAGAGGAGTCGGAGGAGCTCGAGGCTGGCGCCGCCGCGGGCACCGGGATCCCGGGCGCCTCGGCCGGGGCAGCCGCTGGAGCCGCCGGGGGCGCCGCGGCCGCGGGCCGTCGCTTCGGGCGACGCGGCGCAGCTGCCCCCGAGCACGCGCCGACCGCCTCGGAGCGCGCGGTCCACATCGACGACCGCATCTCCAAGGTCTTCGTCGCGGGCATCGCCGTCGTGTTCGGCCTGATCTTCCTGAACGCTTTGTTCCTGGGCAGTGGCGGGCTCTTCGCCCCGAAGCCGTCGCCGTCGCCGATCCCGACGGCGACGCCCGTCGCCTCGCCGACACCGGCTGCGTCGGTGACGCCGGCTCCCTCGCTGACGCCGGCTCCGAGCCCGTCGGCGGCTCCCAGCGCGTCGGCCGCACCCAGCGCGACCCCGGCACCCAGCGCGTCGGCGGCACCGTCGGCGAGCGCATCGCCCGCGCCGAGCGCGTCGGCGGCGCCGCCCGGGAGCCCGACACCCGCCCCGTAGCGGGAGCGTGGCAGAGGCGCCCGCAACGGCGGGGCCGCGACACGCCGGCTCCCGGGCGCCAGGGCGACGGACGCTCCCGCCGACCGAGTCGTCGCGGGGCGGGCGTATCCTCGATCCGTGACCCGGCCGGGCGACAACGGACGAGCCCGCGATTACGAACGCGGCGAGCGCGACGGCGGCGCCAACCCCGACCCGTTGGCAGCCGCCCGGTCGGCCATGCTCGAGACCCAGCTGCGGCCGCGCGGCGTCCACGATCCCCGCGTCCTTGCGGCCATGGCCGCCGTGCCGCGCGAGGCGTTCGTGCCGGGCTACCTGCGCGACCTCGCCTACGCCGACGAAGCCCTGCCGATCGACCACGACCAGACCATCAGCCAGCCCCTCATGGTCGGGCTGATGAGCCAGCTGCTGGCGCCCGAGCCCGGCCGGCGCGTGCTCGACATCGGGACGGGGTCCGGCTACCAGGCGGCCATCCTCGCGGCGATGGGCTGCCGCGTCCTGGGGATCGAGCGCATCCCCGAGCTCGCGGCCGCCGCCCGCGACCGCCTGGACGCCCTCGGCTACGGGGATGCGGTGGAGATCCGGGTCGGGGACGGCAGCGCCGGCGCCCCCGGCGAGGCCCCCTGGGCGCGGATCCTGGTGGCGGCCGCCGCCCCCCGCATCCCGGACGCGCTGACGGACCAGCTGGCCGACGGCGGGCGGCTGGTGATCCCGGTCGGGGCGCGCTGGGAGCAGGAGCTGGTGCTGGTCGAACGCGAGGGCGGCCGACTGCGAACGAGCACCCACGGCGCCTGCGTCTTCGTCCCGCTCATCGGCGAGGCCGGCTTCCGCTGAAGCCGGGGCGGGCACGCGCCCCGCGGGCGGACACGGGGCCAGCTTCTGGACTCACGCCGAATGGGCGGGCACGCGCCCCGCGCTCCGGACGCGCGCCCCGACGCGCGGGCGCGCCGGCGCCCCTACGAGGTCCCGGCGGGGATCACCCATGACGTCGGCTGCCCCGTCAAGGCGGCGATGCGATCGAAGTCCGCGTCGTAGTGGACAAGCGGATACCCGGCCCGCTCGGCCGCGGCGGCGATGAGGAGGTCCGGGATCTTCACCGCGCGCTGGCCGCCACCCGTCTGGTGGGCGAGGAGCCGCTGAACCTCGAAGGCACGGCCCCAATCCCGCGGTTCGACCGGGATCCGGCACGCAGGCGTCCAGGGCATCCCGGATTCGATCGTAGTCCTGCCCGCTTCGAGCGCCCATGAGGTACTCCATGGCGACGAAGTCACAGATCGCGATGGCGTCGGCGTGAAGCCTCGGCTCCAGCCATGCCCGCGCCGCGGGGTTGCGCTCCCGCAGGATGAGGACCGACGTGTCGACGGCCTCGATCACGGCTCGGCCTCGAAGCGGGGCGCGCGGATCGAGCGAAGGTCCTCGAGCGTGAGACCGGTGGTCAGCTCGAGGAGCCGTGCCCGGCGCTTCGCCCGGATCACCTCCGCGAGCGCGGCCCGCACCGTCTCGCCCGTGCCGCGGGTCCCGAGGAGGTCGGCCGCCTCCAGGACCTGGTCCGGATCGAGGTTGATCGTCGTGTGTTGCTTCATCGCAGGAGTGTACGCCTGGACAGGCTCTCAGACAAGCGTACGCACGGCTAGGTGCAGGCGTACGGTCCGTGACGACAGCCATCTGCGTGCGCGGCGGGCCTCACGGTTGCTCCGGCCGCACGGGCGTCGATCGCCGCCGGTTCGATCGGTATACTCGCCGGGCCATGACCCATGTCTTCGTCGCCCCCCACCCCGACGACGTCGCGCTCTCCTGCGGTGGGCTGATCGCCAGCCTGCGCGAGCTGGGCCAGAACGTCACGATCCTCACGGTCTTCTCCGGCAACGGGTCGGCCGCCGGCCTGACCCAGTACCAGCGCGAGGCGCTGGGGTTCGGGAGCAAGGCCGTCTGGCCGACGACCGAGGCGTTCAACCGCGAGAACATCCGGGCCGACCAGCCGCTCGACGCCGAGGCCGACGCGCCCTACCGGGCCGACGCGGGCCGGCTCGACGCCACCCAGGCCGAGGCCGACGCCGCCGCCAAGCGCTTCTGGCAGCGCTCCTCGTGGTACCGCCGGGCCGACATCCACAACCGGCCGCAGGCCGGGCAGGCGCTCATGGACGACGTGCCCCAGGCGGGCGCCGTCCTCACGACCGAGCTCGTCGAGGCGAAGATGGCCGGCGACCTGATGGCCGCCCGGCGCCTGGAGGACGAGCGCTTCGCCTACTTCGCCGAGGCGTCGATCGTCTTCCTCGACCTGCCCGACGCGGTCTTCCGCGGCTACGAGGGCGACGAGCAGCTGCTGGCCGCCCCGCGCCTCGACGACCGCGCCCCGATCGACCTCCTGGTCAGGGAGATCGCCCGCCTGGAGCCCCAGAAGGTCTACCTGCCGCTCGGCATCGGCGACCACGTCGACCACCAGCTCGTGCGCGAGGTGGGCGTCGCGCTCCTGGAGCTGGGCCGTCGCTGGGTCATGCCGGGGCCGGAGTACGCCGGGATCGTGACCTACTACGAGGACTTCCCGTACGCCTGGTGGAACGGCTTCCGCCGCCTGGACGACCTGCCGGCCGGCGCGCTCGCGGGGATCCCGAAGGACGTCGGCCTGACCCCGGAGTACGCCGACATCACCGAGACGGTGGAGCGCAAGATCCAGGGCCTGGCGCTCTACGAGAGCCAGCTCGACCGGCTCTTCGGCGGGCGGGACCTGATGGGCGACGCGGTCCGCGGCTACGGCACGAAGGTGGCCGGCCTGGCCGGCCTGGCCGGCTTCGCGGAGCGCTACTGGGCGTCCTCGAAGCTCTGACGCCGCCTCAATCCGCGGGCGTGAACACCAGGCCGTCGGCGTCCTCGTAGACCAGGCGCCAGCCTCCGTCCCGCGTCCGGAGGGCGATGTCGAGGGCCGGCTGGGTTTCCGGATCCACGACCACGACCGTCGCGGCAATCCGCTCGAGGGTCTGCAGCGCGGCCGGGCCGCCACCGACGATCGTGACGTAGTCCGCCCAGGCCGACGCGGGGACGACCTCCACGCGCGAATCGACCATCACCGGGCACTCCCGGCGAGGCCCACTCGAACCACGACGCCCACGGCTGCGGCACGACCACGCGATCCGACGGTCCAGCCGTCTCCGACAGCGCACGGGCCAGGTCGCCCGGCGCGTCGCGCAGGACGCCGTCCGGGCCGGTCAGCGGGTCCCCGCCGCGCCAGAGTGGCTGCAACGCGACGACGACGAGGCCGAGAACCACCACGAGCACGGCGTTGAGGCGGCGGAGGCGCCGTGGCTCGGTGCGCGGTTCCCGGGGCGCCTCGGGGCGCGGCTCGGCGCCCAGTGCCCGGCCTGCCCCGTGGAGGGCTCCGCTGAGCACCGGCAGGAGCGCCGCGATCGTGGGCGCCACCGCCACCGGGGCGCCGAAGGCCCACCACGCGACGCCGCGCTCCGCGTAGGCGCCCAGCAGCGCCAGGCCCGCGAGCCAGGCGAGCGTCGGCCACGACGGCAGGCAGGCTGCGGCCGCGGGCGACCCAGACCAGGGCGCCGGCCGCGACGACCGAGGCGTAGAAGAGCGCCCCGGTGACCGTCAGCGGCGAGGTCCGCTGCCACTCCGTGATGAGGCGCGTGATCTCGGCGTTCGTGGCGATCCCGAGGGCGTATCCCCAGACGGCGGGCCCGAACGGGTTGACGAACGTGGCGACGAGCGAGAGGGCCAGCACGGCCGCCAGCCGCCGGACGCCCGCGCGCCGGGCCAGGAGATCGTCGACCAGGGCCACGCCGACCGCCGCCGGGCCCAGGAAGAAGCTGCCGTGGAGGTTCGCCCAGGCCAGCACCAGGAGCGGGATCAGCAGCACCAGGCGCGGGCGGCGATCCCGCCAGGCGAGAATCGCGAGCACCGCCGCGAAGAGGACGATCCCGAACAGCTGGGCCCGCAGGCCGACCGAGGCGATGCCGACGAGGAAGCCCGCGAGAGCCAGGAGCGCCGCCGATCGCGGCCCCAGCCAGCGCCGGGCGCCCGCTGCCACCAGGCCCACGGCGGCCGCCACCAGCACCACCCGGAGGACGACGAGCCCGCCCCAGCCGGCCGGCCCGTGGACCGCCGCGAACAGCACCCCCGCACCCCACTGCTGGTTGAGCCACGGGTCGCCGAAGGCGGTGAACGTGAACGGGTCGACCCGCAGCACCGCGCCCGACGCCAGCATCAGCTCGCCGGCCCGCACCTGGTAGGCGAGATCGATCGTGGACATCGGGGCGATCGTCGCCGCCAGCGCGGGCAGAAGGATCGCGAGGGCCAGCCAGAGGCGGTCGCGGTTCATGACGTCATCCCGACCACCGCGGTGCTCGCCGCCATCGTCACGACCCCCCGTACAGGCGGTCGAGGTCGACCAGCACCACGTCGTGGCGGCGCTTCGCCTCGCGCGCAGCTCGCGGTCGAAGCCGCCGAGCCCGACGATCGCGAGCCGCGTGTCCGCCACGTCCGCCCGTCCACGCAGGAGGTCCCGCGCGCGCTCCAGGCGACGGAGGTCGCCGACGCCCCGTGCCGACGTGCTGGCCTTCGCCTCGCCGAGGAGCGAGCACGCGGATCCGCCCGCGCCGGCGTCGCTCGATCGAGCGCCACCACGTCGAGCTCCAGCTGGCGCGCCCGGCCGGGTCCGCGATCACGGTCGAGCCCACGTGCGTGGCGCGTCCGCCGAGCGTGCCTCCGACGCGTGCGTCCACGTCCAGGCGCGGGCCATTTCCTCGAACGCGGGCCCGACGACCCCCGAGGCGAAGCGTGGCGCGCGTCCCGCCACGCGTCGGCGTCCGGCGGGCCTCGAAGCGACGGGCATCCGGCCGGACGACCGCGTGTGGAATTGCAGGAGCGGGTCGAGGATCCGGAGCGTCGGGCGACGGCGCGCAGCACGTCGTCGGCGCGCTCGACGAACCCGGCGCGTTCGAGGCCGTCGAGGACGTGCGTCATCGACGTCTCCGGGCGTCCCAGCGCCGCCGCGATGCGCCCGAGGTCCGCCTGCCGCCGGCGATCGCAGCCAGGCGGACTGGTATATGGCGCGATCCGTGATGGCCGGCTCCTCGGCGAGGACGAAGTCGGCTCGCGGAACAGGGCATGGGACGGGTTGAGGACGCCCTCGGCCAGCCACGCGCCCAGGTCGTCCTCGGAACCCGGGCCTGCCCCGAGAAGGTCGCGGTACCCGGCGTTCCGCCGAGCACCGCGTAGAGCAGGAACGCCAGCCGCGGACCCGCCGAGACGCCCCAGAAGGCAGCCGCCGCCCGGAAGTCGAAGGGCCCGACGACCAGCTCGCTGGTCACGCGGCCCGGAGGGCCTGCTGCCCCGCGAGAGGCGGCTCATGACCGACATCGCCGAGCCGCACAGGACCAGGCGAACCGGCGCGCCCGGCCGGCGCCGCGACGCGTCGTACAGCTCCTGGATGCGGAGGCGAGCTCGGCGCCCGGCCAGGAGGTACGGGAACTCGTCGAGGACGACCAGGCTCCCGCCCGCGAGGATGACGTCTCGGCGAGCGCCCGCAGCGCCGCCGGCCAGTCCGGCAGCGCGATCGACAGGCCGGGCAACCCCCGCGCCGGCGGGGTGGCTGCCGAGCCGGGCCGCGCTGTGCCCGGCGTCTGCTGTTCCAGGGCCTGTCGGCCTCGCCCGACATCACCCGGTACGAAGCCCTCGTGCGGGCGGCGCGTACGTCGAGGAACGACGAGTTCTAGGAGCCGATCTCGTCGGTACCCCTCATACACGTTCAGCAATCCCTCCTCGCCTCTATCTGCTGGGCCGCATGTCAGCCGGCCGACTCCAGACGACCGCACCCGCGCCGTTCGGGCCGCGCTCGGCCGGTGGGGGGTGCGGCGGGCTATCCCCGTGGGCCTCGTCGCCCTTGGCGTCGCCGCGCTCACGTGGCTGCCCTTCATTCCATACGGGGGGATCTCGGACTACCTGCGCGACCTCGACTACTACCAGAACGGTATCTTCCCGATCCTGAGCGTGCGGGCCTGGAACCCATGGTGGCTGGTGCAGACCGCGTTCGCCGACGGCGCCTTCCTGGCTGATTCGACGCCCTGGCTCGGCCCCGTCACGCCCCGCTACCTGGGAGTCCTCCTGACCGGGCTCGCCGAGGCCGTGATCCTGGTCTCGCTCGCGCGCCGCGCGACGCCCGAGCGCCTGTACCTGGGCCTGGCCGCCGCGACGCTCGTCGCCTTCTGCCTGATGACCTCGATGCACGAGCGATACGCGTACGCGGCGCTCGTCTTCCTGGCCCCCCTCCTGGGCCGGCGCTTCATCCAGGCTGTGTGGGGGATCCTGGCAGTCGCGATCAGCCTCAACCTCGTGGCAGCTGTTCCGCCGGACCAGCTCGGCCCGACGCTGCCGGACGGCGGGATTGTCGGGGTGATCGGCAGCATCGCGATGATCGTTGCGACGGTGGTCGTTTTCGCCCTCCTACTGGGCGATCGATCCGCCGAATCCGATCTCCCACCGCGTGGCGCCCTTCACCCGGCAGACACAAACGCGAGCCCGTCCCGTTAGGGGAGTCCGAACGCCCGAGAGACAGTGTCGTGGGACATCGCCACGGCGTCCGGGTCCGCCATCCTGCGGAGCAGGAAGTACTCGGTGAGCGGACGGTCGTCGGTGATGATGTTGCCCGGCCCGACAGCGCTGGCGATGTCGGCGCCGGACGCGATCACGAGGGTCGGGATCAGGTCGACCCAGTCCTCGATCGAAGTGACGGGGGTGTCGGCCGCAGCGGCAAGGTCGTCGGCGACGCCCGGGCGCGACAGCACCTCGCGGATCTGCGCGTCCTCGAAGGTCACCGGCTCGGACGACCCGAACATGAAGATCCCGTAGCCGGCTGGCCCGAAGGCGAGGGTCACCTCCGGATAGACGGATCGGAACGTACGAACGTGGGTGAGGAACTCCGAGAGCGTCTGGCCGTACGGGATCCACTCCATCATCACTCCGCCCGTCCTGAGTCTCTCAGCCGCGGCCTGGTAGAACTCGCGTGAGTACAGCACCCCGGTTCCGGCGCTCTCGATCGGCGGGGGAGGGTCGACGACGACGAGGTCGAACGACCGGTCGGTGAGCTCGACGTGGTTACGCCCGTCGGCGATCAGGAGACGTCCCATGGGGTCGGCGAGGACCGCGGCGGCGTCGTCGTAGAACCACGGAAACATCTCCGGGACCGAGGGCACCAGCTCCACGCCCTCCACGCGCTCGCCCAGGATGAGGCCCGTGCGGTAGCTCGACCCCATGCCGAACGCGATGACCAGCATGTCGCTGGCCTGCGGCCGGGCGATCGTCGGAAGAACGGCCATGAGGCGGGCGTCCACGGTGAGCTCGGTCATCGACGTGCCCGCCACCCAAGCTTGTGCCCCGAGCCGGCCTCACCCGCCTGCACCGAGGCGATCTCGTCCTCGGCAGAGGCGAACAGGGTGCCCCCCTTCTCGATCGCCACGACCGCGGGGTCCGCGGCAAGGCCGAGGCCCGCGATCGCGACGACCATGCCGCCGACCACCAGCGAGGCCAGGCCCGCGCGCGCGCTCAGGCGCCGGCCTCCAGCCAGCCACAGGATTGCCACGCCCATGACCACATTGACCGAGGCGAGGAGGATGACCGCCATGGGAGACCCGATGGTTGGCATTGCGAGGAACGGGATCGCCACCGTCCCGAGGACGACACCGGTCGTGTTCGACCCGAGTACCGTGCCGGCGTCCCTGCCCACGTGAGCGTCGTCCGAGCGGACAAGCCGCGCGGAGAGGGGTAGCGACAGGCCGATCGCAGTGGCGGTCGGAACCACCACCAGCGCCCACGAGGTGCCGACCGGCAGGTCGAACGGGCGCCAGGCGATCAGGACCGTCCCGACGGCTGCAAGCGCAGCGATCAGCAGCTGCGCCCCGCCGAGCCAGGGCAGCGTGGGCATGCCTCGCCGCGTGCCCACGGCCACGAGCAGCGGTCCCAGGGCAAGCCCGATGAGGAAGAACACGAGGATCGCCGAGAACACGTAGGAGATCGAGCCGGTGCCGGACGACAGGAGCCGCGTCCAGAGTGTCTGGTAGCCGAGAGAGGTGAGGCCGGACACGAACGCCACCGCGAGCGCAAGCCGGCGAAGGTCGCGGGGCGCCAGCGCAGGGGCCGATCCCCTCTCCTGTTCCGTGACAGCGTCCCGGGGAACAGTGCTGCCCGCGTCGTCCTCCTGGAATCGCCGGCTCCGTGCCTTCCCTCCAGGGCGGCGAGCCCCAGCGCGATGAGACCAGCCATCGCGGAGCCCGCAGCACCGGCGACGAGCGAACCCGTGAGACCGAGGATCTCGATCAGGAAGAACCCCGCGACCATCGCGCCGAGCACGGCACCCATCGTGTTGGCCGCATACAGGCGTCCGAAGACGTCGCCGAGGTCGGATGCCCGCCGGGCGAGGTGCCGCGTGAGGCTCGGGAGGGTCGCCCCCATCAGGATCGTCGCCGGGGCGAGCGCCAGGAGCGCGAGCAGGAACCGGATGGCGGCGAGGACGACGTGGTCTTCCTCGAGCGACGAATACGGCCCAGCCATACGCGCCCCGGACCGCCGTGAACAGCGCCGGGGTGATCAGCACCACGACCACGAGCAGGAGCTCGAGGACGGCGTAGAGGCGGAGACCGGATCGAACACGATCGGCCAGGCGCCCACCGACCAGGTTGCCGATCGCCATTCCGGCGAAGTAGCCCGTCAGGATCGCCGCGATCGCCTGGGTCGTGTTGCCGAAGATCAGGACCAGCTGGCGCGACCAGACGATCTCGTACGTCAGGCCGGCAGCGCCGGACAGCACGAAGATCGCCGTGATCGCCCGCTGGTAGTGCCGCATGCCCGCTCCCCTGCCGCTCGACTCCCGGCGGACTCTACCAGCCGGCGACAGGCGTCACCCGCCCGTTAGTACCGCGTCCGGTGGCGCGAGGACCGCGAGCTCAGACGGCCGCGGCCACCTCGAGCAGGGGCGGCCGGACCGCGCGGGCGCCCTCGTCGTAGATCTCCTCGATCGCGTAGACCATCAGCTCCACGCAGAAGCGGTCGTGGACCAGGTCGTGGCCGCCGCGGCCCAGCATGTCGGCGTAGGCGTGGTCGGTCAGGAGCCGGATGATCGCGGCGGCGAGGGCGTCCGCGTCGTGCGGGGGCACCAGGAGCCCCGTCCGGCCGTCCTCGATCATCTCCGGGATCCCGCCCACGGCGGAGGCGACCACCGGGCGCGACAGGGCCATCGCCTCCAGGATCGTCAGGCCCTGGGCCTCGCGGTAGGACGGCAGGACGGCGACGTCGAGGGCGGCCGTCACCGCGGGGACGTCCTCGCGGCGGCCGGTGAAGACGACCTGCTCGGCGATCCCGAGGGCGGCCGCCTGCGCCTCCAGCTCCTCGCGGCGGCTCCCCTCGCCGACCACCAGGAGCCAGGCGCCGGGCACCCGGCGCAGCACCCGCGGCCAGGCGTCGAGGAGCGTGGGGTGGCCCTTCTCGTGCTCCAGGCGGGCGATGACGCCGACGATCTGGGCCCCCGGCGGCATGCGGTACTCCTCGCGGAGCGTGCAGCACGGGTCGGTGTGGTCGTAGCGGACGAGGTCCACGCCGTTGTAGATGAGCGAGACCGGCACGTCGCTCGGGCGCTCGTCGGCGATCTTGCGCTCCATCGCCCGGCTCACCGCGACCAGGTGGTCCATCTGCGGCGTCAGGTCGCGCAGCATCGCGCGGTCCTCCGGCGAGCGCAGCCGGCTCGAGTGGACGGTGCCCACGATGTACGGCCGCCGGTGCCCCGCCTCGCCGAGGGCGATCGCGGCCCGCGTGCCGACCAGCTCGGCCCGGTACATGTGGTTGTGGAGCACCTCGGGCGCGATGTCCGCCAGCAGGGTGGCGACGGCGCCCACCGCGATCGCATCGTCGGGCTCCTCGATCACGTGGACCGGGATCCCCAGGCGGGCGATCCGGCGCACCGCGCTGCCGGGCGAGAGCGAGATGACGGTCGGCTCGTAGCGGCTCCGGTCGAGGCGGCTGAGGAGCGAGTAGACGTGCTCCTGCGCGCCGCCGTTCGTGCCGGTCGCCAGCAGCTCGACCACGCGGACCGGGCGTCCGCCGGGGACCGGGGGCCGGTCCTTCGGCTTGACGCAGGGATCGCCGGGAAGCGGGGCACCCATCTCAGTCGCCCGTTCGCACGACCAGCAGGCGCTGGATGGGCTCGTCCACGGCGCCCCACTCGTACTTGTACGGCTCGTCGCCGCGCAGGTAGTCGAAGCGGCGCCTGCCGGCGAGGATCGCGCCCTCGATCGCCTTGGCGCTCATGAGGACGCCGGGCGAGAGCTCGCGCGCCCCGGGATCCACGCCGGCGTTGTAGAGGTACCAGGCGTCGGCGTCCTCGAACCAGACGCCCGCCGCGATCCGCCGGCCGCCGACGGTCGCGAAGTGGAGCTGGACCGTCCCGTCGGCCCCGAGGAGCTCGAAGAGGCGGCGGACGAAGGTCCGGCTCTGCTCGCCGCCCGGCGTCGGCGGGAAGAGCCCCTGGGCGCCCCAGCGCTTCTGGTGGAGGTCGACGAACGCGTCGAGGTCGGCGACCGGGTCGGCCGAGCGCTCCAGGCGCACCTCGCCGGCGGCCTCCGCGCGGCGGATCTTGCGGCGCACCTCGTGGCGCTCCTTCTTGCCGAGCGTCCCGAGGTAGGCCTCGAAGTCGGCGCCGGGCTCGAAGGTCACGACCGGGCAGACCTCCTCGCGCTCGCGGACCACCGTCCAGCCCTCGCCGGTCCGGGCGCCGAAGGCCTCGGCCAGCGCGGCGGCCGCCGGGTCGCCGCAGCGGAGGCGCCGGAGGTCGACCACGTCCCACCGGTCCGGGTGGTCGGGATCGTGGGCGTCCCCCGGCGTGGCGAGGGCCCCGGCGACGGCCTCGGCCACCGCCGGCAGGTCGGCCGGGCGGGCCAGGAGCGTCGCGTAGTCGACGTGGTAGGTGGCCCCGAAGAAGACGGCCTTGGCGGTCGGCGCCACCGCCGTGGACGGCAGGTGGGCGTCGCCGCGGAGGCGCGTGCGGAGGATCGCGTCGTCGGGCTCCACCTCGTGGCGGTGCATGAGCGGGACGATGGCGACGGGCGCCCCGGGGTCGGCGGCCGCGGGGTCCACGACGACCAGGGTCTGCTCGTGGGCGTTGCCGCCGTAGGCGTCCCACCAGGCGCGGTGGACGCCCCAGCGGGAGAACGGGGTGGCCCAGGGCGACGCGGTGGCAAGGGCGTCCCAGGTGGCCGGGTCGATGGCATCGAAGGCGCGCCGCACCGCGCGCAGGCTGCCGGGGACCGCGGGCGGGCGCGGGGCGGCTCCGGCGGCGGAAGCCGGGGCGTCGGGTGCGCCCGCCTCGCTGGCGGGCGCGGGGGAACAGTCGGGGTCGAGGTCCGTGGGGGATGCGGTCATCGGTCGCGAGAATAGCACCGGGCATGCGAGCAGGCACCGGGCGTGGCCGGGAGCGCGCATCTCCGTCCCCGAGCGCTGGTGCCCCAGGCCCGCGCCTGTGCTCGCATCTCGGGCGAGCTCGACGTCCGCGAGGAAGCGGAAGCGGGTGGCCAGCAGCCACGCGGCGAGGTAGAGCAGGCCACGACGACGAGCAGGGAGCCGTACCCGGTGATCAGCGCGACGTACTCGATCGCGCCGCCGATGACCGCGCCCAGGAGGTTCGAGGCGAACGCCATGTCCGCGGTCTCGCGTGTCGCGGAACGAGTAGCTGAACACGAGGTTCGCGAAGAAGACCGGGGCGAACGCGAGCGCGGCCGCCAGCACGTACCGCAGCCACGCCGGCTCGATGAGCAGCGTCGACGGCGGCAGCACGAGCGTCAGCGCGATCGAGCCGAAGAGCCCCGCGTAGAGCGGCCACGGGCTGCGGAAATCGGAAACGCTGGTTGATGACGATCGCCAGCAGGACGCTGGCGAGGACGGCGAAGAAGACGAGCGAGTTGACGAGCCAGGTCGTGCCGAAGAGCAGGCTGAACGTGACCAGGCTGCGGGTCTCCAGAAGCAGGAACGCGATCCCGAGGACGAAGAAGTGGGGGCTGAACCGGCGGATCGACGTTCCGCTGCGGGCGGCGGCCCTGCGCCACCAGCAGCAGTGCGAACGCGATGATGAGCGCGATCGCGCCGAGGTAGTACGGCGCGATGAACGGTTCGCGCAGGTACAGGAACGGCCAGTCGTCCGTGGCCGCCTGCGGCGCGGTCGCGAGGTCCAGCGCGTCGACGCCCTCGCCGGGTGGCGGCGCGCCATCGAGCGCCGCCACCATCGGCCCGGCCGCCAGCGTCGCCGCCGTGGCGTCATACGACCGGATGATGGGTGGCGACCCGAACGCGGCGTCGAGCATTCCGGCGATCTTCTGGGGCAGCCAGTCCTCGCGGTAGTAGTTGTACAGGACGAAGATCCCGTCGCCGGCCAGGTGATCGCGGACCTCGCGGAACGCCTCGACGGTGAACAGGAACGACTCGAGCCGCAGGTTCGCGGACGTGCTGACGAGGGTGAGCGAATCGGGCAGCGCGAACACGACCAGGTCGTAGCGGTCCGTGCTGCGGCGGAGGAACGCGCGGCCGTCGTCGACGATCCGCGTGACCCGGGGGTCGTCATACGGGCGGTCGGGATGATCGCGAACGCCGATGGCCTGGATCGCCGGGTCGATCTCCACCGCGTCGACGTGCTCGGCACCGTGCCTGAGCGCCACGGCGACGTCCGTCCCGGTTCCGGCCCCGACGATGAGGACCCGCTCGAATGTCCGCTCCGGGAACCAGCGGTACACCTGTTCGTAGAAGGGGTCGACGAGCCTGTCCGTCGGGTGCATCGCCTGGTGCGGGATGCCGTTGACGTCGATCGCCTTGATGCCGCCCGAGTCGTACTCGTCGATCCGGTAGTACGGCGACCACGTCTGGTTCGGAGCCGCCGATGCGGCGACGACCAGGAGCACGCCGATGAGCGACCGGCCGTGACGGCCGACGCGCGCGAGAGCCCGTTCGCGAGCCCGAGCCCCGACGCGATGAGTCGCGAGGACCAGGAACCAGACCAGCGGCGGCGTGCCGGCAGCCGAGAGGACGGTGAACAGGGCGATGCCGGTCATCGAGCCGAGGATGTCGAGCGAGTACGCCCGCAGCGGCGGCATGGACGTGAGCAGCGGTCCGAGCGGGACCGCCAGGCCGGCCATGATGACCGTGGCGAGGATGACCATGAGCGGCAGGACGACGAAGTTCGTGTCCGCGCGCGTGCTCTCGCTCAGACCGAAGAAGATCTCGTCCGGGGAGCTCAGCTCGATCGCCACCTGGACCTGGGTCACGAGGAGCACGAGGGAGAGCAGGAGCGGCCCGAACGGTGAGATCGGGATGCGCCGGGGATCCCGGCCCCACAGGATCCCCAGGCCGATGCCCAGGAAGCTCGCCATGAGCAGGAAGTTGCGGAAGAAGCCGACGTAGACGACGTTGGCCGGGATCCAGCGGATCAGCAGCAGCTCGACGAACAGGATGCTCGTGGCCGTCAGGAACAGCCGGAACGCGGGACTGCGCGGAGCCGGAGTGCGCTGGTAGGTCTCGGTCACGTCGGGTCCTGAAACGACCCGGGCGTCAGGCAGCCCGGAAGAGCCCGCAGCATAGCGGCCGTCGTCCCGGTCGCGCGGGCCGCACTGGTCACGGGTCTGGGCGCACGATGGTCCGGGTCGACCGGTCGTCCCGTCTGGCTGTTGGATCCACTCAGACGTTCGCGCTCGGCGTCGTCTCCCGGGCGAGCTCCACGTCCGCGAGGCGGCGGAAGTGGGTGGCCAGCAGCCAGGCGACGAGATACAGCCCGGCGATGAGGACGAGCAGGGCCCCGTAACCCGTTACGAGCGCGACGTACTCGATCGCACCGCCGACCACCGCTCCCAGCAGGTTGGAGGCAAAGGCCATGTCGGCGCTCCGGGTGTCGCGGAACGAGTAGCTGAAGACGAGGTTCGCGAAGAACACCGGGGCGAAGGCAAGGGCGGCGGCGAGCGGGTAGCGAAGCCAGGCGGGCTCGATGAGCAGCGTCGCGGGAGGCAGCACGAACGCGAGCGCGAGCGAGCCGAAGAGACCCAGGTACAGGGGCAGCGGGCTGCGGAAGTGGAAGCGCTGGTTGATAAGGATCGCCAGCAGCGCGCTCGCGAGCACGGCGAAGAAGACCAGCGAGTTGACGAGCCAGGTCGCCCCGAACAGCAGGCTGAAGGTCACCAGGCTGCGTGTCTCGAGGAGGAGGAACGCAGTCCCCAGCACGAAGAAGTGCGGGCTGAAGCGGCGGAAGGACGTTCCGCTGCGAGCAGCGGCCCGGGCCACCAGCAGCACGGCGAAGGCGATGATGATCGCGATGGCGCCGAGGTAGTACGGCGCCACCAACGGCTGGCGCAGGTACAGGAACGGCCAGTCGTCGGTGGCCGGCCCGGGCGCATTCTGCAAGCTCACAGCATCCACGCCCTCGCCGGGCGGTGGCGCGCCGCCGAGGGCCGCGACCAGCGGCCCCGCCGCCAGCGTCGCCGCCGTGCCCGCGTACTCGCGGACGATCGGAGGCGAGCCGAACGCATCGATAAGCATCCCGGCTAGCTTCTGGATCAACCAGTCCTCGCGGTAGAAGTTGTACATGGCGAAGACGCCATCGCTGGCCAGGTGATCACGGACCTCACGAAACGCCTCGTTCGTGAACAGAAACGACTCAAGACGCAGGTTCGCGGACGTGCTGACCAGCGTATGGGAGTCGGGCAGGGCGAAGACCACGAGGTCGTAGCGGTCCGTGGTCCGGCGGAGGAACGCGCGACCATCGTCGACGATTTGCGTCACCCGGGGATCGTCATACGGGTGATCGGGATGGTCGCGAACGCCGATCGCCTGGATGGCCGGGTCGATGTCGACGGCGTCGACATGCCCCGCGCCATGCTTGAGTGCCAACGCGACGTCTGTCCCCGTCCCAGCTCCGATGATGAGGACGCGCGGGAACGTCTCGTCAGGGAACCAGCGATAGATCTGTTCGTAGAACGGGCTGATGGAGGTCAGATCTGTTGGCCACATTGCCTGGTACGGGATGCCGTTGACGTCGAGGGCCTTGATCCCGCCCGAGCTGTACTCGTCGATCCGGTAGTACGGCGACCACGTCTGACTTGGTGGGAACGTGGCGGCGACCACAAGGAGGACGCCGGCGAGCGATCCCGCCGTGACGGCGGAGGCCCGAGAGAGCCCGTTCGCGAGGCCCAGCCCCGAGGCGATCATCGCCAGCGCGACGAACCAGACGATCGGCGGCGTGCCGGCGGCCGAGAGGATGGTGAACAGGGCCACGCCAGACAGGGAGCCCAGGATGTCGAAGGTGTACGCCCGCAGCGGCGGCATGGACTTGAGCAGCGGTCCGAGCGGGACGGCGAGGCCGGCCATGATGACCGTGGCCAGGATGACCAGGAGCGGCAGGATCAGGAAGTTCGGATCCGCGCCTGTGCTGTTGTTGAAGCCGAGGAAGATCTCGTTCGGCGATGTCAGGTAGATCCCCACCCGGACCTGGGTCACGAGCAGGACGAGGGAGAGGAGCAGGGGCCCGAAGGGGGAGATCGGGATGCGCTTTGGGTCGCGGCCCCAGAGGATCCCCACGCCGATTCCGAGGAAGCTCGCCATCAGCAGGAAGTTCCGGTAGTTGCCGACGTAGATGACGTTGGCCGGAATCCAGCGGATCAACAGCAGCTCGACGAACAGAAGGCTCGTCGCCGTCAGGAAGAACCGGAACGCGGGAGAGCGCTGGGCTGCTGGGCGCTGGGGGCTCTCGGTCACGTCGGAACCCGAACAACCCGGACGCCAGGTCGCCCGGAAGAGCCCGCAGCATAGCGGCCGTCCTCCCGGTCGCGGGGGGCCGCACTGGTCACGGGTCTGCGAGCACGATGGTCCGGGTCGTGCGGTCGTCGCGCGATGCGGCCCAGGCCCGACATTGGTCCGTGTCGCCCCCTCGCATGGGCGGCCATCGCGCCACAGACTCGCACATGACGCAAAGTCGGTCCGGCACCCAGGTTCAAGATCACGGCCCAACGGATCCGTCACGACAACCCGACGCCGGGTGGTGGGGGTGCGGTGGCGTGGTCGTCCCCCTCGCCAACTCGGGGGCCCTCCTTCTGTGGTCGTGCCCAGATGGTGCATTTGGGCACCGAACTAGGACCTTCGGCCGCCCGTCAGTAGGTCGAAAGGGCTAACGTATCGCCCTCCACGGTCTTTCGCCC